>NZ_JBIWEV010000001.1:0-575895 GCF_044762725.1 Peribacillus sp. NPDC096447
ACTTTCCAAGATCTAACCTAGTTTAAAAGTATAACTAAATAGCACAAAACTTTCCAAATACGGTTCATTGGAAGGTTATTTGGCATGCACAAATTTAGTATAGCATGAAATATTTTAAGTTTTCATTGAAAAATGTTGACTAACTATTAGCTGGTTTAGTCGATAAGAAAAGGATTGCCGCAGCACCCCTGGTATTCAACTCAAACACCCGTTAGCTTAAAACCTCCTTTGGAATATTCCAAAGGATATAATGTTTTGAATATTGTCTGGTTTCTACTACAATGGTCTGTTCATCCTTCTTAAAGACAAGTCCCGAACCCATTTGTTCTTTAAAATCCCATCCCTTTTCCTTCATAAACCCCTTTATTACATCGTATCGATAAATTCCTGTATTGTCTGATACATACTTATTATGAATATTTGTTTCAGAAAACAGTTCGTAATCACTTTTTTCCAATTCTAGATTCATTATTGATGTAAGTATAGGTGTAGGATTCCCCTCCTGAAACAATGCACTTCCGAATCTTAATAGAATTAAACCAATTATTAAAATAAATAACAAAAACATTACCTGTAAAAATTTTTTCAAAACCATTCCCCTCGAATGTACGGTACTATTCTTCTATATTTTAACAAAATTTTCGGATTCCTTGTTCAACTAAACTGCCCCGTTAGTTCCATAAGAAAAAGAGCTGCCAAAGCAACCCTCTTAATGAAGTAAAACACCTTTTAGTTCAATAAGGTTATGGAATGGGAGAACACTACTCTTCCTCCTAATCATCAGTTACCAGCTCGACCTTTTCTGGTATTATTTTTTGAAGAGAGTCTATTGTTGAAAAGTGTTCATCATTTGAGAACGCGGTAATATAGTCACCATCATACCCAACCCAAAACATAGTGGAACTTTCAGTTAAAGTTGCTATCGGGGTATTGGCTATCCACTTTAATTTAACTAGTCTGGTTCGGTTTTTTTTAGTCTTTTTTACAGGATAAGGTGACTCATATTCCCTTTCCTCTAGTCTGAATACATCCTGTTTTAGGGACCATAATGATAAGTTCAACATGCTTCCATTCCCGTATAAATAAGGATAATATTCTTTAAATTGTTGCGGGCTGCGTATAATTGCCTTTACAAAGAACGTGTCTTTACGACTCCCCTTCATATAATTAAACTCTATATTTTGCATCTTAAACAGCTCTTCGTACTCTGCTTGTTGAAAATCATAGATTTCCGCAAGCGAATAAATAGGGTAATAATCTGGGCTATCCATCCAATTGAAAAAAAATTCTTCATGGGTATTTGTATAATCACTATCAGTATAACAAGAAAACTCTACGATATATTGGAACTCACCGTTAATCTCAAAAGGATAAGTGGCTTCTTCCCCCGGCACAGTTATTATTTTTTCGGGAGGGAAGTAGCTTATTTCTACTTTCATTTTAATCGCCTCTCTTAAAAGGTTCGAATAGTTTATTTTAATTATATTACCACGTGAAACCATTGTTTTCGCTGGCTTATTAGTATTATCAGCTTCTTGAACTATCCTGCCCCGATAGTTCAAAAAAGACGATTAGCTATTTGCTAGTCATCTCTTTCACTTTAGCGTTAATAGTGGAACGTGGAACGCCAGTCATTTTAGCTATATCATTAACACTTAAACGGTTAGATTCACTTTCATCAGAGCTTTAACGACTTCTTAACGTCCTTCCTCATCCCTCCCTTTACGTCCCTCAGTAGTTCTATCTTTAATTAGATCACGTTCAAACTCAGCAACTATAATTATTCGTTGCTAGACTAGAGTTTATTTTATTCAATAACAAGACTGTCTCGTGCTGCTTAATTAAACAATGAAGATTTTGACACAAGGAATCATATCAAAATCCATTCATTATTATTATTTGGTACATACATTGATAATTATTGGAGAAAATACCCTATAAATAAATATAGGAGCTTAAATTTAATGAAGTTCATTAAACATTTACTAAAATATAACAAGGTAAATAATGACTATCTTCCTTCAAAGCAAATACCTCAACCCTCTAAAGAAGTTTTCTCTAAAGTTAATGAAAATATCTCCACAATAAAACAAATCTTTTCTAACACAGAAGATTTAGTTGTAAAGGAATTAAAAACGGAAACAGTACGAGGTGTACTTATTTATCTCGAAACTATGGTAGATAAGGAAAAAATACTAAGAGACGCTTTGAAACCTTGTTTAGAATCGAATTCAGAAACAATTCAAAAGGTGCTTAGTACTAATTTTCAGGCTACAACAGTTTTCAATCAGGTCGAGGATGCACTTTTAAAAGGCTCTTGTGTTTTGAGTTTAGATGGTTATGAAAAGCTTTATTTAGTTGATGTCTCTATGTCTAAGGACCGTTCTGTTACAGAACCAGAAAACGAAAAGATTGTCCAGGGTTCTCATGATGGATTTATTGAAAACCTTTTAACGAACCTACATTTACTTAGAAAAACAATGAAAAGTCCTAATCTACTCATGAAATATTTCCCAGTTGGAATACAAGTTAAATCAAAAATAGCACTTGTGTATTTAAATAATCTTGCAAATGAAGAAGTAATCTTTGAATTTGAACGCAGATTAAATTCCATTTCGATGGATAACGTTTTAAATATTGGATTCTTGGAGGAATTAATAGAAGATTCTACAATATCACCTTTTCCTCAATTATTAAATACAGAAAGAGTAGATCGTGTAATTGGACATTTAAATGAAGGCAGAGTTGCTGTCTTCATGGATGGAAACCCAACTGCTTTACTTTTGCCGGTTACATTTTTTGCTTTTTATCAATCACCTGACGATTATAATTCTCGATGGATGATTGGTACGTTTATCCGTTCAATTCGACATGCAAGTTTTTTGATCTCGATTCTATTGCCAGCTTTTTATATTGCTGTTATTGCATTTCACTTTGAAGTGCTGCCTGACGAACTTGTAAACCCTGTCGGAAGTTCAATTAATAAAATTCCTTTTCCCCCATTAATCGAAGCATTACTTATGGAATTAACCATTGAGTTGATTCGCGAAGCTGGAATACGTCTTCCCTCAAGAATTGGCCAAACAATTGGGATAGTTGGAGGCCTTGTTATTGGGGACGCCATCGTTCAAGCAGGGCTTATCTCGACTACAATGATTGTCGTTGTTGCCTTAACTGCTATTTCTTCTTTTTGTGTTCCATCACATGGAATGAGCGACGCAGTTCGATTGTTACGTTATCCGTTCATGTTTCTGGCTGCCTCATTTGGATTCGTTGGAATAGTCTTTGGTTTTATTGTGCTTTTAGCTCATTTATGCAAGTTAGAGTCATTTGGTACACCCTACTTTGCTCCACTTGCTCCACTTAGAATAAAAGACATCAAGGATACTTTTTTGCGTTTGCCAATTTGGAAATTGAATACAAGACCTTTAGATTCACATCCTAAACATATTAAACAACAAAATTTTTCAAGGGGATGGAAATCCAATGATAACAAAAGAAAGTAGTATTTCAAAAACACAGCTTTTTTTTATGATCATTCAATCTCAAATCGGAGTTGGAATTTTATCATTACCTCATGATGTCTCGTTAATTTCTAAGAATGATGGGTGGATATCTATTTTAATTGCAGGACTAATCATACAAGTCATTATTTTGGTATTATGGGGGCTTTGCAGAAGATTTCCATCTTTAACAATTTATGAAATCATTCCTCATATACTAGGGAAAAGGCTAGGAAAGGCCGTCATTTTATGTTACACCCTGTACTTTGTTGTTACAGGTAGTTTAGTTTTATCCCGTTTTAGTCAAATCATCGATATATGGATCTTACAAAGGACGCCAAACTGGATATTAATTTTATTAATGTTAGGAGTTTGCGTATATCTTGTTAAAGATAATTTACGAAGCATGGCTCGTTTTTATGTACTCGTTACTCCAATGTTAATTATTCTATTTGGTCTAATTACATATTCGCTAAAAGATGCTAATTTTTTATATCTATTGCCAATTGGTCAATCCGGCATATCAAATATGATAAAGGGTTCTAAAGAAGCAACATTTTCGATGTTAGGGTTTGAGTTTATGCTTTTTCTCTACCCTTATGTAAAAGCATCTGAAACCCGTAAACTAATTGCGATTTCATCTGCCCACCTTTTCGTAACTCTATTTTATACATATCTGGTGTTTGCTAGTCTGGTCTTTTTCGAAAATAGGCAAGATCTATATCTTACTCCACAGCCTTTATTGTATATGATCAAAGCCTATTCCTTTCAAATCATCGAACGAATCGATTTATTTTTCTTATCTATCTGGATCATATCTGTTGCTACATCTATTGCAACCTGGCTTTTTCTTTCTTCACATGGCCTTAAATACCTTTTTGAACGTGCCAATCATGCTGCATTTCTTCCATACACTGCCGGGATTATTTTTATTATTGCTCTTCTTCCCGACAATGAAACTGACCTTGAAAAATTTAATAAGCTTATGGAACCTGCACATTTTAGCTTTATTGTGGTCATACCATTATGTTTATTTTTGCTTTCATTTTTCCTTCCTAATAAAAGACATGGAGATTATAATGTATGAAAATCAAAAGGTTATTTATGATTAGTATATGTTTATTGTTAACAACAGGATGCTGGGATCAAAATTTAATGAAAGATGCTACTTTAATACAAACTATAACTTTTGATCAGACTGATGAAGGGGAATTTTTATTAGGATTTGCAATACCAAATATATATAGAAACTCAATTGATTCAGGACAAGAAACTGAAGCTATTAATAGTGAAAATTTATCTACAGTGGCAAATACTCCAAGAGAAGGACGCTTGAAATTAAATACAGAGATACCCGGTAATTTAGATTCTTCGAAAAATAAACTTGTATTATTCGGTGAACAATTTGCAAAAGGTGACATTTATCCTTCTTTAGATGTAATTTGGCGCGATCCCCGAAGTTCCTTAAGTGCTAAATTAGCAGTTGTAAAAGGAAAAGCATTTGATACACTCAGTATTCAACCTAGAGTAGAATCAAACATTAGTCAAAACATCTTATATCTAATCCGAAGTACTGAAACAAATACAATCATTCCTGAAGAAAGCATCCAGACTCTGGCTTCAGAGTTACTTGATCCAGGTGAAGATATTGTTCTTCCCTTATTAGAGATAGGTCGTAATGGTACTACTATAGATGTGGCAGGTGTAGCATTATTTGATGAGAGGAAATTATCAGGAACTCTATCTCAAGTAGAATCCACTCTTTTTCTTTTACTAAATAATAAGCAAGGGAAATATGCGCGTTTTACACAAAATGTAAACGGAATTGAAGAATTAAAAATGGTGAATTTTATTTCTCTGAATGTCGATCATATTAAACAGACTTTAAATGTTTCTGTGAATGACAGAGGAGAAGTTTTTGTAAATTTAAACTTACATTTAAAAGTAATAGTAGAAGAATATCCTATAGGGAATGTACCTAAGAAAGTTGATCAACTAAACAAAAAATTATCAAATATCTTTACTAATAATGCTGAAGGAGTGATTAAAAAACTACAAGAAGCCAACTGTGATGCGTTTGGTATTGGAAGAAGACTGATCGCTTTTCACCATGATACCTGGAAAGAAAAAGATAAGACAAACTATTTTAAAGATGTTAAATTCAAATCAAAGGTAGATGTGGAGATTATCCAACATGGTATTGTTAAATAAATTAATAATATAGAAAGAATAATTAACTGCATCATAACAAATTAAGTCGTGATATAGGTTAAATTTTGTAGTCAAGAAGTAAAAGGAACTTTTTTATGTAGGATTTTATACATCTCTGATAAATCAACGTTTTCGGCTACTTTAGAACAATGTTAGCTACATAAAAAATAGAAGTAATATCCAACCTCTTACCCCATTAAATGGCCCGATTCTGGGAATAACATGTGAACATTTTTAAAAAGTTTTATTATTGTTTAAAAAACTTTAATATCTGCTCTGATTTCAAAATTAAAGTTGACTACTTTTATTGAACTTTAAAAGGAGGTACCACAATTTAAGCAGTGCCTTCTTTACATTTTAATAGTAAATCTCAATGACTTTATTGTTTGATTTCACAACGTGCATTTTTTAGGTTGTACATCTGCCATCTATGTTCTAAAAATCTCGTCCTTTTCTGAACACATGTCATAGCGCTTTGAAATAAGTTTTTTTGTTATCATTCACGTTCATTATTCTTCCTAATAAAATCTATCTTATTGTAGATTTGAAACAAAGTTTGATCAAATTAATCCAAGAAACCTTGATAAATGAATAAATAGAAAAGGCATGTTTTGAAAAAATATTAATCAAAACAAAACATGCCCTTATACTATTAAATTGGATTATTCTTTTATAAAGAAGATGAATCATTTTGTGATCCTTAATGAACTAAACCAGCTAATAGGATGTCAATATCTTTCTCTAAAATTTTCATTTCCCTTATGATATACTATTTTTGTTCATGACAAATAACCCTCCAAAACCCTTTTGGAAGGATTTTTCTCTGTTTCACAAAATCGTTAATCAGGCTAAATCTAGGAATGCTTCTTTTCTCTTTAATAAAGCGTAAATCCAATGAAGTAACTTATTCATACAGGCAACGATTGACACTTTGGCCGGTTTTCCTTCTGATTTTTTCTTATCATAGAAGGCTTTAAGCTTTTTGTTCCTTGAACTTCTTATGCCGCATAATACGGCAAGATACAGAGAATGACGTAATCTGCTCGAACCTCTTTTAGTCATACGATTAATGGTTGCCGTAAACTTACCTGCTTGGATCTACTCCAGCGAAGGCAACCAGTTTTTTCGGATGATTAAACCGATCGATTTCACCAATTTCAGAGATATTCGTGGCTGCGATTTTTTCTCCTATACCGGAAATCGATTGGATGATCTTATATTCTTCCAGTTCATTTGCCAGGGCCACTCCACTATACGATCTTCCAAATCAGAGAGGTGTCCCTGGTAATGAAAAAGCAACTCAATATACATACGAAGATTGATTACTTTATCAAAAGTATAAAACAAAGTAGCTTTTACATCTGGTTTTCTAGCCATTTTAACCACTTTATCATCCCATTTGATTTGTTCAAATGACTGCCTTAACAGCTCTATTGATTCACTATCTGTTATCATTACAACATCTTCGTAATTTCCTTCTATTGAAATTTTTTGAACATCTACTCTTGTTAATTGTCCTTTTTCTTCCCCCATACAACCGACCAATAACACCATAAAGACAAAAAGAGAAGTAAAATTTATTATCTTTTTCATCATACACCTCCATAAATTTAGACGTTAACATTACATAATAGTTCCAGCTTATCTTTAACTATCCCCCCTTTAGCTCCATAATAAAAAGAGCTGCCAAAGCAACTCCCTTATTGAAGTAAAGCACCCGTTAGTTCATTAAGGAACAGGCTGTCACAGCAACCCCAGTCATTGTAAAGAACCCTTTTGCTTTATAAGTTGTTATCATTTTCTATGTAATACAAATTGTGATTTACTGTATTTAAAGTGATTTTTTTCGTAAAAAGGAATTAAATTTTCTTCGCAAAACAAGCTAATAACATCAATATGAGATAGTTCGTCTAACAATTTTGATACAAGGTTCCTTCCAATACCAGACTTTTGAAATGCTTTATGTATAACAACATCTTCAATGTAGGCTCTAAATTTACCGTCTGAAACAGCTCTTGCAAACCCAATAAGAGTACCGTCTTTCCAAACACCGATTGAGATTTCCCGTTTTAACATTTCTTCAATATCTTGTTCTTTTCTTTCCTCCCACCAACCTGCATCATTATAAAGTTTCATAAGGTCTACTGCTTTAATTGGTCTTTCATAAAATCTAAAATATTCAACTTCCAAGTTGCTATCCCCTATTCGTTTTTAATCTAATTTTATATAAACAGTACAGAGATGTCTTCTTGAACTAATCTGCCCCGTTAGTGCAGTAAAAAAGGGATCACCGCAGCGATCCCAATCTATAACTCTCGCGCCCGTTTGTTCAATAAGAGAGATGAACATTTTTGGATTTCTTTAATTATCTCTTAAACGTTTCCTTAGTTCTGAGGCAGCATCAGTTGGGTTATGGATTTGAAAAATGACATATTTATACTTTTTATGTCCATTCAACTCAATTATGACTAGTGGTTCCCTACATTCATAGGATAAGAAGTACCATTCATCCGAATATTTAAAACTACCCTCAAAAATATTTAATGGGGAAAATGAAGTACCAGGCATCCTTAGCATCCATTGTGGTGCGTCAAAATAATCAACTAATACATCATTTATTGTGTGGTAAGGAATTTGAACTTTTCGTTTCAAAGCAAAGTATCCAGTTAAACCTGTTAACTTTAAGATAAGTTCATTTTCACCAAAATGTATTTCTCTGCCCAATTTATATACCTCCCCACAAGGATTTTCCACTTTAATATTTCCATTTTAACATCTCTTTTAGTTGTTACCCTTATTGAAGTAACCTGCCCCGTTAGTTCCTTAAGAAAAGCGAAACTTATTCCAGAATCGCCCCCTATTCTGGAATACTTAGATCGTTGAAACGGGTTCAAAAGTCTCAAATAGATTAATTATTGTTAAGTCCTAATTGCTTGATAATCCATTTTGTACGCTCTTGATAGGCAGAATCGCAACTCGTAAACAGATGATCAGTTTTATACCAAGAAATTTCCTTTGGTGAACTTGCAACAGAATAGAATGTATCTGCTTGATGTTTTGGTACAAATTCGTCATCATGAACAAATTGAAATAACAGTGATGCAGGCGTAGCTTTATTTATATAATGAATTGCATCTAATGGTTCCAATTCTGAAATAAATTTATTAAACTGCTCACTTGAAAGCTTGGCACGAATCAGTGTCGCTAATGGATGCTCACTCGTTTTATGCCACTCAGACACACTAGAGAATCCAGCCATTAAAACATATGATTTAATACGTTCTTCGACGCCAGCGAGAACTCCACCCCAAGTAGCCCCCAAACTATGTCCAATATAGGCAAGACGATTTATATCAATATTTTCTAAACTACAAAGAAGGTCAACTCCCCTTTGAATGTCAATAACTGTCTGAGTATATTGTCCAATATTAGTTATTGTCTCTACCATGAGATTTAACATCTGTTCCTCAGATAAATCTTTTGGATAATCGTTTCGCATGACAGGTGCAGCGATTAAAAGAGAAACTATATCTTTTAAAGCTAAAGCTTCAGCTTCTGACAAAAATGTTGTTCGGTTGCCTTGACCTGGATGCATAAAAACAACTGCTGGGAAAGGTCCGTCTGTTTTTGGAACGACCAGATATGCGGGTACTTTACCACCATACGGACTTAAATAAGACACATCTCTAAGCGTATAACCATCCTTTTCAATATACGAAGATTCCTCGAAATCTAACGACAAAGAACGCTTATAATCAAGCAACTAATAACACTCTCCTTGGACTTCTAAGTATTTTATCCATATTACCACAATTTACCTTTATGTTTTATGAAGTATTTAATAATACTTTTTTAAAATCTACCCGTTCAATAAGCCTTATTCCATTAAATGGCCCAATTGTTGAATAAAGAAAGAGCTGCCTTAAAGACAGCTCTGATCTTCAGCTAAAGCACCCGTAAGTTTAACTAAATTACATTTTATTAGTTCCATTTCTAAACGGATATAGCACTGTATCGACCCAATTACGAAACATTTCATAAGCTTGTTCGTCTGTTTTTACATTACCTAAAAATACCCCCATAAAGTCATCATAATAACGTTCCTTAGCTCCAAATAATGTGTTAAACTCCTTTTCATTTTCAAAATCATCGAAAAATATATCCATTGTTTTATCTTGTCTTTCCCAAGCAATGGCCTCGATATAAGGAGTAAACTCGTTTTTGTAATTGTCTATATGTAGGTGGTTACCCGTATAATTTTTATTGTCAAAATATCCGTAATCATTCATATCTAAGCCTCCTAAATGAAATACAAGAATATGATACCTTTTGTTCAACAATCCTGCCCCGTTAGTTCATTAAGCAAAAAGGCCACCAAATGGCAGCCCCGGGATCTCAACAAACGTACCTGTAGTTTAACAAGCAGCAGAACTATCTTAGATATCCTCCATTATTAATATCGAATGTTGAGCCTGTATAATGCTTGGCTCTATCTGATAATAAGAAGACAACAGTATCAGCCACATCTTCAGGCAGGACAGGCGTATTGATAAGTTGGTTACTTAAATACTCCTCTTTTCTCCAATCAGGTATTGTACCCATCATGGGAGTATTAACCATCGTAGGAGCAACAGCATTAACTCGGATGTATGGTGAGAAATTCATTGCACAGCTTTTAGTTAAACTTAATATGGCAGCCTTTGATAACCCATAAATTGCATCTGAACTACCCTCCATTGCTGACACTGAAGACATATTAATGATAACTCCCTTACGTTGGCTTTGGAACAATTTTTTACCGAACATTTGTGAGAGATAAATAAACCCCTTAACATTTATATCTAGGACTTTATCAATTTCATCTACTTGATAATCTAGTATATTTTTCGCCAAATAAATCCCCGCATTATTAACTAAACCATCTACATCAGCATGTTCTGCTTCAACATATACAAAAAATTTAACGACCTCTTCATGGTTACTTACATCTAACTGATATGTATGTAAAACACAGCAATCATCAGTTGATCGTTTTAAATCATATAAGGAATGTTCATTAATATCGCATGCAATTACTGAAGCCCCCTCATGTAAGCATTGTTTGACAATTTCTTTGCCTATTCCAGAAGCCGCGCCTGTTACGATTACTTTTCTATTTTTGAGCACTTATTAAAGCTCCTCTCTATCTAGATTACTCTTATTAACTAAATAGTATCATGAGCGTTATCCATTAACCTTGTTCAACTAACCTGCCCCGATAGTCATAATGAACGAAAACGGCTCCCATCGCTTAACGTAGATTGCACTTGGTCATAATGTTACTACCAAAAATAAAAAACCAAGTGTAGAGCTACACTCGAAAAGGAGCCTATATTATGAAGGATGTTCAAAAATTTGTTGGTTTAGACGTATCTAAAGATTCAATTGCTGTTGCGATTGCTGATTCTGGTCGTGGTGAACCTAGATTTCATGGAACTATTCAAAATAAACCAGAGGATATTCGCAAATTGATGAAAAAGTTAGGGAAGCCTGAAAGCCTATTAGTATGTTATGAAGCAGGATCTTCTGGGTATGGAATTTATCGATTTCTTCTATCTATGGACATTGATTGTATGGTTGTCGCACCCTCCCTTATTCCAAAGCGATCGGGCGATCGTGTGAAAACAGATAAAAGAGATTCTATTAGATTAGCTCAGCTACTTCGCGCTGGAGAGCTTACTTCTGTATGGGTTTCAGATGAAGATCATGAAGCATTGAGAGACTTAATTCGTGCTCGTCATGATGCTCGTGAGGATTTACAAAGTTCTCGCCAGAGACTTATTCACTTCTTACTTCGCCATGGAATACGTCCTCCGCAAGGAGTTAGAAATTGGTCCGTAAAACATCGTGAATGGTTAAAACGATTAACGTTTGAAAGAGCTTCTCAACGTATTGTTTTTCAAGAATATCTTCATGCAATCAATGAGGTTGAAGATCGTATGAAACGAATCGAAGCTCAGATCCATGAAGAAGCCCTTCAAAGTGAACATGCTCCGGTAATTCAAGCTCTTCAAACTTTAAGAGGAGTCGCAGAAGTCACAGCTGTTACTTTGGTAGCTGAAATTGGACAGTTTTCTCGCTTTTCAAACCCAAGACAACTGATGTCCTATGCTGGACTTGTTCCAAAGGAATACTCGAGTGGGTCTAGTCGTTGGCAAGGTTCCATTACGAAAACCGGAAACTCCCAAATTCGTCGTTCCATAGTACAAGTTTGTTGGTCTTATCGCCATCAACCATCTCTTAAAGGTGAATTGCTTAAACGTCAAGAAGGTCAAGATCCAGAGGCAAAACGTATTGCTTGGAAAGCTCAACACCGTCTTCATATGAAATATCATCGCATCTCTGCTAAAGGAAAAGGTGGAAAAGTAGCTGTTGTTGCAGTAGCCAGAGAATTACTTGATTTTATTTGGGCTATCGGTTGTGCCATTGAGAATAAGCAAGTAAGTGTATCGAATGTTGCTTAAGTAGATTGAAAGTAAGATTATGTAAAAAATGATTTTATCGAATCATAATTTTGTGATTTAGAATTGAAGATTTGGCTCGAAGGCAACCCCCCGGGAAGGAGAACCCTCATGTGCAACTATGCACTAGGTCTAGGGACTGTTAGTCCGAGGCAGCTCCGTGACGGATGGAGTGAAATGTGGTAACCAACCCACGCATATCAGTTTGTATACCACCGTCAACGTTTTTGCCTTCGTGCCAAGTTTTTAAGGTTATCCTTTTTCAACTTTTAGAATTGTATCCATTTCGATTTAGCTTATCAAGGGAAAGTACGCCCTTGACAAGCTAAATTCGAAAGGATATTTGGTTTATAAGTTGAACAAGGAATAACTCTATTCATAGCTGAATAAAACACCATTTAAAACATTTGGGTGTGTGGTGGGTTGACAGTTTCGTTCATATCAGTTGCATAAGGGGTCTTGCCGCATGCCCATCAAGATAAAATGTCTTTATACCCCAAAACGAAAAAAGCTATCTTCAGCAGCATTTACAGAAAGAATAGCTTATTTTTTCGTTATGGGTATAATCTTTTTCTTAGCTTGATGGCGATAGGCGGTACCCCAATAAACAGACAAATTCGTCTGAAAATTTCTTAAGTTTTGGTTTAAAATAGGAATAATGTAAGATAAATCTATTTTTCTTGTATGATAAAGTAGAATAGTAGGAAAATGAATCGAAGGATGTGGTACTATTTGATGTTAAATGTAAAAAAAATGTCGTTTGTTGTTTTTATTTGTTTCATGTTTTTTATACCAAATTCAATCTATGCTCAAGAAATTTTGCACAATGGAAGTCAAGGACAAGCAGTTTATGACTTACAAGAAAATTTAAAGAAAATGGGTTACTTTAACAGTCAACCAACAGGGTATTATGGATCAATTACTGATCATGCAGTGAAAAAACTTCAACTAGATTCTGGAATATTACCAGATGGAGTTTTCGGATTCCAAACACAACAAAAATTAAATAGTATTGAAATGATGGCCAGGGTTGTTTATGGAGAAGCTCGAGGAGAAACTTATGAAGGAAAAGTAGCTGTCGCTGCAGTAATTTTGAACCGAATGTCAACGCCAGGTTTTCCTAAAAATACTTACGATGTTATTTTCCAGACAAATGCTTTTACAGCTGTGCATGATGGGCAATATTATTTGACCCCAAATAGCTATTCTTATCGTGCTGTTATTGATGCCTTACAAGGTTGGGATCCTACTCATGGTTCTGTTTATTATTATAATCCGTTCTCGGCAACAGATGAATGGATTTTCACAAGGAAAACAGTCATTAGAATAGGCAACCACTTATTTGCAAAGTAAAACTAATCTACATACATATTGAGGAATGATATTTTTATATTATTATAAATATCCCATTAACTATGTGGTGTGGTATAGTTGAAAGGTCGGGCAGTATTTGCCCGACCTTTTTGATGACACCCCCATAAGAAAAAACTGCCTTAAAGACAGCCCCGATCTTCAGCTAACGCACCCGTCTGACCTGCACAAAACGTGTTAAAATTGAAAAAAATACCCCAACACCCATTAACGCATAAATAACAGGAGTACTCCATAACAATCCATTTAATCCATTAACGAACTCTTCCAAAAATAATCCCCCCTCGTATTGTTCTTTAAAAATCTTTAAAAAACTAGTCATATAAAAAGATGAAAAAAGTAAACGCTTTCAAATTAATTTAGTTTTAAAAACTTAAATCCTCCTCGGCTGAAGCCGACAAACGCATTACCATATAATACTTTTTTCGTCTCTTTAATTGTTAAGGACTCGCCCGTCACACAATCATTTCCTACACCCCCTCATTCTTTTTTAAAACAATAAAAAGGAGGCCATATTGACAGACGGATCCCGTCATCAATACAGCCCCCTATTTTCACTATATAACTATAGGCTTTTAATTATTTAAATGTGGTTTTCTACAATTTTTTGCAACTCCATTAAACGGACTTTTCCTTTTCCATAACGCCAATTCATTCGCATTGGATCGCTTTTTTATGAGGATTCTTCCTCTTTTTTTTCTGTAAACTCGTAAATGATTGCCTGGTGTCAGGCTCCTCTGTCAAGCTCTTCTTTTTAAATTTTCTGAATTAACTAATAACTTATCTCATTGTACGCGGAAGCATACTGTTCAGTCAACATATTTTTATCCAAGTGATTCTTCATTATCTTCTAAAAGAAGGAAAACAAAACTGTTATTTTTTATTAAACATTTAAATATGTCCTTTTGCACTAAGCAGCCCCTTTGGTTTAAGTACATTTTTTCACATTCTCACACCAATATTAATATAAATATCCAGTTTTGTTTGTAAGTCTTATTCCATTATTAAATGCCCCTTAAATGTGCATGATTTACACTGATTTTGGTTATGTTTTGGAAACTTGAATGTATAAAAGTGAGTGTAAGATGTCATCATCAATCTTTATTTTATACTCCGAGTGTGACTGAATTTACTGGGACGAATCTTTTTATGGATTCGCCAACAATTTTTCTTCATTTGACCCAAGCTTGATCGTGTATTCAGTCGGTATCCATAAGCCTGTATTCTCATTTCTTCCTTGGAGAACATATTTCGGGTTGTTTTTGCCCATCCGTTCTGCAGCTGTTTTCGCAAGCTTGCCGATATCACCTGTTTTGAGGCGGTTGATAATTAAACCGAGTTTCAAACTCTTAATTGTCAGCATTTCATAATCTGTGCTGCTGTCTCCCGCTACGAATATCGGACCGTATCCGCCCCGCGTTTTGGAGATGGCGTGTTCGATCACTTCCACCTTACCTTCCCGAGCAGTAATCGGCCAATTGTCTTCATATTCTGCTTGAGTAATTCCTTCCTTCGTTTTTAATCTCATCCCAAAGACATTTTCCTTTGGAAGGTTGTAGCCGTATTTTGGATTTGACGTAAATACCTCCACCACTTCTTCCATCGAAGCCGAAATAACATAAACGTCAATCCCATTCTCCATAAAAGTATGCATTAAGTTTGCGATTTCCGAGGCCAGACGCAGTCCTGTTGTATAGGTAACTTGAACAGTACCGGCTTTTCCTAACATGGACCCAGGACTTATAAGCGTCACCGATGCCATTTCCGCCCCTAAATTATAATCATTTGAAGCCTCTGCAAGCTGCTGAACTTTCTCGGTCGACATGTTGGCAAATAAATAAAGCACCCATGGATATCCGATTTCAACACCGTATGTTTCCCCAATTGCTTCATAAAGAAAGTACATTTTCGCTTTAAAATCTTTAAATTGATCAGTTGAATGTAGCGTTTCTAACCGCTCTTTTCCATTCATCCCATTATAGTTGGAATAAAGAAATTCGTAATCGCGCTTCAGGTCCTCGGCGATTTGCTTGAGAGTGACTGCATCTCCTTGAAGATTTTTAAACTCGTGTGAAAAGGGTCCATTCGGCACATTCTTTTTGATCACTTCATAAAACTCTTCCGGTTGCATGTTATATGCCAAGTGATCAATTTGATAAAGAAAGAGGGCCTCCTCCGTATCATTCATGATGCTAGTATGATCCCAATCAAAAACAACATAAGGTTTTCGATTTGGATCGTATCCTTTACTTCCGGCACCATGCTTATCAATTAGGTTTTGAACAGACTTATAGGTGTCAGGAGCCCATTTTCCTTTATCCAACACTTGAATACAATGGCCCTCCCTTTTTTGCGGAGTCGAAACTGCTTTTCCGCTTGCAGCCGCTCCTAAGGAAGCAGACAAAAACAAGCAAATAACGATCATGCCAAATAAAGTCTTTAATTTGGTTCTATTATTCATATTATCCCCCCTGAAAAATGCAAAAGACGCCTGACCAATAGCTCGTTATTAGCTATTGAAACAGGCGCCATTGCCGATTGATTCTTTTATGCGTAAATATTATCACGAATTTTCTAAATAATCAAATATTTCTTTGTAATTCTTTTCTTAACATTTGTAACTTTATAAAAAAGATTGATCATTTCTGTGATCCTTATTCAATTAAGCGCCCATTTTGCTCAAAAATCACAAAAGAGTCACATTAATAAGATAAATTCCAAACATCGGACAAGAAAAAAACCAATCAACTTGTTTATTTTTCATTAGATACTTCCAAAATGTTTTAATTAACCTATTATCAATTAAATGGTAATACAAAAAAATAGTTATAAAACAACTCTTATTTTAAACCTTATTTCTTTCAATTGACGAACAAGTTGCATAAACTATAAAAGTTAAATAAAATTAAAAGAAGCTGATGAAATCAGCTTCTTTTTGCAAATGTTTTATAATACTTTTACACTAATCGGATAGAGATAAGGCTCATTAGGTTCACTGATTTTTTCCCAATCAGTAATTTTGATTACAGGAAGCTCCTTCCCGTTATACGTCGTAATTTCTATTACACCATTTGCTTTGATCCATGTATCCTTGTCTAGGGAAGAAGCCTCTGGGAACTCTGAAAGAAATCCAATAATACTTGCGTCTGCGACACAGTGAGTAATTAAAAATCTTGAAATCACCAGCTGATTTTGAGCAAATCCATCTTCTTTATAAACAAAGCCCTTTAATTCGATTTTTCTTCCCTTAAACTTATTAATATCTTTACTCATTTCTTCATAATAGGCTGCATAAACATAGTCATTCATCTCAATATTTTGGTTTTGTTCTAACTGTTGTATCAGTTGATTATATTCTTCCTCTGAGATTTCTTCCTGCTGGTTTTCTAGAAGAGCTGGGTCTACAGGGTTGTCATCTATAGAGGGATTAGCCTGACCATTTATGTTACTCTCTTCCATTTCTTCTGGAGGGTTACTGTTTTCTTTATTTTTGTCTTCTTTAGGTGCTTGTTTTTGGTTTGACAGTGCCAGCATTGCCCCTTTCTTATTGGCAATAGAAGCATCGAGTACTTTGGCTGGAAGCAGAAACCCAGTTAGTAATGGAAACACAATAATAAAATACGAAATTAGTTTTTTTGTGTTAAAAGAAGAATCTCCATGATCATGGTTATGGTCGCAGTCATGGTCGTGCTGATCACAATGATGATCGCTGCTTTTCTTTACTTTCCATGTCCTTGTAATTTGAATAAAAAACAAAATCAAAAATATTACAGAAGCTACTTGGCTTAAACTTTCATATTTTGGGTTAATGAACTTTGTAATTTCACCGGTGAAATGAAGCTTAAATATGAGGGCCGAAAAAGCTAGTAAAATTAAAGCTCTAGTAGCTTGCTGAAATTGGATTTGCATGATTTTCCCCTCCTATAAAAAGCTTTGTATCAGCATTAAAGTGATAAACACCATAGAAACAACCAATGCTAGCAAAACCATAACAAATTTAAATCGAAAAACGCTCAGCATCATAAGTGTGTTCTTTAAATCCATCATGGGTCCGAAGATTAAGAAGCCAAGGATTGATGAAACTGGAAAAATGCTGCTAAAGGAAGCTCCTATAAACGCGTCTGCTTCAGAACATAGAGATAAAACGTAAGCCAATCCCATCATAACAAATAAAGAAGAAGCCGGACCGTTTCCAGCCTCCAACAAGGATTTTGCTGGCATATAGGTTTGTACAAAAGCAGCTAAAAAAGCTCCCATAACCAGGTATTTCCCCATATCAAAAAACTCATCAATTGAATGTGTGAGCATCGACCAAAAACGCTTGGAAAGTGATTGATTTTTACTGTGAATATGGGTTGAAATGATGGAAGCCTTAAATTGATTGCCTTTAAAAATCCAACTGACAGCAAAGGCAACCATTATAGCCACCAGAAAACCTAACCCCATACGTAATCCAGCGATTTTAAAATCATTTCCAAATGCCATATATGTAGAAACAATAACAATCGGGTTGATAAGAGGGCCTGTTAACATAAAACCCATCGCAGCATGAATAGGTACTCCTTTTACAACTAAACGTCGAACAATGGGGACGATTCCACATTCACAGGCAGGAAACAGTGCTCCTACAATACAGCTCATGATTACGGCCATAACCTTATTCTTTGGTATCCACCTTTGAATATGTTCCTCAGTAACAAAGATTTGGATCACTCCAGCGATGAGGACCCCAATTAAAACAAAGGGCAGGGCTTCTATTAAAATACTTAGAAAAATAGTATTTAAATTTAACAATGACGGTGGAATAACAAAGGTATCTTTTATACTAGAACTGAAAGTAAACATGAAAAGAGCTAGCGCTATTATGATAATACCGGTTATATCTATCATATAACCTCGAATAATCCGAATCATAGGTACCTCCCTTAAAATATAATATAGTGCTTCTTCCATAAAATATATTAGAAAGTTATAGAGTATGAATGAAAGATTTACTTAATAATATATAGCAAACTTTAACAATTAAATTCACATGACTAATAGTAAAGAAAGCCCTGCCACAAAAAGATGGAAGGATTATGAAAGTTTTGGATTCTAGCTATGTAAAATATTTTTTCTCTTATACTATGTTTGATTTTATTCATTTAATGCTCTGAATGGTTTCTAGATTTTTTCTCATGATGCTAAAATAATCATCACCTTCTTTTATATTCTCGTCTGTTATCGCTTCTAGATTATGAAGAGTAAGAGACTTCGTACCGATTTCTTTTTGAATCATCTCTGCAACTTTTGGAGTTAGATTCTACTCGAAAATCACATAATGGACGCCATGGTTCTGTTGATTCCTGAACGATTTCTTGTAATTCTTTCTGAGAAGGCTCCTGTGAAGGAGATAAACCTCTTTCCCAATATCCTATGCAACATGAGATACTAATAAATACTTCGTTTTGGAGTTGTCGACGGTTGATTTAATATCTTGATTTAGGTTTTCTAAATCGCTTTTTATTTGAAGAAAATTAGATTCAAACTCTGAAGCATGTTCTGGCATTATATCACTTAACGAATTTTTAATATTGTTAGCAGAGTCAATGGCAAGAACAGGCTCTAACCATACATATGGATCAAAATCTCCGTGGTCATGGCCATCGTCTTCATGCACATGATCTTCGTTTGCCCCTTCCTCGCTTTCGTGTTCAAGTTCGTCAGAGTGTGTTTCTTCGCCCTCATGTTCATGTTCGTCAGAATAAGTTGGGTTTATAAGCTCAATTCTTTCTGCTGCTTTTAAAATACTTACGTTTGCCTTTTTCGGTTTCAGCTGCTTTTTCTGCAAAACCTTCAATCCCAACTCCAGTATAGAAGGTTTCCGTTTTTAAATCGTAATTATTACGTTTTAAATCTTAAAACAATTTTAGAGTAATGTAAAGGATTATTAGGAGGATAGTAAAAATTAACATGTACTAAAACAGGAGACCGTAATTTCATTACGTCAAAAAACAAGAGAAACAACCCGGACGGATTAGTACTGATGAAATATAGTCCACGCCTAAAAAGATCCACATTAAACCGTAAAACAGGCTTCCAATATTGTAAATGAGCAGATTTTTCGCATAGTTGGTGATTCTATTTTTAATCTATAATTTAAAACATAACACCGTTCCAAAATTGAAGCGGTGTTATGTTTTAGATGGTATAAAGTTTTTCATACTCTCAGCTTTTCTTAGGAAATAGCGTTCGGGTTAATATCGGAATATAGATAGCCAAAAAACATAGAACGCCATAAACTGAAGAAAAGAAAAGCCAACCATAAGCCATGATTATCGAGGATACGGTTGAATGTTTGCCCTTTTTTAGCCAAAGAAAATCCCCTCCAAATTTAGTGTAACACTCACTTATGAAAAGTGATCTTTTTACACTGTCTACCTAGAGGGGATAATATCACTTCTTCAAGAAAGCTTTGCGGTCTTTTCATGTATCCAAGCCTCGGGTCATGACGGTCGATAAGAATCCGGCTTATCCTATAGCAATTGAAGAGTTGAAAAAAGAGAAAAGCATACCTGATGGTATGCAACTTAGACAACAGAAGTACTTGAATAACATAGTGGAGCAAGATCATCACTTTATAAAGAAGCGAGTCCGTTCTATGCAAGGATTAAAAGCATTTCGAACAGCCAAACAAATCATCTGTGGAGTGGAGGTGATGCGTATGCTGAAAAAAGGACAACTTCAACAAGGGGTGAAGTCTGTCCAAAGTGAGATTGAATTCATACATAAATTATTAGTAGCCTTATAATTCATAGATGAAAAGGATATTGAGATTCTATGTTTCTAACAGGTCATATTTGCACCAGAACCGTAAATTGTACTATGTAATTATTACGATTTAGATATTTTATGAAGTTATCTATAAATAAATATAACTCAATATTCGATAAATCCTCACCAATTATGAGGGTGAACGTTAAAACTTAACATTTACATAATGCACCAAATGCACTAGAAAGTCAGTTGTGACATGGGTTTTACGTGTTTCTCTGTAAAAAATCGTAGAATTAGTAGAATAAGTATGTAACTTGCTTGTTGTAGTGATGACATATTCGCAAATGAAATATAACCTGTCTGTTCTTTATGTAGGAATTATCCGTGTTATGATAATGTAAATAACGGACAGGTGGGGGATTACATAATGAGAAAAGCAATATTTTCTTTTGTTGCTGTAGCTGCACTTACAGGAACAACCGGTGCAAAAGCAGACGCACAAGAGGTAACCGTAAAAAAAGGAGATACCCTATGGAGTATTTCCCGGGGTTATAAGGTTTCTGTAGAGCAAGTAAAAAATCTTGAATCATTTATCATCGGATATCATTTATCCTAATCAGCAATTAAAAGTCTTACCAGAAAGAAAACAATACATCGTTAAAAAAGACGATACACTTTGGAGGATTGCAAAAGAGAACGGAGTGTCAGTTGCTAACTTAAAAGAATGGAATCATTTGCAAACAGATTTGATTTTTCCGGAACAGAAAATTGCTTTTAACTCTTTACAAGGATCTAGGGAATCTGTCGAGCGACAAAAGGAATCCACTGGAAAAACTGTTACTGTAAAATCAACAGCTTATACTGCATACTGTGAAGGTTGTTCAGGGGTTACTAAAACCGGTGTCAACCTTAGACAAAATCCCAATGAAAAGGTGATTGCGGTAGACCCGAATGTTATCCCGCTTGGTTCAAAAGTGTATGTTGAAGGATATGGTTATGCTACTGCAGCTGATATTGGAGGAGCAATTGATGGGAATGAAATTGATATCTTTTTCCCAGAAGAACAAACAGCTCTGAACTGGGGCGTCAAGTTCGTTAAAGTTTCAATCATTAACTGATTTTATAAACAAATACATATAACTAATATTCTTGAATAAAACAATGTAATTCTTTATTCAGTTTAAGATATTTACTTCAGGCGCAAGCCACTTTAGTTTCTGATTTGAAAATTCTTTAGGAATATGGGCAGGCACAACAAAAAAAATTCCATCTTTGAGTTAGCCCGCTCGGGTGGATTATTTCTACTCTATGCGATATCCATCACAGGAACCGTCACGGTCATATACATACATGGCTTCTTTTTATTCCAGCTTGCCCCGTCATGTTCATTTGCAAGTGTGATGATAACTATATCCGGATAGACCGCCTCTTTATCTATAAAAACTAACCGAAGGTGCAATCTCACGCCTACCTAATTATTGAGATGATTTTATATGTTGAAAAATAATTTGTAACACTTGTGAGATGTTATAAATCTATAAAATAGGTTAAACTGATAAAGTATCCCCCTAAATTTGATTAGCCTTGCTCCCGTTGAGCAAAGGCTAATTTTTGACGAGTTTCTTCTATATATATAGAACTATTTTGAAAGTCTCTTTCGTATTCTTTAACCAACTTATAAAAAGTCGTCTTTTTAACGCTTAATTCTCCCATGGCCTTCACAGCTGTTATCTCTCCTGCTTTCCATCGATTATAGACATGTTTAAACTCTTCTGTTACAGTAGCTTTCGGTCGACCAAAAGCTATACTGTATTGCAAAGCCACATCTATCCCTTCACGCTGCCGTTTTCGAATGCGGCCGCGTTCTTCTTCTGCCATCCAGGAAAGAATTTGCAAAACTAAATCGGCAATGAAAGTGCCGAGGCTACCCTTAAATTGTGTAGTATCCAGCAAAAGCATATCCATCACCATGATATCTGCCTGAATATTTTTGGTAATGTCATTCCATTCCTGCAGTATCTCTTCCTTGTTTCGACCAAAACGATCGAGTGAATGAATATAAAGACATCCCCTTTCCGGATCATCCGTTTAATATAGTTGATATTGTTCTCGGTCAAAATTTTTCCCACTTTGTTTATCCATAAAGATATCACGTTCATCAAGCTTCTTTTCTTTCATGGCCTGTAGTTGTCGTCCCTCATTTTGATTTTTGCTACTAACTCGTATGTACCCAAATTTACGAACATCCATTTTTTTACTAATCTTTCTATTTCCTTTCTTTTATTCTAATAAAAACGTTCGTAAATGTATAAGTAAAACGAAGAACGTTCGTAAATATTTTTAATACTTTTACGAATGGGTGAATGAATATCCAGAATCTTTTATTGATATATAAATATCACTCCACGGATAACATGTCCTATATTTCTCGCATGGGTAATCCTCACATAGCTTGGTGAGCATGGGATGGTTACCCCAAATTTAAAATAATAAAAAACGAACTCCTTATAAACAGAAGTTCGTTTTTGTTTAAGACATTTTCCTCATTTCACTTACGTTATCCGATTGCTGTTTGAGTTTTTTTCGGTAGACGATTTTTGACAATGTCACACTAAATTCGTATAAAACTAAAAGAGGTACGGTAACTAATATGTCTGACATGAAATCAGGTGGTGTAATTAAAATGGATACAACGACAAGCAAAAAGTAAGATATCTTTCGCGCTTTTGAAAGAATCATGGGATTAACGACACCAAGAGACGTGAGAAACATGACAACAAGCGGAATTTCGAATAAAAATCCAAACGGCAGTGTCAAGTTAATCATGAATTTAAAATATTTTTCAGACGTAAACACCGTTTCAAATTGGCCTTCAGACAAAGACAGTAAAAAACCAAGAACGGTTGGATACACGACAAAATAACCGAATGATAAACCAGCAACAAAAAGGATAAACAGTCCAGGAATGTACGTTAGTGTCGTTTTTCGTTCTTTTTCAGAGAGCGCCGGTTTTACAAATAGCCACGTTTGATAGGCGGCAATTGGAATAGTAAGAGCAATCGCAATCACGCCGGAAATCATAAAATATACCCAGAGGATTTCACTTGGTCCCAATACAGCTAACTGATGGTCGAGATCACGAATAAGCCATGTGTAAATGTCCTTTACATAAATGAAGGATCCGAATAAAAAAAGCAGAAAAGCAATCAAAGTATAGATGATCCGTTTCCTGAGTTCCTCAAGGTGCTCAACTAGAAGCATTTCTTGATTATTCATACAGTTCCTCCTTTTCTCAAAATAAGAGGAAGATGTAAGCTAGTTGCTTACATCTTCTTCAAAATTACTTGGATTGTGTCTTTTCTTCTTTCTCGTCTGAAGAAATTAAATCCTTAGTGGAGTTTTTGAATTCTCTTAATGTGCTACCAAAAGCACGTCCAATTTCGGGTAACTTAGATGGACCAAATATGATGAGGGCAATGACCAAAATCAAAATCAATCCAGGTATTCCAATATTTTGCAACATTATGTTCCCTCCTTAAAATTTAAATCCTGTAATAGCCACAACTGCCGGGCGTGGCATCTTTTCACCTTTACGGTGTGGCCATGTACTTGTAGGATTGTTGATATCTTCAGTTTCTTCACCAGGATGCTGAACAGATACGAATAGTGTCTGTTCATTCGGAGTGAAACCAAGTCCGGTTAATTCAGCTTCCATAGGAGCAGAGGCAAATTGCAAGGCAATCCCTTTATCTGGACCAACAGTAGGAATGACAAACATTCCGTTGTTTCCAAAGCTTGTCCATGCACCTTGATTTAAGCTGCTCGATGAAATATCCGTTACGGTCCATAAATTCGCGTTGCTGTCAAAGGTTAAGTTGTCTGGTGCGCTGAATCCGCTTTGACGTCCGCCGGCTGCAAAAATTTCATATTCAAACTCAGTTGCTCCATGGTCACCGTTTTTTTCGATAAAACGGGTAATGTGTCCATGTAAGTTTCCGTGCTTATCATTATTCGTATGTGCAATAAAGATCGTGTTATCAAATGGTGAAATTTCCACATCCTCCGGTCGGTCAGTCGGTGTTCCGCCAAGAAGGAGGGCTGCTTCGTGACAGTTAGTAACAACATCACCTTGCGTTTGGAACTTTTCCAATAGTTCCGGTTTGCCAGCCGCCGCTTTTTGTACGGCCTCAATTGTCAGATCTATCCAACTTCCTTTTTTAAAGTCCGCTACATATAAATTCCCTTCCTCAAGAAGACGGGAATTTGCTTTTCCTAATGCAGGTACATATTTATCCTTACTAACAAATTTATAGACACAAGCATCTTTTTTATCGTCTCCCATGTAAACGACGACACGCTGGTCTTTGGCAATTCCCATTGAGGCATTTTCATGGTTGAAACGTCCAAGAGCGGTATGTTTGCGAACCGCAAAATTTGGATCGAACGGGTCAACTTCGATTACCCAGCCGTAATGTGTTTGGTTTAATCCGGCATCCTTAGCGGTTTCTTCGAAGTTCTCTTCACAGGATAAAACCGTATTCCATAATGTTTTTCCACCAGAACAGTTAGCGAATGTTCCTTGAACGCTTGTTGCGCCGTTTACCACTTTTGTTCCTTTGGCCGGCCCGGTAAGTGCAAAAGATGTTAATCCTGTTACTCGTCGGGCATAAGTGGAAGCAGCATCCATTTTCCATTTATTTTCTTTCTTGTCATAGTACACTTCAATAATGGAACCGCCCTGGTTATAAAGAAGCTTTTCAATTTGTGTAGGAGCATACTTGCCGTTTACTTTTTCTCCTTCCACGTACAGAGGATTTGTATATTCGTGGTTTACCCATAATAATCCTCGTTCATTGGAATTTTGAATAGGAAAGTAAAGGGTGAAGTCATTATTAAAACCAAATGTGTCTCCCTTACCATTGATTATATCGCCATAAGCGGCTACAACATCATATTTAAATCCTTTTGGAAGAATGAGTTCGTCCTTATTTGTAGCTTCAATCGGAGTAAACTTAAAGCCCTTTTTCTTCGGTTTTACATTTAACAGGCTGTCGGTTTCCGCATTAACTGTCTCGCTTAAAATACCTAAACCAGAAGTGGCGACTGCAAGGGCAGTAGCTCCTGTTCCAATACATGTTAAAAAGGTGCGTCTATTTAACGTTTTGTTTTCCATGATGTCCTCCTTTATTGTTCTTGAAAACTTAGGCCTCTATTTTCAAGAATTTCTCACTCATCATCAGCTTCATTCTGTACTAAGTTCCATCCTATTTTGAAGCCAAAATCATCTTCTCTGCAAAATGGAAATAGACTCTGTATGTACTACGTCTATTAACCTATTAAATAGGGCCTTTCCAAGCCACATATTAAATTTAGCAATTGAAAGTAAAGATGGTATTAATTTTTTTAAAATAATTTATTAAAAATTGTAAAGATTAGGTTTGGTGTAAGAAATTTATCAAACTCGGACATACTGATACTACTACTCTCCAAAAAGTGTGTAATTGGTAAGGAAAAGACCAAAACATCAGCGCTCAATCTATCGGCTTAACAGCAGTGTGGGAGACAAAAAAAACAAGCTAAAAAACTTGGTATTAAACTAGATGGTAAAAATCCGGATCAATTAAAGAAAGAAATTAATAATGGCAAAGCTCTTCAAAGCCAAGCTAAAAAAATTGGTATTAAACCAGATGGTAAAAATCCAGATCAATTAAATAAAGAAATAAATGATCATAAACAACCTCAAAACTAAGTTAAAAAATAATACAGAGAGAAAGTAATTAGTTTTGCTCGATGGGCTTTTTGATGTTTTTACATAACACGTACAAGAGGCATGTGGCGGCATCGCTTTAGGAAAATTCAGATTATTTGGATTACTGATACATTTGATGTTTTAACATCTACCCGTTCATACCGTTCTGGGTTCTCACCTGCAAAGGCTAAGGAAATAATGGTTGAAAATGATGATACACAGTTTGATTTAATGTTATTAAGTCATTTATTAATATGATTCCATTAATAACGGTTACAACTGAAGAATGAAAAAATGAACTAATAAAAAATTGACATCCAACTAGTGAGCTAAATGGCTAGAGTCGTATTGGACTATTAGTAAATTTGTATCCTTAACCGCATCTAAAGCGGTTTTTTATTATCTTTATCGCGCTCTTTCCCGATATTTGAGTAATTAAAAAGCTGCCTTAAAGGCAGCTCTGATCTTAATATAGAAGTTTTTTAAGTTCACGACTTATTAATATTTATTTTCGAGATCTTTTAATTGAGAGTAAACTTCCCTACTGTCTAGATTTTCTCCAATATCAACGAAATGATTTTTAAAAGCAATATCTTGTGGATAATAAGAAGGTACCCCGTATGTATATTGGAATAGATTAACTTTCCCTTTTTCTTCCTCGAATCGAACAAAGCCTTTTATTCGGTGAATTGTCTCAGGAAGTTTCATTAACCAATTTTCAAAATCTGTTTTTTTAATTTCATTCGTAAAGGTATACGTTAATGATTGGATATGCAAACGTTGATGAACATTCAACTTCTCAAATTTACAAATGGAATTACGATTGGAATAAGGAATACCAGATAATGATATGTTCGAAAAATTGGTTATATGAAGAGTTGCACCTGGATTTATTGATTTTAAATCAGCTTTAATTTGCTGTAATTCTTTTTTACTTAACCGAATAGTTTTATTGATGATCAAGGTATCTCCATGTTTTACTTGCTCTTCATATAAGCGATTCAGTTGAGGACTATTTCTGCTCTTTTGTAACCATCTGTCTGCATCAACCGTTGTTATGATTGAGCGTATGGATATACGGTCAGCAATGACAGGAGACAGACAAGCATCCAGGATTTCAATAGGATGGGCCACACCAGATGCCTCTATGTATATTACATCAGGTTAATGCATATGGAATAATGTTAATAAAGAGATTTCCAATTCATCTTTAGCCGTGCAACAGATACATCCATTCAACAATTCCTGTAGAGGAACCTTGTCACCTATAATGTCTGTATCAACGGATTTCTCGCCCAATTCATTCATTAAAACTGCCACTTTTCTTCCGCTACCTTTTTCATCCATTAATAGATTCTGCAACAAAGTAGTTTTTCCACTTCCGAGAAATCCACTTATGATAACTACCTCTACTTGGCCATTTTAACTACTCCTAATAAACATGTTACTTTAAAATTATGTTAGTAATAATATGTCTTTATTTGATGCAAACTTTTGTTTTCCTTTTTACCAGGTTTTCATGTTTGCTCATTTTAAATAAACTTATTTCCGCAAAATTGAATACTTATCATATAATCTTACCTATTCATAAAAAGATATATCTTATACATTCCAAGTAAATGGGTCTGGAAGTCCTGCCCAGTTGCTTTCTAGCTCACTTACCGTTAACAAGCACGCATCCAATTCTTTTGTGAGTTTTCTTGTGTTGATATCCATCCCAATGAAGACGAGCTTAGTATGACGATCTCCATACTCAATATCCCATTCCTTAAGGATTTGTGGTTCATTTTTAAATATCTCCTCTTGTTGTAGTTCCGATAGAGATGCAACCCAATAAGACAATGGCTCAAGTGTCACTGATGGCCCTGCTTGTGAAAATAGCAAAGAGACATTATTTCTGGTCGCACACCATGCAATCCCTTTAGCTCGTACTGTTTCTTTAGGCATTGAATGTATCCAATTTGAAAATTTCTCTGAATTAAAAGGCAATCTTCTTGCATAAACAAACGATGATATTCCATATTCTTCGGTCTCGGGTGTATGTGCAGCATGCCCTTCATTTAATTCTTGAAGCCAACCTGCTGAGGAGCTTGCTTTATCAAAATCAAACAGTCTAGTATCCAAAATGTGTTTTGCATCTACCTGGCTATTTTCTGTACGGATCAGCTTAGCATCAGGTTGTAATTTACGTAATACATTCTCTAATTGATTTAAGTTTTCATCCTCTATCAAGTCACATTTATTAAGAATGAGTACATCGCAAAATTCAATTTGATCTATCAATAAATCAGCAATATTTCTATCATCACTCTCACCTACTGCTTCCTTTCTATCCAGTAAGGAATCCCCTGAATGAAAATCATGCCAGAATCGATTCGCATCTACAACCGTAACCATAGTATCCAATCGGCAATATTTAGTTAAATCGATACCCATATTCTCATCTATATATGAAAATGTTTGTGCCACGGGAATAGGCTCGCTAATCCCCGTTGATTCAATGAGAATATAGTCAATATCTCCTGCTCTAGCCAACTTTTCTACCTCTTGAAGCAAGTCTTCACGTAATGTACAGCAAATGCAGCCGTTGGACAATTCAACAAGCCTCTCTTCTACCCGAGAAACATGACCACCTTGTTTGACCAGTTCGCTATCAATATTTATTTCACTCATGTCATTTACTATCACAGCTACTTTTAATCCTAGGCTATTTTTTAAAATATGATTCAGTAAAGTTGTCTTTCCTGCCCCTAGATAACCACTTAATACGGTCACCGGAATTTTTTTCATTTTATTTCCCTCACCATCTAATAAATAGTAATCATTACGATTTACATTCTATGTTTTAGCATAAAGAATTTACGATTAAACTTGCAGCTTGACGTGCACCAGAAATATTACGTGCTATAGGACCCATTTCAAGTTCTGCTAATGCGCCTGTCACATATAAGTTTTCTCCCCATTGTAAATTTTTTGAAACAATAGGATAACCGCATTCTGCACACCTTAAATGATATTTTTCTATAATAGGTTGTATTAGAGATTTACCAGGTAAAGAAGATTCAAAACCAGTAGCTAATATTACCATTCCAAAGGTTCCAATTTTATTATTTTTATCGTCGAATAAGTGCACACGTTTATCTTCTGCTTTTATCGCCATCACTTTATGATCGGCAACATGGATTGTTCCTTTTCTTATTCTATTTTTTAAGGTTGCATATAAATCTTGCGGAAGTGACCCTCTATGTCTGGCGTTTTTGATTTGTTCTCTTCGCATTCGGTAGTCCGTTATTTTTCGATAACCCGTCTGATTCTTTGGTCCAAGCCACGCTGGGTCACTATCAAAGGTATGGATTCGAAAGGGGTGCCTTTTTATTATTGTAACTTCAGCAGGAAAATGGTTTGACATCTTTACAGCTAGATGTGCAGCTGTAATGCCACCACCTATGATAGCAATAGGTGCCATAATTGAAGTGAAATCCAGTGCTTTATCATCGAAAATATGTAATACCTTATCTGGGTTTTTTTTCTTCAAATCTCTTGCCCATTCAGGCCACATAAGTTGATCACCTATCCCCAAAGCTAAGACAAGATTTTTTCCATATACCTTCTGCCCATTAGTTAAGGAAACAGACCAACGATCATCAGTCTTTTCAAGGGTTAATGCTTCTCCTTGTATCCAGGCTTTTTTTATTGCTACTTCTTCCAAAAGCTTATTACAGTGTTCATTGAAAGCATCAAGTGAAGGACGTTTATAATATCCGTACAGAGCTGTAGGCCATTCATTTTTGTTTCTTTTCACGTAGCTTTTTAAACTATCTGGTTTAACATCGATGTGGTGTACAACCGGTGACCGTAGGTACGGCATAGATATGATATCAGCTCGTTTTTTCCACTTTTCCAAAGGCCTAGCATTTTTATCAATAATAGCTAACTCATTAATGGTTACCTTGCCAGTCTTTAATAAAAATGTGGCTAATGTGGTTCCCTGTATGCCGCCTCCAACAATAATCCACTTAAACATAACTACCTCCTTATGTATAATCAATATCATAATTACTTACTGTAAGAAGACTCAATCCTTGTATGCAAATATCTCTCCATTTGTTGTTTTTCATCTATATAATTGAGTTTATGGCATGCATCCAATCTTAAATTGTGAGGGTAAAAGTGCCCCTGCATAATGATATTGAACTAGTCACCAGATTAGTCTTTTTCCCTTATCTCAAAAGGAAATTAATGAAGTATTATTGGAAAATAACTCAAAACTTTAATTAGAAAGGTTCAGTTATCTTTTGCGCAGATGGTTTTAAGGTTAAGATAAGAAGATAAATGCTCGCTGGGTAGTTTTATCGGATTGCTTAAATTTATCGGTATAATCAATCCATTTAATTCGATTACACCGTTCATCTATAGATTTATCTATTTCCATTTGTGCCTCATCCATTATTTCCTTTATTGTAGAGATATGGAGTGAGAAGTGGTCTGCTGCAGCTTTAAATGGAGATTTCTCAATCATTAACTGAAGAAATTGTTTTTCATCCACAGAAACTTCCTCTAATTGATATTCCATACTCTCAATATACTGGTAAACTTCTCTGTGTATATCAGGTAATTTTTTGATAACACTTCGAAGTAAAAATTCCATTAAGATAGGATTAATCCGCTCCATATTTTCACCCCTTAATATTTACATAAAAACACCAACTACCAGATTTTAACATCCGGTAGTTGAAAGATTGAATATTTTACCAACTAGCTTTTTTCACACCCGGTATTTGACCTTTGTGAGCATACTCTCTAAAAGCAATCCTAGACATTTTGAACTTTCTTAAATATCCCCTTGGCCTTCCAGTTACTTCACATCTGTTCTTAAGCCGTGTAGGTGAAGAATCTCTAGGAAGTTTTCTTAGTGCTTCAAAATCACCTTTTTCTTTTAACTCTGCACGAATGGCTGCATATTTCATCACCATCTCCTGCCTTTTTTGTTCTTTAACAACTTTTGATTTTTTCGCCATAATAATTCTCCTTCTACAAATCGAAACGATTACGTTTTATTATAAATGCTTGTGCTTTTTTAATTTATGCTCTTAATGCTTTATTTGGTTTCTCTGTGTAACGTACGTTTTTTTAATCGTGGACAATATTTCATTAGTTCAATTCTATCCGGGTTATTTCGTTTATTCTTTGTAGTAATATAATTGCGATCTCCAGTTTCCGTACATGCTAATGTAATATTAATTCTCATCTTTTTTCCTCCTACATTGTTTTATATTCACTCATATTTGTTAAAAAGAAGGTAGTGGGTCTTTAAATTCCGACCAATCTTGATTCATTTCTGCTTCCGTAAGTAAGCATTCGTCCAAGTTTTTTTCAATTTCTTTTTGATTCATATTAATTCCAATCATAACCAATTCGGTTAAACGGTCACCAAATGTTTCGTCCCAACTATCCAAGAGTTCTGGTTCATCTTTTAAAATTTGCATTCGCTCTTCTTCGGGATAACTCACTATCCAATTTCCTGCTGCCTGAATAGTTAGAGAAGGTCCAGCTTGCGAGAGAAGTCCGGAAATGTCGTTCCGTGTAGCTAACCAAAGAAATCCTTTAGAGCGTACCACCTCTACTGGCCAAGTATGTATCCCAATTCATTAGCCTTTCTGGGTGGAATGGCTTATTGCGGCGATATACAAATGATGCTATCCCATACTCTTCTGTTTCTGGGACGTGCTCTTCATTTAATTCTTTAAGCCACCCTGCCCCCTGACTGGAGGTCTCAAAATCAAAAAGTCCTGTGTTTAGAACTTGAGTAAGTGGTACACGTGAATATTCACTCTCAATAATACGGGCCTCTGGATTGAATTTTTGTAAAACCGATTTTAGTTCTTGAACATTTGTTGACGATACTAAATCGACTTTGTTCAGTACAATCACATTAGCAAATTCAATTTGATCAATTAATAAATCGGCTATTTCCCTCTCATCAGTTTCATCAACTGCCTGCTTACGATCCAATAGAGTTTCTCCTGATGCGTAATCATGCCAAAAACGATTAGCATCTAAAACGGTGACCATAGTATCCAGCTTACATAATCTAGACAAATCTATTCCCAAACTTTCATCAACATAGGTGAAGGTCTGAGCTACGGGTATTGGTTCACTTATTCCACTTGATTCTATAACGATATAATCAATATCTCCTAGCTGTGCAAGCTTTTCCACTTCAATCAGTAAATCTCCTCTAAGCGTACAGCATATACAGCCATTTTGCATTTCTACCAGTTTCTCGATAGTTTTAGAAAATCCCCCTTTTTTCAACAAGGCAGCATCAATATTTACTTCACTCATATCATTGACAATGACAGCTACTTTAAGATTATCCCGATTAGTTAAAATGTGATTTAGTAATGTTGTCTTTCCTGAACCAAGATGACCACTTAGTACCGTAACTGGAATTATTTTCGAACCCACATTTTCACTCCGTTCAAAAAGCACCCATATATAATAAATTGTATATAATCACGTGTACAAATCGAAACTATTACGATTTAATATGTAATAATACACAGCTATACTTTATTATTAAGGTTTGCTTTTCTCTCCCGCTATGGTGCTATATCATTATAAATCGTAACGATTACTATTCACAAGTTTTATATATATATAAATTCTTTCATCTCTTTCTTTAGAGTTCTAAATCCTTATAAATTCTACTTACTTAATGTTGCATTTTTCTGAACAAAGCATTTGACATTGTACTAACTACATCATTGGTTCCCTATTTATGATCGTAAGTGAGAAACTTAATTGTACAACGATAAAAGAATGGAAAACAAAATAACGCTTAAAATACTTGTTATCATTTGTTTTCCAGCTAATAAGAATGCCTCTTTAAAAGAAAGTTCTTTCATAATTTTTACTAAGGTTACTAAACAGGCAGTAAATGTACTACAAAGGAAAACCGCAATAAATAGTTCTCCTACTGCTATTTGTTCTGCCATAATTCCGGAACCTTCATTCAATAATAATATTCCGTCCTTACGGAATAAACTTGCAACAAATGCAGGGGCTATATCAGTAGATAAGCCAATAACAACCAATAATGGTGCTATAAACTCCTTTAAAATTTCCATCCATCCCAGAAAATCAAATAATGATGCAACCAGGCAGATAATTAAAAAAATTGGCATAGCTTGGACAAGAAATTGACTTAAAACAGGCTTTATTCTATAGGATAAAGTTTGTCCGGATGGCCATTGCAAGAAAGTCTCTCTTTTTTTAAACATTGGAACCAATGTTTTTTTATTCCAAATTTTTCCGTGAATAAGTGATATTAATATCAAGATGAATATATACGGGATAATAAGAAAGATATGTCCTGAAGCACCAAAGACAGATAGAGACGCTCCTAGCTGATAGCTACAGGCTGAGCCAAAGGAAATAACTGAAATGCAGTTCTTCCTAGTACAAATGTTGCAACTTCGACTAGATTGTATTGCAACAACATTGCATCCAAAACCGTTAATGATAGGAACAAGATCATGTCCGGTTAAACCAAATTTTCTCATAAGGGGATCAAGAGCATCTGTAATTTGATCCTTTAATCCACTTTCTTCTGTAATCGCAATAGCTAAGCCGAATAAAATCACAACCGGAAAAGCCCAAATGAAGGAGTAGATTCCCAATGATAGTATTCCAAAATCTCCAAAGAGCACAGTCTTTAAGGTTTCAGGAGCCCCTCCACTCCATCTAATAAGAGAATTAACAATGGTTGATTCTACAATACCCTCTACTCTTTTTGAAAACTGGTAGGCTAAAAAGATTGGGAGGGAATAGATAACTAGTAAAGTTATTAGAGCCACATATGACCCTAAGATTCGCACTTGGAACAGTGATTTTAAGTCCTTTATTTTTTTTATACGTAAATTATTAATTTCCACACTTTCTGCAAAAGTAACTGATCTTGCTAATTCACGTATTTTATCCCCAAATCTTGAATCAACTCTTCGTGTGTCCATTATAAATAAAGGGAATTTGTTTTTTTCTTTAAAATCATTTAATTCATTTAGTGATTCTTGATCCATTTTATCTTCAAAGCTAACTATGATAGCAATCGGCTTATCTTCAAAAGGGAAAACTTCTGTTAAGACTTCAATCTCCTCTTTAAAGTGGGTGCCTCTAACTATAAACCAATATTGATCTGCAGATTTTATCTTTTTTCTTGTATATTGACTTGAGACTAATTCACTTCCTATACGGATTCCAGGTGTATCCATATACCGGGTCTGATTTTCATTCACTTCTAGTATTGTAGAAGTAGATCCTTTAACATTAGATCCCTGAGTAGGGAAATTTTTTTGTAATAATCCTTTAAGTAGCGTTGTTTTTCCCGATGATTCTAAACCTAATAATACAATTTTCATATTAATCTCCTAACAGGCGCACCCTTTCTCACAACAAGATAAGTCATCAAGGTACATGGCAGACTTCTTATACAATTCAAAAATATCTTGATTGCGAGGAAGATTATGATGGAAAATGATATCCTCAGCAATAATGGCAAACCTTTGGCGGAATTTATAAATAAAACAAAAAATTGTATTACTTTGCCTTACATTCGGTCCAATCAAATATACTGAAGGGGCTAGCGTGGACTCATCCTTTTCAGTTAAGATTGGTAGTCCTTCTTCGTTCCATTCAAATAACTCCTTGAATTGCTTCGCACCGCTCCCAAAACCAGTACAGATAATTGGTTCCCATTTAGTTTCTACAACATCACCATTCTCTAATTGAATGAGAAACATGTCTTTTTCATCGTCCTTTTCGACGGAGATTGCTCTACTCATTGGATGTTCAAAGATTCCATTAAGCTCTTTTGTTGATTCAAGCCTTTCTCTTGTAAATGGTGATAAGGTCCTACTAGGATCTACATCAATATCAAACCACTGTTTCGCAGAGTAATATACATCCACTTTTCTCCCATCTTTATTTAAGTGATAGGCCGCATCCGCTGCGCTCTCACCACCACCAATAATGATTCTATCCCCTTTAATTTCATTCCATGAGGTAACATCGCCGTAATGTATACCATATTTAAAAGGACGTTTTGGAAATTGGAATTCGCCACAAGCAATAATAACTGATTCTGAGAAAAAACCATCACCCTTCTCGCTTGTTTGTACCCAATACTTTTCTTCCCTTTTTTCTACTATATGTACTTGTGTATTTTCACTGACTGGCAACTTGTAGTGTTCAGCAATCATACATAAATATTCGCCATATTCCTCACCTGATAAGTGTTCTTTTCCAAAAGTATATGCAGGTGACGTATCAGGTAAAATCGCGTTTAAATCTAAATAACTAAAACCATGAGCAGTAAAAGATGGTGTGATAAATCTTGTTTCTTCAGGCCATTGAAAGAATGTTGAACCAACTTGATCCCTCTCTAAAATAATAAAATCATCTATCCCATTCTGCTTTAATAGAACACCCATACCAATCCCTGCTGGGCCTCCTCCAATAATCGTAATCATGTATATTCCTCCTTTTATAAAAAGTTTATTACTACTGCTAAATGAATCTCGTTTATTATGAATCCTATTTTCTATTTTTCCTTTCTCTATAAATCGAAACAATTACGATTTACATTATAAAGTTTAGAGACAATCTATAGACATAATCTCAGCAAAAACCACTAGTTTTCTTTCCTTTTCAAAATTACCCGAAAGACTTGAAACAACATCTGGTTTTACTCCTTGTCTGATCCAATATTTTTGCAAAGATGTTAATCTATATTCTTCGTCTTACTCAATTAGTATATAATTTAGATAACTTTTAATATGATACTTGGAAATTTGATGGGAATGTTCTAATAATTTACGAACCCTAGGATTAGAACGTAACTATCTGGGTGGCAAGCAGTAAACATATTAATTTCACCCGTTTCCAGCTCGACATCTCCTAGTACGATCTTTTAAGATGGATTTATAAATTTCTTATCGATATTCAATTTTTTCAATTGATTTGTCATCACTCACCCTTCACTCTATTAAATACGAGTGAAAGTTTTTTTATTGGTTTTATCGAATGTTACTGAGGCATAGGCATCATGAAGGTGGATAGATTCTTCATTACGGCATTCCACTGTAAAGGATTGAATAAATGGTGCTTCATATAGATCAGAAGCTACAAGCCGAACCATGTCCTCGACAAATCGGGGATTTTCATAAGCTTTTTCAGTCACTATTTTTTCATCCGGGCGTTTTAAAATTGGATGAATTATGGCACTGGCGTTTGATTGAGCCGCATGTAAAAGTACAGCTTTCCAATCAACAGATTCATCATAATCATCAGTTAACAATGCATGCATTTTAATGAAACCCCGTTGATTATGAGCGCTATACTCACTAATTTCCTTCGAACAAGGGCATAAGGTGGTTACAGCACAGGTTAATTCAACCGTTCTTTCTATCTTTCCATGATGATAAGATAACAAAATTCTTGCTTCAGCATAGTTCAAACCTGCAAGAAAAGTCACAGGTGATGGCTGTTCGTAAAACCAAGGGAAACTTACTTCCAGCTTTGCATCTTTTTGACCTAAACGTTCGGATAATTCTTTTATAAAATCGGATAGTTGTGAAAAGGTTAAGGTAAATCCTTGCCTGCGATACAGCTCCAATTGTTCGGTAAAACGACTCATATTTGTTCCCTTTACATCATGAGGAATAGTGGAAGTTAACGTAAAGGTAGCTATGGTTGTTTGCGTTATTGGCTCTAAAGTTGAGATAACGGAAACAGGAGTCTTGACGTTTGTAATGCCAACGGCATCGAGTTCAAATAAGAAATCTTCTTTCATATTTTGTAAATCCAACATGTTTTCTTTTTCGCTTGGCTTCGTTTTTATTCCAGGTTCTATAGAGCCAAACAGCTTTAACCGTTCATTCTTTGGGGGAAGTTTAAAATTATTCATGCATTACACTCCTTATAGTAAGTAAACGGTAACTAATGAACATATAGCTTTATCAGTGAACGTAATGGGCGCTAAATCTCCAACTTTTATCATTTTTTTTGCCACTGGACGCTTATAAAGAGTATAGCCCACCATACAATAACCAGATAATGACGCAGGATTAAGGATACACCTGCCAATGTTAGAACACTTTTCGGCTAATTTGATACAACTTTACAGCTTTCACACTGTTCTTTCACTCCTTTTCTTCTTTTTCAATAAATACGTCACTCATCTTGCCGAGAATGGTGTTGATACTAAAAAGGTTTTTTCATCATTCATTTCATATTTTTTTTACACCTTTCTGGCAAATAAAGATCATACGGGGTGATTGCTGTGAATTAAAACAACTTGCATCATAGTGACCCAAGATGTTCTGAACGATAAGTCCATGTGAATTTAGCATAGATAGCATTTTTTCTTTATGATATAACTTAATAACCTCTTCATATCGTTTTTCATCGTTACCGGATTTAATGATGATTTTTTTATGTACATGTTCCCCTACTATCTTCCTATATTGAATCAGTTCCGCTGATCCAACTTCCTCTCTTGAATACGGAATAAGATTTTCTTTAACAAATGTAGGATTAAGATAATCCATAATAAAGTAACCTCCATCCTTCAAAGAATGGCTTATTCCCTCAATCACCTTCTCATTCTCATCATCACTGTCAAAATAACCAAAGCTTGTAAACATATTTACAACGAGATCCATTTCCTTGCGAAACGGAATCTTCCTCATGTCACACCTCATATATTGAATAGGCATGTTCAATGACAGGTTGATAGCCTCTTGAAGAAGGGGTGCGGAGAGATCCACTCCAGTAACTCTCCAACCAAGCTGAGCAAGATAGCGAGAATGTCTTCCGTAACCACAGCACAAATCCAGAACGGATTGACCTTTCTTCCTGGGGATTAATTCAAGTAGATCCTTCAACTCACTACCTGCTTCACTATGCCTATGTTGATAAATTTTTAAATAGTCCGTTTGAAAATGTTCTTCATACCACGCGTTCATTTCCAGATCACTCTCCTAATCTATCTTATAAAAATCTAAAGGAATTTATCCGAAACTCAAAACGTAATAACGTTTTATAACCCACCCTATCATTTAAAAATTGATTAATCACAACAATTATTTAATAAAATTCATTTACTCACTCTGCTATTATCTTCTATCTTAAGTCTTTTCGTATTTCCCTCACTACATGAGATATCTCAGGAATAATAATCTTTTCCATGGCTAATTTGACCGCCCCACTAGATCCCGGCATAGAAAAAATGGCTGTATCATGGGAAACACCAGCAATAGATCTACTTAAAATCGCTGCAGATCCAATATCCTCTAAATAACTTAGCATCCGGAATATCTCACCAAATCCTGTAAGTTGCTTCTCTACCAAACTTTGAACAGCCTCAATTGTAACGTCTCGGTTTGCTATGCCTGTTCCTCCATTCAACAATACGACATCAATTCGTTTGTCTAAACATCCCGCCTTTATAGCTTCATAGATAGCCTCATGGTCATCTGCCACAATTTCATAATCTTGTATAGAGTGTAAAGCATCCTCTAACATCTTGATAATCAAGCTCCCACTTTTATCTGTCACTTTTGAACGTGTGTCACTTACTGTGATGACTTTACAATTCACCTTTTTAGGCGCTTCTTCCTTATGTTGCTTAACACTCATTATTTTCCCTCTTTTCTTTGAATGTATGAACTAATGAAAGTTTGGAATATAGCTGACATAATTTAAAATTCTAAGGCTGGAGTAAACCTAAAAATTAATCAAATTCTTTAAATTTCCATTTTGATTTCAGACTCTCATCCTCAGCCTCCTCATCACGATCGACTTGGCTTTCAGTTGCTTTATTTTGACCATAGTATTTTCCTATGTAAGGAGTAGTTTCTTGATCCAAAGAAGCTAAAACTACCTGGCATATCCGTCTCCCTGCCTTTAACTCAATTGACACACGGTTTGCATTGTAAAGTTCTAATGTAATATGTCCCTCAAACCCAGGATTAACCCATCCAGCATTTTGAATAAACAGACCTAACCTTCCAATAGAGCTTCTGCCTTCGACGAAAGCAGACATATTATTTGGTAACTTAATAACTTCCATGGTCGTTCCAATTACAAAAGATTGAGGCGGAATAATAATATGATCTTTGTAAATTTCTTTATAAGCAGCTGGTTTGTCCAGTGAAATAAGAGGTGTGGAATATTCATCAATCGTCAAAAAATGATTTCCTAGCCTCAAGTCAATAGAAGCTGATTGTAGTTGGGATTGTTTCAGTGGTTCAATGATAAGCTCTTGCTCCTTTATCTTCTTTAAGATTGTTTTATTAGACAGAATCACAATAGTTGTACCCCCCGAATCCATAATTTCTGATATTGCGATGATCGTTATAAGCTTTCCTGACGTATTCTTTTCTTAATTTTTCTATTGAAATTTACTACTAATTTGTGAATAAGAAAACCAATAAATAAGATGATGACCAATAATAAAGTAATGGTAGCGCCTGGTGGAGTTCCTAATGTATAGGAAGAGACCAATCCCAAAAAGATACTAAACATGGCAATAAGAACAGCAGTCACAATCACCACTTTAAAACCTTTCATGAATCTTATCGCAAATGCAGCTGGCAAGACCAATAGAGCTGAAACTAAAAGAACTCCGATCGTTGGTATAATGACTGAAATAGCTAAACCAACCAAAATACTAAAGGATAGGGACAATAGGTTTGTATTGATGCCACTTGTAAAGGCTGTATCTTCATCAAATGTCATTAAATATAACGGTCGCTTTAAAAAAAAGAAATAGAGAAGTGTAATTGTGGTTACTCCGCCCATGACATAAAGCTGTTCCCGGCTGATCGTTACTATGGACCCAAATAAATATTGCTCGATATTGGTTGTCATTCCGCCTTCACTTAGACTTAATAAAAATAAGGCGAATGACAATCCCGCAGCCATTAGAATAGCAATTGAAACCTCTGAATACGTTCGATATGCTCGCCTCATGTATTCAATACCTATTGCCCCAACTATTACGACAAGAATACTAGATAACGTAATATCTGTATGAATAAAGAAACCGATTGCTACCCCAGCCAGAGATATATGGGACAATGTATCCGCCATTAAAGCTTGTTTTCTTAATACTAGGAATACTCCTAAAATAGGAGCAAAAATGGAAATTAATCCACCTGCCCAAAATGCTCGCTGCATGAATTCCAAGTTAAACATTTCCATCCCCCTTGCTCCCCCCTCTCTAAGCGAAGAATTTTATCCAAATATCCCTGCACTTCATCCTGTTCGTGGGTGACCATCACAACGGTCCGATGATGTTTTTTTACTTGATGGTACATAAATTCATAAAACCCTTTTCTACTCTCAGCATCCATTCCTGTTGTCGGTTCGTCCAATACCAATAAGTCTGGATCGGTTGCGAGCACTCTCGCTATAATAATTTTCTGTTTTTGACCTCCAGATAAGGCGCCAATTTTGTGATGACGAAACTCCCACATTCCTACCATTTTCAAGGAATTTTCTATTTTTTCTTCATCTTCATGATTTAATCTTTTTAACCATCTGCCCTTAAGAAATCTCCCAGATCGTACCAGCTCTATAACTGTACTTGGAAAACCCGTATTAAAAGAGGCAATTTGTTGAGGAACGTACCCAATTGTAAGACGTTTTCCTTCGGAGTTTTTTTTACTTATTGTAATCGTGCCTTCCCAAGGCTTTAGTAATCCTAGCATTACTCGTAGCATCGTTGATTTGGAAGCTCCGTTGGGTCCCGTAATTCCAACAAACTCTCCACTCTGTATCTCAAAGGATACCCCATTTAATGAAGGTGAATGGGTATAACCAAAAACAATATTATGCAAAGAAACGAGTTTCATTTTTCCACTCCTCTCTGATATGATTATAAAAAGTGTGCGTCCTTTCCTACTTAAGGCGCACACTTTTTAAAGTTCATTCAGCATAGTTCTATTTATTCACAAAATATTTTTCAAGAGACTTTAAGTTATTCTTCATAACTTCAATATAACTTAGGCCTTTCTCTTGATCTTCCTTACTTAACCCCTCTAACGTATTTAATACCTCTGTTTCAGCTCCCAGTTCTCCAGCTAATGTTTGGGCAACCTTAGGAGAAGTAGTTTCTTCAAAGTAAATTACGTTAATTTGTTGCTCCTTAGCAAATTCCTTGAGTTCAGCAAGTTTTGCTGGACTTGGCTCTTCTGATGGAGATAGTCCTGCAATGGGAACCTGTGTAAGACCATATTCTTTTGCTAAATATCCAAAAGCAGCATGTTGTGTAATCATTTCCTTATTGGAAGCTTTATCGAGCGTTGTACGGTAAAGTTCATCTAACTCTTTCAATTGTTCGATATAGTCTTGACTATTGCTTTCATAATAATCCTTGTTTTCCGGATCTTGTTTGACTATCGCATCAGTGATCGTTTGAACTTCCTTTTGAGCAAGTACTGGGCTTAACCATACATGCGGATCTAACTGTTTATGGTCTTCATCATGATGGTCTGATTCCTCGTTATCGTGATCTGACTCCTCTTCGGTTCCTTCCATTAAAGGAATCCTCTCACTTGCTTCTATAAATAGTGGTCCGTCTTTATCCAAACTTTTTTGGATAGGAGAAAGCCATGTTTCCATAAATGGACTGTTATAAACAAGAAGATCTGCTTTTTGAATAGCTCCCATATCTTTAGGAGTAGGTTGCCAATCATGGGGTTCAATATTTGATGGAACCAAGAGGTCCACTTGGGCCTTATCTTTTGTAATGTTTTTAGTAAATTCATACATAGGATAAAAGGTCGTTACGATATGTATTTTTTCATTTGCAGACTCTTTTTCCTCCGGATTGTTAACCTCTTCTACATTGCTACATCCCATCATGACTGTAAAACAAACCAAGGCTACTAATATTGCTCTTACTTTATATAGATTCATTTTTCTCCCCTTTTCTTTGATCAAACCCAATTGTACATCTCTCTCACAAATCGTAATTATTACGATTTGTGAGAAGCCATTGATAATTTAACACTTTTTTTAAAAAAGAACAAGTGTATTTTAAAAAAAGGGAAATAAATATCTATTGTTTAAAACGACCACAGTGACAAAAAAAGTTCTATAATCTTGATGTTCATCTTATTTCAATAGTCCATATATGTATAACCCTTAAGTTCAAATGAACTTAGCATGAATCTCTTATCCAAAAGATTTATGGTACACCTCATTGTAGAAACGTTTCATTCACTTTATAATTATAAATCGTAATCATTACTTTTTACGAAACTTACTAAATACTTATTTACTAATCAGGATGAAGTTAGACTTTGTTACGACAAATTCAATTAATAGTTGAGGGGATGATTTCAATGAGAAGTGTGGAGATTTATATTCTGGCAGGCTTTTTAGGAGCAGGTAAAACGACTCTGCTCCAAAGGATTATGAATGAGGAACAAGTAAATAACAGGAAAGTGGCTGTAATTATGAATGAAATGGGACGAGTCTCGATAGATTCAGATGCGGTTCCAAAAAATGTTCCTTTAAAAGAATTACTAAATGGCTGTATTTGCTGTACACTATCAGATAAACTCGAAGTCCAATTATCGGAACTCCTAAATCAGTTTGAATTGGATGCGATTTACATTGAAACGACTGGGGTTGCCCATCCAGTTGAAGTGTTAGATGCCTGTTTATCTCCTCTGCTAGCTGACAAGGTAAGGATACAATCGATTATTACTCTATTAGATGCTGCCTGCTGGATGGAACGCCATAAATTAAAGATTACTCTTCGAAAGCTAATTACGGAGCAAGTAAAACATGCTGATACCATCGTATTGAATAAAATTGATCGAATTTCAGATGAAAGCCAAATGATTATTGAAAAGGAATTATCTATGATTAATCCAACTGGTAAGATTATTCCGACTAAATTTGCCAACATCAATTTGAGTAGGATCCAATATTTTGAAAGAAAAAGAAAAGGTGGACATCAGAAAACACATGCTATTGATCACCTGCATATCAAGACATATGTTCATACCTTCTCTCACCCTATTAACGAGAAACTATTTGACGACTTCTTAAGAGCAATGCCTGACTCAATTTATCGAATTAAAGGGTATATCCGTTTTACAGGTAAACGGGAAACATTTCTCTTCCAATATGCTTATGGCATGCCCTTCCATACAAAATCAGGTTTAAAGATGAACAATATTCTAGTGTTTATCGGGGATGGATTAGATCACTGCTACCTACAGAAAACACTGAATAATTTAGTGAAAAATAGCATGTCCTTGGAACATTAACTTTTGCTGAACGTTTTAGTATTTGCACATCGCTTAAAAAAGGGTTAAAATAATATCATTCAAATCGTAATGATTACGCTTTGCGCGATTATACAATATGAGAAAGGAGAAAAAAACAGAAGCAACACCGAGAATAGTTAAATACAGGCATCAAAAATCCAGTTGGATATAGCTCTGAAAATGCTTACTCTGTAATTAAGTGAATTTATTCGTTTAGAAAGTTAAAAATGAGACAATAATTGATTTTAAATCGTAATTATTACGATTTATCTGGAGGTAAAATTAAATATGGCCACATGGAATTTAAATAATACGAAGCATCATGTTCTCATATGTAACGGTAGCAGTTGCAATGAGGTAGGATCAGAGGAACTGACTCAAGCAATTCGTAAAGAAATCTCAGACCGACAGGTAGACGACACCATTCACACAACTCGCACGCGTTGTAATGGAAGATGCCATGATAAGTGCGTTGTAATCGCCTACCCCAAAGGAACATGGTATAAGGATTTAAAACCTGAGGATGCCTCCCCCTTTGTCGATTCACTCCTTGCTAATGAGGATTATACAGATAAAGTAAGCCACTCATTTCTTGGGTACGGTTTTGAACGCGCAGAAGGAGTTGTCGCCGGGGTAACAAAAGACAAGGAAAAAGTAATCAGAGTATCAAAAATAAAATAAATGGAGAGAAAAAATATGACTTTGATAGAAACAAACAAAATCCCGGTCACCATTCTGACTGGCTATTTAGGTGCAGGTAAAACAACGCTTTTAAATCGGATCCTAACAGAAAAGCACAATCAAAAGATCGCGGTTATCGTTAATGAGTATGGAGAAGTTGGGATAGACAACCAGTTAGTAGTTGATGCTGATGAGGAAATCTTGGAGATGAACAATGGCTGCATCTGTTGTACGGTTCGGGGGGATTTAATTCGCATCCTTCGAACTCTGGTTTTTTCAAGTGAACAGGGGAAGACAAAATTCAATCGTGTTTTGATTGAGACAACGGGCTTAGCTGATCCGGCACCGGTTGCCCAGACCTTTTTTATGGATGAATTACTATCCGAAAAATTCGAAGTGGACAGTATTGTCACTGTAGTAGATAGCAAGCATGTTAGCAGGCATTTGGATAGTCATGATGAGGCACAAGAACAAATTGCTTTCGCTGATGTGATCATTCTAAATAAAACAGATCTAGTATCTGAAGACGACCTGAATACGTTGGAGCGAAGACTTACCAACATGAATCCAGCAGCTAAGAGAATGCATGCTCAAAATTGCAATATAAATTTAAGGGATATTTTAGGAATTAATACGTTTGATGTGAAACGCAAGCTTGAAATTGACCCTCATTTCTTAGAAGATCATCACCATCACCATCATGATGATAAGGTGTCATCGATTGCCTTTCGTGAAGAGAAGCCACTCGATTTCGATAAGGTAAATGAATGGATGAGTTACCTTGTTCAAGAAAAAGGGGAAGATCTATTACGCTATAAGGGAATTCTTCATATACAAGGAATCCAACAACGAATAGTATTCCAGGGACTTCATATGTTATTTTCAGGAAGACCAGATCGGAAATGGAAAGACAGCGAAACAAGAATAAGTGAACTTGTTTTTATTGGAAGGGACTTAAACAAAGATGAGTTAGAGCAGCAATTTAAAAATTGCATAGCGAACTAACATACTGTTTTCATTACACTCCCCAAAAATCTATTTTTCGTCTAAAAGAGAAAGCGCCCAATTTTAGTCTTTACATTCAAAATGAAAAGGGGTACTTCCTTACTATGCTGGATAACCTTTATCGACAAGTTATCATAGATCATTATAAACAAAGAAGAAATTTTAAAGAATTAAAAGGAGAATATGTACGGAAAGTACATTATAAAAACCCTTCATGCGGGGATGTCATGACTTTATTTATAGAACTTGAACATAATCAAGTCAAAAAAGCAGCCTTCCTTGGTGAAGGCTGCAGCATTAGCATGGCATCTGCATCTATGATGACAGAACTTATCGAAAACAAGTCCCTAAAAGAGATTTCTTCCCTAAGAAAAGCATTTGAGCAGTTAATTCGAAATGGAGTGAATCCAAATGGGGTAGATCTAGGTGATAGTTTATCTCTACAAGGAGTCCATCAGTTAAAAGCACGACATAATTGTGCGTTAATGACTTGGCAAGCATTAGATAAAATTTTAAAAGATGTGAAGGAATACAATACCCTTTAGTTTATGTAGGAAAATACTACTTAACCATTAACAGCTTTATACGTTATTAGTGGTTTCCATGGAGAATTTATGAACTGAACCTTTTATTTCAGATTTAAATCAAAGAAAAACTAAATGGGGCTGAATTTCTTGAATTTAGAAATATATCTAGATTACATAAAAGATAATGGTTACAGATGCACCCCTCAACGATCGAGTATATTATCTTATTTTATAGGGCAAAAAAACAGATTTGTGACAGCCAAATCTGTAACAGATCATTTACAAAATAAAATGGGAAGTGTCAGTTCCGATACGGTGTATCGAAACCTTCAATTATTCAAGGACATCGGTATCATGGACCTTACTTTTCAGGATGGGGAGAGCCTATTCCATTTAAAAAATGAAATAAATACTCATGAATATAAGTTCATTTGTACAGAATGTGGGAATACGACCGATCTAAACGTGTGTCCAATGGAAAAAATGGATACCTACCTTAATGATTACTTAATTTATGATCATAAGTTTGAAGTTTACGGAGTTTGTCCATCTTGTCTGTAATAGACTTCAATATTAGTACAATGTTTTCATAAAATGACATCAATTTACTCTATGTAACTATAACCAAATACTTTTTGAGTGACTTCCCAAAAAAATTCCTTAGGAGAAACAAAAATAAAAATACCACCCAATTAATATCAGAAGGTATCTAAAAAAAAGAAAGGATCACTTACTCCTCTATATCGTCATTATATCCCCCCTCGGGGGATATTTCCATCTATAACTTTCGACTTAATGAAGCTCCAATCCTTCAAGGTACTACTAGCATATGACGATCTTTTCATAAAAAAGCCCTTCAAACTGAAGGGCTAGAATTGAAAAAAATTTAACACTGTGAGCTAAATCTAATTTAATTTACATTTTAAAGCATAATGAATTATTACAAACTACGTTTCAAGAAGGCTTTTGTCCGGTCAAACTGTGGATTTGTTAACAGCTCTTCCGGGTCGCCGGATTCAATGATTTCTCCATTGTCCATGAAAATGGCCCGATTTGCCACTTCTCTTGCGAACTCCATCTCATGCGTCACGACGATCATCGTCATGTGTTCCTCAGCCAGATCCTTCATGACCTTCAGTACTTCACCTGTCAGTTCCGGATCAAGGGCAGAAGTAGGTTCATCAAACAGCAGGATTTCCGGGTTCATCATAAGGGCCCGGGCAATGGCCACCCTTTGTTTTTGGCCGCCGGAGAGATTGGCAGGGTATGCCGTCGACCGATTGGAGAGCCCCACTTTCTCCAGCAGTTCGGCACTTCGCTGCTGGATAACCGCACTTGTCTCCTTTTTCGCCATTTTAGGTGCGATTTCCAGGTTCTCTTTAACCGTCAGGTGAGGGAATAAATTAAAGTGCTGAAAAACCATCCCCATTTTAGAGGTGATTTGTTTGAGCTCTTGCGTATTGGAGTAGACTCCGTCCTTCACCATATATTCGCCAGATACCACGATACTGCCGCCGTCTATTTCTTCTAGGTGGACGAGGCTGCGGAGCATCGTACTTTTACCAGATCCAGAAGGGCCGATCACTGCAATCACATCGTTTTTATTTACATCAAAAGTAATCTGTTTTAGTACATCAATCTTATCATATGACTTTTTGAGGTTGGATACTTCAAGGATAGCCACATTCACCACTCCTTCTATTCAATTTTGAATCGTTTTTCGAGCCATTTAAAGATCATCGTTAATACGAGCGTGATAAGGAGATAAATGATTCCCGCCATGAAAAATGGAACAATCGTAAAGTCACGATTCACTGCTGTCTGCGCAAAGTGTAATAGTTCCGGTACAGCTACGGCATAAAGCAACGCGGTGTCCTTGACAAGTGTCACCGATTCATTGGAAACGGCCGGAAGCGCCACGCGGAACATTTGAGGCAGAATGATTTTCCTCATTGTCTGCCATTTAGTCAAACCCAGTACCTTGGCGGCCTCATATTGACCTTTCTCGATAGCAAGCAGACCTCCGCGGAAAATTTCAGCATAATACGCGGCATAATTTAAAATAAAGCCCAAACATGCAGCTACAAAGCGATCCAAAACCATATATTCGCCAATCACGGGAATCATCGGAAGCCCGAAACAGATAAATAACAATTGAAGCAACAACGGTGTACCACGCATCAAGTAAATATAGGTATGGGCAAGCCAGGCTAAAGGCTTGATTTTGCTTCTTACAGCCAGAGTTAGCAAGAAGCCCAAAGGAATGGACAAGACAATGGCGATCAAAAATAAGAGGACAGTCATCTGTGCCCCTTCGAGCATAGGCTTTAGTATTGATAAAAGATAATCTGCTGACATGAATTGATTCCCCCAAAAACAAAACAGGGTTTCCTAAGGAAATCCTGTTAGCTTAATTTTGTACGTTCAATTACTTTAAAACCTTATTTTCCCCGAACCATTTCTCAGAGATTTTAGCGGCAGTGCCGTCCTCGTTCAGTTCATCAAGGGCCCCTTGAAGCTGTTTCAGAAGTTCTTCGTTCCCCTTTTTCACGCCTACTCCATATTCCTCTGGTGCTAGCGATTCATCAAGAATCTTAAAGGTTTCTTCTTCTTTGGACATGTAATATTTAATAACAACTTCATCAATGACGACAGCATCCACACGGCCAGATTTAAGGTCACTTAGAGCCAATACGTTATCGGAGAATTCCGTGATCGTCTTGATTTTAGATTTAACCGGATTAGCATTCAATGCATCTGATGCAGAAGAAAGCGATTGAAGACCTACTACTTTTCCTTTTAAATCATCAAGTTTAGTAAGCTTCGAATCTTCACGTGTAACAACCACCTGTGCATTTTTTAAATAGGGCATCGTAAAAAGAACCTTCTCTTTACGCTCATCAGTAATGGTGTACCCGTTCCAAATGAGGTCTATACGCCCACTGCTTAGTTCGGATTCTTTTGTTTTCCAGTCTATGGGCTGAAATTTAACCTTTATCCCCATTTTTTCTGCAGCAGCTTTGGCATAGTCAATATCAAAACCAGTGATTTTGTTATTCTCATCTCGGAATCCCATGGGTGCAAATTTATCGTCGATGCCTATCACCAACGTCTCATCTTTTTCCTCCGGTTTGGAAGAACATGCTGCAAGAAGTGAAAACACGGCTACTATTGTCAGCATAATTGTCGCTATACGTTTCATATTAAAAAACCACCTTTGGATTAAGTATTACTCTGTGTACTTTAGTTTACTAATGTATTAGAGTGGTAAATTATCGTAAGATAAAGTTAACACAATATAAAAATGAATGTCAACGATATTTTTTAGTGTATTAGTATACTAAAGGATTTATATTTTCAAATTATGACTAGCCCTTGATTATATCCTTGGGTCACGGCTCGCTTTCCTACTTCCGATTTAAAAGACTAATGGCGGGACCCTTAACAACCATTAGTCTTTCTACTATAAGTATTACTTTATTTTACTTCAATGGACTCTTCTTGATGTCCATGTTTGTCATCTTTTTCATAATGTACTTTTACATGGTAAATACCTTGTGTTGCAAATTTTTTAGTCAAATTATATTTTCCACTCGGTAGCTTCCAAAAATTCATGCCTTTCTTCATTTTCGTGCCAAATTTCAAATCTAACCCTAGCTTGGTTAAATATGAGATTTATTAGAAAAACTTGGAATTTAAGTTGTTGTATATTAAGATAGTATATGATGAATATTTTCCATATATAGGAGGAGACATATGAAAAAGAAAATTCTACATACGGTACTTTCGATTGCAGTAGGAGCAGGGATACTATCCGTTGGTGGTGTTCCTACCCAAGCTAAGAGTCAAAATCAGGAGATGAATGACACATACGCAATAGCTTTTAAAAGTGGATTACCAGAGAATTATCAAGAGGTAATACGGAAAGCTGGTGGTAAAGTAATCAAAGTTCTTCCCGAAGTTGGAGGAATAGAAGCTCAATCTGACGAGCCTTCTTTTCTTAAAAACCTAAAAGGTAATTCTTCAATAGAAGCTGCTAACAGAGAAATTCCCCTAACCTTAGACAAAACAGCAGACAGCCCTTATAACTATGAGTCTAGTATCATCAGCCAGCAAAATTCAGAGAGTTATTGGGACTCCCAATGGGATATTCAAAGGGTGACCAACGACGGGAAATCATATGATTTAGAAACAGGCGGATATAAAAATAAAGATGGTAGTATCACTCATAAAGCAGTGGTGGGAGTAATTGATACTGGAATTGATGAGTCTCATCCTGACTTAAAGAATAATATAATAGGTGGACGTAATCTTGTTCCTGCTGGAATGGATGAATCTGAAACAGGTGATCCTACTGATATAAAAGATCGCAATGGGCACGGTACTCACGTTGCCGGAATCATTGGAGCAAATGGTAAAGTAAACGGTGTAGGACCAGATTTAGGAATCAAATCCTATCGCGTATTATACTCAAAGCAAGCCCTTGGATTACCAACTTGGATTATAAATGGAATTATTGCAGCAACAAATGACAAGGTAGATGTTATTAATATGTCTCTTCGTTTCTATAATAATACCAAAATGACAATTGAGGGAGAAAGTTATAAATCAGTCGCTGAAACGTTACTTTGGAAGAGAGCAATTCAATATGCAGTAAAGAATGGAGTAACTGTAGTAGCCGGCAGTGGTAATGAAAGTTTAAATTTAGATGACAAGAAGGAAGTAAACGAATTTTTAAATAAAATGTATGAACCATATGGAATGAGCGTGAAAGGGCCTGCAACTGTGGTACCAGCACAAATGCCAGGAGTTATTAATGTGTCTGCCTCCACAAAATGGTCAACTCAACAGCTTGCTTTCTACTCTAATTATGGAAACAGTGCTATTGACGTGGCAGCTCCTGGAGGAGATTATGGGCCTAAATATGCAGAAACCAATGATCCTGCGACGGCTGATCCAAGTAACTTAATACTAAGTACTTGGCCTACCTATTTAGGTACTTCATATGAGTTTAATGCTGGTACTTCTATGGCCACTCCTCAAGTAGCTGGAATTGCAGGAGTTATTAAGGCAGCTCATCCGGAGTATAAACCTGCCCAAGTCACGGCACGCATTAAGCAAACAGCTCTTGACTATGGAAAGAAAGGACAAGATGCTTTATTTGGTTCAGGAGAAGCAAATGCTTATAGAGCATTAGAAAATATAAAGAAGTAGCTTATGTTACTAAATAAGATGAAATATTAAAAGTACAAGGAAAGATTCTTGATCAGAATCTGCAACACGAACAGTAATTGGACAAAAATATATCCATAAAAAAAAGGCTTCTTTGCTCAACAAAGAAACTATATGCCCGAAATATAAAAAACAGAAACACATAAAATGCGTGAAGCCATATTCTAATTAACACATCTCACCAGTTAAAATTCATTCCCTACTTAATTGTTGGGATTTTTTTGTTTTATCTTAATTACAGTTTCTAGTCCAAGTAAAAAAACATTTTCCAATTTGTGTTATGGAACTATTCTGCCCCATTAGTTCCATAACACAAAGCTGCCTTAAAGACAGCTCCGTTCTTCAGCTAAAATACTTTCTCTAAATAAACGGATTCCAATTAGGGTCTATTATTTCTTTCTCATTTGGCTTTCTTACAAACCCAATACAGCCTTCTTCGCATGCCCCAAACTTAACGAAGTTTTTTTGTGCTTGCCTTAATGAAACTTCATTAGCCCCGCCTTCGTAATCTGGGTCTCGAAATTGAACACCATCATCTTCCCAAAAGCATATTTTGCAAATTGCATATGTACCGGTTGGTTCTTCGTCAAATGTTTTATATCCACAGCAAGGACAAGTATATTTCATACACTCACCTCAATCTTATTATGAATTTTTACCATGCTTTCTTTTTCAACTAAACTGCCCGATTGTTGCATAAGAAAAAGCTGCCTTAAAGACAGCTCTGATCTAAAAGCTAACGCACCCTTTAGTTTAAGGTCAATCATTCACAAAGTTCATTAAGTGGGCTCATTTTTTTCTTAAATCACTAAATAGTGCCTTCAATCCAAATGGGCGAGGCACTATTAATAATTAAGTATGAAATTGTATTAAATCCTTCTTGGTTCCATAAGAAAAAGCTGCCTTAAAGACAGCTCTGACCTAAAGCTAACGCACCCTTTAGTTCATTAAGAAAAGCAATTTCCATTTTTTTATTTTTTAGTTTATGGATTGTGTATCACTCAACAAGCTGATCCTCAATAAAATGCATCCTCTTAATTACCTTCCCTTCCTTATTTTTATCATAAACATTGTATTCTTTTTGTGGTTCAGCATCTGACCAAATTATATATGCAATTAGATCATTCTTATGATGTTCCAGCCGATCTGTATTCATGTAACTTTCATCAAGCTGCCAGTCTCTTGGCAAATCCTCACTTTCCCTATAAAAGGACATATCAAAAATCCTGTTTTTGCCTTCTATTACTTTCACTTCTTCTTCAACTGGATGTTCCTTACTGTATTTTTCAACTAATTCTTTCAATTCTATTAGATCTTTTGGTGGATTTAGAATCATATAATGCTTTTTAACAGTCACCTCTTCTTCATCTTTTTTACCAAAGATCTCTTCTGTATTGTCAATTTCGAAAATCTTTGTTTTCCCACTTGATTCATCATTCTTTTTACATCCAATTAAGTTTAAGGGAATTAAGAATATACAAATCATTAAAACTATAATTTTTATATTAACTTTAATCACTCAATTTCCCCTCAAATGGTACATCCATTTCCATTACAGTAACAAAGGGCTTATATTTCCCATTATATTCATCATAATGCTGTAAGACAAACCAGGAACGGAATCCTGCTAAGTTGACATACTCCTTCTCAACATCTGGCCGATCCAACCCAAAATGATCATATAAACGAACACGCATGACTCCTTTAAAGTGATTATTCTCTACAGAAAAATCTTTTACGGATACCGTATTCCCCCAAGTATCATTTACTGTAATTGTAAGTCCACCTATTCGATCACTCCATGTGCTAAACGTCGGATAACTAGCATTTCTCTGTATCAAATTATAAAATTCATTTGTATTCTTTGTACTTTTATCCAACTTAAGTGCTGCCAAATTACCTCCATTTTTCTTTAGCTCATCAACTAAGGCATTTTTGACAAATTCAACATAGGCTTTCGTTGTTTCATGCTCACTCGCTTCTTTAGTTAAAGTCTGGTTTCTGTACTCTTTACCAGTTCCCTCTCTAAAATGATTAATCATATCTAAAATAACATCTTCCATATCTCCCATGGAAAACAAGCTTGTTGTCATATCCTCGAACTCATAAAAGAGAATACTTGGGAAATAAGATTCAAGTAATTGGAGTCTGAACATCCAGCTAATGTCTTTTATTTCATCCTCTGTATAATCATTTGTTTTCATATCATTCGCTACATTTCCATTTTCATCATAGCCTTCTGGTCTATCTGATTGATAAATTTCTGTATCGGTAAAATCAGAGTACAACGGTCTCAAATCCTCATTATCAAACTTTCCATCTCCGTCACTATCTTTTCGGTCAGGAAAACTGGTTGGAAAGAAACCTTCAAAATGAATTTCAACTCCAAAAATTTCTACGGTGAATGATTTTAATTGCCCCATTTCTTGCCCATCGGTTAATCCATCTCCGTCACTATCTTTCTTGTTAGGATCTGAGTAAATTATACCGTACGGTGTTTTCATTCCTTCAATTTCATAGATGTCGTATAGGCCATCCCCATCCGAATCTGTTATATCAATTTCTACATCACCTGATATACCATCTTCGGCATCTCTTCCTACATCACCTACTGTCTTCGTTGCAAGATTGTTAAGCAGAGCTTTATCTACATCTCGCGTCCTTGAGTAGTCTATTTCCCGATTCCATAGCTCCAACCATTTTGCCTTATCAACAACCAGATATTCACCAAAGTGAGTAGTTTCCACACTTATTGTATTTTTACTAGTATCTAGCACAGCGTTAATGCTTTCATACATTTCCTCGTCTTCATTGTACCGAATGATGGCTAGATCATCTTCCAACGTGTCTCCAAGCTTCGCTTCATCATAAGTAAACTGAATGCTTGCTTTCTCAAATTCTGATTGCGTATTGATGCTTACAGGAGAACCAATACTACCGTGTAAATTAGTTGTTTTAATATTTATGTTGTTTGTGCTGCTAATTCTAGTCGTTTTATTAATGTTATCCTTTGCACTAAACCCAACTTCTACGCTTTTAATTTCTGATTTATCAGGCTGAATCAATGATTTACTGATCGATTGTTTATAGAGTTCTTGTGAATCCTCGCTTCCGTCATTGTCGCCGTCTGCAGCATTCGGATTTGTCTTTAAAGCATATTCATCTCCATCACTTAACCCATCGTTATCTGTATCATACTTATTAGGTAACGAATCGAACTGATGTACTTCAAATCCGTCAGTTAAATCATCTTGGTCTGAATCTCCCTTAATCAAATTTGTTTGATTAGCTTGCTCGTCTTTATTACTCAGGCCGTCTTCATCGATATCTTCATCTGCATCACTTATGCCATTACGATCTGAATCATATTTTGTCGGGGAAATAAATGATTTAACCTCATATTCAATATTGTCCTGCAATCCATCACCATCTGTATCCTTTTTAAATGGATTCATTCCCTCTAGGAATTCTATTCCATCTGTTATAGTATCACCATCCGTTTCAGAGGTAGATTCAAAGAATTCTGTGTTAATTGAATAGCCTGCTTTTTCAAGTCCGAATAACACTTGTTTATATGCATTTTGATAGGATTTTGATGCAGGGACAGCTAGATCTTTTTCTAGAAACTCATTACCTTTTTCAGACATTTTCCCAGCGTTATTCAAATGAGCTTTTAGTTTATTTCCTTTGTGATCTGCTTGATCGGAGATATCCTTTAAGATGCCGATAGCATTTTTATTGACAATTTTATCCGATAAGTAAAAATTAAAGAGTATATCTGCAAGTAATACTTCAGTTGGTTCATTAAAATCGTTTTTTGTTACATACCCCCATAGACATATGGTTAACTTATGTTTGATTTCCAAGAGCCGATCACTTTTAAGAACCGACTCATGTATATACTCCTCTTGAACAGCTTGTTCATATTGGTTAATCAATTGTTGAAGTACATCAAGTTCATTAATATCTTTTTGTTTATAGTCTCCGATTTCATCAAATTCCGCTATCAGTTTAGAATCGAACTTAGCATTCGTTTCTTTTATGACTGTCGAGAAACGCTTTAATTCATTTATTGCAATTTGATCATAGATTTTTGCAATTCTGGTGTCCTCATAGAATTCATATTCACTTAACCACTGTTTTACATTTTGCTCACTAGAATTATTGCCCTTGGCAACCACCGCTTGCCCAATTCCGCCGAAAATCATTGCAAAGATCAATAAAAAACTCAATATACTTTTTACTTTATTTTTCAACGTGATAATCACCTCTATAAAAATATTAATTTAACCTATATACGATATCATGGTTCCCATCCAAAGAAATATTGTCAAAATCCTTGAGTTAATGTCATTAAATCAACTCCTTTACAATTGTTATTTTCTAATAGCAACTAGTTAGTACCAATCAAAAGCATAAATGGAAATTAACACCAAACAACATGAATGCTGAATATTCTGAAATTAACTAAATCAGAAAGACCCCTAGTGCATTGTCTTTTTTAATTTACCCAACATAAATAAATCTTTGACCCAATATATTTTCGGACTGTAAACCAATGAATGAATACCGTTTAGCTCCTCAACCGTTTATATGAAACCTGTCAGGGGATGATGCTTTTTGTTCCTTAGACTGTGCCGAAAATGCAAAAAGCATTGAAGGGCATAAAATAAACAGTAACAGCTCTTATAGTTCCTTGAGGGATAAATTCATTTTCTCTCCTTTCCTCCCCAAAAAATAATTTTTTCAACTAAGTATTAGTTTACAGATTAAAAATATGGATTATAAGGTAAAAATTTCCTATATATTTTTATCAGACTTATGAATTAATGATCTTTTTTTAGAGATTTCTTTAAAATTTTGTTCAAGAAAATGGCCCTTTAACGGAACAACTCTACTATTACTCAACAATTCCCTAATCCACCTTTTGATTCATATGTACTCTCCTTTCCCTATAAGAAAACCCCTTTAGATAACCATTCAAAGGGGCAAATCATCGTAAAATTTTGCAAACATAGCGACTTTATTCAAAATATCGCATTTTTTTTATAAACAACGTGAATTTACTTTAAATCCACACTATGTACAATTTTAGGTTTCATTTCTTTAGCCATTAAGGGTTTACTATGTAACTGATCTACGAACAAAAAAGACCTTCACGGGTTCTGGGCCTTAATTCTTGCGGTAATCTTGATAATTTGAAATTTTTAAATTAATTCCCTAACCTAATTGACTTTAGATTTGTTGATACTAATGTGCTAGATGGTGACTTATCACCAATTTTAGACCATCCAACAATCCGAAGTGTAGGCTTTCTGAATAAGAGACATTACAATATTAAAGATGATAAGATGGATGCTTTGTTAAAGGATAAAAATGGTGGAGAAGAATTTAAAACTGTTATCAAGTATGGAAAATATGAGACTTTTAGATATATTTATTAACTCAATTGTTAATGAACTAACGGGTGCGTCCGTATTATAAGGTTGACCAGTAAAAATTACTGGTTCACCTTTTTGATTTGTCAGAGAAAATAATTCTTCATTTGGTACAAACTTCTTTGATTGATTAATATGTAAATGTTCTAGCGTATTGGCTAATCCAGACATACCAAAATCATCTTGTAAATTTGTACAATAATGTAATTCTAAACGCTTTAATTTATTCATTTTTTCTATCCCAAGGAAATCTTGTATATTAGACCAGTTTAATTCTAGTTAGAGGAGATTTTCAGGAATACCAACAAAGTTGCCCAGCTTATTCTTTTTATGATGCCAAAAAGTTAACTACTCAATATTTTTCAAGCTGCATCTCATTAAACTTATCTTCTTTTAAGTTTAAGTAAGACTGAATATTATCTGGCATTTGTTCAAACCAAACCGTATTATTTCTCCAGTTATCCATTTTGAATCGCCCCTATATTCGCCATTATTTATTTATCTTATCATTTGAACTTATAAAACTAACTGTCCCGTTAGTGCCATAAGAAAAAGGCTGCCTCAGCAACTTGCCTTATTGAAGTAAAGCACCTGTTAGTTGAAGTATTTTGTGAATATTATTTCAAAGACAGTAGATATGCTGGTTTATGAACTTTCAATGGAGATTTTCTTCATTAATCGTTTTAATTTATCTTCCGTAGCTGTTCCCTCTACTGGTGTATAGATACTGCACCTTAAGTCCATGTCCCCCTGGACTTGGAGAGAAGTTAAATTAAACAGCATCTTTCCGGCTTTGGCATGTCTAAATTCAATCATCATTTCTGGAGCTTTGCTCACTTGACTTTCTTGCCATAAAGATTGAAATTCCGGGTGAGAATCACTCATTTCATTAATAAATAGGCTATACCATTCATCCCCTAAGTAGTGACCATAATAGGCACGAAAAATGGCAAGAAATCCTTTAACAAAATGCTCCCAATTCACAGCCAATGCTTTTAATTCTTTTCTTGTAAATATTAGATGGATCAAATTTCGTTGGTCGTCCGGGAGTTGTTCAAAATCTAAAAATACATGAGAAGCAGCATTATTCCACCCTACAATATGACAATGTCGATCTGTAATGATAGTAGGGCAATACGTTAACTCAGCTAAAATTCTCTCCAAAGAAGGACTAAGTTTTGGCTGATCCTTCTTTTGATGAATAATGGATGATTTCACTTCTAAAGCTAAATCATATAGATACTCCCGTTCATCATTATTTAATTGCAGAGCTGTAGATATGCAATCCAATACGCTTGTAGAGACCTTTATATCCCGACCTTGCTCTAACCACGTATACCAAGTAGTACTAACTCCCGCCAAATGTGCAACTTCTTCTCTTCGTAAGCCAGGTGTTCTTCTCCGTGTACCAGCAGGTATACCTATAGATTCAGGCTTAATTTGGGATCGCTTCGTTTTCAAAAATGAAGACAAAGCTTCAAGTCTGGTTTTATCATTCATTTCTAAATCCTCCATCATAACAATTTAACCGGGTAGTTATTATACCAGGATAAACACTCACTTGTAATAGGATAACCCCAAAGTATAATACAAGTATACTATTCATTTGGGGTGATGAAAAATGGAAAGAGTCGTTATTACCGGAATGGGAGTAGTCTCTCCTATTGGAAACAACGTAGAAAAATTTTGGAGAAATCTGACTGAAGGTAAGTCAGGCATTTCCTCTATTGATACATTTGACGTAAGCAACCATAAAGCAAAAATTGCAGGAATTATTCGTGATTTTAATGCAGATGATACTTTAGGAAAAAATGAAGCCCGCCGTCTAGATCGCTTTTCTCAATTTGCTTTGGCTGCTGCTGAACAAGCTTGGACTGATTCTAAATTAGATATTGATGATATCAATCTAGAAAGACTTGGCGTATATGTTGGTTCGGGGATAGGAGGAATTGAAACATTGATTGATAATGTGGACACCCTTCGAGAGAAAGGTCCAAGAAGGGTCAGTCCCACCCTGGTACCAGCCATGATTTCTAATGCTGCTGCAGCCCAAATTAGTATCAAATGGAACGCAATGGGGCCTACTATGTCACCTGTTTCTGCTTGTGCGATCGGTAATACAGCTATCGGTGAAGCATTCAGACTTATTCGCTTTGGAGAAGCTGATGCCGTTTTTGCAGGAGGAGCAGAGGCAGCTATAACAGATTTATCTTTAGCTAGTTTTGGCAATGCTACAGCATTATCAACGAGAAACGATAATCCAACTAAAGCTAGCCGTCCTTTTGATGTAAATCGAGATGGATTTGTCATGTCAGAAGGAGCAGGAATTTTAATCTTGGAATCTTTGTCCCATGCTTTACGCAGAGATGCAAAAATTTATGCAGAAGTCATTGGGTATGGTGCAAGTTCTGATGCCTATCATATGGTAGCTACACACCCAGAAGGCAAAGGAGCCTATCTTGCAATGAAAATGGCTTTGAAAAACGCAAAAATTTCTCCTGAAGAGATTGATGTCATTAGCGCTCATGCAACAAGTACAGAAGTTGGAGATCGTTCTGAGACACTAGCAATTAAAAAACTATTTGAATCAAAAGCTTATCAAATCCCAATAACAGCTAATAAATCTATGCTTGGTCACATGTTAGGAGCAGCCGGAGGCGTGGAAGCAATTGCTTTGGCAAAAAGTTTACAGGAAGGAATTATTCCTCCAACCATCAACTTAGAAAAGCCTGATTCATTATGTGATTTAGATTATGTACCGGGTATTGCCCGTAAGGTGGAAATAAGTACTGGTCTATCCAATTCATTTGGTTTTGGAGGACATAATGCAGCAATCGTTTTAAAAAAATACCAGTGAATTAACTTTCGCATCGTATTTTTAAAATTAAAGATCCTCAAGAGAAACTTTAGTTAGTTACCTTAATGGGTCTTTTAGGTAATTAACTGTGAAAAAGCCCTTTTTTCATCAATTAAGGGCTTGTCTCTTGTTCATTAAGTCATATTTCCCAATTACCTTTTGCTACATCGACTAATTTAGTTAACAAAACAGTTAAGATTCCTTGTCCACGATAGTTTCTGAAGTAAACATTTTAGTTATATAATGCTTATTCCACTCTTATTGGTATTGCACCACAAGCAATAATTCTTCATTATCTTTTTTCATCAATAATAAACAAGGCTAAATTTTTCTTCGATTAAGAAAATGACCACAAAAAAGATCTAGTGCAAATGACTAGATTTTCTTTTTAATATCTTCCCTTATCGATTCAATGATTGTACCTGATAAATTTGCTGGAAGAGATGAACCATCCTCAAAAACCCATGTATTAATTATTTCAAGATCTTCTTTTTTAAAAGTAATGCTATAATCTTTATCATTGTGAGTAAAATCAGCTGTAACCGATTCTTCACCATCAAACTCGTCATCAATAATCATATTTTTTATTTCATATGGCTTCACGATGTAATCTCCTTTTTATCATTCTTGTATATAGAATTGGCTTTATATGATTGTTTATTCATTTTTTTCACGCAAAATCAAAAACCGAAGGGTTATATGCAGGAGATGAACGCTTTACTACGGTGAAGAATGGAGATTTCAGGCTGTTGATAAAACCTGTCTTAATATAGGAGTATTAATAGGCAAAAAAACTACGGTTTAGAGGAAAATCGGAGCATATGCAAAAGGAAGCAAGTTGCACTATTAAATGTGCCCTCCTGGCAAAACAACATTAAAACAAGCGTTACTTACTGATCAAAGTAAGTAACGCTTGTCTACCAATTCTTACCCAAGCACTGATTAGTGGGACTTTTTTTATTCTATAAAAAACAACCTAATTATTTTTAGGATTCCCCATCCCCACTATCAAAAAATGAATCAAATCCCCCATCAAGATCTTCTGTTGCTTCTTCAAACATTTCCTCAACATCAAAACCATCCATCATCTCAGTAAATAACATCGACCCTAAAACACCCACTGCTAATCCACCAACCATTCCTGGTAAAGCGTTTCCTAACTGGGAAGCGCGACCATGATGATGGTTTGTGGAATAAGAGAACGGCTGTGTAAAAGCATAAGGCTGATCAATAGTTTCCGATATATATTTTCCAAGTAGTTTATGAAGATCGGCTTCATTCTCGAGATCATTCTGATTTAAATAAAACTCACGTTTTGCTTCAATTTCCTTGTAGCCGCTTTTACAGTCAACTTCCATCCAGACCCGGATACCTGATTCTTCATTGGCAAACCGCATTTCAACTTCATTTACCTGTCCCATGAATTGTTGAGTGGGAAAAAAAGCAAATTCCTGTCCATATTGGTCGAGTTTACCCGAGTTTGCTGTCTCGCGAAAACCTAATTGAGCCATTGCATTAAAAATGGATGTGATAGATTTCTGGGATTGGATGACCAGCCGGTCTACATCTTTACGATCAACTCCGCCCTCAATATCAAGATGTGTATCCAGATAGTATGAAACAGTTCCCCTTGAAATAGGTATATTCGTAGGTAGGACATAATGAAACGGAATGACCTTACGTTCTTTGGGGTGAATACACTCTCGATTAACTAATGGTATATGGGCAACTTCCTTAGAAACGCTTCCTTGCTTTAATACCACACTCATCATCAACCGGACAGTCAATTGATTGATTTTCTGTTCCACTTCACCACCTTGAATGACTACCTCCCCTACAATGCTATCTCCAGCTTGATAATTACGATTATCATATTGTAAATCTACAGTTGCTGCTCCTTTTCCTAAGCTTGCTAATATTTTTTTGAACATGCTTCCTCTTCCCTTCGTCAAACCTCTATTAGTATTTATATGTAAAATGGGGCGTAATAAGAAAAGACAAGAAATCTATTTGTATTTCATGAGATTTCTTAATTATCCCTGATAGTATTACGTCGAAAAATGAAATTGGTTTCAAATGATTTTATCGCAGTAGGTGATCTTCAGATGATAATGGAGTACATCATCTTTGTTCTGATGATGGTGGTGATGGACTATTGGACTTTACTTTTCATGAAATAGGTGAAAAACCAAAGGATGTCCCACTGACTGAATACAGCAAGTTAGGGTCACCCATTGAAAGACGGTTGTATAATGCATTGGTGATGCATGGCTATTATGTACAAACACAAGTGATATTTGGTTCTTATCGAATTAACCTTTGATAAACCTTTTATCGATTGAATGTGGTGAAATGGTGTATCACTCTTCTCTTCTCCAGCGCAAAAAAGGGACATGATAGAAAGAAAGATACTTATTTGAGGAACAAGGAATAAAGTGATGCGAATAATATAGATTATTGTTTATTTATGGTGAAAACCAGCAACTGTACGACGAAGCATATAGAGAGAGTTTAATTTTCGCTCAAAAAAAATGCCAGGGGCTAACAATTTTGAAAGTACTTTAAAAACAAGAACATCATCTTTGATAAGCTATTTTGAAATGGTCAAATTCCCGATTTCCCCATTACTTTATAGCCATGGCCTCTAACTTATCCTCGCTGGTCAAACAAACCCCTTTCATCCCCTTAAATGCATGCGCTTACATTTAATTACGTATTATCACTTCTCTCTTTCTCAACTGATCCGTTCATAGTTGCCTTACTGGCTAAAGGGATATTCCTATCCCAGATATAGAAATAACCGCCTTCACTTATTACTTAAGAGATATAAGATCCATATTATAATTTCCTGATTAAGGATTGTAATTCCTCTTGAAGGTTTCCTTTTGAAAGAGCAGAGTGCAGAATTTCATGAACCGTATTTAAGGAAATTTGTAGTTTTTCTTCTCCTACTGTAGTTAAACTTGTGTAGATACCTCTACGATCATCTTCACATATTTGCCTTTGTAATACGCCGCAGCTTTTTGCTTCTAGCCTGACTACCAGCCTAGATATAGCACTTTGGCTTAATCCTACCATCTCTTGTAATTGTTGCAGCCTCAATTGTTTATCGCTTGTTTTGGATAAAAAGTAAAGAACGTAAAATTCTTTTAACGAAAGGTTATGATTATTTTGCAAAGCACTTTCCAGCTCATTCGTAATGCTCATTTGAATATTAGTAAGAGATAGCCAATTATCTAAATACTTCTTTTCTTGGTTGTTTTTCATGCACATTCCACCCTGTTCTATCCTATATAATTAAAATATGGCACTTAAATTGATTTTCATAAGGCATATAAATAGTTCTAAAAATACTCCAAAACCAGAATTTAATGGTCATACTTATTTGAAAAGTGCGTGCCATATTGGCCGTTTCCATGTATGTTATATGGTTCTTCTCATTTTAGACGAGTTTCTTCTTTTTGTCTAAGATTGAGTTATTCCATAAAAAAAAAACAGTCTAAATGACTGCTTTTATTCATTAACGCATTGTAACTGAACAGGATCCTAATTCATTTCCACCCCAGTTAAGTGAAAGCTTGTCTTGATCTGAAAGAGGACCGACGCCGCTTGGAGTACCGGTAAAAATTATATCTCCTTTTCCAAGCCCAAAATGCTCTGCTGTAAATTCTATAATGGTTTGCAAATCAAAAAGTAAGTCTTTAATATTTCCGACTTGTACACGCTTTCCATTTTTTAAAAGGGAAAAATCTGATTGTTTACATGCTTCGACACCTGGAAACGAAATAAAACCACTTACAACTGCTGAATTTTTGAATCCTTTAGCCAAAAGCCAAGGGTGCTGTTTTTGTTTTAACTGTGATTGAACATCTCTAAGTGTTAAATCCAACCCAATGGCCATGGCATCTACTATTTCATCTACTTTCATTCCTGATTCGTACTGTTTTGCGATATGTATGACAAGTTCAGTTTCAAAATGAACGGAACCCTGATTACTCGGCAACGTGATTGACTGTCCATTAGCTTCCACAAGCGAATGAGTCGGTTTTGAAAATAAAAAAGGGGAAGTTGGTATTTCATTATTCAACTCTTTTGCATGCAAGGCATAGTTTCGACCTACACAATAGATATTTTTAATGTCTTTCATTATTAAACTCACTCTTTTCTTAATAAATTTAATGCTTCGAAAAATAGATGTTTTAATAGTCTTCCAAATTACAATTTGAAAATAAAAAAACTCTAATTTAAATACATTTTATATTTTTCTGATTTTTTATACAACCGTTATACTTATAATAAAGAAATCCAAATTGTTTAATTTTACTGTTCGTATAATGAAGTGGGCTGGATTTTTCAAAAGGGATAGCTTCCTTTGATGGAACATACTATTTGTGGTGCCTTCCCTTCTTTCTCCTTTATAAAGTTTTTAAACTTTGTTTCATAAACCACACAAAACACCGTCCTCTTATTCGGACGGTGTTCAAAATCGTTGTTTAAGTATTAATTGATGCACTATTGATTACAATCGATAATTTGTAATTCGCATGCTTGTTTAAGTCTCCTAAAAATTCATCTAATACTTCATTAGATGGAAATTTGCATTCTAGAAGGTAACAACCATCTCCACTGATTTTATGGTTATGTATTATGTATTGTTTCTGTGTTTTTATGAACGTCAAATAAGGTTGATGATAAGTGCTTTGTATAATGATTGTAATAAAAGCATGTATGAAACATCCTAATTTTACTTGATTAACTTGAATGGTATACCCTTCAATCACTCCATTATCCTCTAATTTGGCAACTCTAGATGCAGCTGCTTGACCAGTCAAATGGACTTTCTCCCCCAATTCTTTCATCGTGATTCGACTGTTTTTGGATAGTTCATTCAAGATACCCGCATCCGTATTATCTAACATTTATTCAAATCCTTTCAATTATCAAGTCAAATGGCCAAAAGACTTGATTTTATATATGTATTTGGCAATTGGCCATAGTATAAACTATATGCAGTTCAAAGAAAAGGAGAGATAAAGATGAATATTAAACAAATTAGAAATGCCACACTCGTTGTCGAATATGCAGGCAAAAAGTTTTTAATAGATCCGATGTTAGCTGAGAAAGGTGCGTACCCACCCTTCCCAAATTCATTAAGACAAGATCAATTTAATCCATTAGTTAGTTTACCAACATTAATAGAAAATATCATTCATGATATAGATGCCGTCATTGTCACTCACCTGCATCTAGACCACTTTGATGATGTGGCCAAAGAAGTATTGCCGAAAGATATCAAAATGTTTGTCCAGAACGAAGTTGATGCCACAGAAGTTGAAAAAGCTGGTTTCAAAAATATAGAAGTATTACAAGAAGATACCGCCTTTGAAGGCATTCAATTAGTAAAAACAAAAGGCGAGCATGGAAGAGGAGAAATCTTAAAACTTGCTGGTTTAGTATGTGGGGTGGTCTTCAAACACTCAAATGAAAAAACGTTATATATAGCTGGAGATTCGGTATGGTATGACGCAATCCAAGAAGTCATTGATTTACACAAACCAGAAATCATTGTTGTAAATGGTGGAAATAATCAATTCTTTGAAGGCGGTTCTCTCGTCATGGGGAAAGAGGATATCTATGAAGTGTACATGGCTGCCCCTAACGCCAAAATTATTGTAGTCCATATGGAAGCTGTCAACCACTGGGAATTATCAAGAGAAGAATTAAAACGCTTTATTGATGAAAAAGAAATTTTTTCTTCTGTTTTAGTACCAGATGATGGTGAATCCTACACATTATAATTGTTGGTGATAAGGAGAGACATCATGTCAGTTGAAGCAAATAAGGAATTAGTGACTCGTTTTTATGAAGCGATGCGATTCAACAAGAGATCTTCTCATGTTGAATCGCATGACATTCTCCGCCAACTTGGCATTAACGCCTAACTCATTAAACAGATAACTATGTATTCTAAACTAATCAATTTAGCTAATCACGGGACCCTTTAATGGGTCTTTTTTAGTTTCTTCTTATATCTAAGTATTGATCTATTTTTTCATAATAGTGGAAAATCCTATTATCTCTAACTTTTCCATCATCTATCATTGACACTACCCTACCAGCTATTTTCATTAAAAATGAATTCATTTGGGATCTCAAAACTTTTTGAGCACAATATTTATTACCAAGGCACCGCTTAACAACTAACCGACTAAATAAAACCGATTGGTGAAGTGAGAATTAATCCACATTTAACCATTTCATTATGACAAAAAAGAGCCAACAAGTTGTTGGCCCTTTGATTTAAAAAGTAGAAGCTAAATCTTTTGCTCGTGCTATTGCATTTTCTTTTATTTCTTGTGCTTTATCAGGCATTGCTGCATGTCCTTCAACGAATACACCTTCAAAGGAAGGCACTCCGAAGAATTGCATAATGATATTTAGATATCGGTGACCCATTTCCAGTTCAGCTGCTGGTCCTTCTGAATAAATACCACCACGAGCTTGAATATGCAAGGCTTTCTTATCAGTTAAAAGACCAACTGGGCCTTGTTCGGTGTATTTAAATGATTTACCTGCAACAGCAACGGAATCAATATATGCCTTCATTACTGGCGGGAATGAAAAATTCCATAAAGGTGTTACAAATATATATTTATCGGCTGCTATAAATTGCTCACATAACTCTGAAAGTCGACTAACTTTTGCTTTCTCTTCCGACGAGAGTTCTTCAAAGCCCTTTCCAGATTGAAGTTTCCCCCAACCGCTGAAAACATCCACATCAATTTCAGGAATATTTTCTTTATAAAGGTCAATATTCACAATTTCATGGCTAGGATTTACTTCTTTATACTTGTCAATAAATGCTTTTCCAACGGCCATACTGTAAGATTGCTTGTCATCATGAGGATGAGCCGTGATGTACAATACCTTTGTCATTCTGTATCCTTCCTTTCCTTTTACATATTTGATCATTTAAGTTTGCCTAGGAAATTCAACATTTATACAATTACTCGAACTAAAATATCATTAATTGATATGTATAAGATTAAATTGTTAAAAAGAAATTTGTTTTGGCGGGGTATCATCAAACTTTTTTCATATTTCCTAGGCAATTGAAAGGAAGGTATAAATCTTCCTTCAATTCGTGGGAAAGAGTGTGATTTTTGGATATGATAAAACAAGACAATCTGTTCAGACAATCTGTTCATTTTAGGAGGCCTAAGGAAATGACGAATTCAATAAAATTTGATCTGCACACTCACCATCAACGCTGTGGACATGCTATCGGCACAATTGAGGATTATGTAAAGAAAGCCATTGAATATGGCTTGCATTATATTGGGATTTCTGATCATTCTCCATATTTTTATAGCGAGGACGACCATCTCTACCCAACTATTGCAATGGCAAAAAGTGAACTTGTTCCTTATATTGAAGAAGTACTTCGTTTAAAAGTGAAATATGAAGGTAAAATTCACGTGTTATTAGGAATGGAAAGTGATTTCTTCCCTGATCACATTGAAGTTTACCGTGATCAATATCTTTTACACCCTTTTGACTACATAATTGGATCTGTTCATTATGTTCATGACATTAGCATTTTTAAAAGAGGGCGTTGGAATGGTTTGACCTCTAAAGAACAGTCAAGAATAAAGGATGAATACTATGATTTAATACAGCAATCTGCAAAAAGCGGAGTGTTTCAAATCTTAGGCCATATTGATGCAATGAAAGGGTTTTACCCAGCCTTTTCATCCATTGAAACTGACAGTATTGAAAAAACGTTAAAAATCATTAGTCAAGAAGATATCGCCATTGAAATCAATACCTCTGGTAAAACAAAAGATTGCGGTGGGTGGTATCCTGCAGATGACATTTTAGAACGAGCTCTTTTCTATAATGTGAAGGTAACATTTGGATCAGATTCACATACACCTGAACGTATTGGAGATGAATTTGAACAAGTAAAAAAAAGACTAAAGGAAATCGGCTTTTCTGAGTGGGCTTTCTTTGTTAACAAGCAAAGGATTCTCACTCCACTTTGATCTTCTTAGTCAAAAGGAATAGAACTTGTCCAATCGCTTGAGCGTCCTGTAACAATGTATATCGGAGGGATGGAATGATGTTTTCAATCCTTTTGCTACTAAGAAGGGCGATGCACAAAAAAACTCGTGTACAGGTATCGATAATGATCCTGCTTGGAATTTCATTACACCCATCATCTTATCAAAGAATCGGTACCAATTTTTTTTATAAACATAAAATAATCATTAAGCATCCTGTAATAAAAATTTTAGCACGATTGGTTACAAGTTTTTACCCGTTCATTTCAACGAATCCTAGCATAAAATCAAAATATTTAGGGAACTAATAACTTACCATTCGTTAATCTTATTAAAAGGAGTTGATTTTGGGTATGATTGATAACCCATTGTATAAAAAGAATGACGAAAACTCTGTAGAGTCAGATGAAGGTAAGCCTGTTTTCAACTCTTCAATAGGGCGATCCGAAGCCCCTCCAATAACTCCGTCAAAAGATCCTGAATTCGATCTTTTTGGCACAGTATTAAATGGGTATCTTTAATTTATACTTCCTTATTCAATATACCTTCAGAACATGTGAATGGTATTAGAGCATTAGATTTTAAGACCTACAACATTATAAATTCCTATAAAGAAGAGCACATATTAGTCACGTATAATATGTGCTTTCCTTTTATTAAATTAAAGCGCCCTTTTCGTTAATGATATTCCTTTGGCTCTTCAGGTTAGTCTATCTCACCTGGAATTAACACTTCTCCAATTTTATCAATTGAGTCAACTATCGCTGCCTGCCCCTTTAGTAACATAAGAAAAAAGGTTGCATCAGCAACCTCCCTTTGAAGTAAGCCCTCTCTTTCATGAAATAGCTGAAGCTGTTCTGTTTTAGTTCCCCGGGTAAGCCTTGTTTCCTGACTGCTGCACTTGTACCTTGTCCCCTATTTCAATGGACAACAAATCCTCACCTACTAAAACGGTTCCTCCATATGTTTTTTTAGTTCTTTCGAGCAAATTAGCTTTTTCTTCTGTTAATCCACCCAATAATACTATATGTGAGTACACAGCAAGTTTTGGTTGTATTTGGCTAAAGACTTTACCTGCTTCCTCCGGTGTAGTGTGAAGATCAAGAATATTGGCGATTGATTCTGATTGATTATCAGGTTTTGCAGCTGCAACCTCATGAATAACTACGTCAGCACCTTTAGCAAATGTAATTAGATTTTCATTATAGCGGGTGTCACCTGAGATAACTACTGAATGTCCTTTGTAATTAACCCGATAACCGAAAGCAGGCTCAATTGATTTATGGTCTACCTTGAAGGCTATTACTTCAATTCCCTTTTTGTTATAGACAATGCCCTCCTTGATATCTTTTGCCGTAATACTTGCTCCTTCCACGTTACCATTTCCAGAGTCATCCCTTGCATCCAAATCGGCTTTAAATGCTTTATGCATATGTAACATCATTTTCTCGGTTCCCTTAGGTCCCCAAATGTTAAATGCTTGCTCTCTTTTCCCTCCTGTTGGTAAAGAACCTGTAAGCCATACGTCTGGTATGCCGATTGTATGATCCGAATGCAAATGAGTAAGAAACAACTTATCTACACTGCCTGGTAACATATTCGCTTTATATAATTGTAAAGCAGTTCCGCGTCCAGCATCAAAGAGGAGTTTTTCATTACCAACTTCTACAAGAGTAGCTGGACCGGAGCGGGATGTACTTAAAAGTGGAGAACCTGTTCCTAATAGGGTTACTTTAAAGTCGGTTTGCTTTACAGCAGTTTGGCCAAAAGAAGGAAGTAAAAATGATAATGATAGAATTATTGAAACCACCGACAAAAAACCAAAAGAAGTATTCCTTATTCTTTTCTTCATAAAAAAAACCTCCTGCCAGATTATTTGACTTTACACAAGGAAAACCCACTTGTTTCAAATATAAAACTACGTTTCTAAAAAACAATAACGCAAACTAAATATTACAATATTTTTAATATTCAGTCAATAACACCCAAAATAAAATCATGTATATTGTTTTAACCTTCCATCAAGATAACTGGACTCAATTCGGGAAAGAAGCTGAAATAATCTTACACAATATTGGATTTCATATTGGATCAATTGTTCATACTATATAAAAAATAACTGTTCAAGAAGGAGTTTATATGCCAAACGAAAAAAATAATCCAGCTCAACAAAAAAGTCAGGTTAGTCGATTAAACGAAGTGATGGAAGTAGATACAGATGTCAATGAAGATCCTAATCGGGAGAAATTATTAGATGACTCAGTTGATTCTTTTCTAAAATCGAAAAAAGAACAGGAATATTAGAGGAGGAATTGTGGTCGTTAATGTCTTGTTTAAGAAATGTTGTTATTATATTACAAATGGGCCCCTCATTAAGCATTTGAGCGGCCCATTTTGTATTTCATCAACGCATATTTTCCTTAACAGCAAGACTCTCAATTATGTTGTCTTAATGCACTAAAGCTTTCATTAGTTGAAAATGACGTTATAATGTTAGTGGAATGATTGTATTCGAAAAAAGGAGGTTCGTTTCTATGAATATTTTAATTTTGGGTGCAACTGGACGAGTTGGGGGTCAATTAGTTACTTATGGTCTGCAAGATAAGCATCATGTTACAGTTTTAGTTCGCACTCCAGAGAAGATTGGAATAAACAATGCCAATTTAACCATTATTCAAGGTAATGTTTTAAATAAAGAAGATATAGTTCGTGCCATGCATGGGATTGATGTTGTTATTAGTGCGCTTAATACTGATGGGACAACCACTTTATCAGCAAGTATGCCCCTGATTATCGAAGCAATGAAAAACGAAGGAATACAACGAATTATAACAATTGGAACAGCAGGAATCCTGCAAAGCAGAACAACCCCCAATTCTCTGCGTTATCAGTCTGGTGAATCAAAGCAAAAGTCTACCCGCGCAGCGAAAGAACATCATAAAGTTTACGATATGCTTAAACAGTCAACACTTCAATGGACGATTGTCTGTCCTACGTATTTGCCCGATGGAGAAAGTGTTGGTATATATCGTGTAGAAGGTGACTTTTTGCCGGAAGATGGGGTTGAAATATCCGTGCCGGATACAGCAGAATTTGCATTCAGCCAAATAAAAAGTAGCGATTATTTAAAATCACGTGTAGGCATTGCCTACTAATAATTCCAATTAGCGATACTCCCCTTTGAAAAAATTTGTTTAATTTTAGATGAAGTAAAGAAACCATCACGTCCGTATATAAAAACAGGTACCCTTTTCGTAAATGCACACAATCAGCTTAACCATTGCCAAGAATATTTTCAGGTTTCATTAGGGCGAAGATTTCGCCCGTACCTTGTTCATGAACCTTCTATTCCATTATGCTATATTTCCCCTCCAAAAATAGCCACATTCTGCCGGTCAGGAGCAAAAGCCAGTCCGTTCCATTTTAAAACGGTCTGTACAAATCCCAGTGAGTCGGCATTGAATCTCCCTGCGATCCTCTGATACGCTTCAAGCTCATATATGCCATCCCTATTGTAATCAACCGGATATAAACCAGATAAAGGATTGACCCATCCTTCTATTGGCGCCTTCAGTACACCATCCTTGTTATATATTTCAGCTAAATAGTCCTTATCCTTATAAGTAAGGTCAAGAATGTACCTTTCTTTTAGGTAAGTACTGTTCACCTTTGCTTTGTAATGGTTTTCATAATTCACATCGTATTTATAGGTTTCATTGAATGGATCTGAATTAAAAATGGTCTTGAGTTGACCGTTAAGATATGCAAAAACATACGCATAAATCGAACCACCGCTTCCTCCTGTATCAATGACCACTAAAATGTCATCCCCCTTATTACCTGTAAAATCACCAAGAAAAAAGGTCGGATTATATCCTGCGTTATTTTTCATGGGAACTTGTTGATATTGATGAGTCCTCCCATTTTGGATAACCAAAGTTATATCCCTCCAAAAAGGGCTATCAGGGGTTTTGTTTGCGGTTAGAAAAACATTGTCCTTTATCCCGTCCCCATCAATGTCGCCTTGCTTTGAGGTCACTATGACTGTTCTGTTGGAGTTCATTTCCCTTGTAAGAACAGTTTGGAGGTTCAGTTGCATGTCTTGCAGTTCCTGCCTTGAAGGATAAGGATTTGGAAACAACAAGGCGTTATCAATCGTTTGCATTGCTTCACTTGTTAACCCGGCCCTGCTTTGAGTCTCAGCCAAACAGTACCAATAATAAGGGTGATTCGTTTCTTGTATTTTTGTGTAATAGTAATGAATCACTTTTCTGATGTCATGCGTATCCAACTTCATCCCACCTGTCTCTTTATTATCAATATAGAATTATATGCGGGAATTTAGTGAATAGCCTTGAATGCATATCCATTGCTGGAAACAACAATATTGTCCTTCTCAAATATATCGCCTAATTATGAATGATGGTCTGGGCATAATACCTTTTAATAAACATATTCGCTTGCATATATTTATTTAATTTGCTATTATAACTGACGAACGTTCGTTAAATTATGAGGTGATAATATTGAAAAGTAATGAAATTAAGGACGCCGCTCTAAAATATTTTACGATTCATGGTTATGAAGGAGCGTCGCTTTCTCAAATAGCTGAAGAAGTCGGCATGAAAAAGCAATCCATTTACGCTCATTTTAAAGGCAAGGATGATCTTTTTCTGCAAGTTTTACGTGATGCGAAAGAGACGGAGCTATCTTCGAAACTCCAATATTTCAGTAAAGTTGATTCAAAAAATCCTGAAAAAGATTTATATGGATTCCTACAATTGGTCATCGATCTTTTCCAAGAAAATGAGCATATAAAGTTTTGGCTGCGTATGTCCTTTTTTCCGCCAGCGCATCTTGAAAAAGAAATCGGGCAGGAAGTGATGGATATCGAGGAAAAAGTGCAGGCGATCCTTGAATGCAAATTCCATGATTGGATCAATGCCAAATTAATCGTCGAAGATGAAGCCATAACGCCGACCTATGCTTTTTTGGGAGTTGTGGATTCCATTTTGCTTGAGCTTGTATACGGCAATGATGAGAAACGGCTGAAGGATAAATTAGCAGCCTCTTGGAAAGTGTTTTGGAGAGGTATAACACAAGAATGATTCACAAAGAAAGTGGTGTTAAAACATGAATAAACCAATTAAAGAACAAAAGGCGGTATTAATTATTCTTCTAAGCAATATATTCATTGCTTTTCTGGGAATTGGTCTCATCATCCCCGTTATGCCGTCATTTATGAATATCATGCATTTATCAGGAAGTACGATGGGCTATCTGGTTGCCGTATTTGCTGTTTCACAGCTTGTTATGTCACCATTCGCAGGTCGTTGGGTTGACCGTTACGGCAGAAAGAAAATCATCATCATCGGCTTATTCCTTTTTGGTGTTTCAGAACTTATCTTCGGTGTAGGGACAAACGTATCCGTGTTCTATTTATCAAGGATCCTTGGGGGAATCAGTGCTGCCTTCATCATGCCAGGTGTTACGGCATATGTTGCAGATATTACATCCGTTCAGGAAAGGCCAAAAGCAATGGGCTATATTTCAGCCGCAATTAGCTTGGGCTTTATAATAGGACCCGGGATCGGTGGCTTTGTTGCAGAATATGGTATACGCTTGCCCTTCTTCCTTGCGGCGGCCATTGCTTTTTTAGCATGCCTTTCATCAATATTCATTTTAAAAGAGCCGATTACAAAGGAACAGCTTGCAAAAGTTTCTGCTAATACAAAGCAAACAAACTTTATGGGCGATTTAAAAAAATCACTAAATCCGCTTTACTTTATTGCATTCATCATTGTATTTGTACTCGCTTTTGGCTTATCAGCCTATGAAACTGTGTTTAGCCTATTTTCTGATCATAAATTCGGTTTCACGCCGAAGGATATTGCAATTATCATTACAATAAGCTCTATTTTCGGAGTTGTTGTACAGGTATTTATGTTTGGAAAGCTGGTAGATATTCTCGGCGAAAAGAAGCTTATCCAATTATGTTTAATCGTTGGTGCCATTTTTGCGGTAGCGTCCACTATGATTTCTAGCTTTTTGGCAGTACTAGTGGTAACTTGCTTCATATTCCTTGCATTTGACCTGCTTCGTCCGGCATTGACGACATTTTTATCAAAAGCTGCCGGGAAAGAACAAGGATTCGTTGCTGGAATGAACTCCACCTATACGAGCTTAGGGAATATCGCCGGGCCATCTATGGGAGGATTGCTTTTTGACGTAAACATCCACTACCCTTATCTTTTCGCTGCTGTCATTATCGTCATTGGCCTTGGCATTACAGTCATTTGGAAAGAAAACCGATTGACAGAAAGCTTAGCGAAATAATTAAAGTTCGGGATTGTTATTTGTATCTTTCCTTTTCGACCCCTGGAAACTCTCAAACTTGAAAGATGATATTCTTTTAAAAAACCCCTTTGTCCATTTGGGCAAGGGGGTTTTTTAGAACGCGATTCTTACTACTTTCAGTCACCCCTATATTATGAGCCCTCCGCCAAAATCAACCGGCAGGGAATTGTTTGGCAAGCAATATGTAGTAAAACTATTAAAGATGTTTGAATCACTTCCCAGTCATGACATTTTAGCAACAGTAACGAAGTTTACAGCAAAGTCGATTGTGGAGAACTATCGAAATTTCATCTTTCCAAAAACCTATATTGAAGAAGTGATTATTGGCGGCGGTAGCAGCTATAACAAAATGTTATTAAATATGATTCAATCACTGCTTGGAAATTCTATTCAAGTTTTGACTCAAGAAGAGTTGGGATACTCTTCTGAAGCGAAGGAAGCGGTGGCCTTTGCCTTACTTGCAAATGAGACTTTCCATGGTAATACAAGTAACGTTCCCAATGCTTCCGGTGCTGACTTCGATGTCACCCTTGGAAACATGACCTTCCCTCCTTCATATCTGAAGGGACGCAAAAATGCTTTTTTAACCTTTAAAAAGAGTAAAAGGCACATCGATATTAGATGTGCCTTCCACTCTTTTTTCACCTAAAGAATCATGGCCGACTCTTCAGATTTTTTACTGGCCAAGCTGCATGGATACATACTTCACTTCTAAATATTCATCCATGCCATAGTGTCCCCCTTCCCTGCCTAAACCACTTTCCTTCATTCCTCCAAATGGTGCTTGGGCAGTGGATGGGGCACTGTCATTAATACCGACAATCCCATATTCAAGAGCATCCGAATAGGCAACTGCCTTATTTAATGACTCGGTATACACGTAAGCTGCCAAGCCAAAATTCGTGTTATTGGCTCGATCTATCGCTTCTTGATCGGTTTTGAATGTACTGACTGGCGCAATCGGCCCAAACGTTTCTTCCTGCATGCACAGCATATCATCCGTTACATTGGAAAGTATGGCTGGTGCGATAAAATGGCCTTGTTTTTCATCGACTTTAGAAGTGTTATGGATGATAGCCCCTTTACTTGCTGCATCCTCTAATTGAAGCTGAACTTTTTTAACTGCGGCTCCATCTATCAATGGACCAAGATCGGTTCCTTTCATTCCATTTCCAACCTTCAAAGTTAAAACGGCTTCTTCAAAAGCTTGTAAAAACGGCTGTTCGATTGTCTCATGGACGAATATTCGATTCGCACAAATACATGTTTGTCCAGCATTCCTGAATTTCGATTGAATTAAACCATTTACAGCTTCTTCGATATTCGCATCCTCAGCAATGATGAACGGAGCCAATCCACCGAGTTCAAGCGAGACTTTTTTTACTGTTTCTGCGGCTTTTTTCATTAGATGTTTCCCTACAGGAGTGGAGCCGGTAAATGTGATCTTTTTAACACGTGAATCATTCATCCACACGTCTGATACATCTCCCGGTTTCTGTGTAGTTACAATATTTATCACACCTGCCGGAATGCCTGCTTCATGGGCACTTTCAACTAATAGCAAAGCGGTCAAAGGCGTTTGTTCCGCTGGTTTGATGACCACGGTACATCCTGCGGCAAGGGCTGGCGCCACTTTCCTCGTAATCATGGCAGCAGGAAAATTCCAAGGGGTAATGGCAGCAACGACACCGACTGCCTGCTTTTGCACAAAAATACGCTTTGATGCAACAGAGGCTGGTATGATTTCCCCGTAGTTGCGCTTTGCTTCTTCAGCGTACCATTTCACGAAACTTGAAGCATATTTCATTTCACCTTTTGCCTCTGCCAATGGCTTTCCTTGTTCCAGTGTCATGACCGTTGCAATTTCATCCAGCCTGTTCTCAATGATCGTGTACCACTTCTCAAGTAATTCCGCCCTATGGTATGCACTTGTTTTCGACCAAGTCAGAAAAGCAGCCTGAGCTGCATCCACTGCAGCCTTTGCCTCTTTTTCGTTAGCGTCCGGAACATAGCCCACAGGCTCCAATGTTGCTGGATTTTCCACTACAAAATGACTTTCTGTATGAATAGATTCCCCGTTTATATAAATTGGCCATTTTTCCACTACTTTTTTCATCCTGCTTTAATCTCCTCTTCATCTTCATGATCTGTAAAAGTCTTATCATTCTCTCCTTTGAAAAAGTCCTTGCCATATAAAAGGGCACATAATAGAATTCCTGCTGCAAACGCCATTCCAGCACCTTTTATAACAAGGATGGCAGCAACGACCCCTGCAATTCCCAGGTCGCGTTGGCTCTTCGCCTGCATCACGCCTACGCGTACGCTAACATATCCTTGAACCAAAAGCGTTAAGGCCAAGGCCACACCGAGAATTGGTTCCACCAAGCTGACTACCGGCAATAAGAATAAACCTGTATTCGTACCCCAACGGAACGAGCCTGCACCGCCGAAGAAAGAATTCATGGCTTTCTTGCCATTCTTGAACCGTTCCACAACCACGACCTGCATGGCTGCCCACAAGGGACCGCACATTGTTATATCGGGTCCGATAAAACTCATGATCACATTTCGGCCACCAAAAATTAAATGAGCTCTGTTTGGATTATAGTCCACTTTTTCATCTTCCCTGATCTCATCGGATTCAGAAAGCAGCGCTTTTGTTTTGAGTACATCCCCGAATACGACTAAATAAGTAGCAAAAACAGCTGGAATCGCACTTACAAAGAAGGTCAAGGCAGGAAAACCTAAACCGAAAACAGTATAGTCTGACCAAAGTGTAGCAAAATCCGGACTGCTGAATCCCCATTGGATATCAGGCCATTTTGCTTCTCCAAAAATTGGGGCTACAAAGACCGCAAGCAAAATTGCTGGCAATATCCCTAAATTTCCTATGAATATCCAAACTTTATTTCGCATTTTCAATTTTCCAAAACTTTTCGAAAAAAGTAGATAAAAGGCAAAGCCGATACAAATGCTTATTGTATAAGGAAATAAATCAAACTTTCCACCCACTTCAAAAATGGAAACGACAGCACCTATACCCGCTCCTAAAATAATGCCTGATTTGATTGCATTTGGCACTAATCGCACGACCTTACTGGCAAGTCCGGTCATTCCTAGCAATATCGATAAAATACCTAATGTTAGTTGAAATGCAACGAGTGCATAGACCCGATCAGGTCCTTCGGGAAATTGCCCGACGAACAATACAAGCAATGGCACCGCAGGTGTAATCCAACCTGGTATAACTGGGTCCCCGAGTAAATGATGTGCCAAGTATAATAATCCATTCAAGACAACGACGGCTAGAGCCACATCAAAAGGCATACCCAGATGGTCTGCAAGCAGTGTAATCGCTCCAAGGTCAACTGCGCACATCAATAAGCCTTGAACATAGTCAGGCCACTCAAAACGATAATGGACAATTGGCAGTCTAATTTTAAAAGGTCCCGCAGGTATATACGATGTCTCTTCTCCATAGCGACGGTTTTTCCATTTCATATTGTTTCCTCCACTTAAAAGCAATAGGCTGAACGGTAGATTTTTTCGATATCCCGGACGTTTAACGCACGGGGATTATTGCGAAGTAAACGGACTTGTTTGATGGCCTCAGCAGCCATTTCACTTAAAGCCGATTCAGGAATGTCAAATTCACTTAGTGACTGTGGTATATCAACATAACGGCATATTCTGGTCATCGCTTCTATAGCCTTATCCGCTGCCTCATCATCATTTAAATGATTGACTTTCTCTCCAAGTGCTTCAGCAATCTCGCGGAACCTTTCCAAACATGCAATTTTATTCCACTTCATGACAAATGGCAGTAATAATGAATTGCTGACGCCATGTGATAAATGGAAGCGGCCTCCAAGCGGATAAGCTAAGGCATGAACAGCTCCAACACCAGCATTGCCAAAAGCTAACCCTGCCATAAGGCTTCCAGTGATCATCGCTTCCCGTGCTTCCAGATTATCTGGCGCAGCATAAGCCTTTGGTAAATTCTTTGCGATTAACTTCATGGCCCCAATTGCCAAAGCATCCGTAACGGGAGAAGAAAATTTGGAAATATAAGCCTCGACCGCATGAACAAGTGCATCCACTCCACTCGCAGCAGTCACACTTGGCGGGCAAGTCAACGTCATGACAGGCGATACAATCGCTACATCCGGTAAAAGATACGGACTTACAATCCCCTTCTTAACCTGTTCTTTTTTGTCCGATAAAATCGAAATATTCGTCACTTCTGAACCGGTTCCTGCCGTCGTCGGTATGGCTATTAAAGGTAGACCTGGAACTTCAATCAAGTTCGTACCGAAATATGTCTCGATGCTACCTGAATTCGTAGCCATGACGGAAGAAGCTTTCGCAATATCCATCGCACTTCCACCGCCTACCGCAATCAGTCCATCATGTTTTCCATCCTTGATTGACCGTACACATTGCTCAACGATTTCAATTTCCGGTTCTGGATTCACATCCGAAAAAATACCACATTCTGTAGAAAGTAAATCCTTAACCCTTTGCACAACCCCAGCACCCACTAAAACTTTATCTGTAACTATCAACGGATTCTTCATCCCTAATCGCGTAACCTCATCAGTCAGCTGCTGTAAAGAATCTGCTCCTGTCACCAATTTGTTAGCCATAGAAAAAATAGAAATATTCATGGTTATCTCCCCTTTCATGTATTTACTAATGCAGGAATCATGCCAAAGTGTGAAAACGCTTAATTCTTAAGGGGGATAACCTTTTTTTCATGGGTAACAGTATAAATAATGAGTAGAAATCAAATCAAAAAAACTAATTTGATTCGTTTTCTAATCGCATGTGAAATTTTTTCATTTTTTGCACCAAAGCGCTTTGACTGATATCCAAAGAGATGGCAGCGGCCCTTGTAGTCCCATACTTCTTCATCGCATTCAGGATCAGGGAACGCTCCAGCTCGGAAACGGCTTCCTTCAAAGAATGTGTTGTCGGTTTTTTTGATAAGACCGGCTGGATGAAAGATGGTAAATTAGGCAAATCAATCGTATCATCATAAGTCGTGACGACCAGCCGCTCTGCAAGACTCGCAAGCTCACGTATATTGCCTGGCCACGAATAGTTCGTCAGCCATTCATAGCATTCCGGTGTCATCTTTTTCTTTTCATTATATTTTTCATTGAATTTTTTCAAATACATTTCTAAAAGCGGGATCGTTTCTTCCTTTCGCTGGCGTAAAGGCGGGACTTCAAAGGAAACGATATTAAGCCGGTAATAAAGATCTTCGCGGAAAGATCCTTCTTGCACGAGGGAGGCCAGATCGCGATGGGTGGCTGTAATTAACCTGACATCCACTTCTTTCATTTCGGTAGAACCTACTCTCATAAACTTGTTTTCTTCTACCACTTTCAAAAGTTTTACCTGTAGCTCTAAGGGTAAATCTCCAATTTCATCCAAAAATAACGTGCCACCATTCACTTTCTCAAAAATCCCCATTTTCCCATTCTTAAGGGATCCGGTAAATGCCCCTGGTTCATATCCAAAAAGTTCAGATTCCACCAAGTTCGCTGGGATGGCTCCGCAATTTAATTCAAGGAAAATTTTTTCCTTCCTGGAGCTTTTGGCATGTAAGTACTTGGCGATTAAACTCTTCCCTACTCCCGTTTCCCCCTGCAACAAGACCTTCGCATCCGTTTTAGCTACTTTATCAGCCAATTTGAATAAAGGAGTTGTAGAGGGACCAATGATTATTTCCTGTAAATTCACCTGTTCCGAGCCAGGCAATAATTGAGAAATAGGTTGAAAAGATAACTTTTGGCTGTCGATCGTATACTTCATCCGGATTAATTCAGTAATATCCCTAACACTATTAATGACAAATATGACTTCATTCTGTGGCGATAGAATAGGTGTGGCCGATACGATAATCTTTCTTCCATTTCGAATTCTTTGTGTTAAAGTAACTTGATTCTTCGTTCGAATGGAGTCCAATGAAGCTGAAACGGATATCATGCCTTGCTCAACTAAATAACTCATCGGTTTTCCGATGATTTCCTCTTCTCTTATTCCAGTAATACGCTGATACGCTTGATTGATAAATAATGTCGTTCCATCCCCATCCGTGATATACACGCCATCATACAGGGCATTAAATACAACCCTGCATAAATCACTCTCGAAGAATGCTTGAAATTGTTCATAGGGTATTGAGTAATTTCGTAAATTTTGCAGCGGTGCATTAACGGTAATGAAATGAGAAATTGGCTTCGTCAAATCACTCTGCTGCACTGCCGCAGATAACGCCTCTATAGTCAAAAATCCGATGAAATCCTCTGAATCATCCAAAACTTCCACTTCAGTGCTTCCTATCGGAAAACATGATATCGCTTCCTCCACTGTCATATCCGAATAAAACTTAGTCATCAATCTTCACTCCTAACGTGTTCCCTGACTGGTCTTAACATTGATAGAACACTTCTTCCTTGATTGAAGTAATCTTTGACAGTCAAGGCACTTCCTCTCTATTTGTGAGCATTATGTAATGTCTTTTCCTTTTTAATGATACTATGTACGACAATCAACAACACCAAGAATAAATGCTACACCGGTAAAAACGATTCAATCTCAATATGCTATTTCTGATTAATAGTGATGAATGGCATTGGTATGTTACTTTTATCATATCTATGGTGTTTTTTATGCTCAAATCCATTTTCACTCATCACAGAAACTTGTCCTATTGTTGCATAATAAAAATGCCTGCGAAATGGCTAATTCCTTGAGATTGTTTAATTCTCAGTTATTTTAATCGTAAGAACAATTTGTTAAGTGCTTTAAAAAGTTTCTCGGCAGTTTGAAAAAAACTAATCCGTATTTGGATTAGGTTTCACTATAGTTTTTTTTATGACTTGTAAAATCTGATCGTTGCTTTCCACTCCAGGCACTCGCTTTCCGTTCCAATCAACTGGAATGTTTTTTAGAAAAAATCTAAGTGAACTGACTTTTCTTCGAATTAGTTTATTGTCTGGCGGGCCGAATGCTCTCACTCTGACCCATGGTTTTAATAGAAAATTTGGTTATACTACATGATTTTTTACCTTTTTATAAGTAATGAAACCTTACTGGATTTCTGGATTTCTGAAATCAATTGGAACTTTTTTGAGGGTTTGTAAAATCTGATCTGATTACCACTCCAGGCACTCGCTTTCCGCGGGCGGTCCGGGAGCCTTTTCGGCGCTCTTTGCGCCTTCGTTGTCTCCCTTCGACACTCTTTTCCCGCAGGAGTCTCTACCTTCCTCTCAAATCAACTTTGATAGAACTCTTTTAGTAGGATTAGAGCTTAAGGTGATGAGTATGCTTATTAAACATGATTCTATTCAGGGAGTTCAACTTGAAATGATTACTTTAGCCAGCGAACCTGCCATTGATTAACCTTGGACAAAATTCCAAAGGAAAGGGTGCGGAATTTTTTACTTCCGCACCCCTTTGTTTTAATTAAGGTAAGTTGTTTGTCTCCTCTCTAATCATATGATTATTTTGGAAACCAGCCGACCGGTTTTACATCGAGATTAATGTTGATTTGTTTAATTTCCTGGTATTCATCCAAGCCGTATTTTCCTAAACTTCGTCCAATCCCGCTTTGTTTGTAACCGCCCCATGGCGCTTCGACATATGTTGGATGATAATCATTAACCCATGTGATGCCTGCACGTACCTTCTTGATCACTCGCAATCCTTTTGCCCCATCGTTAGTAAAGACGCCGCCTGCAAGGCCGTAGTCTGTATCATTTGCAAGTTTAATAGCTTCTTCTTCACCTTTAAACTTTTGAATGACGACGACTGGACCGAAGATTTCCTCTTGTACGATGCGCATGTCAGGTGTTACATCGGTGAATACAGTCGGCGCAATGAAGTATCCTTTGTCAAGGCCGTCATCAACAAGACGGTAACCGCCTGCTGCAAGCGTCGCACCTTCCTGTTTGCCGATTTCAATATAATTCAAAATGCCATTCATTTGCGCTTCGCTGACAATTGCCCCCATGTTGCTGTCTTCTGCAAGACCTGGTCCTACTTTGATTTTATTTGCGCGTTCCACATAGCGTTTTACATATTCATCATAAATACTTTCTTCAACAAGAATGCGGCTGCCTGATGAACATACTTGGCCGGCACCGAAGAAGATTCCGAATAATCCGTAATCGACGGCCGTCTCTAAATCTGCATCTGCAAAAACGATGTTAGGTGATTTACCGCCAAGTTCAAGGGAAATTTTCTTTAAGTTGCCCGCGGCCGCCTTCATGATTGTTCGGCCAACATCAGTACTTCCTGTAAATGAAACAATGTCAACATCCTTGCTTTCTGCAATGGTTTGACCGACAACAGTGCCGCGGCCCATCACCATGTTAGCCACACCTTTAGGGATGCCTACTTCCTCCAGGATTTCAAATAATTTCATTGCTGTAACAGGTGTCACTTCAGCCGGTTTATATACAATGGTGTTACCTGCCGCAAGTGCAGGTGCGATTTTCCAGACACTCATTAGAAGAGGGAAATTCCAAGGTACAATCAAACCGGCTACACCTACTGGCTCACGAACGACCATTGCTTGTACTGGAGCGGGAACTTGGTAAGTTTCCCCTTCTGGATGAAGAACCAACCCAGCGTAGTAACGGAAACACGCGGCGGCATCGGCAATATCGAAACCTGCCTCAGCTTTAAGTTTCCCATTGTCCATTGTTTCAAGAATCGTTAACTCTTCAGCACGCTCATCAATTTTATCAGCGATTTTATATAGGTAGGAAGCACGCTCCTGTGCCGTCAGGCCTGACCAGATTCCACTTTCAAAAGCTGCCTTCGCAACTGAGATTGCCCTTTCTGTATCTTCCTTGGTAGCACGCGGAGCCCTTGCAATGACTTCCTGTGTTGCAGGATTGATTACCGGGATTACTTCATTTGAAGATGAGGTCTGCCACTTACCGCCGATGTAATTTTTAAGCTCTAAAACTGCCGTTTCTAAAATTGTCATGTTTTATGCCTCCGGTTTTCATTATTTTTTTAAATTTTACATGTACGGAATCATTAAAGTTTTATAACGAGTCTGTCGTCCTTCGCACGTGAGCAGCATGTCAGGATTGAGTTGCGTGTTTGACGGTTTTCTTCGCTAAGGAAGAAATCACGGTGATCCACTTCACCTTCTGCAACATCTACCTCACAACTTCCGCACCCGCCCACTTTACAAGAATAAGGTGCATCAATGCCTTCCCTTAGAAGCGCATCAAGCAGTGTTTCGCCTTCATGAACGTGAATGGACCGATCGCTGTCTGATAGGTCGACAATGAAAGGTTCTTGCGGCCCGTCATGTTTTGTCGCAAATAATTCAAAGTGGATCGCATGTTCCGGATAACCATATGAACTGGCAGCTTTTCGGTACTCTTGTACCATCTCGATTGGTCCGCAAAAATATACATGCGTGCCAACGCGATGATCCATCATCGACTCAGGCTTCATTCTGCGTTTGTCTTCCGCCTGCGAAAAATAAAAGGTGCATTGATCAGGATATTTGGCTTTCAACAGATCATAAAAAGCACATAATTCCGGTGTGCGTGCTGCATAATGAAGTTCGAAGGTTTGGCCTTCGGCAGCCATGTCTTCCATCATTGCCAGAAATGGGGTGATGCCGATTCCAGCTGCATAAAATGCATGATGCTTAGCTCGAAAGCTGAGAGGGAAGTTGTTTTTAGGGAAGCTGACTTCCAATCTGGAATCTATCGTTACATGATCATGCCAGAAAGCGGAACCTCCGCGTGACGCCTCATCACGCCGAATGGAAATTGCATATTTTTTACGATCCCTTGGGTTACTGATAATGGAATATTCTCTCTCGATTATCGTATCCCCGGCTGGCATGAAAGTGGTCAAATGCGAACCGCCAGTAAAAGCCGGCAATGGTTTTCCATCAACTGGAATCAACTCGAACTGTTTTACGAATGGAGTTTCTTGAATGATCTTGTTTACTTTCATTTGAATATTTCCTACTACCCGCATGATGATCAGCTCCCTACTTCTTCTTTTCCGATTGGGATGAATGGGTAACCAATATAACCTTCCCGTACGATTGAATAAAAAGGTCCTATTTCAAGACTGGCCCTGCAATGGTCACATTCTGCAATCTCGGCTTCTTCTGCGATTTCCGACACTTCGAAACATTTCATGCAATATACGTACCGCCGTTTAGGGCCGATAATCACCGTCTGGATCTCAGCTTCAGATAGACCAGCTTCCACCCCGAGCGAGAAGATCATTACGGCATTGTTCCAAGCAGCCGCAATATAAAATTGGGTGCCCATCTTTTGTGACAAGATGACTCTCTTAATCTCCTCTTTATCTTCCATTCCATTAATGGAAAGACATTCAACAGGCACTGTTCCTGCGATTTCGGAAGTGAAACTTTTCGCCTTTTCATATCCGGCTTGATCAGAAATGACGACAAACTTTCTTCGTTCATTCCGGGGAGTAAATTTATTTACGATCGTAATGGATTTATCAAACAATACTGGACTATTGTACAAGGCTCTATCCTCCTACTTATTGTTTATCTTCACTTTTTTGTTTTTCATCAATACTCCTCAAATATTCGACCGATTGCGGAAGAAACGGGGCAATTCCTTTGTATTCAGCCATAGGTTCCGGAATATCCTGCAGTACGCTATATGTCAGATCGAACCACTCCTGGCGCAATGTCAAATCCTCCAGCGGCAGGAACTGGGTATTCAATACGAATAGAATAGCGTTGCTTCGTGGCATGCGATAAAATTTTTGTTCTTCAACACGCAAACGAACAAGTTTACCTGCATTTTCCGGTGTTATTTCAGAACGCTGCGGTCCCCATACATCCATCGTTTCATAGTTGACATCCCAACGGTCCGCCATCAGGTTCCAGTTAATGCGTGTCCATGGCTTTCCTGGTTCGATGGATAATAAAAACTTACGAACCCGATCTGCCAGTTCATCACCTTTCCGTGATACAAATGGAACAGGTGCATGGATCTCATCAAAGGACATGCCTTTATTCCAGTTAGCCGAGAAGAGTGCGGCGTATGAAACTTGCCCCACTTCCAAATAGAAATTACTATCGCGATGAACCATTAAAACAAAATCATTATGGAAATGGCGGCCTATATAATCAAGCGGCTCATTTGGAAGCGTGCTGGCATCGCCATACACGAATGAATCGGATTCCCCGAAAATGTGGTTCTTGAAAGTCCAGTTGTCACCATCTTTAATGACCTCGAAATGCTCAGGATAGCGATCAGCTGCCATGTCGATGAGCATTTCCAACACTTCCCATTGCATTTCCATTGTGTGTGAAAAAGATTGAAATCTTATATGCGGCTGTTCTTGAAGGAGACGACGCTTCGTTTCCACTTGGAGTTTGTATTCTGGTGTAACTTCAATACAGTTAACGTTTGAGAGTTTTTTCAAGTCGTTTGAATAACGATAGTTACCTGAAGTGAATGGAAATGGGAATGTATCTAAATCTGTTGTTTTGAAATCTAAACTTTGTGTAAACATTGAACAATCTCCTCTCGTTCCCTAGATTCTTTAAAGTGGGTTTTTTCTATTTAGCTTCCTTTAATTCCACGGATGGACGCTCCATGTCAACTTCAAAACGAAAAATGTATTTAGATGAAACATAGTAGGTGACTAAAGCGACAAAGTATGTTGGAATTCCGGCAGCTGTATAAAGGAAAAAGTCACTTGCTTCAAAAGTCAATGGATTATAGAGTGCCCAGTAAACGATCGTTCCGATAACCACCGTGAGAACGGCCGACGGGTTAATGCCTTTCCAATAAGTATAAGAGCCTTGCATGTCATACAAATCCCTTATTGAAATGCGTTGGCGCTTTACAAAAAAGTAATCTGCGACGACAATGCCGCCAAGTACAGCCATAATAAAAGAAATGACAGCAATGAATGAACCAAAGGCATCGTAGAACGTTGAGCTTAGAAGTAAGAAGATAGTCGGTACGGTTGTACCCATAGCAATCATCCATGACTTTTTCGGGAATACAGTTTTAAAGCTGACAGCTTGTGAGTACATAAGGAATATGGCTGCACCGACATTCCCTACCGAAAGTAAAATCAAGCCAATGAAGCCGCCCCAACTTCCTGCGATGGAAAACATCCAGTCAGAAGGATTAAGAGAACCAGTGACTAATGCAGCAAGGGCCCCAACTAAAGCAGCGATACAGACAATGATTCCATAGCTGTAGAATCCCGCTTTAAATGCTCCTCCTTCTGTTTTAGATAAACGGCTGTATTGGCCAAGGTACGGAAGCCATGAAAAGCCGAGACCGATGTTTAACTCCAGGGCTGTCGCGAATGAACGAGAAGTCGTTTCAAATGGTTCAGAAGGAAGTATATGAGCAACTTTCGTGAATCCCTGTCCAAACAAGACTATTGCAAGAAGGCCAAACATGAGAACCATAAAAACCGGAACGGCTACTGCGGTATATTTTTGAATCGCTACCGGTCCCCTCACCGTTACAAGGAATGCACAGATGAAGAGCAAAATCGAGAAAAACGGCGCTCCCGTTGCTTGGCTTGAGAAAATCGCGGGCATGCCCATCCACTTAGCCGCCTCTGCCAACGCCTGGCCGGACATAAAAAGAGCAATGGAAATATAGCCGAGAGTTAAAATAAGAAAAACAAAGAAAAAGATATTCGATCCTAAATACCCAAGTGAACTTCGAAACCCTACAAAGGTGTCTATGCCATAACGCGCAAAATAAAGGGTAATGGGGACTATCAACAGCATAGGGAAGGCGTTACCGAATAAAATCGCTGCAAGTGACTGCTTCGCGTCAAGCATTGTACCTGTGTATCCACCAGTTAACAGCCCAAAAGATGAGAGGCCAATAACAACTTGAACTAAAATTAAATCCCGAAGGTTAAAAATCCGGTCATTTTTACTTGCCGGTAAAAACCCAAAGGCCACATCCTTTGAAATGGAGGAATTCTCTTTGCTCACACGCTTCTCTCCCAACTATAGATTAATGATTGTATTACTTGGAATAAGGCTGATTTAGTTCTGGGTGATTGAAACAACTACATTAGACAAGTGAATAGATTAGGTAGGCGATGATTAAAATCATGAAAAAAATAGAACCTGTAGCATCACTCCATTTCATTTTGTCGATTTTCACGGCTTCTTCCTGCTCATACGCATTGATCCGCTCATTCAAATCTGAATATAGATTTTTAATAAAGGGATCTTCTGAATTGATATTCTGTTGAAACTGATTCTCTTTATTCAAAATCGCTTCTCCCTCCTTTGCAATCATGCTTTCTAGTCCCTTCTCTTTACTTTATTGCAATAACCATGCCAATCAGAAAATACTATGCTAACAGGGTTTTCAATAGGAAGAATATTCAATTTTGAAACTATTGAACAATTGTGAAATTTCTGTAATATAAAAACTAGGAAGTTAAATGAAAGGCAGGTAGACATAAATGGATCACTTCACCTCTGCACTCTTGTCTATTTACGATCAGCTTATTGTGACAGATAAAAATGGCATCATACTGAAATCGACCGGAACTGGGAATACCTTATTCCATACAATCAAATCCGCCAATGCCGGTGGTTCCATCAAGGATGTTGAACAAGATTTATTTGCTACAAACTTTGCAGAAGAGATAATGGGCAAAAATGAGAAAATATCTTTCATGCAGTCCTCATGGCAGGGTCCAGAGCTGCTGATGACAGCATACCCGATTGAATCCGGGGCATGGGTCTGGGCTTACAAAGAACTCAAAGACTCTTATCCAGATACATCAAGGGGGCAATCGGGGCCTTTATTGGAATCGAAGAAACCATCTTTTCCATTTGTGATCCGCAGTAAACCGATGCTTGATGTTCTGCATAAAATGCAAATGGTTTGTGATGTCAGCGCAACCGTCCTATTATTGGGGGAATCCGGTGTAGGAAAGGAAATAGCCGCCAGGGCCATACATAATATGGGTAATAGAAGTGACGGTCCATTTATACCTGTCAATTGCGGCGCCATCCCGGAAAACCTGATTGAAAGCGAACTGTTCGGCTATGTAGAAGGGGCTTTTACCAGCGCTCGGAAAGACGGCGCCAAGGGAAAATTCACACTTGCCCATAAAGGTATCTTATTCTTGGATGAAGTGGGCGAGTTACCGCTTAATGTTCAGGTAAAACTGCTTCGCGTCCTTCAGGAGCGCATTGTCACACCAATTGGAAGCACGGCCTCGCACCCTGTTGACATTCAAGTGATTGCCGCAACAAATAAATCGCTCGAAAAAATGGTGAAAAAAGGAGAATTCCGAGAAGACTTATATTATCGTCTTCATGTCGTGCCTATCCATCTTCCGCCGCTTAGGAATCGTGTAGATGAAATCCCTCACCTGGTTCAGTTTTTTTTACAAAAGTACAATACACTGTACAATCGAAAGGTAGCTTTCACACCGGATGCAATCGACTTGCTATGTATCTATCAATGGCCCGGCAACGTGCGCGAACTTGAAAATACAGTTGAAAGGCTTGTGATTACTAGCGGAATACCCGAAGTGGATGTTGCGTTGGTTAGAGAGGTGCTTCCTTTTAAAGGGCCCAACAAACCCACTTCACTACCTGTCATCGATTTTCTAATGCCTTTGCAGGAAGCAGTCGACCTTGTGGAGGAACAGCTGATCAACATGGCGATGGAACAATACAAATCATTAAAACTAGCGGCAAAGGTATTGGAAGTCAGCCAGCCGACGATGAGCAGGAAATATAAAAAATTACGTAATAAAATTGAAGAGGCAAGCTTTTCACCAGTGGATAAACGGGCCATTTTAGAAGAACAAATAAACCAGCGGCTTCGATCCATTGCCGTTGTAACCGCAGCTATAATTCCAGCTGAGGAGGTTATCAGTCTACAAAAAAATATGAACCGGCAAACTTCCTATTCCCAGAAATTAAAACAAAAACTTACCATGATTCAAGAAAAGGAAGGCGTAATTGAATGGGTCTTTATATTTATCATGACGGATGATGGACGTCTGATTCACCTCGTTGCAGACAAAGGCTTTGTAATTGAACCGGGGGAAGAATATATGGGTCCCCCGGAAATGGTTAATGTTGCTTATCAGGCGTTTAATGGTAAAGCGGGTGTTACTCCCATATACGAAGACAGGTACGGTGAGTGGAAAACAAGCTTTGCGCCAATCATTGATGATGACGGCAATATCGTAGCTATTGTCGGATGTGATTACAGCAAAGCCTATTTCACTTCGGAAATGCAGCGTCTCCGTAAGCAACTCAACATACATGTTTGATTTCGGAATGCAGTCATCCATTATCAGACCGGCTGGAAACTAGGGTAAAAAAAAGCTGATTACAGGAGCCGTCTTGAACGGTCTTTTGCAGTCAGCTTTTTCGTTATTATCTAACCATATACATCATGAACGTTATGAAGGAATTAAAATGGCATTAATGCCACCCATTTTTTTGATCTAACTGGTTTTCCCAAATTACCACGCTTATATAGGCAATATTATATGTTGTTCTTCCACTAAATATAAACTGTTAAGAGGATTTGGCAGAGCATATGGATACTCATTGCAATGCTTTAACGGAACAACCCAATGACTTATTCCTATTATACAAATGAGTGCTCATAAGCCTTTTTGCCATAAAGCCTAAATAACTTTCTCTTTATTTTCTCTATTTTTCACCAAAGAATAAGCAGTAATCAAGGCAGTAATAGGAATTATCAGGGCTACACCTGTTCCAGCACAAAATATAGTGATCATTTCAGCACTAAATATTTTTGAGTTTACGATTTCTCCAACAGAATAGTTTAAATCTTTAAACCATATAAGCAGTGCCAAATAGCCTCCAAAGAAAGCAAAAAATAGTGTATTCGTAGATGTACCTAAGATATCCCTTCCAATACCTAATCCAAATGTGAATAAATCTTTCTTGCTAATGGATGGATGGTGAAGAAACATTTCTCGCATGGGAGATGAAATGGCCATGGCTGTATCGATAATCGCACCAATAGTACTCATAATAATTACTGAAGCTCCAATTTTAACAAAATCTACTCCAATATAAAGGGAAAAGATGCTAAGCTCTTCTATTTCTTCTTCACCGAAACCTTGTATCATCGCATTTTCCGTCACAATGACAATAAAAATGAGTACAATAACAATCGTGATAATAGTAGAAATGAATGCTGTTTTTGTTGTACTGTTCACTTCGTTAATAAAAAATAAATTAATATAACTAATCACCGTACATGCAATCAATGTTAAGATATACGGATCATTATTTGGATTTGTCATAAAAATGGTGGTAAAAAGTAACACACCAAAGTTTAGGAACAAAGCAAAAAATGATCGTGCCCCTTTTTTTCCGCCAATCAAGATCATCAATATTAATAGTATAAACGCTAGCAACACTAATACATTCATTGTCTTTCCCTCTTTCGATTAATGAAAAAAATAGAGACATATAGACCTATCGGAATAGTTAACACGATTCCAATACCACCAGCTAGGGCACGGGCCAATTCCAATGTAAGGTTCATGGAAAGGGTAAATCCCAATGCAGAAGCATTTTTCAAATATAAAATAATCATAGGTATTGAGCCACTTATATAGGCAAAAAACAAAATATTTGTCATGGTTCCCATAATGTCTTTTCCAATCTCTAATCCTGAAGTTTTAAGTGCTTTTACTGGTATGTGGTTATTCTTTTCATACAACCCAAAAATCGAAGAAGACATGGTAATGGCTATATCCATTACGGCTCCTAAAGATCCGATAAATAACCCTGCCATAAACACCATTTTATAAGGACGAGTGATAAATTGCATTTCTTCATATCGAAGGCCATTTTCGGAAGTTACCCACATAACAAGATAAGTAATGAACAGCGATAAAAAAGTCCCTAACAGTGTCGCAATAATAGCTGCATATGTTTTTTCATTAAAACCGTTAACGAGTAAAAGGGAAAGGACCGTAAATAGAATGATACTAATACTGCATATCAATACCAAACCAATGTCTGATGAATTCAAATAAAAATCTAATGCATATGACAACAATATGGAATTGACTGCCAAACTTATAATTGAAAACAGGCCTTGCTTTTTTCCAACGATAAGTAATGTGAAGATAAAAACCCATGCTACAATCAACACAAATTTATCACGCTTTACGTCTTTTATGGTTCCAGTTAACTCTGAATTTTCTTCTGTCTTTGTATCAATCGAAACAAATAAATCATTTCCAATTCGATATTCTTGATCAAAAGCTCCGGATGAGGAATATTCATTCTTTAAATGAATAAGTTTTCCTTTTTCTTCTCCATTTTTTATTTCAGCTATTATACTCTGGGTAAATAGTCGATCTTCATTTTGATACATATCATTCAATTCAGTTGTATTTTCCAGATTTGTTTTGATGACTTTGGCTATTGGAAGTTCATACAATGAATAATTGTGATGAACAAAGAAAACAGAGGCAACAAAACAAAGTGCTATGACGGCGTACAAAGAAACATGCTTGTAACCCATTTTTTTAATTTTATTTACGATAACATTCAAAGTAAAACCTCCAATATCGGGTGGGCAAAAAAGGCAGGGAGGAGCCAGAATTGACTGACTCCACCCCGCCTTACTAGTATTTGATTTATTTATCTTATCATGAATAGATTTAGTTTGCGAACAACGTCCGATTTACATCCTTTACGTCTCCTCCGATAAAACGGGAAAAAGAGATTGAGGTGACATCTGAGGGAAAACAAGCAAAGATCACATTGTGGATCATGAAGACACCCTTACCAGTAACAATCCGCTGACTCAATACCCATTCACGCATTAATGGACATAGAATTTTACCAAAGATGTTTTGTCTTAACTCTTTTGTTGTCAACACTTTGTTCTCCTTACATATTTACAAACCACCACTTTGTGTATATATTAAATTAAATATTCTAGCGAGGTCTATATTTAAATATATAATAATTTTTTGTCACTATTACGGGTAGCGTCAGGAAAATGCGGATTTACAACATTAAGGAAAATTCCAATATAAAAAGCCCAATTTCTCACCATTTAAATTGAGGAATTGGGCTTCTTTTAAAGCGACTGATACTGAAAAACAAGGAATATATCAGTTGTTAAATGCTTAACTTGTGATACGGTTCACCGTACCTCACTGAACTGCGTTTTTTACTCCAATTTAACTCAGTACTTCAATATTAAATCCTCCGGGCGCTTCTACGTAGAAAGTATATCTGTGTAAGTGTTGTGGGGGTTTTACCTTGAATCCATCATCTTTCAACCGCTGATTGATCCTGTTAACTTGTTCTTCATTTTCTTGTATGAAACCAACATGAAATGTCTTGGGGTATTGTATATCGCTTCCTTTCATTAGTGTCAATATGGATCCATCATCATCTTTCATTGCGGCGAACCCATCTCCACGACTTCCTGCACATGTCAGTCCAAAATATTTTTCTAAAAACTCACGTGAAGCTGTAACATCATTAACTGTTAAATTTATGTGATTGATCTTCATAACTTCCCCCAATTTTAATATTATTGTTTTCTTTTCCATTTCAATCTGGTAAGAAAGTTAATTTTCAAATGCTTTACTGCCCTTAGCGACATTAGAAAAGCGATCCCGCTTACGGAAGAATCATACTTGTTTAATAGATTGCTTATTACCCTATCTTTTTTGAATCTTTTCGAGAAGGTCGTCGAGGCGGTAAAATTGTGAGGCACACCCTTGGACTACACCCATTTCCATTACTTGCTGAAGTCCCTCGACTGATGCGAATCGAGAACGCATGATAAGTTTTGTCTTACCCTCGTGTTCAACAAACGTCAACGTTACCAGTGTAACTGGCATACCGTCGGCTGCGTTGCCTTCTTCATCTGCAAACATATCCGTGAAGACAATCTTCTCCGGCACGATTATTTCTTGATAAACAGCTTTACCCCAAGATTCTTGGCCATGAAATTCACCTTGGTTTTCATCTGTGCACCGCATGCAATAATGCCATACGCCGTCAGGCTTAAAATTAAACTCCCGAATTTCCGTTTGCCATCCCTGCGGTCCCCACCAGCTAGCCAAACGCCCAGAATTTGAAAATGCTTTAAAAACAAGGCCCCGCGGCCCGTCAAATATACGCTCCATGACGAGATCCCGCCCCTCTACGCCCGTTGTGATGTTGTTAGTCACTTTGTTATCAGACATGTTAATTCCTCCTTCCTCTTTTGTAAGATATTCCTTCTACTTCGTCACAATGTCAGTATTTCCCTTCCGATTCTGTAAATAATCATCACAGTGACCGCAACCTCAAGATTAAAAAAAGATCAGCCAGTAAAAACTGGCTGACCTTTTAATACGAACCGGCAATCGATAAAGAACTTCATTACAATATTTTTTCATTTTCATAGTTAGTGTTTGACTCTACTTTCTTCGCCAATTTAAATTTATAGAATAATATACAGGCTACCAAAAATCCTATTCCATAAAACAGTCCAACTCGTTGAGTAGGGTCAAAGGCAAGGAATACTAGAATCAGCGAACAAAAGCCTAAACAGAATAACGGGACAAATGGGTAAAATGGTACTATGTATTGTAAATCTTCCGTTTTACCCCCCGCTTTTATAAACTTCCTTCTAAACATATATTGCGATAAAGCAATTCCCATCCAAGAGATCGTGACGGAAATTCCCGCTATGGACATGAGTATCACGAACACAGTATCCGCCGCAATGAAGCTGGTCAATAACGATAGAAGCGAAAAGCATATCGTAAAAAGAAGGGCATTCAATGGCACTTTCCTTTTGGACAATAGACCAAACACCTTAGGTGCCATTCCATCATGGGCCATCGACCAAAGCAAACGCGTGGAAGCATAAAGACATGAATTCCCCACAGAAAGAATGGCTGTCAAAATAATGAAATTCATGATACCTGCTGCATAAGGTATCCCCGCTATCTTCATCAAAGTTACAAAAGGACTTTCCAATAAGCCTAATTCCGAAGCAGGGAATATGGCGGAAAGGATGATAATGGACGAAATGTAAAAAACAATGATTCTAAATAGTACATTTCGAATGGCTTTAGGGATGTTCTCTTCAGGTTTTTCACTTTCCCCTGCCGCTATTCCTATTAGTTCTGAGCCTTGGTAAGAAAATATTACATTCATCATTGTCACAAAGATAATTGTAATCCCGCCGGCTGGAAAAAGACCAGAAGGAGCCAAATTCTCAAAGAATGGGGTTGGACGATCAGATAAAGAGACAAAACCAAAGATGCCAGCGATCCCAATCAAGATAAACAAAATCACTGCAACGATTTTTATTCCAGCGAACCAATATTCCGCCTCTGCAAAACCTCTTGTAGTTAATGCATTCAATGTAAATAAAATCACTATGAACACAGCACACCAAATCCAGGTAGGACTATGGGGAAACCATTGTTTCATCAATATTCCTGCTGCCGTAAACTCAACTCCTGCAGTTGCGGCTGAACCTACGAAATACATCCATCCTAGAGAGAAACCAGCGGAAGGCCCAATATATTCGGCAGCATATTTTTGGAATGATCCAGTAACCGGCATATGAACGGCTAGCTCGCCAAGGCAGACCATGACCATATACAAAATAAGACCGCCGGCTAGATAACCGATCAGGGCTCCTCCTGCCCCCGCTTGGTTAATTGTATAGCCTGCATTTAAAAAAAGGCCTGTACCAATTACACCGCCAAGTGAAAGCATAAATAAATGGCGTCTTTTCATTGAACGTTGCAGCTGATCATTATTCTCCAGTCCATACCCCATATAATCACGTCCTTATCTTATCTATTAGCCTATGCCTTCTCCCAAACCATCTTAGAACCTCAATGAGAGACAACTAAGGCCGCCATCTTGTTTTTGAAATTCCGACATTTCCACTTCAATCACTGTGTATCCCAAATCTTCAATTTTTTTCTTTGTACCATCAAACCCTTTTGGGACAATAACGCAGTCGTTCATTCTAATGCAGTTACCCGAATATTCTTCTTCCTCTTTTACGGTGATTTGATTAAAGCTAGAAAAAGCCTCGTGATTAATGAATTCCCCTGCCACTAATAAATTATTGTCTCCCAGGTAATTGACACCCGTTTTTAAATGAAAGAATTTCTTAAGGGGAATGATGGTCGTATCATAACCATACTTACCCATGATATCTTTGAACTGCAGAGCACCTGCTTCATTCGTTCTGGTTGAAAGGCCAACATAGAAGTGATTTTCAACTTGCATTACATCTCCGCCATCTAAGATACCTGGTGATTGAATATATTCGATTGTTTCATAAAAGTCCTTTAATACTTCTTTCATTTCAAAAATCTCACCATTACGGCTATCTGCACCAGGATTGGTTACAAGTGCACATTTCGGGGTCAACACTGCGGTGTCTTCTACAAACGTAGAATCAGGGTATCTTTCATCCGATTCGAGAACGGTCACTTTCACACCGCAGCGTTTTAATGCTTCTACATAAGCCTCGTGTTGGACAAGCGCTTTTTCATAATCCGGGTTTCCTAAATCCGATGTTGTTAAGCCATTTACAAAACTTTTTCCAATCTTTCTTACAATCGCGTGATTAAACATATATATTCCTCCTAAATAGGTAGTTTATCTTTTTAAAATGTGGAATACCTTTTTGCTCCTGTTGTAATTTAAATGGAGTTTCTTTTATTCCAGAAGCGGAAATTATAGTTATATAGGTATGATTTAGAGAAGAGACAACCGAGTTCCTCTCTTAAACTATAACGGGTGCCCCTTCTTAGCCCATGCTTTCTCAATTATTTTAATGACTGCACAATTTATCCGCTATTCCTACAAAATATCTTACTCCATACCCTAAAGCCTTCTCATCGATTTTAAATTTAGGATGGTGTAGAGGATAAGCTTTTCCAAACTCATTATTATGGACGCCTAGAAATTGCATGGAAGAGGGAACGATTTCGGAAAAAGCCGAAAAATCTTCTGTTCCAAACATGGGATCATCAACCTTGATGATGTTATTCTCTTCAAAAATACCTTCCATGACCGTTCTTGAAATATCAACAGCAGCTTTATCATTTATCACTGCTGGATAGCCTAAATACCAAGTAATTTCACATTTTGCCCCATGCGCTTCCGAAATCCCCTTAACGATTTGCTCAAGATGCTCCCTTGCTTTCACACGGCTATCAGAGTCCAAGGAACGAATTGTACCACCGATTTCCGCATATTCTGGTATGACATTGAGCGCACTTCCGGAATGGAACTGAGTGACTGAAATGACTGGTGTCCTAAGTGCTGAAATTTTTCTGGAAACGATATGTTGAATATTCGTCGTAATTTCTGCACCAATGATCAGCGGATCTACCGTTAATTCCGGAGTTGACGCATGACCGCCCTGACCAATAATTTTAATTTCAAAATCATCGGCTGCAGCACAGAATACCCCTTCCCTTAAACATATTGTTCCTGTTCGTTCATAAGGAGTAACATGCAGTGCAAATGCATAATCCACTCCTTCCATGACCCCTTTTTTCACCAATTCCTGAGCTCCCCCAGGCAGTACCTCTTCTGCGTGTTGGAAAATAAACCTGATTTCTCCATCAATCGCATCTTTTTTTCCGGATAGGACTTTAGCAGCACCTAATAACATCGCAGCATGTGCATCATGTCCGCATGCATGCATAACCCCAGGATTTTTTGATTTGAATTCAATTTCTGCTTCCTCTTCAATCGGGAGAGCATCAATATCTGCACGAAAAGATATGGTATTCGATTTTCGGGCAGATTTTTTAGTTCCTTTAAGAACCGCTAAAACGCTCGTTTCGGTTGGTCTCGTCACTTCCAATCCTGAAAAGGTTTTTAATTTCCTGTAGATAAATTCAGAAGTCTGGTGCTCCTGATATGAGAGCTCCGGATTTTCATGAAAATGACGTCTCCATGAAATCACTTCATCCACAACCGTCTCCTGTATTGTCTTCATCATAAACGCCTCCTCTTAGTGCCAATATTCAGATTTTTCAGATCTTTAAAAAGGGCCATACTGTATGCTTTGAGCAATGATCAAAAAGATAATCGCTATCGCAAACTGAATCAGAAGATATGGAAACACCCATTTTACCCATTTCGTAAATGATATGCCTGCCACTGCCAATCCAGCCAATAGCACTCCAGAAGTCGGAAATACCATATTCGAAATCCCATCCCCTAATTGGAAAGCTAATACTGCTGTTTGTCTTGTCACACCCATTAAATCCGCTAATGGAGCCATGATCGGCATCGTCAATGCAGCTTGCCCACTTCCGGATGGAACAATGAAGTTAAGAAATAATTGGATAATGAACATTCCAATTGCATTTATGGCGGGAGGAAGTTGTTCAACCAATCCTGCAGCATAATATAAAATGGTATCCAGCAATCCTCCACTTGTAATGATGACTAGGATTGTCTGCGCAACTCCTATTATCAATGCCCCAGAAACCATATCGCCTGCTCCTGAAATAAAACCATTAGCCATCTTGGATGGAGTTAAGCCTCCAATTATGCCCATAATGATCCCGCTTAATAAAAACAAGCCGCCAATTTCACTTATATACCATCCTAATTTAATAACTCCATATACTAATAGGATAAAATTCACCAATAAAATAATTAAAGCGGCGCTATGTCTCTTACTTATCCTAAAGTTTTTATCAAAATGTGCATGATCTTCACGCCTGAATTTCCCATACTCCCCCAGTTCAGGGTTTCTTTTAACCTTCATTGCATGGAAATAGATGTACAATACTGTAACGACATAAAACACTGCAAGAAGAGCGATTCGCAATCCCATTCCCGAATACATAGGCAGTTCTGCAATGCTTTGCGCAACTCCTACATTAAAAGGGTTCGTAATGCCCGAAATGAATCCAGTCGCCAATGTCCCAAGCATGACGATCGCAAAACCCGTAAGTGCATCAAAGCCTAATGCAATCGTCATCGGAACAATGATCGCGATATAAACTAATGCATCTTCAGCAGATCCGATCAGTGTCCCTAATGAAGCGAAGATCAATACCATCAACGGAATAAGCAATTTCTCTTTTGTTCCGAATCGGACAGCCACAAACTTAATGAAAGAATCCAGTGCTCCTGTTGCCTGCATGATTCCCAATGCTCCGCCAAACAAAAAGACGAACAAGATAATTGATGCTCCTTCAATCATCCCTGCATGAATACTGCTGAACATTTCCAATAATCCCACTGGTGATGATTCTACGAATTCAAAGGAAGTGGGATTGACTACACTTCGGCCATCCTTTTCAATTCTTTCATATTGGCCTGCAGGTAGGATATAGGTTAAAACCGTCACGATTACAATTACGATAAACATTAAGACAAAAGGATTAATCCCTTTTTCCGGTAACTCCGTTAGTTGGTTAAGTGGCTTATTATTCTGATTAAGAGGCTCGGAAGTGATTTGACCATTAGGCAGGTCATTCATATAAATACCCCCAGTTAAAGTTTAATACGATTAATCCAGTTTTCCTGTCGGACCATCACTTCTCAACCAAACACTTAAACATACTCTTTACTAACTTCTCCAGCATAACGGGCGTATGGACGAAGGCACTATCGATGTGAAGGCGCTCAGTACGCTGGTGTGCATCCTTGCCGAATGGACCCACATTAAGTACGGGTGCCTGAAGTTTTTGCATATCAGCAAAAGGAATGCTGTAAGTATCGCCCCAGACCGGTGTATTTTTTTCAAAAGCCGTCCAGCCATCAGACTCATCAGAATATTGAACATAGCTTAAATCGCAAATGCCATTAAAATAATGAATTTGGCTGACTTCTTCATCAAGCAAGCTGGCAGTTTCCTTCATTAATTCCACAGATTCCATGATAAGCGGATCATCGGACGTATTGACGGCTGGATAATATGGCGGTGCGAACAGCAATACAATGGCGGGTGAAAGCTCCTGACATTGTATCATCAATTTTTCAGCGATCCTAAATGATTTTTCCCGCTCATCCAAATCCATGTTTCCTTTAACTTCACTCTTTATTTGCTCAACAAAACTGCCGCCAAATTTGCCCTCGGCATATGAAAGTAACTTTTCGTAGCGCAATACTTGTACTTCACCTATACCTTCAATTTGTTCACGCAGACAAAGAGCTTTATAAGATTCATTGCATTTTATCGCGGCTTCGTTTGCAACCTGCTCGAATAAATCCATTATTTCTGCAGCTGTCCTTTTCATAATGAACACATTATAAAGCGCTGCTGCACGATAAGGTGTCTGTGTTGAATATTGTAGTTTCAGATCTTTTTGCTGAAGCGATACTGGTAAAGGTGTTTCCTCGCCAAGATCACTTTCCTGAAAAAGAGTGTTCCACTCCATGTGCTGCGTGAGGAATGAGGCTATATAGTTAGCCGTTATGCCCTTTAATGGCTCACCCACATGAGTTTCTTTCCCATAAAAAAGGGCAGCGGGCATGATTTTCCCCAAAGTTCCGGAATAAATATAATGGCTATTATCGCCCGGCTTCTGTGAAAAGGAAGGTTCACTATTAAAAAACATTTTATAGGAAAGGTCATATTTATCACGTAAAGACACAAGTTCTTTAACTGCAGCCCTCATTCCCGCAGAATTCACTTCCTCATCAGGAACGGTTAACAGCAGGAGATTGATCGGCCATTTTTCAATGCTTGCCTTTTCGATGATAGCCATATGAAGGGCAAGCCCCATTTTCATATCCATTGTTCCTCTACCAAACAAGTACTTTCCTGATTCAAGATCAATGCGCGCTTCTTCCGGTAGATCATCTTTTCGGTCATGAAGTTTTTTTGTGAGCTCCTCCGGCTGAAAAGCAAGAGTCTCAAGATCACCGTATTCTTCAGTATGAACCGTATCAAAATGGCTGATTAATACAACGGTCTCCTTGCTATCGGGATGTTTATAAAAGGCAGTGACAAAATTCCTCCCTAAATCAGCCTCGTGAAGCGATAAGTACTCCGGATTCCTTTTAAAATATTCAAGCTCCCTCAATTTCTCTTGAACCTTATAAGGAAACGTCCGTTCCCCCAATGTTAGAGTACGGCTTTCCCAGCTAACAAGTTCACATAGCAAAGCACGGAGCGTTTCTGGAGTACCCCATAGTAATTGACTCATTGTAATCCCCCTTCCGATTTTCATCAAATATTAGAGTAATAGCAGGAAGAAACACTTAACGGAAATTCCCGATATATAAAACCGCAGTGACAAACAGCTCAATCCACCGTCCTGATTTTTTAACTCCGACATTTGCAGCTCAATCGTTTTATATCCAGCTTCATTCAATTGACGGGCCGTCTCTTCATATCACTTCAAAACGAAGCTTCCACGTAAGACGCATCTGTTTCATTACTTTTTCATAATCAGGTGTGCAAAGGTCGGATGCCGTTAATCCATTTACATAGCTTTTTCCTGGTGTTTTTACAATTATCAATCCCCCTTTGTACGCACCACCGGGCAGGTTAAACAAGTTGGACCGCCAGTTCCTTTGTAACTGATTTCAGTTCCTTTGTATTCATAAACCGTTGCTCCGGCATCAAGAAGCTTTTGCTTCGTGTAAGCGTTACCAGAAGATATCACGCAAACCCGCGGAGCGATGGCAAGCACATTACAGCCCAAGTTCAAGTACTCATCAACCGGCACTTCGATAAGCTGAATGCCTCGTTCAATAAGCAGTTTTCTGAAAAAGACAGGCATAAGGCGGGAATGAACTACGGCTAAATCATGGTCGACTAGGCTGATGAAAGACATAAGATGGAGACACTCTCCCTCTCCTTGATCATGCGGCAGCTGAACTACGATGAAATCATCCACAAGATGTGCGGTCATTTCCTTTAATTGCCGAATGGCTTCTGCGTTTGTACGATAACCATGTCCGACAACCAGGGTTTTATCATCAAGCCAAATGATATCACCGCCATCCGCGACCGCATCACCCGTTAAATACCCAATAATCGGTATGTTCTTTTCCTTGCAAAATTCCTTGTATACATTAGCTTCAGGCTGCCTCAATTCTTTCCCTGACTTTAAAATAATGGCCCCTTGACTTGTGAATTTGACCGGGTCATGCGCATATAAGGAGTCAATCCCGACTACCGAAGATGCTGGCAAATAATCAATGTTTGGAACATATTTCTCCAAAATGGAAATAAAGTCACCATACTCTGTTAGCGCTTCGTTGAAATCTGGCTCTTCCGCAAAGTTGAAGTTCCGCCATGCTTGGCTTAAATGCTCTTGACTAATAAAAGCTTCTTTCGGATGTTTTACAATGACACGTTCCAATGGTTTGTACATGGACGAACAATATGTCACTGCCTCCCCCTCCTTTTCCGCATAGCGGAAAACATTTCCGCCAATAGGAATTTTTCTTTTATTATAAAATTAGTTTTGGTATAATGTCAATATGTTTTAAATATTCAAATAAATTAGCGTTATATACAACTTGGAATGAAAGATAGGTGGTTTGTTTATGCAATCGATCGACCGTGCCATGAACGTTATAAAGGTGCTGGTTTCCAATTCATCGGAAAACTGGCTGTCAATTACAGAACTTTCTCAAGAGTGCGATCTTCCTGTCAGCTCCATGCATCGTTTGTTAAAAGCGATGTCCTCGCATGGATTAATCCAACAGGACGGGCACTCCAAACAATATGGTTTGGGGAATATTTGGCTCGAATACGGTTTACGTATGTATGACAAAATGGATTACATCAGCCAAATAAGGCCTGAACTGGAAAGACTGATGAACAAAGTGGAGGAAAGCGTCTATCTTAGCCAGCCAATCGGAATGGAATCACTCGTTATCGAACGAATCGACAGTGAAAAAAGCCAAATCCGGGTTTATGACCAGCTTGGCTCACGAGTTCCTATGCATATTGGGGCCGCCAATAAAGCGATGCTCGCCTATATGCCATATAAACAAGCGAAAAAAATTGTAGATGCTCTTCTGCCAACTCAAGAAAGAGCAGCTTTTTGGGATATATTGCAAGAGACTAAAATGAAGGGACATGGAATCAGTCACAGTGAAAGAACAGAGGGAACATGTTCTGTTGCCGTGCCGATATTGAACCATTTTGGGGAGGTTCACGGTGCGGTGAGCATAGGTTTTGTCAGCTTTAACCTGACAGAAGAAAGACTTGATTTCCTCATTAAGAATGTGATGGAAACTGGCAATCGGGTTTCTGCAAAATTGGGGTATAGGGGACCATGAATAAGCGAGCAGCGGTGGATTATCGGATATGCCGAAAAAGAAGATGAATCATTTCATCTTCTTTTCGTTTTTATATTAATCGCTGCCGGTCACGAATAAATCTTCCCTGAAATAGGCAAGGACCTCGCCGGCCACAACAGGTTCGCCCTCCAATACCTCCAATGATTCTATCTTTCCGCTGACACCAATATCAATGATTTCCACACATCCATCTGCCTTCTTAATCTGAAATAATTGTTCCCATTCGTAAAACCTGGAATTTTTGGATATTGAAATTTTTTCAATCCTGCCATCACAAGGGCTTAGAATCACATCAACGTACATTTACATCATTCCTTCCTTCAGTATTCTTCAAAATGAAATGGGGTTTGTAACACTAACTTGAGAAAGTTTTGGAACTCAGGTATATCTTCTTGTTCAATGCCCAGGATCGGAGCCCAGTACTGATCTAAATTAATATCATTGGCACAAAGCAGGATCATTCTTCCGCTTTGCATGGAAGTCACCATTGCTTTACCGAAAAACTGGCCCGAATATACAATGGTCACATCATATCTATAATCTTGTGACAATAAGCAATAATGATGAATAGCCTGGTTTTCTTTATTTTCGGAAAGAATATCAAAATTCAACGGATTGCCTCCTTTCTTGTAAGCCCTAATTCGTTCAGAACCTGACCCAACCTCGTAGCTGGGATGCTTCAGCTATTTTGCGAATCCCTTCAATGTAAGCCGCCACTTTCATGTTCACGGAATATTTTTGTGAAGTATGGTAGACATTCAAAAAGCTGGCCGTTATCTTTTCCTTCAATCGTTCATCCACAAGCTCTTCCGTCCAGTAATAACCTTGGTTGTTCTGGCACCATTCAAAATACGAGACTATCACCCCTCCTGAATTCGCCAAAATATCCGGAACTAGCACTATACCTTTATCATCAAGAATCTTGATTGCTTCCTTTGTCGTCGGACCATTTGCTGCTTCAATCAGGATTTCACATTTTAATCGTGTTGCATTATCTTTATTCACCACTCCGCTGATGGCTGCGGGAATCAGCACATCACACTCTTTTTCCAATAATTCTTGATTGGATAACGAATTTTTGTATAAGTTCGAAACGACCCCAAACGAGTCCCTGTTCTCCAAAAGGTAAGGAATGTCCAAGCCATTCGGATCATATAAACCTCCAAGCTCATCCGCTATTCCGACAACCTTAGCCCCCATATCATGTAAATACATGGCCAAATGACTGCCAACATTCCCGAATCCCTGAATGATTACCCGCATGCCCTCAATAGGAATCCCCTTTAAATCACATATCATTTGAAGTGTGTATAATACTCCTTTGGAAGTGGCCTTTTCCCTGCCCTTCGATCCCCCTAATCTCAGAGGCTTTCCTGTAATGAAGCCGGGTGAATCGAATTCCCTGATGTGATCGTATTCATCCAGCATCCAGGCCATGATTTGTGAATTCGTATACATATCAGGTGCCGGAATATCTTTTGTAGGTCCCACTATTTGACTTACTGCCCTGACATACCCTCTGCTTAATCGTTCAAGCTCAGATGAACTCATCTGTCTGGGATCACACACAATGCCGCCTTTCGCCCCTCCATATGGAAGATCGGTTATTCCGCATTTCAAGCTCATCCACCCGGCCAATGCCTTAACTTCTTCGGGAGTGACATCCGGGTGAAACCGAATCCCCCCTTTAGTTGGACCGGCTGCATCATTATGTTGAGCCCGATACCCTTGAAACATCCTTGTCTCCCCATTATCCATTTGAATAGGAATACAGACTTCCAGAAAACGCATTGGCGCTTTTAGAAAATCAAAAACCTGATCTGGATAGTTCAAAACATGAATCGCTTCTTTTAAGATATCCTGGAATTCTTGCAGTGGATTATCCAATTGACGTTTTTCAATACCCTTAATTTTCTCTGTCATTTTAGCACCTCACTTATATTCTTATAACTTATTAAGCAACTTTCGTGCCAGCTTTGAGGATATTATGTGGATAGCAATATACCGCCATTTCCCAATCATCAACAACATCATGCAATCATCAGGAAATATGTATTAATTCATAAGCAATTCAGATTTGCATATATAAACAGTAATGATTAAATACATAAAAAACGCAACCTTATTAGGATGCGTCAGTTTGTATATAAAAAGTTTTCGGAATGGTTTCATTCCGAAATTTTTTTGATTTTTTATTGGATTTAAAGCAGTCATGGAGAATAGTTGACCTCTTCGAAGTAATTTCATTTTCAAATAAGCATCTCGTAATCGCAAGTGTTTAATAAGATGCATCTACGGCAACAGCTTTAGGTTTTCCAACTCTTCTAATCACGTTTTCCACATTGGCTCTAGGATGTTACTATCATGTGTGTTACCTGGTGTTACAATCGTCTTTAAAGAAACGCACATAGTTTTTTCAAAAGGTAGAAAGTGAGGTACTTTATCATGAAAGCAGTAACCTAAAACTAGCGATAGTCCATGTTCGTTTGTATATCTTCAACGGTCGCGCATCGAGAGGATACCGAAGTTATATTGAATAAATGTTAACTTAAATAACAGGATCCATACTTGGGCGCCCTACCTCTGAATACATATCTTTCACCAAGTTATAAATGAAGGACAAAATTTACGCGCTAAATGGTTCGATGGTATCAGTTTATCTAAAGTAATCATTTCAAGTTTTTCTCGAATAGAATCATGTTAGAAAGCATCCTTAACACCTCAAGTTTAATACTTCTATTTTAAAACAAAAAACTCATTGTTAAACTAAGTTGATTGGAGCGAGTGTGCGAGACTCCTGCGGGAAAAGCGCGTCCAAGGGAGACCCCACAGGCGCAAAGGCACCGTGGAGGCTCCCGGACCGCCCGCGGAAAGCGAGTGCCTGGAGTGGAAACCTACGTTCGAGTTTTTAAAAACCCTCAAAAAAAACTGTAGACAAACTTGATTTTCATCGAGTTTGTCTACAGTCGGACGCATCCTTATCGGATGCGTTTTTTATTGGAAAATCTCATAGCTGAATTTCTTCAACTTGGTATTGGGGCGGAGCCTTCCGGAATGCCTTTGTGATATATATTAGATAACAAAAACCAATAATGAACCAACTTGTCCCCATTATTAGGGAACTTGTCTCAAGGTTGATCCAAAGAATGCCAATTGCTATAGCACCAATTAAAGGCATAATTAAGTATTGAATACACCCCTTTATCGTTCGATGCTTCTTTTCCCGAATGATAAAATGGCTGATCACTGACAGATTTACAAAGGTAAATGCCATTAATGCACCAAAGTTGATCAGTGACGTTGCTGTCACTAAATCAAAGAATAAAGCCGACAATGAAATGACTCCGACTATGAGTACATTAATGGCTGGTGTCTTCCACTTAGGGTGAATAAATCCAATCCATTTTTCCGGAAACACTTTATCACGGCCCATAACATACAAAAGACGGGAAACGCTGGCATGCGATGCTAGTCCCGAGGCTAGCGTATTGACGAAAGTCGTACAAAGAAAAATGGATTGAAATAGCTTCCCGCCTACATAAAGGGCGATTTCCGGTAATGCAGCATCCGGTTCCTTAAAACGGGATATATCCGGAAAAAAGAGCTGAATAAAGAAAGATGCGGTAATGAAGATGATTCCACCCCAAAGTGCAGTTAAAAATATCGCTTTTGGAATCGTTTTTTTCGGATCCGGCGTTTCCTCAGATAGTGTCGTTACCGCATCAAATCCCAAAAAGGAAAAACAAAGGATCGTGGCCCCGGTTATTATGGCCGAGAAGTCCATTCCTTCTTTTACGAAAGGTATTATTGTAAACACTTCTCCTGTACCTTCTCCATTATTCAAACCTTTGACAACAAGAATGATGAACACTGCCATGATGGCAATCTGAATTAAAACAAAAAGCGCATTAAAGTTAGCAAGTACATTGACGCTCCGAAGATTGAGAATGGTGACGATTGCTACGAACACTACTACCCAAATCCATGTAGGAACTCCTGGAAATAATGCTGTCAGATAAATTTTGGTTAACAATGCATTTACCATAGGTAAAAACAAATAGTCTAACAACGAAGACCATCCTACCAAGAATCCTAAATGAGGGTTCATGGCCTTTTGCGTATAAGTGTAGGCAGAACCTGCAGTAGGAAAAACCTTTACAAGTTTTCCATAGCTGGCAGCTGTAAAAAGCATCCCCACCAATGCAACGATATAGGCAGTCGGCACATGGCCGCCCGTAATCCCAGATACAATGCCAAATGTATCAAATACGACCATGGGGGTCATATATGCTAACCCCATCATAACGATTTGCCATAATTTCAGTGATCTTTTCAATGTAACCTCATTTTCCACCTATCATTCCTCCTTGAAACCGCTTTCAAACTATTGGGTTCATTTTCTTTACTAGATAAATCTCCATGCCTCCCTCTTTTTTAAAAGTTTTACCTGTATACCTTAATGCAATTTCTGTGCCACATGATTTCGATTCACTTCGACAAACGAAAAAACGCCTAAAATGCTACTTAATTCTGTATTCTTAACGGCAAATGATTGATTTATAGAAATGAAGTCTTTCAGCATCTCTTCCATCGGCGATTCAATTTCCCATAAATTATTCGCCTTTGCATACACAAAGCCAATGTTATCTGGTAAAAACCCTCATTAAATCACTTACTGTGACTTGGCATGATAATTGCTTGATTAATCATCTATAAGAATTCATTTATATGAGTTCTAAACTATTATAGTTATAAGAAAATGGAGGAGTAGAAAAATGAAATATCCTTTATCACCTGATGTTAAACCAGAGTTTTGTACCACAGGATCATTTATGCGCTTACCTTCTACAAGAGAAAATGCCAAATTGGCAGTGGTAGGTATGCCTTTTGATACAGCTGCTTCATTCAGGGTAGGAGCCCGGTTTGCTCCACAAGCAGTCCGCCAAGCATCCATGACGTTGTTTCCTTATCATCCCATTCACAAGGTATTTCCGTTTGACGAATGTAATGCAATTGATATTGGGGATGTTTCGGTGATTCCCCATAATATACATCGGAGCTATGAGTTAATTGAAAAGGCTATGTCAGACTTGATGAAAAACGGGATCATTCCAATAGGCATCGGAGGAGATCATTCAGTAACATTGGCTAATCTAAGAGCAGCCGCAAAAATACACGGTCCTGTTGCACTTCTTCATTTTGATTCACATACAGATACCTGGGATACTTATTATGATGAAAAATACTGGCATGGTTCCCCGTTTATCCGTGCATATGAGGAAGGTTTGCTCCAAACGGATAAAGTTTTCCAGATTGGCATCAGAGGTACGCTCAATCATCCAGGAGATATAGATTCAAGCACAGATCTAGGCTACAATGTGATAACTACGCCAGAGCTGAAGAAGAGAGGAATCGAAGATGTCGTGAAGGAAGTCAGGAAAACCATTGGGGATACACCATGTTTCTTGACCTTTGATATTGATTTTGTTGATCCATCCTGCGCTCCAGGAACTGGCACATTGGAGGTCGGCGGTCTAAATAGCTTTGAAACCCTGGAGATGATACGCTCTCTGCAAGGATTCAACTTTATTGGGTTCGACCTGGTGGAAGTCCTCCCGCCGTATGATCCAACACAAATTACTTCACTATTGGCAGCCACCATCATTCATGACTTTGCCAGTTTAGTAGCCTTACAACTAAAAGAAGAACAAAAAAAGGAGAATTCAACCGAAAAAAGCTTATAGGAGCAAACACTAACTATTAATGAAGGGACATTTCAGGTCCAAACTGTAATCGTTCAAAAGGCATCTGCTTTTAGTGAAAGCAGATGCCTTTTTTCTATATAATCTTTTATCTTGTCCTGCTATTTCCACTATAAATCATTTCATATAGTCTGATGAACAAGTTCAAACTACTTTGGGTGTAGGAAAATAAAAAAACACATCCCATCTGAAAGAATGGAATGTGTCTTCAATTTATTCGTCCGATTCTATCCCGGGACGATTGTATTGTGTTGGCAGGGTGTCCCAAAAGCTTGCATCAGCAGTTTCAATTGAATCATCGGCAATTGCTCTGACCGCTGCATCCAAAGTGGTTACTGTTTGCTTTATTAGATAGCCATTACTTTTTTGTCCAAGCGCTACTGACTCGATATTGTGATCCGACATACCTCGCATCTCAAAGAGCAGTGTAGCAATATCATAACGGACGGCTGCACCATTACGGCCTATATTTTCTCCAGAACCGCCATCATACCTACCAATATGCCCCCAACCAGTTGGTTCAATGGAGTTATATACAACAGCACCCAGTTTTTTTGACGCTTCTAACACTTCAGGTTCTACGTTTGCGTTTGTAGGATAAAGAATTGAACCTGAAACAAGTTCACCGTCTGTTTCGCTTAGCGTCCCTTGATGATGTAAATCTATCATGTAATCAATATCGTATTTCGCAAATACATTTTCGTGTAAAGCCTTTACCTCTACTTGCATGGAATCAGTTTTTTTATCATGCTCACGGTTTAAGTCGATTCCATTTGCATTTGCCCGTGTTAAGTGCCGATCACCTTTTGCTAAATAGTCATCAAGAGGGAAATTAACATCTCCCATGGCCCCATCTGCGTTTAACATGGGAATGATCAGTATATTAACATTTTCCAAAATACCTTTAGTCTTGTTCGTGCCTAGATGTTTAATGAATTCGAGTGCACCCTCAGTAGTCAGTTGTTCATTTCCATGCTGTTGAGTTAAAAATAGTATAGTAGGATTCTTAGGATTTGACATGTACTTCGCTAGGTAAATATCCCTCCCTTTTACCGTTTCCCCGATTACTTCCAGTGCCAGCCTTTCTTGTTTTGCATCCTGCGTTTCAAGATAGCTTACCAGGCTTTCATATGTATGAAGATTTGAAGTTGTCACTTGTCCATTTCCAGCACTGGGGCCATTTCCAACCGCTCCGACTGGTAGCGCAACAGCTGTTACAGCGCTTAAGGTCATTAAACTAGATAATGAAACTGATAGAACTTTCTTTTTAAAATTCAATAAAAACCCTCCTTATCAAATATAATAACCAGAAAAATAACTATTAATAATATTCTGACATTTTTACTACTTTATGTTAATAGTGAAAAATAACTATGTTTCCAAATAGGTTTTCTTTTACACAATATAACTTGAAAGGAATTACTTCTAAAAAGGCGATATTCAAATGTTCCTGATGAAGAAAAACCAGGCGGACACCCGTCTGGTTACTTCAACCTAGGCTGGAAGTTGATAAAAATATCATTTCCTCACTAAATATTTATTATTGCCTGCCCTCCGTCAGTGGAATTGACTCGTATCGTTCCGGATTGATTTTATATACAGAGCCATCAGTAACTCCATCAATTATTCCATATAACCCTCTTTCAACTGCTTTAATGAGCATGCCCTTTTTCTTTTGGCCAAAGGACTGTGTTTGGCCTCTAACTTCAAAGAGCACTGTCCCACTTCCGTTTAAAGCAAAGGCTCCTAAAGCCGTTCCAGGAAGGTTTTGGTTTTGCGGATATAAGGATATATTTCCATATGGAGAATTACCTTGTTCTTTCATTGCATTATATACCGCTACATTCAATTGTCTGGAAAAATCATAATTATAGTTTTTTGCATATTTGGCATAATCTTGTCCTGAAGGCGAGCTTGGATCTGGAACAAATTGAGCGGAAATCGAGTATGTGACTAAATCATCCGTTCCATCAACTTCATAATAGGGAGCTTGGTGATGCAAGTCCACAAAAATCTCCACCTTTCCGTATTGCTTCAGTAGAGACTTGTAAACATCACGTGTTGTTTGTGATTCAGGTGTTATGAACCAACCAGGGGTGGATGATTTTCCAGGGAAGTCTTTAGCTTGGGGAATATAATTTAAATCAGGATTAAAGTCACGATTGACATCGAAACCAGGTTTGGACTCATAATCGAATGATTCATTTTTGTATGTATAATAGTTCCAAGATGGACTCGCTCCTGCTAACTGTGGAAACTGTTCCACGACCTCTGCCCAGGCCATATCATTTCCCCGACGGTTCAATTCAGCAGCATCCGGATTCATTTTAGGCAAAGCGACAAGGGTAATTTCTTTACGAATTTTCTCCGCTTCAGGAGAGTTGGTCCCCAAAAACTTCAAGATATTCAAGATGGCATCCGTACCGGTTTTCTCATTTCCATGGATCTCACTTTGAATTAAAACGACTTTGTCGCCTGTTCCCACGGTTGCTTTATAGATTTCTCTATTTCTATTGGAGTATCCAGCTACATCCACTTTTACTTTACCTTGGCTATCGCTCGCAATTTGTTCTAGCTTTTTCCCTAGTTCAGCATGATCTGTAAAACCTGAAACCGAATAAGTTTGTTGAATGGGTGTTCCCGGTGATGTTTCATTAGCTGCAAATGTTGGTGCAGCAATACTCACCGATAAAACGGCAACTCCTAGAGTTGAAATAATTTTCCTGCTTTTCATATTACAACAATCACTCCCTTAAAATATTTTTCTATCTCATTATACAAAATGGCAAAGTAGAAATAAGTTGGAATTTGATGTCGTATTATGACTTTTAATGATTCGGGCATCCACTTTAAGTTCCACGCAAAAAGATCCGTGACATTTTTATCGAGGATTGTAGTTGCTGGCGGTCTGTCGAATTGATGATTTGTACTATAACATCACATTACGTTATAATAAAAAGGAAAAATACGAGAAAGGGGAAAATATGAAACTAAACACTAATAGTTCTACGCCATTATACATGCAATTAAAACAATCTATTATCGAAGATATAAACAAAGGGATTTACTCTTCTGGCGAAAGATTACCAACCGAAACAGAATTATGTGAGATATATGGAGTAAGTCGCATTACTGTTAGAAAAGCGGTTTTGGACTTGGTGGAAGAGGGGCTTTTAATACGCCAACAGGGAAAGGGAACATTTGTCCAATATCCTAAAGTAAAAAGAGAATTATTTGCTGTAAATGGTCATGCTGAATATATGTCAGAATTAGGGAAGATACCTCAAACTAAAATCCTTTCATTTGGGATACTGCCTGCACCGGCTAATATTTCCAAATCCTTGGAGATTACTCCTGAAAGTGATGTTCTTGAATTACAACGGATCTTATACTATGATAATCAACCTCTCACCTTAGAAATTTCACATTATTCCTTAAAGATTCTGCCAAATTTAAATCAGCATGTCCATAACTCTGTTTCCATGTATGATATCATAAAGCATAAATATAATATAACTCCTGTTCATAACACGAAACTTTTAAATATGGTATTGGCAAATGCAGATGAAGCAAAATATTTAGAGTGCGAAGTGGGAGATCCCCTTTTCAAAGTGGAGAAAGTGGCATATGACGCTAAAAAGCAGCCTATCCATTCATCCTTCCTATATTATCCTGCTAATCGCGTGACCTTTACGATTGATAGTTCTATATCGCAAGAAAAAGGTAACGAATCCCCCTCCTAATCCGGGATCTCGTTACCTTTATTCATCCATGCATCATTTTAAACCATCATATGATCAGGATTATATACTTTGCCATACCCAAAAGCACCATAATCCTGACAGGTTTGGGAGGCGACTAATGCTCCTTTTTGTAAAGCTTTATATACATCTTGTCCTTGGACGTACGATGAGAGAAAACCAGCAATAAAGGAATCTCCCGCCCCCAACGTATCTACAACTTTGGTTTGGATAATAGCTTGTTCATATATTTGATTTTCAGTTGATAAAAGTGCTCCCTTTTCCCCGCGAGTAACACATATCACCTTTGTGCCGAACGAATGAACCTTTTGAATCAGTGCGTTGCACTCTGCCTCGTTTAAATTGCTTCCGGAAAAAAATGCATAATTCACAAACGGACAAACCTTTTGTAAATAGGGATCCTCTTGATTTGTCGAAAAATCAAAAGAAATGTCAATGAATTGGCTTAGTATTGGAAGGTTATGCTCTATACGGCTATATACACTTGTATGAAGAAGGTCGTGTTGCCGAATATAATCCAAATCCTTGTCATTCAGTACAATCCCCAATCTGGATTGAATTCCCCCTTTATTGGAACCAATGAAAATTCGGTCCCCGTCCTTATCCAACGCGACGACTGCCATACCATTCTCTCCTACTGCTTGTCTTACTCTACTAATCTCTATCTTTTCCTTTTGCAATACCTCTAACACATGGTCTGCTGCCCCATCATTTCCTACAATGCCAATATATGAAGATTGCTCATCATTTAAACGATTGCACAATACTGCCACGTTTAATGAATTGCCGCCAGGATATATCTTTCCTTGATCTTTATAAAAATCTACTACGTTATCTCCAATTCCAATTAATTTCATGCCTGTTCCCCCTGTTATCATTTTACACTTCCACTAGCAATTCCACGGATAAAGTACTTCTGCATGAATAAAAATAAAATGACGATAGGTGCCGCTGAAATCGTTAATCCAGAAAGTAACACTCCCCAATCGGTTTGGAGTGCATCTCGAAATTGCATTAAACCGGCAGGTATCGTACGTAAACTATCATCGTCTATAAAGATGATCGCGAACATGAATTCATTCCATGTATAGTAAGCTGTTAAAATTATCGTTGTTAATAAAATAGGCTTACTCATGGGAATGAAAATTCTAAAAAGGATTCCAAGGTTTGTGCATCCATCCAACCGGGCAGCCTCTTCCAGTTCTTTCGGAATGGACAGGAAGTAGGCCCGAATCAACAAGATGGTTAGCGGAATTCTGTATGCTACATAAGGTAAAATTAACGCCCAATGGGTGTTATATATACCTAGCTTCTGAATTATATTATACAAAGGGATCAGGCTTACTTGGGGAGATAGCATCAACCCCCCTAAGCATATGACCAAAATGAAAGCCTTTCCACGAAAATCAAAGCGAGATAATCCATAGGCACCTAACGCACTTACTAATACCGTTAGAATACAGGTCAAGCCAGTAACCATGACACTATTTAAAAAGTAGGAAGAAATCCCACTATTCCAGGCTGTTACATAATTTTCAAACAACCATGCATGAGGAAGGGACCAACTATGGTTAAAAATTTCCTCTGTGCTTTTAAAAGAACTGATGACCATCCATAATAAGGGATAGGCAACAACAAGAAAGTATGCGATCAAACCTGCATAGACTAGTGCTACTCTCATATTATAGTCTTTTCTTTTCCTTGCATATTTTAGATTTTTCACAACTAATTCCGGTACTCTGATCGTTGATTTAGGCATCTCCATTATTAGTCCTCCTTTCCTGTTTTAAATATTTTCATTTGAATAAGAGAAATAAGTAACGTAATAATTAAGATAACCGTTGCAATGGCTGAAGCATATCCCATCATATCTTTTGAAAAAGCCGTTTTATATAAATAGGTACTTAGGACTTCCGAAGAAGTTCCCGGCCCCCCTCCGGTTAAGATATAGGGCTCATTAAACACTGTAAAAGCACCTGTCAGTGTTAAGATTACAGCTACAAATGTCATTTCCTTCGTTTCTGGAACCGTAATGTGAAAAAACGTTTTTATTTTATTCGCTCCATCCATTTCAGCTGCTTCATATAGCTCAGGTGAAATTTTTTGAATGGATACGATATATAACATGGCTATATAACCAATCGATTGCCACTGTGAGACAGCAATGACTGCATAGATTGCCGTATCACTATCACCCAACCATGGCAGTGCTAAATTATTCAATCCAATCATTTTAAGAAACTGATTTAACAACCCCACTTCCGGGTTATAAAAAAATGAAAACAGCAAGGCTATGACTGTCATTGAAACGACGACTGGTAAAAAATAGACTGTACGAAAGATGGGTGAAAATTTACGGATTAATTTATCTTCTAAAACAGCTGCAACAATTAACCCTCCAAATACCTGGAAAACAATTGAAATGACTGCATAAAGAATATTATTTTTTAAAGCTTCATAAAATACGGGATCTTTAAACAAAGTAAAGTAGTTGTCCAACCCTACAAATGCTTTATTTGGTGAAAAAGTACTCCAATTATACAGACTGTCGCCAATATTCTGGAAAATGGGGATATAAACTAACAGTAAAAAAACTAATGCTGGAAGAAGATATAGATAAGGTACAAATTTATCGAGTTTTATCATTAAAAGATCACTCCCTTAATAAAACGGAAAAATGATTTCCCTTATTTCCCCGCTTCGATTCTAACAGTATCGGCAGCTTTTTGAACATCACGCATGATTTGTTTAGGTGTTTTATCTCCATTTAACATCATTTGTGCTCCTGTTAAATAGGCATCTGCAATACGCGCATCAATGCTCATGTCAAACCATGGGGCCATTTCCTTGGCGTTTAATATGCTTTGAACCGCTTCCAGCTGTTCCGGGGAAGAATTATTTTCATTCACTGTACCTTCAACTGCACTATACTTGCCCACATCAGTGACTAGTTTCTCTCCCATCTGTTTAGTCGTTAAAAACTTTAAAAACTCCATCGCCTCTTTAGGATGCTTTGTCTTGGAAGAAATCATAAAGCCCTCAGGCGAACCCGTTAGATTTGTTTGATTGCCTTTTCCGCCTTCTACTTCAGGAAAGTTAAACATTCCAAGTTCAAACTTAGTGGGTCCAAATAGCTTGATTTCTGCCGTTTCTGCATAAATCATAGGTGCCTTACCATCTGAAAATTGCTGCCTAGCATATTCGTGATCTATTGAATTCGTATTCTCATTAAAATAAGGTAACAACTCTTGGAATTTTTTAAGCGCTTTTATGTAGTCGTCATCCTTGAATTTTCCGGTTTTTCGATTATAATCCATCGCCAGCACTTCCGGTCTAACAAGGCGTTGATTCAATGTGCCCAAATAATGTGAAATTGTCCAAGTGTCTTGACTGCCGAATTGAAGGGCTGTGTAGTTATTCTTTTTTAACACTTTTAACACGTCGATTAATTCATTCCAGGTTTTAGGCGGGTTTATGTTCAATTTTTCGAAGACATCCTTGTTATAGAAAAACATTTTCCCATCCATTGTTACGGGGACACCATACACCTTATTATTAAATGTATAGGGTTTGACTTGGGATGGAACGAGTTGAGAAGACCATTCCGGATCGTTTTCATAATAAGAAGTTAAATCCAAAGCTTTATTGCCTCGCACAAACTGACTGGCAAATTCATCACTCCATGAGAAATAAACATCAGGTGGATTATTCGTACCTGTCATTACTTTAATTTTGTCTTTATACGAATCGTTTAGCACTGCTTCGGTTTTAATATTGATATCGGGGTTTTGTTTTTCAAATTCTTTTACAACTTCATTAAAGTATGTTTTTTCCGGTTCCTTTGGCCACCTATGGAAAAATGTTAAGGTAGTTTTTCCAACATCTGATTCTGAAGATGTCTTTTCACCAGAACATCCCCCTAGCATTAAAGATAAACTTAAAAATGATGCGATTATAAGTTTTGTTTTTCTCATGAATACCCTCCTTATTATAAATGCTTTTATCATCAGGAAATTATACTATAATGTTATAAAACATTATAGTATAATTCGTAAATAATATACAGAATATTAAGTTTTCTTCAATTATTAGTATTCTACTTTCCACATATAACGCCTTTTGCTTAAAGGATGATTACGCGCTTCCGCTAATTCTTCTGCATATTGACGCAATACACGATTTAAGATAAGCGGCGCAATATATCCTTTTACTTCTTCATCGATACCATCAAGATCATACTGTTTTGCATCTAGCACCGTTAGCTTTTTGCCATAACGCTGAGAAAAAGATAACGCTCTTTCTTCTAATGGTCTTGTTTCATCCAATCCCAATAGAATGATAAACGGTACATTTTCGTCAATAATTTCGAATGGTCCATGGAAGTACTCGCCAGCATGAATGGCATGTGAGTGTATCCATTGCATTTCCATTAAGATACAAATACTGAAAGAATAGGCTGTCCCGTAGTTAGAACCGCTTGCCATTGTATAGATAACAGGTTCTTTTGCATGAGATTGGGCGAATACTCTTGCATTAGAAGCTTCTTGCTCCAGGGCTTTTTCATACACTGGCTGTAAATTCTCTAAACTTGATACTAGTTTTCCAAACTTCTCATTGTTTTCCGCTATATGAAGTACACCAAAAACTAGTTGATATAACACACTCAGGTTTGTATCAAAGGCGTTTACACCGTTACCCCATTCATATTTAATGAAAAGGTCCGCATTTTGGGCTAATGGTGATCCTGGTTCATTCGTTAATGCCACAGTAAACGCACCTTTACTTTTTGCAAACTTAGCCGCTTCAGCCGTTTCGGGAGTTGTTCCAGACATAGAGCATAAAATTACTAATGATTCCTTCCCTAGTTGTTGTGGATTACGATGTATAAACTCATTTGAACTATATAGATCGGATGTTATATTTTCAGCTTCACGATCCAGTATATACTTAGCTGAATACATGATGGCAGAAGATCCCCCGCATGCTACAAAATAAATATTGTTGATTTTCCTACCCTTTAATTGATCCAATACTGTTTTTACATTACTTTTTACATTAATAACCGATTTACTCATTTTCCCACTCCTTCAATATTTGATATACAACATTATGTAATGTTATATATTGTTATATTAAATCATGAGCTTTCTTTAGTCAATGCATTGTCAGAATATTTTTATTTATTCCTTTTCCTTGAATCAGTTAGGTACTATATCTCAGTTCTTTTTACCATCAAGATTTTCATGAAAATTTATTTATTTACAGATGTAATACGTCCACTTGAACATCTAATATGATACACTTCTTATTTTTTCCTGATTTTCCCAACCATTAATAATAACAATGGCAGAATAAAACAAATCGTTAAGGATAATGGTGTCCAAGCTGTAGCCATAAAGTTTTGATAATGCACGATATCGGGATGCGAAAAGATGGTAAAAGTGAGAATTAGAAAAGCTAATGGGAATAGAAGAATTTTGTAATTTTTTAACCCTAGCAATTGAGCTATTCCTAAAGCGAGTCCATAAAAGCATATGGTCAACTTAAAATACTCTGTAAAAACCCAAATGAAGGCCACAATGACCTCGACCCTTTCAAAAAAATTACCGATGCTTATCCTCATCCCCAATTTATAAGAAGGATAGGTCAATCTCGCTGTATTATCAGCACCCAATACGAGGATACTGAAAAGGATCACTAAGAAAAGAACGCCGCCACCTAACAAAGTCCCTAAATAAAAGTTTTTCTTCACTTTAGCCTTTTCGTTTACATATGGAGTGATCATCAAAAAGAAAACAAGCTGAACATAAGGCAGAGCTAAAGAGTGATATGATCCCCTCATTATCGGTTTCATGCCTTCTTCAAATATAGGTTGCAAATTTTCGATTTTGATATCCGGGATAAGAAATACGAATAATATGAAAAGCAGCAGTACAAGCCAAGGAAAAAAGATTAATGCAGTCCGGCAGATAACTTCCAATCCTAGCCGTGCACCAAATAAGCTTGTTATTATAAACAAGATCATAATCATTTCCATAGGTGTCTCAACCAGAACCTGTGATGAAAAAAAATTCCCAATTTCACTAAGTAACGCTGAAGAAAGGTAATATAAATAAAATAAGAATAGCAGTGCCGAGATCTTCCCGATCCATTTTCCAAATATTTTTTCATTAACTTCTATATAAGTCATGGATGGGTAAAGTGATGCGAGCCGGGTAAATAGGAAAACGAAACATAAACCGATGAGAGTAGCTAAGATATAGGCAATCCAGCCATCCTGCTTTGCTAAAGAGACAAGTACGGAAGGTAAAGTAAGTATCGCTCCTCCTATGGTGAATATGATGACCATTATAAGAAATTCACCAGAGCTGATTTTTCCTTTTTCAAGCATATTCGATACCTCCCTAGGATAAAATACGATCCATGAAATGAGCGAGTGGACTATATATTTTCGTTATCCAGTCTATAGGAGTGGGAATGGTAATATCCTTGATAATTAAAATACTCAACGTCATGCCAACTAAAAGCAATAAAATGAAAATGACAATTTCCTTCCAGCATTTCTTTTTAATAAGGGGTGGTATTTCGAAAAATGAAATAATAGCTCCAGTACACACTGTTCCAATAATTGCCCACATTGATCTTTACTCCTCGATTTCTTTTTGAAAGGATTCTGATATTGTGCCTAAATTGCGAATCTTTGCTTTAACGGTTACATTCACGTCCAAATTTGCGAATTCCTGATCCCAATTTCCTTCTAAACGTTTCCATGCTTTAGGATCGGTTCTATGAATTTCTTCACCAAAACCGAAGATGTCACTTTGATACTTCTCTTGAAGCGTTTTTATCGATCCTTCTATTTTATCTTTAATGTCTTTTGCGTATCTTTTATTCAATTCTTCGATTTTTTCAGGTTTAGTTAAATCGATTGTGCATTCTACTTCACCTATACTCCCTTCTGACGTGACATTAATATCAATTTTCGGATTTCCTTTTTCCATTTCCCCCTTGATTTTCGTTTTTGAACTAGTCGTGTTGACCGTAATTTGCTCACCTTCACATGGAATATTTACCGCAGTGGATTTAACATGATCTGTAATGTAACTAACACCTTTACTGTCGTTCCTGTTTAACCAGCCGACAAGTTTATCCTTCTTGAATACTCCAAGATAATCCAAACGCAAGCCGGATTTCGGGGAGATATTTTGTGCATTCGTAACATTGCTTCCTGATTCGGGATCACCATAAACGTAAATCCCCGTTAGCATGGCCTGTCTGCCTTTGCTGACGATACTGCTGACCAGCTCATCCAAAGTGACCGTCCTTGTCGGTGCCCACCTTCTCTCTGAATTTTCCAAGGCATCAAAAACTTTATTTGCCGGTATTTTTTCAAGGGCCGTTTGCACATTAAGCGTTTCATAAGCAGTTGCCCCCTTCGCAACGATCATATAGAAATCCGAACGCAACTCCTTTTGCCGGGAAAGGACATCCAGAGGTTTTGCAATTCCTGCCCTGGCCATTTCCTCACCAAAGACAATTTCACGAAGATGTGCGACATATAACCTCCTTGGTACATCAGTTGATAGGCTTCTAATTGCTTCAAAAATGGTTGCACCGCTTTTCCTGAAGGTTACAACTTCCGTGCGGCCAGACCTGGCATCACCTGCCAGCTCACTCGAATTTAGAACTTGGACGGTTACAAGATACCCATCTTCCGTTTTATCAATTCCCATGGCAGTAACGATGGCAAGTTCGTTCAACTCAATGCTGCTCCAACAACCGGATAAACAAATTATAGGTAACATTAAAAATACCTTTAGCATTTTTTTCATCGTGAACCCTCATAATCTCATCATTTTATCTAGGTGGTTTAGGAGAACTTACTTCTCCTCTGTCTGTATCATTTTTACTGATCAAACGAGGCCGCTTTAATAATGACCAATGCGGCATACGAATGATGTTGTCTTTTTGATCTTGTAAAATGAATGGTGCATTTGGAGCTAAATATGGTAAACCAAAAGATCGTATGCTATTTAAATGCAGGACCATCACAATCAGCCCCAAAATGATCCCGTATAACCCAAATGTAGCGGCAAGGATCATAAACAAGAATCGAAGCATACGAAAAGCCATGGCCATACTATTGGCTGGGAACACAAAGCTGCAGATGGCTGTTAAGGACACGATGATAACCATTGTTGCTGAAACGAACCCTGCTTCGACAGCAGCCTGTCCAATAACTAATGCACCCACGATGGAAATGGATGAACCGATTGCCCTAGGCATCCTCACACCTGCCTCACGCAAGATTTCAAATACTACCTCCATCAGCATCGCCTCTACAAAAGCTGGAAAAGGAACACCCTCTCGCTGTGAGGCTAGACTTATGAGTAAGGGAGTAGGAAGCATTTCTTGATGAAAGGTTGAGACAGCAATATAAAGTGACGGTGTAAGCAAAGCAAGGAAAAAGGATAAATACCGTAATACTCGAATTAATGTTGCAATGTCTGCCCGTTGATAATAGTCTTCACTGGACTGAAAAAAATGCACCATCAGTGCTGGAATGATAAGGACAAACGGAGTTCCGTCAATTAGTATCGCAATCCTCCCTTCTAAAATGGCGGCGGCTACAGCATCAGGACGTTCCGTATTATAAACGGTTGGAAAAGGAGTGTATACTTCATCCTGAATAAGCTCTTCAATGTAACCACTCTCAAGAACCGCATCTATATTGATTCGATTTATCCGGCTTTGCAATTCTGAAATCGTTTTATCATCGGCAACACCTTTTAAATACATAATCGCTACGTCTGTTTGCGTTTTTTCACCAATCTGTTTTGTTTCAAGCCATAGGTTAGGATCTTTTATTCTACGTCGTATTAAAGCAGTATTTGTTCGCAGCGTTTCAGTGAATCCATCCTTAGGTCCTCTTACAACTGTTTGGGAGGAAGGTTCCTGAACTCCGCGATCGGCCCAATCTCTTGAGCCGAGTGCCATTCCTTTTGGGGAGCCGTCCATCAATAACATCGTGTCTCCCGATAGAACATGGTTAAAAAGCTTTTGAAAATCATTTATTTCCACTATTCCCCCTACAGGAAGAATATGTGATTTTATCATTTCAAAACAGTCAGTGTGATTAAGGACTGCTACGTCCAACTCCGAATTCCGAATTTCAACCATTAAAGTGTCGAGGATGAAATCTTGGATGGAAGCTGAATCCGTTAATCCATCGGTAAATACGATACCTAATTTAATTTGCCCATTTTTACCTGCTTGAAAATCCCTTATAACTATGTCTGAACTATTTCCTACCGTTTTCTTAATATGGTCTAAATTAAACTGAAGGTCAGAAGAGATAAGTTTTGTTTGATGATTCTTTGAGTCTTTACTTCTGTTTTGGGCTTTTTGAACTGGATTTTGGGTTTGATTTTTAGTTTTGCTGGAGTTTGGATTTCCGCTTTGATTTAGGTCTTCTTGTTGTTTTTTATTTTTCACTGATTGTTTATCTTCAATTAACTTCCTCAACGGAATAGGAACTCGAGATTTCAATGCTAACCCCCTCATAACCAAAAGCCTGTCAAAATTATGTTTTCACCTTGGCTGCAATTATATCCATCTAAGTAAAATAAATTGGAATTAATTTTCAAGAGCAAAATTCAATTAAAGGTTGCTGAAGATGGCTCGGATATTAACCTTTTTGGACCTGCTTTTTCTACAAAATTGAATTACATTAACCACTTTCCGCCATCACTGCAAACTCGGAAGCGACTTCTCTTTAGGAGTCAGCTCAGAAGGATAACATTAAAAATGGATTTTCTTTGACAACCCCGATGTGTCTTTTATTAATCTTCAACTTTCTTACCTTTTGCGACAGTTGCCTTACCTAATCGTTTATAGGCATTCTGAAGCACAACTAATCAAATTTATTTGAAGTTATGTTTAAAAGTATCCTATGAGTAAATGCATAGATTGCCAATATTCGCATAATCTATTAACGATTTTAATTTTTGCTTGTTGGACTAAAGTGGAATGAAGTTGGATGGTTTAGGGGCACGAAAAAGATAAATGAAGAAAAACCCTGCAGAGATTACTCTCCACAGAGTTTCTATAGCTTTCAACTAATTTTTTGGCTGCAGGGCGCCTTGCCTTTGAATAGGCGAATGGCGACGAACTATATATGGTAACAAAGCGCCGAATTCAAGATTCCAATGTAATATATTCAGCTCCCTGGTCTTTTGCCCAATTATGTATATAACTTAGCAGATTATATCCAAGGCCACTAGGACGGTGATTTACATCAGTAACCAAATCTTGCACATAAACATAGCGTTCATTGTATGAATCTTCACGCCAGCTAATACCTGCTAACGCTACGATGCTCGTATCATGATATAAAGCAAATAACTTTTTCCCCTCATTACGCATATCATTTAATAATTCTAGATATTCCTTAAAAGTCAAATCAGTACGCAACTGACTTAATATAGGATAAGCCTGTAAGAATTGATGTTCTACAGTTAACTCTACTATATTTTCCACTGGTATTTTCATTCTAAAATTCCCCTACCTTTTTTAAGTTTAATGGCTTCGCCTTCCCTTTATGAATCCGGATTAGTTTTTTTTCTGACATATAACCAAGGGCAAATTAAATATCAAATAAATGTTTTCAATAATTGTGTGTCTAACAGTTTCCCATTCTTCTCCTTTCTCCATATTTATTAGAAATACACACAAAGATATACACATATAATATGCAAGAATCGCGCCAACTCAAATCTATTACAAATCAAAATATTGTTGCATATTTACCTTAATTGACGTAATGAAGCAGGTTAATCAGAAAATCTCACCAAATGATGATTTGGTGAAAATTAGGTTTTAGTTAAATCAAATATTCAGTTCCTATGATGTGGGGGAATTTAAACACTTTCTCTTGGACCATTAGGAGAAGCTACATAATAGAAGTGGGACAAGTAAAATTATTCTTCTATAATACGCCATGTTTTGTCCCGCGAATTTACCCATCACTCGTTTATAAATTATCTTCCTATGTGTTTGACAATTGAATATTTTGTCTCGGATTTGAGAAACGGCCATACACACTTTAGATAAGGAGGTTTACACTTTTTTCAAATACAGGTTGTTTATTTTAAATTTTGATTCCGGAATAAGAAATAAGAATAAAAAGCCATGACGATTCAAATTATTTCCGTGTGAATAACTTGTACATGAATAGTCAAAACTAAGGAGTATTAAGAAGGAAGGAACAAACTTAAAGGTGAAAAATAATGCCTGGTAGTTTCAAAATTTCATCACATCAAATGATGATTTTAATCCTTTTGTATTCGGTAGGAACGGTTATTTTACATACTCCTTCTCCTTTAACTAGTTTTGCAAAGCAGGATGTAAATGAAATGGTTTTCGGTAAGTTAGTCGGAAAGATGATCAATTTCACGTTTTTTATCTGGTCTTTTTCAACTGCTGCCGAGACTATTTATTATGTGGGGAATTTCATTGAAACTTGTTGGATGCCGGATACTCCACTTGCAGCATTAAATTTAATGTTAGCTGCAATAGTGACCTTTACAGTTCGCCTTGGTATTAAAACTTTTACACGCACGTTGGAAATATACTTCATACCGTATTAATATTTCTGATTATTTTTTTGGTATCCATCATTCCTCAAGCCAATATCCAAAACATTCAGCCAGTATTTGAAAATGGAGCCAAACCTGTCATACGTGCGACACTTTTTTCATCAGCGTGTTCACGCTGTCTCCTGTTATGTTTTTAATGATTTTCCCTTCAAAAGTCAATGAAAATAAAAAAGGGGGTAAAGCTTTTTTTATTTTCATTGATCGGAGGAATCATTTTAGTTATCATGCTGGATATGGTCTGGTCATGCCTTTATTATTGTTTATCACGGTTAAATTTAAAAACACCATTAAAAACCATGGCAGCCAACAATGATAATAACAAAAAGATTTAAAGAACATGATAAAAATATTCCAGAAGTCCGAAATTGTCGGGGTTAATGAATATTTACGAATGAGGTGAGTATATTGAAACATAAAATAATCATCATTTTCAGTCTGGTTTTTATAGCATTCATGACTGGCTTACTCATCTTTTACCTCATAAAAGATGATTCTTCCCGATGGATGGTAGCCCTTGGGGGAATATTGGTAAGTGCCTTGCCCATTTTATTACTGTTTGTAAAAAATAATCCTTTTAACATTCCAATCATAATCGGTTACTATGTTTCTGTTTTCTGTACGACATTTTTAGGATCCATCGCAAATTTTTATGTGGATTTTAAATGGTGGGACTCTGGCCTTCACTTCTACAAAGGTATTTTCGTGGCTTTTGTTGGAATAGCTCTTTATAAACAATTCATTCCTCAAAAAGCGAGAAAAGATGTTTCAAGGTGGATCATCTTTCTTTTTGTTCTTTCACTTTCAGTCATTGCCACTGTTCTTTGGGAAATATATGAGTTCGTAGGAGATCTCACTTTTACTCATACCATGCAGCGAGGCGGTAACAAAGACACCATGTACGATATAATTTTCGGTCTTACGGGCGGCCTGCTTATCTCCATTTATTCTATTGTACAAAAATCAAAATTATAATTTATAGAGGTATTCATATGAATCGTAAGCTAGTTATTTCATTAAGTTCAGTGTATGTACTTTTCATGGCAGCTTTATCTATTTTTTACTATACAGCCGATGAAACTTTTAAATCACTCGTTTCGATAGGCGGTGTGGTATGTGGAGCAATTCCCCTTTTATTGGCCCTATTTACCAAGCTTCAATTCAATCTGCCAATTATCATTTCCTATTTAATCTTCTTATTCGGTTCACAATATTTAGGATCTATTTTAGGTTGGTATGGACTGGGGTGGTGGGACACATTCTTACATTTACTAAGCGGTTCCCTTCTCGCTTTTACGGGAATTGCTTTATATGAACGATTGGTATACAGAAATGCAGGCAAAGAAATATCCCCTTGGTTTGTCTTTTTGTTTACCCTCTCCTTCTCAGCACTTGGTGGTGTCATATGGGAGATTTACGAATTTAGTTCTGATCAATTATTCGGAATGACACTGCAAGGCGGGGGAAATAAAGATACAATGATAGATCTAATCGCAGATACTATTGGAGGTCTTATCATTGCAGTGTGGGCCGGAGTGCGGACAACGATTAAGTTAAAGAAAACATAAAAAAAGTTCCAGTTGATTGAAAAAATTCGCTCCCTTTCCGCCGACTGTCTGCCAAGCCTCCTCGACGCAAACTTCTCCGGGTCACGGCTAGCCAGTAATTCGGCAGGAGTGTTGCAAATTTCTTTAATCTAAAGAGGGTTTCATCCGTATAAACAAAAAAATATGAAGGATAACCAAGTTTTCTTTTAAATCATGTTCGGCGTGAAAGCATTTGAACCCCATTTGTCGACATAAGGGGTTCTATCTAAATTTTAAAACAAAGTTGATTGGCGCGGGTGTTCGAGACTCCTGCTGGAAAAGCGAATGCCTGGAGGCAACGTTCATTGTATAAACCATAAAAAAACTGTAGACAAACTCGATTTTCATCGAGTTTGTCTACAGTCTGAAACGACCCTCTTTTCGATGGTCGTTTTTATGTTCATTTAAATATGATGGAAATTATTTTTTCCGTCGTCATCGCACTATCCACCACATATGTTCCAGGTCGTAACCCGTTGGCCTTGCCTTTCTTTTCAACCGCGTCAGAAAACTCATTGGCATTTTTAATGACTTTTGCCCTTTGTAGGTTTTTACCCACATCGATGCTTGTCGAGCCTTTAGACACAGTAAGAACTGTACGGTATGTGATTTTTTCTGTTGGTTCTTTTACCGTTTCTTTTTCCGCTTCAGCTTTATCTTTAACCGACTGTGCTTCAGCAATCTGATCTTCCCATTCTTTTTCGGAATGTATGACATACCCTTCTGAAGCCAGAGACTCTTTTATTTCATCTTCTGATAGTTTCTCTGATGTGCCGGTCGCTTCTCCTGGACCAAAGAAGTACACTGCACCGCATAAGCCTGCTGCAACAACAAGGCCTCCGGCAAAGCTGCGCATTGATTTAGATGTCATTGGCCACATTTCTCCTTTCATTCTTCGTTTTTATGTAAGGAGTAAGCATGCTTTCAATTTCTTCTTCCGGTTGTTTTGTCTTCAGTGCGATGCTTTCAAATGAATAGCCTCGCTTATGTAGATCGAGTACTTCACGCAACAAGTTCCGCTTTTCGGAAGTCATGGCTAGAACGCCTGCCTCTTGCACCGTAATTTCAGCATCTATCTCGATGTTCCTGATTTTTTCCTGTAATACATTCATTTCATCTCCAAAAGTGATAGCAAGCTGTTCCAATTGACTGTCCACTTTTGCAGAATCCTTTTTAATAAACGATAAAATGAACAGTAATACTGCGGCAGCAAACAAAATGATCAGAGCCCATTCCATCATTTCATGTCCCTCCTTAATCTTTGAATCTAATATCTCGCTTTCTAATTATATATTGATTTGTTCCAAAACTCGATTTAAAAGTACTAAATACCACAATAGTCACGTATTTATGACAAAAAAAGGCGCAGCAAGGCCATCCATAACTATTAATAATCAAAAAACGAAAAATATATCTTCCATTTGAGGACTATTTTACCATAATTCATTCATCATTAATACCATTGTTAGTATATTAAGGCAACATACTGCTATAACGCTGTCTAACTGGGTTATCAAAGTATAAATGGCATTCTTATTCACATCACTGCTTGTACTTTTCCCTTTAAAAGAGTCCAAGGGTTATATTAAATGACAAACACGTTTCCAAACGATAAGATATATAGTATTAGGTTCCTTTTCCTGTTTCATTGAATAGGTACGATTTCTCAGTGCCATTTTTGAACAATATTAAGGAGGATACAATGAATATTAAAATAAATAATATACCGAGTTTCATGCAAGCCGAAATCGAACAACTTCAATCAAATTTGTCCCCCTTGTTGAAGAAAAATATGAAATACGGTTTTTTTTCGACGGTGATGATAGGCTTTTCCATCATTAATCTTTTTTTCCTTTTATTTAAGAACGAATCTTTACCCATCTCGAAAATCGCACTTGGAATCTATGCATTGGTGGGAGCTGTAGGATTTGCCTTATTAAAAGAAAACAAACACAACCAAAAAGAAATAGTGAAAATGAGTCAAAAATATATGTTGGATAGAATCAAAAAAAGCAGCTATTTAACAGATGCCAAAAAAAGTAATTACTTTAAAAGAGTAAATGAGCATCCGCTTACTGCCATGAATGTTTTTTTGGAGTTTCTTGCTGAAGAACAACAATGGAAGAACAAATCCTCACACCCGGAATAATGACGGTTGGAATAAGCAAAAAACTCAGCACTAAAAAACAACTCAACCAGTGTGATCCGCTAAACTGCCGAATCACACTGGTTGGTTGCTTAGGCTATTAAATTCAAGAATTCTCTGTATCACGTTTCTTTATTAAGTGCATTCCATTTGGCAGCTCAGTTGTTAGTCTGGAGCTTTTTATCAATAAGTTCATGAAAATAGACTGCAGCATGTTCAGTTGGAGAAAAGATACCATTTGTAAATGCCTCGGAACTTAATCCTTTTTGCAGTTTTTCCACCAGTTCAAAATCTTCCTGCCGTACTTGATCAACAAATTTAAAATATTCTTCTTTTTCTATGGTTGTTTTTTCATTGAGGGAATAATCACGATAAATACCTAACGACGTCACGGCATCAACAGGAATTACTTGGATGGTATTCACATTCCCGTCTCCTGGATAAACGTTAATCATCATATTTGGCCAAACCCAATAAAAACGCGCTTGATCACCTTCGCCATTCTTACTTGCTGTCATATATTGATAGGTGAATTTGTCGTGTGTCGTTGTGCAAAAGTTTGATAAATCAAAGGATTTTGCAAAACCAGGATGAGCAATGGAACAATGATCACATTCAAGGTAATTGTCAACAACGGCTTTCCAATTAGCTTTTACTACACGCCTGGTTTCCCTAACTAGTTTAAGTGAATCAAAGAAGGGATACTCTTTCATTTCCTCTAAAAATTCCTGATATGCTTCTGCCATAGAAGGTGCATTTTTATCTATATTGACAAATATCATAGCATTCTGAACTTCTAAGCGAATGGATTTCATACAGCTGTGTGTTCCCAGTTCATTCGTTTTAAAATTAGGAGCTCTATGCACACTTCCATCTAATTTGAACGTCCATCCATGGTATCCGCATTGTAAAATTTTCTTATTTCCTTTATCGGAGTTTTCCACTTTCATTCCGCGATGAGGGCAAATATTGTAAAAAGCACGCAGTTCACCATCAGTACCGTGGGAAACGATAATAGGCTCTCCGGCGATGTCTATTGTCATGAAATCGCCTACTTTTTCAACTTGGCTTGCATGGCCAGCTAATATCCAACTCTTTCTAAAGATTTTTTTTCTTTCTTCATTGAATACCTCTGGTTCGACATACCGTGAATAAGGGAGTGTAGGGCTGAACTGTACATTTTCTTTAATAGACATATTGAAAATCCCTCCAGATTATCATCTAATTTAAAAGTTTAAAAAATGCTTGGTACCATTTCAGTTATACCCGATCCATATAGACTGTCTTGACCTCTGTATAGAATTCAACGGCACTCTTCCCTTGTTCACGGCTGCCTGCACTTGAATTTTTACATCCGCCAAATGGCATTTGCGGTTCGGTTCCTGCTGTTTCCGAATTGACATGAACAAGACCCACCTCCACATCTTCAATAAACCGTTGAGCCAACGTTAAATTGTTTGTACAAATTGCTGCGCTCAATCCATACTCTGTATCATTTGCCATCTTAACTGCTTCCTCATAATTTCCGGCCTTAAAAAGTGCGATGACTGGTCCGAAGATTTCTTCACGTGCAATGCGGGCATGTTGTGGAACATTTTCAAAGATAGCCGGCCGGACATAAAAACCGTTCGCCAATTCTTCTTCTGCCGGAATCTCCCCTCCACACAACAGCGTAGCTTCTGATTTCCCAACATCGATCATTTCAAGCACGCCATCGCGTTGTGATCTAGATACAGCGGGACCGATATATGTTTCTTCTTTGAACGGGTCGCCCACTTTTAGTTCTTTCGTACGCGCGACAAGTCGTTCCCTAAATACTTCATAAATTCCTTCTTCCACAATCACCCGGCTAGTGGCTGTGCATTTTTGCCCTGTGGATTTAAAAGCTCCGCCTATAGCTATTTCCACTGCTTTTTCAAGATCAGCATCGGCGAGGACGACAAGCGGGTTTTTCCCTCCCATTTCCGCTTGCACTTTCTTTCCATGCTCAATGGCTTGTTTTTGAATTTGCTGACCTACTTGATTCGAGCCGGTAAAAGATATGGCCTTCACATCCGGATGTTCCACTAACGCAGCACCAATGACGGAACCCCTTCCGAATACACAATTGATGACACCAGGCGGAAGACCCGCCTCATCAAATGCTTTTATCACATGATAGACCGACTTAGGTGTAAGATCAGCCGGCTTAATCACGACTGTATTCCCGTAAATCAGGGCCGGCGCCAATTTCCATACAGGGATGGCGATAGGAAAGTTCCATGGTGTAATCAACCCCACCGGACCTAGCGGGGTTCGGATAGTGTATAAAAATGTATTGGCATTTGCTGAAGGAATTACTTCCCCGATTGGCTGCCGGGCTTCAGCAGCATAATATTCAAGTATGCTGGCAGCACGATTGGCTTCCCCCATCCCTTCCAAGAATGTTTTCCCTTCTTCCTTTATCAAATCTTGACCCACTTCCTGAATATTCTTTTTCAAAATATCAGCTGCTTTCTGCAAGTATGAAGCCCGTTGCTGAAACGACAGCTTTTTCCAGTCAGGAAATGAATTTTTTGCGGCTGCCACTGCATCATGTAAATCAGCCGCGGCACTTGATGGAAAATCCCCTAAATTTTCACCATTATGGGGACTAAGATTTTCCTTATACTCCCCTGTAGTGGGTTCTTTCCATTTTCCATTAATATAATTTAAGTAACGCATACGATTTCCTCCGTATTCTATTTTTCTACTTTTAAATAATAGGTTTGCTTATAACCGGAAACTTCTAAATGGATACTTCAACGATTCCTGCATACCCGAACGTTTTCTTTAGTCTGGCATATTAAGAATAATCTCATTGAATAAAATCGTTGGGCTGTTCATTTGTTAAGGCTGGCACCTCCACTTTCCTTCTCGCATATCTAAAATAGTAAAATATATAGCAAGCAACGACGAAACCTAATCCCCAATACAACGAAGTTCGCTGTGTCGGATCATAAGCGGTGAACACGAAAATACCAAGACACATAATGATGCAAAGAATCGGGGCAAACGGGAAAAAAGGTACTCTAAACTTCAGATTTTCAACCTTTCCGCCTGCTCTGATATACTGCTTACGGAATCTGTACTGTGCGAACGCAATCGCCATCCAAGTAAGCACCCCTCCAACCCCGCTTATGGAAAGTAGTACAACGAATAACGTTTCTTCCGCTACTACACTAGTAAGTAAAGACAGCAAGGCAAAGACCATCGTGACGAGTAAGGCGTTCATAGGTACACCGCGCCGATTGAGCTTTCCAAATGAAGAATGTGCCATACCGTTTTGAGAAAGGGAGAAAAGGATCCTTGTACAAGCAAACAGACCCGTGTTTCCTACAGAGAGGACCGCCGTCAAAATTACGAAATTCATAATGTCAGCTGCATAAGGAATGCCTACCATTTCAAACACGGTAACAAATGGGCTTTCCAGTACCCCAACTTCTTTCCACGGAACGATTGCCGATAGAACAAAGATTGCTAGTACATAGAAAAGCAGTACACGTATTACGATATTTCGAATCGCTCTAGGAATGCTTTTTTGCGGGTTTTCCGTCTCTCCTGCTGCAACACCCATGATTTCCGATCCCTGGAAAGCATACACAACTGTCATCATCGATATGAACACACCCGTGAATCCTGTAGGGAATAGCCCATCTCCTATAAAATTGGAAAAGAACGGGGCAGGTTGTGCATCCTCCATATGAATCAATCCAAACATCGCTGCAGCACCGATAATTATGAATAGTATGACGGCTAGTACTTTAATCCCGGAGAACCAATACTCTGTCTCAGCGAAACTTCTCGTTGTTAATGCGTTTATAGTGAATAAAAGTACCGTAAATATCACACACCATATCCATACTGGTGTATCGGGAAACCATCTAGTCATGAGCAAACCTGCCGCTACAAATTCCAGGCCTACGTAAAGAGCCCAGCTCAGCCAGTAAATCCAGCCAATGACAAATCCAGTGGCGGGACCGATAAATTTCGTTGCATGGACCTGAAAGGATCCGGATACCGGCATCACTACCGATAATTCACCGAGACAAATCATTGCCAAGTACATTAATAAACCACCGACCAAATAGGCAACAATCGCTCCTAAGGGTCCAGCTTCACCGATTGCATATCCTGAGCCCAGGAAAAGACCTGTACCAATTACCCCACCTAAGGAGAGCATGAATAAATGTCTGCTCTTCATTGAACGCTGTAATTCTTTTGGCTGATTTTCATGTTCTGTTTGCATGAAGTCCCCCCCGTTTCTGATCGATAAACTGCCTGAACACTTTTATGATTGACACAAGTTAACGAGATTTTCACGATAACGCTTCGGAAGGCACTGCATATTCTGGAAGGTCGCTGATTGTCGGTTTAAATATTTCATAAGCTACTTCTCTTTGATATTTTTTTTGTTTTTTAGCTTGTGTAAACAAATGATACGTATTTTTCCTGCATAGTTTTTCTATATCATCAACGACAGCTTGTGGATTTGGTTTAACTAGTCCGAAAATAACCACATCATAAAATCTTATCGCCCCAAGGTTGGCAACGAAATCATTGACAACATCTATTCCTCTCTGTTTTATGATTTCATCTCCCTCGGAAGAAAGGGGAATGTTCGCCGCCTCAACGATCAAGCTCGCTTTTACGCTTTTGGCATTGGATATGTGGATGACATCCTCCAATGCGGACGGAATTAAAATGTCGCAATCTATGTCGAGCCATTCCGTGTTTGGCCTTACATCATAATGCGGTTCAAAAAAGGCTTTATCCATTTCCCCGTACATATTCTTATGATCAATAAGCTTTTGGACATCTAATCCTTCTTCACACGTAACCAAAAGGGCTGCATCGGAAATTCCCACAACTTTATAACCTAACTGGGACATTTTCAATGCGCAGCTTGCCCCTACACAGCCGAATCCTTGAATGACAACTCTCGCTCCACCTTTTCCGCTTTTAAATTTCCATGCCTCATCTGCGGAAAAAGCCACACCATAGCCTGTTACGACATCGTTTAAAAACAACCCGTCGATTTTTGTCGTCAGCAGTTCATCGAAGTCTTTTATCCCTTGCAGAACATTCGGATTCTGCTTCATTGATTTCGTTAGGGGGATATCAATGCCAAATTCATTAAATATTTTGAGCACATCTTCATATTTGGTACCTAAATCACTGCCTAACGATACCCCTATATCTATATAAGGCATCATGGCAATCAGAAATCTCCTTAACACTGCATATGCGTCTGGCGCTTTATAATCATAGGCAATGCCCGCTTTACAACCGCCAGTCGTCTCAGACTTACAGGCTACATACTTATAAGCCATAGCCTCGGCCAACCTCTCGACCTCTTCTCTTGTAACCGTTGGGTGCATTCTAGTACCGCCGCCTGTGTAACCTTTGACAAAATTATGGACGACCAGCCAGCCTTTAGCATCTGTTTCCGTATCATTCCATTCCACAACTAAATATGGTTTTAACAACTATGAAACCTCCCTTAATACTTTCATTTTATTGGTTCCTGCTAACTTCAAATGTTAATTGTTCGACACTAGCTTTTCGTGGACTTCCTTCTTGTCTTGGCCTACAGATAGAATCTTTGGATTGACTGCAACTTCGATTACAGCAGGCAGCCCTGAAGCAATCGCCCTTTGCAGCGCTGGCGCAAAATCACTATTTTTTTCAACCTTTTCACCATGTGCTCCAAATAAGCGCGCCAATTCAGCAAAATCAGGATTAGACAAGTCAGTTCCAACGACCCGATTTGGAAAATGCCTTTCTTGATGTACACGAATTGTTCCGTAAATATTGTTGTTCACAACAATTGATATAGTCGGAATTTTATACCGTACAGCGGTTTCAATCTCTTGGAGAGTCATCATAAAGCCGCCGTCTCCTGAAATAGAAACAACATGTTTGTGAGGCTGCGCCAGCTTTGCCCCAATAGCAGCAGGCAGTCCATATCCCATCGCACCCGACGTTGGCCCCACGTATGTGTTTTCTTGTTCAAAACGATAATATCTGGATAGCCACCCAAAAAAGTTTCCTGCATCATTTGTAATGATGGTATCCTTCGGCAGACCGACGGCAAGATCATGCATCAATCCGTCCATATCCACGAAATCTTCTGTATAGTCGGCCTTGGGTTCAGAAAATTCCATATATTTATCGTGCAATTCCTTCAAATGATCCTCGCTTGAAATAAATGATTCTGATTCTGGCGTTAGCAGTGCTTGTTCCAAGAAGCTCTTGGCATCTGCTTCAATGGCAAGGGAAGGAGCATACACTTTACCAAAAATTTCCGGACAAATATCCACATGGATCAGTTTTGTATTTTTAGAAAGCAAGGTGTAATCTTGGGTTCCTACTTGAGAGAATCGTGTCCCTAATGCCAAAACTACATCTGCATCACGGATTGCATCAAGTAAATATTGAGGTGTCCCAAACCCAAGCCATCCTGCATAGCTAGGGTGTGAGTTCGGAAACGCGTCAAATCGACGGAAAGCTGTAACGACAGGAAGTTTCATTGTCTCCACAAATTGTACAAGCAGCCTGTTGGCCTTAGCATGAATCACACCTCCGCCTGCAATCAATACGGGGCTCTCCGCGTTTCGTATCGTATCCATCGCCTGCTTCACATCTTCCATATGTGGTTGAGGAGGAAGCGAGCGATAAGAAGGATTAATGTTCAACTCTGCCTCATCTTCTAACATGTCATGCGGCAAAGCCACTAATACAGGGCCCGGACGACCCGATCGCGCAATATGGAAAGCCCGTTGCAATAATTCCGGAATTCTTTCCACACTATCGATCTCTACCGTCCATTTACATAAATGACTGAAAAAACCCGTCAAATTCACTTCCTGAAATGCTTCCTTCTCTTTAAAAGGGCGTTCGACTTGGCCAATAAGCGCAACCAAAGGGGTTGAATCTTGAGCAGCAGTATGAATGCCGATAGCTAAGTTTGTAGCCCCCACTCCACGCGTTGCCATACAAACTCCTACCTCCCCTGAAGCCTTGGCATACCCTTCCGCCATAAAAGAGGCACCTCCTTCATGCCTGGCGGAAATAAGTTCTATTTCAGGATGTTGATATAGTGCATCCATTACACTAAGATAACTTTCACCTGGTACACAAAAAGCTTTTTTTACCCCTTCTATTGCCATTACTTCTACTACTGCTCTTCCTCCACTGACTTTCATAATCAAGCCTCCCGCTTTCAAGTACGTGTTTGTCTAGTAATTTATGATTATATTAATTGAACTCATTCCCACTATCATTTAATAAGTTTTTCCAATCCGGAAATTTGTTTTTTCTCTTCCAGCCGAATTGAATTGAGCCAAGTGCCGGTATTGCACTTATCACATAGATTATTTTCTTCATTTGTTCACCATCCTTATCAACAAATGCGAAACTCGAATCTTTCAAACCTTATTTATCAGAAAAAACAGATAATTACCGCTGTATTATTACATTGACACCCCTTTAGTTAAGGGCTCATTTACAGCCCAGTTCGGTTTCACGCCAGTAAGAACTTGTTCCACTTGCATTGCTGCATGTACAGCCATTCGTATCGAACCTTCCTTCGTCAATGCCGCATTATGAGGACTGACAATCACATTACCCAATTTAAAAAGGGGATTCCATTTATCAGGAGGTTCAACTTCAAATACGTCTATTCCAGCGCCGGCAATCTCGCCCGCTTGCAAAGCGTTTACTAAATCAATTTCCTTCACCACACCGCCCCTGGAAGCGTTTACAAAAAAGGAGGAAGGTTTCATCCAGGAAAACTCACGGCTTCCTATTATTCCTTTTGTTGTTTTCGTTAACGGCAGATGTAGACTAATAACATCAGAGTTTCTGAATACCCATTCTAAATCTGTTGCTATCTCCAGATCAGAATTCGGGCTGGCTGTAACATAGGGGTCGTAGCCAATCACTTTCATATCGAAGCCTTCGGAAGCCTTTTTTGCCAGTATTCTACCGATTCTCCCCAGTCCAATAATCCCCAAAGTCTTGCCTTCCAAGTCCATGCCAAAAAGTTGATTACGGATAGCAAAATTCCCGCTGCGCAGCTCTTTATCAGCCAAACTTAAGTTTTTGGACAATGATAAAATTAATGCCATTACATGTTCAGCTACAGAATTCGCATTCGCCTCTGGGGTATTTGTTACATAAATGCCCCGCTCTGTAGCGGCTTCGATATCGATATTGTCCAAGCCCACTCCATACTTAGCTATTACTTTGAGGTTTTCAGCTGCTGTAATAACTTCTCTATTTATTACAGCCGTTGATCTCGTTAATACTGCATCACAACCCTTGATTTCTTCCATAAGAATTTCTTGCGACAGATCAGACCCTACTTTAATCTTAAAGCCTTTTTCTACTAAATAACTTTTCCCCTCCTTCTCAATATCTTGAGGAATATACACTAAATGACTCACATTCCCACCAACCTTTCATGTTAACCTTGAAGGAAAAATCTGTTCTACTCCATTGTTTATATACAATTATTGTGCCAACATAAAAAACATCCGTTTATTTAAGAAAGAAGCGAATTAGTTCTCAAATTAAGACATAAATAAAGTAAACAAATTGTTTCAAAATGAATTAATTTGTTTCATTACGTTTCAATTTGTTTCAATATTCAAGTTTTTCATCTTTCTCCATAATGTCGTGCGACTCATGCCTAACTCAAAGGCAGCTTTTCCTTTATTAAAATTCACCTTTATTAACGTTTGAACAATTCTTTCACGCTCGGATAAATGTATTCCAGGTGACATATCGCTCTCTCCGTCTTGTTGCGACAGCGGTATTTTCTTTTTACTTCTATTCGGAAAATACATTTCGATATCGTACACATCAATTAACTTGTTCTTATAAAGAGCACATAATCGCTCACAAAAATTTTGTAATTGGCGAATATTCCCCTCCCAATTCCCTTCACTCAGCTTTTTCATGGCACTATCCGTAATCTTGATTTGTTTTTGATCCGAATGACTCTTCCGAATAAAAGCATTCACCAATAACGGAATATCTTCTCTGCGTTCCCGAAGAGGAGGCAATACAAGGTCCAGCACACTCAAGCGATAATACAGATCCTCCCGAAAGTCATTACTTTTTACCATTTGCATAAGGTCTTTGTTCGTAGCCGACACAATTCTCACATCAACCGGAATTACTTTATCATCTCCGATGCGCATGATTTCCCGCTCCTGCAGGACACGTAGCAGCCGGCTTTGCATTTTTGGGGAGATTTCTCCTATTTCATCTAAAAAAATCGTACCTCTATGGGCCAGTTCAAAAAATCCTTGCTTTCCGCCTTTCATGGCTCCCGTGAAAGCTCCTTCTGCATATCCGAAAAGCTCACTTTCCAATAGATTTTCGGGAAGGGCTGCGCAATTAATGGCTACAAACGGGTTATTTTTACGGTTGCTATGATTATGTATGCTTTGGGCGAATATTTCCTTGCCCGTTCCAGTTTCTCCAATTATAAGAATGTTTGAATCTACTTCACTATAACGTTGAGCCGTTTCAATCGTCCTCTTGATTTCCGAACTCCGATACAATATATCATCAAATGTGTACTTCGCCACATGTCCGCGTGAATGAAGCTTTCTAAAGAACTTCCCTTCCATCTCCTGAATGCGGGTAACATCTTGAAAGGCGACCATATCCCCCACTTTTTTACCTTTTAAAAATATCCCAACTTTTTTTACAGATAATTGAATAGATTGGTAAGCAACCGTATCTTTTTCGTATTCATCGTCGCTTAAAAGCATATTACGAAATTTCCCGGGCTTTATTATATCGTATATAGAATTTCCAATTAAGCTCCCTTTGGCAATGGACAAAATCTCCTGAGCCGCCGTATTAAATACGGATATTTGTCCCTTTAAATCTATAGCAATAACCCCTTCATAAGCATAATTAAGAATCGTTTGGTAACGCTTGGTCTTCTCCTGTTCCCTTCTGCTGACAAGAGCTACTCGCTTCGCCTCAATCAACGCCTGCCGAAATGATTCCTTTCCAGTATCAACCAGAATGGCTCCCAACCCTATTTCTTCGGCATATTTACATGTACTTAAACCACTTAACACAACTTCACAGCCATCTCTGGCTGCTAAATCCACTAAACTGACTGAGGACTCGATATCATTTAATATATAGGACTGAATTGGCAAATCAACGATATCTGAAAGGTTTTCAACACCATAAATCATATTTAACGCACCTATGACAGCCACTTTTTTACTGCCAAAACGAGCCTTGCAATCATACAGGGAACGAATGAGATCAATACCTTGTACTGGTATATCAACGATTGGAATGAATTCATTGCTTTCTTTTAAAAGTTTCGTGATTAATCCCCTTGAGATGATTACATCAGCATCAAGCTTCAGCTTCCCAATCTTATCGGCATCCTCAACTACCTCCTCTAATACAAACTTCACCGATCCGTTATCATTGTTTTCCGATGCTTCCAACTTGTTGAATTCCTCAAATCTTTCAAAAGCGTCCGTAATATACCCTTTTCGAGGAACAACGAGTTTTATTTTTATCAAAACACCCACCTCCAGCGTAAAATCATTTTAGTTATTGGATATAAGCACAAGGCCCTGGTCATACAGGGACTTGATAAATTCGAGTTAGCTAAGGATGCCCCAAAGTATTTCATTCAAAGCCGGAATATGAAAAGTAAATGCCTTAAGTACGCTTGAGATTAATTACCCGTTTTATTAAGATATTCCATCATTCACTTTGAAAAATAAAAAACCCTGTTATCGTGGGTTTTTTCATCACATGGATTTCGATTGGTATTAAATATCACAAAAAGAATGGTCATTCAATTCTTCTCAATAATACTTGCTTTTCATCACTGAAAAACGCTTTTTAACATTATCATCAGTATAATGATTCTCAAGGGGAAAATCATCATGAATAAAATCATCTATAATTTCTTAAAGTGGCATCAGCTTCTACTTTTTCACCATAATTCCCCTCCCTTCCCCGCTAATAGGACTATATTCCTTTATTCTTCATACCAATGTGGAATTCCTTTTGATTTTATCGTTAGTGACAATAAAGTTAGCCTACAAACAGATTAACCCCGTCCAAGAAATCCTGAACGGGGTTTTTCAATAAATAAGACCTGTTTAATTTTGAGTTTTTATTGAGTTTAGTTGTCAAACATCGTAAGTCTGTTCGTTCAAGGTGGTTTTACTTGCGAACTTAAAAAGGATCGGCTATGACAAGGATTTTCCCTGCTTTAATATCCTCCATATATTGATCGACTTCGGCTTCCTCCAGTCCAAGATCCAATAATGGCTTCCTCAATCCGCCTGCTCCCGATGCTGCCCCGGCTGCGGCTCCGCCAAAAGTGGTGAAAATCGGTCCTGCTGCCAATATCGGACCAATTCCTGGTACGGCTAATGCACTCATTCCAATAAGCAGGCCTGTCAATCCGACAGCTCCGCCGGCTGCTGCCCCAGCTACTAATCCATCAGTTTTTGCCGGGCTGACTTCCTCGGCTTCAGTTGGTAATTTATCGATGTTTTTTGCCACTACTGATATTTGATCGGATGTATATCCTTGTTCCTTTAAATTTTTGACTGCTGAAGTCGCTTCATTTTCATTTTCATATATTGCTATAAACCTCTTGTCCATGGTATCTGCTCCTTTAAAAGTAATGTATTGTACAATACCCTTAATTGAGCTTTAATAACCTTTCATGGAATAAATGAATTTCATTCCCGGATTTGCCCCTGGCCGTATATGAAGTACTTGCTTGATGTTAAGGCCGGTAACCCCATTGGTCCACGTGCATGCAGCTTTTGTGTGGAAATGCCGATTTCTGCGCCATAACCGAATTCAAAGCCATCGGTAAAACGGGTGGAAGCATTGTGATAAACTGCTGCGGCATCTACTTTATTCAAAAATGCGGAAGCGTTTTGTTCATCTCTCGTTAGGATTGCTTCAGAATGCTTTGAACCGTATCGGTTTATGTGATCAATGGCATCGGATACACCTTTTACAGTTTTCACGCTGATTTTTAAAGCCAGGTACTCAGTTGACCAATCTTCCTCCGTAGCCGTTTTCGCTCTCGGAAAGGAGCTGCACACCGCTTCATCTCCATATAATTCAATCCCCTTTTCGTCCAGGAGTTCCAGAATACGCATTCCATTTTCTTTAAACCATTCTTCATGGATTAGAAGCCCCTCAATAGCATTGCATACGGATGGGCGCTGAGTTTTACCGTTTAAGACAATTTTCTCGACCATCGTGATATCTGCGGTCTGATCGATGAAGATATGGCAATTGCCTGCTCCTGTTTCAAGGACGGGAACAGTGGACTCCTTAATGACCGTTTCAATTAAATTCTTTCCGCCGCGCGGAATCAAAACATCTAAATACTCATTAAGATGAAAAAGTTCCTTAGCTGTTTCACGACTCGTATCCTCGATCAACTGAACAGCTTCTACAGGGATTTCCGTATTCTCTAATGCTTTATGAATGGAAGAAACTAGTGCCATATTGGAGTATTTGGCTGACGAGCTGCCTCTTAATAGGACAGCATTCCCCGTTTTCAAGGATAATGTAGCTGCATCGATGGTCACGTTAGGCCTTGCTTCATAAATCATCCCGATTACCCCGATCGGCACCCGTTGCTTTTTAATCAATAAACCATTCTCTTTTTCGATCGTCTCCAATTGTTCCCCAATCGGATCATTTAAATCGATTAAAAGCATAATGGCCGCTGCCATGTCATCAATACGGTTAACATTCAACATAATTCGATCTAATATAGACTCGCTGATGCCTTTTTTCCTGCCATCTTCCAGATCCTTTTGGTTTTCCTTTATCAAAAAATCTTTATCAATAATAAGTTGTTTAGCAATTTTCCCAAGTGCCTCATTCTTCTTTTCCGTACTCAAACCGATTAGCTGATAACTGGCTTTTTGGGCTGCCTTTCCTTTCACCGTCACTTCACTCATTTCCAAATTCCCCCTTTTTCTTGAAATTGATTTTTTATGCTTTCACCCATTTATCGCGATGGATAACTTCTATGGAAGTGATTATAAGCTCGGATGTCCTCTTTCCCATCGCCTGTTTTAATTCTTCGTCGGAATAAAGGACCTCACCCCGCCCTAATAATCCATTTGCACCAAAGACTTCGACAACATCACCCTTATTGAAGACTCCTTTAATTTCATAAATTCCAGCTGGCAGCAGACTGCTGCCATTTGAAACTAAGGCCCTTTCGGCACCTTCATCAACGAAAATTTTCCCGGATACTTGTGAATGAAGGGATATCCATTGTTTGTTTTTCGTTACCGTCGTCAAGACATCATTCCCAATATACGTGCCATCACCATTGCCTTCAAGGATTGTTAGAAGTTTATCACTCCCCAAACCAGAACCGATGAATACTTTCACCCCTAGAGACAATGCAGTTTGCGCTGCAATCAGCTTCGATTTCATCCCACCGGTTCCGACATTGGATCCTGCACCTTCTGCCATTTGCAATAAATCCTCCGTTATTTCGGATAGCTTTTCAAATCGTTTAGCCCCTGGATTTGTCTGTGGATTGGAATCATAAAGCCCATTAATGTCCGTTAATATGATCAAGTTGGTCGCGTGGACCAGCCCGCTTACTAAGGCTGATAGCATATCATTATCACCAAAAGTCAACTCCTCGACCGATACTGTATCATTTTCATTTATAATCGGAAGGATGCCGCGTTCAAGCAATTCCATCAATGTGGCATATGCATTTTTATATCTATCTTTTTTCGAGAAATCTTTCCTTGTTAATAAAATCTGCGCCGGAACGATTCCAAAATGCCCTAATTGTTCCATATACGATTGAATCAATAGACTTTGACCTACAGCTGCAGCAGCTTGCTTTCCTTTGAGAGTGACAGGTCTCGTCGGGTAGCCAAGCTTGCGAAAACCTGTCGCTACAGCACCTGATGAAACAAGGACAACTTCATGGCCCGCTTTCCTTAATGCTGCCACTGCCTGGATATGATCGGAAAATTTATTCTGGTCGATTTCACCTTGTGTGTTGGTCAAAGAACTACTTCCTATCTTTACAACGATCCGTTTCTTTTCCATCGATTACTTCCTCCAATAAATATCTAAGACATGAAAAAAAGCCCTTTTCATCCTCGAAATAAGGACGAAAAGGGCTGCTCTCCGTGGTACCACCTTCATTGAATGCAAGTTCATGCATTCCACTTTGCCTGATAACGCCAGGGTTTGCGCCTATGTTTTGCATAGGACTCAAGAAGCAGGTTCTGCGCTTTCCTGTCGCGGGTCTTCCAGCAATTGACGCCGCTCTCTGTCACAGTGATTCTCGCATACTAATCTTCTCTCAACGTTCATTGTTTTAATATAGTATGCAAAATTATCTTCTTGATGTCAATAACATTCCTTCGATGAATGGACCTTATAGTGCCATGGCTGGGCCGAAGAATTCATAGTGAATTTTATCCGTATCTACCCCAAGCTCTTTCAAGTAAGTGATGATGGCCTTCATGAAAGGCACAGGGCCGCACACATAATAATCAGCTTCAGGTTTAACAATACTGCTCAATAATTCCTTATCGACATACCCTTGCTTTACAAAATTCGGCAGGTTCTTATCATCCTCACTCGGATTTTTAAAGACAAAGGATAAATGATAGCTGGCAAGCTTGTGCGTTAGATCCGTCAGTTCCGTTCTGAACGGCTGTAAATTGCCATTATCGGATGCGTGAATGAATTGGACATCACGCTCAGGTGCTTGTTCAGCTACTGCATGAACCATACTCATGAAAGGCGTTATGCCAACGCCTCCGCTCAAGAATACTGCCGGAGTTCGTTTTCCTAAATCAATGGTGAAATCACCTGCAGGAGCCGTTACGTCTATACTGTCACCCATCTGAATGGATTCATGCAAGTAGTTAGAGACCCTTCCATCAGGAGAGGTTCCAGGCTTTTCTTTTTTAACGGAAATCCGGAAGTAATCTTTTCCCGGAACATCAGACAAACTATACTGACGGTTGAATAAATAGCGTTCACCTGGTATCTCGATGCGAACGGTAATATATTGTCCAGGAAGAAATGATGGAACCTTGTCTCCATTTGCTGGCTTTAAATAAAAGGAAGAGATTACGTCACTTTCCCGTACTTTTTCCACCACTGTGAATCGTTTGAAATCAGACCATCCGCCGACCTGATTGGAAGCTTGATCGTACATTTCCTTTTCGATGCTAATGAAAACACCTGCAATGACTCCATAGGCCTCTCCCCAAGCTTGGAGGATCTCTTCTGTAGCCGAATCTTGTAACACTTCCTTGATTGCACCTAATAGATATTCTCCAACAATGGGATAATGTTCAGCTTTAACTGCAAGGCTTCTGTGTTTTTGTGCTATTTGCTTCACGGCAGGTAAGATCGTTTCAAGTTGATCTATATGTTTAGCCGCTGCCAAAACCGTGTTGGCAAGTGCAGTTTGCTGGCGCCCCTTTTTTTGATTGGCGTGATTAAAGACATTTAACAATTCAGGATGTGCTTCGAAAAGATTTTTATAGAATACAGTTGTGATAGTTGCACCATGCACTTCTAATACGGGTACAGTTGATTTGATAACATCGATAGTTTTCTGGGATAGCATAGGTAAACCCCTCTTCATAAACAAGTATTTTAAATACATGTTTATATTAGAACTTAAATGCATTAAAAGCAATATTTTTTATACATCTTTTTAAATAATAAGTTTTCATGTTTATAAAATGTTCACATTTATGATATAGTCTAATGGGGATAGAATGTGAGGCGATAAACATGAGGTTGACGAGTTATTCCGATTACTCACTTAGAGTGTTGATTTACCTGGCTTCCCACGACCAAAGCAAATTGTCAAATATTAAAGAGATATCTGAAGTTTACCAACTGTCTAAAAATCACTTGATGAAGATTGTTCATAATCTAGGTAAATTAGGCTATATTGAGACGATACGTGGAAGAAATGGCGGTTTCCGGCTTGCAAAATCACCTGCTGATATAAATGTAGGGGAACTGGTACGGAGAACCGAAGAAGATTTTTATTTAGTGGAATGTTTTAAAGATCACGATAACTGTGTGATTTCTCCCGTTTGTTCATTGAAATTTGTCCTTAATAATGCCTTGGATGCTTTTTTAAAGGTCCTTGATCAATATACGATTGCAGACTTCAGCGAAAATAAAGTGATGCTCAAAACTTACTTCGATTCAGTAAAGCAGAATGACGAAAAGCCCGAGTTTTTATAATCGGGCTCTTTTTCATTAACCGATGATTCGTTCAATCTGCCATTCTTTTTCCATTCGCAAATCCATGATCCCTGAACTGGTTTTCAATAGGACTTTAAGGGGATCGTATGGATTGATCATGATGATCGTGCCGTTCCGTCCATTGGTAAGCGTGACTTCTTTTCCGACCAAAGTGGACATTAATCGGTTTACAAACTCCAGCAGTATTTCTGGATTGAATTTACCGAACATATCGCTGTTCATTTGCTCAATCACCTTATAAAACGGCATGGCCTGATGATATACACGATTTGAAGACATTGCATGGAATACATCGGCTATTGCGACAATTTTCGAATGAGGATGGATATCATTCCCCATCAGACCAAGTGGATAGCCTTTCCCATCTTCCCGCTCATGGTGCTGAAGGGCTGTCAATGCAATCGATGGTGGGATTCCAGGGATATTTTTAAGTAATTCATAACCATAAATGGCATGGCGTTTCATTTCTTCATATTCTGCCGCAGTCAGTTTACCGGGCTTTTCCAATATACTTTCCGAAATCCTTGTTTTACCAACGTCATGCAGCGTGGCTGCCAGTGTCAGTGCTGAAAGGTTTTCTTTCGATAATCCAAGCTTCATCCCTAGATAAGTGGCAATGATTCCGACACCGATATTATGCTTATACGTGTACTCGTTGTTTGCTTGCATCTCTTCGAATAGGCAATAAACATTAGGATTCTTTGCAGCTTCTGCAATGACAGGTGCTACCTCCGCTTTAATCACTTCAACCTTTTCAAGCTGTATTTTTCCTTCTTTACGTATATCTTGAAAGATGTTTTTGATTTGAATAGAAGCTTTGTTGATTCTTTCATGAATCTTTACTTTAGGTTGTACATGATCTTCAGTTAAAGTAGATTCACCTTTTTTCAATTCTTCCATTATGAAATCAATTTCAGGTATGGTAAGAGGCGGATTCCCTTTATTAATCAGCATCCCTCTTCTATTTTTCATTGCTCTCACACTTTTCTCTATTTTTCACCTATAATACCATACCCTTCATGACATTGTGTCTTAATGAAAACAATTTTTTGGCACTTAAGTTCGGTCACTAAGTTCATTGCCCAGGCGTTTTAATTTTTCACCAACCGTACATTCTGAAATACAAAACTGATGGGCATACGTACGCCCCTTCTCTTTTCGAAAATGCTTTCGTAAAAAACAATCCTGGCAAAATGAAGCGAGAACATCTTCCACTTCTTCATATATTTTTTTCCTGTTCATTGTTGTTATGGCTCCTTTGACTCAGCAATCTCTATTTTGCTGAAAATGGCTTTTCCCTGCAGTGCAAGTGTTGCCAGGCGATCAGCTTCCTGGTTTTCCTTCCGAGAAATTGGCTTGCAGACCGGAATGATCTTTAATTTATCCAGTTTCGCTTCAATGCGGTCCAGCCATTTATTTAAGTTTTCTTCCATACAGGGCCATTCACCGGAAAGTTGATTTAAGACAACTAGAGAATCCCCTTTAAATACACAGCTTTGATGGTGGATCCCAAGTTCCTCCATCTGCCTGACCGCTTCATGAAAGGCCGCATATTCCGCTTCATTATTGGATTCGAATTGGTCCAATTTCACGTTGGTGCGTAACCGCCAGAACTTCTTACCTTGACGAAAATAAATCGCTACACCAAGTCCTGCCACCTTTTCATCTTTTTGAAAACCGCCATCAAAAAAAACCGTCACATCCTGCGGCTCTTCCTCAACTTCCGTCAGGAGTTTCTTTAGCTCTTTCTTCGTCCATGTTGTATCGAATTCATCCTTGAATTCCACTTCTTTCAGCCTTCCTGCCTTTTCAAGATCTTCCGTAATGACCAGTGCAGTCCCGGCATCAAGCCAATCCGAAACGAAATTGGCAGATGGTTTTTTTGAAGCATGATATGTCCATTGCATAATTACCTTCAAAGATTTCCAGCTCCTTATCCATTCACCATTCATGCAGAACAGCTTACAATTTTCATACCTTTTTTTCGTCATACCCTTTATAATATATTGTAAGCATTTGAATCATTCTTTTTAATTATAGTTCCCATATCAGCCTGAAATTCTCATGTTTCAATCTTATTTTATATGAAACGTTTTTTATAAAGGCATATTGACAGTTAAACTCGAGGAGGAGCATATATTGATCGAAGTGTATATTGATGGTGCCAGTGCGGGCAATCCCGGGCCGAGCGGCGCAGGTGTTTTCATAAATAATAACGGTGTGGTCGAGAGGCATTCATTTCCGCTTGGAAATATGGAAAACCATGAAGCGGAGTACCATGCTTTAATCAAAGCATTGGAAATTTGTGTAGCCAATAAGTATCAAATCGTTTCTTTCCGTACTGACTCCCAAGCCATCAACCAGGCCATTGAAAAAAGATTTGCAAAAAATAAGTATGCGATATTGCTGGAACGGGCGCTAAAGCTTTCCGACGAGCTTGAATTATTTTTCATGAAATGGATTCCAAACCTCGAAAACAAGTCCGCGGATGAATTGGCAAGACGGGCCATTCGCATGAATAAGGCTGAGGAAATTCATGAACAAGACAGCTGATTTTTCGTTATTATTCGTTGTATTCATCTGGGGCGTCACTTTTGTCATGGTTCAAAATGCCCTATCATTTCTTGACCCATTCACGTTTAATGCCGTCCGTTTCTTCATGGCCTTCGTTTTCTTGCTCATTCCTTATATATCGACTTTACACAAAAAGGGGAAAACTTGGAATAAGGACCTCATTATAGCCGGGTTTCATATTGGGGTTTGGCTTTTTCTGGGATATGGGCTTCAAACGATCGGATTGAATTATACGACTCCTGCGAAGACAGGCTTCATAACAGGATTAAGTGTCGTCATGGTACCTGTTTTTTCCTTGCTGCTTTTAAAACATCGGCTTTCCCGCAATACAATGATCGGTGTCGCAGCGGCAACCATTGGGCTTTATCTAATGACTTTCGCTGACCGCTCCAATTTGAATATCGGTGATTTACTGGTATTTTTATGCGCAATCAGTTTTGCCATGCAGATCATTACTACCGCTAGATATGCCAAGACCCTACCCGCTTTACCGTTGACGCTGATTCAGGTTTCGACCGTATCTTTATTATCATTTGTTTCAGCCTTCATTTTCAACGAGAATCATTCCGTCATCTTCAGCTCAGAGGTCATGTTAAAGAAGGATGTATGGACTGCTTTATTGGTTACTGCAGCCCTTGCCACGGCGTTCGCCTTTTTCGCTCAAACCTTCTTCCAAGCCTATACGACACCTACAAGAGTGGCGCTGATCTTTTCGATGGAACCTGTTTTTGCTGCGTTATCCTCATACATATTGATAGGGGAAAAATTGACTACCGCCTCCATCATCGGCTGCGCATTCATTTTCCTGGGAATGATTTTCGCTGAACTGCCTGTTAAGAAAAAGAAACCGGTGACACAGGAGCTTTCTTAAAAAGCCCAATAAAATAAATCGGACTTCTAAGTTATGAAGTCCGATTTATTTTAGCAGCCCCTGTTCTTTTGCAAACGATACCGCTGCACTACGCGTTTCAATGCCATTTTGTTTTAAGTTTTCCAAAAAAGAGATATAAAAGCTGCCATCAAAATTCTTTTGTACCTTCAATGTCAATTCTATTGCTGCATTGACTAAAATATCACTTGCATCCGTGTAGCGCTTACCAAAATAAATAAAACCAATAGCGTCATTACCAAAAGTGAAACCTTTACCCTCTAAAAAACTAACATACTCTTCAGTTGATTTCGCCACTTCTGCATCCACTCCATACTTCATGCCTTATTTTCATCTTACCGTATATCAAAGATTTTGACTATCCATTTTTCGACAAAAAAATCATCGTACAAAATAAAGGAGCTCCCATTGGGAAGCTCCGCTTGTTTGATTAGATCATTCGCAGTAAAGCCCTGAATTCATGATCCCTAGCCAGATTTTTGACCTTCTCGCGATCATACTGATAGACCGCATCGTCCAAAGAACATGAAATTGGTACATCACATTTTATTTCTGCTAGCTTTCTGGATAAATGAAGCATATCGACGGCGGATTCAATTTTAGCCCTCTGCCCATTCGTCAATGAAGCAACATTTTCAAGAATCCCTTCGATACTTTGATACTGAATCAATAATTTCAACGCTGTCTTTTCCCCTATTCCTTTAACTCCGGGATAGTTATCAGCTGTATCACCCATTAAAGCTTTTAAATCGATCATTTGTCTTGGTGTGATCCCTTTCCATTCAAAAAAGCTATCGGGATTGTGCACCTCATAGTTACCATACCCTTTTTTTAACAAAAGTACGGAAATGTTTTCATCTATTAACTGAAGCATATCTTGATCGCCAGTCAATATACCCACCCGGCTATGTTGGGCAGATGCCTTGGCAATTGTCCCGATACAGTCATCCGCCTCATATCCAGAGAGCCCTATGTTAGGGATATCAAATGCTTCAACCGCTTTTTTCGCCAGGTCGAATTGAGGAATCATTTCGACTGGAGCTTCTGATCGATTAGCCTTGTATCCATCAAATAATTCATTTCTGAAGGTCTTGCTGCCCATATCCCAACAAACCGCTACATGACTGGGTGAAAAGTGATTCACAGCCGTCATCATATGCTTCAAAAAACCTTGAACGGCATTGGTTGGTATGCCTTTCGAGTTAATCATGAATTGACCAGTAACAGCCGTTGCATAAAAAGCTCTAAATAAAAGCGCCATCCCATCGACAAGCATAAAGGAAGGGTGCTGCTCGTTTTCTTTCAATAACACATTATCACCTCTATCATGATGTACTTCCATTTTAACATAACCGTCCCCTTTTTTAAGGATCGTTTAATTGGAAAAATTATTATTCAATTGGATTATCATCATAGGAGATCCAGTCACTGAAACTGCCAATATAAATCTTCACATCTTTATAGCCCGCTTCTTTCAGGGCGATATAATTTGGTGATGCCGTTACACCTGAACCGCAGTACACAATGATTTCCTTATCAATGCCGATGCCTGTGAAATTCGACTGAAGATCTTCCTTCTTTTTAAAATAGCCATTATCCAGAACGTTCGTCCACACCTTATTTAGAGCACCAGGTATATGGCCGGCTTTTTTATCAATCGGCTCCTCTATCCCGTCGTAGCGTTTAGATTCCCTTGAATCGATTAAAATGACATCGTCTGGCCTATTCATTGTGTAATCCTTTACTATTTGAAAAGAAGCAAAAACGGACTCATTTAAATCGATATGATATTCTGCTGGCACATAATTCGTTTGATTCGAGTCAATGGGATAGCCCGCATCCCTCCAGGCGCGATATCCCCCGTTAAGAACAAAAACTTTCCGATGCCCAAGGTAGCTCAGCAGCCACGCAAACCTGGAAGCAAAAGAACCTTCGCCGCCATCATAAGCAATAAGTACAGTATCATTGGTGATTCCATTTGATTCCAGTTTACCTTTAATGGTTTCCAGGTCAGGAAGAGGATGTCTTCCGCCATGTTCTTTAACCTGACCCGATAAGTCCTTTTCTAGATCGAAATAAACAGCGCCGGAAATATGGTCTTTTTTGTATGCCTTATACCCTGCATCAGGAGTGCCTAGCTGAAAGCGGCAGTCACAAATTCTGATATCATTGGAATTCAACAACGGCAACAGCTCTTCTTTTTCTATTATAAAACTCATCAGTATAACCCCCTACTTTAAAATGGCCCAAATTAATTCATTAAGCTCCGTTTCCATGCTCTTCCCTTGATGTAGCCTAGTTATCTCATTCTTTAAGGAAAGTGATTTCCCTTCTAATAGCGAAAGATTCATTTCACTTTCATTGTTGCTTATACATTCTTCCATTTGTTTTGCCTTGAATATCCGGGTCATCCCGGTTTTCAATTCTTGATCAATTGAAACCAAATCAAGTAATTCCCATACCGATAAAGGTGGCAGCGAACCCCGTTGGATGATATATTCCAAGATTAAATATGAACGGCATACTTGTACCCATATTTTTAGTTCTTTTCTTTTGGATTCCCTTGTTTTTGTCAATTGTTGAAGATTGTCGCTCATCATCCGATAATAATGATGCCCAAGTGCCTTTTTGGAATAGCAATCCGCTATCAAACCATTCATCTTCCTATAATAATCCGGATGCATAATCAACTTGATTTGCGACTGAAATAATTCAAATAGAGCAGGATTACTCTTTAAGGTAAGACGTGATGATTTAAAAAGATCCCAGCCTTCCATGTCAAATTGGCCTTCTTTCATTTGAATGACTTCAACTGGCTGACTTAAGCTGAGGTATGATCGCTTATCATTATGAACATATATAAATCGAACATCATAATCAGATTGGCCGGATGATAAACCAAAAGAATGGCTGCCAGTAACAGCAGCCATCAAAATGGTCATATCGTCTTTCTTTTCCAGGTATCTCAATCTTGAAATAAGGTTTTCTTTCATGAATGAACCTCGTTTCTATTTCGAATGCATTTTTGCCAATTCAGCGACAGCATTTTCATAATACGGTAAATCGACCGTTTCCTCCAATGCTGCACGTAAGCCTGCAAAGATATCCGATATTTCCGTCTTAAACTCTTTTTGAATCGCGAGTAACTCTTGATCGAGGACTTCATTATACATTTCAAAAATCCGCTCACCCTGTTCTTTAACATATATAAGGGCAGGTTCATCCAAACGCTTCTGAAGCCCTTCGCTCATTTTCGCTTTCTCATTTTTTTCAAAGAAAGATTTTGGATTTTTAAATAATGCCAATTCCTTTTTGAATTCCCCCGTATCCAATTGGGCAAAAGCTCCTGTAAATTCAATGGACTCCCTCTCATTAGGTTCATATGGCTGCAATGAAAGGGTTCTTCTTACTTTTTGCATTTGCAAAAGCAAACTGCTTTGTTTCTCATTCAGTAATTTATTTACGAACATTTCCGTCCTTAATGCCGTTGCCCGCATTTCCTGGGCGAGGTCAAAGCCTAACGCATCCAACAAGTTCTTCATCGATTGCTTGAGGGCAATTTTCAGATCGCCTCCATCATCTTTTAAAACAGCCGGATTGAACGATTCTTTGAAGAAATCATTAAACCGGAAGAAGACTCGTTGTTTACTATAGAAAGTCAATTCGTCGACTTCTTTTTTCAAACGTTGCCTTTCCGCATCCCCTTTAATGACTGAGAGGAGTTCCGAAATGGACTGTGCCTCTTTAGAAAGGGTCTCCAGGGCATTTCGTTTCGCTTTCTCATCCTGCCTTGAAGCTGTAATTACATCTCTTAGCAGTTCTTCCGTTCTTTTTACAGCCGCTTGAGCCGATTCAATTGCAAGCCCAGTTAAATCGTTTTCTATGAAAGAATCGAATTGGCCTTGGAATTCCGAGATTCCGCTATTAGGAAGGAACGAATGCTTAAATGAACCAGGCGTTTGTTTTTCCATCAACGCTCCCTTACTCGTAAGCGGGAACAGTTTTGGAAAACGGATTCCGAAACCATTCAATTGATCTGTGACATAATCCATCACTTCGTCCAATTCGTCAGTGGTTTGTGCCAGATCGACGGCATTGACAATGAAAAACATCTTATCCATAGCGAATGAATCTTTCACACGTCCAAGTTGTATCAAGAACTCCCTGTCCGCCCGTGAGAATGGGTGATTATAATAGGTCACAAAAAGAATGGCATCCGAATTCTTAATATATTCGAAAGCTGCTCCTGTATGTCGTGCATTTATCGAATCCGCCCCAGGCGTGTCAACAAGGACCATCCCCTGCTTAGTCATTTCACAGTCATAACGCAATTCAATCAGATCAACAAGACATGACTTGGACTCTTCTGCAGCAAAACGTTTAAATCCTTCAAGATCTACCGTAACCACATTTCCTAGATCATTTTGGTACTCAGGCAGCCCTTGATGAAAAGCCCTTAGAAAAGATAAATGAGTCTTCCCCTTATCGACTTCTCCCGCCTTCGCAATGATTTGCCCTGCTAGTTGGAGGGCTTCATCTAGAGTCTTTGCCGATTTATCAAAAGCTGCCAAGGCCAGGCTTACATCTTCCAGCAGCATCGCTTCGGTCTTTAATTTGACGGTTGCCGTTCCATGTGGATGCTCAGCGTCCGAAGACATGATTTTGTTGATTGCCGCAGTTGTCGGATTTGGTGAAACAGGAAGGACGCTTTCTCCCATCAACGCATTGGCGAAGGAAGATTTGCCCGCACTGAATGCACCGAAGAGGGCAACCGTGAACGTCTGCTGTTCCAAGCGATTTGCCTTCTCTTTCAATTCCTTATAAAGTGATTGAAATCCTCTCAAAGGTTGGATAAGCTTGGCCGCCTGTTGTAAACTCGCTGCAGTCTCCATCAGCTTTTCTTTTCCGCGTAAATCAGCAGCATCAGATGAAGAAACTGTCACGGAAGGTACAGCTTCCTTGTTTTCTTTATCATGATTACTTTCAGGTTGTTCGTTGACGTACCTTGAATTACTTCCTTTATCGGTTTTCATGATTTCGACTGTAATATTCTTTTCCTCTTCATTCCATTGAGTTAAAAGCATATCAATATCGCGTTCATCGACTAATGATTCAGTTTGATTTGCAATGGCCTCTAAACGCTCCGTTTGGTAAACGATTTCCGCGTTCATCGCAGCAGTAACTTTAAGGGCTTCCGCAAATTCAGAATAACCTTCTAGCTCCTTATCGATGGATATGGACTGCTGTTCCACTATTCCTTCCATAACGGTAACCATTTCATTCAAAAATCCTTCAGATACATCACGTGCTTTCTTTTTGATGGCTGATGCCAAATCATTCGTATAGTTTAAAACGTATTCACCCGTAATATCGACTTGAGGCCTCAAAGAATTTTTTATGTAAGATTCCGTTACCTCGATCTGAAGTGCCTGAGCCTTACCTTCAAGTGTTGAATCATGGATCTCCGCTTGATTAAGCATTTTAACGGCTAATTCTTTAAGATGCCATTCAAGCTGGGTTTTCACCTTTTCTTGTAAATCGTTCAAGAACGCCTTGATACGTGCCTCACGTTCGGCATCCGTTTTTTTCTTGGCAAATAATAATCCCATTTTAAAGTCAGGCTGAGCGGATTCCAAGAAAGATTTACCTAGGTCCCGTGTTGCCGCGGGCATGATGTACGCACCTTTCAAAATCGTTTCTAATGCATCAGCATATTGGACCTTGATGTCCTCTATGCGTCCCGTTAATGATTTTTTTTCTTTCAATAGGCTGTCCACTTGATTCGTCAGGTGTACTCGTTCTTCATGAGGAAGTTCTGACAATACTTCAAAATCATCGGCATGGTCCTCTTCATACTGCTCCTTCAGCCAATTAAGATGCCTTTCGACAAGGGCATTAGCCGATTGCATGATGGCATCTTTCCCATCATTTAAACCTTTGCCAGCCATTTCATATATGAATTGCTTGACCACTTCTATTTCATTTTCACTATTGTTCAAGTCTCTTACGGAAGTATAAAAAATCCCATCAGGATAAACATTCCAGTTTGCAAATGCTTCAGAAACGGAAAGCTTGAAGTCTTGAAAGCTAAGCTCGTTCTCATCATGCTTATCAATCATATTGATAATTAAGTATGTCGGTTTTTCAGCCTCTAACAATTCTTTCGTGAATAGGAAGTTCACCTCTGATTGGACGTGATTGTAGTCCATGACATAGAAGACGACATCAGCTAGATGCAAAGCAGATTCCGTAGAAACTCTATGTGCATCATCTGTTGAATCAATTCCTGGCGTATCCATGATCGCACATGAATCCGGCAGTGAAAAATCATTCGAACTTATCGTTATTGCCGATACTGAGTCTCCATCCTTGGCAAATTTCTTGACCTCTTTAAAATCATAAGGTGCAGGAAATAATACTGGTGGCTGATGATGGTAAAAGACCTTGGCATAGTCTTCCCCTTTTTGGACTTTTACCGTATTTGCACTCGTTGGAATCGGACTTGAAGGCAGTACTTGATCACCAAGGAAAAAATTGATCATACTGGATTTCCCCGCTGAAAAATGCCCGCAAAAAGCAATGATGAACTCCTCATTATTCACTTTCATGATTAACTGTTTCAGTTTATCGGCATTGCCTGTATCACCTGCCGATTGAAATTTCTCATACATGGCAGTCAAAATCCCCAATTGGGACTGTTGCTTTAATGTTTCTTGAATCATGAATCCATACCCCTTAATCTATCGTCATTTTGATATTCTTATTGTAAACGATTTCGTTTGTTATTCATACCATCAGCTTTATTTTTACTATATGATTCATTACAGTCCATGTTCAAAAAAAAAACCACCGATTGGTGGATTCTGCAGTTTGATTCATATTGGCTTGGAATGAAAAAAAAACCAGGATGTTTACCTGGTTGTAGGGGTGGGGTTAAAAGCAGCTCGGTTTTCAATTGGTGACTCGGTATAAGGTTTTACTGCCTTTTCCGGTTTTTGAATATTATTCAATACATGTTTCATCACAAAACCATATGTAGCGATTGTCAATAAAATGAATACCCAAACCATTACCAACACCATCCTCTTATATTGTTTAGCTTTTAGTTATTAGTTATTAGTTATTAGTTATTTAAACAAAATTATCGAGATCCGAATGAGAATAATTTTCATCTTCATTTAGAATCTTATCACGAACGATAATCATTTTCAATAAGAAATTAATTTTTTTTATTATTTTCCCTTAAAAACCGTAGAATATTCCGTATGTTCCTTTAATGCCTTCTCTTCCAGCGGGATTCTTACCGTCATCATCCAAACATTCAATAAACTAAAGATGATAGCAGTATAATATGCATTGAATAATAAGGAAATAACTAAAATCTCAGTTGCGACTATGATATAGTTCGGATGTTTGAAATATTTATAAGGACCTTTAATGACTACATCGGCATCAGGAACCACTATGATTTTTGTATTCCAATGTTTTCCCAATGAACGGATTGCCCAAATCCTGCCTGACTGCGCAATTAGAAAAAGGGTCAGCCAAATTGGCCAAAGTCCTGACATATTCCTTTCAAGCACGACCACTTCAATAATGAGAACAATAAAAAAACTAAGATGCATTAGAACCATCCATCTGTAATGGGACTCACCGTATTCCACTGCTCCTGCAGCTTTCAGCTGTTTTTCATTTTGTTTGGCGATATATAATTCACCCAGGCGCTGTATAGCGATCAAGATAATGAAAATGGCAAAGATCATCACTTCCACCTCATTAACACAAGTTCAGATGAAAACCCAGGCCCTAATGCAGCAGCCAAGCCCACCTCACCTTTATTCCCGCCCCGCTGCATAAACCTCTCCAAGACGTACAAAATAGTTGCTGAGGACATATTTCCAAATTCCCTCAATACGCTCATTGACTCTGCCGTCATGCTTTCATCGAATCCGAGGGCTTCGTGATAAGAATCGATTACTTTTTTGCCTCCAGGATGAGCGATGAAATCTTTTATGTCACTTAGATCAAATCCATTCTCCATTAAGAACTCTTGAACATTCGGTTTAAGCCAATCCTTGATGATTGTAGGGATATCCTTCGAAAAAATGACGTATAATCCTTGATTTTTAACATCCCAACCCATTACATCCAATGAATTCGGCATAAGCGTAGATTGAGAATCCAAAAATTGCAAATGTCTTACTTTTTTTGAAAACTGTTCATTCGGCACTTCATCACCGCAAACCAAAATACAGCTTACTCCATCAGAAAATAAGGAAGTTCCAATTAAATTACTTTTGGAGATATCGTTCCTTTGAAATGTCAGACTGCATAACTCCACACTTAAAACAATGACCTTCGCCGTCGGGTATGCTTGGCAATATTCAAAAGCACGTGATAGGCCACTCGCTCCCCCTGCACAGCCAAGCCCCCAAATCGGAATCCTTTTAGTATGCGGGTTAAATGGAATTTCATTCATTATCCTGGCATCAATGGTCGGGGTAGCAATCCCCGTGCTTGAAATAAAGAAGAAAGCATCTAGCTCGTTTGCCTGCAGTTCTTCTTTTAAAAATTCTCTGTTGGCTAAGCATTTTTCTATAGCTTCTTTCCCAAACTTGACTGCCTGTTCAATATATAAATCATTACGATCGGCAAAAGAATGATCCTCTTTAAACCAATCAAGATCATTTGAAAAATATCGATTTTCCACTTGCCCATTCTTAAAGGCTTTTAGTAACCGTTCTATATTTTTAAATGATGCTCCAAATATTTCTCTCGAAAATTCCATGATCTTTTCCTGTGAGAGTAAATATGGCAGCTTTATATGTGATGCAGATAATAAATATGGCATGATTCCACCCCTGATTATTCATGATATGGTTAATATACCCACCAGGATATCAATTATGCTTTATAGCTAAATGGTTATATTTATCGGGATTTTATAATATTTTTTCTTTTTTTCTTAAAAAATAAGTAAAAAAGACTATAAATTTGATAAATATAGAGAACATAACCAGACAAGTGGAGGAACGAGTGGAAATCAACACTATAATCACAAAATTGTTAAATGGAACCATCCTGGCCGTTAAGTCCGTTATTCCTTTCACTTTGGACATTCAAAAGCCTTACCTCATAAGACAGCCTTTCGAACAGGAATCCATTAGCGTCCTTATTGACATGGCAGGGGATATCCGTGGGAGAATAATGATTGAGGGGATTAACGGATGCATGAGTAATATAGGTGAAAGCATGTTTGGCATGCCGTTAGAAGGTGAAATGCTTGAATCTTTTGCAGCAGCATTCGGTAACATGCTTGCCGGTAATATTGCCACCTCTTTAGCAGGAGAGCATGGATACTGCCTACCGTCATTGTGGACAATACCAAAATGTATGGGTTTCATGAAGCAATCCATTTACCCATTTCATTGGAAGGCGTAGGAACTCTTCAGATCATCTTAATGATCGAAATTTAATCACGAAACAATAAAACCCCCTTACCTATAATCGGTAAGGGGGCACTTTCATTCTTCCTTCTTTACTGAAGATTGATTTTGCACTTGTATAATGATATTTTGAAACTCCTCTTTTCCACACACACTGCACCTATACTCCTGGCTTAGAATGGTCCGACAATGAATACAATATTTTTTCTCCATCCCTATCACTACTTTCCTGAACATATACTATCAATATATTCAAAAAGTGAAGAGAGTTTCCTTTTATCTGACAAAACGCCAATTTCATTATCAATAATATTATTCGGCCTAAATGAAAAAATGCCCAAAATCCTCATCACCTGAGAAATTTGGGCATTTAATGGGTGAATCTATCAAGTTTACCGAAACTATTTTTAATCAGGCTACATTTTGCCCTTCAATACGCGATTCCTTCACTTTGCCTTTTGTAGGGACGATGTTAAAGACGATATTCAAGAAAATGGCTGTCAAACTTCCGGCTACAATACCGTTTTCCGTTAAGATTTGAAAGCTTTCCGGAATTTGCGCAAATAACTCAGGAACGACCGTCACTCCAAGTCCCATACCTACTGAACAAGCGATGATCAATAAATTTTCTTGAGAGGCAAAATCCACTTTGCTCAACATCTTAATTCCAGCGGCAATTACCATCCCGAACATCGCAACCATTGCACCGCCAAGCACGGATGAAGGGATAATTGTCGTGAATGCACCAATTTTCGGAACAAAACCGATGAAAATGAGAATGCCGGCTGTTGTGTATATGACATTTCTTGTTTTAATGCCTGACAATTGAATCAAGCCGACATTTTGTGAAAAAGCTGTATACGGAAACGCATTGAACAAACCGCCAATCATGATGGCAAGTCCTTCAGAACGATATCCGCGAGCTAGATCGTCTTCTGAAATCTCTTTGTCCGTGATTTCACCAAGGGCATAATAAACACCAGTCGATTCCACCAAGCTGACGATCGCCACCAATGTCATTGTAATGATTGCCGTGACGTTAAATGTCGGAGTTCCAAAGTAGAAAAAATGTGGCATATGCAGCCAATTGGCACTGACCACTGAGCTAAAATCGACTTTTCCAAGGAAGGAAGCCGCAAAGGTTCCGACTAACAGCCCCAATAAAATAGAAATGGAGCGTACGAATCCCGTCGAGAATTTATACATGAATATGATGAATAACAAAGTTCCAAAACCAAGAGCTACATTATTCAAGTCTCCGAAATCAGCAGCTCCCTGGCCTCCACCAAGGTTGTTGATGGCAACAGGAATAAGCGTAATGCCAATAATCAATACGACCGATCCAGTGACAATGGGCGGGAAGAACCTTGCCAGTTTTCCGAAGAACTTACTAATGATAATGACGATCAATCCCGACGCCAAAATAGATCCATAAATGGAGTTGATTCCATATTGCGTACCAATTGCAATCATCGGGCTAACTGCTGTAAATGTGCAGCCTAGGACGACCGGAAGCCCAATTCCAAAGAATTTATTTTTCCACACTTGCAATAAAGTCGCTATCCCGCACATCAAAATGTCTATCGAAACTAAATAAGTTAACTGCGCTGCAGTCAATCCCAGCGCCCCACCGACAATCAATGGAATGACGACTGCACCGGCATACATGGCGAGAACATGTTGTAATCCTAACGAAGCAACTTTTAATGGTGATTGATTAGACATTGACGGCTGCTCCTTCCTTTTCCTCAGCGAACGTTATCTCACCGAATTTCAACTCAGCAATTCGTGCAAGTGATTCCACTTGGAAACCTTGTTCCCTAAGATCCTTACCACCACTTTGAAATGCTTTTTCAATCACGATCCCAATTCCGGCCACTTCTGCTCCAACCTGCTTACAGATTTCCACCAAGCCCCTGGCTGCCTGTCCGACCGCAAGGAAGTCATCGATGATCAAGACCTTATCTCCAGCTTCAATATATTTATTGGAAACCGTAATGGTATTCGTTTCTTTTTTTGTAAAGGAATGAACGGACGCCGTCACTAAATCATTTGTTAAAGTAAGTGATTTACGTTTACGGGCAAAAATAAGCGGAACTTCCAATTCCAAAGCAGCCATCAAACCAGGACCAATGCCTGATGATTCAATTGTCAGCACTTTCGTGATTTCCTTGTTTTCGAAACGTTTAACGAATTCTTTACCAATTTCTTTCATTAGCATAGGATCCATTTGATGATTTAAGAATGAATCTACTTTTAAAATATCTTCTGATAAAGCTTGACCCTCGGACAAGATTTTTTCCTTTAAAAGTTGCATGAAGGTTCCTCCCAATCTTGGATGTTTATTGATCCATAAACCACACTATTATTTCCCGGCATATAAAAAAGCCCAAGAAACATTGCGGCACTTTTTTGGAGTGAAGCAATACTTCTTGGGCATGAATGAAAAATGAATCAGCAAAAGCCTTCATTTACGCAACAAGATCTATTACTCACCCATAGTCGAATTATTTACGGTAATCCGGTAGAAACTTGCAGGCCTTATCCCTGCTATTATACGAGTGAAACATTATATTTTATTAATATATGAATTATACCAACGCTGGCTCTTTTTGAAAAGTAATTTTCCATAAAAAACCGAACTTTAAATTAAAAAAATAAATTATTATTCGTATTATTAGAAAATTGCGAAATCACCAAACCTAAATAACTTGGATTTCCTATCAAAAAAACATCATATTCCATTTTACTGGTATTATACCATGCGTTTTTGTAGCGACCCATAAAAAAGAAGAAGGGCTTGAGATTTAATCCAAGTCCTTCTTCTTTTTTATGGTTTGTCAATTTGACCGTTGATTTCCTCTTCAGGCACTCGCTTTCCGCGGGCGGTCCGGGAGCCTCCTCGGCGCCTGCGTCTGCGGGGTCTCCCCTGGACTCGCTTTTCCCGCAGGAGTCTCGCACACCCGCTCCAATCAACTTTGTTTTACCTTTTAGATAATAAATTAATAAAACTTGAGGGGATGAGGATGCTTTCTAAACATGATTCTATTCAGCGAGATCCACTGGAAATGATTACTTTAAATAACTGGTCCCAGCGAACCATTTGGTTCATAAAATTGAGGCTGCCATTGACTTCTTTTTCATTTATGATTTGGTGAAAGATATGTATTCAGAGGTAGGCGCCCAAGTATTGATCCAGTTATATTAGTTAAACTGACTTTCATTCAATATATCTTCGGAATTCGTTCCATGCGTAAAACAATTGAAGAAGTTGAAACAAATATGGCTTACCGTTGGTTATTAGGCAATGGATTCTATGAGTGCCTCATTTCTCAACATTCGGGAAGAATTATGAACGACGCTTTAAAGATACAGACCTGTTTGAACAGATTTTTTATCGTATCTTGATGACAGCTGTGAAAGAAAGTTATTAAGAGCACGTATTCGTCGATTCCACACATGTGAAAGCTAGCGCGAATAAGCAGAAATTTAAAAAGAAAATCGTTCTTAAGGAAACACGAGTGTATCAAGGACGCCTTCAAGATAAAATAAATCAAGATCGGACAAACCTTGGGAAGAAGCTTTTTCCACCTGAAAAAATTGATAAGGGAGAAACCAAAGAAATTAAAGAAAGTACAACTGATTCTGAGAGTGACTACTATGAGAAAGATGAACGAATAAAACAGTTTGCATTTCACGCGGCTGCAGACCGCATCGATTTTGTGTTGGGATACGATTGTAACACCTGGGAATACAGCTAACAGTCATATCTTTGAGCCACTGAGCCCTAATCTCATAACTTTAAGCGGAAATTTAAATGGAATTTAAAAAGGGGTCCGGAATTTTTTAATTCCGAACCCTCACAAACTGAGAAGGCCTTGAGATTTAATCCAAGTCCTTCTTCTTTGATTCATTTGATTTTATAAACTTCTTTATATTTATTTTCAAGATACTTTATTAAATACTGAACATTCAGGCCTTCCCCTGTCGTTTCTTTCAAAATCTCCAGAGGCTTTTTTGTTTTTCCGTATTTATGTATTTTTTCATTAAGCCATTTCCTGATTGGTTCAATATCACCCGCTTCCAATAGTTCATCAAAATCAGGCAAATCTTTAAGCATCGATTGCTTGATTTGGGCTGCATACATATATCCCAATGCATAAGAAGGGAAATAACCAAAGCTGCCATCTGCCCAGTGTACATCTTGCAACACGCCCATTGCATCATTTTCAGGCACAATTCCCAAATAATCCTTGTATTTTTCATTCCAGACTTCCGGTAAATCCTTCACTTCAAGTTCCCCATTAAAGAGGGCCTTTTCCAGTTCATACCGAATCATAATATGTAGAGGATACGTAAGTTCATCTGCGTCAATACGGATGAACGATGGTTTTGATTCGTTAATGCCCCGGTAAAATTCATCCAGCGTCACATCTTGGAATTGTTCGGGAGCATATTCTTTTAATAAGGAAAATTTATTTTTCCAAAAGCTATGGTTCCGTCCAATGAAGTTTTCGAAAAACAAAGATTGTGATTCATGGATCCCCATTGATGTCCCGCTATCGAGAAGTGTTCCGGTTAACTCTTCGGCGATATTCTGCTCATAAATGGCATGTCCACATTCATGAATGGTACCAAAGATTGCCCCCCTAAAATCATTTTCATCGTATCGGGTCGTCACCCGGACATCACCCCTATTTATTCTAATTTCAAAAGGGTGAACTGTTTCATCAAGCCTGCCAGCCTTGAAATCGTATCCTAGCTGTTTTAAAATCTCCAAGTTGAGTTGATGCTGTTTTTCTTTTGGAAATTCTTTATATAGGAACGCTGTTTCCGGTCTATGTTCGCTTTTTGCAATCTGTTTTACCAAGGGAACGATCCTCGACCGAAGCTCACTGAATACGCCATCGAGTATATCCACAGTCATGCCTGGTTCATATATGTCTAAAAGGGTATTATATTTCGTCCCTTCATATCCCCAGTACTCTACGAACCTGCGGGTATATGCTACAATTTGCTCCAGATAAGGTTGAAATAAAGAAAAATCAGCTTTTTCCCTTGCCTCTTCCCATGCACTTTCAGAACGCGATTGTAAAATGACGAATTCCTTATATTCGTTCGCAGGAATTTTCTTATTCCTTTCAAACTCTTTTTTACACTCTTGTACCATTTTATTCGTCGATTCACTAAGAATGGCTTTATCCATCGAAAGTTCTGCAATGAAGGATTCCATTTCCTTACTTGTGCTCATATTAAACACTTCGGAGGAAAGCATACCGATAACTTCGGAACGCTGCTCAACTCCCTTTTTAGGTGCACCTGTACGCAAATCCCAAAAAATTAACGCGAGAGCTTCATTATAAGCCGAGATTTTCTTTACATATTCTTTAAACTCTTTTTCTATCAGATCTATACCCTTTTTTTTCATATTCACTGCTCCTTCCAACTACACTTTACCATATTATACAAAAGTCTTTCATATCAGAACCACTCCGGTTAATAAATTCAAATAAATAAGAGCCAAGGGGTTCCCTTGGCTCTCATTTTGGATTGGGTTTTATTTAAATCGTTACAGGAAGAATGGATACAATCTTCTCTTTCACATGTTCCGAAAGATCCTTTTCAATCAAAATCTGGACGGTTCCCGAATCATTGCTCGTCCTGATCAAACGCCCTATTCCCTGGCGCAATCGAAGAAGCATGTATGGAAGATCCACTTCTTCGAATGCATCGGTAACCGAGTTACGTTTGGCTTCGAAAACCGGATCGCGAGGCGGGAATGGAAGCGAGTGTATCACTACATTTTGTAATGAAGGTCCTGGAACATCAAGACCTTCCCATAAATGATAGGAGAAAAGGACAGATTGCTCATCCTCTTGGAACTTCTTAACAAGCTCGCTGATTTCCGCTTCCCCTTCAAAATAAAATGGATAGGATGATATTGGGCAGTTTTCCTTGAACCATTGCAATTCTTCTTTTGAATGGAATAACACTAGTGTTCGACCTTCATTTTCCTCAATTGTCTTCATTGTATATTGTAGTTTTGCCAATTGATCTCCATTTTCGAAGACCGGCATGTTCATTTTCATGACTTCATCGTAATCAAATGGTGATTCAACGGAAAAGCTGTCATACTTTTCTATCCCTAAACTATCTGCAATATATTGGAAGGATTTATTATCCGATAATGTTGCCGATGAAAAAATGTAAGGGATTTTTTTCGAGAATACCTGTTCAGACAAGATATCCTGCACTAGCCTTGGCATGATCACCAATGTTTTGGTCATTTCATTTTCTTCAAACCAGGAAACGGCCTGTTCATCCTTCACAAATAGAGAAAGGGAGTAGCCCAGCTGCTCTAAATACTCTTCCGTCACTTTTAAATCATAATCATTAATCGTGTACATTTCCGCTTCAAAAACAAGGTTCTCCTCTAACTCTTCAACCTTTTTATGAAGCTTTTGGGCAAAGCTTGTTATTTCTTTTGACATCGGGATTTCATAACGATTAGATCCGCTGACATGTATCGCTTTTTCATCCAACAAATCAAAAAATTCTTCATTGATATCAATTAAGTCCTCGATGATGTATAAGGTTTCTTCACGAACCTGATTTGCTGTAAGCAATTCCAGAACCGAAGCAAGGGTTTGTTCCCCAACTTTATAAGTTAAAGCCTTTTGAGCAGCAAATTCCAAAAGATGACCTTCATCAAAGACAACGCAGCTATGATCAGGCAGTAATGGTAACTGTCCTTCACGCTTACGCTTTTCCTTAGTCCATACATGCTCCATGAAGAAGTCATGTGAACAAATGATTAAATCACTTGATTTACGATAGTGGTCCCGTGATAGGGTTTGCCCACAACGATGGCGTTTATCACAAGTAAAACAGTTTTGAAGCTGATCCCAGCCAACTTTAGACCAGTCTTCATCATTTAAATATGGATACTGTTTACGGTCCCCATATGCTGTATAGGCGTTCATGGATGAGTTATCATGAACAAACTTGGGAAGTTCATCATAGAGCTGATCTATCCCCTCTGAATCCTCATGATTCACAGCATAATCCAATTTCTTAAGACATACATATTGATCGTGATATTTGGCAAGCCGAACATCCACTTCAATACCTAAAGCATTCTTGATTTTCTGGATGTCGCCTTCCTCTTTGACAAGCTGTTCAATCAACGTTTCATCTGCACATGAAATAATTGCCGGTTTATTCGTATATCTCGCATAACAAATCGCATATAGTAAATAGACCAAAGTCTTACCGGTCCCTACCCCTGCTTCAGCAAAACTTACATTTTTTTCTTTAAAGGCCTTTTCTAACTGAAAAGCCATGAAGATTTGTTCGTCACGCAGCTCAAATCCTTTTTCGGGAAGAATATCGTAAAAAACATCACCGATCCATTCTGAAAGCTTATCGTAAAAAGAATCTTCCTTTGTTACCGAAAAAGGCAGTGTTTTAAGCATCATGGTCTCCCCTTTTATCTATCATCATTATATAGAATCCGAATCATTATTATCTTAGGCAAAAGTATATTATCCTTTATTTCACATTAGTAGTCAAGATATTTACCTATTATCAGAATGAAAGGTAATATGTATGTATGCTATCTGGTTGCCCGATTCGTAAAATAAAAGACAGGCTCCAAGAGAGCCTGTCTGTAAATAATATAGGGTTGAATTAAGCTTTGTTTACGTTTGATGCTTGTGGTCCACGTTGACCTTGTTCTACATCAAATGTAACGTCTTGGCCTTCTTCAAGTGTTTTGAAACCTTCGCCTTGGATAGCTGAGAAATGTACGAATACATCGTCTCCACCTTCACGTTCGATGAATCCAAAACCTTTTTCTGCGTTAAACCATTTTACTTTACCTTGTTCCATTTTTGTTGCCTCCTAGTGTGTTCTCCACACATTATATTACTATCCTTGCTCAAAATAATATTAAGGTATTCCTTAAATCTGAACAAAAATAATTCATTATTAGAATAACAGAAAAGGAAATGATAAGCAAGACTGGAACCTATTATGAATAAATCGTCCTGACTAGCAAAATCCTCCATTATATTCTACCTACTCATTCACCTTGAGGCTGCCTTGGCGGCCTTTTCCCCCAATATTGATAAAGGTCAGCACGGATGAAACCATTGAACAATTTCCTTTTTTTCGTTGCAGGCTTACCGTAATGCTGTTCGAAGTCAGGATTGGAGGTAATCATGTATACCGACCATGTATCAAGCTTCTTGAAGGCTTGGCCCATTTCCCTATACATCTGCTCTACCGCTTTTTTCTCACCAAGACGTTCTCCATAAGGCGGGTTCCCGACAATGACACCATACTCTTTCTTGGTCGAGATATCCCTTACCTGCATTTGTTTGAATTCAATCAGATCACCAAGACCGGCTTCAAAACTATTCGCTTTAGCTATATCGACCATTCGATGGTCAATATCACAACCGGTTATGTCCAAATATTGATCATAGTCAGCTAAATCTTCAGCCTCAATCCGCGCTTCATCCCAAACCTTGCTGTCCATCCATGACCAGGTTTCAGAAACGAATTCCCTGTTAAACCCAGGTGCTATATTCTGCCCAATTAAGGCCGCCTCGATGGGAATCGTTCCAGATCCACAAAATGGATCTATGAAAGGTTTATCCGGTTTCCAATTGGTCAGCATGATTAACGCAGCAGCCAATGTTTCTTTTAGGGGCGCCTCTCCCTGCCCTGTCCGATAACCCCTTTTATGCAAACCTGCACCTGAAGTGTCTATGGTAAGTGTCACTACATCTTTTAAAATAGACACTTCAATTTTAAACAAAGGGCCTGTCTCTGCAAACCAAGATACTTGCTTATATTTACTTTTCAATCTATCAACAATCGCCTTTTTTACAATAGCCTGACAATCAGGGACACTGTATAGCTTTGACTTAACGGATTTTCCACTCACGGGGAACTCGACATCGGCTGATAAGTAATCCTCCCAATTCAAGGCCTTAGTTTTTTCAAACAACTCATCAAATGAATATGCTTTGAATTCCGCGACTTTAATTTTTACCCTATCGGCACTGCGCAGCCATAAATTAGAGCGGGCAATGGCGGATTGATCCCCTTTATAGGTGATTTTACCATTTTCTACTTGGCAATCGTAACCAAGATCCCGCACCTCCTTGGCAACAATTGATTCCAATCCCATTGCTGATGTTGCAATTATATCGAATTGTTTCATTAATCCTGCACCTTCTTTCCATTAATCCAAATCAATGGCACCTTTTCCCGAATTTCTTTTATTTATGTATTTAGAATCAGGCATTGATTTTTTACATGTAAACCTTATGGTCCACCGCGTTTTTATATTTCAGTTAGCCATTGTTTGCCTAGCTTATATCATGATCATGTTGCGTATTAATCACCGTGAACTAAAGCTTTTCTCAATTATCCATGTACCTTAGGATACACGCTGCAATTAAATCATCCAACCAATTATGTATGCTTCCCATCCATTATCCTGAAGTTTGAAATTCTGTCTTGATACCTTCATTTTAGGGCTAACAGAAGAGTTAAGGAACCTTTATAAATAGGATACCCAGAATCAAAGAAATGCTTAACATTCCAACACTATTTTTAAAAACGTTACCGACAGACTTCATTTAAGTCATTTTCCTAATCATTCGAACGCAATGAAAAACTTGCCAAGTTTTAAGTTTAACACAGCCGCGTTTCAGAAAACGAAAAATAAATGGAAATGCCCAATCTTTTTATAATAGGGCATTCTCCATAAACAAAAACTCCCCTTTTAAAAGGAGAGTTGTGCTTTTGGTGTTATATGATAACGTTCTGTAAGCCATGTTTTGTTCCTCAGTACTGCAAGCGACTCGCGTCTCGTACTTCGGCGGTAATCATCTATCTACAGAAGCAAGTGCTTCTGTCCTTCTCCTCGTTCAATTCCAAGGAAGAAAGCGCCCCTACCATTAATTTGGGTTTCTCGCTCGTGGGGTTTACCTCGTTCCACCCTTTACATTTCTGTAAAGGCTCCGTCACTGTGGCACTTTTATAGGTATTCATGCCATATCCAAAAGGACTTAGGCATTTTCCCAGCCGTCAGCAATCCAAGATTGCTGCCCAAGCTTATTTTTTCGCCAGGCACGAACACTACGGACATCGCAGTCCGTGCGAGCATGGACTTTCCTCTACTGCATAAATGCAGCAGCAATTACCCAAACGTTAACATAACACAATTGATTATACTCCATTATTCACGAAAACACAATACCAAAATCATTTTCACTTTTACAATGCAAAATCTCAGTCAAAAAGCTTGTTACCAAAAACGTGCTTTTCCAAGTTGGATAACCGTTTAAGGATGTCAAAGTTAGTGGTTCCCGGAGTGGCACTTGGAGCAGGTTGATTTGGACGTTTTGTACTCTCTTCGGCTTGTTTTTTCAATTTAAGATTTTCTTGTTTTAGATCTTCAATTTCCTGATGGAACACTTCATAATCTTTAATGATCAGATCCAGGAATTGATCCACATCTTCAGGTTTATAACCGCGCATGGCTGTTTTAAAATCTTTTTCAAGAATATCTTTAGCCGTTAATTTTATCTTATCGGATAGCATAAGACTTCACCTCAATACTTTCGCCAATACAATCGACTTTTTATTATTTTTTCAAATCTGCTTGGGTTTGTCAACGAAACACCATTTTGTAAGCTTACTGTTTCAGAGAACGGTATGTATTACCATTAAATCTGTATCTAAATTTCATCATAATATGATTATGCTTTAGAAACAACTTTTAATCCATAATTATTTTCACTCCATCATTCTTCGGACCAGCTGGCTTCTTCCGCAGCCAGTTGCAGATCATCAAAGTTTATCTGAAAGATGGGGTATGGCTGTGTTTCCGCCTTTTTCATCGCCTCGAAATAAGGATATCGGGCTGATCCTTCTTTTTCAGCTTCGAAAATGATGAGCATGGCATCGCTTTTATGGACCATATACCTATTTTTGATTTTCAGCTGTTGTGGCCCTTCATATGGTTTGTTGAAAATGGACTCAACAAAATCGGCACGGGCCAATATGGATCGGTAATAATCTTGATTCGTCTCGTTCCATGACTCTTCCTGTTTCAGGAAAGGGGTAAGCACCCCTAATTTAAGCTGATGATATTCTTCCTGTAATTCGAACACCACTTCGGCACCCCATAGTTCCGTACCCAACTGACCTGAGATGATCACCCATTCGAGCCCGTCTTCCACCAATGGCAGGAGACGCTCCTTCATCGCTTTCTTTATATATTTTACGGCTTCATGGTCATTTTTGAATATCCCGAATTCAAAAGCTTTGTAGCCCGTCATATACAAAACCTTCATCGCTAGACTAATCTCCTTTTAACATGATTATGTAAGAAAACAAGGGCTTAATAGCCCTTATTTTTCAGTATCCGAAATGCCTAGGCGGACAGCATGGGTTTTGCGGCGGCCTTCCACAAATCAAGTGTTGATTATAGCACTCATTCACCACGGATTGAGTATGCGGGAAGTAATGCTTAAACGTGTTCACATGTTTATTCACATTTGTAGTATGTGATGGATGAACGACAGGAATCACTGTGTTCGATACATTCGTATTGACATATTGCTGTGTTGGAGAGACTTGCGCTGGGGCAACTTGAGATGGAGATGTTTGTGTTGGACCATATTGCGCTGGAGACACAGCAGTTGGCATTGGATTAGAGTACGCCCCCATTACATTGTTGGAGTTTTTACCAGTTGACGCTCCCATTACGTTGGAGTTTTTACCAGTTGATGCGCCCATTACTCCTGGTGCGTTCCCGTATGCTCCCATTACATTGGATGCGCCCATTACGTTATTGGATGCGCCCATTACATTGTTGGATGCGCCCATTACATGGGGGTTATTTCCTCCACAATTACGAAAATACATTTATAATACGTCCCCTTTCATCATGATAAGTTTAGTCTTACCATTACAGACTATGAGAAAAAGGGGATACGTGTACTGATGAAATGACCTATTTATACAGAATAAGTATAAAACGATGTATGGTGTCAATAAGTACACTATCATTATTATATCTGGCTAACCTTCAAATGAAATGAGGGTTCTATAAAAAGGAATAGAGACTGTCTTTTAATGAAGTAAACAAAACTATCGTTAAACAAAGGACTACAAAAAATAGAAATAAAGTCGTTTTATACATTTCTCCGCTCCGCTTTCACCTTAATTTTATATGATGTAAAGGCCTGAAATAACGCTTCGGAATTTCACCCTCAACTCTTTCCATTTTACACACAATAGTTGAAGGCTACAATAATTGTATACATATTTTTTATTTTCGGCCTTTTGCACTAAAAGAAGATTCTCGGTCCCTTATCTTATACAGAAATATCCTTTGATTCCTCTTTCTTTTCGAGCCGCCGGATCCTCTTTTCCAATTCCAACTGTTTTTTCCCCAGGGCGGTCCCTTCCCTAACCATCTCTTGATGCGCGATTATCGAACATTTTAGAGCATGACCGATGTCCTTAAATTGATGTTCGTATAATTTTGCACATTCAATCTGTGCCTGTATCCTAATTTGCACATTCCCTTTTAAGGCGACTTCCTTCCAAATTTCCAAAGCTTCATCGAATTGTTTTTGCTTCTTTTTCTGGAAGGCTAATGCATGGCCAGCTATTATCCGATCTTCCTCATTACCCGCTTCCAATATTTTTTGATATGTCTCAACTGACTCCTCTTTTTTCCCCAAATAAGCAAGCCATCGTGCAATTTCCATGGACTCTTCCGTATATCCATCGATTTGGAGGATTTTTCGGGACAAATGAATATACAAAGTGATCAATGATAAGATATCCAATTCATTATGCTTCATGATTCCAAACAGTATTTCCGGATTCTTCCTCTCAACAAAATCAAAATAAATCATCGGTGCCAAATATCCAGGAATATCATCCTCCCTATGTACACCTAGAATATCTGTTTCGACAGCTGATAATTTCACTCGTTCCAATTTGTTTCTCCATAGGCGTCTTGAAGCATGATACAAATCGAAATGTCCGAATTCCGGTAGTTTTGGTACATGTTCCTTTATCAAGGTATGTCTCGTTTTTAGCTGGGGCCAATCAAAGGATTTACCATTATATGTGACAAGCGTTTCGTAATTGATGTTTTCCAGAAAGCTTTGATAAAGCGGTATTTCACTTCCAGGCTGCGGAAGGATATGTTGCTTCACGACTACTTCTTCACCTTCTAAATAGGCATACCCTAGTAAAAAAATGGTATTGCCGGCTCCGCCTCCTAGCCCTGTCGTTTCCGTATCGAAGAAAAACAGATCTTCACTTTTAACGCCCTTGGCGGAAAGTGGATGCTCCAATGAAGTTTGATTCCATTCTTTGACGACCTTTTTCAGCTCGGAAAATTCATATAACCCGTGTTTGTGATTTATAGGGTAGCGGACTTCCCTAATGAAACAATAGTCACCGTCGAAATGAAAGGAATCGGTATCGTTCTCCAGCCACTTTTCAAAGTAAGGAATTTCTTCATTCACTGTCTGGTCATTTTCTTCTACAGGAGAAGGTTGTTTCCCTAGGTTCATATGCGTTTTCATACGGTTCAATTTATTTTTTAAAGACATGAAATTACACCTCTTTTCACCTATCAATGCAATCTATTAATGTTTTTGCTTACAAAATTGACCTAATAATTGTTTGGCATCACTCTTGGCTGTTTTCGTTGCGGATTCCGTCCCGATACAGGAAGGACAGCCGCTTTCACAAGTGCAATTTTCGATCATTGATATTGTTTCCAGCAGAATGACTTCAGAGTTTTCATATACTTTATCGCTTAACCCTATGCCTCCCGGATAACTATCATAGATAAAAATGGTCGGTTTTTCATTATGCGCTGCCTTAACCTGCGGATAAACATGAATATCATGCGGATCGCACATAACATATAGCGGAATCATGTAATTAAGCGCATGCGACGCACCTATCATTCCTTGTTCTATTCGATTTTCGTCCCACTTAAATATATCAGGATCCATGGAAAGCATGGCCGAACTCGTGTGCAGTTCCATCTCAGGGAGACTGATTGGACCTGAACCAATATTTTCATGAGTTTCGAATTTGATTTTTTTGAATATCGTAGGCATCGCCCGGATTGCGACATCACCAAAAGCAGCTGCTGTGGAAGCGAAAGTGCGCTGTTTATCGACTTCCAATACAGACAGCTGAACGGCAAGGTTAGCATCCGTATAATAGTCCACATTGACTTCACGTACATATGCTTTCTTTTCATCCCAATCAAGTTCTTCCACCTGAAATTGAATTCCCTGGTGCAAATAAATGGCTTCATCGTGAAGAAGGGTCATTGCACTGAATGTATCCATTTCCCCTATGACCCGATTAACCGGTGCATTCGTTTGGTCGATGATCACGACATTTTCCTGTGCCGCTGAACGCAGGCTGATATTGCTTGCTGGAAAAGCATCATTCATCCAATGCCATTTGTCACCATTTAAGTGTAAGACCCTTTCTTCCGTAAGAAATTCCAAAACGTCCATAATCTCTGTTTTCCCAAATGTATCGCCTTTTTTAAATGGCAGCTCGTATGCTGCACATTTTACATGGTCAACCAAGATCAAAAGATTATCTGGATTGATTCTTGCAGTTTCTGGATTTCTGGTAAAGAAATAATCGGGATGCTGTACGATATATTGATCAAGGGCACTGGAACTGCCGACCATGATGATCAATGCTTCACCATGCCTTCTTCCTGCTCGACCAGCCTGTTGCCAGGCACTCGATATGGATCCAGGGTAACCGGTCATTATGCAAACCTGAAGCTGGCCGATATCGACACCCAACTCAAGTGCATTTGTGGAAACCACCCCATAAATGGAACCATCCCTGAGGCCTTGTTCAATTTCCCTACGCTGTGTTGGCAGATATCCGCCGCGATAGCCCCTGATCGATTTTGGCCCCAATTGCTTTGACACAAGTTCCTGTAAATACGTCAATAGAATTTCCACTCGAACCCTGCTTCGCGCAAAAACGATGGTTTGTATTTTATTTTTCAAAAATTCATTTGCCAGCTTCCTGACTTCCAACACCGCACTCCTTCGTATGTTGAGCGGTTTATTGACTATTGGGGGATTATAAAATACAAAATGCTTTTTCCCACTTGGTGCTCCGTTATTATCGATAAGGACCATTTGTTTTTCCGTAAGCTCTTCTGCTAACTCTTTTGGGTTATTGATCGTAGCGGAAGTACAGATGAATACAGGGTCGCTTCCATAAAACTTGCAGATCCTTTTTAACCTTCTTATGACGTTGGCTGTATGACTTCCGAAAACGCCGCGGTAAATATGAAGTTCATCAATGACCACAAACTTCAAGTTTTCAAACAAAGAGACCCATTTCGTGTGATGGGGCAGGATTCCGGAGTGGAGCATATCAGGATTGGTGATAACGATATGCCCGGCCTGGCGGATTTTTTGCCTGATGTTTGAAGGTGTGTCCCCGTCGTATGTATAACTATTTATCTTAGCATCCATTTCATCAATCATTTCATTCAATTCGCTTTTTTGATCATAGCTCAGCGCTTTTGTCGGAAATATATAAAGCGCCCTGGTTTTTTCATTTTCCAGTATTTTTTGAAGGACCGGCAAATTATAGCATAATGTTTTACCAGAAGCTGTTGGTGTGACCGCTACAAGGCTATTGCCACTGACAGCAGTATCAAATGCAGTTGCCTGATGGGTGTACAATCCATTTATCCCCCGTATTTCAAGAGCATGCTTGATCTTATCATTCATTGCAGCAGGAAAAGGGACATGTTTTGCCTCTTTCGCATCAATTACTTGCCAATGTACGATGTTATCTTTAAAATCCTCATTAGTTTTTAAATCCTTAATAACTTCTTGTAAATTTTTTCGCAGTTTCATATAACCACCTCATACTCCTATTCTACCGAATGAACGTTCTATGCAAAAGGGAAACTATTTCCTATTCAAAAAAAAAGCTGGAAACGGCAACATCCCGTCTCCAGCTCGGTCTTTTATCAATTAATTCTTTTCGACAAAGCGAATGATTTCTTCGAGTAATCTGCTTGGAGCTTCAAGCATTCCCATATGGCCGCTGCCCTTGAGTATAACTTCATGGATATGGCTTCCTTTTACAGAAAAGGTTTTTTCAACGGGAATTAGCTTATCCTCTTCACCTGCAACCAATAAGACAGGCAACTTTGTATCTTTGAGTACATGATTTCTGTCTATTCTGTTCCTCATGGCATGTAAAGACCCTATCGCACCGCTTTCACTTGTTTTATATCCGATTTCCTTAGTTTGTTCAATATTGGAATCTTCGGGATTAGCGAAAAGCTTTGGTATAAGTCCGTCAATGAAAGCAGGAATTCCCTCACTTTTGATTTTCTCGACAGATTTTAAGCGCCCAGCCTTTCCAGTTTCATCATCCGGCAAAGCTGTAGAATGTACCAATGAAAAACCAGACAATTTCCCAGGAAACCTTTCTGCAAACGCCAAGGTGATATATCCCCCAAGCGAATGACCAAACATATTTACCTTTCCGATTTCCAGTTCGTCCAGTAATGACGCAATATCAGCAGCCATATCTTCAATCGAGAAAGATTCCCCTATTTCCTCACTTGCACCATGCCCCCGTAAATCAACGGCAATAACCCTGAATTCAGCCTTTAATTCAGCAATGATGTCACTCCAATATTCATGACTTCCGCAAAATCCATGAATAAACAACAATGTTTCATTTCCTTTCCCGGTATCTATGTAGGAAAGCTTGCCATTATCTGTCATATAAATCCCTCATTTCCTTTTCTAATCATTCAGTAACGTTATTCCCTATAGTCCTTTATCTGAAACCCAACAGTGCATTCACATTTCTTCATTTCTCACATAGCCTATAGGCAAAGGAATTTTTTAGAAAGGAGCACCGTGATGACCTCTTCTGAAAAAAATAATAATCGGAGAATAGAACCCTTTACCCATTTCATTAACAAAATGGATCGGCTGTTTTCCGAAAGGCCTCCTAAAGGCATGCTGCAATCTCTTGACGATTTCTTCGGTTCGGCGAAAGAACGCAGCTTTCCGGTTGATGTTCACGAAACGCATTCAGAATATACCCTTACCGCCACTTTGCCTGGAATTGCACGCAGCCAAATATCAATTGATGTACTGGCCCATGCCGTAACCATAACTGCAAAGCAAGTAGATAGAAGACATAAAAATCTAGGAATGTTTCAAAAAGAAGTTTCAGCAGGTACTCTTTCAAGAACCATTTCCTTTCCAAAACCCATTGATGAAGCAAAAGTCACCGCCCGACATCGCGATGGCATCCTCACGCTTCAGCTACCCAAAATCAGGGGGAATCGGATTGAAATCCATTAGACATGAATAAAAGCAGACTTAATAAAGTGGCTGGGTCACTTGTAAGTCTGCTTTTCCTTTATTCACCATCTAAGCTTTGAAGAAGCCCCCTACTCCTTTGACCATTGAAGATACTTGAGAAACTGTATTCATCATTTGTCCAGCTGTATTCATCATCTTCGTTATATCCATCGAGCCATCTTGTGTTTTGAATTGATTCATGACCGATTTGAAACCCGATGGCTGGGGTTTTTGCATGAACTGCTGCTTAGGATATGGATTATGAGCCTGCTGCTGACCTTGCGGAGGTCTTTTAGCTGGCTGTAACGGATTGGCGAACGGACTAAAAGCTTGCGGCTGCTGATTGGACTGGATTGGCTGCATTTGTGCCATTGGCTGCATTACACTGCTGCCCGGATAAGCTCCCACAGGCATCGCCTGCTGCTGGACTGATTGGAATGGATGATAGGCCGCTTGCTGATAAGGATCATGATATGGTGTCATATAGCCCCCTGTATCCTGGAGATGATATGGATACATAAATGGTTGTTCATGATTATTGGGCGGAGGATACGGCATTGGCTGCTGGTACCCTCCCCAATATTCCGTCATTGATTGAGGAAACTGTCCTTGATTTGGGGAGATTTGGTTAAAACCGGATCTCATCATGTCAATGAGCCCTCCTCTTTTTTCATTACATGGTTCTGATAATATATGAAAAAAGGGATAATAAAGTGTAGGTATTTTTATGATAAAATCCGATTGATTTCCGTTCTTACATTATTAAGGATGAATTCCACCGATTGAATATGGCTTTTAAATCGCTTATAACTCGTTTTAGGAAAAAATGCCTGTACGGCCACATCAGAAAGGTTATGGGCGGTTTGTTCGATTTGCTCGGGGAAAAGATGCCTAAATTCGATTTCTTTCATCCACTCCTTCATTCCGGCTTCCCATTCGATACATGCGGTCCTTACCTGGTCTGCAAACGGCTTGACTTCCGAAAAAAAATCCTTTTCCTTTCCTTCATTCCGTACACCCTCATAGATATCATCCGCTTGGTCCGTAAATTTTATTAATTGTTCTGTTAATAGCTGCAGTTTTTCTTTTTGCACAATATATTCCTCCGCACAATTGTTTCCCTTATTATAATCCAGTTCATTATAAAATGATATTCCTCTGGCTTATACGTGCAATTCAGTGAGAACATTGTGCTTTATTATTGTTTTTTTCGGGACAATGGAAAAGGAATGGTTTACACCTTCAGCATTTACCCAATAATCCTCGGCTTTCTCAATGGCTTCCTGGGCTTCGTTAACTAATGTATATTGCTCCGCCCATAATTTGCACCGCACTGTATTTACAGTTTCCCCATATGAAATTTCCAAACGATCCAGGCTGGTACTGATCTCAGCTATCATCCTTAATATCTCCTCTGTTGCGACACTTTTATTGACCATGCTGATCCCTCCCATTCTTTACCTGTACTATTCTTTTTTTAATCAGAAAGCCCTTCATGACTGACAAAACTAGAAGGGAATCGGCAAAGAAAGTGCAATTCGCTTAATTTATTATGCCCTTCGACAACAATGGCAGAATGAAGAATGAAGTTTTAAACAAGAATACAGACAGGAGGTGATTTTATGCAGTCGAATGAAAGCAGACAGCAAAAAAACGAAAAACGACAAAAGCCGCCCACTAAAAAGGCAGGAACGGGAAACCCGAAGCTTAGCGGAGAAAACCGCCCCTCTACGTAAGACATAAATACTGACCGATAAAACAGGGAAGGCATACACGACGCCTTCCCTGTTTGCTATTATAAAATCCAATTTTTGATTATTGCTGCCGTATGCAGCTGCTTTTGTTTATGGTCATACCAATCGGTCAAATGCGGGTCTTCTTCCCATATGGGTTCAATGAACCATTTTTTTTTAACCTTTTTTATCATATCCCATTGCTCTGTCATCCCTGCTTGATGATGTATCAATGGATATACTCCCCTCAGCATCGGGGTTTCATGGTACCTAGGATTTTTTCGATATTGTTCATAATCATACCTGGCCCCCGTTGGTTCTGTCCTGCAGGAAAATTCATAGAATAGCGGAAACAATTCTTCAGAAAATAAAAGGCCGGCCAACCTTTTCCCCAATTCAATCCTTTTATCGATATTTCTAAAATGCGAAACGGACGAGCCATACAGTTCTCCATTGCAAGTAGGAAATAAAACGGTGCTAAAATGCATCCAGTCCTGCAGGAAAAATAATAGTGAATGAAATACGAAAGATTGTTTTTTAATAACCGGTTCTTCTATGATGTTTTGTTCATTTATGATAAGCGCAGTGACTAATTTTTCCCGATTTCCATGTTTCCAAAAGGAATACCATTCGTTCGTCATGAATTTGGTAATAAAAAAATAATGACATAAGTGAAACAAAGGACGTCCATACTTCGTCGAATAATGATAGAGAAGTAATTGCGGATAAGCATCTTGGAATATTCTCCAGTTGGCTTCTTCATACGTCAGGAATAAGAGATGCCTGTATTTCTGGCCAAGCAAATGGGAAAACCAAATCCCTTCAAGATCACACATATTCCAGCCTGCATTTCTAGAAACCATCCCCGCTAAAAAAGACCATTGTATTTCGGGATGCATTTTGAAAAATCGTTCATATGCCTTTGTCCTTGATATATTATCCCTATTCCCTTTAGCGGTTTGAGCTTTTATGGAATGTAGCAATTGCTTTTCCGTCTTTAATATTCGCATCTATGTGTCCGCCTTTCTATAGCGATGAATTGTGACATATAGTTGTACATAAATCCTATCGTTCTAAGAAACAATTCTTTTTATTCACATTTTGGATTCTTTTTTTGCTAATATAGATAAGTGAAAAAAAGGAGGGGTAAAAGTGGCATTTCATTATCCCAACGGACGAAGATTTGTACCGCAGGCTATGAAAGAAAAGAAAAGCCCACTTAAAAAAATCAGTTACAGCAACCGGGGAAAAACATTGGAAGACGATTTGAACGAAACCAATCAGTATTATTTAGCACACGGCATTGCCGTCATCCATAAAAAACCGACACCCATTCAAATTGTTGATGTCCACTATCCGAAAAGAAGTGCCGCAGTCATTAAAGAAGCTTATTTCAAACAAGCATCGACCACCGATTACAATGGTGTTTATAAAGGAAAGTACATTGATTTTGAGGCAAAAGAAACAAAAAACAGCAGTTCGTTCCCTCTGAAGAATTTTCATGACCATCAAATTGAACATATGAAACAAATCGTTCAGCATGACGGAATTGCATTTGTGATCATTCGGTTTTCAGCAATGGATGATATATATGTAATGAGTTCTGAACAACTGAGTTTTTATTGGAAGAGAATGAAAGAAGGCGGGCGCAAATCTATAACTCTTCAAGAGGTTGAAAGCAGTTCACGAAAGATTACTCTTGGCTTTCAACCGAGAATTGACTATATTAAAGTAGTAGATTCGCTCATCGCAGAAAATTTTTAGTTTTTTTAGAAAGGCAGGTTAGCTGTAATGGCTGAAAAATATAATACTAGAGAAGAACGCCGAAAGCAGGGGCAGACTCAAAAAAAGGGACAGAAAACAGGTCCTAAAAAGCCAACAAATATGCTTAAGCGAATTTTCCTTATACTTGTTACAATCGGAATAATAGGCCTTGTTGCCGGGGGAGCTGCAATGGCTTACTTTATCAGCGACGCTCCAAAACTTGACGAAAAGCTTTTGAAAGATCCGGTCACATCCAAGATCCTCGATGAAAATGGTAAATTGCTAGCTGAAATCGGAAAGGAAAACCGGGATTATGTAAATTATGAAGACATACCCGACCTTGTCGAAGAAGCTTTCCTGGCAACGGAAGATTCACGATTTTATGAACACCACGGTGTCGATTTCTTACGTCTGGGCAGTGCCGTCATAGCCAACTTCAAAAACGGATTCGGCTCAGAGGGTGCAAGTACATTGACCCAGCAGGTTATCAAGCGTTCTTATTTAACACCTGATAAGACCATCAAAAGGAAAGTCCAGGAAATGTGGCTATCCATACAGCTTGAAAGAAAATATACAAAAGAAGAAATTTTTGAAATGTATGTGAATAAGATTTTCTTTGCAAACCGCGCAAACGGAATCTTAACTGCATCGCAAACTTATTATGGAAAAGATCTAAACGAATTAAAATTGAACGAAGCGGCCATGCTTGTAGGATTACCGCAAAGTCCAAGCAGGTATGACCCGTATAAATACCCTGAACGTGCAAAAGAACGCCGTGATATTGTCCTGCACTTAATGAATAAACATGGATATATCACCGAAACGGAAATGAAAAATGCACAAAGCATCGATATAAAAGAGGGACTTCAAGAAATCGATAAGAGTCAAATCGATACGACGGCATACGATGCATTCATCGATTTGGTAATTGAGGAAGTCGGGGATATGGGTGACTATAACGTCTTTACCGATGGTTTGGAAATCCAAACGACAATCGATAAAGATGCCCAAGAATATGTCTATAACATGTTGAATAGTGATGAAATCATCAATTATCCAAGTGAAGATCTCCAAGCCGGAGTCACATTACTCGATACAGAAACTGGTGAAATCAAAGCAGTGGGCGGCGGCAGGAACACGACGGTTAAACGCGGCTGGAATTATGCAACGGATGCCAAGCGATCACCTGGTTCGACCATTAAGCCTATTCTGGATTATGGTCCTGCCGTAGAATATTTAAATTGGTCCACCTACCATCAAATCAAGGATGAGGAATACACTTACAGTGATGGAACATCGCTTAAAAATGCTTCCGGACGACATTATGGTACTGTAACCACTCGTGAAGCACTTGCTCGGTCATTAAATATCCCTGCCTTAAAAACGCTTCAAGCAGTCGGCTTGGACCGGGCACGTGATTTTGCTGCTGAACTTGGCATTCCTTTTGACAAGGAAATCACCGAATCGGCAGCATTGGGCGGCGGTAAGGATGTTTCTACACTCGAACTTGCCGGAGCCTACAGTTCATTCGGAAACAACGGTATTTATAATGAGCCGCATAGTGTTAAAAAGATTGTTTTACGTGATAAAACAACCATTAAAAACAAGACGGAATCAAAACCGGTCATGAAAGATTCCACAGCTTTCATCGTGACGGATATGTTGAAAAGCGTTATGAAAGAACCTTATGGAACAGGAAGGTTAGCCAATATACCGAGTCTCCCTGTAGCCGGTAAAACGGGTTCAACCAATTTCACGCCTGAACAGCGTGCAGCGAACAACATCCCATCTTCCGGTGTAAAAGATAGCTGGATGGCAGGTTATACAACCAATTATACTGTCGCGGTTTGGGCTGGTTATGATAATGCATCTGGTGAGAAAATGGAATATCTGGGTGAATCATCTCAAAGGATCCCTAAATCCATCTTTAAGAATTTAATGGAACATATGGCTCAATCAAAAGAAACTAAAGACTTTGATCAACCTGACAGCGTTGTGAAGGTTGGAGTCATCAAAGGTTCGAATCCAGCTGTTAAAGCCAATGAATACACACCAAGCAGTAAAATCACTTATGAATATTATGTTAAAGGTCACGAACCGACACAAGTGACGACAGAATATGAAAAAATCGACTCACCTGGCATTAACGCTTCTTACAATCAGGAAAGCAATGAAATCAATCTATCATGGTCATATCCTAAAGGAAATGGGAATACCCAATTCGAGGTTAAGATGTCCGTTGATGGCGGAGCAGAGAGCGTATTAAAAAAATCGAAGGATACTAGTTTAACGATCCCTAATCCAACCCCTGGCAGTAAATATACTTTCTCAGTGGTGGCTTTAGTGGATAACCAACAAAGTGATCCTGCGAGTACATCTGTCAAAATACCTGCTGAAGCGGAAGCTCCTGAGGATACTGAGGACGAGGAGATTGAAGATCCGGCCGAAGGTGAAGTTCCGGAACAAGAAACGCCTGCTGAAGGCGAAGAAGATAAGCAAGACGAAGACAAAAATAACAATGGCGAAAACGGCAATAATGGCAATGACGAAAATAACGGCAACACCGGCAATAATGGTAATGGCAACAACACTGATGATGGAACTGGTAATGGTAATGGCAACAACACTGATGATGGAACTGGCAATAATGGTGATGGGGACGTCGAAGGCGGGGATGATGTCACTGACCCTGGAACGGTAGAAGAGGAAAAACCAGGCGAGACCCCTGACCCTAACCCTAACCCGGACCCAGATCCAAACAAAGATACGGAATAAATATATATAAAGATCGACTTAAAAAACGTCTAAGCTAAAAGCTTAGACGTTTTTTTGGCTGTTCCTATTTTTGATCATGAACTTCACATATTGCTTTTCAAATTCTCGGAACAACTCACTAAGCTGTCTATATGAATGAAAAAAAGCGGGTCTAGCAAGGATGAAAGAAAGCCTCTCAGCAAGGTTCACCGGAATATTGGTAAAGGATTCTATTTTTGCCCGGAAATCACTCAATACCACTGGCTTTTCATGCATCCAGAAGACTGCGGTTAAAAATAAACCGATCCCCTGCTTCATGAGTCCCAAAGTCTGTCCCACTTTTCGCTCGGAAAATAGCAAACTGCATTCTGAATCAATTACCTTCCATTTTTCCAGCAGTTCCTTTATATGCAATGCCCCGTTAGTCCAAGGAGCATACGCCTCTACATTATTATAATAAAGTAACTCATACGGGAAAGCCTCGAATGGGATCGTTCCACTCCAACCTGCAAAACGCTCTTTTTCCAAGATGGTTTCCTTTTCAGGAAAAAACAAAGGGTGGTCCAATTCTTCAGGGACTTTCAATGATATGGACTGCGTCAATTGGCTTCTTTCCTTTTCATTCTTTTTTTTCCTTCACGGCATAATTCAAGAAGCGGGCAGGTTTCACATCTTGGTGACTGGGCCTTGCAATGATAGCGTCCAAAGAATATCAGGCGGTGATGCGTAACGGACCATTCATCCTTTGGTATTTTAGCCATCAACGTTTTCTCAACATCGAGGACACTATCCTTCCAACGGCATAATCCCAGACGCTTGGAAACACGCTCTACATGGGTATCCACAGCAATCGCAGGCACATCAAAAGCAACGGAAACGACTACATTCGCCGTCTTTCTGCCAACGCCAGGCAATTTAACAAGCTCATCACGATCTCTGGGAACTTCCTTACCGTATTCTTCGATCAGCATGCGCGACAACTTTTGTATATTCTTTGCCTTGTTACGAAACAAACCGATTGAGCGAATATCATTTTCCAGCTCTTCTATCGGAACGCTTATGTAATCCTCAGGCGTTTTATATTTTTGAAATAAATCCTTCGTTACTTTATTGACTAATACATCCGTACACTGAGCTGACAGGGCAACAGCAATCACCAATTCAAATGGATTGGAGTGATTCAGCTCACAATGGGCATCCGGAAACATTTCACCCATCGTATCCAGACAATATCGAATTTGAGCTTTATTCAACATATTGGTTCTCCTTCAATTTACATTACTGCTCGAGCCAGTTATAGAAAGGCACATCTTTCAATGGCCGTGCATTTTCCGTCTTTCGGTCCCTCTTTTGGTGAACCCTAAACTTTTGTCCTTGCTCCCTTGCCTGTTCCAAGGTTTTAATTCCATTCTTTTTCCACTCGAATAAAATTCGATCAATATATCGGAAATTCAATTTTCCGGAAATGACAGACTCCCTCAGAGCTGACTTAATGATTTCGGGTTGATGGTCATCCTCCATCCACATTGCCAATGTCTCACATTCATATGGAGATAAAGGGCGGCCGAACTCCTGTTCAAAAATCGTATAAAGGCTCTCTCCCGCTTTTTGGATTTCAGCAGACTCTGTCTGTTTCAAAGTTTTCAAGAAACAGTCCATCATTTTTTCATAAAGTGGAGACAACGAGTATTTTTCCTGTCCGATTTCTTGGCTATCCTCAACCAACATTTCAATAAATCCCCTTTGGACCAAACGCTGGATCAAGAATAGACATTCCGTTTCCTGCAATGTCATTCGGTCAGAAAGTTGGGATGGTGCAGGGAAATGGTTACCTTTATCTATGAAGCTTTGCAATTGTAATAAAAGGACCATTTCTTGTTCATTTAGTCCCATTGTACTATAGTTAGTCAGCAAAAAGGATGGAATCGTTATCGTTCCTTCCTTAAACCACGCATATAAATGTTCTTTATTCATGTTTTTGGACACCTCTGGTTAAGTATAACATGAATACGGCTCCCCGAATAAGTTTATAATTTTAACAAAAAACGGTTATCTGCCAAATATGGCAAGATAACCGCTTCATTACGGAATCAAGGATATAATCGATTTAATAGGCGTGGGAACGGGATGGTTTCACGGACATGCTCGACTCCACTGATCCATGCAACGGTGCGTTCCAATCCCAAACCGAAGCCTGAATGCGGTACAGAGCCATATTTTCTTAATTCCATATACCATTTGTAAGCATCCTCGCTCAAGCCATGCTCATTGATTCTCTGCTCTAGCAATTCCTGATCATGAATCCGCTCTGAACCGCCAATTATTTCTCCATATCCTTCTGGAGCGATCAAATCGGCACAAAGAACGACTTCTTCCCTGTCAGGGTCTGGCTGCATATAAAAAGGTTTGATTTTAGTTGGGTAATGAGTTATGAAAACGGGCTTATCATAACTTTCCGCTATCGCAGTTTCGTGCGGAGCCCCAAAATCATCACCCCATTGGATATCATCAAACCCTTGTTCATGAAGGAACTTAATGGCTTCATCATATGTAATACGCGGGAAAGGGGCTTGAATTTGTTCAAGCTTCGCTAAGTCACGGCCCAGTGTATTCAACTCAAGCTGACAGTTTTTCAATACGGATTGGACGATCGAAGAAACGAATTGCTCCTGAACCTCCAGGTTTTCTTTAAATTCGATAAAAGCCATTTCTGGTTCAATCATCCAGAACTCGATTAAATGTCGTCTTGTTTTGGATTTTTCTGCCCTGAAGGTAGGGCCAAATGAAAATACTTTCCCAAGTGCCATGGCAGCCGCTTCCATATAAAGCTGACCACTTTGTGAAAGGTATGCATCCTCATCAAAGTACTTGGTCGCGAACAATTCACTCGTTCCCTCTGGTGCGCTTCCAGTTAAAATTGGGGGATCCACTTTAACGAAACCTTCTTCATTAAAGAATTCATATGTAGCACGGATTATTTCATTGCGGATCTTCATGACTGCATGCTGACGTTTTGAACGCAGCCACAAATGGCGGTTATCCATTAAGAATTCAGGACCATGCGCTTTAGGTGTAATGGGATAATCCAATGATTCATGGATGATTTCAATATCTTTCACCTGTAGCTCAAAACCGAACGGCGAGCGTTCATCCTTTTGAATGACACCTGTTACATACAAGGATGACTCTTGCGAAACCGATTTCGCACGAGCGAAAATTTCTTCACCCACATCAGCTTTCACGACCACACCTTGAATGAAACCAGAGCCATCACGGATTTGAAGGAAAGCAATTTTCCCACTGGAACGTTTGCTGGCAAGCCAGCCTCCAATGGTAACTTCTTGATCGACGAATTTGCTAGCATCTTTTATTGTAATTTTCACGGAATTTACCTCCAAAAATAGCTTAACTTACTAAGGAATTTACTCTACTTATTATACCCATAGCCCTGCTTACAAGCAAATAAATCAATTGAAGCGGAACTTCCATGCCTTTTCTATCACTCTTATTATGTTTTGGAGCGTACTCGCAAGATTGTATGGTAGATTACTTTTCACTATCGCCCAAAGCTCATTACCGTAAAGTCATCTTGGTATATGTATCATTCGACATTTCTATTTCAACAAAGGATTGAATCCTATCAACCAAAGGTAATCATTTTCGCCTTCAACAGGGTTTCAAATGATGCAAATAATTGAAAAGCACTTTTAGGATCTCTTATTTGGCAGGAAAGCAGCTCTTCAAGTCTTTTGATCCGATACCGTAAACCACTCATTGAAATGTTCAATTCTTTCATACTGCATTCAAGATTTCCACCGCATTGCAGAAATACATAAAGCGTTTTCAATAATTCATTCATTTTTGGGTCATCTTTCATCAATAAAGGACCCAGCATTTTCTCTGCTTTTTGCAGGACCGCTGGAGTACTCCCCGTATGCATTAAAATGGATAGCAGATCTACTTCTTCAAATTTGATAATATCCCGAGTTCCTTCATTCATATTCAAAGCGGTTAAAGCTTCTTGAAAAACCTCGTGAGCCCGTTCCAATTCATCACTTATTGTGCTAAGCCCCATTTTAAAGTTATATCCGCTAAAAACAGTATATAAGTGATTGATGCATTCCTTGGTTCGAAGTTGAAATTCAGTTCCCGGACTCAGCGGTATAAGCAATACGATATTACCATCCCTTAAGGCTGTTAAGACAACTTGATTCCGCTTTTTAAAGAAACTATAAATCTCTTCGATGATTTTCTGCTGAATGAAATAGTCATTCCCTGTCCCCCGATCGGAGGAAAAACCATAGCCAAGCACCGCAATGGTGAAAGGATGATCCAATGAAGTGTCTAAATACATGCTTTTTTTGATTATTTCTTCTCTGGAAGCAAACTCTCCATTTAATATTTGTTCAAGAAATAAACCTTTTACCCTTTCGAGGGCTTCAAAACTGCTTTTCTCATTTAAGAGGAATAAGGAACCGGTCATGGACACCCTTTCAAGAATCATTCGATTGATTTCCAGGTTCGTTTTTCCTTCTACCGGATCCGATTGCGCAAACACACAATAGCCGTAAGTTTTATTTTGTAACGTAATGGGAGTATAAAGCAGCTCCATCCCATCTTTTACGATTCTTCCGGTCTCCAATGTGACAGGACCATTTTCCCTCATTAGTTTGAGCTGATTCCTGACTTCCCTTACCTTCCCTTTGTGAAATCCAGCATGATAAACCTGATTGCTATTGAAGTTCTCCATCAACAAAGGTATTTTCGTTTTCTGATAAACCGTCCTCACTATCGATTGAAGGCTTCTTCCGTTAATTAACTCTTCTGTCAGCAAATTATGAATATCCATCACTTTTGATAAACTATTGCGTTCCTCCAGCAGCTTTTCATATGTCACGGCAAGCTCTTGAACAATCGGTTTGCTTTTATAATATTTCAATTCATCCTGAATCTCCATACCCCATAAATGTATCGATTTACCTTCGTATCTACACTCTGATTGCCCAGCTCCCTTACAGGCACTTTCCTTAAAAATCACTTCATGACCGCAGACCGTCGAATAAAATCCACTTGCATAACCCGTCAATGTATAACAGACTGGCTTTTCCGCGATGCCTGTCTGGGTGATATGTTCCTCTGCCTCATAGGAATTCACCCAAACCCCTTCCACCTTTACAGAGTGTACATCCGTTTGATTATCCATTGATAATTCCAGTTTTTCAGTATTAACTTTTGTATAACCCTGCAGCATATGTAAGATGGGACCTTGCCTCAGTATTTCCTTAATCGTTGACAAATTCCCTTTTAGTGCCTTTTTAGCATCATTGACTCCGATATTCCAGCCATAACGTATTAAAAAAGACTTCATTCTTTCAAATCCAATATTCTCGATCAAGTCTTTTCTTAGGGTACCGAAAATTGAAGAGGAAGTCAGGATCATCCTCTCATCATTTAAATGAATTTCCCCTTCGTCATTCTTAAGATTCAAAAGATTCGTCATGATTCCCCCCGGCTTTCCTTTTACATAATATTATACTTTTTCCACCCCTTACCTATCAAGAAAAAATGTAAGCGCATTCATATCATGCAGTGGTGGAAAAGCCGGTGGGATTCCGATACAAACCATTCACGTTTTCCTACTCAAATTAATTCATTCGGAGCTGGATCACATCAGCATCGATGCCTTCATCTTCATTTATCCACTTATCATTTGTCCAGCCATGAAGGTCATAATCGTCCATTGCCAAGTCCACAAAAGCTTTGAATTTATCCGATTGTCCATTTGAATCTGCCATTTTCATGGTTTCTAGCCTAATATTTTCATGGTTACCCGCATAATTGATTTCATATAATTCATTCCTGCCACCAAATTCAGTTCCGATGGAATCCCATATAAGTTTCATCAGTTTTACCCTTTCCACTGCCGAAACCCCGCCAGATCCCTTATAATATTTATCGAGATACGGACGGACCTCAGGGTTTAAAAAATCCTTGGAGCTTGATGGGAGTTGAATGAGATTACCTGCTACAACCTGTTCAAATATCTGTTTTACCTTTGGCCATACCATAGGCGCAAACACCCTATATGCAGTTGCGTATGTGCTATTGGGCAGAACAGTGCCATTCGGCCCTTCCATAGGATCTGTAGCCATCGCTGTCGAGATTGCCCAAAACATATTCCTGTAAGCAAGCACTTCCCCGATGTTGGCTTGTACTCCCCTAAATTGATTCGTTCCTGCCATCTCCGTAGCTTTCATCAGAAGCCCAGCCATAAAGTCCAATTTCACCGCATAGCGTGTACAGCCATGAAATGTATATCGGTTCATCCACCCAGTCCTGGATCTAAATCCATTGGCAATTTCCACATTATTATAGGCGAATACATTCTCCCATGGGATGAAAACATGATCAAGGACGATGACTGCGTCATTTTCGTCGAACCGACTTGAAAGCGGGTAATCAAAAGGAGTGCCTGTCTTGGAAGCCGTTTCTTCAAAAGACTGTCTGCTGATCATTTTTAATCCAGGCGCATTCATCGGCACAAAGAAAATCAATGCATGGCTTCTATCTTCTTCCCCAAGATCGACAGGAGAATAATTCGCGACAAAATTATAATTCGTAAGGGCTGCAGAAGTACCAACCATTTTGGCGCCGCTTACGATTATTCCATCATCCCGTTCTTCTACCGTTCGCACAAAAACCTCTTTATTTTCATGTAGCGGTTTATTCCTATCCATTGCCGGATTTATAATTGTATGGTTAAAGAAGGGAACATCCCTTGTGGTTTTTTCATACCATCTTTTCGCATTATCTTCAAATCCTTTATAAAAATCGCTATACGGTCCCAACGACCCTGTAAAGGCAGCTTTATAATCAGGCGTGCGGCCCATGAAACCATAGCTCAATTTTGACCATTGCGCTATGGCATCCCTTGCTTCAAGCAGCTCTGTTGCGTTCTTTGAAGCCTTGAAAAACTTATGGGTAGTATGGCCTTCATCTGTCTTAGCCGTTAAAACCCGTGCACTAACCGGATCATGGAGAGCATCATACAGTTGGGCAATTGACCTGGCAGAGTTGCGATATGCCGGGTGTGTCGTCACATCATCTACCTTATCGCCGTTCAAGAATACAGTTCTTCCATCTCGTAAACTTTCTAAATACTCTTTGCCATTCATCATCAGAACATCCCCCATTCACATTCTTTCATTTTGAATTCCTAGCTTCATACTAACTAAATGTTCAAGGCATTTTTCTCTCGAAACACCTCTTTTTTCTAACATTTTTTGTCTAATTATACTGAATAATCTAAATATGTTGAACTTAAGCGAAAAATCATATACGATATCATATATGATTAATAAACAATCAAGGGGTGAGTGTCCATGACAAAAGCAAGAGTGAAGCTCATTAAGTCAGATTATTCAGAAGAAATCGAAATACTGTCGAACCGCTACATATTAATGAATGGTGATAAGTATGAGGTATCACAAATCAAGTTGGATAACCCTATTTCAGGAACGGTATATGGAACATTATTAAACTATAAAGGATCATTGGAAGCATTGAAGGGAAAGATCGACCTTCCTCCCTATAATGAACCTCCTAAAGGGCCGATCCTTTATATTAAACCCAGAAACACGTTTTCTTCTTTTTCAAATCCAGTTCCCCTTCCAAACAGCATACCTGAATTGGAAATCGGGGCCGCACTTGGAATTGTAATCGGTAAAACGGCCACAAGAGTCAAGAAAGAACATGCATTGGATTATATAGAAGGATTTACGATTGCCAATGATATCAGCATTCCTCATGAAAGCTTTTTCCGTCCTGCGATCCGCCATAAAGCCCGTGATGGATTTTGCCCGATCGGTCCCTGGGTCGTATCCAAGGAATCGATATCAAACCCCGATTCTTTAGGCATCCGTGTATATATAAATGAAGAGCTAAAGCAAGAAAATTCAACTTCAAATTTAATTCGCTCCATATCCCGCCTTATTGAGGATGTAACAGACTTCATGACTTTGAGTACAGGTGACGTCCTTCTAGTTGGAGTTCCAGAGAATGCACCGCTGGCAAAAGCCAATGATCATGTCAGAATAGAAATTGATGAAATCGGATATTTGGAAAATACAATCATTTCCGAGGAAAAACTGTCACTGGAGGGGATTTTATGAAGAGAGCACGTGTAGCCTATGCAGGTGCCGTACATCCAGCAAGTGAATATCACGGCCATCTCCAATTGGCGGATGGCCGGATTGTCAATGAGCAGGATGTTGTCTGGCTTCCCCCAGTGGAACCACGAACTGTCTTCGCGCTTGGCTTGAATTATGCAGACCATGCGAAGGAGCTTGCTTTTAAAACCCCGGAAGAACCCCTTGCGTTCTTAAAAGGCCCCAATACCTTTATCGGCCACCGGGGACAGACAAGACGGCCTGCTGATGCAGCTTTTATGCATTATGAATGTGAACTGGCAGTCGTCATCGGGAAAAAGGCGAAAAACATAAAAAAGGAAGAAGCCTTTAAGTATGTAAGTGGGTATACGGTTGCAAATGATTATGCAATACGGGATTATCTGGAGAATTACTACCGACCAAACTTAAAGGTCAAAAATCGCGATACCTGCACTCCCATTGGACCTTGGCTAGTTGATGCAGAAGATATTCCAGATCCTTCGAATCTTGCCATCAAAACTTACGTCAACGGAAAATTGACTCAGCAAGGCAACACGAAAGACATGATTTTCGGCATTCCTGATTTAATTGAATATTTCAGCAGCTTCATGACATTGAGTCCAGGTGATATCATTTTGACAGGCACACCTGAAGGATTGGCGGATACTGCTGTAGGCGATGAAATCATCACTGAAATTGAAGGAATCGGGAAACTCATCAGCACAATAGTCGGTGACGATGCATTTACTGAAGGCGGGGATCGGCCGCATCTAAAAATCCATAATTAACGGAAGGGACTAATCACATGCCTCATATTATTATTGAATATACGGATAATATCAAAGATGAAATCCAGATTGATGGCTTATTAAGGAAGGTGAATGATGTACTGATATCTTATCCTTCCATCTTTCCAATTGGCGGCATTCGATCCCGGGCCATTGAATTGAAACATTATCGTGTTGCCGATGGTACAGAGGATGATGCCTTTGTCCATGCCATCCTAAAAATTGGCGCTGGACGCCAGGACAGTGATAAAACCAAAGTATGTGACCAACTATTCGAAACGATGGAATCCCATTTGGCATCCCTCTTTTCAAAAAGATATCTTGCACTCTCCATGGAACTTACGGAATTCAGTGATTTTGGCACATATAAAAAGAATAATATCCATGATCGATATAATAAATGAACAAGATTTCATATTTAAAGGCCTTCCTCATCATTGGGGAGGCCTTTAAATTATAATGTTTTGCCACTGCTGCCGCGCTCAGTTGATTTCTGCAAGGTTTTCAGTACGGTTCAAGAACTCCTTGACACGATCCACATATTCCTGTTTATCATAGCCGTTATATAAAGCACTCGCCATACGGACCGGATCTCCAAAAAAGAATCTTTCGTACAGCGTTTGCCTGGATCCAAATGAACTCATGCATACATCCCATGCGAGACGATACAATTTGACCCTGTCATAGGCTCCACCATTCGCGGCTTGAAGATATCTATCCAAATCCGGTCGAAGCTCCGAATTGAAATCGGCTTCATTTGGAATCGCCATTAAGCCGCTTGCTCCAAGAAGCTGCATTATTTCACTGAATCTAGGGTAAATCTTCGGATAATAATTACGGGCGATGTTTAATGGTGTAAAATCAGGTGTCATCATTCCCCATTTATCCAATTTCGCGTTTGCCTCCGAAGCTGTTATGAAAGCCTTTAGCGTTTCAAGCGCCATGATGACTTCCGAGATTTTCTCCTGAACATGCTGGTATTGCCCGATATTGATGGTTTCCGCCATAAGTTGCAAAATCCCCAGAATGAACTCGGTTTTGGCGATATTCTTCGATACCACCTGATGGGTCATATGAACAACTGCATTGCTTTCATTATAAGCCTGGTTGCAAATGCCGACATCCCCATATGCAAATACCCGATTCCAAGGAACGACTACATCATCAAAAACGATAATCGTATCCATCTCCTCAAATCGTGATCCAAGTGGATGGTCAAAATGTGATTTGCCATAGTCGAATGATTCACGACAGATGAATTTCAACCCCGGTGTATTATTTGGTATGGAGAATGCGAATGCATAAGGGTTTTCTTCTTCTGATTGTTTTAGCAATGTCGAAGGGAAAACCATGATTTCATCCGTTATTCCTCCTTGTGTAGCTAATAATCTGGCTCCCTTTATAATAAGCCCTTCTGAATTCTTGCCAGCAATTCTTGCGGCGATGTAAGGGTCCGGAAGCTTTGCGGCACTAACTCCCCTATTAACCTGTGGTTGAATCAAGGTATGTGTCAACGACAAATCCTTTTCCCGGCAGAGCTCATAATAATCCTTCATATTTTTTGCAAATGCCGAATCCTGAGTGCCGAACATATCCGCTGCGGTACCGTAAGCCATCATCCCACTGTTGATATAGTCAGGGGAACGTCCCATCATTCCATTATTATGCCTTGCCCATTCTTGAATCATCTTCCTCCTTTTTTCAAGGTCTTCCTTAGTCCGCGGCTGCATGAATGAGGTCCCTACTCTTTCGTTTGAAGTTGGTGAAATATAAGTCATGATGTCATTTTTCGCGGAATCATGCTGCAAATCATATAATTCAGCCTGTGTTTTCATGACCCCTTTAAAAGCTGGGTGTTGACTGATCTTATCTTTTACTTGTTCTCCATTGATCCATACATTCGCCTTTGCTTTGTCTACCCTATCGATATATTCTTTACCTGTTTTAGCCGGCATGCTTGCATCCCCCTTAAACACCAATATAAATGAAGCGCTTACAATTAAATGAATTCCAAATATTGAATTAATTTCTATAACAAAATATACCATGTGTTATGATATATATAAAATACTTTAAAAATTCAATATGTATATGTAAATCATATGTATGAGGTGTATATAATGGACATCCGACAGTTAAAATATTTTGTGACAATCGTTCAGGAAGAACAAGTAACCAAAGCTGCAAAAAAATTACATATGGCACAACCGCCTCTTAGCCAGCAACTTAAATTGATGGAGATGGAAATCGGTGAAAAACTTTTTGATCGGAATGGAAAAAAACTTGAACTCACTGAGACTGGCCAGGTTTTATATAAAAAAGCTGAAGCTCTATTGAATCAGTTTGAAGAAACACTTCTGGAAGTGAAGGAAGTCAGTAAAGGGGTAAAGGGCACTCTTTCCATTGGGTCTGTAAAAACTTGCTTTTCTTACATTCCGCAAAGGATGAGAACCTTTAGAGTAAAATACCCTGACATACGATTCAAGTTAATGGAAGGTGATACGTTCCGTTTAACGGAAGGCTTAATAAACAGGGAAATCGAGTTGGCCATTGTAAGGCTTCCGATTAATGGTAAGCAATTCTCATCGGTTAACCTTCCACCAGAAGATTTTGTACTTGTCACCCCAAATGATTGGGATATCCCAGACTCCATCGAATTTAAAGAAATCAAGGAATTTCCCCTCTTATTGCTGCATAGGGTAAGCGGTCAAGGTACATTTGAACTTATAGTGGATGAGTGCTCCAGACATGGATTTGAACCTACGATTGTATGTGAATGTCCTGATGCTGCAATGATATTATCTTTAGTGAAGGAAGGAATAGGCGCTACCATCATGCCACGTACCACATCCAAATCGTTTTCAACCCAGGGTATAAAAATAGTCGAATTGATAGATTGTGAAGTACAATCCGAAGCCGCCCTTATTTGGCTCGAAGAACGCTATCTTTCCAAAGGCGCCGTCAAATTTCTAGAAACTTTTTCTGAATGAATGGCCAGTTATCCTTAAATCTTCATTTCATTTGTACCTTTTCTAATAATCTATGGTGTTGGTTTGAATTTCTATTCGAATGAAAAGAAAAAAAGCAACCTGGATGGCTGCTTTTTAAAATCGATTCACAAGTTCGATGACCTGCCCTTTATTTATAGGCATATCATTCAATGTCGCAAAACACCCTTAACATCATGACCGGTATTGGACTTTACGAGGATTTCATTATAATTGTCTTTTGTAACCGTTTCCAAATTTGTCCTGCGGTTACCGAACAGGGCACCCAAATAGCATGCGAGGAACCCAAGCGGAATGGAAACGATTCCTGGTGAATTCAAAGGAAAAATCGGGTCACCTGTCATGATGGTGGCTCCCGGGACCGGGTTCCAGACATTTGGACTTAAGGCCACGAGCAAAAGTGTACCAAAAAGACCTGTCATCATACCGACCATTACACCGGTTTTATTGAATTTTTTCCAATAGATGGTGAGAAGGATGACTGGCAAATTCGAACTGGCTGCCAATGTAAAAGCAATCGATGCCAGAAACGCAACATTGAATTCCTGCAGACCTAATGATAAAACGATTGCAAGTGCAGTCACACCAATGGAAGCCCATCTAGCCATCGTCATTTGCTGTTTTTCCGTAGCTTTGCCATCTTTTAAAATTTCATTGTAAAAATCATGTGAAAATGCCGTAGCACCTGTTAAAACGATTCCCGCAACAACTGCGAGTATCGTTGCAAAGGAAACGGCCGCAATAAAGGCGAATAAGATGTCCCCGCCCACAAGTTGGGCCAATAAAGGTGCAGCCATGTTACCCGCTGGATTAGCGTTCATGATATTCGATGTTCCAACCAACTTCGCAGCACCGAATCCGAGAAAAATGACCATGATATGAAAAGCACCCATAATCCACATCACCCAAACAACCGACTTCCTTGCCACTTGTGCATTCGGGACAGTCAAAAAACGTATTAAAATGTGCGGTAGACCTGCCGTTCCCAGAATTAGGCCCAGGGACAAGGAAGCTGCATCCCACCCACTGGCATATTTAATACCTGCCTTCAGGTAATCTCCACCCATGGGTGTCGCTGTTTTCATTTCCGTGAAAATTCCAATGAAACTAAAATTCAACTTCCACATGACGATCATGAATAATATAAACACGCCGCCAATCAGCAGGATGGCTTTAATGATCTGCACCCAGCTCGTCGCCGTCATCCCCCCTAATAGTACAAATACCAACATTACAATACCTACGATGATGACAGAGGTATTATACGGGATGTCTAAAAGCAATTTAAATAAAGCACCTGCCGCAACAAGTTGACCCAGCATGTACATGACTGATATCACCAAGGTATTAAAAGCGGTCACTCCCCGGACCTGTTTATATTTAAACCTTGTAGTCACCATATCAGCCAATGTGTATTTCCCTAAGTTCCTTAAAGGTTCAGCCACCAGGAATAACACGACAAGGAATGAAACAAGTGCTCCGTACATCAGGAAAAATCCATCATACCCCGTTAAGGAAAATGCTCCAATCAACCCTAAAAATGTGGAAGCCGACATAAAATCCCCGGCCAATGCAAGTCCATTTTGCCTAGCTGTCAAACCGCCCCCAGCCGTATAAAAAGAGCCTGCCGTTTTAGTTTTTTTGGAAGCGAAATAGGTAATGAAAAGGGTGCCTATCGACATTAGTGCAAAGAGAATAATAACTGTCCAATTCATGATTCAAAGCCCTTCTTTCTCGATGATTTCTTTTATTCGTTCATCGATTCTTTCGGATTTCCTTACATATACGCTGCAAACCCATACAGACATAACCGTGATGGAGACACCGTACACCCACGCCCATGTTATGTCCCCAATGAAAGGATGATCGAGGATATCAGTGTAAAAAACTAAGAAGGGCAAAAGCAGGGAATATCCCATAAAGAATATCGTAAAAGGGATGACGAATTTCTTTTTATCGGAAAGCATATTCTGAAACTCTTTGGAAGCAACAATCCTTTCATAATCCACTAGATTAGTTTGTTCCGATTCTTGAAGGTTTTTTTCCAACCGAACCATCTCTTCACACCTCTTCTGATATTTATTTTTCAAAGGACGGTACTATAAATGGTATTGAGCCTCTCCATTGTCAGAAATTTTTTCCCAAAATCCAAACAACTCATCTGCACAAGAAGGTCTAAGCCCATCCCTAAGCTTTCCGTACGCATTTTGCCTAATCGGTGACACATACAGATAGGGCAGCAGTTAGTTCCCACTGCTGCCCTGTCCCAGACCATATCTTTTAGAAGGCTTGCACTTTCGCAATAGACTTGGCTCGCATATCCGTCATCCGTTTCGGCTTATTTATACTTTCACGTTTCAAATCTTCCAGTTTTCCATCAACTATTCACCAATTCCCTTAAACGGTGACAATTGGTCTTGGAACAGGTATATATAAAACAAGCGCACTATCCAAATGACCATGTGAAGTCAATGTATGTTTTGCAGAAACACTCGATCTTCATCCAGAATCCCGCTTTTTTCAGATGATGAATTCAGGCTTGCTTTTTGCCAGAATCGGTTCTTTAAGAGGAACTTCTTCACCTGATATTATATCAAGAACAGCTGAAGCCTCATCAAACCATGAATCCGGGGCTTTTGCTCCCCAAAATGTCTGGCGTCTTGGATCATTCAAATCCCAATGAATCGGTTCGATATCCGGGTCAGATGTTAAGTAATCCCCATTGTATAATTCAATTCTGTGACCGTCCGGGTCTCTTAAGTATAGGAAAAATGCATTGGATAGGCCATGCCTTCCTGGTCCGCGTTCGATGGACTGTGCATATCCAAGTGATGCCAGTACATCACAGGCATGGATAATTGCAAGGGGGTCAGGCAGAAAGAAGCCTACATGATGAAGTCTTGGACCGATTCCGTTCATGAATGCCTGGTCATGGACGGTTTGCTTTCTATGTAGCCACGTAGCCCATAATTGGCCCGACTCATCCACTGTATCTTCCGAGCAGGCAAAACCTAATGCTTTCACATAAAAATCATAGGCTTTTTGCACATTTGTTACATTACAATTCACATGATCGATCCTTTGGACCCTTGAACCCCTATGCATATCGAATCGTTGCAGCAACCTCTCTGCTTTATCCATTTTGCTGAAAAATTCGATTGGCAATCCGGAAATATCCTGAACTCGGAGCGACTTGCCTAGTGCATGCTGTGTTCCTTCCTTCATCCACTTCATCTTCATTCCCTTGGACAGGAAGAAAGATTCCAATTCTTCAAGGTCTTCCTCTTTTTCAACCTTGTATCCTATCGCTTCTACGCTTGGCTTTTCTGCCTTTTGCAAGATAAGCGAGTGATGATGCGCTTCCTCTAAACCACGTAAATATATGTGATCATTCGTTCTTTCCGTTTCAATAAAACCTAAAGCATCCACATAAAAGGCTCTTGATTTATCTAAATCCGTTACATTTAGTATCGTTCTCGCAACACGAATAATAGAAAAATTCATTGTATTCTCCCCTTCTTAATGACACCCGGATTATTTTTCAGCAGAAGAAACCGCATTTCGTTTTACGTCCCCAAATTTGGGAATGTGATGTTCTCCAATTGCTACGTGGATAACTTGTGTTTCCGTATAGAATTCAAAGCTATAATGGCCACCTTCACGTCCTACCCCACTATATTTCGAACCTCCAAACGGTATCCGCAAATCCCTTACATTTTGGGAATTCACCCAGACCATCCCACTATCGACAGCTTGAGCAAACCTATGTCCCCGTTTCATATCATTTGTCCATACATAAGCAGCAAGCCCATACTTTACATCATTAGCCATTCTCAATACTTCCTCTTCAGTCTTGAAAGGAATGACTGCCATGACTGGTCCAAAAATCTCTTCTTGTGCTACCTTCATATCATTTGTACAGTTCAAGAGAAGCGTCGGGGCAATATAATTCCCTTCGTTGAACGCACTTGGTATCGCACCGCTTACAATTTCCGCCCCTTCATCTTTTGCTATATCCAGATAACGGGAGACATTATTAAAATGGTTACGATGGATCAGCGGTCCGATTTCCGTTTCTGGATCCATTGGGTTTCCAATTTTGATATTATGAACACGTTCCTTCAATTCTGCAACGAACTGGTCTATTATCGATTCATGGATAAATAATCTGGAATTGGCTGTGCAGCGCTCCCCATTGAATGAATAGATTCCCCAAACCACTGAATCCATGGCCTTTTCCAGATCGGCATCTTCAAAAATGACGGCTGGTGATTTACCTCCGAGTTCCATGGAAAAACGTTTCATCGTATCAGCACCATTTTTAATGATTTCAGCGCCAGTTGTCGTTTCTCCGGTAAAGGATATCAATTGGACCTCTGGGTGGGCAACCAAGGACGCCCCTGCTGTCTCCCCAAAACCGTGAACGATATTGAATACGCCCTTTGGCAGACCTGATTGGTCAATGATTTGTGCTAATTTATTGGCAGTCAATGGAGACCACTCCGCCGGTTTAAGGACACATGTATTACCTGTAGCCAGAGCCGGGGCGATCTTCCAGGTTTCTAACATGAAAGGCGCATTCCAAGGAGTGATTAATCCTGCCACTCCTATCGGTTTATGAATCGTATAATTGATGAAAGTGTCATCCACTTGATACGACTCTCCTATCAGCCTGCTTTTTACCATTTCAGAATAAAAACGAAAATTCTCCGCTCCCCTTGCCGCCTGTTTTTTTGTCTGGCTAATCGGCAACCCTGTATCAAGGGATTCCAAAAAGGAAATTTCTTCGGCATTCTCTTCAATTAAATCAGCAATCCTATTAATGTACTTCAATCTTTCTTCCACTTTCATCGTTCTCCATGTACCATTATCGAATGCAGCTCTTGCGGCAGCTACCGCTTGATCAATATCCTCTTTAAATCCTTCTGCCACATTATTGATTGCTTGATTATTAAAAGGGCTTAGATTTTCAAATGTTTTTCCTGAGATTCCATCAACAAATTGACCATTGATGTAATGCTTGACATCTTGAACCGGAAAAGTTTGCATGAATAAATCCTCCTTTAAAAATTAATTCGGGAAGATGACAATAATCGTTTGGATTTGTGCAATCTTCCCAATCTAGCAATTATGACTGGATTTTTTGGTCAATCAATCCGTATGATTGAAGGGTTTCACGCAATTCTTTTTCCAACGGTTCCGAAGGAGGTCCCATCGGCGGCCTTAGTGCAGGATTGATTTTCCCCATCATCCCCATCGCAGCTTTTAATGGTCCTGGATTGGTTTCTTTAAACAAAACATCATTCAATGGCATTAATTTGTAATGGAGGTCAAGTGCCTTTTCCACATCACCCTCCACCCAATGATTATAATTTTCAGCCACTTCTTTAGGAGTGATATTAGCTGTAGCACTAATATGTCCTGCCCCACCAATAGCCAGCATCGGATAGCATAATAATTCGATGCCAGAATATAAGAGAAAATCCCTTCCGCAATTCAATAAGACACGGTTCACATGTTCAAAATCTTTATTAGATTCCTTTACGCCAATTATATTTTCACAATCTTCAGCAAGGCGTGCCAATGTCTTCACTTCCAAATTCGTCGCCGTTCTTCCGGGAATGTTATAAACGATAAGCGGGATATCAACGGAATCGGCCACCGTCTTAAAGTGATTGTAAAGTGCCTGTTGATTCGGCTTATTGTAATAAGGAACGATGACTAAAGCAGCATCAGCCCCCATTTCCTGTGCCCTTTTAGTCAAATGCAATGTTTCTTTCTGATTGGCGGATCCAGTACCTGGTGCAACCGGAACACGTGCTTTTGCTGTTTTGATTGCCGTTTCCATCACTAATTCCCGTTCCTCAATCGATAGAGAACTCGGCTCACCGGTAGTCCCGCATACCGAGATTCCATGGGAACCGCTTTCAATATGCCAGTTTACTAGATTTTCAATTGCCTTTACATCCACTTCCATCTTGTCATCAAACGGAGTGATAATTGGAGCTATGGATCCTCTTAAACGACTTTTGATTTCCTCGTACATTTTTTCTACCGCCCTTTCATTATTTGAATATTCGAATAATTAAAGTGAAAAAATCGGCCTTGCTTTTATGAATAATCAATCGACTATTATAAAACAAGGCCTGGGTCATCAAAGTGCCTGATCGTGATTAGTTTCCGACCTCTGCTTGAATGTATTGATGGCATTCAGTTTATGCTTTCTCACCAGAGATTCAATTTCTTCAAAAGATGCTTTTTCCTTTAAAAGCTTTATGATGCTTTCATGTTCGCGAATCGATTGGACTGCGCGTTGCGGTACCATGGTGAACATGGACTTTCTGACTCTATTCATTCTTTGTTGCGCCTGTTTAATTTCCTCCTTTAAAAAGGAATTTCCGCACTTTTCATAAATTTCCTCATGGAAACATTCGTTTAGCTTACCAAACAGCTCTAATTCAAAGTTATGGAGTGCTTTTTCCATTTCTTTGTTTAAATTAATCAGATTTTCAAAATCATCATCTTTCATCGTTAAAGAACTAAGGGCAGCTGCATATCCTTCAAGCAAAGATAAAACAGATAGAGTTTCAATGTATTCGCTCTCATTAATGCTTGTAACCACTGCTCCACTATAAGGCTTATATTGAATAAGGCCGTCGGATTCCAGTTGTCTGATCGCTTCCCTGACAGGAATCGGACTTAGACTAAGTTCTTTTGCCGTTTGATCGATAATGATCCGCTGTCCAGAACCATATGTTCCATCCAAAATTAATTTACGAAGGTGCTCATAAGCTATTTGTTTTTTACTGGGGATTTTGTTTTTCTCTTCCATATTTTCATCATATATGAAATCATATATGATTGCAATCGATTTTTATTAAAAATCATATATGATTTTCATTTTTCTTTATGTACTGTTTCTCTGCAGGTCTTAATGGGATAAAAAACTCCATTGATAAAAAGGGAGATCAGTAATCCACCTTTTCCTTTGCCATAGTGAAGTGAGTTAAAATATAATTCAACTAAAATAACCTGCAGACCCTGATATAGCCAGGTAGTCTGCAGGTTATTAAAAAATTATGCCATTTTTGATTTAACGAATGAATGTATTCTTTCAACTGCTGCTTCCAGCAGCTCCAGTGAAGTTGCATAAGAGAGTCTGATGTTATCAGGTGCACCGAACCCTGAACCTGGAATAACAGCCACTTGAGCTTCTTCCAGCAACGCAGTCGTAAAATCTTCGACATTGCTGTACCCTGTTAATTCAACTGCACGTTTAACGTTCGGGAATAAATAAAATGCCCCTTGTGGTTTAATGCAGCTAATGCCTGGAATTTCGACCAATTTATCATATATCTTATTCAAACGGCCTTCAAATGCCTGACGCATTTCTTCAACAGGTTCTTGTGTACCTTCATAAGCGGCAATCGCACCATATTGAGCAGTTGTGGTGGGATTTGATGTGCTATGGCTGGCAAGGTTCGTCATTGCTTTAATGACGGACTCTTCACCGACTGCATAACCAATTCTCCAGCCAGTCATCGAATGCGATTTAGATACACCATTGATGATGATCGTTTGCTTTTTCAATTCAGGTGAAATCTCTGCAATGGATGTATGTTTAGCATTTCCATAAACCAATTTTTCGTAAATTTCGTCGGAAACGATCAAGATATCATGAGCCAGGCAAACTTCCCCGATAGCCGCCAATTCTTCCCTGGAATAAAGCATGCCCGTTGGATTGCTTGGCGAGTTGATGATAACCGCTTTCGTTTTTTCGGTAATTGCTTGTTCTAATTGTTCTTTAGTGATTTTATATTGATTTTCTTCCGTACCGACTACATAAACTGGCTTTCCGTCAGCAAGCTTGATTTGCTCAGGATAGCTTACCCAATATGGTATCGGAACAATGACTTCATCTTCTTCATCCAGGATAGCTTGAAACAATGTGTAAAGCACGTGCTTTGCACCTGAGCCAACCAAAATTTCAGACGGTTTGTATTCCAAGCCTTGATCACGCTTCAATTTAGCCGCAATTGCTTCTTTTAGCTTCGGCAGACCAGCGGATGGCGTGTATTTAGTTTGACCTTCATTCATGGACAGAAGTGCTGCATCTATGATATGTTGGGGCGTATTATAATCTGGTTCACCAGCACCCAAACCAATTATATCCAGACCTTGGGCCTTAAGTTCCTTTGCTTTTGCCGTAATGGCCAATGTTGTTGATGGCGTTAATGACTGAACCCTGTTCGCTAATTTCATTTTAAATTAATCCTCCATTCTAAATGCTTCGATAATACTTTAGCCATTCCCCAGTTTTAAAATCATAATAGTCATAGTTAAAACGCTCGGATTCATCAAGATATGTTACTTCCCAAAGCGGAACGTTCTTTTCCATGCCTAGCTTAACCGAAATGATTTTTTGGGGATTAAGCTTTTCTTTGACAATGTTTAAAATCTCTTTTTTTGATTTACCATCTTTATAGTTTTCCACTACTATTTCTTTCTTCTTGTCCTCAGGAAGCCAGACTATTTTTTTAGTCCCTTTTTCTCCCTTACCAATGATGACGGAGTATGAATCCTGCCCATTATAAAGGTAGAATTCTTCCATGGTCACAAGGCCGCCCTCTTCCTTCGCCTTTTTAAAAGCCTCATTACCAGCCTCTTTTTTAGGCTGCATCGCTTTAATATATGCCCCGCTGACAAATCCGATAAAACAAAGGACCAGGATAGAAGCAATAATCAACCATTTTTTCAAAGCTGCTTTTCCCTCTTTCTATGTACGATAAATTGTAAATATCGCTTTTTCTTGATCTTCGGAATCCAATGCCAAACCGAACATTAAATCATCTTTTTTCAATGTTCGGTTCAAGGAATCCACAATTTTATACAGATCAGGAGAATGTTGCAACCTGACTGTTGAAATTACTTCGATTTTACTTTCCATGAAAACGCCCCTCCATTTTAATAAATTGTCAACAACCACTGGTATGAATAGGATTTGAAGGCTTTACCACCTATCACATTATACCAGTTCAAAGGTTATTTTTCTTTATAAATTCATAAAAATTCATTTTAGATTAATGAAAAATCTAAAGATTCTTTAAATCCATTTCTCTATCATTTCAGCCATTTCTGTTATTGAGGCTTGGTGCCAGTCCACTTCCGGAATGGCCTTTTGAAATTCAGGGCCGTATTTGGCAGTGATGATGCGGCGATCAAGAATAACCAAAATCCCTTTATCTTCTGGCGTGCGTATAAGCCTGCCGAATCCTTGCCGGAACCTTAACAGGGCTTCAGGTAAAGAATACGCAGAGAAAGGATTACGCCCTTGCTTCTCGAGAAGTTGACATTTTGCAGCTGTCACTGGTTCATCCGGCGGCGAAAATGGCAGCCTGACAATGATTAAACAAGATAAATCCTCGCCTGGGATATCGACGCCTTCCCATAGGCTGGTTGTCCCAAACAGGACGGCTTTCTCGAAGTTTTGGAAATTCCTGAGCAGCCTCATCCGGCTTCCGCCAGAAATCCCTTGTGCAAACAGGGTGAACTCATCCAGGACCCCACTGTCTTTGATGGAATGATAGGTCGCCCGCAGCATTTCATGCGAGGTGAATAAGACCATCATCCTCCCTTTCGCTGCTTGAGCGGCAGCAATAATATGGTTTGCCGCGGTTTCGGAGAATTCCTCCACCGATAAGCAATTGATATCCGGTAGATCATTTGGAACCAGTACCTTTACGAGTTCCTTATAAGGAAAGGGTGAAGGAAAACTTGCTGTCTGCATTGGTTCATTCTCTAAACCGAGTTGTTCTTTAAAATATTTAAAAGAATCCTTCACCACGAGGGTTGCCGATGTCATGACCACACTTTTTTGGCGTCCGAAATAGGAATCCCATAGCCGTTTACTTCCTGCAATCGGCTGAACCGTCAATGTCACCCCATGCTGGGGTGCTGCATTCGTATAATCAAGCCAATAAATATTTTCTTCATGCGGCTTGATGAAAAACTCATGCAAGGAGTGCCTGGTATCCTGTAAATGTCCAAGCAGCACCTCGATATCATTCAAGTGAAATAATGAATTTTTTCCTAAGGGGGACTCATTATTCAATAAAAGAGCCAATCTTTTCTCTAACTCCGTGATGATGTATCCTAATAAATCAACCAATCTCTCAGCGACCAGAATCGCTTTACCCCATCTTCCATCATCTATTTTGAATGAAAGCCGTTTCGGACTCATGGAACGTGAAAGTTTTTCCGCCTGATTGGAAATGTAATAAAAAAGCTGTTCGAATTCATAGGAAAAATCACTAAGCTTTTGATCTAATTCATGTGTGGACTTCCCATGCGTCAGTCCATTATTTAAGAGCATCCTGTCCAATTTATATAATAATTGCTTTTGATCTGAGGTCCCTAGTCTGTTCAAAACGGTCTTTACCGAAATGTAATTAAGCCTGCTCCCAAGCTGTTTAGATGCTGCCTGTTCCAAATGGTGTGCTTCATCGAGAATCAAATACCCTTTTTTTGGAATCAAGGCATCATCTGTAAGCAGATCCGTCATTAAAAATGAATGGTTAGTAATGATGATATCCGCCTTGGCAGCTGTTCTTTTTGCCCGTTCAAAAAAATCCAATTCAAGCCAGGGCTGTTTTAACCCGGCGTATGTAAGACCATCACTTTGAAGCCTGTTCCAAAATAGCTGACCGCCGCTTGTAAGATTCAATTCATCTTTATCGCCTGTTACGGTTTCGGTAAGCCAAACCAATATCTGCATTTTCGTTAATGCCGTTTCATAATTATCTTCCTTCTCACGCAATGCCCTTTCGAACTTTGCCAAGCTCAAATAATTACTTCTCCCCTTTAGCAAAACAGCTTGAAAGGTAAAGGGAAGTATTTTTTTAAGCTTGGGAACCTCGTTTTGGAGTAGTTGATCCTGTAGCTGAAGCGTGTATGTCGAAACGACGACAGGTTTATGATGTTTTTTTGAAAAATAGACGGCCGGAAGCAGATAGCCTATGGATTTCCCAATTCCTGTCCCAGCTTCAATGATTGCATCTTGGCTGGATTCGAAGGAATGGTGAATCATGTTCATCATATCAAGTTGTCCGCTTCTTGCTTCAAAGGCAGGGTATGCACTTTGAAGCATGGCTATTTTTTTCTCATCATCGAGCGGGAATTCCGCCCCCGTGTCTTTTTGATCACTTTCGTCTTCGGCCTTTTTAAATGCAAGGCCCCTATAAGTGATAAGATCAGGTGAATGGACTTCTGCTTTAGCAAGTTTGCTTGCAATGCAAGCATCTATCAATTCGGAAATCTCACTTTGTAAGGAATATGATAATCGATATAACTGTTTAAGTGTCATCACTGGAAGATTCATCAGCTTTTTTTTCAATTCCAACAATAATAAAGCGGTCGCATATGCATCACTATCCGCTTGATGGGGCCTGGAATGATCTAGGTTTTCTTCTTTAGCCAGCTGGTGCAGCTTATATCCATCGGATGTTGGTTTTAATATTTTCGCTAACTCCACAGTATCAAGGGTGGAACCATAAAACGGCTCAAACCCGCATCGTACTAGTTCTTCCTGTAGAAAAGATAAATCAAATAAAACATTATGGGCAACAAAACAAGCCCCTTCTATAAGCCGGGCAATATTTTCTGCAACATCTTCAAAGTCAGGTGCATTTTTTACCGTCTCGTTGCTTATTCCGGTCAATTCTTCAATAAACAAGGAAATTTCCTGTCCAGGGTGGATAAATGTCGAGTATTCATCCACAATTTGGTCATTTTCGATGACCACGCCAGCAAATTGAATAATCCTATCCCCTTTTTTCGGAGAATTCCCTGTTGTTTCCAAATCGACCACTACATATCGTTGCATCATGAATTGTACACCTCAAACTTCACTTTCTCCACTTCCTGATGGAATTCTCTTATCTTTTTTATACCATAATAATCGTAATAAAGGAAACAAGCGGTTCATCAACCGACGAAAAGGGCCGGCACCTGTATGCATGATCCATGCATATTGTGCCGGCCCTCCGCTTACATGATTGTAGCTGCAGGTTCGTTTGAAATCAGATCAATGATTTTGTTATTTTCATCCATGATAGCAACTTTTGGTTTATGATCCCCAAGTTTATCCTCTGAAACCATCACATAAGAAATGATTATCACGATATCATCCGGCTGCACCAGTCTTGCCGCCGCTCCGTTCAAACACACGACACCGCTGCCCCGTTCACCTGCAATCACATACGTTTCAAGTCGTGCACCATTATTATTATTCACGATGGCGACTTTTTCATTAGGCAGAATACCAACCGCATCAATTATGTCTTCATCAATCGTAATGCTGCCTACATAGTTCAAATTAGCCTCAGTTACCCTTGCACGGTGGATTTTTCCATTCATCATCGTTCGAAACATCTCAATTCCCCCTGATCTTCATGAATTATTCTACAAATAAAGTGATATTATCAATTAGTCTTGCATGCTTGAACTTTACAGCCATTGCAATGATGATGTTTCCAGCCAGCGATTCAAGCGGTTTAAGTTCCGGGTATTGATAGACTTCAATATAGTCGACCACTCCACTTGTGTGGGCACCAATATGTTCACTTACTAGAGCCGTGACGTTTGCTGCATTTCTTTCACCTGATTCAACCGCCTCTTTGGCTTTCATTAAACTTTGGTACAGCTCTTTAGCCTCCAAGCGCTCCTGATCTGATAGGTTCACATTGCGCGAGCTTTTCGCTAACCCATCTTCTTCACGTACGGTATCTACAGCAATAAGCTGGATAGGGAAATTAAAGTCTTTGATCAGTCCATCTATCACGGCGACTTGCTGGGCATCCTTCTTACCAAAGTAAGCTCTATCAGGAAGGATGATATTGAAGAATTTCGTTAAGACTGTCGCAACACCATCAAAGTGTCCAGGCCTTTGTCTGCCGCATAAAACATCCGTCCTGCTTTGGACAACAACTTTTACAGATGGTTCTTCACCGTACATTTCGTGGACTGTTGGATAGAAGAGATAATCAACTCCGCCATTGGCTGCGACTTTTTCATCCCGTTCCAAATCCCTCGGATATGTTTCAAAATCCTCATTGGGTCCAAATTGCGTCGGATTGACAAAAATACTCAATACCACAATGTCATTTTCTTTGCGCGCCTTTTCCAAAAGGGTTGCATGCCCCTCATGTAAAAACCCCATTGTCGCTACATAGCCAATGCTTTTGTTATTGTTTTTTTCCTCTCTAAGTGCCGATTGCAAATCAGCTGCTGATGTAAATGTTTTCATCTTTTCCCTCCGTAAAGTTCAGAAAGCTGCTCTTCCTTCATCGTGAATGTATGTTTCTCCGACGGAAAAACTTTAGATTTCACTTCATTCACGAAGCTTGTAATCGATTGGCCAATCAGTTCATTTGCATCTCCATAAACTTTTACGAATTTCGCCAGCCGGTCTACCCCATACTTGATGACATCATGGTAAACGAGGACTTGACCATCCGTTTCAGCACCTGCCCCAATTCCAATGGTTGGTATGTCAAGGTTCCGTGTGACGAGTTCCCCCACTTGATATGGAACACATTCTAAGACTACTGCCATCGCCCCCGCAGCTTCACACTTTCTCGCATCTTCCAAGAGCTGTGCTGCACTTTCGGCATCTTTTCCTTGCACTTTATATCCGCCCAGAACGCCGACTGATTGAGGAGTCAAGCCAAGATGGGCTACAACCGGGATGCCCGCCTTGGTCAATGCTGATATTTTTTCAACAACATCATCCGCTCCCTCAAGCTTTACGGCATCCGCATGACCTTCCTGCATGATCCGGGCTGCATTCTTGAGTGTTTCATCCATAGATAGGTGATAGCTCATAAATGGCATATCCGTCACGACAAATGTATTTGGTGCCCCGCGTTTTACTGCCTTTGTATGATGGATCATGTCATTCACCGTAACTGGAATCGTTGACTCATATCCCAATACGACCATTCCTAAAGAATCTCCGACTAAAATCATGTCTACACCTGATTGTTCGGCTAACTTTGCTGACGGGTAATCATAAGCCGTCAGCATGACAATTTTCTCTTGATTTTGTTTCATTTTCAAAAAATCTCCGGACAATTTCATTACGTTTCCTCCTTTTGATGGAGGAGATGAAAACATCAGCGAAAACTGGTGTCTATACATTCATGCGCAAAAAAAGGACTGACTAAAAAAGTATCTGTTTTGCTACGAAAAATGGCTAAAAAAGCCACATATCGATCAATAAACAGCACTTATCTTTTTAGTCAATCCCTTTGTTTCATCAGAAGTTTCATCCCTCCGTCCCAGTCCAGTACTCTGGATCAAGGCAGATTTTCAAATAATTTGGTATTTATGGGGGTGCAGTTCACATGAGATACTGCCCACTTGCATTATAACAAGGCAAATTGAAATTTTCTATTTAATTTTCACGAATTTGACAAAAATCTACTGAATTTCAATATCTGCAGAATATATCGAATGTACGGTTCCTTTGCCGTCTTCAAGAAGTAAAACGCCTGAATCCGTTATGCCCAATGCTTTTCCGACAATCGTGTCATTAACGGTACTGGCTTTGATTACCTGTCCAAGACTGATCGCATAACTCTCCCATAAATCCTTTATTGGCATAAAGCCTTGATCTAAATAGAGTTCGTACAAATTTTCCAGACGAAACAATGCGCGTTGAATGACCTTGGACCTTGAAACCGTCCCTCCACTTTCTATGAGAAGGGAAGACGCTTTTTCCTGCAGATCTTCAGGAAAATCCTCCAATTGCTGATTGATATTCATTCCAATTCCGATAATGACAGAATGGATCCTATCTGATTCCGCCTGCATCTCCGTAAGGATGCCCACCACTTTCTTGCGATTCACCAAAATATCATTCGGCCACTTTATTTGCGGCTTCAAATCAGTGATATCCTCTATAGCCTGAGCAACAGCGACCGCGGCCAATAATGTAAGCTGTGGAGCCTCATGAATCGGGATTTTCGGTCTTAGGATGAGGCTCATCCATATGCCGCTGAATTTTGGGGAATGCCAAGATCTCATTAGCCTTCCTTTTCCGGATATCTGCTCCTCGGCAACGACGAGGGTCCCCTCCTGAACGCCTTCATTTGCGAGTTGATGCGCAATTTTTTGCGTGGATTCTACAGTTTCCTGATAGTGGATCATCTTGCCGATCGTTTTTGTTTCCAAGCCAAGCTGTATTTCGCTCTCGGACACTTTTTCCGGCGCTGAAATGATCCGGTAGCCTTTTTTCCTTACGGCTTCAACATTATACCCTTCACTGCGCAGGTCTTCTATATGCTTCCAGACAGCTGTGCGCGAACAGCCTATGTATTCAGCAATTTCCTGACCGGATATAAACGCACCATCCGCTTTTGAGAGGGCTTCCATCAGCTTTGTTCTTAACTCAGATTGCATTTCACCAGCCACCTCTTTATTTCTTCTTTATCATTTCTTAATTCTTCATTCAAGACAGCTTTCAATATTTTTTCCAAGTATTCCTTGACCCAAGGACCTGGCTTTTCTTGTTGCCAATTCAATAAATCCGTCCCTGTAACGGCAAGATCCGACATTTGTTTAATAATAAGTCCATTATAGCTTTGATGTGCATTCTCCTCCGCATCCGATACATTACCGCCAGTCAGCGCCGCCCTGACTTTTGCAGCTTGTACAGTCACGTCATGACCTGCCTGAAATACATCGATGGCTGATGGATCTTCCTTCTTCACTAGCTGTATCGTACGTTGAACGTTTCTTATAGTTTTCAATGGCAGCTTCCATTCCCTCAAAGCCTCTTCCATTTCCTGATCCTTTGTGTGAACCATGATTATAGACCATATTTCTGCCGCTTTTAGCTGATGAAGCGGCAGGTTCAGTAATTCCATTAAATGATCCTTTTTACTGGAGAATAGAGGCAGGTATTGATATAAACCGCTTTCCAGCAAGAGTGAAAAAGCCCTTATCTTATTAGATCCTGCCAATAGTTTCTCAAATTCAACCAGGATTCTTTCGACAGCAATTTCACTGATGATCTGGGCGTTTTCTTTAAGGGAATCAAAGGTTTCTTGATCCAGTTCAAAATCAAGTTGACTGACGAATCTTAATGCACGCATCATTCTCAATGCATCCTCATGAAACCTTTCATGCGGGTTGCCAACCGTGATGATCCTTTTTTCAGCCAAATCTCGCTTACCATTAAATGGATCGATGATCTTACCGGTCTTATCCATTGCCATTGCATTCATCGTAAAATCTCTTCTTTGCAAATCCTCCATCAAAGAACGGACAAATTGTACAGCATCGGGTCTGCGAAAGTCCGAATACCCGCTTTCCGTTCTAAACGTCGTAATTTCGTATGTACCCGTATCCTTAATGACGAGCACTGTTCCGTGGTCAATCCCGATATCAGCCGTATTAGGAAAAATCCTTTTGATCTCCTGGGGTGTTGCGGAAGTGGCGATGTCCACATCGTTGATGGGCCTGCCAAGGATATAATCCCTTACAGAGCCGCCAACGAAATAAGCCTCGTATCCTGCTTCTTCAATCAATTCCAGAATGGGTATTGATTTTAAGAATAACCGATCCATCGGCATCCCCTCCCTATTCCATGGATTTACCTTCAAGTGCTTGAATGTAGATGGCTTCATACTCAGCCATAATCGTATCACTGTGAAATTCAGTATTGGCCCTCTCCAGCGCAGCTTCAGAAAAGCGTTTATGTAAAACCGGGTCGCTTAAAAGTCCAATCGCTTTTTCAGCAACCATTTTGACATCTCCCAATTCACAAATATAACCAGTCTCCCCGTCAACGATGACTTCAGGAATTCCCCCGATATTTGTCCCTATACAAGGAACTCCACATGCCATCGCCTCGAGCAGCACAAGTCCGAAACTCTCTTTTTCCGATAACAGGAATATCAAATCACTGATTGAATATAATTCGGCAAGGTTATCCTGCTTACCAAGAAACAAGACCGAATCATCGATTCCAAGATCATTAGCCAATTTCAAAACGGTTGTCACTTCCGGCCCGTCCCCTACGAGGAGAAGCTTTGCAGGCATTTTCTTTTGAGTTAGATAAAACGCTTGGATGACGTCTTTCACTCGCTTGACCGAACGGAAATTCGAAACATGTATGATCACTTTTTCATCTTCACTGATTCCGTATTCATCCTTAAGGTAATCGGAATTGGATTTATGGTAATCTCTTTCATCAATAAAATTATAAACGGTTTTGATTTCCTTATCCGGTGCGATTAATTCGTGCGTCTGCTGAACAAGGGAATTCGATACTCCTGTAACGACATCCGATTGCTCTATCCCGAATTTTATCAAATTGGTCAATGAGGGATCATGGCCCAATACGGTTATGTCCGTACCATGGAGTGTAGTTACGATCTTTACTTCATTACCTGACATCTGCTTTGCAAGGATTGCACAAACAGCATGGGGAATTGCATAATGAACGTGGAGAATATCTAATTTCTCCCGTTTTACGACATCCGCTATCTTGCTCGCAAGCGCCAGGTCATATGGAGGATATTGAAAGACTGAATACGAGTTCACTTCAACTTGGTGATAAAAAATATTACAGTACATCTTATTCAAGCGAAAAGGGAGGCTTGAAGAAATGAAATGTATTTCATGTCCTTTTTCTGCAAGCATCTTGCCTAATTCAGTTGCTACGACACCAGACCCCCCAACTGTAGGGTAACAGGTAATTCCAATTTTTAATTTCATAAGATTATTTTTCTCCTAACAAGTCGGCATCGATCAGTAACGGTTTTTTAGTCATGAATCCCTCCGCATAGGCGACACCCACTTCTTTGCCGAACATCCGCTCCCGTGCCTCGACAGTCTCGATATAGCCATTAACCAGCGGTGTTTCTACAGATACTTGACTTTCTTCGAATTGGCTGCGATATGCCCTAAGGCTATCCAGCTTTTTCGATATGGTGGAACTGATGTCCACGACGAAGTCCGGTTTGTGAAACCCATTGATCATATAATAGTACATATTTTGGACACGATGAGAATCCATGCCTGCTTCTTCCATATACTTTCTTACTCCTGCCGAAAAAACTGCTTCCTCCACTAATTTGGCACAGTTACCATGATCGGGATGGCGATCTTCCAAAAATGGTGCAAATACAAGTGCAGGCTTATATTGGCGAATGACCGTAATGATTTGATTTATGTATTCCGCTTTCATGTATAGGCCCCGGTCGGGTAAATCAAGGGAAATCCTCTTCACCCCAAGGATTTCAGCAGCCTTATGTGCTTCCTCCTGACGCAATGGAACGGTTCCGTTGGAAGACATTTCAGCTTTTGTCAAATCACAAATGACAATTTCCCTGCCTTGTTGCGCATATTTGGCGATCGTGCCACCCATACCGATTTCAACATCATCCGCATGTGCGCCAAAAGCCAGAATATCTATGTTACTTTTGCTTATCATTTATCTCACCTTGTTTTTTCCGTAGTTTTAGCCAGTCCATATACCCATGCTTCAAACCTTGTATCAGCACTTCTGCCGTGCCCATATTTGTAGCCAAGGGAATTTCATAAACATCTGATAGGCGTATAAGCGCCGATACATCAGGTTCATGTGGCTGTGATGTCAATGGATCGCGGAAAAATAGGACCATGTCCATTTCTCCGCGCGCAATCATTGCACCTATTTCCTGATCCCCGCCAAGAGGTCCTGAATGAAAACGATGGACAGGCAGCGATACTTCTTCCATGATTCTTTTCCCGGTCGTTCCTGTAGCATATAATTCATGCTGCTCAAATACATCTTTATAGGCTGTTACAAATTGAATGATATCTTCTTTTTTCATATCATGGGCAATTAAGGCAATTTTCATCGTAAATCCTCCTGATCCCTATTCAATAATATTTTCCAGGCCGTATACAAGAACATCCAATTTCATGACGGTATCGACAGCAAGTTTGACTCCTGACATGAAGGAAGCTCGATTAAAGGAATCATGCCGAACCGTCAATAACTCTCCATCACTTCCGAAAAGCACCTGTTGATGGGCAACCAATCCAGGTAGCCGGACACTGTGGATATGCATGCCATCTACATTTGCGCCTCTTGCCCCCTGGATGGTTTCTTTTTCATTAGGGTGCCCCTGTTGTTTCGTTTCACGGACTGCTGCAATCATGTCTGCCGTTTTGGAAGCAGTTCCAGAAGGTGCATCCAGTTTTTGATCATGGTGCATTTCTATGATTTCCACATCCGGGAAGTACTTTGCGGCCATTTGGGAAAACTTCATCATCAAAATGGCTCCAATTGCAAAGTTTGGCGCAATGATGCAACCAATGCCCTTTTCTTTTGTCAATGAATCCAGCTTCGCTAAATCTTCCTTAGTAAAACCAGTCGTTCCCACTACAGGGCGGATGCCATGATTAAGTGCCGTTTCGGTATGAAGCATCCCCACTTCCGGTGTGGTCAAATCGATCAATACGTCCGCTTTTACGGAAGAAAAGCATTCATTTATATCCGAAAAAACCGGTGCTTCAATACCGTGAAAACCTTCTATTGCGGAGAGACTTTCCCCGTTATGCTTGCGATCTATGACCGCTGCCAATTCAAACCCTTCTGTCCTATGTACAAGCTTCACCGCTTCATTTCCCATTCTGCCACGTGGACCAGCCACAATCACTTTAACTTTACTCATCTTTACCTTCCTCCTCCATTTTTTCTTCTTTTCTTGTCCATCTATCTTTATCACGGGTTGTGAACTTTTCCATGACCAAATCATGCGAGTTTTGAAGGTCAATCCCTAAAGAATTGGCAAAACAAATCAACACAAAAAGCATGTCCCCCAATTCCGCTTCAATCGTATTCTCTTCTTCTGTTGCCTTCTTTGGTTTTTCACCATGGTAATGATTGACTTCCCTAGCCAACTCCCCAAGTTCTTCGGACATACGGGCCAGCATGGCCAGAGGGCTGAAATATCCTTCTTTAAATTGTCCTATGTATTGGTCGACTTCCGCTTGCATTTGTTGGATCGTCTTATGCTTTTCCATATAGTCACCCATTCTTGATTTCGTTTTCAAACATCATACCTTCTCCATGTTAGCTAAAAGTGTAACAGATGACAACAGATACGTTCGCGAATCAAAATTGCCCATAGTTGGCTAATTAGTTATAATAAGTAAATTAATGAAATGTAAACCTTTGGAGGTATGGGACATGCTTTTGGGCTTAAAATTGAAAAATATCATCTTCATCCTTTTTGGGGCTGGAATCTTCGCTTTTGGCCTCGTGCATTTTAACATGCAGAACAACTTGGCCGAAGGCGGATTCACCGGTCTCACATTGATTATATATCAACTTATCGGGATAAATCCTTCTTATTCTAATTTGATTTTGAATATTCCCTTATTTTTAATAGGGTGGAAATATCTAGGGCGCACATCTTTCTTTTATACGATTATCGGAACGGTTGGCCTCTCCGTTTGGCTATGGGTTTTCGAGAGATACGAAATCGAAATCGATCTCGGAAACGATTTGATGCTGGTGGCATTGTTTGCCGGGGTATCTGTTGGTGTCGGGCTGGGCATCATCTTTCGTTACGGCGGAACAACAGGCGGAGTGGATATCATTGCCCGTTTTGCCCACCGTTACTTAGGAGTGGGCATGGGGCGGACGATGTTCATCTTTGATGCCGTCGTCATTGGCCTGTCCATCCTTACCTACCTGGATTACCGTGAAGCGATGTATACCCTCGTTGCCGTTTTTATTGGTGCTAGAGTAATCGACTTTATGCAAGAAGGAGCCTATGCTGCTAGAGGTGCAATGATCATTAGTGATAAAAACATGGAAATTGCAGAAAAAATCATGAATGACATGGAGCGGGGCGTAACTGTATTAAGGGGATATGGATCCTTTACACGCAATGATCGGGAAGTACTCTATTGTGTTGTCGGGAAAAATGAGTTAGTCCGCTTAAAAAATGCCATAACATCGGTGGACCCTCATGCATTTGTATCAGTAAGTGAAGTTCATGATGTATTGGGTGAGGGCTTTACCCTTGATGAGAACAAGAATCCCATTGAAAGGTAATCCATTGATTAATGTTGCCCTGTCTAACTGCATTTTATTAGTAATGTGAAGCAAAAACTCTTTAAAATGAAAAGGACCCCATCCCAAGATGGAGTCCTTTTTTCAAATTAATCTTCTTCTCTCATTCCTGTATACATAAGCAGAAGACGAACTAATTCCAGTACGGCTACAAGAGCGGCAGCAACATAAGTCATCGCAGCAGCACTTAATACTTTTTTCGTTTCCCGTTCTTCATCATTCCGGATGACCCCAGCGGAAACGAGTTGATCCATAGCCCTAGAAGAAGCATTGAATTCAACCGGCAGTGTTATCACTTGGAACAATACAGCGGCTGCCATAAATACGATACCCGCCAAAAGCAAATTAGGAAGTGAAGCTAGCATCCCGATTAAAATCAAAATCCAAGATATGTTAGAGCCAAAATTAGCTACCGGTACTAATGCATGGCGGAAACGCAAGAATGCATATGCTTCTTTATCTTGAATCGCATGTCCAACTTCATGGGCTGCAACAGCTATGCCGGCAACTGAATGGCCGTGATAGTTATCCGTTGATAAACGCACCGTTTTATCCCTTGGGTCATAATGGTCCGAAAGCATTCCAGGTGTCTCTTCGACCCTGACATTGAACAGTCCATTTTGATCCAAAATGGCACGAGCCGTCTCAGCACCATTCATTCCGGAAGAGGCCGATACCTTTGAATATTTTTTATACGTGCTTTTCACTTTCATTTGTGCATAAATCGGGATTAAAATGATAATCGCCAAATAAATGAAATACATGGTATCCTCCTATAACTCTTATTACCCTTAATTCTATGGATTGAAGGCAACCCTGTCAAATATAGTGTTCTCTACCCGTGTCTTTTTAATCATTATGCTCTTTCCTTGGTTTTTCCCTATCACCTTTATATTTTCTCCAGCCTACATAAGAAAGCGTCATGATAATGATTGAGCCTGTCGAAATGATGACCCACCAAAGGGAAGGATCTGCATCATCTTCCCCCATATCATCAAAAATGGAGGTTAGTTCGTTTTGCAGCGCATCCAGTTCCTCTTGATTATCTCCATCACTGATTACCTCCGGGCGGTATTGATTGATATATTGAATCCTCGTGTCCAATTGCTGCATCGTTTCTTTGGAAAGGTCGACTTTCAAGCTTGGATATATCATTTCATATTGTGATAGGAATAAGTTCAATTGGCTATTGAATGTAATTGTGTCTTGTTTGATGGCGGCATTCTTTGTCTGCTGGAAAGAACTCATCATTTGATCCTCCATCTCTGTCCAAAGTGGCTGATGAGTAGACTTGACCGCATCAACAACAAGCCGGAACTTTGTAACAGAATTAACCTTTTCGGAATCTCCCTTGTTCATATCCTTTATTGTCATCAACGCCTCATTATGAGCTACAGTGATAATTCGAAGTTCGTCCATGTCAAGGATCTGCTCTTTCGCTGTATCTTTTAAAAACCGGTCAGAAAAAAACGTCAGCATCTTTTCCGAATCTCCATATCGCTTCAACTTGGTCATTTCCAAGGCTCTATCGGAAATGTCATCTAATTGCTCCAAACTTGAAGAGGATTCTGCATAGACAGGGAAATGTAAGACGACAAATAAAACAGCAATGGTTAATATGAATTTTTTCAACATGCTACTCGTCCCTCCTCATATCTCTACTAAAACGATATGAAAGAAAAAACATGAGTAGACCTCGTTCAACATAAAAAAGTTAACCCTGCTTTTACAAAGCTGTATTTAGTGTTGATTTTTAAGAGATGAAGGACAGGGTGAACCGTTTTTTTCTATATCCAAAGAACCAGCCGACAAAAATGGAAAGTATGCTGAGCCAAAAAGTGAAATAACCTATAGAGTCCATATACACCAATAAATCACGGTATATTGGCATCATTTCAAAAACATAGTCGATTATGTCATTATGTATGGTCCAAATCCCTGCCGCTATCAAGTGCCAAGGTTTTATTCGATAAAATGGTGCATATAATACCCCTTGAATCGCCATCCCCAAATGAGAAGCCATTAACATATAACCTTCCCAAGGCAGTGAACCTGTTGTCACGAAGGTCATCAAATTCATTACAACTGCCCATATGCCATATTTGAATAGTGTCATTATCGCCAACGCTTCAATAAGTCCGAAATTCCTTCTTAATAGGAACCCCAATAAAACAAAAACAAAAAACAGGCTAGCTGTCGGACTGTCCGGTACAAATGCCAAAAAAATCGCAGGAGTGTTTTCCAATTGACTGCCATACCAATAATATCCATAGGCAGTTCCGAATATATTTATCATTAATAACAAAACGAGCATTTGCCGATTTGCAAGCCAACTGTAGATAACATTCATTCTTTTACCCTCACTAACATTCTCAAGTATACTCATTTTACAGGCCATTAACCAGAAAACCAAGCATTCATTTCAATTTCTTCTCATTTACGCTTCAATTTACCAATAAAAAAGCCGACAACCGTAGTCGTCAGCTTCATTTGCAGCATATGAAGGAAAATGCTGTGGATGGCTATTTTATTTTGCCGATAAACCAGATACAAATTCAGCTAATGTTGCCAATTCTTCATCTGTACCTTTGAACATGCCAGCTGGCATAGCGCCCTGGCCTTTGACTGCGATTTTAGAGATTTCTTCTGGGCTCAAGCCAGTGTCAATTAAGCTTGGCGCTCCTGCTCCACCAGTTAACTCTGCCCCGTGACAGCTAATACAGCCACTGGAATCCATCAGTTTATACCCATCGCTCTCTTTATCAATGTCTGCACCTTCCACGATCGCTCCTTGTTTCTTGGAAGCTTCCCAATCGTGGTGGGCTGCAGACTCCCATGTTAAATAGAAAACGCCAGCAATTGCCAAGAGCATGAAACCTACAGCAAAAGGACGTTTTGCCGGGCTCCGCTCTGGACCACGATCTAAAAAAGGCGCCAAGAGCAAAGCTCCAAAAGCCAAACCAGGTATTACTAAAGCCCCGATTGCATTATAAGGGCCTGAAGCATAGGTATACTTAAGTAATTGGTAAAGGAATAGGAAATACCAGTCTGGCAGCGGAATATACGCTGTATCTGTAGGATCTGCTATCCTTTCCAATGGTGACGGATGTGCGATTGTCAGGCATAGATAGCCTACGAGAAATACAGCTCCTACCATCCATTCTTTTAAAAGGAAATTAGGCCAAAATGCTTCAGTTTTCCCAGGATATTCTGAATAATCTTTCGGAATATTCGGTTTACGGTCCGCGGAGATACGCGAGTCACCTACGAATTTCATACCTTTCCCACGATGCATTGAACAATTCCCCTCCTTTATGAAAAGGTTTTTTTGGTTCTTGGTTCACCATTCTTTTAAAGTGGACCTGAAATACCTTGTTTTCGGATCATCAGGAAATGAGCCGCTAGTAAAGCAAATAATGCTGCAGGCAGGAAGAATACATGAATTGCAAAGAATCGTGTCAATGTCTGTGCTCCAACGATCGTTGGATCTCCTGCTATCAATGTCTTGAGTGCCGGTCCCATTAACGGTACCGATTCGACAATTGTCAAAGTAACTTTCGTTGCGAATAGCGCTTTCATATCCCATGGCAATAAATAACCAGTCAAGCCTAATGCCAGCATGATGAAGAAAATCAATACGCCGACCATCCAGTTCAATTCACGCGGTTTTTTGTAAGCTCCCTGGAAGAAGACACGAAGAGTATGTAAAAACATCATAACTATAACTAGACTTGCTCCCCAGTGATGCATACCACGGACAATTTGACCGAAGGCAACTTCATTTTGTAAATAATAAACAGATTCCCAAGCGTTTTTAATGTCTGGGACATAGTACATCGTCAAGAACATGCCTGACAAGATTTGGATGACCGTAATAAAGAAAGTTAACCCACCAAAACAATATACGAATGCAGAAAAATGATGTGCGGGGTTAACATGTTCAGGAACCTCATGGTCAGCAATATCCCGCCATAACGGCGTAATATCTAAACGCTCGTCCACCCAGTCATATAACTTTGTTAGCAATGTTTACGCCTCCCCATGCGGTTTTAGTTGACCCAAATAAAGTATTCCATCTTTTTCTTTCGTGTCAAAGACATCCAATGGTGAAACCGGCGGTGTCCCTTTCACATTCACCCCATCTTTCGTATACCTGCCATAATGGCAAGGACAGAAAAATTGATTCGGATTAGTCTTATCCGTATTCCAGCCTACCGTACAGCCTAAATGTTTACAGATTGGAGATAAAGCAACGATCTTACCATCATCCGTTTTGTAAACCCAAGCTGTATTTGTTTCTTCAGACTCATACCACCCATCGACCTGTTTAAAACTAAAGTCGACACGGGTTGGTTCGGTAGTCAGTTCACCTACCTTCTGTTTAGTTGCAACGTAATCCCCGCCTTTATCTGCTGATAATACAGGATCAATTGCAAACCTAACCATAGGCATCAACATACCGGCCGCCATAAATCCACCAACGCCAGTAAGTGTGTAATTAAGGAATTGACGTCGTGAAACATTATGCTTGCTCATGCGTTTTCCCCCCCTCTATTACTATACTGAGAGCCCAAAGGACCAATAAATAGCGACACTATAAAACTAGGACATTTCCATGATATCTCAATAATTTACCAAGGTCAATATTTGTAAAACCCAAAAGGTGGCAACTATGTGTCAAATAATGCGAAAAATCCTACTTTTTTTCATTTTTCCAATTATAAGAGAAAATATCAAGGATTTGGAGAACTTGCTGGTTAATCATTTCCCTTGCTTGTTCAATTTCAAGCCCTTCCAGGGGGATGGCAGGAATCCATACTAAATTATTTTCTAATTCCCGCTCTTCCTTTTTCCACTCAAAATCCGATGTAAGAAAAAAAACATGCTCGAAATTATTTTCTTTCACTTCATTGGCCCAACGCTTTAACCGCTCAACCTTATCCAATTCACCACTTAAATAATGGAATGTTGGCAATAAAAGAATCCTTCCTTTCATCTGCTTTTCGATTTCCAAGCTTAAAATGGTAAGAAATTCATTCATTGAGCCCGTTTGCTTCATTTGCCCTCGAAAAGATAGGGGAACCAAAGGAATCAAAACGGTATCCACATACTCTTTTGACTGCATATACATGTCAAGATCTTTTGCTGTCCACTTCATGTTTTTTCTTCACTCCCGATTTTTTAAATCAACTCCTTATCATTTTACCATTATTTTTATAACATCTTTACCATATACCCATAGTCTTTACAAAAATGTGGATTTTATCAATGTTTTATAAAAAATAAAAACCTTTCCTGATTACGGAAAGGTCAATTTATTTCATCCAAGTACTTTTAATTGATTCAATTGTTCGGTTAAGTTCTTAAATGCTAGTTCATCATGCTTATCGAGGGCTTCATCGATTTCCTTAAGCAAACGGTCCCTTTGAAAATACAACATGCTTCTTTCCAAAAATTGTTCAGCCAGCAGCTGGTCTTTTTCATTCGATGCCGTTGATTTCGGCATGAAGGGGTTGTTCTCGAGTACCGCTGCATATTGATAGGAAGAATAAGACGATTTAAAATTAAGCTGAATATAAATGTCTTCATCCCGATTTAAACGGATATCATGAAAAGATTTCTCTGCATCGGTCGTCATGATATTGGACTTATAGAACCTGAAAGGGACCTCATCCACACAATGTGTCGACATAATCAGTCCACGTGGGCAATATTGTGCATTTTCTACAAAATGAACCTTTTTCATTAGTTGATCATGACTCATTAAGTAATTCAATATCCACACACATTCTCTTCGTTTCAGTTGATAATGATTTAAAAACCACCGAATAAAATCCTTCTTTTCATTCACAGAAACAGGGGCAGCCACCATGAATTCCCTCCTCTGTCTAGATTTAGTTTCGTTTCACTTAACTACATTTCATCTGTGCTTTCACCTAGCCGCTCCAAAATCATCGCATACTCATCATTCGCCGGGTTCATCTCAAGGAGCTTATTAAATACTTCTCTAGATGTGGCTCTGTCTCCTTCTTCAATTAAAAAGAAACCATAATCTTCAAGGAAATCTTGATTGTTCTTGAATGAATTATATGCATTATGATAGCTGGTTAATGACTCTTTAAATTGTTCAGTATGCTGATATGATACAGCAGCTATCCATTCAAACTGCGGATCATCTTCTCCATATCGCCTTACTTCACCAATACACTCCAATACATCTTCATACCTTTCGTGGTGCATATACAATTTCAAGAGGGTGAGTGCAGCTTCCAGGTATCCCGGATCAATGGCTAGTGCTTCTTTAAAGAGATTTTCCGCCTCTTCATCAAGCCCGCTTTTCAAGGCAATTTTTCCACCGAAGAAGTAAAGTTCCTTATTGAATTCATCAGCCTTGATTCCTTCTTTGACTGTTTTCAAGGCATTTTCCAGATCTTCAAGATGTTCATAACTCTTTGCCAGGTACAAATATAAAGAATGGTATTCATGATCTAATTCTTTCAGTTCAATGAACTTTCGTACGGCTGTGTCATAAAGACCTGCCTGAAAAGCTGTAAATGCATATTCAAATAGGGTATTGATTTCAAGTCCATCCTTTAAGGCCTTTTCAAAGTGCGGAAGGGCCTCCTCGAACTTCCCCGAACTGCTTAATGCTTCAGCAAGCCTCTGATTGACATTAACACCAGCGATTTCTTGTTCCTGTTCCAAAACCTTTATGTAATTTGCAATGGCTTCCTGATCCCTTCCTTGATGAAAGAACAGTTCAGCTAGTGCAAAATCAATGATGATCTCATCTGGAAGCATTTCCTTGGCCTGCAGTAATTTCCTTTCGCTGACCTCGTCCATCCCCTGTAATTGATAGAGGTCCGCTTCCAAAAGCAAAGCACTTGGATATACTTCATCATCTGCACTTACTTTTTCAAGCATCAGCATCGCTTCATCTTCCTGGTCCATGTCAATCAGGATTTCCGCCAGCGAAACAATTAATTCTCCTTCATTGGGATAGAGTTGCAGCAGATGTTCAAAAAGATCCTTTGCCTCCTCCGCAAAACCAAGCTGGAGCATTTCTTCGGCCAGCAACAATATGTCCTCTGCTGACTCTGATGATTTAATTCGATTTATATGTTTAAGAGCTTCTGTTAATTCCCCTTTTTTTAAATGCTGTATAACTTGTTCCACTGTGTTCATTGTTGAATCCTTCCTTTTGCATGATAGACTTGGTCCCTAGTCATACACACTCACGCCATAATGTAACATACTCTGCCATTAAGAACAAAATACCAAATAATCGCGAGATGCATAGTAAACAGTATTCATTAGTTTACCATACTGTAGCCCTGTATTCCATTGATGAAGTCCCCTCCCATTCTCATTAAAAAAAGGTTACTAGTTAATTCTCCACGCTATGGTAAATCTCCTTTTTGATCATGAACCCCATTTTCATTATTTTCATGATCGATACAGATAGAAAAAGCCTGAATGTTAGCGCTTTCAACACTTTTCAGCATTTAAAAAAAGTTTACAGACCAAATAAGGTATGTAAACTTTTTTTATATTCACTTTATCAATTGCGTCAAATGCCCAAAAAATTGTGGATATGATACATCTATGGCATCAGGGTCAGCAAGTTCCACTTCCCCATCCGTTATCAAAGCCGCTACAGCAAGCATCATCCCGATACGATGGTCCCCATGGCTTGTAACCTTGCCACCATTCAAGGCTTTACGCCCTTTGATGATCAATCCGTCTGCTGTCGGGGTTATATCTGCGCCCAGGACGGAAAGCTCATTTGCAACAGTATCAATTCGATTCGTCTCTTTCACTTTAAGTTCTGCTGCATCCTTGATTGTCGTTACCCCTTCAGCCTGTGTGGCCAGGAGTGCAATTACCGGTATTTCATCGATGAGACGGGGAATTAAATCACCGCTGATGGTCGTTCCCTTTAGCCGGGAGCTTCTGACAGTGATGTCTCCTGCAGGTTCACCCTCACTCGTCTTCTTCTCAATCGTAATATCCGCCCCCATCGATTTCATGACTTCGATGATTCCAGTCCTTGTCGAATTAAGGCCGACATTCTTTAATACCACTTCACTATTTTCCGTAATCGCTGCAGCCACCATGAAGAAAGCCGCTGAAGAAATATCACCCGGCACATGGATGGTAGTCCCTTTGAAGACTTGGTTTCCGCTTACTTTGATCGTTTGACCGTCTTTTTCGATTTTTCCGCCAAACTCTTGGATCATTCGTTCTGTATGATCCCGGGTCTCTTCCGGTTCGATAATGATCGTTTCACCTTCTGCCTGTAAACCGGCCAAGATTATCGCTGATTTCACCTGTGCACTTGCCACAGGCAATTCATAGCGAAACCCTTGTAACTTGCCTCCTCTTATGGAGAGGGGGGTGTATTCGGCTCCTTTTCGACCGTCAATGACCGCCCCCATTTGACGAAGAGGGTTGACTACCCGGGTCATTGGACGTTTAGCTATCGATTCGTCACCTGCCAAAACGGCCGAAAATTCCTGTCCTGCCAAAATGCCCATCATTAACCTGATCGTGGTACCAGAGTTTCCGACATCCAGTACAGATTCCGGTTCCTTTAATCCATTAAAACCTTTGCCTTCAATTTTAACGTGCTGGCCATCTTGTTCAATATGAACTCCAAGCTGCTTAAAACAGGAAATCGTACTTAAACAATCGGCTCCTGGAAGAAAATTAGTGACTGTCGTTTCCCCCTCGGCAAGGGCTCCGAACATTATCGAACGATGGGAGATCGACTTATCTCCAGGTATGGCAATCGAACCACGTAATGATTGGATGTTCGTTTGTAATTTTTTTGTATTCATAAAACCATCCTTCCCTATAAATGTTATGCCAGGATCGTTTCATAATCTGTATGTCTTGAAATACACTCTGCAGCTTTTATGCGGTCAACATCCGTTTGGAAGCTGATGACCAGCACACCGTATATCTCTTCCCTGGTTTCAATGATCCTTATGTTTGTAATGCTGATACCTTCTTGTGCCAAATATCCGGTAATCTCAGAAATTATTCCGGCATAATCCGGTATATCGATATATAAATCATAAAACGCTGGTATGGCGCCTTTCGCATGTGTTGGCAAATCATCCCTGAAAATCTTGGCATCGGTAAAGAATCGAAGGATTTCTTCACTATCTTCATTCGCGACCAGGCCTTTTATATGCTCCATTTCATTCAGCCAATCATTCATTAATTCAAGTAACACATCCCGGTTATGTAACAAAATGTCACGCCACATTTCCGGACTGCTTGAAGCAATTCTTGTAATATCTCGAAATCCACCTGCTGCAAGCCTTGAAATCAACTTATTTTCCTTACTGTAATTTTCTGCCTGCTTAACAAGCCCCGATGCGACAATATGCGGGAAATGACTAATGACCCCAGTCAGCTTATCATGCGTGGCAGGACTCACAACCAGAAAGTTCGCTCTTGTTCCTTGCAGCCACCCTTTCAGCTGCTCGACTTTTTCTTCTTCGATGGAATCTCCTGGAGTAAGCAAATAAAATGCATGTTCGAATAAATGCAATTTGGCTGCCGCAGCACCGCTTTTATGGGAACCAGCCATAGGGTGCCCCCCGATGAAGGCCACCCCTTTATCTATCAATGGTTTTGCTGCCTTAACGACTGTATCCTTCGTACTTCCTGCATCCGATATGAGGACATCACTCTTCAAATCCATCTCAGCCAATTGAGCTAAAATCTTCACGGTTTCATTGACAGGCACAGCAAGTAGAATCAAATCAGCATCACATGCTCCCGCTTCCAATGATGATACAGAATCATCAATGATCCCCAATAGCATCGATAGTTGAATATTCTTTTCACTTAGGTCCGTACCAACAATAACGGCTTCAGGATGTGCATGGCGTACAGCCATGGCCAATGATCCGCCAATTAGACCTAGACCTATTACAAAAACCTTTCCCTTCACTCTTCTCTCCCCCGCATCTTTTGTGCTCCTCTAGGTTTGATGAAACGTTAAAGCAGCGAATCAGAAGGTGCCTCAACTTCATTCAAAAAAGTTTTAATAGCGTTAATCATTCCTTCATTTTCTTCCGTAGAACCAACCGTGACCCTTAAGCTGGTAGGAAAACCGAAAGATTTCCCCGACCTTGCAATGTATCCGCGCTCAAGCAAATATTGAAACACAACATCGGCATCCTGTTTAAAATGGATAAAGATGAAATTACCTTGTGACGGGTAATAAGCTAAATTTTCCTTATTGCAAAATTCATAGTACTGCTTAAGCCCTTTTTGATTTTCTTCCTTGCATTTTTCAATGAAGGCTTGATCTTCCAAAGCGACGATAGCAATATTCTGTGCGAATGTGTTGACATTGAATGGTTCCCGGGATGGATCTAGTTTCTGGATGATATCCTCATCCGCCAATCCGTACCCTACCCTAAAACTGGCAAGTCCATAGATTTTTGAGAATGTCCGGAGTATGATCAAATTTTTATATTTATTAATCCATTGATTCGTTCTCGGGTAATCCTCAGCCGTTGCATATTCACAGTAAGCTTCATCCAAAACGATAAGTACATCTTCCGGCACTCTTTCAATGAATGATAATAAGTCCTGTTCCGTAATGTATTTACCTGTTGGGTTATTTGGTGTACAAAGCCAGACAACTGCTGTTTTTTCATCTATAACTTTAAGCATTCCTTCTAGATCATGTGCACCATCAATATGAGGAACTTCCCTGATTTCTGCACCTTCTAGCGTGGCATTATGACGATACTGTGAAAAAGTGCCTGTTGCCATGACCGTATTCTTTCCAGCTCCCAATAGGCTTCGGGAGATGATTTGAATGTTCTCATCAGATCCATTTCCAAAAATAAGCTGAGTTTCTTTCACACCTGTATGTTTTGCAACAGCTTCCCTTAGCATCGTTGCATATCCATCTGGATAGATGGCAAACGAATGGGTTGAATTCCTAACGGACTCCTTTACCTTTTCCGAACAGCCGAAAGGATTTTCATTTGAAGCTAATTTCGTGATTTTTTCCAACCCGTATAATTTTTTCACTTCATCAGTGGATTTTCCCGGTTGATAAGACTTCAAGGAAAGGACCGCTTCATTCCATTTCATGTCAATCACCTCTATATTTTTATCACTTTAAAGTAAGAAAGTGTGAGAATAGTATATCATATTCATAGATTTAAAATCATCTTATATCTGCTTTGTCAAATCTGGCCGTAATACCGTAGCCCCTGCCTGGTATACATGCTGTATCTCTTTTTGAGATTTCGTCGTATTTACATGGATCATGACCCGAATGCAAAATGGCAAGGAATTGCTGACCGGTATTTCTTTCATGCATGTAACCGGTACATAAGTCCAGCCTTCGAATTTCCTCAAGGCTTTGGCAGGGAAGACAGAACGAATCTCTTCCGTAGCAGAAAAAAACACAGAAGCTACCATTTCGGGATCAATCTCGTTGACCTGAATGATCTCTGCCATCAACTTTTCGGCAGCGGAAATCACTTCCATTTCCGTGTCTCTTTCTACAGTAGTGGCACCCCTTATTCCTCTTATCACACATAGTCCCCCCTTCTCCTGAACTCTATATCATATCCGCCATTTCCTCTATCAGCTCAGAGTCGGCTATATCCATTAATAGTGGTGACCCCACTTCGTTTAGCAGGACAAAAGTAGCTGAATCATTGACCGATTTTTTGTCTGTTTTCATTAATTCAAGCAGCATTGCATGTTCAAGCCTGGTTGGAATCGTTATTTGATAACCTAAAGAAGAAACCCAGCTAATAAACTCATCCAGTTTAAAATCGAGATCCACTTTCTTTTTGCTTAATTTAAGAGCATATACCATCCCGATTAAAATGGATTCCCCATGCGTAAAGTTTCCGTATCCCATTGAACCTTCCACTGCATGTCCGAGCGTATGACCAAAATTCAAAAAGGCACGAATGCCGTTTTCCTTCTCATCCTCTTCGACAATTTTAGCTTTAATTCCAATTCCTTTTGTAATCATTGTCAGGAATTGCTCATCCGTTATATCATTCAAATCAACAATATTCGACTTTAACCATAGATAAAACTCATAATCGGCTATCAATGAATGTTTAATGACTTCTGCAAAACCTGACCTTAATTCTTTAAGGGGCAGAGTTTTTAAAAATTCAAGATCATAAATGACCGCTTCAGGCTGATGAAAGGCTCCAATCATATTTTTCCCTAGCGGGTGATTGATCGCAACCTTGCCGCCCACTGCACTATCGTGGGCGAGTAAAGTCGTCGGAACCTGTATAAATGGAATCCCTCTCATAAAAGTAGCCGCAACGAATCCAGCCAAATCACCTACTGCACCACCGCCAAGGGCGATAATCAATGACTTGCGATTAATCTGTTGAGTTAAACAGAAGCTTTGGCATTCATAAAACACATCGAATGTTTTAGCATGCTCCCCTTCAGGCACTACATGATGCAGGACAGGTTTCCCCGTCTTGATCAGGGCGTTTTTTACGGTCTGCAAATGAAGTGCCGCCACTTTCTCATCAGTTATGATCAGAATCTTGTTTAGATGATTTAATTCATGTGATATTAATTCGGGCAATTCATTTATTGCCATCTTGCCAATTAAAACCGGATATTGCTTGGAAGCCGTTTTTATTTGGATGGATTCCATGATTTAAAACCCCTTTACTTCTTCCCGATATGATCTTATGTATTCCGCTAATTGCTCATAACGATCTGAAGGGAATTGATCAACGATGGCAGCCGCCAGTTCCCATGCTACTACCGCCTCAGCAACCACTGCTGCTGCAGGAACCGCACAACTATCGGAACGTTCGACACTTGCTTCAAACACTTCCTTCGTATCAATATCAACGCTTTTCAAAGGTTTATATAAAGTGGGGATCGGCTTCATCACACCGCGTACAACTATCGGCATTCCAGTTGTCATACCGCCTTCAAAACCGCCAAGGCGATTGGTTTTCCGGTAATAGCCCTGTTCTTCGTCCCATGCGATTTCATCATGGACATCACTCCCAAATAGATGGGCAGCTTCAAATCCAAGACCTATTTCCACCCCTTTAAATGCATTGATGCTCATTATCGCTGCGGCTAGTTTTGCATCAAGCTTACGGTCATAATGCACATAACTTCCTACACCCACCGGCATACCTTCTACAATGACTTCAACGATGCCGCCAATGGAATCTCCTTTTTGTTTCGCTTCATCAATTGCATCCTTCATCTGCTGTTCTACGTTCTTGTCAAAACATCTAACAGAAGATTCTTCCGTTACTTGTTGCAATTGCTGAATACTTTCGTATTTTGGCGGTTCTGCCTTCACTCCGCCAATTTCCAAAACATGAGATGCCACTTCTATCCCCAATAAAGACAATAGCTTTTTAGCGACAGCTCCTGCTGCTACCCTTACTGTCGTTTCACGGGCTGAAGAGCGTTCCAGAACATTTCTCAAATCGCGGTGCCCATATTTAATCCCGCCGTTCAAGTCGGCATGACCAGGACGTGGCCGGGTGATTTTACGTTTAATTTCTTCAGCTTCCTCTTCTGAAAGCCCTTCGCTTCCCATAATCTTTGTCCAATGCTTCCAGTCATCGTTCTCAACGACCAAAGCAACCGGTGAACCGAGTGTGTAGCCATGTCTGATTCCCGAAGAAATAAAAGCCTGATCTTTCTCGATCTGCATCCTTCTTCCACGTCCATGCCCTTTTTGCCGGCGTCCTAATTCTTGATTGATATCCTCTTTCGAAATCGGCATTCCTGCCGGTAATCCTTCAATGATAGTAGTCAGTTGCGGACCATGTGATTCTCCCGCTGTTAAATATCTCATCTTCCAGCCCCCCTTTTAGCACTTTAAAGTGTATATGTATCAATATACCACAATTTTATGAAATGTGGGTATATGTAAAACGTAAAAACCATATTGTTTGAATTTAATCACTTTTCTTTCTATTTTACAAGTACTTAAACATTTTCGATATAGTTTATTCTTTCAAATTAGAGTTCTACTGGAATTGCTATTGCACGGCAAACGAAAAGGGACTGAATGCGCAGGTGCAGGATCAGTCCCTTTTTTCTAAAGTATTTACTTTTTCTTATAAAAAAATGTGTCGATCGTTTCAAATTGATATTTTCCTGGGGTGAATATTTGCTCTGTACTTCCTACAAAAAATACCCCGCCGCTTTTTAGCGATGCACTGAATTTTTCATATAATAAATTCTTGGCTTCTTCAGTGAAATAAATTAAAACATTGCGGCAAACGATTAAATCGAACCCTTGGTCGAATCGGTCAGCAAGAAGGTTTTGCTTTTTAAATGTCACCCTTCTCTTGATTTCATCATCGACACGATAAAAATCCGCTTTTTTTTCAAAGTATTTCCTTTTAATTTCCTCAGGCACTTCATTTAAGGAACGTTCGGGATATATCCCCAATTTCGCTCGCGCCAATACATTTTCATCGAGATCCGTCGCCAATATCTCTATCTGGCTAAGTGGGACCAGATTGGATAATATCATGGCAATCGTATATGGTTCCTCCCCGGTTGAGCAGGCAGCACTCCAAATTTTCAACTTTTTTTTGCTTTCTAATAACCCAGGCAGGATTTTCCGCTCCAACACTTCCCATCTTTTCGCATTTCTATAAAATTCGGAAACGTTGATTGTCATTCTATCCAAAAACTCATTAAAAACACCGGGATTGGTTTGAATGTCTTTGTAGTATTCACGAAATGAATGATATCCTCTTTTTTCATATAGAGATGTTAGTCGCCTTTTCATTTGCCCTTCCTTATATAATGCCAAATCAATGCCTGTCAGCATTTTGATATTACGAATAAACTCTTCATATTCTTGAGGCATTCCCACGACTCCCCTGCACATAATTATTTTAAGTGGTTCTTCCCTTTATATATATCGGAGAGTGCCATATTTTCTTTAAACTAAAATAATCCCTTACGTTGCTGCTTGAAACTAAAAAAGCAATTAAAAAAAGCGGGTTTCATCGCATAATGACGATGGAACCCGCTTTTTTTTAAGAGATCGTATTAATTAATAAACCCACTCGTTAACAAGTTTAGAGTACTCAACAAGTTCTTCTTCTTTGAAGAATAAACCGATTTCGCGTACAGCGCTTTCAGCTGAATCAGATCCGTGAATGATGTTTTTGCCGACAGTCACGGCAAAATCGCCACGGATTGTTGCTGCTGCTGCATCTTTAGGGTTAGTGGCACCCATCATTTGACGTGCAGTAGCGATTACGTTTTCACCTTCCCAAACCATTGCGAAGACAGGACCTGAAGTAATGAAGTCCACTAGTTCGCCAAAGAAAGGACGTTCTTTGTGCTCGCCATAATGCTGCTCAGCCAATTCTTGAGAAATGACCATTAATTTTGCTCCTGCAAGAAGGAAGCCTTTCTTTTCAAAACGGGAAACGATTTCACCGATTAAATTGCGTTGAACGCCGTCAGGCTTAACCATTAAAAATGTTCTTTCCATGAATGTCACTCCTAATATGTATCATTGTTATTTGCCTATATAAGGCAATACTTTTAGAATATTACCATTGTTTGATGAGTTTCGCAACTCCCATTATCAAAACTTTCTTTTTCCGATATTTTTCGCGATATCCGATAAAGTTTTTCTAGCTTTAATGGCAGGAAGACCTTTCAACTCAGTAAAAGCCTTTTCTAAATACATATCACTGATCCTCGCTGCCTGTTCAATGGCACCGGAAGTTTTTATCGCATGAATTATATGGGACATTTCCTCTTTTGGCGTATCTTCCCGAACTGTTTCGATAAGCTTTTTTAACTTTGGATCTTCCATAGCAATCAATACGGGTAAAGTGATATTACCTTGAATCAAATCACTGCCGGCTGGTTTCCCAAGCTCTTCTTCCGAAGCAGTAAAATCCAATATATCATCGGTGATTTGATAAGACATACCGACATAATATCCGAATTTAAATAGCTTTTGGTGAATTCTCTCTTCAACACCCGCTGAAATGGCCCCCAACTGGCAACTGGATGCAATGAGCAGTGCCGTTTTCCGTTTGATCCTTCTAAAGTATATCCGCCAATTCTGTTCGAAATTGTATTTATCTTTTATTTGTTCAATCTCACCAAGACATAGTTCAACCATAGTATCAGCGAGAATTTGATGCGCCAGCGGAGACTCGATAACCGCCATCATTTCCAGTGCACGAGCAAAAATGAAGTCGCCTGTGTACATGGCGACACGATTATCCCATTTTGATTTAATGGTAGCAGATCCCCTGCGTAAATCGGCATCATCCACTACATCATCATGCACAAGGGAAGCTGTATGAATCAGTTCCAAAGTCGCTGCGACATGCTTTACGACATGAATATCATAGTTGCCAAACTTCGCACCCAATAGGACGAATACCGGACGGATCCGTTTTCCACCGGATTGCAGCAAATGCAGGGAAGCTTCCCTTAAAACCGTGGAATCCGCTTCGATTGCGGCTTCCAGTTCTTTTTCTATTAATTGCAAATCTGCATTCAAAAATGAATACATCATTTTAAATTTCATACATTCCACCCAGCTTTGTCCATTGCTATTATGCTTATTTTGAAGGCTTGTACCCGAAATGTGTTGCTGCTACCCCACCGAAATGGGCCTTATAACTGACATTTTCCATTCCCGCCTGCTTGAACATGTTTTCAAGCTTTTTCATGCCAGGGAAATCCCGAGCCGATTCTTGCAGCCATGAGTATTCGCTATAGCTTTTTGCGAATAATTTGCCGAACATGGGCATGATGAAACGGAAATAAAAATAATAGCCCTGTTTAAAGCCAAGCATCGTAGGCTGTGAAGTATCCAGGCAAACGATCATTCCACCCGGCTTGGCTACCCGGTTTAACTCTTTGAGCACTTTCATGTAATCGGGGACATTCCGCAGCCCGAAACCGATCGTGACATAGTCAAAGCTATTATCCTCAAAAGGAAGCTCCATTGCATTCCCATGCATTAGGGACACTTGCTCTAGATTGAGTTCATTTACCTTTTGTTCGCCGATTTTCAGCATGTTCTTACTAAAATCCAAACCAACAACCTTTCCTTCTGGTCCTACTTCATTAGCAAGGGCAATGGTCCAGTCCGCTGTTCCACAGCATACATCCAGTGCATGGGCGCCTTTGGGGACATTCATGATGGCCATTGTAGCCTTCCGCCATTTAAGATGCTGTTTAAAGCTGATGAGGGAATTCATCTTGTCATAATTTCCGTATATCTTTTCAAAGACATGATGAACTTTTTGCTCTTTAGACTGCTCCATGATTCACCCTTCTTTCACATATGAATTTGCTATACTCTCTGTTTGTTCCAAGATGGCCTTCACTCTTTCCAGAAGTTCATCATCCAACTTTGCCAGCTTCCGCATCGAGCACTGTACGGATTGCCTGGCATCCCTCAGGCACTTGTCGAATTGGGTGCGTACCTGTTCTTCTTTTTCCGAAATGGTAACTTTCCCGTCAATCGAGTCATCGAGAGGCATTTCCCTTAGGACATCAAAAACTATCGATTGCCCCGACTCCATATAACTGCTCTTCTCGGCATGCAGCCGTTTTAAAAGCAGCAGATCTTCCGCTATTTCTATCCAGGCAGGCTCATTATAGTAATCCGCGAGTTTATGAATCAGCGAAGCCTCGATCGCTTTGATCGTCATTAAAAGCGTTGGGACATCATTAATGGACCCTTGTTGGTAAAGAATGATTTTATTGTCATTTATTTTTTTTATCGCGCTCGAAAGTATACGGATCATATCAACATTACCTACACTGGCAAGCCCTTGATAATATAAGCCACTATAGTAATCACCGGCAAGCACTTGTAATTGACGATTTTTCAATACCTCGGGCAACTCGGTTCCTTCTCCTGAATTCGAGACGATTTCATGGGTATCCAGAGCTATTTGCACTAACATGGTTGAAATGATGTATTGATTTCGTTTTTCGCTTAAAACGTCCAAATCGTTAAACAATCCCCAAAGCAATATCAGTTTATCTTCGTCCAAGCTTGGCTTTTGTATATACTTCAATAAATATGGATGTTGAGCTTTCGTTTCTATTAATCGCTTTAATTGCCTTATGTCGTCCGTTATGTTTAACAATTGAGATCACCCTTGCATCCCCGAAAGATAATTTTTTTCATTCATATTGGTTTCTGTCTGTGTAAAATACACATTATTATACCATAAAAACAATCAGATGAAATGGTCAACGTTTATAAAATGAAACTTCCAAAGGTAAGGAAACCATCGTCTTTTGCTCTTCAAAAAAATGGATGCGGGAAATTTACAGCTTGTTAAACGTGATATCAGATGATTGATTTACTAATTAACCAAGTATTGATAAGCTATCATTTCTCAGGTGAATTCTTTTTGGAATCACTTTCTATCTCTCCGAATGGAGTATAGACTTTTGCATGGCCCCTGATTTTAATTGCCGAGGTATGTTCCGTGAATTGTGCGATCATCACCTCTCCTGAGTCAAGTTTTTCGGAGTGATGAAACTTGGTGTCCGTTCCCCTTGTCAACCCGATGACGTTCACACTATCCTCAATGGCTTTGATTACGACAAAATCATTCAAGATCTTTTTTTCATTCATTTTTTCCTGCCCCCATGTCCTTAGTCTTTAATGAATGCCAGCACTTCAGCTCTAGTACGATGATCCTTCGCAAACGTTCCCCTTACAGCTGAAGTCACTGTTTTAGATCCAGGTTTTTTTACACCTCGCATGGTCATGCACATATGTTCAGCCTCTACTACAACCATTACACCATGAGGCTCGAGCTTTTCCATTATCGAGTCAGCAACTGTGGAAGTGATGCGCTCTTGAAGTTGCGGACGCTTCGATACAGCCTCAACCGCCCGTGCCAATTTACTTAAGCCAGTCACTTTTCCGTTTTTCGGAATATATGCTACATGGGCTTTCCCGTAAAAAGGGACTAAATGATGTTCACATACTGAGTAAAACGGAATATCCTTTACAAGTACGAGTTCTTCATGGTCCTCTCCAAAAACAGTATCGAAATATTCCTTTGGATCCTGATTAAGTCCAGAAAAAATTTCTTCATACATTCTGGCTACACGGCCAGGAGTATCCAGCAGTCCTTCCCTCGTTGGGTCTTCCCCTACAGCCTCAAGAAGCATTTTAACCGCTTCTTCCAATTTGGCATGATCAACATTAGCCATTTTTTGTACCTCCTAAAAAATCAATAATATTATGTATTCAGATAAAAAATCCAAAGCGCGTTGCACCCGGATATCCATAATTGCAATTATTAAAGAAGACCCATACACCCATACATTGAGCCTTTGAACGGCAGTTTCGCCGGAAGCGGTTTTTGGATGGGCATTTCCTTGTGACGGATTAACCATCTGCAGCGTTTCTAAAATATTCACTGTCTTTTATATTATCACAGATGGAAATTAAGAAGCAAAAAAAGGGCCGCGTTTTCACGCGGCCCTTTTCGGTTAAGCACCCGTATGTAATGGTAGAATTACTTCACTGCATCTTTCAGCGCTTTACCGGGTTTGAAAGCTGGCACTTTGCTAGCTGCAATTTCGATTTCGTCACCAGTTTGTGGGTTACGGCCTTTACGAGCCGCACGTTCACGAACTTCAAAGTTACCAAAACCAATCAATTGGACTTTATCACCGTTTTTTAGAGCTTCTAAGATTGTATCAAAAACAGCATCAACAGCTTTTGTAGCGTCTTTCTTAGAAATTTCAGTTGCTGTAACAACTTCATTAATTAATTCTGTTTTGTTCATGCCATTCACCTCCTCCCAAAAGGGATCTTTATAAAAAATCATTATTACAACACTATAATAGTGATTTGATATTAGCTTCGGACCAAAATTTTCATTCCCTGGCAATCAAGGATTACCAAGCCGAATTAATTTCCAAATAATTCATCCGGAAATTTATAAATACGTTGAAATCGCTGTTATAACGCGTTTTCTGTATGTAGATTATCACAAATCCTATTAGCTTAGCAAGGGAATTCAAAAAATAATGGGAATCTTTTCATCAATAATTGTATATATTATAAATTTTGTCTTTCGCTATTCATCATTTCCCTTTTTTATAGAAATTAAACTTATTATATTGCTGAAAATCGCTTAACCACAGGGTTTTTTCAAGATTATACTAAAAAACAGCAGATTATTTCAAATTTTAGCGTTCATAAATGATATTTTTCTTGTGATCCCGAGTCTTTCGCATGCAAAAAGACCAATCCATAAATGGAGTTGGTCCAGCTTTTAAACGTTTTTATAAGATGATGGCAATCAATCCCCCACTGCCCTCATTAATAATCCTCTCCAGTGTTTCTTTCAATTTGTAGCGGGCATTGTCAGGCATCATCGCTAATTTCACCTGTATGCCTTCCCTTACATAGGAACTTAGGCTTCTGCCAAAAATATCTGAGTTCCAAATGGAAAGTGGATTGTCTTCGAAATCCTGCATCAGATACCGGACTAATTCTTCACTTTGCTTTTCGGTACCGATGATTGGCGAGAATTCGGATTCGACATCGACCTTGATCATATGGATGGAAGGAGCTACGGCTTTTAGCCTGACACCGAACCTGGCTCCCTGACGGATGATTTCCGGTTCATCAAGACTCATATCGTTAAGGGAAGGGGCTGCGACACCATATCCTGTTTGTTTGACCATTCTCAATGCATCGGCCACCTGGTCATACTCTGCTTTGGCATACGCAAAGTCCTGCATTAAAGATAATAGATGATCCTTGCCCCGAATCTCCACACCGACAATTTCCTTCAGAATATCATCATAGAGTTCATCAGGGGCGTATAGGTCGATCTCTGCAACACCCTGCCCCATCTCAATGCCTGCAAGCGCTGCACGGTCAATGAACTCGAATTCATTGAAATGACCGACTACACGATCTACATCCCTCAGGCGTTTAATATCCTTTACGGTCTCTTTAACCGCTTCCTGGTAACTTTCCCTTAACCAATGATCCTCGCGCAGAACCATTACCCAGCTCGGAAGATTAACATTGACCTCGAGAACTGGAAATTCGTACAGGGCCTCGCGGAGTACGCTGTAAACATCCGATTCCCGCATTCCTTCGACACTCATCGCCAATACAGGGATATCATACTTTTCCTGCAGGGATTCCTTCAGGGCTATCGTATTCGGGTGGTGAGGCTGAACGGAATTGACAATCATGATAAATGGCTTGCCAACCTCCTTCAATTCTTCGACAACCCTTTCCTCGGCCTCTAAATAATCACTTCGCGGGATTTCTCCTATCGACCCATCCGTCGTAACGACCACTCCTAATGTGGAATGATCTTGAATTACTTTGCGAGTACCGATCTCAGCCGCTTCATTGAACGGAATCGGCTCTTCATACCACGGCGTGTGAATCATGCGGGGACCATTTTCATCTTCATACCCTTTAGCCCCAGGTATTGTATAACCGACACAATCGACTAAACGAATATTCACGTCGAGACCTTCAGCCACTTGAATCGATGCTGCCTGGTTCGGTACGAATTTGGGTTCCGTAGTCATGATTGTCTTTCCAGCAGCACTTTGAGGCAATTCATCCTGTGCCCTTGCGCGGTCCGCCTCTGACGGGATATTCGGAATGACGACTAGCTCCATGAATTTTTTAATAAATGTGGATTTCCCCGTCCTGACGGCACCGACCACCCCCAAATATATGTCGCCACCGGTCCGTTCAGCTATATCTTTAAAAATATCTACCTTTTCCAAGGTATCCCCTCCCGAATTAGAGTTTTGGGATTTCGTTTATCCATTTGCATTTATTTAGGACATTATATATCTATGATGTTGTCCTAAAAATTTATTCCAATTATTTCCCTGGTTCAATCCCTTCCTCCACCAGAAATTTTATATAAGGGTTGTTATTTTAAAAGTAAGATGAAATAAAGATAAAAGAAATAACCCTTCCCCTACAATATATTTTGCAGAAGAAGGGTTATGCCTATTTTGTAAGGAATATTGGATTTTTTGTTTTTTCATCAATTGTATATGGCAATGAATAGGCAGGGACGAACTCCGAACTTTGCACCAGCAGTTCCCGGATATCTTCACCTGGCTTCATTTCCCCCTCATGCTTCTTCAATGCCTCAATTAAATCCGGGGTATAATCAACAAAAATACTGCCTTGACCATCAACTACGAGATATAAGTCTTTTTGTGAAAATGGACTCGTGACCGTCGGAGCGTCCTTCAGGCCCATTTTTTCATAATCAAGCGTGAAGACATTATCGGATAACCTTTCCTTAAATGGCGGGTATCCGTTGCTTTGCTGATAGGCAGTCAATCTCAAGGAAACATCCTGAATCTTCTGCGCCATCCTGACATCCAACAGCTTTACGGTCGGATCATTTTCAACATTAACGAGGATGTATTGAAAGACGCCTCCTGATTCAAATGCATTGTCCGGCGGTTCAGCCATATACCTCGGTGAAATCTTTGAAAATTTTATGACATATTTTTGATAAATCGGTGTACCTGCATCTTTTGTAACGATGGGCAGTATGCCCCCTTCATCTTTCTGAAATTGATCCACTGCACTTTGGACGGATTGTATTTGCTCTTTATAAGGCAATTGGTTTTGCATTTTTTGCTTCTCCGGATATAAGCAACCAGATAATGATACAGAGATGCAAAATAAACATAATATTTTGAAAAAATTTCTCATCATTTCCCCTCACCTATCAAGTGGTTGGCCCGCTAAGAACAACGATAAGGATGATCAATCCGGCCAGAATCATAAGTATGTATGCGATAATTGCTGTCAAGACTCTCCAAAAACCCTTTAATTTATAGCGGCTTAAGTAGATTAGAAATATAGAGATAATCATAAAGCCCATTGCTATAAAGGATATCCACATTTTTTGCAGAGCTGGTGTCATATCTTCATCACTCCTTTTTCCAGAAATTATTATAACATACCAAATTACGTTAAAGGAATTAAATCCTTGTCCAATCTGTGTAATTCCCGTTTTCATGACTCATTTTCATGAAAAAAATATAAAACGAGAAATAAGTATAGTAAGTAATTTCCATACCTCCTCCCAAGCAACAAAAAAACAGCCCAAAGGCTGTTTTTCTGCTTTTTTAAATTAAGATTGAAGCGTCGGCAAGACCTCTTTAAACGCTTTAATGACTGTATCGACTTCATCCAACTGAATAGTCAATGACGGCTCAATCCTGATTGTTTTGGAATTGATAAGCGTACCTGCCACCAAGATGCCTTTATCAAAGAGGGCTTTTGAGAATTCATAACCCACTTCATCTTTATGGAACTCAATGCCAATCATCAATCCTTGGCCGCGGATTTCCAAAACCTTATCTTTGTGCTCAGCAGCCACTTCCCTTAACCCATTTAGGAAGTATTCACCAACTTCTGCAGCACGCTGCGGTAAGTTTTCTTCCAAAAGTACGTCGATCGTAGCAATGGCCGCAGCACAAGCGAGTGGATTTCCTCCAAATGTAGTTGTGTGCATGAATGGATTGTCGAACCAGCTTTTAAACACTTTCTCATTGGCTACGACAGCCCCTGCAGGCATTACTCCGCCGCCAAATGCTTTCGCTAAACAAATAATGTCCGGAACAACATCATATAGCTCAGAAGCGAACATTTTACCTGTCCGTCCCATTCCTGTTTGCACTTCATCCAAGATCAATAACGCATCATATTCGTCACACAATGCCCGAACTTGCTTTAAATAATCTTGCGGAGGAAGAATGACCCCTCCTTCACCTTGAATAGGCTCCAACAGCACAGCAGCAACATCTTCACCGACCAATGCACAACTTTCAAACGTTTTTCTCATCATATCCACATCACCGAATGGTACATGACGCACACCTGGTACCAACGGGATGAATGGTTTTCTGAACATGCCCTTTGCCGTTGCCGATAGGGAACCAAGGCTTTTCCCATGAAATGATTTTGTCGTGGAAATGATCGTGTATCGGTCACTGTACATTTTGGCCAGCTTAAGTGCAGCCTCCACGCTCTCGGTACCGCTGTTCGTAAAGAAAGAGTATTTTAGATCTCCCGGTGTGATTTCGGCAAGGATCTTGGCAAGCATTGCACGTAATGGATCAAGTAAGTCCTGGCTATGAAGGGCTTGTCTTTGCAATTGATCGGTTACGGCCTTTACAACTTTAGGGTTACGATGGCCAACATTATAAATACCAAAGCCACCTAAACAATCAATATATTTTTTTCCATTTACATCCGTAAAACAGGAATCTTGATCAGACCACTCCACCGAAGCGAATTGAGTGTCTTTAGTGACCGTCTTCCGATATTCCAAAAATCCAGGGTTTACATGGTTACGGAAATTCTCGACCGTTTCTCTTGTTACCCACTGCGCGTCTTCTTTTGAAATTTCTTTTTGTTCGATTAATTGAAGCACTTTTTTAATATAATCTTGGGTTGCTGATTGGTTAGCTTGAGTGTTTTTACTTTCTACGTTAATTGACATTTTATAAGCTCCTTTTTTTTATAACTTTAGTGGATGGTTAATTGAGATTGCTTCTTTTATAAACTTTGATGCTTACCTCCCTTTTTTCTTATACTTACTAATCAAGCAAGAACCATGCCAAGTTAATTAACCAATAAAACCGCATTCTTTTTGATAAATCACGTTAAAGTTATGCAAATTTGCATATCAATATTTCAATTTGAATAATCATCTTTTGATCATAAAAAAACTTCCCAAATGCTCTTATAAAAATAAAAGCCGTTGACAAGTGATTTTTTATCACTCGGCAACGGCTTTTATTCAATATGCATTTTTTTCGATTTTCTTACTCTGTTCAGCTAACACTTTTTGATACTTCCTGCTCACTGACGATTGACTTATCCCGAGCGCTTTTGCCGCTTTGGTCGTAGTTTTATACTGTTTCATGGCAAGCATGATCAATTGCTCTTCAACATGATCCTGTGCTTCCTGCAGCGGAAGGATTCTCGTAATGATGGGTTTCGATTGTTTAAAGTCACTGCCCACAGGTATGAACCTTTGAATGAAATCAGCATCGATCATCTCTTCATCTGCAGAAACAACCAATCTTTCAATCATGTTCTGCAATTCACGGATGTTCCCCGGCCATGTATAGACTTCCAGTATATTTAATGCATCGGGGGAAAAGTGGTAATTCCGCTGATACCTTTCATTCAGTTTTTGCAGGAAATGAAAGGCTAGCGGCGGTATATCCTCCGGCCTTTCCCTTAAAGGGGGCACATGTATGGGTATGACGTTTAATCTATAGAATAAATCTTCTCTGAACGTCCCCATCTCGACCATTTTTTCCAGACTCTTATTCGTGGCCGCAACAATTTGAACATCAATGGAAATGGGTGTAGTGCTGCCAATCGGAATCACTTCCTGTTCCTGGAGGACCCGCAGCAGCTTGACTTGCAGGTGTATGGGCATGTCACCCACTTCATCAAGGAATAAAACACCTTTATTGGCCTGCTGAAAGTATCCTACCTTCCCATTTTTATCCGCTCCTGTAAAGGAACCCTTCGTATAACCAAACAATTCACTTTCGAGGAGGTTTTCCGGAATCGCCCCGCAATTTATCTTAAGGAAAGGCTGCTTGGACCGCCTGCCCATTTTATGAATGGCTTCGGCTATCACTTCTTTACCTACTCCCGACTCCCCGTTGATCAATACAGTTGATGAGAAATGAGCGATTTTCTTGACTTGGCTGATTATCTGCTCCATTTTAGGACTTGCAAAAACCAACTCTTTATAAAATTGATCCTGTTTTTTGAATGAATCCAGTTCTTTCCTCATTTCATTTAATTCCGATTTCAATTGTGTCGTTTCCGTTATATCCCTTGATGCAATGACTATTCGATCTATATCCCCTTTTTCATTGAACACAGGGGTGCCGACGGAAAGGACTTTCTTATTCATTTTCGTATCTTGGACAATCGATACTTTCTTTTTTTGTTCAAGGACTAACCGGGTGACCGAAGGATTAAAAATCCCTTCATCTTCTAATTGCAAAAGATTCTTCCCGATATAATCTTTTAAGTCCTTCCCCCAGAATCCTGAGATGATGCTGTCACTATAACGCAGCAGCTCTCCTTTTTGATTGACTACAAGTATTTCATCATAGATATTCGCTAAAATGGCATTCAAGTCTTTATTCGAGCTTTTTATCAATTCTATTTCCATGGCCATTTCCTCAACCATCGGTAAATCCTGAACGATGATGATCAGGCCTTCGACTTCTTTTTCATGGTTCAGAATCGGGCTATAGTCGACAAGCACACTCATGACATCAGTAATCTCCAACTGATTCAGAATACTGCTCCCGCTGGCAAACACGCTATGTATATGCTGCTTATTGAAGATGTCCGCAGCAGGTTCATTTAGGACTTGTTCAGAAGGCTTTTTTATCATCTTCAAGCCTGATTCATTGAAGTTCACGATATTTTTTTCTTTATCAGCTACAAAAATCCCCATAGGAATGGAGGTTAAAATAACATTTAGCAGGTCTAAATTTTGTTTGCTGTCCTGCTTGAATAATTCTGCTAACACATCTTCCCTTTTTACATAACCGGTAAGCAGGCCATCATCCGTTTTTATCAGCACGATAGGTTCTCCGATAATTTGAAACAGAAGTGGCAAGGATATGTTAGGGGTTAATTTACAGACATTATCAATCGAAAAAGCATACTGTAAAAGCTGATCGACTGTCGTTATTTTTTCATTTAACGGGAGGTCATCCATGCGGATATACGCAAACACTTGATTTTCCTTCATAAGAAAGAAGAAAGGTTCCTGTATCTCATGAATTTTTTGGTCTGATAATGTAGGCTGATCAATTGTTATAGTTATGAATGGTCTTATTTTATCATCCGGAATAGATAACACAGTTTCACTCTCCTTTTGTAACCTACCCTATATTTTATCACAATTCTGAATTGCTAGATAAAAAATTACATGTACGATTACTCATATCCAGCATTTACCTTTATCCATTCCACAACAAAAGGGTCCTTTAACGGACCCTTTTGAACTAAAAACCTGCTATACACCTTAGACTTATTTTATAAAGGACCGTAAACCTTTTTTATTATCCCTGATCAGGAATGATAAAACGATGAATATGATCATGAAAAGCAGCCATAGTACAGAACGAAGCCGGTTTCCCCCCATGATACCGATAACCGTCACAATAATCAGTAAATTCAGCACCTATGCAAAAGCCGGTACAAAAGGAAAAGCTGCTGAGAAGAAAAATGTTGAAAACAAGTAATTGACCATTGTAATGAATAAATAATCCATCTAAGAAAACCGGCATATGTATTGATAGAACTTTGCGCATATGCATATACCGAACCTGCCGAAGGAATGATCTTTGCCATCTGTCCATAATATACGCTGTGAGAAGCATCACCATTAAAGCGAGCAGGCCTCCGGAACCATTCCGTGTGACATCTCTGCAGCAATCCCATAAGAGCTAAATCACTGTTGCTAATTCCATGTACAAAAAACCGAATTAAAAGAGCGTTAAAGACCTTTTCATTTTCTCATCAGCCATATAACAGCCTCCTTCGTTCATGAAGTGAGTAAATTCACTGTGCCTCTTCAAAACGGAATAGCGGGGGGGATTCCGTAAACCATTTTGTCCGATACAGAAGATAACCAATCCCAATTACCGCCCATACAATTCCTAGGATCAATGAACTTGTCTCGAGATTAAGCCAAAGGATGAAGACTGATGCAGCACCTAAAACCGGAGACAGAATAGTTGAAAGAAATCCTTTAATCGATCTGAAGCTTTTGTTTCTTATTGAATGGACGATTACACAAATATTCACGAAAGTAAAAGCAATTAATGCCCCAAAGTTTATGAGGGAAGTGGCGGTAACCAAATCAAGGAATAGTGCAACCAATGATACGGACCCGACAAATATGACATTAAAAAATGGCGTGTTGTATTTTGGGTGGACAAACCCAAATAGTTTTTTCGGGATCATTTGGTCACGTCCCATGACATATAGCAACCTAGAAACACTAGCATGGGATGCAAGCCCGGAAGCAAGTGTACCGCATAAAGTTCCTGCAAGAAAGAAGGCTTGAAATAACTTCCCGCCCACAAAAAGGGCAATTTCCGGAGAAGCTGCTTCTGGATCGCTAAAACGGGAAACATCCGGGAAAAATAACTGTGTAAAGAATGATGCCGTCACAAATAAAACCCCTCCGATAAGGGCAGTCAAAAAGATGGCCCGGGGAACCGTTTTAGCTGGATTCGGTGTTTCTTCCGATAAAGTAGTGACAGCGTCAAACCCCAAGAAAGAAAAACACAGGATTGTAGCACCAGTTATGAGCGTTGACATTTCCATATGATGCCCGAAGAATGGCTGAACCGATAAGACCTCACCAGTCCCTTCTCCACCCATGACCCCTTTAACGACAAGCGCCACAAATATAACGATCACCAACATTTGAAAAAAAACAAGGAAGCTATTAAAGTTGGCTGCAAAATTAACATTGAATAAGTTAATGCCTGTCATTAAAAGGACAAATGCCACCACCCATATCCACGGGTGCACCTCCGGAAAAAGAGCGGTTAAGTATATTTTTGTCAATATGCCATTCACCATTGGTAAAAATAAATAATCAAGTAACGAAGACCACCCGACAAGGAAGCCTAAATGTGGATTGATCGTTTTTTGTGTGTAAGTATAGGATGAACCTGCCTGCGGATAAATTTTTACCATTTTCCCATAACTGGCGGCAGTAAACAACATCGCTAAAAGAGCAATGACATAAGCTGTTGGCACATGCCCCCCCGTTTTTTCGGAAACTATCCCAAATGTATCAAAAACAACCATCGGCGTCATATATCCAACACCAAGCAATACGATATGCCACAAGTTTAAAGACCTTTTCAGATTACCTGCTTGCATGTATCATTCCCCTTCCTTTTTTAGCGAGAAAAGTTAACCAACTTTTCTCGCCTCCCTTATAATTCTTTGGTCATATTACACCACGCAATTTTCATACCAAAAAAAATAGTCGATTTATAACAAAAAACAAGGAAATACGCAGAATGCTTTATGCAAATTTGAATAACCTATTCAATTATTCATAAGAGAACAGATGATTTTGTGCCATAAAAAAAAGCAGAAGATATTAGATATCTTCTGCTCATTTGACTAAATCCCCCGTGCCGAGGTCAAATTACTAGTTTACTTTCGTTGCATTGTATGCTGATACACGGCAAGGCGCATCATCAAATGCCTAATTTAATGAAATTCTTTTATGAAAATCAACAGATTCGGATTTCAATCCTGCTGTCTGCTATCCAAAATGTTATAAAGTTCTTCCATCTCATTCGTTTTTGAACGATTCATCAAGAGGTCAACTGCCTTTTTCACTTCTTCCCCATTGAATAAAACATCGTACAGGGCTTCAGTGATCGGCATGTTCACTTCGTACTTTTGAGCTAGTTGATAGGCAGCTTTAGTGGTTCTGACACCTTCAACGACCATACCCATGTTTTCCAAAACTTCTTCAAGCTTTTGCCCTTTTCCAAGCATATTCCCAGCTCTCCAATTACGGGAATGCACGCTTGTACAAGTGACGATCAAGTCGCCAATCCCAGCTAAACCTGAAAACGTAAGCGGGTTAGCCCCCATGGCCACCCCTAGACGGGATATTTCAGCCAATCCTCGTGTCATTAATGCAGCCTTGGCATTATCCCCATAGCCTAAACCATCCGTAATTCCGGCAGCCAATGCAATGATGTTCTTTAATGCTCCTCCGATTTCAACACCAATCAAGTCCGGATTTGTATACACACGGAAATTATTATTGATGAAGATGTCCTGAACCCTTTCGGCAGCCTTCATATTCTTGGAAGAAACGGCAACTGTTGTCGGGTGACGTAGACTGACTTCTTCAGCATGACTCGGTCCTGAAAGAACCACTATATCTTTAAGCCAATCCGCCGAAGAGACTTCTTCAATCATTTCCGATATACGAAGCAGGGAATCAGGTTCAATCCCCTTACTTACATGAACGATTGTCAATGGCTTATCATGAGCCTCTTCAATCTGACCAAGTACTTCCCGGTAGGCTTTGGTCGGCACAGCCAAAATTATTATTTCAATCCCGACCAATGCTTCCTTAATCGAAGAATAACCTTTAATCCCCAAAGGCAATTCAATCCCGGGCAAGTATTTTTCATTCGTATGATTTTGATTTATTTCATTGATTTGATTCTGATTATGTCCCCACAATCTCACTTCATGCTGGTTATCAGCGATTACGAGCGCTAAAGCAGTTCCCCAGCTCCCTGCTCCGATCACTGCGATACTTTCTTTATCTTTCACCATGGTATAACCACCTTTACTATTTTCTCTGGCGTCCAAAAATTCGTATTGGTGTTCCTTCAAAACCAAAGGCATCCCTAATTCGATTTTCTAAAAATCTCTCATATGAGAAATGCAGTAACTCCGGATCGTTAACGAATACAACGAAAGTTGGCGGCTTGATCGCTACCTGAGTCGTATAATAAATCTTCAAACGGTTGCCATTATGTGTCGGTGTCGGATTCATCGCCACGGCATCCATGACCACTTCATTCAATACATTTGTCTGAACCCGGATAGCATGATTCTCACTAGCCTGATCAATGACCGGTATTAAGGTATGTGTCCGTTTTTTCGTTAAGGCAGAAAGATAAATGATTGGCGCATAATCCAAGAATAGGAAATGGGCACGGATTTTTTCTTCAAAATCCTTCATCGTTTTTTCATCTTTTTCGATGGCATCCCACTTATTGACGACGATGATGACCGCCCTCCCCGCTTCATGGGCATATCCGGCAATTTTTTTATCCTGCTCACGAATACCTTCTTCAGCGTTCAGGACCACTAGAACAACGTCTGAACGTTCAATTGCCCTTAATGCACGAAGCACGCTATATTTTTCCGTGCTTTCATACACTTTACCTTTTTTCCTCATCCCTGCTGTATCAATAATGACATATTCTTTGCCATTGTACTTATAAGGAGAGTCAATCGCGTCGCGAGTCGTACCTTCAATATCGCTTACAATGACACGTTCTTCACCTAACAATGCATTGACCAGAGATGACTTACCTACGTTCGGTCTTCCAATCAAACTGAATTTAATGACATCATCATCATAATCCTGGCCAGTGAATTTAGGGAAATGTTTGGCCGCTTCATCCAGAAGGTCACCAAGACCAAGCCCATGAGACCCGGAGATCGGGAATGGATCGCCAAAACCTAACGCATAGAAATCATAAATTTGATCCTTCATTTCTGGGTTATCTACTTTATTTACTGCAAGGACAACTGGCTTTCTCGATTTATAGAGAATCTTAGCGACTTCTTCATCAGCAGCCGTTACCCCTTCACGACCATTCGTCATAAAAATTATCACATCAGCTTCGTCGATGGCAATTTCAGCCTGCTGGCGAATTTGTTCCAGGAACGGCTCGTCACCGATATCAATTCCACCTGTATCAATAATGTTAAAATCATGTGTCAACCATTCACCAGAACTATAAATCCTGTCCCGGGTCACTCCAGGAACGTCTTCGACAATCGAAACCCGTTCTCCAACTATTCTATTAAAGATTGTCGATTTTCCCACGTTCGGACGACCGACTATCGCAATTACCGGTTTTGGCATTGCTATTCACCCTTTCTGCTACTATATCTCTGTCAAAGTCACGAAATTCATGAATGCATTTATACGGTTGCTTTGCATTATTGATTTTCATTATTTCCTTTTAAAGGAAAGAGCTGTATCCATCATCATTTAAAGGAATCTTTCATAAGTAAGAAAATTCGCAACTGATGTTCAGTTAAATGTATCAAGTATTCACGGGCAGTTTGTCCACTTGACGCCCTAGTTCCTGAGGTGACGTGAAGCTGACCCCTCTGCATGCTCAAACTTGATTATAAACAGCCCAAAAAAATGAAGAAAGCTTCGGCATACGGCTTCCTTTTTAATTGTTTAGAGCATTTTACGATTATCTACAGACCTCTAACTATCCTATAGTAACAAATTTCTCGCCAATCAACAATGATTGTATGAATAAAAGCCTTCTAATTCCAGTTTGCACCATTTCAATAAATTTTTCACCATACTCTTCATTGATTAAAATTCTCTTTTCCTTGTTTTGATAAAAATCTCGATTGAGATATTGAAAAAATGTATTGGCCAGCCAGTTCCAACATTCTCCACAGTATGTTTGCGCCCAAAACCAGCACTGCATTATCATGCCATGTGTAAGCAAGGGCCACATAAGGTAAAGAGTGGTAAGCAAGCAATCCAGAATATATGATATCTCCCATCATCATCCCAATTAAAAGGACGAACAATCGATGTTTCCAATTTTTAAAAAGTAATAGGATAAGATAATTCAGGAAAATACACAAAAGATAAGTCGGTTTCATGATGAGCCATATCGGATCAAGCATAGAAAAAAGTTGAAAACTGGCATAAGCGAGAGTGATAATAAGACTTCCGCTGATCAGTTCCATCATCTTGATGATTGATTTCTTCCTAATATACACACACAGTATAAAGAAAAGATACGGCCCGCTCAAATGCACGGAAACCAAGGGAGCATCCAGTTTATAGCCAGCTAAAACCATAACGGCTAATAGATGAAATAGAAAATCAAAACGAAAGGGAACCGTTTTCGGAATAAAATACATGACAATGACCCAAACTATCCATGAAATCCAATAAAATATTATTCCATCCATGCAGCGCCCCCCTTTTAGGAACATTATGGCTTGTTTATTCAAAGTATAAACGTCTAGCACGGCATTTAATGAGGAAAACCTTCCTCCTATCATTAGAAAAGGAGGTGTAAACATGGGAAAAGATCGGCAAGAGAAGAAATTGAAAGAAAGTAAACGGGTGGAGTCCGACAGGGACCAATCACTGGAGCATAAAGGGGCAACTAGAATGGAAAGCCCTGAAGAGGCTCGAAAAAGGAATAGTTAAGTCTATCCCTGAACAAAAAGAAGCATCTCAATCCGTTTCAATTGAGATGCTTCTTTTTCTGGTCATTCATTTAGCATATGCTGAACAATCAATGCCTCTTTGAGATAACCAATGATAGGTATTGCCCTTGATGACTAATTTCGATTTCCTTAGCTCTGAGATATTACCGCACCCTAGTGCAGTCATGATGATCTTTAAATCTTCATGTATGTAATTTATTTCTTTAATCAGTTGTTCCAAGCCCAACTCTTTATAGAGCTTGAGGAAATGTCCGGCCAAGCCGACACCTTTCGCTCCTAATGCCAGGCTTTTTGTAATTTCCAGAGGACTTTGAATGCCGCCTGATCCAATGACTGATAGCTGTGGTGAAACATTAACTGCTTCGACAATCGAAGCGGCGGTCGGTATGCCCCATTCATTGAAATATCCGAGTATTTTTGCGCGTCTCTCATTCTCGATTTTAGCAAAATTCGTTCCGCCAAACCCGCCTACATCAATGATCGAAATACCAATAGAATGTAATTGCTGAACCGTTTCCATACTCATCCCAAATCCAACCTCTTTTACGATGACAGGGATTCCGATCGTTCTATTGATTTTTTCAATTCTCGAAAGGGTACCGGCAAAATCCCTGTCCCCTTCAGGCATCGTCAATTCTTGAATTACATTGATATGAATCTGAAGGGCATTTGCCCCGATCATATCGCTGGCCCGCTTAGCCTGTTCGACTGTTGCTTCGCCACCGAGATTACCAATCAACACACCATTAGGATTTTCCTGCCTTACAACTTTAAAAGAAGCCTGCTGGCTAGAATCCTTGATGGCTGCCATTTGAGATCCGACAGCCATGGCGATTCCTGTTTCCCGAGCAGCAATGGCTAGGTCACCATTCAATTTTTCGGTTTCAGGGCCTCCGCCTCCGGTCATGGCATTTATGAAAATTGGCGAACTTAATTCAAGTCCGCCAACTTCTGCTGTGAGGTTCACATTATTCAAGGAAATACCTGGTAAGCTTTGGTGAATAAACGAAATATCTTCTAGTCCGGTTTTATGCTGCTGCCCTGTCTTTAGCGCAAATTCTATATGATCTAATTTTCGTTGTTTTCTCTCCAAGGCCATCACCATTATTATCTTATTTTAGTTTTTTCAATTGATCACCGATCATTTCACCTAGCTGAAAGCCCTTCGATTCTTCAGGGATCTCATAATCCGATGTATTGTAATTGGCTTGAGGTTCTTCAAGTTCCTTAATGCTCAATGATAGACGTTGATCCGTTTCATTGACTTCCAGCACTTTCACTTCGACAGACTGACCTTCTTTAAGCACTTCTTGCGGTGTGGCAATATGCTTGTGGGAAATCTGGGAGATATGAACAAGTCCTTCCACCCCCGGGAAAATCTCCACGAATGCACCGAAAGAAACAAGGCGTTTGACGATACCTTCCAGTGTAGAGCCTTTGGCCGCTTTTTCTGCAATGCCTGCCCAAGGTCCCGGAAGGGTATCTTTAATTGAAAGTGAGATCCTTTCGTTATCACGATCGATGGATAGTACTTTAACTTGCACTTTATCCCCTTCGGAAACGACATCGGATGCCTTGTCGACATGCTGATGGGAAAGCTGGGAAATGTGGACAAGACCGTCTACGCCTCCAATATCCACGAATGCACCAAAATCGGTAATCCTTTGGACCACGCCCTCAAGCACTTGCCCGCTTTCAATCTTATCCAAAACGTTTGCTTTTTGCTTTTCCTTTTGTTCTTGGACGACTGCCCGATGCGAGAGGATTAAGCGATTCTTGTCTTTCTCAAGCTCAACGATCTTGAATGTTAAAGTTTTGTTTTTGTAATCAGAAAAATCTTCAACGAAATAGTCTTCTACTAGAGAAGCCGGAACAAAACCACGTACGCCTAGATCTACAACAAGCCCGCCTTTGACGACATCTTTAACTTCAGCCTCAAATACGTCTCCATTTTCAAATTTCAATTCCAGGTCATCCCATGCTTTAAGAGCGTCAATTTTACGTTTTGATAGAATGAGAGCTTCTTCTTCGACCTTAATGACTTCCAGCTCCAATGCATCACCTTCCGAAACGGCATCTGACGCCTTTTCGACATGAAGGCTTGAAAGCTCACTGATTGGTATGATTCCATCAGTCTTGCTGTTTTCCACATCGACAATGACCTGTTTTTCTTCTACCTTTGAAACGGTTGCTTTAACTTGATCCCCAACTTTGTAATTGTTCACTTCTACCTGGTTCATATCTTCTGTCATTACTAACTCCTCCTTAACCCATGACTGATCAGCAAATTTCCTCTTCATCGGCCACATATTTTATTTAAAGTGGTTCAATAAAAACACTTTCCTAATAAAGATAAAAACAGTTTTTTTAGAGTAATAAAGTTATATTCCTTTTTATCGGCAATAAGGAACAATACCCTTATTTTATAAATTCTAACAAAATCAGAAAATTGTCAAGTATGAAGGACTATTTATGCTCGGAAATCAATTTCCCAATTTGGTCCATGATGATTTTGGTAGCTTCATCGGCTGATATTTTCTGTTCGCGATATTCTGTAAAATTTATTGGAGGACCGTAAACGACCTTCAACGGACGCAAAAATTTATATGGGCCGATGATTGCACACGGTATGATAATGGCATCAGACCGCAAAGCGAAAAATCCAGCACCCGCCAAACCTTCTCCCAATTCACCAGTCTTGCTTCTGGTTCCCTCGGGAAACAGACCGATCGCCTTGCCCTCCTTCAAAAGCTTTAAACCTTTTCTCAGGGATTCCCGATCGCTATTGCCCCGCTTCACGGGAAATGCATTTACTCTGGGTAATATACCCTTTAAAACAGGTGCTTGAAACAACTCTTCTTTCGCCATGAAATGAATATCCCTTGGAGATGTCATTCCAACTACGGGCGGATCCAAATTATCAATGTGATTGGCACAGATCAATACTCCGCCCTCTTTAGGGATATGTTCCTTTCCGAGCGCTTTAACCCTAAACGAAGGCGTTAAAACGCCTTTTACGATGTTCTTGGCAAATGTGTAAAAATCCAATGTCATCTTTTCCTCTCTTCTATTAAAGACATGATACTTTCTGCAACTTCCTGAATCGATAATGAAGTCGTATCGATTTCGATAGCATCCGCAGCCTTTTTCAGTGGCGATACCTCGCGTTCCGAGTCCAGCTTGTCCCTTGTTGCAATTTCCTCCCTTAACTTTTCGATATCTGAAGGAAAACCTTTCAATATATTTTCCTGATGCCTCCGCTGTGCCCTTTCATCCACAGATGCGATAAGAAATACCTTTACTTCGGCGTTGGGTAAAACATGCGTACCAATATCCCTGCCATCCATGACGACTCCGCCATTTTCACCAAAGATTTGCTGCCTGCGAACCAATTCTTCCCGGATGCTTCGGTGCTTTGCCACTTCCGAAACGGAACCAGTCACTTCATTATTCCTGATTTGGGCAGTCACGTCCTCATTATCCAAGAACACCAACTGTCCATTTTCACTTGGTCTTAATTCGATTTCCGTATTGATGAGAACTTCTGATAATGCTGGTTCATCATCCAGGCGAATCTTTTGATTAAGGGCCTTATAGGTAAGGGCCCTATACATTGCACCTGTATCCACATATATGTAATTGAACTTTTCTGCAACAATTTTAGCAACCGTGCTTTTTCCAGCAGCAGCTGGTCCATCGATTGCGACTGATAATTTTTTTTCCATAAATCCTCCCAAGAATCCTACAATCATGCTGATTATTTAGTACCCTTTCATTTTATCACAACTAGCGGGAAAATCATTAATAAAAGGGATGTGTAGGTTCAAAATCACCTTTGTTCTTTTTTTATCACTACAGCCATCAATAGTTATCCTTTTTTGAAAATCTTCATACAAAAAAGCGGATCACCGCTTCAGACTGTAGACAATTCATAGAAAAACGAGTTTGCCTGCAGTATTTTCATTAAATTCTTCAATCTGGGTAGGGTTTTTTCCATATAAAAAGGAAAATATATTTTACTTTTAAATCACGGTTCGGAGGAGCTTTCCTAATTTCATTTTGTCGACAAAATGAAATTAATCACCGCTTTTACTATCGGTCCCATTGAATGTTTCAATGATTTTCGTATAATTATTGCTGGTGACACCTTCATATCTCGAGAGCTTGGTCAAATCAAAGATTTGATCCTCCCTGCTCAAAAGGAACTGGAAAAAAAATAAGCAGGCCAATTGAATGATGATCACTTTAATTAATAGTCTTTCAAATGTTTTCATAAGCCGCACCCTCCATCTGTTTATATTAGCAGTATGGATGGAATCGCTGTTTTTCATTCAATCATGTTAAACGTGCAAGCCTTTTTTCTTTAATTCGACCTGCTTTTCAAATATAAATCTCATTAATGTCTGTACATCATTTTTTGTAGGTTCAAGAAATTGGACGTGCAGCAGCATTTTTCCATGCTCTTTCTCCGTTACGCGAATTACTTTGCTTTTTAACCTTAAATAATGAATCTCACCTGATTTAAGCGTGAGCGCCATCCACAGGTATAAGTGGGAAACCGATTGTATATCAGTGCCTTTTAAAAGCCTTATGGAAGCTCCGCCTGCACTTATATCCTCTGTTAATGCGCGAAAAGGGGGAAACTCGGAATGTTCTGGATGAATGGCTGTATCCAGGGTTACATCCAGGCGCACGTATTGCCTCCGTTGGATTTTCACAAACGTTTCTGCTTCGGGCAGCAAAATTTGCATCATGGGTATTCTGCCTTTCACTTTTCCAAGCACTTCAGAATCAAAGACATAAACAGCCTGCTCTTCATTGGAAAATGTGACGTTCAACTTTGTCCCATCCATAAGGAATGCAGTTTTACCGGTCTCTAGGTTGATGGGAAAGTCGGTATAGACACAACCCTGTCCCATTTCGACAACCATACAATTGAACTTTTCCTTCTGTGATGAGTATTTCGGTTCGAGCATTAATATATCACCAATTTTAAACATCGTTATCCACGTCCTTTTGATAGAAAGGAAACCGCATAATATTACCCATTAATTTCCCCATATTATCCAATAATCATTTACGTTATTATGTCATGAAATAAGAAAAAGGGAAAGTGACTAAGCACATTTCCCTACAACCAATGATTCATGATAACAGTTAACATTAAATTAAATTCTCGTATATCGGTTCGGAATTCTTTAATTTTTCCACCTTTTCTTCTTGACCGGTATCTGCATTAATGAAAATACGGTAGGTATCATCTTTAATCGTACCGAGAAATTCATAACATAGAACTTCTTCACCAATATCATTGGTGATTAACGCCTTTCCTTCTTCCATTATTTTTACATTACTGTTGATTTTGTCCTTAGCTTCTTTCTCGGATATGTTCGGATTCGCTAATTCCCTGGTTTTATGTGATTTTAAGTACTCGTCGGCTGAAAATCCTATAATGGATCCATCATCCAATGCGACTTTGACCTTGACTGAATCCGGATAAATCTTGACGCCATTTTCTGATGTCACGAAATTCAATAATGCGATATTATCGTACTGAGCACTTTCAAATAATTCAAGTGAACTGAAATCATGTTCCTTTAAAAATTCTTCAGCTTTTGTATAGGCTTGATTCAAATCAATATTTGTTTTGTTCACGTCCCTATTATTGATATACCAAATAGGGTAACCGCCTTTTTTTGTCAAATCCATATTCAATTCGGTATCGGAATCTTTATCGAGAATGCTCACACTATAAAATCCAAAATCGGAACCTTTTCCGTTTTCCTCCACATTCACCTGCAAATTTCTGCTTTTTGAGTGTGCATAGTTTTTTGCTGTCGCAATGGCTTCTTTTTTTGTTATGGTTTCACCTTGCAAATTTTTAAAGTTTTCATCCCTCTGTTGTGCAGATGTAAAAGTCGGATTCATCTCATTCGTTTCACCGTACCCAGATACTTTTTTCTCCACCGTCTTTAAACCGTCGATGATCGTGTTATCCGAATTTTCTTTCCCTGATGCAAGAGCCATTTCGACATCCATCCATCTTAAATTGTTTTTCAGGACTAGATACTGCACTTTTCTTAACTCGCCCTGGATGTCCCCAGCCTGTGTGTACAAGGATTGTAGAGTCGCATATTCCTTATCATTCAATGGTTCTTTTTCAAGGTCACGTACCGCTGTTTTATAACTGAAGTCTGCAATTTTCGATAAAAATTCTTCTGTCTTATTAAAAGGAAGCAAGGTCAATGGCAACTGCCCGACATCACTTTGGGCTTCGGAAGTGATACGCCAAACATCCGTTAAAGCCGGACTTAATGAATAACGTGAATTCATGGCCAAAGTACTTCCGACCTTATCATGCAATAAATCCACTTGATAGCTTAAATCATGAAAGGCTCGCTGATACGTATTTTCCGCGTTGATTAATACAGCATTTTTTTCCTTATGTTCTTGATAGCCCCAGAATGCAGTTCCCGCAACAACTACAACAAGCAAGGCAATCACTATATTCCTGATCATTTTCCTTCACCTCTTTACTTACAAAAGATATGTTTTCCGATTCTTTTAATTTGTTCCCTTGACCAGATCCATTTGCTTGTTGCCGTATCGGGGTTAAAATAATATTCTGCATTACCGCTTGGATCCCATCCATTGATAGCATCCACTACGGCTTCTTTCGCCCTTTCGTTCGGTGTCAGCCAAATCTGTCCATCCGCAACAGCCGTAAAGGCCCCAGGTTCAAAAATCACTCCTGAAATGGTATTAGGAAAAGCAGCACTTTCCACTCTATTCAGTATTACTGCCGCAACGGCAACCTGACCTGTATATGGCTCCCCTCGTGCTTCTCCATAAACGGCATTGGCCATCAGCTGTATATCGTTTTGTGAATATCCTCCTGGAAGATTGGCTGATGTCGTTGTTTTGGAAGGAGCTTTTCCGGAAGCGGCCCCTCCAGACGTAGTGCCATTTCCTTTCGCTTTTACCTGTTTTTCAATGGGGACTCCCCCATAATAGGTGAACTCGTTCCCTTTATTGATCTGTTCGTGAACAAATTCTTTATTGAAATTAGAGGCATTCGTCAACTTCTGTTTTGTTGTAGTCCCTGCCAAACCATCTATTGGAAGTCCGAAATCTTGTTGAAAATTTCGAAGTGCCCAATAAGTGCCCCATCCATAGGCTCCATCAATCTTTCCATTATAGTAACCAATGTTTTGTAGGCGTGCCTGCAGTTCAATTACATCGTCTCCAACCGCACCTTTTTGAATGATTTGGCTCGAAAAGGCATTTGTTCTTGTTTCCGGGTAAATTCCGAAACAAATAGTAATACACGAAAACAGCAAAAGCCATTTCCATTTTGACGAAATTCCTTTCATCAAAAACACTCCTCTTTTTCTTGAATTAATGTAATTCTATTTTCTTCTTTACTGGCTTTTTTATTCCAAACATAAAAAAAACGGAGCGGGCAAAATATGCCAGCACTCCGTTTTGATAGTATTCTTCATTTGCTAAGGAATTGATTTTGAGAAAGTTTTTCTGCATGAAAGTCAGACAACAAACGTGCTTTTTTTACTTTTTTCATGCCTAACCACCATAAATAAATCATGAATGGCATGATAAAGTACACCCAAAATTTTTGGGAAACTAAAATATAATCGTAAACCCCATGTAACGAAATTGGTATGATCAATGCCAATGATAAATAGACCCTATTATTCGATGCTGAAAATTTTGCCTTGCCCAAATAATATCCCATGATCACACCGAACAAAGCGTGACTGGATACAGGGAGAATGGCCCTGAGAAAAGCATGTTCCACCCCGTTGGCCACCAGGTACAAAATATTCTCCATTGTAGCGAATCCAAGGGAGACTGCAGCTCCGTAAACAATCCCATCATACGGCTCATCGAATGCTACATGCTGATAAATGACATAAATGAGTATGAACCACTTGAAGAATTCCTCAAGCAGTGCAGCCCATAAAAAAGCATTTGCTAAATCGGTATTCAAGATATGTTCGGTTTCGAGCACATACTGTATGAACATAATCGGCAATACAAGAAAGACACCGAATAAAAATGTTTTGACCACAACCGATATCGGTTCGGTTTCATATTGATCTTTCAAATAGAAATAGCTCAGTAGCGCCAATCCAGGCGCAATGGCCGCGGACAACATGACCAGCATTAGCTGACCCTCTTTTCATCTTCGTTTCCTTAATCGTACCATGGAATGAAGAAAAACTGAATCCAATAATCAAGTCTTCCAAATTTTATTTAATCCTTCAGTACGTAAAGAAGGTCTCATCTATAGTGTTTTCGCTTGCCAGCATGACAGCTAACTTAATCCGGGCCTTCTTGCTGTCATAGTCAGCGCCTAATATCACACCGCGTTGTTTTAAATCAAATGCGCTGCCTTCATAATCATAAGCTGGGTAAACTTTTCCTTCTTCCGCACTCGTAGTCATGATGATCGTTATGCCTTTATCGATTGCAGCCTGTATGGAAGTCACCATTACCGGTGTAACCTGTCCCCTTCCTACCCCCTCGAGCACGATGCCTTTCGCACCGTTTGCAACCGCAGCATCAATAAAGAGGCCATCAGCGCCTGTATGGCACTTGATGATATCCACCCTGGGAATGCGATCCCGAATATCATAACACTCCCTATGTAATGGTTTTTGATAGATGCTGACGACATCATTATCAATTATCCCCAAATATCCATAGCCAAAAGATACGAAACCCTGCAAATTGGAAGCATGAACTTTTTTGACATACTTGGCTGAATAGATCCGCTCATTAAAAACGACTACTACGCCGACGTCCCTTATAAGATCACTGGCAGCGCATAATATCGAATTCCTTAGATTGGAATATACATCGGTGCCCACCTCTTGAGGAGAACGTTGTGAGCCGGTTATTACGATTGGACGTTGATCCTTAGTCGTGACATCAAGGAAATAAGCCGTTTCCTCAAGTGTATCCGTACCGTGTGTCACGACGATTCCCGTAACATCAGGATCCTCCAATTCCTTTTGAATGGCTGACTTAAGCTGCTGCATTTTCTCGAAGGACATGGACATGCTTGAAATCTGGAAAAGATCAACTACTTTAACCTCGATATCGTTGGGCAATTCGCAAAGTGATGCCAACTCATGGCCAGTCAATGCACCAGAGGCCAACATACCATTTGCAGTTGCTTTACTGGCAATAGTCCCACCAGTCGTTATTAATGATATTTTTTCCATACGGTCCCAGCTCCTTATTTATATAATTCACTTTTCTTTAACAGCCAAATGATAAGCAATCAATCCACCATGGAACCTGCCGTTCTCGATGAAGATTTCGTTCGCATTATTTCCGGCTGCCAGAACTCCTGCAATATAAAGACCTCTAACGTTCGTCTCCATCGTTTCCTCGTTATATGCGGGCCTTCCAGTCTCCTTATCAATAGTAATGCCCATTGAAGCTAAAAATGAATGGTCAGGATGGTAGCCAGTCATAGCAAATACAAAATCATTTTTAATGACTTTTTCCTCATCACCTACATGATAGATGACGCTGTCTTCCGTTATCCTGTCAACATTCGCATTAAACTCCATCTTGATCGTTCCATTGCGGACCAATGATTCGAATTCGGGAAGGATCCAAGGTTTGATACTTGGAGAGTAATCAGTTCCTCTATAAAGGACTGAAACCCTTGCTCCTGATTTGACCAATTCCAGAGCTGCATCCACGCTTGAGTTTTTGCCACCGATGACGGCAACATCACAATTAAAGTAGGGGTGCCCCTCCTTGAAATAATGAAACACTTTAGGAAGCTGTTCACCCGGTATGCACATATAGTTCGGATGATCATAGTATCCGGTCGATACGATGACATGCTGAGCAGTATAGTCACTCTTCGATGTCTTGACTAAAAACTTCCCATCTTCATGCTTTTCCACTTTTTCCACTTTTTCGAATTTATTGACCCGCAATTCTTTCCTTCTGACGACCTCCCTATAATAGGCTAGCGCCTGATTGCGGACCGGTTTACGGTTTTCGATTATAAAAGCGATATCACCAATCTCCAGTTTTTCACTCGAACTGAAAAATGTTTGATGTGTCGGATAACGGTAAATGGAATCAACCACATTGCCTTTTTCAATGATCAGGGACTGTATTCCCACTTCTTTAAGAGCGATTGCAGCAGCCAATCCACAAGGGCCCCCACCTATGATAATGACTTCTTCAATATTCATCTTTATTCCACTGCCTTTCCATGCACTATGTAATTCGTTCGTCTAATAATAAAAACTCCTATCAATACATGATAGGAGTTTTTACAAATCATTTCAATGATAAAGCAATGAACATGATTTTAACTATAAATTAATACATGATTTGAATCTTTTAGATCCAACCACGGAAGCGAGAAGCTTCAGCCATTTTTCTTACGCCAATCATATAGGCCGCTAGGCGCATATCAACACGTCTTGATTGTGCAAGTTCATATATGTTATTAAAGGATTTCACAAGGATTTTTTCCAGCTTTTCGTCCACTTCTTCTTCAGACCAGTAATATCCTTGGTTATTTTGAACCCATTCGAAGTAAGAAACCGTTACACCACCAGCAGAAGCAAGGACATCAGGAACAAGAAGGATTCCGCGATCCGTTAGGATTTGTGTCGCTTCAATTGTTGTAGGTCCGTTAGCTGCCTCTACAACGATCGATGCTTTGATATCAGCAGCATTTTCTTCAGTGATTTGGTTTTCAATTGCTGCCGGAACTAGAATATCACATTCCAATTCAAGCAGTTCTTTATTTGAAATTGTGCTTTTAAACAATTTCGTTACGGTTCCGAAACTATCTCTCCGATCGAGAAGATAATCGATATCCAAGCCTTCAGGATCATGAAGAGCGCCATATGCATCCGAAATCCCAATAACTTTAGCACCTGCGTCATGCATGAATTTAGCTAAGAAACTACCTGCGTTACCAAAACCTTGAATGACGACCCGTGCCCCTTTAATATCGATGCCGCGTTTCTTGGCAGCTTCATTGATACAAATCGTTACACCCTTTGCAGTGGCTGATTCACGGCCATGGGAACCACCAAGCACTAGCGGTTTACCCGTAATGAATCCTGGCGAGTTGAATTCATCCATACGGCTGTATTCGTCCATCATCCAAGCCATGATTTGAGAGTTTGTGAACACATCAGGTGCCGGGATATCTTTAGTCGGCCCAACGATTTGGCTAATTGCGCGAACATAGCCCCGGCTCAGCCTTTCAAGCTCACGGAATGACATATTACGAGGATCACATACGATACCGCCTTTACCCCCGCCGTATGGCAAATCAACGATGCCGCATTTCAAACTCATCCAAATGGATAATGCCTTCACTTCACGTTCCGTTACATTAGGGTGAAAACGGATACCACCTTTTGTAGGCCCAACAGCATCGTTATGCTGTGCACGGTAACCCGTGAAAATATTAACCGATCCATCATCCATGCGGACTGGTATCTTCACCGTTAATAAGCGCAATGGTTCCTTCAACAGCTCAAAAACTTCTTCCGGGTAACCCAGCTTATCCAAAGCTTTATGTATTACAGTTTGGGTAGACCTCAGTACGTCGTGTTTTTCTTCTTCATTTACATGGCTATTGCCTTTTGCCGATTCCATTAAAGTACCTCCTAGAAAATCTCATCCATATATAAATCTATAATGTACAAATAGTCCTCTTCATGTGCTAGTATACACCTTCGATACAGATATGCAAGAGTAAAAATGGGAATTTAAAAGTTGGAAATATTCTAAAAATGAAAACGTTATCATATCAACTGTTTTCATACACTTTAACCGTATATCTTCTTCGGCCGAGAGTTGAGACAAATAAGGCAAACCGCATTGTTTTTTTCTAATGTGGCTGCCTTGTCTCATTCGTTTTACATCAACTAAAGTGTGTGAGCAAAACATGTATCGCTTCATTTTCGATTATACATGTTCCGTATTCATTGATGCGGCAGAGTGTCAAAGTAGATGCATGGCCATACTCAGCCGCTAAAGATATGACCGTGTCATAGGTGGTGTCTTTAACATTTTCGATAAGTAAATAGTATCTTCCCTCAAAATGATAAAGAGTACTTTTAAGCAAACCTTGAAAAGATAATCTATGAGATAATTGGACGATATCTTCAAAGTCATTGAAAACATACAGAATATGGGGGAAGTCATCAATTTTCACTTGTAAATCCAAGTACTCCTCTTCATCTGTCAATAATTCCTCTTCGTCCTTCGTCACAATGATTATCAATCCTTGAGCAGGCAAGGAGAAAATTTCAATTGCAATGGAGCCACTCATTTTAAAGCTGAGTTCTTCGCATGCTTCTTCGACCATATCCTGAAATAGCTTATGGACCTTTAAGGAATTCCCTAAAATATCTTCTTTTGTAATGCCTCTATCAATTAAATCATCAAGGGTCAAAAAAATCTTGATTTTATTATTAGTTAATCGCTCCAGCTTCATAAAAAAATGCCCCCTGGTTACCATCTTCATACATCATATGAAGCCTTGGTCGCAGGGTGCATATCCATTATTTCACCTAAGCCAGCGCAGCTAACCTTTCAGCCATTCCTCCCATTTAGATTGGGTGTCCCCCATTAAAACTCCGTTGAAGGCAGTACGGTTTTCTTCGGATATAAGGCTCAGCGCCGCGCCGCCAAGACCCACCTTCAAATCCGGGAAATCCTTTATTAATGCTTCAACCAGCATAAATGTTCCATCAAGATTCTCTTTCAGTGAACATGACATGAATAGGTATGAGGGCTTTATGATGTTTAAAACGGTGAAAAGGTCCTCATCAGCAATGGATTCACCTAAATAAATGGTTTCATACCCTTTCCGCTTCAAGAAAATGGTGAAGACCAACAGTCCGAATTCATGTTTTTCACCGGGAGCACAAACGGTAAGGGCTTTCGGAAGGAAACCATTAGTCGGAATCGCATGCATGACTGAACTGATCCTGGATTTTAGGATGTTCGACGCAAAGTGTTCATGAGCGGAAGTAATTTCTCCCCTTTCCCACTTATCCCCAATCTGAACCAATATTGAACCGAGTATTTCAACTATGGTTTGTTCGATTGTATACATACTGAATGCTTGGCTTATCAGTATATGGGCTTTATTTTCATTGAAATTTAATAGAGCTTCGATCAATTCATCCGATAACTTAACTGTTTGTTCATCCTTACGGTTCGTTTCAGTAACTCCAATCGCTTTAGTGCCAGTACTTTCGAGTAGTGAAACGGCTTGGCTTATTGTAAAACCTTGCTCTGTTTTATTGATGAGCCACTTAAGGATTTGCAGATGTTTTTCCGTATAAAGCCGGTGCCCTGATTCATTCCTGACAGGCTCGATAAATTTATAGCGCCTTTCCCATGCCCTTAGGGTTCCCGGCTGAATGTCCAGCAGTTTTGAAACTGCCTTTATATTATATTTACCTTCTTGCATGGTTTTACAAGGCCTCCAATAACTGTACGATCATTTGTTGAAATTATAGTGGATTTTTCAAAGTCTGTAAAATCCCGATATGCTCGTCTAAAAGCAGCCTAATAGGTTTTTTCCACTGCTTCGCCTATTTCAGTGTCCGTCCCCCTTTTCAGGGTGAACAGGTGCGTTTCCGGCTTAGCCTCAAGCCTTAAAGGCACTGCGCTTGTCCCATAGCCATTACTCGTCATATATAAGCAGTCCCCCTCTTTTTTTATGCTGCCGATCTGATATGGCCCGAATCCGAATATGCGAATCTGCCCGCCATGGGTGTGACCTGACAGGACAAAACTAATATGGTGTTCCGGAGTCAACTGATTCTTGACCAATGGATTATGGCTTACCAAAATCCGAAAACCTTCATTCCCGCAATCCGACAGTGCAAGGTCAAGCCTATCACGTTCTTCCGATATATCATCAATGCCCAGAAGAGCTATTTTGCTGCCATTTTGAGACTCAAAAGAAACAGCTGTATTATCAAGGATTTTCACACCATGTTTCAGAAGAGTCGCATCCAGTTCATGGAAGTCTCCTTCATAATCATTATTTCCCCAAACAAAATAAAGGGGGCCAATTTCTTTTAGTTTCAATATATTTTTTTCCACACGTTCTAAGGGAACCCCGCTTTCCCTAATGTCACCGCCGATTATCACCAAATCTGCCTTGTCACGAACTTCCTCTATTAATTTATCCGCAACAATCCGTCGATGAAGATCGGAAATGAAAAAAATCCGAACATCGCCAAAGCCTTCAGGAAAGTCTTTGAAATATAAGTCTTGAAAAATCACCCTATCTTGCATAGCCGTACGCCACATGTAAATGACCGTGGCAAATGACAGAAGAATGATGACTAAAAATAATCCAGATAACCAATACATCTTAGTTAAACCTTCTTTCCATCCTTATCCCAAACGTACTTTCATATAACCATAAAACCAAATTACCCGCAATTAAATATGATTTAACGCGCCCATCATTTATTTTCATGATATAAGTTAATATCATAATTCTTCTTCATCATTTCAAAAACCTTATGGCGATTTTTCCATTCTTCCTCTTTTTCCCATAATTGCTTACTTTTATTAATGATTTCACAGCGTAGCAGTTGAAACTCCTTCTCAGCTTTATCAAGCTTTTTTTTGATTAAAACCATATATCCATATAGGCCAATTGCTGCCGCCAAAAAAAGGAAATGGCTAAAATGATCGACGAAAACACTAAACATACTGAAAAAGGAATAGGAATAAGGTACAACGATATAAAAATAAAGATAAATCATAAAAAGGGCAGCAACAATCATGGTTGCCCATAAGCTTTGCAGGTGCTTCTTTTTAAGTGCCTCGAATTTTTTCTTTCGATCCACGACATTCTGAAGCATTTGTTTTGTTGCTTGATCCGTTTTCTCGTCCAATAAAATGATTGTCGATTCCATCGCATTTCCTCCTCTACTCTTTCAAATCATGATATGAAAGAGTAGAGGAAAAAATGATTAAGTACCTGTCACGTTTGGCTTCATACCGGGCCAAGTCAAGCAATTTTAAAAACACCCTGCCTATAAAGACAGAGTGCCATCGTTATTTCCTGATCGGAATTTTCAATACTTGACCTTTGGAAATTTCATTGCCATTCAGCCCATTCCACTCCTTGATCAGAGCAATCCCTTCCTGTGATTTGTAGTAATTCATAGAAATGCGAAATAATGTTTCTTGACCTTGAACAGTATGTAAGACAACTTTGTATCCCTCTTTATCCGTTTTCGCGGCTTGAACATTTTCGGCAGACTTTTTCTTTTCTGCGGCTTCCTTCCTTGCTTTTTCGTCAGCTATTTGCTGTGCTTTGGCTTTTTCTTCAGCCTCTTGCTCCGCTTTGGCCTTTTCCTCAGCTTCTTGCTTCGCTCTGGCTTTTTCTTCAGCCTCTTGCTCCGCTTTGGCCTTTTCCTCAGCTTCTTGCTCCGCTTTGGCCTTTTCTTCAGCTTCTTGCTTCGCTTTGGCCTTTTCTTCAGCTTCTTGCTTCGCTTTGGCTTTAGCCTCTGCTTCTTCTTTTTCCTTCTCCTCTTCAGCCTTTGCGGACTCTTTTTCCTTTAAATCTTCTGCCGTTGCTGTAGTTGGAATCGATTCATTATCTTCCCCACTCAAGATGACTTGGTCACTTTTCGTACCCTGTACAGGCCTATCCTGCAGATATGTATAAAGGGTATAAAATCCAATTGGAAGCAAAATAAAAAATAACGCTAATAATTGTATCATTGGGAACTTAATCTTCACTTTACTTTTTTTCTTTTTATTCTGGTGGACTTTGCTGCGCTTGGGCAATGATGTTTTAGCCTTCTGACGTTCAATTCGCGAACGAAGTTCACCAGCCTGATCATTTTCTTTTTCATTCTTTTGAACCCGGCTCATTCAAGTCACCCCCTTTCTTGCTCAACCCTCTTTGCTTTTTGTTCCTGATTAAAATACCAAGGATAAAGTCAATCAAAAAGTGGGCCGTAATCGTCACGATGATATTATTAGTCATTTCAAATAGAAAACCGATAAAGAAGCTCAAAACCAAAACATTTAAAAATAAAAACCAATTAAAAAGGTAACGATAATGAACGGCTGCAAAAATGAGGCTCGTAAGAAGCAAACCAAAATGTGTTTGCAGCACTCCTCGGAATAATAATTCTTCGCTTATCGCTACCACTAAAGCTACGACAAAAATCATCGGGTATGACAAATTACTGAAAATGCGTTCGTTAATGCCACCATCATCCTGATAGGAAGAGGGTGTCACTTTCATAAGCAATAAGTCTAATAGCACGACAATGACTCCTGCGGGAATTCCAATCAGCAAAATGTTCAGGTCATCATAGATAAATAAGTCGAAAAAGGCAGAACGGTCTTTAAATAAAATAATACCTAAAAAGATGGCTAACGTTAAGAGAATAATTTGTGTAAGAAACAAATTATATAGCAACTGTTTATCTGTAAGTTGTTTAATCATTTCAGCTTGCTTATTTTTCATTGCCATTTTCCTTTTTTAATAAGATATAAGCCAATTCCTTTTTCCACGAGGAAAAGGAATTGACCTGATCCACCTTGACTTCCGGCCATACATCAGCCATTTTTTCGGTATCCATCCCACAAATATCACAGCAGATGGGATTCACTTCCCGATGCTCTTCTTCAAAGTAGTCCAGTATTCCTAAACGTCGACATTCCGGTGCATAGATCCAATGCAGGAATTTATGAAGTTTTTCTTGATTCCTGGATTTCCTCTTTTGACAATACTCTTTCATCTCAGCCACTTGATGTAGGTTATTGCCCGTAATAAACTGGGTAAAAAAACGCAGCTGGACTTCGTTTAACGAAAAGGATTGAGACAGCTGTTCTTTTTCTGAGAGGGTCAAATTCACCGGAATCTTTTGTGATGCATTAAGGAAAGAACATACACCATCTATTTGCGAATCCGAAGGCAACTGTTGCTCCATCAAATGCAGCGGAAGCCCTTCATCCCCTTCGCAATATAATAAGACAGCCACACTTTGCTTCCCATCCCGTCCCGCCCTGCCTATCTCCTGAAGATATGCTTCCATCGTCGATGGGATATGAAAATGGATAACATATCTGACATCGGATTTATTCACACCCATTCCAAAAGCACTTGTTGCACATATAATCTTTAACTGGCCGGAAATGAATTGCTGCTGAATGAGCATCCTTTGTTCCTGTTCCATTCCACCGTGATAATAATTGGCACTATCGATCCCGTTTTCCTGTAAAAACCCTGTGACCGATTCCGCCACTTTTTTAGAGGAAAAATAAATAATCCCGCTTCCCGTAAATTTCCTGACAAGCTCCAGCACACGTGCTAGCTTCTCATCGTAGCTGAACATTCGCTCGACAATGATTGCAATATTTTCCCGATCAACAGATGAGACCGTTTCATTGACCGGCTCAATATTGAGTTTACCAACGATATCCCTCCGCACCTCATCGGTTGCAGTTGCTGTCAGGGCAAGAGTCAATGGATTGCTCAATTCACGCCTCACTTCTCCTAAATTCAAATAATCGGGACGGAAATCATACCCCCATTGTGAGATGCAGTGTGCTTCATCTATGACGAACAAGCCTATATCTATGGATTTCAAGGATTTTATCACACCATCCAGGCTTAGCATTTCAGGAGATAAAAAGATAAAACGATAACTATGCAACCGGTCGAAAGCTTTCCTTTTTTGATTTAATGTCAAAAAAGAGTTGAGGGTCAATACACTTTTTTCGCCACTCATCTTCAGCTGATCTGCCTGATCCTGCATTAATGATAATAACGGGGAGACAATTAGGACAGTCTTATTTAAAAGATAAGCCGGCAGCTGGTAACATAATGATTTACCTGATCCGGTCGGTAGCATTGCTAAAGTATGATTGCCGGACATCAATGATTCGACCACTTCCTTTTGTCCAGGACGGAATTCATCAAAACCGAATTTTTCTTTGAGGACTCGTTCTATATTCATCATCACTCACCTATTTTCGCAAGTACAAGTCTTATTTGGAAAAAGCTTATCTCTTTATTATCGACCATCTGCTTGATTGCTTTAAGCTTTTTCGTTCCAAGTTCCTTAATAGCTTCAGCAATTTTTCTCTCATCCTCGATAGACACATAATCTGAAATCGGAAAACTCTTGTCCGATAAGACAATTTCTACGAGGTGATCTTCGATGGTGTTGACTTTCAATCTGCGGATTTCAGCTATTTCACCCAGAGTTTTCCCTTCCTGGATGTATCGTAAAGTAGTCTGTGTAGATTGTGTCAAATGAGGATTTCCACTACTTTTCCAATCATTTGTTAATGTGGACAAGAGAGGGTATTCCTTTCCCGTTTCCATTTCAGCAAGCATTTGATGCAATGAGTCAAGGAAAGTAAAGCGAACATACTCTTCTTCTACGTCTTTCCTTTTTGCAATCTGTTCAAACGTAAGTCCAATCCTGTTAATCCCGGTTATTTTCAAAATGAAAATGTCTCGTTTCATTTCACTTTGACTTTCTAAAAGGGATATCAATTCATCATATAGATGTTGGGCAATCAACGCTCGATCCTGACGATTGGCATGTAAAAATTCCTTTACGAAGAATTGGATTTTGGGATTTCTTTGTATCGGATAAAAACGTCTTTCATTGTGGACAATATGGGATATGGTTTGAATGAGTAAGTTTAACCTTCCCCAGAAAACCGGGGTGATATTGTGATACTTCCAACCATTTATATACGCCGGAAAAGGATTATTTTTAAAGTAATCGACTAACATTCCCTCACCTTGCATACTAATTTCATATGCATCTGGTTTATCCGTTAAATTAATCAAGTCATGCTTTAGTAAATGTTCAATGTTTTGATTTAATTGCTGACGGGTAAATCGAGGTATTGTCCCAAAAATATCCGTTAGCCCGAATAAATGGGCATCCTGGATTGTTTGTGACGATTTCTTCCCCTGCAGCATATGGTATATAGCATAAATGGAGCGTTCGCCTTGAAATTTTTTTATCGCATATAGAATGATGGCCTGTAGATAATTATTCATGGGACTCACATCCTTGTTTCATTTAACCAATAAACCCATTGTAACAAATAACTGCAAAAATCGCCGTTATTATTGATGAATACAATGGAAATTATGTGACTAAATGACGAATCATGGAAAGAACCAAGTTAATTATTTCGATGTTTTCCGTTGACATTATGCTACATGATAGTTATTATCAATACAATTTCTATTGAAAAGTTTGGCATTCGGTCTTACAATAAGAAAGAGATAATAATCTGAAATAAAAAGATTATCAGTTGTCAATCAACTTAGGAGGGGTTATATTCATGGCTAAATTTACTATTGTGGATAAAGAAACATGCATAGCTTGTGGAGCTTGCGGAGCAGCGGCACCAGATATATATGATTACGATGACGAAGGGATTGCATTTGTTACCCTTGACGATAACGAGGGAATCGTTGAAATTCCTGATGTACTTATAGATGACATGATGGATGCATTTGAAGGATGCCCAACGGATTCTATTAAAGTCGCTGACGAGGCATTTGACGGAGATGCACTTAAATTCGAATAACGTACAAGCCATTTTCAATCGAAAATGGCTTTTCTTTTGCCCTCTCCCCATACCAAAATTAAACAGGCATAAAAAAACAACCGAATACGAATATCCGGTTGTTTTTTTATTTCTATCGTCAATGCCATTAAGCATTTTTATATAATGTTTGTTTATTGATCCATGTCTGTAATTTAATGAACAGCAACATGAATACAGATGTGATGAGTACGCCTTTTATCACATTGAAAGGCAAGATTGCCGTCGTAACGAACTTTCTTGACTCGGGTGCCGACATTGCATCCCATCCCATAAAGAAGGTATAAGCCGGTAAGAAGACATAATAGTTTAAAACACTCATGAATACTGCCATGGAAACTGTTCCCGCAAGTAAAGCGAATGTCATCCCTTTTTTTGAATTGATTTTCTGGAATACATAATAAGTCGGCAAGACAAACAGTATTCCGGCTATAAAGTTAGCGATATGCCCCACAGGTACAGCAGTCAAGGTCCCTGTCATGACTAAATCCAAAAGGTTCTTAATGAACTCGACTAGAATTCCAGCCATCGGTCCAAAAATTAATGCCGCCATCAGTGCTGGTATGTCGCTAAAATCAACATTGAGAAAAGGCGGGAATCCCGGAAACGGGAAATTTAAAAGCATCAATAAATAAGAAATGCTTCCCATCATGGCAAGTGTGACCGTTTTTTTCACTTTGTTCTTTTTCATAGGTCTCTCTCCTTCTTTTCCGATCTACCTGAAAAAGAGGTTAGGGTTCCAAAATATGTTGATGCTCAATAAAAAAACCTTTAATTCCAATAGAATTAAAGGGATAAATTAAAGGTTACATCAAACAAACGTTCAGCAAATAACTGTTGAAACGCACTCAGGAACCTCCATCTTCTCCCATCCAGACTATACTGTCGGCTTTGGAATCGCACCAAATCCTGCCTTGTAAGGCTCGCGGGCTTAGAAGAAGAAATTCCTTCATCACCGCCGGTGGGGAATTTCGCCCCGCCCCGAAGATAGATCTATAAAATTTTTTATACTTTCCATTATATCTGAATTACCTGTTTTTTGATAGCACTTTTTTTCTCAGTTGATTCATTTAGGTTGAATATCGATCGTCACAGTGAATGGCTTAAAACAAATAGTGGATACACAAAACGAAAATTCAAAATAATGAAAATTATTTTTTTATATTATTCAATCCTAGATGAAGCCATTTATATCGCGACATTAAACAGATGATCAGAAGATAACCATTCTATTAAGCGCTTACATCCAGATAAGCCAAATTGACATATTCAGCATTTCAATTGTAAAATTAACTGAAATTTAAGATATTTTTTTCCTAGGAAGGTGTTTAGACGTGTATCGGATTTTAGTAGCAGACGCCATTAAACCAGAAGGACTCGGACCGCTATCTGAGGCATCCAACATTCATCTCATTCAAAAGACCGTAGAGGAAGCTGCAAACGAACTTGATCAGATTGATGCAATTCTTGTAAGAAGTGCTACGAAGGTTTCGGAGGATTTAATGAACCGTATGCCGCAGCTAAAAATTATAGCACGCGCTGGTGTCGGTGTTGATAACATAGATATCCCCTCGGCGACAAAACGCGGGATTGTCGTGGTTAATGCACCTGACGGCAACACCATTTCAACAGCTGAACATACATTCGCCATGATGGCTTCATTAATGCGCCACATTCCGCAAGCTTATGCTTCACTGAAGAATGGGGAGTGGAAACGTTCTTCATATACGGGTACTGAACTTCGTGGTAAAACATTAGGAATAATTGGCTTTGGACGTATCGGAGGGGAAATTGCCAAACGCGCTAAGGTATTCGGCATGGATGTCATTGTCTATGATCCGTTCCTTACTGTCGATCGTGCAAAGAAAATGTCCGTAACGGCCCTGCCGTTAGATGAATTGCTTCCTAAAGCAGACATCATTACTGTTCATACACCACTTACGAATGAAACTAGAGGATTAATCAATAAAGAAAAACTGCTTACCTGTAAAAAAGGGGTTTATGTACTGAACTGCGCCCGGGGCGGTATTCTGGACGAAGATGATTTATATGAAATGTTAGTTCAAGGACATGTTGCAGGGGCGGCGCTGGACGTTTTCGTCGAAGAACCTCCACTTGGCCATAAACTGCTTGAACTGGATAGCGTCATTGCTACACCGCATCTGGGTGCTTCCACTAAAGAAGCCCAATTAAATGTTGCCGTTCAGGTTGCCCAAGAAGTATTGACCTATTTCGAAGGAAATCCAGTCTCAAGTTCGATCAACCTTCCAGCCATATCTAAAGAAGTGTTTGAAAAGGTACAGCCATTCTATCAACTTGTTCAGCAAATGGGATCCATTGCTTCTCAGTGCATGAATGAAGGAATTCAGGAAATCTCCGTTACGTATGCAGGAGAATCATTGGATTTTGATACAGCGATTCTTACAAAAAGTCTAATCTCTGGATTTTTGAGATCAAGAGTCGATGCATCAGTAAATGAAGTGAATGCCTTGTTGATCGCAAAAGAGCGTGGCATAACCGTTGGTGAAAAAATCTCTACGGACTCTTTAGGTTACTCGAATTTGATCAGCCTTAAAGTAAAAGGTGACCACCGTGAATTAACAATCAGTGGGACCTATATCGAAAATTACGGTTCTCGTATTGTAAGTTTGAATGGTTTCAAAATCGACTTTCATCCAGAACCGAATTTACTTTATATCCAGCATACCGATAAACCTGGTGTAATCGGTAACGTAGGTAAGGTCCTGGGTGATCACGGAGTGAATATAGCCACCATGCAGGTTGGCCGAAAAGAAGCTGGCGGGGAAGCCATCATGGTTTTGAGCTTTGATTTACCATTGGAAGATAACATGAAACAATTTTTAATGGAAACAGAAGAAATTACATTCATGGCCCGTATTTCATTATAAGAAAAAAAAGTGCCCGTCATCGCGGGCACTTTTTCTGTGAATGAAAGGGGCTTTTGACAACCATGGACAGGGTGTTTATAACGCACCATCATATGGAAAACCTTCATATTTATTTAGACTTTGCCCGCTGCATCAATTCACTCGGTTCGGTGCTTTGGGCACCAATATGTCTTCAGTTAAGTTCAGCTGGCCTACCTCTTCAATTGGAGCATTTTCAAACTTCACTTTTTCAAAACCAAAATCCTTAGCTATGAAGAGTATGGCTTCTAAAGCTTGAAGGGATTCCTCACTATTTTCAATAGCAGCTTGATCTGATAATTGAATGATCACAAGATCTCCATTTGAGCTTATCCTTTCCCATTTCAGGTCAGGCGGGATTGCAGGTGAAATTCCCTCGATGTCTGCCTCCCCTTTTCCAGCCTGCAGCGCCTCCTCAAAGTCCTGATATCCCATATTGCTTGGAACAAGAAACCTTGGGGAGGACTCATCCTTTTGGTAAAGCAGGTATGTGCGATTTTTTTGATGAGGTATATCCACCTCCTTTAAATATCCCGCATGCGCAAACATGGCACCTTGCTCACCATCTGTAGAAAATGTCATTTTATCTATATTATTATAGGAAAGCGTATCCTCCATCGAATGGAGAAAAAGTGTATCTTCATCCAATAGTTGGCTTTTTTCTTGAAAATCAATATGAGCAGTGGCCGTATCGTTTCCTTGGCTAATCTTTATATCAAGTGGAAAATAGTCAGATAGCCCATATTGCTCTTCATTGATATCGGACATTTGATTAACTAACTCTTTCAATGTATCACCTTGATCATAATGTTTGAGTTTAATTGAAATGGGAACGATGAAATTCATTTGATCATCTGGGATACCCATCGTAATGATCGATGCATTGTTAAGGTCATCTTGATAGATCGCTTGTGCAAAGTTTTTTTCCTTTTTCCCTTTTCCGGGTTCCATTTCTGAAACCTCGTCTTTAGATTCGATTTTTGCTTGCTTACTCGAAAACTCTTGATAATCCTGTTTATCTTCTGGAGGATTTTCTTTGTTGTTTGCATCCTGCCGTTCATGATCTGCCGTTTCCTTATTTTCAGATAGAGATAATTTCCCACTACTGCCGCTGCCCTCTTGACTTGTCGTTCCTTTTTTTTCAATAATTAACGATGATGCCAAAACAACCATTAAGAATAAGGAGGCAACACCCGCAATTAGAGGTATCCAGTGTTTCTTTCTCTTTTTATCATGTATTCTCTCAAACACCTCTGACTTGGTTCGGTCATCTTTAAATTTCGGAAGCTCTCGGAGCAAGTCTTCAATTTCGCTTTCTTTCCAACGGGACCTTCTCAATGCGGTGGCCCTCCTTTCCTGATAAATCCTCCATCAACTTTTTAATAGCCTTCAAAGCACGGTGCTGGGTTGTTTTTACCTTACTTTCACTCCAATTCAATACTTCAGCAGTTTCCGTAATGGACAATCCCTGAATATATCGTAAAATGATGACGGATCTTTGATTCGTGGTACACCGGTTTAAGCATTGATAAATATCTTGGATTTCATCGTTCATGATAGCCACTTCTTCGGGAATGGGTTCTTTATCTTTTATCAATTGCCTATCCCAATCAAAGTTAGGAAAGATTTTGTCTTTCCACCCTTTTTGTTTTCGAAAGTAATCAATCGTCACATTTCTAGCAATCGAATACATCCACGTTTTTTCACTGCTCTTTCCTTCGAAGCGTTCATACGCCTTCATCACCCGGATATAGACCTCCTGAACAAGGTCCTCAGCCGTTTCTCGATTCTTAGTCATATAAAAAATGAATTGATAAATTTCCTGATGATATTTCTCATAAAGATCGTGGAAAACGGAATCCATCATTTCCCCACATCCGTTCATAAATATAGTCGTCAATCCTAAACAAAAGTTACATACTTCGGCTTTTATCTTATTATAAAATTCTGTTAATTTCCAAATATTCGGGACTTATCTGTTTCCTAAAAAAAACAAAGACAAGTTGGAAAGAAATCCAATTGCCTTTGTCTTCTCAGTTCCTTATGAAACAAGATTTTTTGGCAAGCCACCCGTCATTCATTCAGCATTCTCCAAAATTCGAGGCAGGATAAAACTGAACGTTGTCCCTTTATTAGGTAAACTGTTTACCGATATGAAGCCATCATGGGCATTGATTATATTTTTTACGATTGCCAACCCCAATCCGGTGCCCGAACGCCCGCGGGTCCTTGCTTTATCCGCTTTATAAAACCTCTCGAATACAAAAGGTAAATCCTCTTCGGGAATTCCAGATCCAGAGTCTTTCACATCAATGATCAGACCCCTTCGATCACTTGTCCTCTGAATGACATCAATGTTACCTCCTGGAGGAGTATGACGAATCGCATTATCAATTAAATTCGTCAAAACCTGTTCAATACGGTCCGGATCGAAATGCCATTGAATTTGCTCATCTTCAAGACTGGCTGATATTGTGATCCCTTTTTCTTTAGCTAGCCCGGAAAACTTACTTGTAATCCTCTTTAAATAAGGAGAAATAGGTACACATTCATAGCTAAGGTTCATTTTACCCGATTCCAATTTAGCTAGATCGAGCAGATCATTGACTAAACGTCCCATTCTCAAAGACTCATCATAGATTATGCGGGCCATTTCCACCTTTTCCTCTTCACTGCTCGCAATGTCATCTACGATCGCTTCACTATATCCCTGCAACATTGAAATCGGCGTCCTTAACTCATGGGAGACATTCGCTATGAAATCAGTCCTAAGTTTGTCCATACGTCTTTCATCACTCATATCCCGTATGATGGCCACCGCTCCCCGAATATTGTCGGCATTTGTATATAGCGGACTGACAATCAATCCCCAATCACGGCCCTGCAAGGTAATTTCACCGACCTTCTCCTTATTGAAGGATTCTGATTCATCAAAAAGATTCATTAAAACCAAGGGGACATTCACATTATCTTCCCGGTTATAGCCCTTTTCAAAGTACCAGGATTGCAGAAACCTTTCCGCGGGCGGATTCGTTTCAAGAATTGTGCCATCTTTATTGAAGGTAATGACCCCATCTGCCATACTGCTGAGAATGCTTGAGAGATGTTCCTTTTCCTGACTAAGTGCATTCATATTGAATTTCAGCTGCTTCCTCATCTGATTAAACGCTATGGCCAGCTCACCGATTTCATCTTGAGTCAGAATTGGAACCTTTGTATCAAATTTCCCCCGGGCAATCGCTAGAGCTGCTTCCCTCATCTTCACCAATGGGGCATTGATTCTTGTGGATAAAAAGAAAGCAAAAATCGTTGTCAAAATAATGGCGATGCCCGCTGCCAATAAAATGAACTGTGTAGTGGATTTTGTGGTTTCTTCCATGGACTCCAACGATTGAAATAGAAAAACTTCATCCTGTTCCCCATTCAATTCAAGTGGAATGCCTACTACGATTGCTGACAATCCCTCGTTATCCGCATCATCGGAAAGCGCCATTTCCTTTTTAACAGTCTTTCTTTCCGTAAAAACCTTGAGTAATTCGGGATCATTTTTTATGAGTTCCGGTGTGATTTCGAACTCATTATCTCCTCCCATGGATGAGAATATCATTTTGTCATCATTAAGAATGATCATTTTCGCTTCGTTGCCTATTAGTTCCGAAGCTATTTGTAAAACCTCATTGCTGGATCCCTGATGTTCATTGGTAACCTTAATGATTTGTTCAGCGGTTTTGGTTAAATCATTTTCAATATTTTCAATTTGGAAATTCTCAAAGAATTCGACCAGCAGAACGGTTAAAACGATTAATACAAATGACACGAGCAATAGGATCGTTGCCCATAGCTTCCCTACAACACTGCCCCATAGCATCAGTCATTAACGACTTCGAACTTGTAACCTACACCCCAAACGGTGACAATCATCTTAGCTGCGTTTTCGGATATGCGGTTTAATTTTTCACGTAAGCGTTTAACATGCGTGTCTACAGTTCGAAGATCTCCAAAGAATTCATAGTGCCACACTTCTTTTAACAATTGCTCCCGATCGAAAACCTTATCTGGGGATTTCGCCAAGAAATATAATAATTCATATTCTTTTGGTGTTAATGAAACCTCTTTGTTATCCGCAAGTACACGGTGGGCATCATTATCAATGGTTAGATGTGGGAAGACGATCACATCTTTTGCCGTCGTCTCCGTCTGCATATAACTTGTGCTTGACGAGCGACGTAATAAAGCCTTAACCCTTAACACGACTTCCCGGGGACTGAAAGGCTTTACGATATAATCATCGGTCCCCACTTCGAACCCTTGAACGCGGTTTACTTCTTCACCTTTAGCAGTCAGCATGATAATCGGTGTCGTTTTCTTTTCCCTTAATTCACGGCAAACTTCGATTCCATCTTTACCAGGCATCATAATATCCAATAAAATTAAATCATAATCATTTTCAAGGGCTTTTGTTAAAGCCACATCTCCATTTTCAGCCTCATCGATCATGTATTCTTCTCTTTCCAAATACATCTTTAGCAGCCGGCGGATTCTTTCCTCATCATCCACCACGAGAATTTTAATAGCATTATACATTATGTATCAGCCTCCTATTCATATATTCTACAAAATGAAAACTTCCATGACTAATACTTTTTCCTTACAAAGTACGATAAAGAGCGTATTTTGCATGGCTTCCATGAACCTTTCACCATTTTGTCACAAAAAAAGACATCGACCGCTACTAAGAATTCATAAATGCTATTTCAGCGAAGTATTCTTATAAAAGGGAGTAACGGAAAAAGGGATCATTCTCTAGAAAAATCGATAAGCCAACTCCTCGACGTTTCTATCAAAAGACCCCCTTCATCTAAATATTACAATACTGAATCAAGCATATGAATGCAAACCAGCAATAACAAGATTTACGAATATCAAGTTAAACATTATGATGGCAAAACCGATTACGGCAAGCCAAGCTGATTTTTCCCCTTGCCACCCCTTTGACATGCGCAGATGCAAGAAAGCCGCATAAAACAACCAAGTAACCAGTGCCCAGACCTCTTTCGGATCCCAACCCCAGAATCGTGTCCAGGCCACTTGTGCCCAGATCATTGCAAAAATGAGGGCACCGAGAGTAAAGATCGGAAAACCGATAAGGACCGAACGATAACTAATCTCGTCCAATAAATTCAAATTCACATTTTTAACGATTGGTTTAATCAATGCCGCCAATCTTTTGCGAGCAATCAACCTTATTAAACCATACAGGACGAGTCCCATACCGATTGACCAAATGACTGTATTCAGTTTCTTGGCATTGATCAGTGCAGGCATGTCCACCAGTGGTTCAAACCGTCCTTTATCAATTAGTTCCCCTTCATGGGGACCTACAAGTGCAGGTAGGTTAAATTCTTGCTTAGCCGGTACACCTTTTTTATCGACCCAATCAAAATTCGCCTTATAATCTATGGCAGCAAAAGAAGAAGTGATGATAACGAAACCGATGGTGCAGACTAATGTGAACATGACGGCTTCAAGCCAGAACGTTCTTTTGCTTGATTTTGTCTGATCGACGAATTTGATTAAATAAATGATGGCAGTAACAAAACTTATCGCAAGGATTGACTGTCCTGCCGCTGCAGTCGTTACATGAATATGAAGCCAATCGCTCTGCAGAGCAGGAATGAGTGGCGAAATCTCTGTAGGGAACATACTTGCATATGCGATTATCAATAACGCAATCGGCAAAGCGAATAGCCCAAGGGCAGGTGTTTTATAAAGAAAATAAATTAATATGAAAGCACCGACCAGCATCATTCCGAAAAAGGTCGTAAATTCAAACAGGTTACTTACCGGGGCATGGCCGGCAGCAATCCATCTTGTGATGAAATACCCAATTTGCGAGGCAAATCCGATAATGGTAATGAAAATGCCCAGCTTAGCCCATTTGTTTTGTTTCTTTTCCTCCGCTCCGCGTTTATCCTTGATCGATCCACCAAATAAAAAGGTAGCGATCAGATATAAAATGAAAGCGGCATATAAAAAGTTACTGCTTAGTTCAGCCATTTAAAACTTCCCCCTTACTAGAAGATTTCTCCTCTTCAAGTTGATCCATTGGTTCGGAAAGTGATGTTGATTCTATCGCTTGTTTTATATCTCTTTTAATGCCGTGCCAGTTTTTGTTTGTATGGCCGGCCAAAAGTATCTCATCATCTTTCCTCTTAATCCATATACGCCGGTGATTCCAATAAGACCCTTGGATAACGCCGATCATGAAAATGATTCCACCCGTGAATAGGATCCAAAGCGTTAAATCCTTCCTGACGGTCAAAGCCGTGACATCTTGGGTTTCCACACCATTAAAAGCCATTTTATAAGTGTTTTCCCCTAAAGGCTCCACAGTCTCCTTTATCGCCACGAAACTGACTTCACCCTCTGGCTTATCCGGAGTATGCATTTTAAAGATAAATGCCGGATTATTCGGAATCTTCGATATCGTTCTAGGTTCGCCTTTTTCATCGAACTCGAAATCGGGGAAGTAACTGATCAAGTCAACGGAATATCCTTCTTTCAACTCGTATTTCTTTTGAGGATTATTCAAATCAACCTTTAAGCTGCCATATTTCTCTTCAGTTTTTTTATTTATCAAATTAAAAGCCATCGTACTGAGCTCATCCAGTTTATAGTCTACTTGGTAGAGAGCATAATGATCATGTTTCAGAGGTTCATTGACTTTGATTTTATAATCTTTAAGCTTATTAAGGTCCACTTTTTCCCCTGGTAAGGTTTCTCCCTTGCGCTCATAGAGCGTAACATCGGATTGATAGGTTTTTGCGATCGTACCGGTTTTATCAATTGCAGCACTGTACTGCTCATCTTCTTCATTCTCTTTGTCATACACCTCTAAGGTAAATTCATTATTCTGGAGGTAGTATTCACCATTTGTACCCGGGATTTCCTTTCTCTCGCCTTCACGCAGCCAAAGTACTTTGTCGATATACATCCCAGGGACGGAACGCAATAATGCTCCAATTAAGAAAATGATAAGTCCAATATGATTTACATAGGGTCCCCAACGTGAAAAACGACCCTTTTCGGCAAGTATATGACCGTTTTCCTCTCGTATATGATAACGCTGCCTTTTTAGTCTATCCTTTACTTCTTCAAGGTTTATATCTTGGTCTTCAAGCTTTGTCACCCCATAAATCCGCTGACGTTTCATGAACCCGTCATGACGTGTGACCCCTTGTTTTTTCAACGATCGATATAACGGAAAGAACCGGTCGATACTGGCAATCAATAGTGATATGCCCAGCATGCCTATGATAATCAAATACCACCATGAACTATACAAGTTATGAAACCCGAGTTCATAATACACCATTCCGAACCAGCCGTATTCCAGTTCATAATGCTCTGCAGGCGTAGCTGTTGAAGGGATGTACATTTCCTGGGGTAGAATCGTCCCGATAGCTGAAGCGATCAAGGCAATGACAATGAGCGTCACCCCGACCTTAACGGAAGAAAAGAAGTTCCATATTTTATCGATGATCGTTTTTTTATATGTTTGTGAACGCCTGGCACTTCCTTCATATCTCATATCAATAAGTTTGTTCTCTTTTTCTTTATCAAGCACCATTCCGCATTTCCCACAAATGTTTGTACCAAACGGATTTACATGACCACAATCGCATTTTACTTCTTTCATGTCAAAAACTCCCCAATATTATGGTTTAATTCTCTCCATATGCTTTTGGATGCTCTCTTCTGTCAAAGCTCCGGTGATGATATCTATCACTTTCCCCTCTTTATCAACCAAAAAGGTGACAGGCAATATATCCACGCGATAAGCATTTTCCACTTCCCTACCTTTATCGATCATGACAGGAAAGGTAAGATCATGCTTTGTAATGAAATTATTGACAGCATAGTCAGATTCCCCGACATTAACCGCCAATATCTCAACGCCCTGGTCTTTAAAGTTTTTATATTGATTTTCCATATAAGGCATTTCATATTCACACGGCTTGCAATATGTACCCCAAAAGTTCAGGAAGACGCCTTTTCCCTTGTAATCGGAAAGTTTATGCTCTTTGCCTTCCATATCAGTCAAGACGAAATTGGGTGCATCGGATCCTTTGCTCAGGCTTTCATTCTTATCTTTAGTGAAGTTCGTATAAAGGGCAAACACTAAAGCTGCACCTAAAAGCAGGAGAATGATGGTTCTGCTAATTAGGCGTCGCTTCTTTTTATCCATAGAGATCCTCCTAAGGCCACACTAAATTTAACCATACCATTATACCATTTAACGCCATGTCCTTTTTATTTACATTTCTGAAGGTTTTGTGACATTCTTTCCCGATTCATGAAGGAAAAGGTATTTACAGGTTGTTTTCCACCACCCATTCTTCCAGGAGGAGAATGGGGTAGTGGTTTCAACCTATTAATACAGGAAAAATTCTTATCTACATTCTCCGCTGTTTAGGCTCGGTCGTTGCTAATGTCCGCATTAATTTAACTTCATGTGGAGTCAGCTCCCGGGAATCTCCTGCTGTTAAACCGTCCAAGGTCAAGAAACCATATTGTTCCCTCTTCAATTTTATGACGGGATGGCCAATTGCTTCGAACATCCGGCGGACTTGCCTGTTCCTGCCTTCATGTATTGTGATTTCAACGATGGCCGTTTCCTTTTTCTTGTCGGTAGACAATACCCTTGTCTTGGCTGGAGCAGTCTTGCCATCCTCCAACTTGATACCTTTATCCAGCTTTTTCAAGCTTTCACGCAAAGGCATTCCTTTCACTTTTGCCACATACACTTTATCCACTTCATGCTTCGGATGCATTAACGTGTTTGCAAATTCTCCGTCATTCGTTAAAATCAATAAGCCCGAAGTATCGTAATCCAAGCGGCCAACTGGATAAATCCGTTCATTGATGTAAGGGAAAAAGTCCGTTACGACTTTTCTGTTCTTATCATCAGAAACTGCCGAAATGACGCCGCGCGGTTTATAGAATAGGAAATAAACCGGGGCTTCTTTTTCAAGCGGGACTTCATTAACCTCAACCTTATCATTAGGCCCTACCTTCACACCTAATTCCTTCACTACTTTGCCGTTCACTTTTACCTTACCTTCTAAAATCAACTCTTCTGCTTTACGGCGGGAAGCCAGTCCAGCATGTGCTATCACCTTTTGTAATCGTTCCATCTATCTTCACCCCATAGTATAATCATTCGTTTGTTATTGTCTATACATACACAATCATACAATTATTACATATTGAGAGGCAAAAACAAAAGGTTTTTCGCGATTAAGAGCTTTTCTTTTATTATTACACCAATAATGGGACGGTTAAATGGGTTGGTTTCCATAATGAGTGTAACATAGCTTATTTTTCCATACAAAAAAATGTTTCTTTTGATGAAAGTTTGAATGCCCCTTATTAATGGAAGGCTAATTTTAAGAAAAAAGACAAAAAAAAGAAATGGAATCGCCCATTTCCCTACCTTTAATTCATACCGAAAACCAGTGTGACGACAATAACGGCAGCTATGATTCCGATCAAGTCTGCCAAAAGGCCGACCTTAAGGGCATCACCCATTTTTTTGATTCCGACGGCTCCAAAATAAACGGTCAATACATAGAAGGTGGTATCTGTACTTCCCTGAATCGTGGCAGCCAAGCGCCCAACAAAGGAATCCGGTCCATAAACCGATATCAGGTCGCTGGTGATTCCTAAAGCGGCTGTTCCGGATATTGGTCTAATAATCGCAAGGGGTAAAACCTCAGACGGAAAATGAAGAAAGGAAAGCAAGGGGTGCAGTGATTGTACAATGAAATCCAAGGCCCCTGATGCCCTAAATACTGAAATCGCCACAAGCATCCCTACCAGGAAAGGGATAAGGGAAAAGGACATGCTGATTCCTTCTTTCCCCCCCTCAACAAAGGTCTCATAGGTGGGAACTCTTTTCAATGTGCCGTAGAGTAATATACAGAGAATCAAAATCGGTATCATCCAAATTGAAATGGTGGTCATCCAGTGCAACATGCTATTCCCTCCCGTTCCTCTTTCTCCTGTAATAAAAATATCGATCTATCGCTATTCCTCCAACGGCAGAAATGGCCGTTGCTATTATGGTCGGAAAAACGATGTCCGTCGGGGAGTGGGCATCGTAATTCATGCGGATTGCAATGACAGTAGTTGGAATCAACGTTACGCTTGAGGTATTGATTGCTAAAAAAGTGACCATAGAGCGGCTGACCGTTGCTTTTCCTCCATTTAGTTTCTTTAGCTGTTCCATGGCTTTTATACCAAGAGGCGTAGCTGCATTCCCCAAACCGAATGTGTTTGCCATCATATTGGAAAGTATATACCCCATTGCGGGATGATTAGGAGGAACTTCTGGGAACAGCCATCTCATGAATGGCTTGAACAAGTTGGATAGTTTATCTAACAGCCCCGACTCCTCCGCTATTTTCATCAGGCCCAGCCAAAAAACAAGTATGCTCATCAATCCCAGACAAAGGGTGACCGCTTCCTTCGCGCTGACAAAAAGAGCTTCATTCACCTGTTCCATCGTCCCATTAACCATGCCAAAGACAATACCGATCACAAACATCCCAAACCAAATGTAATTAACCATTTCGTCCGATTCCCAATACCGCTTCAAATACCTCAGCCCATGAAGATTGGAATGATTGTTGCTTGAAGCTTTCTTTTGCTTCCCCATAAAAAATCGAACGAGTGCCTATTTTCTTACCATCGAGATAGATGGATGCTCTGCCGACCACTTCCGGGATTTTCCTTTTATCTTTCCAAGCCTTCTGGGGCTTCAACAATTTCATTTTCACATTGACCAATTCTCTCTCTTCTTTTGTCAGTGGGTACGAAAAATCATTTTTAATGTAGACATGCCCTTTATATATTTTATTTTCCATATTTTTTACCATGCCTTCGGGTAAAATTTCTGTCGGCTTATAATCCTTAAAGGCGGATTCGTACATTTGAATATGATCATTCCAATCATCAGGACCATTCAATGTCACAGCAATCAGGTCATGCTCGTTTTTTGTTGCCGTCGTGACCAAGGTACGTTTTGCTAGTTTGGTATACCCTGTTTTCCCTCCTGTGCAATATTCATATAGTTGTGTAAGTAAACGGTTTTTGTTCTTCCATACATAATCCCATTGTTCAGTGGAATTAGGTGCCCTGTGTTCCTTTGTGCCGGCAATCTTTTCATACGTTTTATTTTGCATGGCATAACGAGTGAGTATGGCCATATCATATGCGGTTGAATAATGGTTCTTCGTATTATCCAAACCATGTGGATTTGAAAAATGGGTATTTTTCATTCCGATTTCTTCAGCTTTTTGATTCATCATCCAGACGAATCCATCCAGGCTTCCGCCAACCTTTTCGCTGATTGCGACTGCTGCATCATTACCTGAACGAAGCATCAAGCCATAAACCAAATCTTCGAGCTTAATTCTTTCTCCTTCTTTTAAATAAAGTGAAGAGCCCTCCGTCCCAAAGGCATTGCTGCTTACCTTCACTGTTTCATCCATTTGTCCCGATTCAATAGCCAAGATAGCCGTCATTATTTTCGTAATGCTTGCAATACGGTTCTTTTCATGGGCATTCACTTCATAAATGACCCTTCCGCTATCCTCATCCATTAAAATCGCACTATGGGCACTTACGGATACATTTGCTTTGGCGCTTTGTACAGGAGCCATAAAAGACAACAGGAGAATGACGATACACAAACTTGATAACCCTTTATATGGAAAACGCATGAGTGCCCCCTCGTCTCTTTACTTGTTTTTGTACAAGTTTATGCAAAGGGACAAGGGTTATGAATAAAAGAATGTAATCCTTCTTGTTATCTACTGATTTTCTCAGTGATTTCCAATAAAAAAAATCGATAGGGGGCCCCTATCGATTTAGCGTTCTATCATACTAATAATGCAGCGATTTCATCAATTTTCTTAGCTCCGAATACCACTTCTTCATCATTGATGATCATGGCCGGCACGCTCATGACTTTATATTTCTTCTTGATTTCCTGGAAATTGCTTATATCGACCATTTCAGCTTCAACATTAGGGTTTTCAATCGCTATGCGCTGAGCGCCCACTACAACGTCAGGACAGTAGTGACATGCCAATGAAACCATAACCTTAATGTTCGCTTTTTTACTGATACCCTTGATTGAATTCAATACGGCTGAATCCAATGCTTGACCAGGTCCGGCCAGGTTATAGATAGCCAAAATGAAAGAATTCAATTCATGGCCGCCAGGTACACCGTGGTATTTGACGCCACTGTATTCACCATTCGAATTTAAGAGGGAAACGACAGGGAACTTATCTGCATTGATTTTTTCTTCAATTTCCGTATTTTCCCCTTTGTTGTATAACTCAAGATGAAGCTTATCTCCTAATTCCGCAACATCCAACAAGAAATCTCGCAATTCGACTGATTTTGGCAAACTTTCATCGACGATGGACACTAATGTAACGTCGCTCTCCATCTTGCCGAAGATTCCCTTTAATTGGCCACGTAACGCATCACTCAATAAAGCGCTCTTGCCTGCTGGGACCGCGGCCTGTTCTTTTTTCGCCGGTTTCTCAACTTCAGGTTCATCTTTGATTCCCAGGCGATCTTTTTCTTCTGAAATATATTTACCGGCATCCGTTGCTGCAATCGCTCCATCGGATACAGCTGTGATAATCTGGCGCAAGGATTTTGGCCTTAGGTCGCCCGCGGCATAAACACCCTTCACATTAGTCTTCATATCATCATCGGTTAAAATGTAACCAGCATCATCCATTTCGATATGGCCATTGAAAATCTCTGTTTTCGGCTCGTAACCTATGAAAACGAATACGCCAAACGTACTGTCTTCTTCCTTCGCCTTATATTCAAATTCTTCTTTAGTCGCATTATTGATGAAACGGGCACTTTGAATCATCCCGTCTCCATATACCCCAAGGATTTCCGTATTGAATTTCACTTCAATCTTATCATTTGCCATTACTTTATCAACAATGGACGGGGCACACGAGAAGCTTGATTCCCGGGCGATGATTGTAACTTTTGTTGCAAAGCGTGTCAGGAAAATAGCTTCTTCAGCAGCTGCATATCCTGCCCCGATAACGAAAACTTCCAACCCTTCAAAGAATTCACCATCACATGTTGAACAATAAGCTACACCGCGGCCGGTAAATTCCTCTTCACCTGGAAATCCTAGTGTTCTTGGAGAAGCACCCGTTGCAATGATGACGGCGCGTGCATGGTAGTCCCCGCCAAGGGTTTTAACGACTTTCACCTCACCGGAGAAATCCACGCCCGTTACATCGGCTTTGGCGAACTCAACGCCAAAATCTTCGTTTTGAAGCTTCATTTCTTCAACTAACCTAGGGCCCGATATATGACGGATACCAGGATAATTGGCTATTTCCGACGTAGTTGCAGCTTGTCCGCCGCCAGTTCCTTTTTCTAGGATTATTGTTTTTAACTTAGCTCTTCCTGCATAAACACCGGCTGAGAGGCCTGCAGGACCGCCACCAATAATTAATAAATCATATATTTTTTTCATCTTTTGCGCTCCTTGCTGAATGATTATGACGTGCTAAACCGATTATTTTGAAAAACAAAAGGCACTTATTTTAGGTAAGTGCCTTTTGTCATTAGATCATGTCGGACGATTTGTCCAGTAATCGTAATCAATGCTGGGTATGTCCATTACCTGTAGAAATGGACCCTCCCATTAAAAATTAAAGTTTACCTACAAGGTCAAGGCTTGGTTCAAGAGTATCTTCACCTGGAGTCCATTTTGCAGGGCAAACTTTATCTCCATGTTCCGCTACGAATTGTGCAGCTTGAACTTTTCTTACAAGTTCTTCTGCATTACGGCCAATTCCTAAATCATTGACTTCGTATGCTTTAATTTGTCCTTCTGGATTTACGATGAAAGTTCCACGTAGAGCCAAACCATCTTCTTCAATCAATACACCGAATTGACGGGATAAAACGTTTGCTGGGTCAGCTAGCATTGGATATTGGATTTTACCGATTGTATCAGTAGCATCAGCCCATCCTTTGTGGCTGAAATGAGTATCTGTTGAAACTGAGTAAACTTCACAACCGATTTCCTTGAATGTTTCATAGTTATCTTGAAGATCAGCTAATTCAGTTGGACATACGAAAGAGAAGTCAGCTGGGTAGAAAAAGAATACTGCCCATTTTCCTTTAACATCTTCAAGTGTAACTTCTTTGAACTCTCCTGCATGGTAAGCTTGTACTTTAAAATCTTCAACTTGTTTATTGATCAATGACATAATAAATTCCTCCAATAGCTAATTTTTTTATCTGCTCCTATTTATAATAATTATTAAATAGAAACTAGTCAATAAATATACCTTAATAATTTTTAAGTTCACAAATTGGTCACAGTTTTTATATTGATATAAATTAATTATTTTTAAAAACCCATAGTACTTCAAATTAGCATTATTAACACATTTCCAATGCTATTTCAAGGAATTGAATAAGACATATGCTCATTATTTCGTGAGATGATATCATCTCCCTTTCAATCTAATTATTATATCCAAATGAGAATCATAAGTCGCTTTAAAATTAAATTAGCAGGTTCTCCTTCATATCCTTGCCATAATTTCCCTAAAAAATTCTTGATATAAAATTTCAGGCAAAAAAAAAAAAAAAAAAAAACGAACCTTTACGGCTCGTGTCAGTTTGGTGGCAAAATGTTGTTCGGATTCCGAATAGTAAAGTGAAGGTCGAAAAAAATTTGTGGACGGTCGAATATAGTGCCTCAACGGCCGAATACTGTGCGGGGTAGGTCGAATAAAGTGTGGTATAGGTTGATAAACTGCGTTAACGTCCCAAGACAGTGCTGCGGGTCGAATAAATCGCTCCGGTCTTTACGGTTTTTTACTGTAATCTTCATTGAATTGAGAAATTGGCGACACTACTGCCGAAAAACTGGCTAGCCGGGACATCAAAGGCGCTTGCTTTGATTTGGCTTGACAGACAGTCGGCGGAAAGGGAGCGGATTTCTGTAATCAACTGAACTTTTCAAATAAAAAACTGCAGGCAAACTGAGTATTCATCGAGTTTGTCTACAGTCTGGAACGAACCTTTACGGCTCGTGTATTTGTATTCGGTTCTCCAAAAACTTCACTATATTTTTATCTGTTATTGCTTTTTCCAAATAAGCTTTTTCGCTTCGGTGAACCTTACGGCTGTTTTCGGCCAGTTTACAACGTCCCACCATTTGTCCACATAGGCTGCCCGATTATTTTTATATTGCAGGTAATAAGCATGTTCCCATACATCAAGAACAAGGATTGGGATTGTATCCCACTGGGTCAAAACCATATGCAATTCCGATTGAAGTATTTCTAGCCGCCGCGCACGCGGAACCCAGACCAAAATCGCCCAGCCAACACCTTCTACTTGTTTGGCAGCTTCACTAAAATGACTTTTAAAAGCGGCAAAGCTTCCAAAATCCTTCTCAATCTGGTTAAGTAAATCCCCCCTTGGCTGTCCGCCCCCTCCCGGAATCATCTCTTCCCAGAACAGCGTATGGAGATAATGGCCTGATCCATGAAAGGCTGCTTCCTTTTCCCAATGTTTCAACAAGGAAAAATCTTTCGTTTCCCTCGCTTTTTTCATCATCAATTCCGCTTTATTCAGACCATCGACATATGCTTGATGATGCTTATCATGGTGCAGATACATGATTTCCCGCGAAATCGTCGGCTCCAACGCATCATAGGCATAAGGTAACGGCGGTAGCGTATGCTTCCCAATCGGCACCGATTGCCTTTCCTGTATATTGAATTCCCTAGCGAGCTCTTCAATTTCCTCGTAAACCCGAGCCATCTCTTCTTCAATCAGGACCATATCCTCATAATCCATTTCTTCCTCATCCATATCTTTTGTCATCTCGGAAAGCCGTTCAATATTTGACAGCAATGGCGAATCGGTGATATCGATCTTCTCAAGATATTCCATCACTCCATCAACCCAATCACTTACCTCTTTAGCATAATCTCTTACATCAGACATCTTGGAACCTCCTCTTAGCCTTTATGCACATAAATCATCAAAGTATTTTATGTTTCGAATAAGCGGAGATTCCATTTATAGATAAAAAAAACAGCAAGGCCTATTAAGCCTAGCTGTTTCATTATCTTGACTGTAACATTTTCGTCCGGTAATCCGTTTCATAAAACTCCAATTCTTCACGCATGGTCTGGAATCCACTTTCCACGGCCTTCAGAATGGATATTATGCTGTCAGGTACACTTTGGTGAAATTTAATCGAGTTTTTCCCTGTATAGGCAGATCTGCTGTCCTCAAACCACCGATCTGATTTTGGGGAAAAGTATTCTTCGATACATTGATGATAAATTCTATAAAGCGTCTTTTCAGCTGCAGCTTTATTGAAAACATCATTTTTCAGAACGATTTGGCAAGCCTCCAAGCCCTCTTCACAACTTACAAGCATTTTTCTTAAACTAGAAAGGATCCCTTTATAATAGGTTTCATCCCCGCTTTTTTCTTCTTGCAGCTTAGAATAGGTCGTCTCATTTATAAATTCCTCTAGCTGAGCCACTGTCGTTTCTAAAAAGCCCTTTACATCCTCAAGCTGAGATTTTACCAATGTATTCCCCAACCGTGAACCCTCCTCAAATGATTAAGATTGAATATAATAGTCAACATGTGATTCTATATCATATGGTTTAGCTTGGTCAATAGATATAAACACTTTCTCCAATTTTTCAAAATCGATATTTTCGAAATAACCAGCCAGCTCTTTTTCTGCATTTATATATATACGTTTTCGGTTAACCAGGCTCGGGTCCTTGAGTAGACAGACCATGGCAATGATATCAGCCATATAAATATCCCTGTTAGGGCTTTTGAATATGGGATTGGCGGGATATGGGGTCCAACGAGTGACCATCTCATCAAAATAGCGAAGATACAGTACATTCAGCGTCTTTTCTTCTCCATCCTTTATGTATTGTATAACGGATCGATTAAAGAAGTCCTCAGGTGAATTTGACTTTGACTTTTCAAGCCCAAATCCATTGCATGCTACAATTTGCACCCGCAATCCCCCCGCATTCATTTTTTTCTATATTATCACAATTCAAAGAAAAATGTTATTCGATTGTTTGCTGAAATTTTTCAAAAAACAGATCGGCTTCACCATTTTCAAAGCTATCATCCGAATTATCGGCGAGAGGCGGTAATTCATCTATGGAATTCAGGCCGAAGTAATCCAAAAACTCTTTTGTTGTCCCATATAAATATGCCCGGCCGGAGCCTTCAGCACGTCCGACCTCTTTTATTAAGACTTTAGTGACAAGTGTATGAATGGGGCGTTCCGTTTTCACTCCGCGAATTTCATCAATTTCCGCTCTGGTAATCGGCTGCTTATAGGCAATGATTGCGAGTGTTTCCAAGGCCGCCTGGGACAAGCCTTGAGTGCTTGATGTTTCCACTAGCCTTTTCAAGTAATCCGAGTGCTCTTTCTTTGTCGTCATTTGATAAACACCCGCTATTTCGATCACCTGAATCCCGCGTACATCAGATATATATTCTTCCTTCAAACTTTCAACGATGTCGGTTGCTTGATATTCCGTAATTTCCAGGACAGAGGCAATTTGTTTGACGGAGAGCCCTTCATCTCCGGCAGCAAACAATAATGCCTCAAGAATCCCTTTCCAATTAATAACTTCCAACTGGTTCTACACCTTCCTTAGCAGCAATCATGATTTCCGAAAAATTATCTTCCTGTTCAACGATGATTTCATTTAGTTTCATCAGTTCCAGCACCGCCATGAAAGTGATGACGATATGCTCCTTAACCGGGAGCGAAAACAGTTCAAAAAAACTTTTCTTCCCTTTTATTGATTGTAACTCAATCATGATTTCATCCATTCGTTTCTCTATCGATATCTCTTGTTTCGTTACTTTCGTGTATAGCGGCTTTTGAATTTTTTGCCTTCGCAGCAGTTTTTGCAGAGCACCCAACATATCATATAGACTTATATTCAACTCTTGTTTATCACTTTCCGCTTCTTTCACATAAACAGATAAATCACTTGGGGGTTTAGTGAACAGCAAGCTGCGTTCTTCTTCCATCCCTTTAAATTCTTCGGCTGCATATTTATACTTTTTATATTCTAATAGTTTTTCCACAAGCTCGTCCCGTGGATCTTCCTCAAATATTTCCCCATCTTCATCAATCAATTGTTCATCTTCATGCTTTGGAAGCAGCATTTTACTCTTGATGGCAAGCAGTGTTGCAGCCATCACCAGATATTCGCTGGCCACATCCAATTCCAGATGCTGCATTGTATGGATGTACCCTAGGTATTGATCTGTAATATCAGCCATCGGAATATCGTAGATGTCTATTTCCAGGCGATTAATCAAATGCAGGAGTAAATCCATCGGACCTTCGAAAGCGTCAATTTTTATATTATAACCCATTAAATTACCTCATTTAAATCTAATTGGCCGGAAAAGGCCTATTTCTTTTACTAATCAAGTATAGTGGATTGCCGCCCTTTATCCAAATAATAATTTACTGTCCCTAGAAAAGTTTTTATTAGGGATTTCCGACAAATGGGTCGTTGCCCAATCACATTACGAAATCCAACATAACCTAGAAATGTAAGAATAGCAGAACAAAGGAGGTACTCATTATGGGTGCAGGTGGTTTTGGAAACGGCGGCGGATTCGCGTTTATTGTAGTATTGTTCATTTTATTAGTTATCGTCGGTGCTTCTTGGTGTTAATTGAAGACTGACGAATCAAGCTGATTGCCTTGCAATCGGCTTTCTTTATTTTCCAAGAAAAAATTCTATGCTAAACTTGGTGAGTATACATAGCGGGTGTTAGGCTATAAGAAAATGTTTTTTGCCTTACCTTAGATAATTCCATCAAACAAAAGGGGTGCTCCTATTGAATTACGCGGAAGACTACCTTTCTTTCCTTGTCCATTTCCATGGGACTAGGGATTACTTCGAATGTCATGAAATTCTTGAAGAATATTGGAAAGAAACCGCACCAAAAGAGCGTGACTCTCATTGGGTCGGGCTCATTCAAATTGCGGTTGCCCTGTATCATGATCGCAGGGGAAACAAAAAAGGGGCTTCAAGGACCCTGTCTAAAGCCCTGTCAAATCTCCACCATAAAAAGGCCGAGCTCCTGGAGTTGGGACTCGATCCAGAACGACTGTTCAAATTGCTCGAGGACACCCATGAGCGAATGTTATCTCAAAAGCCATATGAAAGCATTAATCTGCCGATTGCGGATCAAGGCTTGATTGAAATATGCCAGACCATGTGTTTGCAAGAAGGGTACATATGGGGTGCAGACAGCGACATGGCTAATTCATCCATAGTCGATAAGCATCTAATGCGTGACCGTTCGGATGTCATTTCTGAAAGGGATCGGCAGCTATCCCTTCGAAAAACAAGAAAGGAGGACCGCCCTTAAAGGTGGTCCTCCTTTCCAGCTTTCATATTCAGAATTCTTCACATCTGTCAAGAAAGCTTTCGGTAAACTCATTTGCTTTTAATTCTTTGTCAGGATATTGCTCCTTGATGGCCCTGACCATCGTTTTACCGATACCTTGCTTCCGGAAGGATGGATTTACAGATATATGTTGTATCTCAATGTGATTTGGAGAGACTTCTATCCCGATCAAGCCCGTAATCTCTTCATCTTTCCATAAGAACAGCTGTAGATTTTCATCCGTTTCATAATTCTTCATCGTATTCCGAAGCGTTTTTATCTCTTTTTCATTTGGCATGAAAGATAATAATCCCATGGCAAACTTCTCATAACTTTTCTTATACTTAATCAACATAATATCCCTCGTTACTAAATAACGTTTTTATTATCTTCCTGTTACCAATTAATTTGCTTTGAATAATAATCCTCACATATAACATTTACATCATACATAAAAATCTCGTCCGTTTCAACATCACTTTCAGCACTTGATTTATCGATGTGCTATATGCTAAGCGATAAACCGCCAGTATACGATTCCCCACATCAAAGCGATAATAAGCATCATAAGTAAAAGAGTCTTATTACTTTTCCTCATCCCATACTCCCTTTATGAATGGTCCAAATATTTAAATAACGAATTCATTCTACTATAACTTAACACAATCTGACAAATATCCTTGCAATCTTGCTTCGATTTTACTACATTGGTAAAGTGATCTAGGTTCATAGAATGCTCTCTTAGGTATAAAAGACAAAGATACACCAAACTTTTTCGTTAAAAAAACCGTAGCTATCTTGGGCTATATAAATTTTTTTCAGGAAAATATGTATCTTTTTTATCCTTTGTTTCGTCAAATACTATGAATCTGATTTAAAGTGCCGCCCTTTTATTGAAAGATTCCCAATTCAGCAGGAAAAGTTAAGGAGGATTATCATGAAAAAAATGAATAAATGGGTCATTGTAACCATTTTATTATGCCTATTATTGCCATATAAGGCTTTTGCAGATGCAGCTGTTGGTGAAATGATCGTCACACTTGGTGAGAATTTGACAAATGAACAAAAAAATATGATTTTATCAGAAATGAAAGCACCTAATGATGTTGAGGTCCTTACGGTTACAAATGCGGAGGAACATGAATACTTAGGAGACTATATTGCTAGCCGTCTGATCGGTACAAAAGCGATTTCATCTTCTGCGATTACTTTGGAGGAAAAAGGGACCGGACTTAAATTGGAGTCGAAAAACATTAACTGGGTTTCCGATGAAATGTATATCAATGCACTGGCAACTGCTGGAGTAAAGGATGCTACCGTTTATGTCACCGCGCCAATACCCGTCTCCGGTACAGCGGCTTTGACAGGGGTCATTAAAGCCTATGAAATCTCTGCCGACAAGAAGATTCCTGAAGATGTGAAACAGGCAGCGAATGAAGAAATGGTGAAAACAGCAAAATTGGGTGACGAAATCGGTACAGAAGAAGCCTCTGCACTTGTTACGAAAATCAAAGAGGAAATGGCAGCAAATCCACCAGCCAATACTGAGGAGGTCCGCGAGGTTGTCGAGTCTTCAGCAAAAGACCTTGGAATCACCTTAAATGATGCTCAAGTCCAAAGTTTAATTGATTTATTCAATAAGCTAAAAGAATTGGATATTGATTGGAACGCTGTCGGTGATCAGCTTACTGCAGCTAAAGATAAGCTTTCCAATTTTCTTGAATCCGAAGAGGGTCAATCATTTCTGGATAAATTGAAAGAAGTCTTCAGTAGTTTAATAGACGCGATCAAGTCACTTTTCAGCTGACTCCAATAAAAAAAGGATGGCCAATGCCATCCTTTTTTCTATTGCTGTTCAATTTGACCGTTGATTTCCACTCCAGGCACTCGCTTTCCGCGGGCGGTCCGGGAGCCTCCTCGGCGCCATTGTGCCTGCGGGGTCTCCCTTGGACGCGCTTTTCCCGCAGGAGTCTCGTACCTTCCGTTCCAATCGACTTTGTTTTAACATTTAGATTGGAAACATACCTTAGGAGTTGAAGGTATTCCTTTGGGTCAGTTTGGTTCGGGAACATCATTTGATCAAAGTTACGTTTTCCATAGCCCTTTTATCTACAAACTGAAAGGATGGCCAATGCCATCCTTTTTTCTATTCTTTATTGACGACTGCCGCTTCATGAAGGGCCAAATCCAAATGGATAAGATCTTCGTACGTCTCGCGTTTGATGACCAACCGGGCTTCTCCATTTTCGGCAAAGACGACAGCCGGTCTCGGAATCCGATTGTAATTATTCGACATGGAATATCCATATGCCCCTGTACAAAATACCGCCAAGACATCACCGCGGCCGGCTTTTGGCAATGGTAAATCCCAAATCAGCATATCTCCGCTTTCACAGCATTTCCCGGCAATGGACACTGTCTCTTCTACAGGGTCAAGCGGCCGGTTTGCAAGAATTGCATCATATTTAGCTTCGTAAAGAGCGGGACGTAAATTATCACTCATGCCCCCATCAACGGCAATATATTTACGGACATTAGGAACTTCCTTTTCAGAACCGACCTTGTACAGTGTCACACCGGCGTCTCCGACTAAAGAACGGCCAGGTTCAATCCAGATTTCAGGCATTACTAAATCGGAATCAGCAATCAGGTTCTGCACTTCCTTAACGATTTCCTCAACATATTGAGACGCGGGCAGCGGGTCGTCCTCTTGTGTATAACGAATCCCGAATCCGCCTCCGAGATTCAATACTTTTGGTTGAAACCCTACCGAACCATGCCAATCATTCAGCTTGCCGATAATTTTTTGGGCTGCGAGAAGGAAACCCGTCGTTTGAAAGATCTGGGAACCTATATGGCAGTGCAGCCCAAGCACTTCCAGGAATTCACTTTGCAGTGCTTGCCTAAGGGCAGCTTCGGCCTGGCCGTTAATAAGATCAAAACCAAATTTCGAATCTTCTTGCCCTGTCAAAATATAATCATGCGTATGGGCTTCAATACCTGGTGTTACACGAAGAAGGATTTTCACCTTTTGTTCACGGTTTGTACAAATTTCATCCAACAGTGTCAACTCTGAAAAATTATCGACTACTATACAGCCAATGTCATGATCCAAAGCCATATGTAGCTCTTCTTCACTTTTGTTATTTCCATGGAAGTGAATCCGTTCTGTTGGGAAATTTGCCTTAATTGCCGTATACAATTCCCCCGCTGAGACAACATCGAGGGAAAGTCCTTCTTGCTCAGCCAACTGGATCATTGCAATCGAAGAAAAGGCCTTACTTGCGTAAGCAACTTGAGCTGAAATCCCCAATTCCTCAAAAGTTCTCTTGAACCCTCTTGCCCGTTCGCGAATTAGCTCTACATCATAAACATATAATGGTGTACCAAATTGTTCGATCAATTCGATCGTATCCACTCCGCCAATCTCTAGGTGTCCACGTTCATTGACACCACCGGTTCCGTACAAATGCATGATAGCTTCACCTTCCTGACTTAAAACTAAAGATTAATAAGAAATGAGGCAGCCTCAAATAAAGAAACCATATGAAAGGTCCTCTATATGAACAAGCCTCAACGAATCGATTATCTCATGTAAATATTGTTCTCTATGACTGCTCAGTAGTTCGAAGGGAAAGACAGATTGGTTTAAACTCCAAAGAGTCATAGTAGCTTGATCTCTTTGTGAAGCCTAACTATACCGCTTTATCCGAATAAAATTAAATTACCACAACTATTCGACAACATCAACCTTTAGATTTTCTTGGCTGCCTATATAAATCCTGGGGATGTACAATACTCGGCCGTTCTATAGAACCTGGATAAGGTCTTCTAAATATTATATGTGACAAGGCTTTCGGCTGAAACGGTAGAAGCGGCCATAAATAAGGTGTATTTAACGTTTTTATGCTAGTAAGCATGATAATGTAGAGCGTGATGCCTATGACCAGACCAGGCACTTTAAATAAAGCGACCAAAACTAGCAGTGCCAAACGGGAAATTTTATTCGCTACCCCTAGTTCTAAACTTGGAGTGACAAATGTACCGATTGTAGCCACTGAAGCGTAGAGAACCACTTCAGGAACAAAGAGGCCAACATCTATCGCTATCTGCCCTATCAAAACTGCCGCAACCAAGCCCATCGCCGTAGAAAGCGGTGTCGGAGTATGTACGGCTGCCATCCTTAGGAATTCTATCCCAATATCGGATATGAAGATTTGGACTAAAATGGGTATATGCGTTTTTTCATTCGGCCCGATATACTCGAACTTTTCCGGCAGGAGGGAAGGCTCTAAACAAAACAATAACCAAATCGGCAGCAAGAATAACGAAACGAAGATCCCGAGAAACCGGACCCAGCGCACCAAGGTCCCAACGGCAGGTGCCTGCCGATACTCCTCAGCGTGTTGCATGTGATGGAAAAGAGTGGACGGGGTAATGATGACACTCGGTGAAGTATCCACATAAATAAGGACATGCCCCTCAAGCAAATGCGTTGCCGCCACATCAGCCCGTTCCGTGTATCTGACAAGCGGGTATGGGTTATACCTTTGCTTTACGATGAACTCTTCGATCGTTTTATCAGACATCGTTATGCCATCAACCTCAATACTATTCAATTCCTTACGAACGATTTCTATTAAATCGGGATCGGCAATATCTTTAATGTAGCCGATGGATATATCCGATTTCGATCGTTCCCCTACATGCAGCATTTCGAAACGTAATCTTTCATCCCGGATTCTCCGTCTGGTTATCGCTGTGTTAATGATGATATTCTCGACAAAACCATCCCTAGATCCACGGACGACTTTTTCCGTATCGGGTTCTACTGGCTGTCTCCCGGGATAACTCCTGACATCCACAACCAATCCTATTGGTTTACCATCAACAACAACGACTATTAAACCGGATAATACCTGATCAACAAGCTCATCCATCGTCTTTATTTCCTGAACGGATTGGTGTACGAGCAAGTCTTTGACTACATCAAAAACTTTAGTAGACACGATATCGGCATTTTTGTTATGAATAAGAGAATCGAGGATATCAATGATGTACTCTGTATCCGTCAGCCCGTTTATATAGTAAATATGCACATCTTTTCTTAAGACCTTTATCTTTCTTACTCCTAAGTCGAAGCTGACGCCCAGACCTACTTTCTCTTCCATGTAAGCGTCAACTTCCGCTACCCTACTCGGAATCGGCATCATGTTTTGAGGTTTTTCTGAAGTCATTATGACCACTCCTTTCCAATATGATTTCCACCGCTAGCTTGGTTATCGGTGCTCCTCTTTTAAAATCGTCCTGATGGGACATTTTCCCTATATCTCCTATCCCCACTACGATGGGAACATGTAATTGATCGATGCAATACACCGTATCTCCTGTTATCTTGCCCAGTTCAAATTCCTCGGCGCCGTATTTATCAACCCCGTTCGGTGTCAAATTACCATCACGGTCAATACAGATATCCACCTTGGTCCATTCTTCCCTTCTAGTCTTTGAAGCGACCGCTATTACGCCAAGGACATTAATATCAGGGTGTCCGGCAACTACCTTCATTGCCTGTTCGCCTGATCCTTCTCCTATAAAACCGCTATCATCAAACATGACCAATACAGGATCATACTTCGCCTTTTTTATTAATTCAACTAACTCCAAGCCCGTATATCGTGATGGATTACCTTGGGACATGGAGATACATCTTCCCCCAATTTCCTTGGCTACATGCTCAACAGCCCGTTTCGCATACTCATCTCCATCCGTAATCAATATCACTTTTCGTTTGGTCACCATCTTGGGCCTACCTTTCATCATCAGGAATAGTTACCTCATAATCTTATAAATCGACAAAATAAATCCATTGGAATAATGATCCGGCTATTTTTCCCAATACGAGTGCCATCAACAGATAAATGATCTTCTCTTGAATTCCGATTCGTTTTGAAAGAACCGGAAATACATTCAGGACTTCAGTTAAGGCAGCAGCGAGCATCCCATTAAATATCCCGTCAGCCAAACCGATCGGAATTAATAAAAAATGCGGGAGGGAAAGTTCCGTTTCCTGTAATCCTAACCATGTTCCTGCGACAACTCCGGCTATGATGGCTCCTTCGTAGTAATGTATCATTTTCATTGTTTTTGTCAGCTGAGTCAGCCTCGGAATCACCCCAAGTACAGTTAAAAACGCTACAAAACCCGCACCTGTCGCAAAACCCCCGGCTAAACCGACAAAGATTCCGAAGATGATTTTACCGGTCATCAAGGTGGCGCACGTTCTCCTTATTTTCATTCATGATTACATAACGGTCCAAATCCTGCTGATAGTTGAACATTTCAACCTCGAGCGGACTAGGTTCCTCATTGAAGCGTTTTTTAAAGAAGTGATTAAAAAATAGAATCATGCCCATACCAAGGCCGAAGCTATATGGGATTTGGATCAATAACGGTTTATCTTCCACTTTTCCCGTTATTATAGTAAAGATTTTTTGATGCACTTCCCCCATGCTGACATCCACATGAAAATTCATGATCGTCATTCCGCCGCCGACAAATAACAAAAACCAAACTAAGGCGAATGTCAGGTATGACATTTTCTTTTTCGAGAGGATGATTTCGATGATCGTTTGGGAGGGCCCGAATGTCTCCACTTCAATAGTCGGATCCACCTTGCGGATGGCCATGATAACTTGAGCCAAATCAATGACAATAATATTCCTATCTTCCTTCTTGACCGTTAATAATATGATTTCTTCAATTAAGGTAATCACTTCTTCAGGTCCGATTATCCTTGCAATATCTTTTATCCTCACCGTTTGATTTCCCTTTACTTGTACACGGTTCCTCATCCTGATATATACAACTGCCACTCTCATCACATCCCGACCTTTTATTTCCTTATGCTAGTAGTATGGATTGGAAGCAGTTTGAAAATGCAGGAAGTGATCCATGTCCAAATATTACTAATTTGAAAACAAAAAAAGACACGCTGCAATGACAGCATGTCTCTATTTGTAGACAAAAGGGGTTCGGATAACTTATCTTTCATCAAATGATGTTTCGGAACCACTGACCCAAAGCAACACCTTCAACTTCTCAGGTATGGTTTTGATTGGAGAGGAAGGTCGGGACTCCTCCTTGAAAAGCGCCTCCAAGGAAGCCTCACTGGCGAACAGGCAACGAGGGCGAACCGCCCGCGGAAAGGGAGCGGATTTCTGAAATCAACTGGAATGTTTTTTAAATAAAAAAACTGTAGGGAAACTGACTTTTCTTAGATTGTTTATAATTGGAGGTTCGGAACGGTCCATCTCGAACCATGAACAAGACTAGATTATCCTTAATGTTTTTTTACTGTAACCCAAATTGGATTGAAGAAATTTGCGACACTCCTGCCGAATAACTGGCTAGCCAAGACACCACAGGCGCTTGTGCCGAGGAGGCTTGGCAGACAGTCGGCGGAAAGGGAGCGGATTTCTGAAATCAACTGGAATGTTTTTTAAATAAAAAAACTGTAGGCAAACTCCCTTTTCTTCGAGTTTGCCGACAGTCTGAGACACGTTGAAATGACAGCATGTCTTTTTGATTTAGATTCATACTTTAATGAGTGGGGAAGAAAATCAGCTGAACCAAAAATATCAATCCAAAAATATAAATGAGCGGATGTACGGATTTTCCTTTTCCACTGAATACCTTCATAAGGGGATAAGTAATGAACCCGATTGCAATCCCTGTAGATATACTTGAAGTAAGCGGCATCGTTAAAATGATCGCAAATGCCGGAAATGCCTCATCGAAAATTTTCCAATTGACTTTAGCCAGCCCTTCCATCATGAAACATCCCACGATGATCAAAACAGGAGCTGTGATTGCTTGAACTGAAGAAATTGCCGATATCAATGGAGAAAAGAAAATCGATGCAGCAAACAAGATTGCCACGACTGTAGCGGTTAATCCCGTACGTCCGCCTGCGGCCACTCCCGTACTTGACTCAACATAGGCAGTCGAAGGGCTTGTACCAAACATCGAGCCGACTGTCGTCGCAATCGCATCACCTAAAAAGGCTTTCTTGGCACGAGGGATTTTCCCATCCTTCGTTAGTCCTGCCTGTTCCGTCACGCCAATCAAGGTTCCTGTCGTATCAAAAATCGTCACAAGTAAAAAGGCAAAAACAATTGAATATAAAGAATTCGTGAAGACACCGGCAATATCGATATCGAAAAATACCGGTGTAGGAGGTACAGATAAGACCCCATCAAAGTTGAGCAAACCGATAAAGTAGCCAATGATTGCCGTAACGATCATACCAATGAAAATTGCCCCTTTAATATTACGGGCCATAAAAATCAAGGTAATGAATAAGCCTGCTAATGCTAAAACGGTTCCAGGCTGATGCAAATCGCCAAGTGTCACCATCGTTGATTCATTAGGAACTACGATTCCAGCATTTTTTAATCCGATAAACGCAATGAATAAACCAATTCCTGATGTGATGCCATACTTTAATGAGTTAGGAATCGCATCAATTATCATTTTACGCAAGCTTGTCACGCTAATTAGTAGAAATAGCAAACCAGCAATGAATACCGTACCGAATACGGTCTGGTATGAAAGGCCCTGTGCCCCCACTACGCTGGCAAAATACGCATTCAAACCCATCCCTGGTGCTATCGCAATCGGGTATTTTGCAACGAGTCCCATGATAAGGGTACCAATCACCGCTGATATGACCGTTGCCATGAAAACTTGTTCAAATGGTATTCCGATTGAAGATAATAAAGCCGGATTCACGATTAGGATATAAACCATAGTTAAAAATGTCGTAACGCCCGCCATGACTTCTGTACGGACATCCGTCCCATTTTCTTTCAGGGAGAAAAACTTTTCCATAAACATATTTTAGACCTCCAGATCTAAAGGAAACACCGACAACCGTTTGCACGAAAAGGCAAGGTGTCCTAATATTGTACTGCATCGACGTTTTTCCTAATCATTATTGATTAAAAGAAAGCTAAAAAAACGAATGAAAAACGCGACCTTTACTATAATATTCGTTTTTAATCCTAAATTCAACTAAAAAATTCGACCCCGCTCATATTTTCATTCTACTTGATAAGAATCACTTTTACTTTTTCCTAAAATCAATCATTTATTTTCAAGCTCAATGAAAAACCACATGAATCATTGATTCATGTGGTTTTTCATTTGCTGAAGAATCTTCTTTTCCAGCCTTGACACCTGGACTTGGGAGATACCAAGCCTTGCCGCCACTTCCGATTGCGTCTGATCTTTATAATACCTCAGGAAAACAATCAGCCTTTCACGTTCATTCAATTCTTGTATGGCTTCTTTCAAAGCGATTTGATCGAACCAGGAGGTTTCATTATTGTCGGCAATCTGGTCAAGAAGAGTAATCGGATCTCCATCATTTTCGTAAACCGTTTCATGGATGGATGAAGGGCTCCTGCTAGCTTCTTGGGCCATGATGATTTCCTCTGGCGACAGCTCTAGATGTTCCGCCAATTCATTGACAGTCGGAACACGGCCATACGTCTTTGAAAGCTCCTCTTTGGCCCTGCGAATTTTATTCGCCATTTCCTTTAATGACCGGCTTACTTTAACCGTTCCGTCATCACGGATGAAACGTTGGATTTCACCTATGATCATAGGCACAGCATACGTTGAGAATTTCACTTCAAACGATAGGTCAAATTTATCCACGGACTTTAACAGACCAATACAGCCTATTTGATAAAGGTCATCCGGTTCGTAACCTCGATTGAGGAATCTTTGCACTACTGACCATACAAGCCTCAGATTGCTATTGACAATCAGGTTTCTCGCATCTTGGTCACCGCTCTGGCTGCGTTGGATTAAATTCCGCAATTCCTCATCTTTTAAATGGGGCTGGCCTTTCTTGCTCTTCTCGTTTTTAACCTCCACATCCATATGCAAGTCTCCCTTAATTGCACAAAGCTCTGCTTGTAGTTAAGTGCTTTTTTAATCGAATGATCGTGCCTTCGCCCTTATGGGAAATTATATTGATTTCATCCATGAAGTTTTCCATGATGGTGAATCCCATACCGGAACGTTCAAGTTCGGGTTTTGTCGTAAATAACGGCTGTTTAGCCTCCTCGACGTCTTCAATGCCCAGTCCTTCATCCCGGATGGTCAATTCCACAGTATCGCCTTCGATGATCACTGAAATGTATACCCAACCTTCCGGGTCACTCTCATACCCATGGATAATCGAATTCGTAACGGCTTCTGACACGACAGTCTTGATCTCTGTCAATTCATCCATCGTCGGGTCCAATTGGGCAATGAAAGCCGCAACAGTTACCCTGGCAAAAGATTCATTTTGGCTAAGTGCAGAAAATTTCGTTTCCATTTTATTTTTCATTTTAGGCAACCCCCAGTCTTTGCAAAGCGTTTTTTTCGGATAGTTCCATTTTAACAATTTTAAACAACCCTGACATCTCAAATAACCGCTTTACTGCCGGAGAAATTGCACATACCACCATTTCACCTTGCTTTTTATTCACCTGCTTATAGCGCCCTAAAATAACTCCAAGCCCTGAACTGTCCATAAAATCCAATTCTTCCATGTTAAGGATGATATGTTTGATATTATGCTTTTGAATGGCTGCCTCTGCCTGGTTTTTCAATTTTTCTGCTGTATGATGATCTAAATCACCTTTGAGACGAATGCACAATACGCGATTTTTCGCCTCCATATTAATCGTAAGACTCATTATATACAGCCTCCTTCACTGTCTTATAAAGAGTCAAATTCTCTTTTTAACCTGCCGATTCCTCCTTACTAGCAAAACTAGTGGAGTTTCGCCTAAATTAGTACGATTAACAGGCATTGCGACAATTTATTCTATTTCGCTTGGGTAAACATGCCGAAAGCCCGTTTATACAATTGCCACCAGCTGGCATTTTCAACAGTTTCCTTCGCAACAATCGGAGATTCGACATACACCTTGCCGTTTTTCTTCAATTCAAGCGTACCAATTTCATCACCTTTTTTAATCGGGGCATCCAAATCTTTATCAAGCGTGATTTTTTTTGTAAAGTCCTTTGCCGTTCCGTTTTTGGCTGTCAAAACTGAAATAGGTTCACTTGTCACACCCACCACCGATTTCTTGTCGCCTTTACTTACCTTTGCTTCACCTAACACCTCGCCGCGTTTATAAATCGGGTATGTGATATATTGTGAAAATGCATAATCTAACATCTTTGTGACCTGAGCGTTTCGTTCCTTAGGGGAAACGGCTCCGAAAACGACGGCAATGACACGCATATTCCCTTTTTTGGCGGTCGCTGTCAAACAATACTTCGCTTCATTTGTGAATCCTGTCTTCAGTCCATCGACCCCAGGGTAAAATTTCACTAATCTGTTCGTGTTGACAAGCCAGAATTTCTTTTCGGTATTTTCACGGAGATAATCTTCATATGTACCCGTGAACCTTGTAATCGTATCGTATTTCAATAATTCCTTCGCCATGATCGACATATCATGTGCCGAACTGTAATGATCTTTAACAGGAAGGCCTGTTGCGTTTTGGAACTTTGTATTTTTCAACCCGAGTTCTTTCGCCTTTTTGTTCATTTTCCTAACAAACTCTTCTTCCGATCCAGCTAGACGTTCAGCCATCGCCACCGATGCATCATTCGCCGAACCAATCGAGATGCCCTTGAGCATTTGTTCTGTTGTCATTTCTTCACCTGGCTCGAGGAAGATCTGGGAACCGCCCATCGATGCTGCATACTCACTAGTCCTGATCTTCTCCTTCATGCTAAGTTCGCCTTTATCGATCGCTTCCATGATCAGCAGCATTGTCATGATTTTCGTCATGCTTGCCGGCGAAAGACGAACGTCTGCATTTTTATCATAGAGAACAGTACCTGTATCCCGTTCAATCAAAATAGCCGATTTAGCATTTGCCGCCAATTCGACTCCTTTTTCCTCAGCTGCTTTTGTTTGTGGGACGCTAAAACCCATTGCTACCAATACGGTTAAAAATAGAGAAAGAATCCGCTTCATCTCCATACCCTCCAATCTTTATAGAATTTATTTTTTCCATTAAACCCATTTTTATACAAATAAAGATGAATTTTGAACATATACTGGATATAGGGTAACAAAGTGAACCAAATTAAAAGAGGATGCGCATGGGCATCCTCTTTTAAACTTTCTATGATATAAACGTAAAAAGGCCGCTCAAAAGCGCGGCCTTTTTTGGAAAATATTTATTCCATGATCTCTTTATAGATCAATGTAGGTTTTTCTACTTTCTCTTTTGAAATTGCAATGCTTTCATACAATTTTTCTTTTACCTTTGAAACATCTTCAAAGTTGCTGTAAATCGTCACAAGGGATTCACCTTTTGCCACGGTTTCCCCGATTTTTTTACGAAGTACCAGTCCGACTGCCAAATCAATCTCTGATTCCTTAGTCGCCCGCCCGGCACCTAACAGCATGGCTGCCGTTCCTACTTCATCAGCGATGATCTCCGATACATATCCGTCCTCTTTCGCTTCCAGCTCGAAAGTATGAGCAGCCTGCGGCAGTTTTTCCGGCTGATCCACAACTGATCCATCGCCTCCCTGCGCTTCTAGGAAAACCTTGAATGAGTTAAGTGCAGAACCGTCCTTAATCGCATTTTCCAGCAAGGTTCTTGCTTCTTTCAGAGAATTTGCCTTTTTGGCAAGGTATACCATATGGCTTCCTAGTGTTAAAGAAAGTTCCGTTAAATCTTCCGGTCCTTCTCCTTTAAGTGTATCGATGGCTTCCTTCACTTCTAAAGCATTTCCGATTGCGTAACCCAACGGTTGGCTCATATCGGAAATGACAGCCATCGTATTTCGCCCTACATTGTTTCCGATGCTAACCATTGCATGCGCCAACTCTTCGGAATCTTCAAGCGTTTTCATGAAAGCGCCCGCTCCCGTTTTAACATCAAGTACGATTGCATCAGCACCAGCGGCGATTTTTTTACTCATGATCGAGCCAGCAATCAAACCGATACTGTTAACGGTAGCCGTAACATCACGCAATGCATATAGCTTTTTGTCGGCTGGAGTCAGGTTACCACTTTGTCCAATGACTGCTATCTTATTTTTATTAACAAGTCGGATGAACTCGTCATTTTCTATTTCGACATGAAATCCTTTTACAGACTCCAACTTATCGATCGTTCCGCCTGTATGGCCAAGACCGCGTCCTGACATCTTTGCCACTGGAACACCTACAGCAGCAACCAATGGTCCAAGCACTAATGTTGTCGTATCACCAACACCGCCTGTTGAATGTTTATCGACCTTAATTCCTTCAATCATCGATAAATCAATTTGATCTCCTGATTCGACCATTGCCATGGTTAAATCAGCACGTTCCTGCTCATTCATGCCTTTGAAATAAACAGCCATTGACCAAGCGCTCATTTGATAATCCGGAATCGATCCGTCGGTAAACCCTTTGATGATGAACTGTATTTCTTCTGTAGTAAGAGCCTTTCCATCACGCTTTTTCTCGATTAAATCTACCATTCTCATATTAGAATCCCCACTTTTAAGGACACCGCTTCTCTTTAGGTGTACTTGTATTTTTTGGTCCGTTTTATATGTCTTTAACGATGTGCTTAACAAATTCCAGAAAGCTGCTTTTCACTTTTTCCGTCGTTTCAATTACCTCTTCATGCGATAAAGGCTGATCCAGAATGCCTGCGGCCATATTGGTAAGGCATGAGATTCCGAGCACTTTCATATCGCTATGCCTTGCTACGATAACTTCCGGGACTGTCGACATACCAACTGCATCCCCGCCAAGGATCCGTGCCATTTTCACTTCTGCAGGTGTCTCATAGGTCGGTCCTGTATTCCCGATATAGACACCTTCTTTAATATCCAATCCTAGTGAAGCTGCTATTTTTTTCGCTTGTGTCCGAAGGTCTTTATTATAAGCTTCCGACATATCAGGGAATCTAGGTCCGAAACGCTCTTCATTAGGACCAATCAATGGGTTTGCCCCCATTAAATTAATATGATCCGTAATGAGCATCAAGTCACCTGGTTCATAGCTTTCATTAACGCTTCCGGCAGCGTTCGTTACAATTAACTGCTCAACACCAAGAAGTTTCATTACACGTACAGGAAAAGTGACCTTCTCCATGGAGTAACCCTCATAAAAGTGGAAACGCCCTTGCATGGCTACAACTTTTTTGCCACTTAATTGTCCAATGACAAGCTGTCCAGCGTGTCCTTCAACAGTCGATACCGGGAATTCCGGGATTTCGTGGTATGGAATCGTTATGGGATTTTCAATTTCATCCGCCAATACTCCAAGTCCGGAACCAAGAATCAGGCCTATCTCCGGAGAGCCTTCAATTTTACTTTTTATAAATGACGCAGCAGTTTCTATTTTATTAAACATCTATTTAATCTCCCCTAAATTTAGATCGCCCAATATATTTTTCCCGTAGGCAGGCATTTTCACATCAAAGTTAGCAGCGACCGTCGCCCCGATATCAGCAAATGTATCTCTTATCGGGAGTTCGGCACCTTCTGTAAATCGTTTGGAATAAACTAATAAAGGTACATATTCACGTGTATGATCGGTTCCTTCATGAACCGGATCATTCCCGTGATCGGCAGTGATGATCAATAAATCATCCTCTTTCAGTTTATCAAGGACTTCCGGCATCCTAGCATCGAATTCTTCCAATGCCTTTCCGTATCCCTCTGGATCGCGGCGGTGACCGTATAAAGCATCGAAGTCGACTAGATTAAGGAAACTTAACCCTTTGAAATCCTGTTCTACCGTTTGGATTAATTTATCCATTCCATCCATATTGGATACGGTCCTTAATGATTCAGTGACGCCTTCCCCATCAAAGATATCCGAGATCTTCCCGATTGCGAGCACATCATATCCAGAATCTTTCAATTCATCCATTACTGTCCGGTTGAAAGGCTTCAATGCATAATCATGACGGTTAGGCGTTCTTTTGAAGTTTCCTGGTTCACCTGTGAAAGGTCTGGCAATCACGCGTCCAACCTTGAACTCATCAGCCATTGTCACTTCACGGGCAATTTCACAAATCTTGTACAATTCGTCTATCGGGACGATGTCTTCATGTGCAGCAATCTGTAATACGGAATCTGCTGATGTATATACGATCAGCGCACCCGTTTTCATATGTTCCTCGCCGAGCCTTTCAATGATTTCCGTGCCGCTTGCCGGGACGTTCCCAATAATTCCCCGACCCATCTTCGCCTCGAGTTCATTGACTAATAATTCCGGGAAACCATCCGGAAATACACGGAATGGAGTCGATATATTCAAACCCATGATTTCCCAATGTCCAGTCATCGTATCTTTTCCTGTAGAGGCTTCCTTCATTTTCGTATAGTATGCGAGAGGTTGCTGAGCTTTTTCAATCCCCTTGATTTCACGGATATTGCCTAAACCCAATTTTGCGAGAGTCGGCATGTTCAATCCATTCATTCTTTCTGCGATATGGCCGAGTGTATCCGCCCCTTTATCACCGAATAAATCTGCATCAGGTGCTTCGCCAATTCCAACTGAATCCATAACTATTACAAATATTCGATTAAATGCTGAATTCCCTTTCATGAGTCATTCCTCCTAAAATAGTAAATCACTTTTTATACTCTCTATAATACCCTTATTCTGCTCAGTTACTCTTCATTTTAAATGAAATCGTGAGAACGTCAGAAGTCTGACCTCTCTACATTGTAAACGATTACCATGATGGAGACAAATAATATATTTCGGAATAAAACAAAGTGCCAATAGAGCGTGCTTTAGAATCATCAGCAGCCCTTTACCAGTCAATACCACACTGAAATAAAAAGGCTGCTCCTTCAACCGCTTCGCGGTTAAATTCACAACCTTTCTATCATTCTACTATTCTTTTAAGCCCGCGGATGGAATTTTGAATATACATCCTTGATCCGTACGTTCGTAATATGTGTATAAATTTGAGTTGTCGAAATATCCGCATGACCAAGCATTTCTTGGACGGCACGTAAATCAGCCCCGTTCATCAATAGATGTGTCGCGAAAGAATGTCTTAGTGTATGCGGTGTAATTTCTTTTTCAATTTGTGCCGATTTTACAAGTTTTTTTAGAATCTTCCAAAATCCCTGCCTTGTCAGCCTGTTTCCATGATGATTCAAAAAAAGTGAATCTGTCCTATGCTTGGGGCTGGCCATTTTTCCCCGGGAACTTTCCATATAATGCTCAATCGCACCCAATGCTGTTTGGCCAATCGGAATGATCCTCTCTTTATTTCCTTTTCCTACACAACGGACAAAACCCATCGATGCATGGACATCACTTACATCCATGGATATCAACTCACTGACACGCATACCCGTCGCATACATCAGTTCTAGCATTGCCTTATCGCGTAAACCGAATTCATCCATTTTCTTTGGGGCTTCCAATAGTGCTTCAACCTCTTCCATGCTTAATACCTTTGGAAGACTTCGTTCCGGTTTTGGTGTTTCTATATGTATGGAAGGATCCTGATCGGTTACTTTTTCCCTTAGAAGAAATTGATGAAAAGACCGAATGGAGGCTATATGACGCGCCACCGTCTTCGATGATTTCCCTTGATCCTTCAAATGCACGAGAAAATGCAGGATGTTGACCCGCCGTGAATCATTCCAATCTTCGATGGCTTCAGCCTCTTTCAGAAAGCTCCAATATGATCTTAAGTCACGCTCATAGGAAACGAGCGTATTCTTGGCAAGCCCTTTTTCAATGGTTAAAAAATGAATGAAATCCCTAATTTGATTTTCCATATTCATTACTCCCCGTTTAAATAAAACAACATTAAGCGTTCAAGCCATGCATCATCACCCGTATCTACTGCCTTCGATACTTTTACAGCCATGCCTTTCGGTTCATCATAACGATGATAATCTTGATATTCCTGATTTAACCATACCATTCCTATATAAAAAAGAACAGTGAAGCCAACAAAGAGAATCATCACTTTAGCCGTATGCAAAACAAGCGATAATGATGTTTTCATCTTCTTTCCCCTCCCATTCGATCCTTTGTATCAATCTATGCCCAACAGGACAAGTTTTATACGTGTTTCGGAAAGGAGAAAACAAAAACAACTCTTACTTGAGAAAATAGGCTTTTAAAAATGCAGAAAACCTTCTCCATTAAATGGAAAAGGTCCGGCTTCATTCACCTTTATTTTCTTCTTTGTCATGACATCGATGACAAATGCCATGAAAGGTTAATCTATGGTCTTTTATCTTGAAGTTCCAGTCGCGTTCCACAATGTCTTCTACGTCTTCAAGTAGGTCTTCCTGAATCTCATCTACCGCACCACATTCCACACAAACAAGATGATGATGGAAATGCGCAGCTCCTTCTTGTCTTAAATCATAACGGGAAACCCCGTCTCCAAAGTTAATTTTATCTACTATCTTCAATTCAGTCAGCAACTCTAGCGTACGGTAAACTGTTGCCAATCCAATTTCCGGCGACTTTTCTTTGACAAGGAGGTAAACGTCTTCTGCGCTTAAATGATCCTCTTCATGCTCAAGTAAAACGCGGACGGTCGCTTCTCGCTGAGGCGTTAATTTGTAGCTGGACGAGTGTAACTGCTTTTTTATCCTATCAATTCTGTTTTCTATTTCCATACCTAATATTCCCTCCCGCGCCGCTATCCTATCCATTATATCAAAAGAGGGAAAACTGTCAAAATAGATTTCTTGTTAATGATAAAAAAATTTGCGGGAACGGCAAATTTCACTCAATGACCCAATAAACTTACGACATTTTTCATTAAAGAAGGGGATAGGTACGCTTCAAATGCAGCAGCTGTAATCAAAAATAATCCCGACAAAATCAATGAGAAAATATACCGTGAAATTATCGGCTTCAGCGGTTCACGAACCTGCTTTAGGAAAATCCGGCTGATCATTTTCATTGATAGCGAGACGGCAAGAACGGTTATCACGATGAATATCGGGACGATGAATATATTTTGGGGCAAAATAGCGACAAACGATAATAAAAAACCGCTCCATCCCATTTGATTGACTAAAAAGCCGACTGTGAATCCAACAACCATCCCTTTTATAAATAACAAAACCAGGATGACTGGCAAACCGATGACCGATATTCCGAGAATCCAGATGACCCCGATATATTTTATATTATGCATAATACTTTGGCTGAACATATCATGCGAAGAGGCAAATTCACCTTTGGATACTTGTCCGAAAAATTGCGATAAATAATAGAACAAGTCTTCCTTTTGGGTAAAGCTCAAACTATTCACCAATATTGCCCCAAAAATGACACCCATCAAAAAAAGCACAGTGATAAAGACATATAATGAGGAATGTTCGTTAATATGTTTCATTACGGCATTTTGTACGACAGATTTTTTTTTCATCTTTCATCCTCCCAACTCCGCTTACTAGAATCTATGTTTTCACTCTCTCATTTATGCTAAGAAAACTTTCTCCATCAGCCGAACACCTTGAGCTTAATTCATGTTATAATTTTCCATATTAACGATATGGAGGCAGGATATGAAAGCTATATTAATGGATTTTCCCGAAAAAATTGAAACCCCACGATTATATCTAAGGCCTTGTCAGCCTGGCGATGGCCTGGACGTTCACGAGGCCATTGTCCATTCCAAACCTGAATTGAAACAATGGCTGCCGTTTGCCCATCAAGATGTTTCTTTGGAAACTTCTGAACAGAATGTCCTTAAGTCTTTTTCGGATTTCATTTTAAAAGAGGATATCAGACTCCATATTTATAGGAAAGAAGACGATCAATTCATCGGCTCCACCGGTCTGCACCGAATTAACTGGGATATCCCTAAATTTGAAATTGGCTATTGGATTGATACGAGATACAGTAAACAAGGCTACATAACGGAGGCGGTAGAAAAGTTAACCAAATTCGCCTTTTACCATTATGGCGCAAAGCGGGTCGAGATCCGCTGTGATCCTAATAATATTGCCAGCAAACGGATTCCCGAAAAGCTGGGGTATACCCTTGAAGGAATTTTGCGTAATGACTGCCTTAGTGCAGATGGCAAGGAAGCGCGGGACACCTCCATTTATGCAAAAACAACAAACTAAAAAAGCCCTGACAGATCTCCATCTGTCAGGGCTTTTTTTCAGGTTAATTCCTTTTTGACCTTTCCGTATTTTCCTCCGCCCCCCACTTCAAAAGATAGCGTCCCTTTTCTGGCAGAATCGATGTAGCCCGCCAATTTTTCAGGAACGATTTCCTTAAGCTGTTCAAGCGTAACTTCATGTAGGATATTCATCTCTGTTCCAAATGCCACCAGCAGTTTTTCCATGGATTTAGGACCGAGTCCCGGGATGAAATCAAGTGGTACTTGATGGATATACGGCGGCCTTTCCCTACCATTTCTTCCGTCCGTCCCGGAAATGGAGAGCTCTTCAATCCTGGACGATACCCCTTTTATAATGGATTTATTACCGCATTCGGGACATTGTTCACTATCCCTCAATACCTGGTGTAAACACCCCGAACATACAGTTTGATGATACTTTCCCAATAAGGGGTTCAATCCATAATTAACGGTAACCTTACGATTCCCTTTTTCTTTAAGGGCTTTTGCCAGCTCATTGAAACTTGGTTCTTCAAGCAGGACTTTTTGATATTCACGAGCGATTTTCCCAAGCGAATGCGCATCGGAATTTGTTACGAATACATAGGAGTCCAACTCCTCGATATCCTTGACCATTTCTGTATCAGAGCTTAAACCAAGTTCGATGGCATCAATTAGCTTCGGATCGAATACTTCTGTCAGACTGGATCGCACCCCTTTTCCATATAAGCTTTTAAACGGGGTGAAAACATGTGCCGGGATAAACAGGCCGCCCAGTGATTTCACGATCTTTTGCAGCGTTCTTCCATCACAATAAATCCTTTGGGAGCTCAACGTAATATTTTTAACATGTCCGCTCAGCCATGAGGAGAATTCCTTCATCGCTTTTATAGTGGGAAAATAAGCGAGGACATGGATCGGTCCATTACAATTCTGATCATAAATTTCAATCTCCGAGCCTGGAATGATGGTTGTCTTCTTGTATTGAAGTCCGCCTTCAATCTTCTCCGTGATTTCGCCGTCCAGCATCCCCGCTTCGATTTCTTCGATAATTTCAGGAGAATGGCAATCGATTATCCCGATTAGATCAAGGCCCTTCCTTTCACTTGCCACTTGCAGCACATTGCTGAAGGTTAACGTTTTAGCACCTGTTATTTTCACGGCCCTTCCGCTTCTCGTTCTGCCTATATGGATATGCAGGTCAGCGTAAAACTCTTTCATTTACGATTTCATCGCCTTTTTCAACTGTAGATACTGAACTGCATATGCCGTTTTGGCATCTTTGATCTTCCCTTCATCCATATAAGTTTGAGCTTCCTCCAGCGTGAGTTCAATCATCTCGACGAATTCATCTTCATCCAGCGGGGCCGCATTTTCTTTCTTTTTCAAATTGTGGGCCACATATAGGTGGACCAATTCATCGGCGAAACCTGGGGATGTATAGAAGGATATGATGTGCTCCATTCTTTCACATTCATAACCTGTCTCCTCTTCCAGCTCCCGTTTAGCCGACAGAACCGGTTCTTCGCCTTTTTCCAGCTTTCCTGCAGGAATTTCCACCAAGCTTCTCTCCAGCGCTTTACGGTACTGTTCAACCATGATGATTTTATTTTCTGCCGTGAGAGCTATGATGGCAACCGCTCCCGGATGCTTGATTATTTCACGTTTACCCGCTTTCCCATCAGGAAGCTCTACATCATCCACTTGCAGGCTGATTACCTTTCCTGTGAAGATTTTTTCCGAAGACAGCGTTTTTTCTTCAAATTTTTTCATCCTGACCACTCCTCTGTTCTAATTGCAGCATGATTCCTCATACATTTTACCATAATAGAGATGGAGGGCGATTTAATGAAAGTTTACGTACTGGAAAAAAGCGTTACTTTATCCGGAAAGAGTTGGGAAATCCTTCAAAAACTAAAACAATTGCAAAATCAATATGTCTATATCAATGATTGGATAGCCGACATACACGATCAGGTGCCGCCCACTCCTTTAAAACGGATCAAGTGAATTCTTTGAGTGAAATGGATTTCTCCTTTACAATGAAATGTAAGGGAGTGGATAACATGAAAAAACGCAGACTAGGAAATTCAGACTTGCTAGTTTCTGAAATCGGGCTCGGATGCATGTCATTGGGGACTGTTGAAAATCAGGCATCCGAAATCATACAGGCCGCTTTAGATGAAGGAATCAATTATTTTGATACTGCTGACTTATATGATTTCGGCATGAATGAAGAAATCGTCGGAAAGAATTTAAAATCGGTCCGCGATAAGGTATACATAGCCACCAAGGTCGGAAACCGCTGGAATGAAAACAAAGATTCCTGGAGCTGGGATCCATCTGGCGAATATATTAAAACGGCAGTAAAAGATAGCTTAAAGAGATTGGGGACTGACTATATTGATCTGTATCAGTTACATGGCGGCACCATTTCAGACAATATCGGAGAAACGGTAGAAGCATTTGAAGATTTGAAAAAAGAAGGCTATATCCGATATTATGGAATTTCCTCGATTCGTCCGAATGTGATCAAGGAATTCACTGAAAAGTCTGAGCTTGATTCCGTGATGATGCAGTTTAATCTACTCGACCGCCGCCCAGAAGAGTGGATGTCCCTTTTGGCCAGCAAACAGATCAGCATTATCGCCCGTGGCCCGCTTGCCAAAGGGCTGCTCAGTGAAAAAATGCTTGAAAAGGCAAATGAGGATGGATACCTTGACTATGGCTATCACGAACTTAAAGATTTGCTTCCGCAAATAAAGGACAAACTTTCCGATAGGAAGTTGAATGAAACGGCACTTCAATATGTATTGTCCCATCCAAGCGTCGCTACCGTTGTACCAGGAGCAAGCTCAGTACAGCAGCTCCGTGAGAACTGCCAGGCCGCTAACAGTCCTTCACTGTCCAAAACCGAGTTGGATATCTTAAAGCAGTTGACCAAAGCGAACAAATATGAAAGTCACCGGGATTAAAAAGAATAGAACTAAACTAAATGTTTCAAATAAATCAGGCTGCACTATCTCCGTTTAACAACGTGATAGGCAGCCCTTTTCCGTTCCAACGTTTTTTTCGCCATACTGCTTCTGTACCGCTTTCAGGTTTCCCATCATTCTTAATCCCTTTCCAAACCAAATTTACTTCATACCAATTGAAATTTTTCATTGGACAACACAAACTAAGTATTATACAATTCAATTGTGCACAATTAAAATAAGAAGGTAAGGGAGAAAAAATGATGACAAAAACATTATTTACAACGTCTGTAACAGTTGATGGCGGAAGAGAAGGAACGGCTATTTCTGCTGACGGCAACTTCACGGTTGATATTGCGATGCCTGGAACACCAAGGGCTAAACAGATGCCTGAAGCATCTAATCCGGAACAGCTTTTTGCAGCTGGATATGCTGCATGTTTTGATAGTGCTTTGCAATCAGTTGGTAAAATTGAACGCGTTTCCTTCGATTCCAAAGTCACCGCAAGCGTCAGCCTATTGATGGGTGAGATGCATCAGTACAGCTTGGCTGTAACTTTGGCTGTGAAGGGATCCGGGGTTGATAAGGAGACATTCGAAACCCTTGTTCATAAAGCACATCAAATGTGTCCTTATTCAAAAGCAATCAACGGCAATGTGGACGTCGCCTTTGAAATAGATGTAGATTAAATCCGACAAAAAGACGCTTGGGGAACCCCAAGCGTCTTTTCTTTGCTAAAATTGCTGTAAAGTTTTCAATAGTTGGATCAGGGAAGCTTTTAAATCCTCAACCACCTTCTTATCATCACCCGACATAGCCGAAATGCGATCGGGAATGAAGCAGGCCTCTTCCTGTAAACCAAGTCCCTTTTCCGTCAACTTAATCATGACAGACCGTTCATCTTCAGTCGAACGTTCACGGACAATCAAGCCATTCTGCTCCATTCGTTTCAACATGGGGGTAAGCGTTCCTGAGTCGAGGGCAAGGAGATCCCCTAGTTTTTTTACTGTAAGTGTATCCTGTTCCCATAATAGAAGCAGGACCAGATATTGAGGATATGTCACTTCAAGTTTATCAAGCAGCGGTTTATATTTCTTCGTCATTTCCCTTGAACTTGCATAAAGCAGGAAACATAATTGGTCTTCCAGCACTTTTTCTATTTTACTTTGCATCATATCACCAGCTAATAGTAGTAGTCCATCCGATATGAAATCATATCGAACTTATCTTTAATATAATCGTTATACTTTATAAAATAAAGGAGTATCAGCAAGGAATGGTCTTCCTGAACAGAAAAAGGGAGCCAGCCCACTTAAAACTTAAACTGCTCCCTGTCCGTCATTTATAGTTCTTCCAGTTCAGATTGCTTTCACCCAATAGTTCTTCAAATGATTTATTCTTCTCCCGCCGCTTTCTTTCTTCGCGTTTCTTTTCTTCTTCCGCTGCCCTTTTTTCTTGTTCAGCCTCATTAAGTTCCTTTTGCTTTTGACGAAGCTGGGACATGATATCTTGATTGATCATATCTCCAAGTTTCAATGAAGATGAATCTTTATCTTGGTTTTTGCTTTGATTTTGATTTCGCGGCTGTTTCTTTTTCATCCTTAAAACCTCCTGGCCATTTATGAAATTATTATATCACGACTGCCGTTTTCCTCGTCATGGTTTTCAAACAGTGTTTTCCCATTTCCCACATGGTAAAATAAAGAAAATCAACCTAGGAGGACCTTTCATGAAGAAATGGTGGTTTACACTCGCCGGAATCCTGTCGTATATCATCGGCGTCGGCATTTATTTTTCCAATCGGATCATGTACATGAAAAAGAAGGAAGATGATTTTATCCAGAATCGTGAAATCATGGCTAAACGACTGATCCGGGAGGATTTTGATAATCTGCCTAAAACGGAAATTTGGGTATCGTCACCATCCGGATATTCCTTGAAATGCTTGTTTATCGAACCGCATGACACCAATAAGTGGGTGATCATTTCTCATGGTGTGACGGAAAACAAAGTCAATTCGATTAAGTACATGAATATTTTTCTTAAGCGGGGCTTCAATGCGATCATTTATGACCACCGCCGGCATGGGGATTCCGGTGGCAAGACGAGCAGTTACGGACATTATGAAAAATTCGACCTGAAGGCCGTAATCGATGAATTGAAAAGACGTAAAGGTCCCGACCTTCATATTGGCATTCATGGTGAATCCATGGGGGCCGTTACCCTGCTTTTATATGCCGGAATGCTTGAAGATGGTGCTGATTTTTACATTGCCGACTGTCCATTTTCAAATTTCGAGGATCAAATCAAACACCAGCTCAAGCATGTAGTCCCATTCCCTTCCTGGACCGTGTTTCCGCTTGGGCGTACGTTCATCAAACTCCGTGACGGATATTGGACCAATGAAGTGTCCCCAATCGATTATATAAAAAATATCCGAAACCCGGTGCTCTTCATCCATAGTGAAAATGACAGTTTCATTCCCGCTTCCATGACAGCGGAATTATATGCAGCAAAAGAGGGCCCGAAGCAGCTTTACATCGCTAAAAAAGGGGCCCACGCCCAATCTTATAATGAAAATCCAAAAGAATATGAAGATCAAATCGATCAGTTTCTAAAACTTGTCTGAGAAGAAAAAAGAGGGAATCCAAGATCCCCTCTTTGCTTTTAGTCGATTTTATTAAAATAGCTCATCCTCGGATTCAAGATTTGATTCGGACTTTTTAATTGAAAGCTGTTCGCTTCCGGAACAAAGTCTATTTTCATGACTTCATCAAGAAAAATCATTTTTGATTTCTCCACATATAGCGGAATCCCGTTTGTTTCCACTTTTTCGGTACCTTCTTCAGGTTCGTTGACCCACCATAGCGCGGTCACACCGCTTACCACGCAGCCACAGCCATCAGTATCATATTTCAATTGTAAATATCCTTCTTGTCCCTGTACCTTATCGGCCATTTTCTCAGCCGCTGTTTCCGTCCATTCAATATACATGATTGCACGCCTCCCGATGTCTTTCCTTTCCCCCATTATAAACGATAAATACGCTTCTGTTAAAGAAACTGCCTTCCTTTGCAAGCGTCAGCCGACACGAAAGTCACTTTCTTCATTGACCGTGCTAACAAATGCCGATTCCTTCACGATGCCGTTTTGAAGGGCTGTCCCTTGGGAACAGCCCTTCCGCTCATCATTCCATTATCCTTACATCCGCTATATCGGAAAGCCTGATATAGTGAGCCTGCTGAAACCGATCGACGATATGAAGCTTTTGGGTGAGCTCATTATAATAATGGATCCTGCCGATTAACAGCTGATACCGGTTTCCTTCATAATGAGCAATCGTGACATCCTTTCTTTCCTCCATCGCTTCCCCCATTACCGCATTCATTTCTTCCAGTTGCTGCTCATCCAGGATGCGCTTCGTTTCATAGCCATCCTCCACCACCCAATCCCGAAGCATCTTCACATGCTCCGGCAACATCATCGATGTCCATTTGATACGGCCCCGATCACGTATCATTCTTTTCCCTCCCTTCGAAGTCAACCTTACGCCTTATGCCCACCAAGCAGCTTGCTTCGGTAAACGGCTGTACCTGCTTCTGTATACGAAACGGCACGCAATAACGATTTGGCTCCATATTTATGGCGGATTCGATCAACCGTGTAACTCAATTCCCGCTTCTTCCAGCGCGAAGCATCGAATAAAGTCAGCTGCATTTCGTTATCATCCACAATATTCGAGAGCCTGACCTCTATGCTCCGAACCGTTTTTTGCTTATAGTTCTCATGAAAAAGCTCCAGGCAAACTTTATATAACTCCATCGTAATGTTGGTCGGTTCGCTAATCGAACGCGAACGTTGGAAACCTCCGCCGAACTCGTCCTTGCTGTAACCAATGCTTAGGCTCACCGTCCTTCCTGCCTTGCGATGGGTGCGTGCCCTTCTTCCAACTTCTTCGCAAATTTCCAGCATGACCTGCTTTACCTCATGCTCCTCCTTATAATCCCGCAGCAGGATTTGACTTTTGCCGAAGCTCACCTGCCCTTCGATGATCGCTGCCCCCATATCGGATAAATCTATTCCCCACGCATGGTGGTAAAGCTGATTGCCCATAATTCCAAACTTCGCTTCAAGTAATTCAAGATCATAATTGGCAAGCTGTCCAACCGTAAATATCCCCATTCCATGAAGGGTTTTTTCTACGCGCCTGCCGATCCCCCACATTTCACGAAGCGGGGAAATCGGCCAAAGTTTGCTTGGCACATCCTCATACTTCCATTCTGCAATCCCATTATGTTTGGCTTCCAAATCAAGGCAAAGTTTTGCCATAAGCATGTTCGGTCCAATTCCAATGGCACAGGGGAGCTGTAATTCCCGTTCGATTTCATCCTTTATCTTTTCAGCTATCATCCGGGCATCTCCCCATAAAGAAACGGCACCATCGACTTTCACAAAACTTTCGTCCACACTATATACGTGAATCGCTTCTTTGGGCACATAACGGTTGAACAAGCGGGTGATTTCCGTCGAAACCCTTAAATAGGTCGCCATTTTAGGTTCAACGACGACAATCCTCGGATCATTCGGGATCTCAAACATCCGCGAACCTGTCTTGATGCCAAATTCCTTCTTCATCTTTGGGGAAGCCGCCAGCACAATGCTCCCTGTCCTCTTCAAATCACCAACCACCGCCAGATAACAATCAAGCGGGTCCAGACCAAGCATGACCGCTGAACAGCTTGCATAAAAACTTTTCATATCGATACACATAATTGATTGTTTCGGCATCGTCCCATAATCCATCATTTCTCACCCTAACAAGAATATACGTTCGCTTTTATTATATTCATAACTTTAACCGAATATACGTTCTTATTCAATGGAAGTTTTCATACAAATTTCTACTTTTTAATGTAATTTCCTTGAAAAATATAATAGATACTAAAAATGGTTTAAATACCAAATTTAAACTGAATATCCAAATAGTTTTTTTAAAAAAGAATCAATTGGCAGCTTGAATAATTTTTAATGGATCCTTTTCCTTAGTTTTTTTATATTTTTCCACCCTTTTCAACAGGCTTTCGTCTATTTTAAATTCAGTCTAACTGCTCATTTTTTGTAATGAAACTGTAACCAAAATTATGTCTAATTGTCATAATGGTATTGTAGGATAATATTGTTAACAATACTAGAGAGATAGATAGAGAGGAAATGAAAATTATGAAGAAATGGATCGCTTCAGCTGCTGTTGCATCAGCCATGATGCTAACCCCACTGCAAGCCTTTGCAAATATTGGAGACCAAACCCTCAGACCCGGAATGACACATAGCGATGTCAAACAACTACAACAACTTTTAAAAACCAAAGGTTATTTCACATATACAGGTTCACTGACTACATATTACGGCACCTATTCTACATCTGCAGTAAAAAAATTCCAAACATCTAAAGGGTTAACTGCTGACGGAATTGCCGGCCGGAACACGTTCAATGCGCTTGGTGTTTATAATGTCAACAATACAACCCTGATCAGCTATGCGAAAACCTTAATAGGCACACCCTACAAATGGGGCGGGACGACACCGACTGGATTCGACTGCTCAGGCTTCGTCTATTATGTATTCCAGAAATCACAAGGAATTACCTTGCCGCGTACAACATCATTGCTCTATTCAAATACAGGGTTAAAAGTATCTTCACCAGCTAAGGGTGATCTTGTATTCTTTAATACTTCTGGAACAGGGGTATCCCATGTTGGGATTTATATCGGAAATGGTCAATTCATCAGTGCTACGTCTTCTAAAGGAATAACCATCACGGATATGGATAATTCTTATTGGAAACCAAAATATTTAGGTGCGAAAACTTTATAAAATCCCATAAAACAACCGGACAGAATTCATAGTGATTCAGTCCGGCTGTTTTATTTTATATATAATATTTCATCCGTTAAATCCTCTACTGTCACCACGAATGAAGAGTCCAAGTTGGAACGGTTCATCATTTCGATATTATAAACATGCTCTGAGGGTAAATGGACGACTTCGAGAACCATGAAACGCTGACTTTCCGCTTTGCTGACATGATCGAGGGCAGCAGTGACCGCCCTTTGTTCGGCCAAGCTTTTTTCATCCGTCAAAACAAGAATCAGTTCCGCTTCCGCTTTCCCAGGAAATGATTCCTTCACCCCGCCCCGGTGCCATGGTTTCACTTTCATCCCGATTTCCAGGTCGGAATAATCGAGGTCATTACCATGTTGATCTTGAATGGATGTATCAGTGGTCACCTTATAATACGTCTCTTTAATCAAAATCCTTTTATCGTCAAGATCCGTAATGAAACCTTCTTCCCCCTTATCAATGGCTTCATCCATGTTCCAATCAGTGGATTGACAGCTACCCAGAATAAAGGCAACGAATATGGATATATAAAGGTTTACAATCCTCTTCATACAAATCCCTCCTACTAGAAATAGACGGATTCCCCATGAAATAGTTACCAATTCATTCAGAATAAAACTTCCGTTATTCATATAAAGGGGAATGTCAAAATTCGAACGTTGATTGAAACGTAGGGCACTCGCTTTCCGCGGGCGGTCCGGGAGCCTCCTCGGCGCCTTTGCGCCTGTGGGGTCTCCCTTGGACGCGTTTTCCCGCAGGAGTCTCGCACCTTTCGTTCCAATCAACTTTGTTTTAACAGTTAGATAAAACTCCTTTTGCCTACAGTCTTTTTTGTTTTAAAATAGAATCGCAGGTGTTTTATAATGTGTGGATCAACGAAAACGTGTTCTGCACTGATTAGCTTACTCCTGACTTACCATATACACGACCATGCACAAAAGAAGGATTCTTTCGTAAACATGAATATGTTTTCGATGAATTCTTTGACTGTTACCTTTACACGGCAGGTGAATCCTTGAAATATTCTACAACCACGAAAGAGGGTTATCGTGAGTAATAAATCACCGAAACATATTTGCTCAATGTGTTCCTTTTTAGCACAATGTACGGAAAGTAAGATTCTCTATAACTGCTTCAAATTCAATAAAAATCAAAAGGGTTTCGGAATGAGACCATTCCGAAACCCTTTTGTCAACAAACTGAGGGGAATGTCATCGACATTCCCCCTTGACTATTATTAGACCATCTTTCGCCTTCCGGCATCGAAAGTCTAGCTTACTTTTTAAAAAATGCTTTTTTTCCTAATGTTTCGGTGATCTTTGGAAACATGTTATACCATATCCCAGCAAAATTCATCCAGCCAGGGAGATTGATTTCCCTCTTATTGGTCAGCATCGCCGCTACGATTTTAGCAGCGACATCTCCAGGCTTAAGCATGAATTTTTCAACATTCTTTAAATATGTACCTGATTCATCCGCAATGTTAAAGAAATTCGTTTCTATGGGACCAGGATTGACGGTGGTCACAAAAACATGATCTTCCATCAGCTCAAGCCGAAGTGCGTTTGAATAGCCAAGAACCGCGAACTTGGTCGATGAGTACAATGTTGATTTAGGAGTGGCGATTTTACCGGCCTGTGAAGCGATATTGATGATATGCCCCGATTTTCTCTGCTTCATATACGGAAGAACCAGCTTTGTGCAGGCCATCAATCCAATGACGTTGACAGCAAACATTGCTTTCGTTTCATTTAATTCCGTATCCTGCGCTTCTTTAAACGTGCCGAAACCAGCATTGTTGACCAACACATCCACTTCACCTATTTGCGCATGGATGTCATTAAATACATTTGTCACCTGATCAGTGTCTGCCACGTCAAGCTTATAGGCATATGCATCAATCCCATATTGGGTGATCAGTTCATTCCTTAGCTGTAGTAATTTATCCATGCTTCTGGCCAAGAGGACGAGACGGCCCCCCTGCTTTGCACTTTGAATGGCAACTTCCTTGCCAATCCCTCCGGAAGCACCGGTAATAACAATGACTTTGCCTTGCAACTTATTCAAAAAAGTGAGCCTCCTTACGAACATTAAGCGATTGAATACAGAATGACCCCTGATTGGATTTCTGTTTCGACTTCACCCAAGTCTTCTAAATAGTCCAGCTGACCGACCGTTTCCGAAAGTGTCAGGCCCACTTCCTGAAGGTATACTTTCGGAAAAAGCTGCTGACATACTTCAAAGACCGATAAAGGCTTATCTTGAAGCATGCTTTTCACCTGCATGGCACGGTTATGCTGCCGCTCGAATCTATAGTGAATCAAGTCGGCAACCGCATCTCCATCCACTTCAGATCCATGTCCGGAGTAAACGGTGGATATGGAAAAATCCAATAATTTCTGAAGTGATGCATTATACTGCAGTAACGGACGAGGCCTCATGCCTCCGGGAAGTAAAGGTGGTTCCATTAATGGATTAGGTGAAATCTTGGCAAGCAAATGATCGCCAACGATCATGACCCCGTCACTTTCCCGGTAAAAGGATAAATGGCTTTGCGCATGCCCTGGAGTCTCGATCACTTTCCAGCCTGGAAGACCAGGGAGCTCATCTCCCTCAGCCAAATATCCATGCAGCTTCCGTTCACTAAGGAAACTGATTTCGTCACGGTTATGGATCAGTTTATTTTTCAGCTCTTCTGCCACTCCGAACTTTGTGGCATAATCAAGGAAAAAACGATTATGGGTTTCAAGGAATTCATCACTGATAGTCAGCCAGCGCTGATTGTTTTTGTGTCCATAAACCGGGATCTCTTTTTCAAAGAAATCGAGTCCACCAGCATGATCAGGATGATGATGGGTTAAAATGATTTGTTCGATATCAGTCAGTTTCAGACCCAAATCCCCAAGCCCGTTAGTCAAGGCTTCCTTTGATCGTTTTGTTTTCACTCCAGTATCGATTAGCGTTAAAGCATCCCCTTTAACTACATAAACATTCACATCACCCACTGCAAACGGCGTGGGCAAAGCAATTTTTGCAATATCTCCATTCCAATTCGCCATAATCTTTTCCACCTTAGAAAATTATATTTATATAAAACTTTTTATACACTAAACAGAATTCTAAGTATACTTATCATGTATAATTACCATTTTACATGTATTTTTAATTACTGTCATTATTTTCACATAATTCATGTCTATTTTTTCTCGTCCATGCATATATTATCATTGACAGAGTGCTAATATATCCTTCATAATCACAAGTAATTAAAGACGGCATGGCTTTGATTAAGGCCAAGTAAATTTTTGATGGCGTAAAGAGAGTGAAGCTTGGAATGTGCTGAAAGGCTTCATCGCCCCCTCATTATTGAACCTACCTTATGAGCCTTCAGGAAAACCTGACGTAATTCCCGCGTTAGAGGATTCAAGTGCAGCTTTTCTGTTTATTTATTATGGGAAAGTTGAACAAAGGTGGTACCACGGAAGCTAGACCTTTCGTCCTTTATTGGATGAGGGGTCTTTTTGTTTTCCAAAAAAAGGCTGAAAACTTTAAAAGAAAAAGGAGCGGGAAATATGAAAAAAATCGCGTTTATCGGAGCTGGATCGATGGCAGAAGCAATCATTTCGGGGCTGGTGACCCAACAGGTAATTGAACCAGCAAATATTTTTGTAACAAATAAATCAAATGATGATCGGTTCGATTATTTAAAGAACCAATATGGTGTAACTGCCACAAGATCGCTGCAGCTATTAGTACAGGATGCAAACCTTGTCGTGCTGGCGGTGAAACCGAAAGATATTTTAGAAACTATGCAATCAATAAAAGAATATATTCGTGAAGAAATGCTGTTCATTTCCGTTGTTGCCGGGGTTCATACAACAAGCTTGGAAGGTATCGCCAACAAGCGGTTCTCAATCGTCCGTGCCATGCCTAATACATCGGCAGCTGTAGGAAAATCAGCAACGGCCCTTGCGGCTAACTGTCATACGAAAGAAGCGCAATTACAAACGGCGATTACCCTTTTTGAAACGGTAGGTACAGTGGCAGTTGTCGACGAAACCCAGCTAGATGCGGTAACAGGCCTATCAGGCAGCGGTCCGGCTTATATTTATTACTTGGTCGAGGCATTGGAAAAATCAGCAGAAAAAATAGGTCTCGATTCCGAAACCGCTAAGCAATTGATTCTCCAGACACTGATGGGTGCGGCCGATATGTTACAGAAATCACCTAAAACGCCTGCCGTACTAAGAAAGGAAGTAACTTCACCAGGCGGAACGACTGAAGCAGGTCTGAAAGCACTTCAAGCACATCAAGTGGAAGAAGCATTCATTGCCTGTGTACAAGAAGCGACTGAGCAATCGAAGCGAATGGGCAATCAAATAAGTAAAGAACTAGCCAAATATGTAGTTTCGCAGTAAGGTGCATGATGATGATCGGCTGTTGCCAGGCAACAGCCCTTTTTTCTAAGGGGTAATCCTTCCGTAGTGTGCGTTACTTTATAATCAGCATATCATTTTCATCAAAATTCCAATCCTTGGAATACACAACCTCCCAATAGTAACCATCGGGGTCTGAAAAATATCCGCTGTACCCTCCCCAAAAAACATCGTGAGGTGATTTTTCGATTGTTCCCCCGGCCTTTTCAGCTTTGTTGATCACATCATTCACTTCTTCAATTGATTTAGCATTATAAGCAAGAGTAAGACCCGGGAAACCATTTTTCTTAGGCGGTTCTTTCTCATTGATGTCTTTTGCTAGCTCCTCTAAAGGATACAAAGCAAGTTTCGTTCCGGTATTATTAAAAAAAACGATTGCGGGTCCGTCCTCTTTAACCGTTGTATGAAATCCCAACCCGTCCCGGTAAAACCTTAATGATTCAGCAATATCCCTGACACCTAAAGTTATAATGTTGATCCTGTTCATACTGGACCTCCTTTTTCCATGTTTTAAGGGTAAATTCGACATCTACATCACATTTCCCTTTTTAGCTAGATTACCATCAGCCACGCCTTCACAAATGCTTCAAAAAGCTCCTAACAACGCTACCATTTGCAAAAAGCAATCCACGGGGAAATCCACCTTGGATTGCCCCTCATGCAAATAACGTAGGAATTCCACTTTCTTTGCCGAATGAATACATGTTTTGTCAACTGTAAAGGAATTTCCTCATACTTATCGAATTCAACAACCAAAAGGGGGAATCTCGATGAATACAAGTGCAGTTGCCCGGTTACTGAATGTTTCCCATAGTACGATTCAACGCTGGGTCACCCAATTGAACATGGAAGTAGAACGGAATCAGCTTGGCCACTACCAGTTTTCGGATGAAGACATTGCATTATTGAGAAAAATCCAAGATCAGCTGAACGAGGGCATCATTCTCCAAAAGGTAAGCATCTCAGAGAAGAAGCTTAGAAAAGCAACCATCCAGAAACACTCCGAACCGAATAAAGAACATGATCAACTGCTAGAACGCATCATCCGGCTTGAAAATGGACTGAAAACAAAAGCGGACGATGTTGTATCCTATCAGCTTTTACAGCACAGAAGTGAAATGGAAGAAATGCACAAACTCGTTAAGAAGCTTGAAGCCCGGATCGAAGCGTTAGAAAAACCAATGGGTCAAAACTTTGATTATTTCCTCGCGGCTGAAGAAGCTGCTGCCACTAAAAAGACGAAGAAAAGGCCATTCATAAAAATGATTTTTGGAAACAGAAAGAACGATAGTTCATCATGGAGCACAGCCGACAGCGATTAACATCGATTTTCTTTCATGAGAGCACCCCACGATAGCCATTTTCTTATGCAAAGCATTTCTTCAGTAATAGGACCTGATCTTATTAATTACCCCAAAATAAAAAGGCCCTGACCCAAGGTTAATCTCACCTGGGTCGGGCCTTTTCATCATCTTAAATCAACACTGCACGGTCATTGAGCATTTTTTCGCCTTTAATGCGCTGGAATTCGTTAAGCAGTTTTTCGACGGTTAGCTTCTGCTTTTCAGCGCCTCTGGCTTCAAAAATGATCTGTCCCTTATCCATCATAATCAAGGAATTTCCAAGATCGATTGCCTGCTGCATATTATGAGTCACCATCAACGTCGTTAACTGGTTCTTTTCGACGATTTCCTTCGTCAGGTTTGTAACGAGCTCTGCCCGTGAAGGATCAAGTGCTGCTGTATGTTCATCAAGTAGCAGGATTTTAGGGTCGGTGAAGGTCGCCATCAGCAATGATAGTGCCTGGCGCTCCCCTCCTGATAATAATCCCACTTTTGCAGTCATCCGATTTTCCAAGCCTAAATGAAGGGTGCCCAAACACTCTTTAAAAAGTTCTTTCCGTTTTTTTGTCACCCCAAAGCCTAAACCTCTTTTATTGGTTCTGCCATAGGCAATCGCCATATTTTCTTCAATCGTCATATGTGGTGCCGTACCCAGCATGGGATCCTGAAAAACGCGGCCAATCATTTTTGCACGGGCATGTTCTTCAATGGCCGATACGTTTTCACCATCGATGATGACTTCACCTGCATCAGGGAGAATTTTACCGGAAATCATATTCATCAACGTCGATTTACCTGCTCCATTACTTCCGATGACTGTTACAAATTCACCTTTTGTCATCTGCAGTTCCAGATTTCCAAGGGCTAACTTTTCATCTGGTGTTCCCTCATTGAAAACTTTATAAATCTGATTTAACCGAAGCATATTCTTCCCTCCCTTTCGGTAAAGTCCCATCATGGCGCATCTGTATTTCTTTAAGCCGCCTTTTCTTCCGGTTTTTTTCCTTTTGTTTATCGGAAATTTTAGGAATGACAAGTGCCCCGACCACAATAAGTGCCGTAATTAATTTAACATCACCCGTTTCAAGGAATTCTACGCGAAGGGCCAAAGTTACGACGATTCGGTAAATGATCGCCCCTCCAATGACCGCCAGCGTCGCACGTGCAATCGTTTTTGCACCAAATAGGGCCTCACCGATTATGACGGATGCCAATCCGATGACAATGATTCCAATCCCCATGCCTATATCGCTAAAACCGTTATATTGGGCAACCAAGGATCCCGAAAAAGCCACAAGTGCATTTCCGATTGCAAGTCCCAGAATCTTCATGTTGCCGGTATGGGCGGAAAAACTCTTGACCATGGCTTCATTATCACCTGTCGCACGTAAGGCAAGACCAATTTCCGTTTTTAAAAAAGCTGACATTCCAGCTTGGATGACTACAGCCACAATCAGCATAACGATTAATATGGCCCACGTTTTTGGCAGGCTGTCACCGAGACCCACGAAGGATAAAAGACCATTCAACAAATTGTCCAGCCCGGTGCCAGCCCAGGCATCCTGGATATTCGTGATAATGGTTGTTTGAGAAAGCAACGGTATGTTGGATGCTCCCATGATCCTCAAATTGATCGAATAGAGCGCGATCATCATCAAGATACCTGCCAAGAGAGGATTGATTTTCCCTTTCGTATGCAGGAAACCCGTTATCGTCCCAGCAATGAACCCTGCCACCATGGCACTCAACGTGGCAACGATCGGCGAGAAACCGTTAACGATCATAATGGCGGCAACAGAGGCCCCTGTCACAAAACTGCCTTCCACAGTCATATCCGGGAAGTCGAGAATCCTGAATGTTAAATAAACACCGAGTGCCATGATCGCATAAATCATTCCCGACTCAAAAGAGTTGAATAAGGCTGAGAACATTTTTTTCTTCCTTCCCCGAACAAAAGCAGAGTTTATTTTACAAACTCAGCATCTGCTTTCCATTCTTCTTTTATTTCAACACCCATATCTTTTGCTGCTTTTTCATTGATGACCAATTTCAGTTTTTGTGGATATTGAACCGGGATATCTCCAGGTTTTTTACCATCCTTCAGGATTTCAACCGCTTTTTGCCCCGCTTCATAACCAATATCATAGTAACTGAAGCCATATGCTGCAAAACCGCCAGCATTTACGGAATCAAGTTCGCCGACAAACAATGGGATATCTTGATCATTTGCCACGGAAATGACCGATTCCAGTGCCGAGACAACTGTATTATCAGTAATGATATAGAAAGCATCCGCTTTTCCGATTAAAGATTCGGTTGCCTGTTTAACATCCGCTGAAGTCGAGACGGATGCTTCCACGACTTTCAAACCAGCTTTTTTCGCTTCCGCTTTCACATTCTTTATTTGGACGACTGAATTTTGCTCCCCTGTATTATAGACAGTTCCAATTGTCTTCGCCCCAAGCTCTTCCGCTAGGAATTTCATTGACTTTGCAATGGCTTCAGGATGGGAATCCGTCGTACCCGTCACGTTTCCGCCTGGTTTTTCCAAAGAAGTAACAAGCTCCCCCGCTACAGGATCGGTAACCGATGTAAAGACGATTGGGATATCCTTGGTCGCATTTAAAGCACTTAGAGCACTAGGAGTCGAATTTGCAAATATCAGATCCACTTTATCCCCAACAAAATTATTGGCAATCGTCTGACTGTTGTTTTGGTCACCCTGTGCAATTTGAAGATCATATTTGGCATTGATGTCACTGTCCTTCAGTGCCGCCTGGAATCCTTCATATGCTTGATCCAGGGAATCATGCTGAACGATTTGCGTTACCCCAATGTTGAAGGTATCCTTTCCGCTTTCATCCTTTGCCGTATCTTTTTCCTTGTCATTTCCACACCCAGCCAATAATAAACCTGCGACCAATGTCATGGCTGCAGTTGAATATAATTTCTTTTTCATATTTTCCCCCCGTTTTTTCCTTATTTAAAATAATGTTTTTCTAACGACGCCAGCTTTTTTCGCTTTTATGTCCTAAATTATAATCGTTTAGTCCCAATTATTCCAATATATTTTTTAACTTTTTAGAATTTTTTGAGTTCTAGATATTAAACATGAAAAAAGCTGCTGTGAAAGGTATGGTAACTTTCACAGCAGCTTTATGAAAAATCAGTGTTCAACGACCTGGCTGACAATTTCGGTAACTGTAGCACGATCAATTTTTTCTTTGCCTTCTTTTAGGGCTTTCAATGTGGCTTTTGCCAATTCCAAGGGTATTTTACAGAATTGGATGATCTCTTTCGTTTCAATCTCTCCAATGTACGCATCGGCTAATGCAAGATTATGTTCCGTATGGGCAAGCATCTCGTCGAAACCCCAGCCATCCGGATAAAAGTTCACACCACGTTCTGCATCTTCCTCACGGTTACGCAGGATATTGACCGTTTGGAGTCCACGGCCAAATGCGATGGCAAGTTCACGGTCCGTTTCGGTTCCATCGTACCAGTTCCACATATCGGACAGCATGACCCCCACTAAACCTGCTACATAATATGTGTAATCATCGAGTTCCTCTTCATTATGGATTTGCCAGTCCTTAGTAACCCATTTTGCCATGCCTTCGGCCATTTCCTTAGTCGACTCCAAGACTTTGGATTTTGCACCGGGAGGACAAAATTCAATCCAGTCCGAAAGAAACAGGGTCACCTCGGGCAGATCATCCTTATATGGTTCAAATAACGATTGAAGATCTTCTTCCCTGAAATCCGCATCAAGCTCACTAAGAGCCTGTAACAGGGAAACCTTAATATCTGCTGGAAGACCTGGGTGGTCCTCGATCTCATCGATGGCGCGCATGCAAAGGTATGCAGCTCCAATGGCCTCTTGTAATCCCTTTGGAAGATAGCTGATCGGAATGAAAAAAGTCCGGCTTGTTTTTAGGAGAAAATCCATTGCTTTAGTATGTAGGGCACTTTTGTCAGTCATATTTACACTCCTTTAAATATCCAATGAACAATTGATTAATTATATCAAACATTGGCTTTGATTTCAGCTGCCCGATTCCTCTGAATACAAAGGAATTTTAATGGCCATTAGATCTTCACCCATAATCGTGTTTGGAAAAATCGCTTCGCTTTCCTCTTTTAGCCTCTCAGCATCCTCCGGAGTATACCGTGAGCTGATATGCGTAAGGATTAGATGCTTAGCTCCCGCTTTCAAAGCCGTTTCTGCAGCCTGAACGGTGGTCGAATGATAATAGGCTGATGCCATTTCCGCTTCTTCCGCTGAAAATGTAGCTTCATGAACAAGGTAATCCGCCGATTCAGCAAGAATGAGCGCATTGCTGCACATTCTTGTATCACCAAGAATCGTGATGATCCGGCCTTTTTGCGGAGCACTGATATAGTCCTTCCCATTTAAGACACGGCCATCATCGAGACAGACCGTTTGTCCATTTTTCAATGCTTTAAAAAGAGGACCCGGCTTCACACCTTCAGACCGCAGCCGGTCGACCAGTAAGCTTCCAGGACGATCTTTTTCCACAATCCGGTAACCGATGCTATAAATGCCATGATCAAGCGACATGGCCGTCACTGTGAATTGTTCGTCCTCAAACACTTCGCCTTCTTCTATTTCGATGATTTCCAAGGGATATTTTAAATGAGTTCCACTCACCTGTAAGCTCGTCATAATAAATGCATCTATGCCTTGTGGACCATATACGGTCAATTTATCCACTCCGCCCTGAAAAGATCTGCTGCTTAAAAATCCAGGTAGTCCGAAGATGTGGTCACCATGTAAATGGGTGATGAAGATCTTTTCAACCTTTCGCGGTTTGACCGCCGTTTTTAATATTTGATGCTGTGTTGCTTCCCCACAATCGAATAACCAAACCGTCCCACGTTCTTCCAATAATTGAAGGGCGATTGATGTCACATTACGCGCTTTAGCCGGAACGCCAGCGCCTGTACCCAATAAAACGAAATCCACTCATACTACCTCCGTTGCAAATACTTTATGACTTAACTATAGCATAACCAAGGTGCTCTTTCATTTATGACCCATTAAAACCGAAACCAAATTAAACTTTTAATGAAATATAGAGAAAAAAATGCGCAAATTGATTGCTTTGAGGGAAAGCTAAACGTAAAATTAGAAATTGGTACACATACGGGAATTCCAACTTTATAGACAGATTTAACGGAAAGTTGAGGTTTTAAACATGACAGAAAACAATAAACCCACAGCATTGATCATGATTTTTGGTGCTACCGGAGATTTAGCGAAAAGGAAATTGTTTCCTTCCATATATCGACTATTTCAAAAAGAGAAAATCAATAAGTTCGCCGTCGTTGGAGTGGCAAGGAGGCCATTGACGAACGAGGAGTTTCAAACAAGTGTCAAGGACTCGATACTTACGTTCGGACATGCGGAAGAAAAGGTCGACGAATTCATTTCCCATTTCCATTATCACTCCCACGACGTTTCCAGCTCGGAATCATACCTGCAGTTAAAAGACATTGCCGAACAATTAGACGGACAATATCAATTAGAAGGAAACAGGATCTTCTATTTGGCGATGGCGCCTGAGTTTTTCGGAACGATTGCCGAACAGATTAAAGCACAAGGCCTGAGTGACACGGATGGATATAAGCGCCTGGTCATAGAAAAGCCATTTGGACACAGTTTCGAAACAGCACAAAAATTGAATGAGCAGATCCGAACTGCATTCGCTGAAGATGAAATTTACCGTATCGATCATTATTTAGGTAAGGAAATGGTACAAAATATTGAGGTCATCCGTTTTTCCAATGCCCTATTCGAGCCGCTTTGGAATAACAGATATATATCCAACATCCAGGTTACTTCAAGCGAAACACTTGGCGTTGAAGAACGCGGGCGTTATTATGAAACCAGCGGCGCCCTAAGGGATATGGTCCAAAACCATCTGCTGCAAATGGTGGCCTTGCTAGCCATGGAACCCCCGATCGCTTTGACTACAGAAGAGATTCGAAGCGAAAAAGTGCGGGCATTGCGTTCACTTCGACCAATGAAAGTGGACGAAGTCAATCAATACTTCGTCCGTGGCCAGTATGGTGAAGGAACGATAGACGGTCAAACACTTCCGGCCTACCGCAATGAACATAACGTAAATCCGGAATCCAACACAGAGACATATGTTGCGGGTAAATTGATGATTGATAACTTCCGATGGGCCGGTGTTCCTTTTTATATCCGCACCGGTAAGAGAATGGATGTCAAATCAACGAATATCGTTGTTCAATTCAAAGATATCCCAATGAACCTGTATTATAAAACGGAAGAAACACTGAACCCGAACCTTCTCGTTATTAATATCCAGCCTGACGAAGGTATCACATTGTACCTAAATGTGAAGAAATCCGGGACGACATCCAATACAAAGCCAATGAAGCTGACCGTCTCGAACAAAGGGATCGAACACATCAATTCTCCCGAGGCATATGAAAAGCTATTGTTTGACAGCATGCGCGGGGATGCTACAAACTTTACGCACTGGGACGAGGTTGCCCTCTCATGGAAGTTCGTCGATACCATTTCCAATGCATGGGAAAACACTAAAGACGAGTCTTTCCCTAACTATGAAGCTGGATCCACAGGTCCACTTGCATCCGATGAACTCCTGGCAGAAGATGGACATATTTGGTGGCAAGTCAAGAAAAACGAAAATAATAATGATTGAAATGAAGAAGGGACGCAGATTTGAATCTGCATCCCTTTTTTCATTCATGAAACACTTTTCCTCAGCAATTTATCACGGATAATATTATACATTTCCTTTGGCTTGGACATTTCTTCCTTTACTTCCGAATTGAGCCAAAATGAAACACCGAATTCTAAGGCGATGAAAAATAAAAATATGGCTACAGCCCACCAGATGATGAACATAAGTCACCCGCTCCTTCTCTCTTCTATCTGCCTACTGTATCCTACGGTCCGTCCATCTCTTTCAATGTTTATATTCCTTTTTCCGCAGGTGTTTAAACCTAAAAAGCCAAGGATGAATGACATACATCATACTATGTTTTCCCTAAAAAAGGTAAATTAATTGGAACTATTTACAACTAGTTCGTCTTTACCATTTTTACCCTTCCAACCTCTTTATAGAAATAGAATGGTAAGTCCTTGCTAAGGTTACACTAGAAAAGGCGCCAGTGACGGCACCACTAACTTCGATGCGGAGGGATTAAACGATGGACATTCGTGAAGGATTAATTCCAACAGCCTTGGGCACAGCCGTGACAGCTGCGGGTTATGCAATGAAGCAGACCCGGGGCTCAAACAAAATGGTAGCTAATACAGTTTTTGGTTTCGGTTTGGCACATGTTGTACTAGGGGTCATTGACCTTGTAGAGCATCGGAGATAGTAAAAAAAAGCCGGCTTAAAAGGGAATCCCCTTTTAAGCCGGCTTGAACTTTTTATTTTTCCATCCATTCGGTATGGAACGTTCCTTCTTTATCAATGCGTTGATAAGTATGAGCTCCAAAATAGTCACGCTGAGCTTGAATAAGGTTAGCTGGCAGCGTTTCTGTACGATAGCTGTCGAAATAGGCAAGTGCTGATGACAAGCAAGGAACCGGGATTCCATTCATCACTGCCGTTGATACCACCTCACGCAAAGCTCCTTGATAGCTTTCGACGATTCCTTGGAAGTAAGGATCTAGAAGAAGGTTGTTCAAGTTCGCTTCACGATCGTACGCTTCCTTGATTTTTTGGAGGAATTGTGCACGGATGATACAGCCGCCACGGAAAATCATCGCGATTTCCCCATATTGCAAGTTCCAGTCATTTTCTTCTGATGCTGCTTTCATTTGTGCAAATCCTTGTGCATATGAACAGATTTTGCTCATATAAAGTGCTTTACGGATACTTTCGATCAAAGCCTTTTTGTCGCCTGTAAATGATTCGGCTTTTGGCCCACGAAGGATTTTACTAGCTTCAACACGCTCGTCCTTGATTGCTGAAATAAACCGGGCGAATACGGATTCCGTAATGATTGGAAGCGGAACACCAAGATCAAGCGCGCTTTGACTTGTCCATTTCCCAGTACCTTTTTGGCCAGCTTTATCTAAAATGACATCGACCATCGGCTTGCCGGTTTCTTCATCATATTTTTTGAAAATATCAGCAGTAATTTCAATTAAATAGCTATCAAGTTCCCCTTCATTCCATTCAGAGAAGACTTCATGCAATTCTTCAGCAGATAATCCAAGAAGATTTTTCAGAAGGAAATAAGATTCGGAAATCAATTGCATGTCTCCGTATTCAATACCATTATGTACCATTTTAACATAATGACCTGCCCCATCCGGTCCGATATACGTGCAGCAAGCATCCCCATCGACCTTAGCTGAAATGTCCTTCAAGATCGGTGCAACCAGTTCATATGCTTCTTTTTGGCCTCCAGGCATGATGGATGGACCTGTCAGAGCTCCTTCTTCCCCTCCTGACACGCCTGTACCGATGAAATGGATGCCAAGCTTGCTTAACTCCTCATTACGGCGCTGAGTGTCCTTGAAGAAGGTATTCCCTCCATCAATAACGATATCACCTTTTTCAAGTAACGGTTTTAATTGCTCGATTGTTGCATCCGTTGCAGCTCCGGCTTTAACCATCAATAAAATTTTGCGGGGTGTTTCCAAAGAATTGACGAATTCTTCAAGCGTATAAGCGGCTGTTACGTTTTTGCCTTCCGCTTCCTTCATCATTTCGTCCGTTTTTGATCCTGAGCGATTATACACGGAAATTGAATATCCCCTGCTTTCAATATTAAATGCAAGGTTCTTGCCCATTACGGCTAGTCCGATAACGCCAATCTGCTGTTTTGTCATGATTCATCTTTCCCTTCTCTATATCTTTACACAGCTTGTACGCTAATCTTTGTCAAAAGAAGGATCATTCCTCCTGGATTGCTCAAAGAAATCTTTACTGAAGCTAGTGTCTGTTCCAATTGAACGATTTTTCAAGGGTAATCCCTTTTTAATAATATTTTCTCCGTACTTATTTTGCAAGTGTTCCATCGCTTCATACAGAGGTTCTTTTTCTGCATCCTCTTGAAAGGAGAAAATATCCAGTTGCTTGAAGGCCGACTCTTTTTCGATGACATCATAGGCAGTGACACCAAGAAGCCTGATTCCTTCCCCATTCCAATTTTTCATGAATAGATCGATAGCTCCATCCAAAATATCCTTTTTTTCAAAAACTGGATTAGGAACCGTTCTGCTTCTCGTTATAGTGCGGCGGTCTTTGTAACGGATCGTCACACCTATTTTTTGACCAAGCAGGCGTTTATTTCTCAAACGGACGGCTACCTTACCGGAAAGCTTTTCCAATACACCAATCAGTTCTTTTTGGTTGGCAGAGTCATGCGGAAGAGTTGTCGAGTTCCCAATGCTCTTATGCTCAAAAATCGCTTCGGGATCCACTACCCTGGGGTCGATTCCATTAGCCCTATCCTTCAAACGGATGCCATTGATACCAAGTAGCTGCTTAAGTTGACTATCATTGGCGTGTGCAAGGTCCCTGATCGTCTTTATCCCGATAGTTTGAAGCTTTTCCGAGGTCTTATCCCCGATGCCGTGCATTTCGCCAACTTGTAAAGGCCAGAGCTTTTCCGGGATGTCCCGTTTCCTTAACACGGTGATTCCCATTGGCTTCTTCATATCAGAAGCAGTTTTGGCCAAAAATTTATTAGGGGCAATCCCGATGCTGCAAGGGAGATCCATCGTATTAAAAATTCTTTCCTGAATGCTATTGGCTATATCTAAAGGCGAACCCAATTCAGCGCATTCACTAATATCCAGATACCCCTCATCTATCGAAACCGGTTCAACCATCTCTGTATATTGCCTCAATACATCGAAAATAGCCAGTGATGCCTTTCGATAGCGCTCGAAATTCGGTTTCTGAATGACTAATTGAGGACATAGTTTTTTTGCCTGCCAAATCGGCATGGTCGTTTTAACCCCGAACTTCCTCGCCTCATAGCTGCAGGTGACGATTATCCCCCTTCTCTCTTCAACATTGCCCGCAATGGCAAGCGGTTTGCCTTTCAATGAAACATCATATGACATTTCCACTGAAGCATAGAAACTATTCATGTCTACATGGAGAATGACCCTGCCATTTTTGGGATACATGTCCTTCATGTTTGACCGTCACATCCTTGTAAAAATAAAAAACACCGGATAATAGGGACAATAAAAAACCATTTCTATTAAGGTACCCCTATTTATCTTTGGTAACCTCGGTGATAGATGCTCCACTCCAAGAAAAACAGCCATCATGTCATTGATGACTGTATTCCTTCAATACTTTGAACGCTTTCCAAATATATACGAGTTCTTGCTGATCAATGTCGTAATCAAACGGCAACACCGATTACTTAATAAGGCACCGTTCAAAGGGTATAAATCAAGAATTTCACGGGTTCAATCGACAAGGCATATTCCTCATCCTTCGCAAGAAATGCTTCGATTGAAAACTCCTACATTACCCTGTCATATTGCAGGTGATTATTCCCCTGATACTTCTTTGATGATAGTGACGACCATTTCAGCTAGCTTCGTTAATTCCTCAACCGGAATTCTTTCATTCGTAGTATGGATATCTTCATAGCCCACTGCGAGATTGACAGTAGGGATGCCAAAGCCTGCAATGACATTCGCATCGCTTCCTCCGCCGCTTTTAACCAGCTCGCATGGACGGCCGATTTTCTCTGCTGCCTTCCTTGCGATTTCGACTACATGATCACCAGCACCATATTTAAAACCAGGATACATGACGTTAACTTCAACTTCAGCACGTCCGCCCATTTCAATGGCTGCAGTCTCGAATGCCTCTTTCATTTTCGCTACCTGTATTTCCATTTTTTCAGGAATCAGGGATCTTGCTTCTGCAAGGATTTCCACATGGTCACAAACAATATTGGTTTGCTGTCCACCCTGGAAACGTCCGATATTGGCTGTCGTTTCCTCGTCGATTCTGCCTAATGGCATTCTAGAGATTGCTTTGGCAGCGATCGTAATGGCCGAAACGCCTTTCTCAGGAGCGACACCAGCGTGAGCAGTCTTGCCTAAAATGGTTGCGGACACTTTCGCCTGAGTAGGTGCTGCAACAACCACATTGCCCACTTTTCCATCACTATCAAGTGCAAAACCGAATTTAGCCATTACAAGGGAGCGATCCAATGCCTTTGCACCAACCAAGCCAGATTCTTCACCGACTGTTATGATGAATTCGATTGTTCCATGTTCGATATTCTGTTCTTTCAACACTTTAAGCGTTTCTAACATGACCGCTAATCCAGCTTTGTCATCCGCCCCTAAAATGGTCGTTCCGTCTGACACTATGTATCCATCTTTGATGGAAGGCTTGATTCCGTTCCCAGGAACAACCGTATCCATATGGGAGGTGAAATAAATGGTATCCACGCCTTCTTTCATTCCTTTTAAAGTACATACTAAATTCCCTGCACCATGACCGGTAACTGCTGTTGTATCATCTTCAAAAACTTCTACACCCAGTGCCCCGAATTTTTCTTTCAGCACTTTGGCGATGGCTGCTTCATTTTTCGTTTCGGAATCAATCTGCACCAATTCCATAAATTCATTAACTAAACGTTCTTCATTAATCATAAAATAAAACCTCCAAAAAAGTTTTCCTCTTTAATTATACTTCTAAAAGCCGCGCCCCGGCAAATAATGTGAAAGGAAGAACCCAGCCTGATAAAGCATGCTGGTCATTTCCCTGCCAGAAGGCCTTGTTAAAAAGGTGAATGATGACTTATTATGGTTTTCTTTAAAATGAGATCTTCCCAGTATGGAAAAGAGCCCAAAACAGATAGTTTGGGCTCCTTGCAATGTTGATCACAACGGGATATTTCCGTGTTTTTTCCATGGTCGAGTTTCTTTTTTGTTACGTAGCATTTCTAAAGATTGAATGATCTTAATCCTGGTTTCACGGGGATCAATAACATCATCCACCATTCCAAGACTTGCGGCAACATATGGATTGGCGAACTTCTCACGGTATTCTTCAATTTTAGCTGCACGTGTCGCCTCCGGATCTTCGCTATTTTGTATTTCACGGGCAAAAATGATATTTGCCGCTCCAGCAGAACCCATTACCGCGATTTCAGCATTCGGCCATGCAAACGTAAGATCCGCACCGATGGATTTACTATTAAGTGCCACGTAAGCTCCTCCGTATGCTTTACGCAGGATGATCGTCAATTTTGGTACTGTCGCTTCCGAATAAGCATATAGGAGCTTTGCACCATGACGAATGATCCCGCCATGTTCCTGTTTAACGCCCGGGAAGAAGCCCGAAACGTCTTCAAACGTAATTAGCGGAATGTTAAACGAGTCACAGAAACGAATAAAACGGGCAGCCTTATCTGATGAATCAATATCAAGCCCCCCTGCCAACACCTTTGGCTGGTTACAGACAAGCCCCACTGATTTCCCTTTGATGCGCGCCAAGCCGACCACTATGTTTTTCGCAAAACCCTCTTGAACTTCCATAAAGGAATCCTCATCGACAACCTGCTCCAATACTTTCCGAACATCATATGGACGGATCCCTTCATAAGGTACTACATCCGTTAAGTCCGGACGGTAGTCATCTCCATCGTCCGCATCCAAAACCGGCGGCTTCTCTTCATTATTTTGTGGAAGATAGCTCAGGAGACGTCTAACGTCCGCCAATACTTGCTCCTCAGACGCCCCCTTGAAATGGGCATTACCGCTTATGGTATTATGTACAGTCGCTCCACCCAATCCTTCAGATGAAATCTTCTCACCTGTAACCGTTTCAATGACTTTAGGCCCTGTTATGAACATTTGGCTCGTTTTTTCAACCATGAAGACAAAGTCGGTTATGGCTGGGGAATATACGGCTCCGCCTGCACAAGGTCCCATAATAACCGAAATCTGTGGAATGACCCCTGAATAAATCGAATTCCGGTAAAATATTTGGCCATATCCGTCAAGCGAAACTACACCTTCTTGAATACGAGCCCCGCCAGAATCGTTCAAACCAATGAATGGTGCTCCATTTTCCGCTGCTAAATCCATAACATTGGCAATTTTCAGAGCATGCATTTCACCGAGTGCTCCGCCAAAAACAGTAAAATCCTGTGAAAACAGATAAATGTCGCGGCCGTTGACCTTTCCGTAACCGGTGACAACCCCTTCTCCAGGTCCCTCTTCCTTTTCCATGCCAAAATTGGTATTACGGTGTTTGATAAAAGGATTAAGCTCTATGAAAGTACCCGGATCAACTAAAAGTTCAATTCTTTCCCTTGCAGTAAGTTTGCCCTTTTCATGCTGCTTATCGATTCTTTCTTCACCGCCGCCCATTTCCACTTTGCGGCGTCTGTCATATAGGTCATTGATCGTATCATATATGTCTGTCATTCCTGCTCCTCCTTTGATAATGCTTGTTCACAAAGCTCATATAATACACCCGCGGTTGACTTGGGATGAACGAAAGCTACATCCGCATTGTGCGCTCCCTTTCTTGATGAATCATCAATCATGCGCAATCCAGATTCTTTGATTTCTTTTATTCTATCTTCGATGTCATCGACGCCAAGGGCCACATGATGAATCCCTTCACCGCGTTTTTCGATGAATTTGGCGATTGGGCTTGCCGGTGACAACGCTTCCAACAACTCCAAACGCGTATTGCCTGCCAGGATGAAGGCCACTTTCACTCCTTGGCTCTCCACTGTCTCGATTCCTTCAAGTTGCAATTTCAACGTTTCCGTGTAAAGCGGCAATGCTTCATCCAGTGACTTGACGGCAATACCGATATGATCGATATTTTTAATCATCATAAAAACCTCCATGCTATGTATTATTGGATGACTCCATTAAAATACTACTAATCTTGCATTAAAACCTTTTAAGATTCGGAATAATATGAACATTATACTTTTACTTGTTTCTACTAAATGTTCAAGTTAAAATAAAATCAATTAAACTGTTTTAAGGGAGAGGGCATATGGGAAACAAGAAAATCAGAAAAATCGTCGTTTATTTAATGCTTATCTCAATGTTATTAACAAGCTTATTATCAGGTATCGCATTTCTTTTGTAATAGACACCGTGATGGGGAGGGGAGCAAAGCTTCCCTCTCTTTATTTTATCGCTCCATTTTTCTTTGCCAACGTTTTGAAATCCTCGGCCGATATGGTGATCAACACCTTAGTGCCGATGGGGACTTTTTCGTACAATCGCTCTACATCGGATTTATGCATCCGTACACAGCCATTTGATATGTATTTACCAATTGATGATGGCTGATTCGTACCATGAATGCCGTAAATCCTCCCATCGGTATTTCGTGCATCGAATCCAATCCACCGCGACCCCAGAGGGTTTCTTGGATCGCCTCCAGGAATATTCTTTTTCCGGTAATATGGATTGACCGCTTTTACTTTTACCGTGAAAATACCTTCAGGCGTCAGTTCCTGACTCTTTCCCGTACCGACCGGCAGAATCTCCTTGACCTCGTTATCATCAATGAACGCCAATTTATTGTTGGCTTTATTGATGATGATAAACGGATCGCCAGGCTTGACCGACTGAGGTTGGGCTTGTACCTGAAGCGGCCACAAAGATAGCATAAGCAACAAAGTAAGGATCCATTTCATTTGTATCAATTCCTTTACTTTTTTGCTTAGTTTAAGCCAAGTGCCTCTTTTTCATTCGGTTGCTGGTCAGCTTGGGCAACCCCTTGAAAGAATGCTTCAACAATAAATAGCGCTCCATTTCCTTCATGAGCTGCAGCAATGCGGCCCTGGATTCGAACTCTTCCCGTGTCTGCGGCAGTGCCATCCCCCTAAAATGAATCTCCATTTCTTCAAGCTTTTTCAGATAAAGAATGGCCGTATTTTGCGGGTGGACGTTTTCTGCCAAATCTTCTATAAAATCAGCCACTATCCCGCTTTGCTTGACGACCAACGGGATATTCGTGACTAGGGGAAGAATTCGTTCAATTATTTCAAACTGCTTTTCACGCATTTTGAAATAATGGTAATACAGGTCTTCTTCCCTTAAAAAATGATTTTCCACATCCCTGAAGGCGAGGCTTTTGGCCTGATTAAGAAGATTGGCCGTTTCGGTGATTTCCTTACCATCCCATGTGTGATCATTATCCCTTAAGTAGCGGACAATCCCCATCAAGATCGCACTAAAATTAGTTTCGATACTTTCCTGATAGGCCAGCAGTTTGTCATCGACACTGGGCATGTACAGATTCATGACAAGCGCCACTCCAACTCCTACTGCAATTAATATCGTTTCATTGATCAGCAGGGAAAAAGTGATATCACCCGACCCATATAGGTGCATGATGATGACGCTGCTCGTCACAATCCCCTCATTAATCTTCAAGGCAACTGTCGTTGGAATGAAAATCAAGAGGATCAAACCTATTACCAGCGGGTGGAATGCGATGAACTGAAACAATAGGGATGCATAGGCCATTGCAATCAAACAAGCTAATAACCGGTGCCAGGAGGCATACACCGACTTTTTTTTCGTAACTTGAATGCATAAGATCGCAATGATTCCCGCAGCAGAGAAATATTCGAGATTAAGCATTTGTGCAATAATAATTGCCAGGGTGGCCCCCAAAGCAGTTTTAATCGTCCTGTATCCGATTTTAAACATTGTTATGTATCACCTGGCTCTTTCTCAATCTATTATAATACTATCAGGAAATGAGATATTTTCACAGTCCTTTGCGAGTTAAATTTCCAATTTTTCTAAATACATTCACGCAAAAATACATTATAGGAAAAAAATAAAAAAGGTAACCTAAACGTTACCTTTTTTCACAATTATATACTATTTACTTTAACTTATAAAACTTTTTCCAAGAAGTCTTTTGCACGCTGGCTTTTCGGATTGGAAAAGAATTCTTCAGGAGCACTTTCCTCAACGAGCAGACCCCCGTCCAGGAATAGTACTCGATCGGCCACTTCTTTGGCAAATCCCATTTCATGCGTTACGATCAGCATGGTCATCCCCGTATGTGCCAGTGACTTCATAACCTCGAGCACTTCTTTTACCATTTCGGGATCAAGCGCTGAAGTCGGCTCATCGAAAAGCATTACTTCCGGGTTCATTGCCAATGCCCGTGCAATCGCGACCCTTTGTTTTTGTCCGCCTGACAGACGATTCGGATAAGTAGATTCTTTATCGGCCAAACCGACTTTAGTCAAGAGCTCACGAGCTTGTTTTACAGCCTCGGCCTTTGATAGTTTTTTCACCTTCATAGGTGCATATATCAGATTCTCCAGTACGGTTTTATGTGGAAATAAATGAAAATGCTGAAATACCATTCCGACATTTTCACGCACCTTCATGATATTGGTCTTTTTTTCAGTGATGATTTGATCTTTAAACCTGATTTGACCATCAGTTGGAGTTTCAAGCATATTGATGCAGCGCAAGAAAGTTGATTTTCCCGAACCGGATGGACCGATGATCGCTACCACTTCACCCTGTCCTATCTCGGTGCTGATTCCTTTTAAAACCTCGAGCTTACCATAATTTTTTTTAAGTCCATCAATTTTAATCACTGCGTCTCATTCTCCTTTCAATCACTTTGCCCAAGATGGTGAGAATCATGACCATCACATAATAAATGAGACCGGCAAATAAAATCGGCTCGAAGAATTTATATGTCTCACCGCCGACAATATAAGCACGGCGCATGATATCCCCTAATCCAATAATTGTGACAACGGCTGATTCCTTCGTTAAGGAAATCAATTCGTTAACAAGGGATGGCAGGATATTCTTGATGGCCTGCGGAAGGATAATATTAAGCATCATCCCTGAATAGGGAACCCCAAGTGCAAGTGCAGCCTCTCGTTGGCCTTTATCGACCGCTAAAATGCCGCCCCTGATAATTTCAGAAATATATGCCGCTGAATTTAGCCCGAATGCTAAAAATGCTGCTTGGAACGCTTCGATTTGAATCCCTAATATTTGTGGCGAACCAAAATAAATCAGCATTAATTGCAGCACCAAAGGAGTACCGCGAAAAATGGATGTATAAAAGTCAGCAATCCAATTCAATGGCTTGATTCTGCTGATTTTAAGTATAGATAATAATATTCCCAAAACAAATCCGATTACTGCCGCTACCGCTACAACCTTTAATGTAGTGGGTATCCCCTCCAGGATATATGGAAGGGAAGGCATAATCCTTTCAAATTCCAGATTCACTCCATTCATCCTCTCTTATGAAGACCATTATCGGTCCTTTCTCCTGCTTTATTTTTTTTAACAATAAAGCGCGGAAAAACGTTCAGAAGGCATTCTGAACGCTTTTCATCTCTCCGTTTTATTCAGTTTCACTGCCACCGAACCATTTTAATATTAATTTTTCCATTTCGCCATTTTCCATCATTTTTTTCAACTCGGCATTGAATTCTTCAGTTAACTTGCTTCCTTTTTGGAAAGCGATTGCCGAACCGGCATCTTGATCACCAGACTCGATCAAATGGCCCACCAACTCTTTATTATCTTTCAAGTAGCCTTTAGCAACAGTATCTTCCATGATCACGGCGTCAAAACGTCCTGTTGACATTTCTTGAACAACTTCAGGAATACGATTCCGTTTTTCAACTTTCATCCCGATATTTTGGGATTTATTCAAATCATTTGCCAATGTCTCCTGGATGGATGCAAGCTGTACGCCTACCGTTTTCCCTTTTAAATCTTCAACAGTTTTGATCTTACTGTCCTCTGTCGTGATGATCATGTTTTTAGCTGTATAGTAAATGTCACTGAAATCGACTGATTGCTCACGTTTTTCAGTTGGAGTCATTCCAGAGATAACGAAATCGACCGATTTATTTTCCAAAGCAGGCACAAGACTATTAAAGTCAATGTCCTTCACTTGGACCTCATAACCTAATTTTTTTCCGATTGCTTTAGCGATATCAATGTCAAATCCTTGAATTTCATCACTTTTAGACGTTTCAACAAATTCAAATGGCGGATAATCCGCAGATGTTCCCATTACCAGAACCTTTTTGTCTTCTTTGTCAGCTGTGTTCTTATCTTCTTTCTCTGATGTTCCGCATGCCGCTAAAATACCTACTAATAAAACAGAAGTAAGCAACAATGCTAACTGCTTTTTCAACTTCATTATTATTCCTCCAAAATGATATTTTCAATTCTCTTGTTATTAAATTTGGTTTAGTTAAAATTCGAATAACTAATATTCATACACTAATGTGTATTTTAACACACTCTAATAATTATTCAATAACGTAAATAATAGATTCATTTTTCAGAATATTACTATAATTCCATTTCTGGATTCGCGCTTTTCCTTAAAGGGAATATTTCGGCTTCCTTATCTATCTTCTTTCCTAAACGTTCCTTATTTATGCAGATTCATGAATAAAAAAACCCGCCGATTGGGCGGGTTTTTAGGTTATCGCTATGGTTTACACTTCTTCGCAATATTGATCGAAGTAGTCTTGTAATTTTTCTACTACAGACATCGGGTGGTGTCCTTCAATTTCATGGCGCTCTATCATCGTGATGATTTTTCCATCCTTAAGCAATGCAAATGATGGAGATGACGGCGGATATCCTTCGAAATAATCACGGGCTTTCTCCGTCGCCTCTTTATCTTGCCCAGCAAAAACGGTTACAAGCTGATCTGGGCGTTTATCATTATGGATTGCATGTGCCGCTGCAGGTCTAGCTATTCCCCCGGCGCAGCCACAAACGGAGTTGACCATAACAAGTGTCGTTCCTTTTTGTGCAAATACTTCCTCTACTTCCTCGGGAGTAGTCAATTCTGTATATCCAGCAGTCTTTATCTCATCGCGAGCCTGTTTGACTACGTCGTTCATTAAAAAATTAAAATCCATATTCATGGCATGTTCCCCTTCCAAGTTTTCTCTTCAATCCTATCATAACAATTGCCACTTCGTGATTCAATAAATTTACCTGTCAAAACTGCATAAACCATTTCTGAACACGTTTAAAACGAAAGGTAAGCGGGAATCATGTGTGTAACAACAAGACTTACAAAAGGATGGGGCAGGCATGGGAGACAATCCACGCCTGCCCCATCCCATTTCTTTTTAATTTGACTTAAATGTATCGGTAAAAGATTGAAAGGCCTGCTTAACAGCAGCAGTGACCGTTTTATTCCCTGACATCACTTGATTCTCGAGAATTGGGAGAAGACTCTTGACGGTTTCATTTTTATAAAACATCGTTTTAAGCTGGTGATCCATCAATGAATAAAGCCATTCCCTAGATTGCATTCTTCTCCGTTCTTGAAAAACACCCGATTCCTTGGTCAAATCGGAAAATTCATTCATTACATCCCAAAGCTCAGGAATTCCTTTACCGGTTATGGCTGAACAAGTATATGCCTTTCCTGCCCATCCCTTTGTTGCTGGCTGAAGGAAGTGCAAGATTCTGCTATATTCGGACTTCGTCCTAATCGCCAGCGGAATGTTCTCTCCGTCAGCTTTATTGACCACAATTCCGTCCACAAGTTCCAGAATCCCTTTTTTCATCCCTTGTAATTCATCTCCGGCACCAGTAAGGACAAGGAGCATGAAGAAGTCAACCATACTTCGAACTATAGCTTCACTCTGACCGACACCGACAGTTTCAATCAGTATCACGTCAAATCCTGCCGCTTCACAAAGCAACATCGTTTCCCTCGTTTTGCGGTGAACTCCTCCTAAGGTGCCTTCGGATGGAGAGGGTCTTATGAAGGCATGGGGGTTTCTTGCCAGCTCCTCCATCCTTGTCTTATCGCCTAGTATACTTCCGCCATTGATCGAAGAGCTTGGATCGACGGCTAGAACGGCAACCTTATGGCCCCTGTCACATAAGTAGGTTCCGAACGCCTCTATGAAGGTACTTTTTCCGGCACCGGGCACCCCGGAAATCCCGATGCGAATCGAATTTCCTGTATGAGGAAGGATGGCATGCAATAATTCCTGTGCATGATCCAAGTGGTGGGATGCATTGCTTTCAACCAATGTAATCCCTTTAGCTAGCTTGGCCCTATCACCTTTTATGATTCCCTCTTTAAGTTCATGGATCGGTATGTTTACATTATGTTTTTTGACGAATTTGCTTTTAGAAGGTTTGTTATGGCTTGCTGCTAATTCTACACCTGGCTTTAATGAAGAAGCAAAACCTTCCTGATTGTTAGGATCGACCCATTCGGGCTTCTTGTCTTCACTCATTATTGAGCCACTTCCTCATATCCGAGGCGATTGTATATTTCCTGAAGCACTTTCTTTGCTGCCTGTGGAATGACCGTACCAGGTCCAAAAATGGCTGTAGCGCCATTTTCCATTAGGTAATCATAATCCTGTGCAGGGATGACGCCGCCTACGATCACTATAATGTCCTCACGTCCCAAGTTCTTCAGTTCCGTCATAAGCTGCGGCAACAATGTTTTATGGCCGGCAGCAAGCGAACTCATTCCGACTACATGCACATCATTTTCCACGGCCTGGATGGCGGTTTCTTTCGGTGTTTGGAATAATGGACCGATATCGACATCATAGCCCAAATCCGCAAACCCCGTTCCGACTACTTTAGCTCCACGATCATGACCGTCCTGACCCATTTTAGCCATTAACAAACGCGGTCTTCTTCCTTCATTTTCAAGAAACTCTTCAGTCATGCGGATGACTTCCTCAATTTCTGATTCCTTTGAGTATGCCGAGCTGTATACGCCGCTGATAGAACGGATCGTTGCTTTGTGACGTCCAGCAACCTCTTCGATCGCATCGGAGATTTCACCTAATGAAGCACGTACTCTTGCAGCTTTCACAGCCAGTTCAAGAAGGTTACCTTCGCCAGTTCTGGCAGCCATGGATAGCGCTTGAAGGGCTTCATCCACCTTTTCCTGATCACGTTTCGCTTTTAATTCGCTCAAACGCTTAAGCTGACTTTCGCGAACTGCTGTATTATCTATCTCCAGTATTTCAATCGGATCTTCTTTTTTCAAACGATACTTATTTACGCCTACGATCGTTTCATCTTGAGAATCGATTTTAGCCTGACGCTTTGCAGCGGCTTCCTCGATCCTCATTTTTGGAAGGCCGGTTTCAATAGCCTTCGCCATTCCGCCAAGGCCTTCGATTTCTTCTATGTGAGCCCATGCCCGTTCGATCAATTCATTTGTGAGTGATTCTACATAGTATGAACCCGCCCATGGATCGATTACTTTTGTGATTCCCGTTTCCTCCTGCAGATATAGCTGTGTGTTACGTGCAATGCGTGCCGAGAAATCCGTTGGCAGGGCAATGGCCTCATCCAATGCGTTCGTATGCAGGGACTGTGTATGCCCAAGTGCAGCGGCATGCGCTTCAATAAGGGTCCTTGCGACATTATTAAACGGATCCTGCTCGGAGAGGCTCCAGCCGGAGGTTTGGGAATGGGTTCTCAATGCCATCGCTTTATTATTTTTCGGCTCGAATTGTTTCATCAGTTTTGACCAAATGAAACGAGCCGCCCGCATTTTCGACACTTCCATGAAATAGTTCATTCCTACAGCCCAGAAGAATGACAGGCGTGGTGCGAATTTATCGATATCAATACCTGCTTTCATTCCGGTACGTGCATACTCAAGCCCATCCGCCAACGTATAGGCAAGTTCGATATCAGCCGGCGCCCCCGCTTCTTGAAGATGATAACCGGAGATGGAAATGGAATTGAATTTTGGCATATATTTGGATGTATACTCAAATATATCAGCTATGATTTTCATGGACATTTCAGGTGGGTAGATATACGTATTCCGAACCATGTATTCCTTTAAGATGTCATTTTGAATCGTGCCTGAAAGCTTATCCTGTGTTACGCCTTGTTCTTCAGCTGTCACGATATAAAATGCAAGGATGGGTAATACTGCGCCGTTCATTGTCATTGACACGGACATTTGATCAAGCGGAATGCCGTCAAACAGGATTTTCATGTCAAGAATTGAATCAATGGCAACTCCCGCCTTCCCCACATCACCGACAACGCGTGGATGATCTGAGTCATAACCGCGGTGTGTAGCTAAATCAAAGGCAACTGAGAGCCCTTTTTGCCCCATCGCCAGGTTACGTCTGTAAAACGCATTGGATTCCTCAGCAGTCGAAAAACCTGCATACTGACGTACCGTCCAAGGACGATTGACATACATCGAAGGATAGGGTCCTCTTGTAAAAGGAGCGATGCCTGGCACACTTTCCATATGCTCCAAGTTACGATTATCTTCCTCAATATAAAGCGGTTTGATTTTTATTTGTTCATTGGTTTCAAACAAAAGACCCTCAATGTTTTTCCCAACGGCTTTTTCGGCTTCCCTTTTCCATGCTTCCACCGTACCTTTAACCTCAGACTTAGCAGGATTTATAGTAGAAAAATTCGGTTTTTTCATTTCAGTTCACCCCCAGCTTCTGCAATAATTCCGATAATATGGCTATTGCATTCGTTTTGACATGGATAAAATCTTTGACCCCGGCTTCACTAAGTGTAATCTCAAATTCTTCTTGCTGCTTGCCGGCACTATAAATAGTGATTTCAGGGAATTGCTTTTTAATTTCTTTAATGGTGATTGGCGCTAATTCCGAATAGTCACCATCACTGCCGCAAATACAATAGATAGGGAGCTTGGTCGCAGCTACATAATCGACTGCTTCCTCAACGGTCTGACACCCCTTACTGCCGATTGTTTCAATACCACCTGCTGCAGCAAGACTTGTAACGAAATCTGCACGAGGTTTATAGGATTTAAGATTTTTCAAATTAATTAAACCAATAGTTGGAGCCGTTCCACTTATTTCTTTATACTTTTCACTGCGTAGTCTTAACTGTTCGAACTGAATGGATACCCGATCCAAGTCAAGTGGGGTAATGCCAACCGGCTTCTCAACTTTCATATATGACACATGGTTATCCTGTGTCGTGGTTTTAATCTTATCAGCGGGATTCGGATATACATTCGTTCCGATGATACTTTCTTTTCTGAAAGCCGCATTTTGAACTTTTTCATGGTAAACTTCAGCTATTTCCTTCTGAAGGGTGCCTTGTTTAATTAGCTCAAGAATCCCTCCAGCTGCATCGATTTCAAGGAATTTCGCCCAGGCCTTTTCAGCCAATTCATCCGTTAGTTGCTCAACATACCATGAACCGCCAGCAGGATCGACCACTGTTGTGATATTTGTTTCTTCTTTTAAAATCAAGTGAGTATTACGGGCAATTCTTTCTGAGAAATCATCGGTTTCACCAGTTGCGTGTGTGAATGGATGAATTTGAAGATATTGAATGCCTCCAATAGCGGCAGCGAAAGCTTGGTTTGTTGTCCGAAGAATATTGACGTGCTGATCGTATAGAGTTTCTGTCAACTCGGAAGTAACGGCATGTATCGCCATTTTAAAATGGTCAGATGCTGTATCGAAAGCTTCTGCAAGACCTGCCCAAAGCCTTCTTGCAGCCCGTAGCTTAGCGATGGACATGAAGTAATTTGAATCCACAGCAAAAGAGAATACTATTTTTTCGGAAACCGAAGCAATAGAAAGCCCTTGCTTTTGCCCTTCCAATAGATATTGGACGGCTGCCGATAATCCGTAAGCTATTTCTTGTACGGCATTGGCTCCTCCATTATGGTAGACTGCCGTATTAATCAAAACTGTTTTTAAATCCCTGCCTACCTTCTGATAATCTTGGATCGTCTTCAGCCAGTCTGCAAAATAGTTATCCGTATCTTCTGGCAGCTGACCGCAAATGAGCCATTCTGCAATGGGATCCTCAGCAATAACGCCTGTCAATTGGGTATTTTGTGCTTCGGCAATCGCTTTGAATTGAGGGAATAATCCTTTTTGTTTCCCCTTAAGGTCAATGAAAACCGGGATTTCTTTTAATGGGATATCCTTAAACAATTTTTCAGCCCTTGCTCCCTCGGCAAGCAATCGTGCAGGGTATGCCACGACATTTTGACCGCGCTTGAATGAAGCCTTCATCTTTTCATTTGCTTCTTCCGCCGTGATACCGCTTACAGGTTGAACGACAAGCCAAGGTTTTTCATGATATCCCGTTGGGGACGTTCCTCGGGTGAAAGGGAAGAATCCTGGCAATTCAGCTACTTTTTCCGTTGATTCCGCCTTTTCTGTATAGAGCGGATATAAAGTGATGCCCTCATATGTATTCGTTTTTAGCTTTTCTATACTTTTCCCTTTTAAACTTGCTTCCGCAGCTTCTTTCCACTCTTCAAAAGAAGGCTTAGGAAAGGTTATGTTTTTTACATCTTTCAGTTCCATCTGTAATCGCTTTCTTATCTTTTGCCGCCTCATACGCCCTTTCCCTTCATTGGGAGAACGAACGCTCAGTCAGTTTTGGATAAGAAAACCACCCTCCCGTCAATTTAATCTGGATTATACTAACATTCTACCATATTTTTCTTGAAATTTAAGACAATAGAAATTAGCAAATCTGTTATAAGGGAAAACACTATCCTATTTCGCCTCTTTATAAATCAAGTACAGCCCCTGATCTGTATTAGAACAGCTCTTAATAAAATAATATCAAAAATAAAATTTTTGTCGATGTTTTTCTACGGAAAAGAGAAAACAGGGTTAAACTTTGCTGAACGACTTCGGCATACTTCATCTTTGACTAAATCAAAAGTGAAAGGGAAATCGATAACTGCTAGACTAAATGATGTTCAGGAACCACCCTCATCACCTTAGATATGGTTTCCATCAAAATTTTAAAACAATGATGATTGGAACGGGTTTGCGGGACTCCTGCTTAGAATAGCGCGTCCAGGGAGACCCTATGCCTGGAGTTCCAAACAACGTTCAAATTGTACCAATCATAAAAAAACTGTAGGCAAACTCGATTCATCGAGTTTGCCTACAGTCTAAAGGAATAACCTTCGGGCCTTCCTTTTCTTCATTTTAGTATATGGAAGTGTTATCTTTGGAAATCTTTTCGATGATTTCTTTAACCCTCGCGAGGAATCGTCCGCAAACCAGTCCGTCCAAAACACGATGATCAAGTGATAAACAGAGATTCACCATATCTCGTACTGCAATCATGTCATTTATGACCACTGGGCGTTTTACAATCGTTTCAACTTGTAAAATGGCCGCCTGTGGATAATTGATGATTCCCATGGACTGGACAGAACCGAATGAGCCAGTGTTATTAACAGTGAACGTACCACCTTGCATATCCTCTGCTTTTAACTTACCCGACTTCACTTTGGATGCAAGTTCCTGTATCTCCCTCGCTATACCTTTGATTGATTTTTCATCCGCATTTTTAATGACCGGTACAAATAAGGCATCTTCAGTTGCAACGGCTATTGATATATTGATTTCTTTCTTTTGTATGATTTTTTCGCCTGCCCACATCGAATTGAGCTCTGGAAATTCCGTAAGGGCTTGAGCAACCGCTTTTACGAAAAAGGCAAAGTACGTTAAATTATAGCCTTCTTTTTGTTTAAAGTCGGATTTTAGATTATCACGCAACTTCACCATATTGCTAGCGTCAACTTCCACCATCGTCCAAGCATGCGGGATTTCGTGCTTACTTTTCAACATATTGGACGCAATTGCCTTACGGATTCCGGTAACAGGTATTTCCTTGTCACCAGCAGCAGTCGGCACGTTTGTTACTGGACTGGTTTGACGACTAACTTGAGGGACAATCTCTTTTGGAGCCGAATCGGATATCACGGAAGGCTCATCCGCCTTAGGAAGATTCCCTGATTCAACAAGTTTCAGTAAATCTTTACGGGTGATCCGTCCCTCATTCCCCGTTCCTTTAACTTTTGAAAGATCTATTCCATGCTCCTGGGAAAGTTTTAATACGGCAGGCGAATAGCGAGCTTTCCTTGATGGTTCGGCCGCTTGCTGCACTTCCCTTGTAACAGGTGCATCAACATTTTCCTCACTCTGAGAAACAGCTTGCCCAGCATTATCGTTATCCGTCTTTGCCGTTTCAACTTCAATCGAGCAAATGACTTCCCCGACTGCCAATGTTTGATTCTCATCAGCTTTCAATTCCTTGATGATGCCCGTAAAGGAAGAAGGAACCTCAGCATTTACTTTATCCGTCATCACTTCAGCTAGCGGGTCGTATTTCGTGACATGATCCCCAGGCTTCACTAGCCATTTACTGATGGTTCCCTCTGTGACACTTTCGCCTAGTTGAGGCATCTTCATTAATTCCATAGCCATAATTCGTTCCTCCTTCTTAACAGTCATTAATACTCGGCCAATTCCCTCATTGCTTTTTCCACTTTATCAGGATTCACCATAAATTGTTTTTCCATCGTAGGCGCATATGGCATGGCTGGTACATCAGGTCCGGCCAATCGTTTTACAGGGGCATCCAAATCAAAAAGGCAATGCTCGGCAATGATGGCTGCGACCTCACTCATGATGCTTCCTTCTTTATTATCTTCCGTAACCAGTAATACTTTCCCCGTTTTAGAAGCCGCTTCTATGATGGCATCCTTATCCAAAGGATAGACGGTACGCAAGTCAAGAACATGTGCAGAAATTCCATCTGCAGCTAATTTTTCTGCTGCCTGAAGGGCAAAATGCACACAAAGGCCATAGGAGATGACAGTAATGTCTTCCCCTTCCCTTTTCACATCCGCCTTACCGATGGGAAGTACATAATCTTCAGTAGGTACCTCACCCTTGATCAAGCGGTACGCCCGTTTATGTTCAAAGAAAAGCACTGGGTCTTCGTCACGAATGGCAGCTTTAAGCAAACCCTTTACATCATAAGGAGTGGAAGGCATCACTATTTTCAAACCCGGCTGATTGGCAAAGATTGCTTCAACCGATTGTGAATGATAAAGAGCTCCATGAATCCCTCCGCCATATGGAGCACGGATTACCATTGGGCAGCTCCAGTCATTATTAGAACGATATCTAATTTTGGCTGCCTCTGAAACGATTTGGTTAATGGCAGGCATGATGAAATCAGCGAATTGCATCTCAGCTATCGGCCGAAGCCCATACATGGCGGCTCCAATGCCCACTCCTGCAATTGCAGATTCAGCGAGCGGGGTATCGATGACCCTGGCTTCACCGAATTGGTCGTATAAACCATTAGTGGCTTTAAAGACCCCACCTTTTTTTCCTACATCCTCACCCAATACGAATACACGGGAATCACGTTCCATCTCTTCCCTCATTGCCATTGTCACGGCATCTATATATGAAATCACTGGCATTCTATTACCCCCTTACTTTTGTGCATACACATGATTCATAGCACTTTCAGCCTTCGGATATGGAGCATTTTCAGCATAATCGGTTGCTTCGTTGACTATCTTCATGACTTCATCATTCATTTGTTTCTCAAGGTCATCATCCATGATTCCCACTTCTTTTAAATACGCTCCAAATGTCATTATGGAATCCTTCGTTTTGGCTTCAGCCACTTCGTCCGCAGTCCGGTAGCTTCGGTCATCATCATCACTTGAATGAGGTGTGAGCCTGTATGAAACGGTCTCCACCAGTGTAGGGCCTTCTCCCCTTCGGGCACGGTCAGCCGCTTCTTTCACCGCTGCATACACTTCCAATGGATCATTGCCATCCACCGTTATTCCAGGCATCCCATAGCCAATCGCCCTGTCAGAAACATTTTCACACGATAGCTGTTTCTCAATAGGAACTGAAATTGCATATTTATTATTTTCACACATGAAAATGACCGGTAGCTTGTGCACACCTGCAAAGTTGGCCCCTTCATGAAAATCGCCTTGATTGGATGAACCTTCCCCAAACGTTACGAATGTTACCAAATCCTTACCTTCCATCTTCCCTGCAAGGGCAATTCCAACAGCATGCGGGACCTGTGTCGTTACAGGCGATGATCCAGTGACGATCCTATTTTTCTTTTGACCGAAATGACCAGGCATTTGGCGCCCGCCGGAATTGGGATCTTCCTCTTTGGCGAAACCCGAAAGCATCAAGTCTTTTGCGGTCATTCCGAAGGTAAGTACCACACCTACATCCCGATAATAAGGCAGTACATAATCCTTTTGCCGATCAAGCGCAAACGCTGCCCCAACCTGTGCAGCTTCTTGCCCCTGGCAGGAAATCACGAAGGGAATTTTCCCGGATCGGTTTAAAAGCCACATGCGCTCATCAATTCTGCGGGACAAAAGCATTGTCCGGTACATATCTAAAACCGTTTCCTCATTTAAGCCTAATTGTTCATGACGTTTTTCTACCATCATAAAACCTCCTGACCTTATTCTTTAAGAATGAATGGCACGTCCATCGACAGCAAGGGCCGCTTCTCCGATTGCTTCAGAAAGACTTGGGTGCGGATGAATTGTCTTGCCTATTTCCCAAGGTGTCGCATCAAGCACTTTTGCAAGTCCCGCTTCAGAAATCATATCCGTAACATGTGGCCCGATCATATGAACGCCCAGTATATCATCCGATTTCTTATCGGCGATGATTTTTACAAAGCCATCCGCTTCCCCGAAAACAAGGGCCTTACCAACTGCACGGAATGGGAATTTCCCAATTTTAAGATCATAGCCTTCCTTGTTTGCCTGTTCTTCCGTCAAACCGACACTTGCAGCTTCAGGGCTTGAATACACACATTTTGAAATGAGCGAATAATCCAGCCGTTCCGGTTTTTGGCCTGCGATATGTTCAACGGCCGTAATACCTTCATGGGAGGCAACGTGAGCCAATTGCAGACCGCCGATACAATCACCGATCGCATATATATGTGATTCCTTCGTTTGGAAGAAGTCATTGGTTTCAATAAAACCTTTTTCTTTCACAATTTCCGTATTTTCAAGGCCGATCCCTTCAACATTTGCTGATCTGCCTACGGAAACCAGCATTTTTTCAGCTGAGAATTCCTCTACCGAACCTTTGACTTCAGCAGAAATGGATACTGAAGCATCCGTTTTCAGGGTTTCAGGCAATACCTTGGCACCTGTAACGAACTTGACGCCTTTTTTCGTTAAGAGACGAAGCATTTCACTGGAAATATCATGGTCTTCAGTCGGGATGATTCTATCTGCATATTCCACTACTGTCACTTCCACACCAAAATCATTAAGCATCGAAGCCCATTCAATGCCGATAACTCCACCGCCTACAATAATCATTGATTTTGGCAGGCTCTCAAGCTTTAGAGCTTCATCCGATGTAAGCACCAATTCCCCATCAATCGCTAAACCGGGCAGTGTCTTTGGACGCGAACCCGTTGCAATGATGACATTCTGGGGAATGAGCATTTCATTTTCACTGCCATCATTCATTTCCACGGAAATTGTCCCAGGCATCGGTGAAAATATAGAAGGACCAAGTATACGCCCTAACCCTTCATAAACCGTTATCTTTCCTTGTTTCATCAAGTGCTGAACACCTTTATAGAGTTGATCGACGACTTTATTCTTTCTTTCCTGCACCTTAAGGAAATCTACCTTTACATCCCCGGTAACAATACCGAATTCCTCACTTTTCACTGCAGTCTGATAAACTTCCGCACTCCTTAAAAGTGCTTTCGAAGGGATACAGCCTTTATGTAGACACGTTCCGCCGAGCTTGCCTTTCTCCACGACAGCCGTTTTCAATCCTAATTGAGCAGCCCTTATTGCCGCTACATACCCGCCTGTTCCTCCTCCGAGGATAACGAGGTCAAATTCTTCAGCCAAAACCACTCCTCCTCACAAATACATACTATTGGCACCATTTTTACTTGCCCTATGTTTATTACGTTATTCATGTTGAAAATTCCTGTGTTTATTTAAAAAAACACAGGAATCTAATCTTGTAAAACTACATTCATTTTCTTCCATTCAAGATATGCTTTTCATTTTGCAAGAATTGGCTCCTTGAATTCCTCATGCGAGCAATTCGCTCCTCTGCCATCCTATCCGCCGCTTTATAAGTTGGGATTTGATCACGTTTTGCAATCTCGATGACTCTTTCAATTGTATCATAAACCGTTTCCACTTTCTTAAGGGCTCTTTCCCGATTATACCCTAAAAGCTCATCGGCCACGTTTATGACTCCACCTGCATTAATTACATAATCAGGAGCATATATAATACCTTTTTCATGAATTTGATCGCCATGAACAGGTTCCTTTAATTGATTATTGGCCGCACCTGCAATGACCTTCGCCTTGATTTGATTGATTGTATGATCATTTATGACAGCCCCTAATGCACAAGGTGCATAGATATCACAGTCGACTCCATAAATTTCATCAGGATTCACTGCAGTCGCCCCAAAGGATTCAACCGCACGGGCCACGCTTTCTTTATTGATATCCGTAACGATCAGCTTTGCGCCCTCCTCATGAAGGTGACGGCATAAGTTATAAGAAACATTCCCGACGCCTTGGACCGCAACCACCTTGCCTTCTAAGGAATCAGTTCCGAATGCCTCTTTTGCAGCAGCCTTCATACCGCGGTATACCCCATATGCAGTTACAGGGGAAGGATTACCCGAAGAACCGAATGCAGGGGAAATCCCAGTGACAAAATTCGTCTCCTCATGAATGAGATCCATATCCTCAACCGTTGTACCTACATCTTCAGCTGTTATATAACGCCCATTCAGCCCTTGGATATACCTTCCGAATGCACGGAACATCTCTTCATTTTTATCCTTACGCGGATCGCCGATGATGACGGTCTTCCCCCCGCCTAAATTCAAGCCGGCAGCGGCGTTCTTATATGTCATTCCTCGCGAAAGCCTTAAGGCATCTTCAATGGCATCTTCTTCAGATGCATACGTCCACATCCTTGTGCCTCCAAGCGCAGGCCCTAATGTTGTATCATGAATGGCAATAATCGCTTTCAAACCCGATTGTTTGTCCTGACAGAATAGCAGTTGCTCGTAATCATACTTCTCAAGATATTTAAAAATTTCCATAAAGGAATCCTCCCTAGATGTTTTAATACATGTCAGATATGAGGACACTGAATTTCTCCTCATTCTTACTTGTTCCTACGTTCATTTTAAATAAAATCCGCTACTCACATGATATTTTCCCTATGGGGAATGGTTCCCTTGAAAAATCCATACACCTGTAAATATGCAAATAACATGCCAATAAAATACATAATGAGAGCGTTTTTATCCAAAAAAAGGAGATGCTGGTTAATATGTTGGGCAACTATAGCCTATAACAAATTGAAAAAAATTTCATGTTAGAAGTGGAGTCTCGCTTAAATTAAAATAAATCAGAAAATTCCGTGCAGTTTTTTTCATAGTGCGCAATTACTTGCGTGCAAAAACTTTCACAGTTTTAGTTTTTCCATTTTGTAATATAGATTTCTGACAGAAATCCCAAGAGCTTTTGCCGTAAGTGTTTTATTTCCCTTGTGGGTATGGAACGCTTGCTGAATGATTTCGGCTTCATACTGGTCTATTATCTCCGAGAGCGGTTTCCCCGATACGTAGCCAGAAGGCTTCATTAATAATTTCTCTTGTTTTAATGGAATCTCTTCGATAAAATCCGGGATATGCTGTATATCAATGATCGTCTCGTTCAATTTCATGAAAATGATGGCCCGTCCTAAGATATTTTCCAGTTCCCTAACATTACCTGGCCAGTTGTAGATTTGCATCTTATGTATAGCTGCTGCTGAAATTCCCTCTATGCTTCGTCCATACTCCTGATTGATTTTATTAATCAAATGCTCCGCCAATTCTCTCAAATCCTCTTTTCTCTTTCTTAATGGAGCAATGAAAATAGGCATGCGGTTCAGCCTGAAATATAAGTCTTCCCTGAATGATCCATTTGAGATGGCCTCTTCGAGATTGATATTCGTAGCGGCTATGACCCGGACATTGATGGGAATCGGCTTCGTCCCCCCCACTCTGACGATTTCCTTTTCTTGTAAAACCCGAAGTAATTTAGCTTGGATGTTGGCTGGTAATTCACCAATTTCGTCCAAAAAGATACTCCCTTGATTTGCCTCTTCAAAAAAACCGACCTTTCCGCCCCTATTTGCCCCTGTAAAGGCTCCTTCATCATAACCGAACAGTTCACTTTCAAGTAATGATTCCGAAATGGCCGCACAATTTACACGAACGAATTTATTGAATTTCCTATCGCTCGCATTATGGATGGCATGTGCAAATAACTCTTTGCCAGTCCCTGATTCCCCTCTTAATAAGACAGTAGCAGGTGTTCTTGCCGATAATTTCGCCTGTTCAATGGGAAGCTTCATCTCTTCGGAAGCGCCGATTATATCATCAAAGGAATATTTAGCCTGCAATGTCCTGATAATCTGTCTTGCCCGATTCAGTTCGTGGGTAAGGGCTTGAATTTCCGATACATCATGAATGACGCCAACGCTCCCTTTAAGGCACCCGTCCACAATGATTGGAGCAACATTCACGATCACTTCCTTATGTTTTGGGCCGACACGCATATTGACACCCCGAACAGGCTTTTTTGTCTGAAGCACTTTCATATGCATACTTTCACCTTCGTAAATATCGATGGAAGCCGGCTTACCGATCACTTGGGTCTTTGTTAAACCAGTGATTCTTGTATATGCCGGATTGATCAAAAGCCCCCTGCCTTGATCATCCACAACAGATATGGCTTCATCACTGGATTGAATGATCGCCTGGAGCATCGTCTGTATCTCTTTTAAATCAGTGATCTGCTCCGCCAATTGTACAGCTTCCGTTTTATTCCTAAACACGGAAAAAGCCCCTATGATTTCCTTATCGGCATTCACAAGAGGTATCCTTGTCGTTATGAGTTCCATTCCATTGCTAAGTGTCATTTCCTGATTCACTTCTTTTTGGTTCGTTTGCATCACTCGAAGCAATCCAGTTGAAGGGATGAAATCTTTGATATGTCTGCCTATCACATCCTCGCGCTTTGTGTCAGTGGCACGTTCGGCACTATCATTGAACATGATGATGAATCCTTCATGATCAATCACCACCATCCCTTCACTCGTCGTATTAAGGATCAAGTCCATTTTTGCCGAGGTATTCTCCAATTTACTTATTAAACGATTTTTCTCTTCAAACAACTTAGTCATAATGAGGGCGACACTTCCAGGAATGAGAATCGTTTGTTCGCCCATGTCCCTTTTTATCTTTTTATAGACAGTCGGGTCTCCTGTCGTATCAAAAATGATGTCCAAATCCCGCTCCAATCCCAGGCTCCAATTAGTCACTGTAGGGATCCCTCGTTCCTTTGCAGCAAGCATCCCTTCAGCGGATTCATTCGTATCAGCCATACAAACAATGGAGAATACTTCACTTTCCGATAGGAGTTTCAACACGGTTGTCCCTCCCATTCCTCCCCCTACTATCATGACCTTTTGCATGAGCCATCCCCCTTAAGATATAATTACCCCTTTTATTAGATCAATCTATGCAATTTTTTTCATACTCCACACCATTTTACCATATCGGCTCCCTTTAAAAACAGCCACCAACTCCCAGTCATTATCTAGATTCCCGAAACTTGACAAATAATTTATATCCTTTATCATTTTTTAAAGACGGAATTTTCGGAAGGGATTTGACCGCATGAAACGTTTAATCGCTTTTTTGATTCTTTTTATACCCGGTGCCTTTGCTGCCTATGGCATAAAAATAATGAGGGACATGGTGTTCGGTATTCTGCAGCCCCCCTATCCAGTCCTTTGGCTGCAATTTTTAATAGGACTGCTCATTACGATTGGCGGAATAGCCTTCATCGCCGGCTTCGTCCTTCATCGAGATCGAAAACAAAATAAGGTCCAAAGCAGGTTCAATAAATTTTAAACGCAGAAAGAAGGTGCCATGTATCGTATGGCACCTTCTTTCTTTATCTTGATTTCAAGCCTTCCCTGACCCGTACGGCTGCCTCGGGAAAATCGGTTATGATGCCGCTGCACCCCAATTTGAATAGCCTCTTCATCTCGGCTTCTTTATTAATGGTATATGGCCGTACAGGAACACCCATACTCACAGATGCTTGAATGAGCTCATCAGGGGCAGCCCGGATATTTGGGTGGATTGCACTTCCGCCTATTGCCTTGGCATATATCCACGGCATGTATAGACCATCCCTATAAAGCGGTGCGGTTTCCAATTCAGGTGCCAATTGATGGCAATTGACCAAGCTGTAATGATTGAAAGAAGAAAGGATAATCCTTTCCTCCATTTCGTAAGTACGGATGAGCCGGATGACTTTCTCTTCTAAGCCAGGATACAGAAAAAGCGTATTTTTCAATTCAATGTTGCAAAAAAGCTGATTATCGTCAAGCCAAATAAATAGTTCTTCAAGTGTCGGAATCTTTTCTTTACCCAACTTACCCTTATAGTTTGAAGACGCATTAAGGGTTTTCAACTCCATCAATGTCCTGTCTTTTACATATCCCGAGGCATTCGTGGTCCGATCGAGCTTTTCATCGTGAATGATGACCACTTCCCCATCTTTCGAGAGCTGGACATCCGTTTCAATACCGTCCGCCCCGACACGGGCAGCTTCTTTGAACGCCGACATCGTATTTTCCGGATGTGTTCCTGCTGAGCCTCGATGTGCAAAGATTAAGGTCATGAAGAAACGCCGCCTCTCTCAATAATGGTTATATACCAATGTTATGAACAGAAACAGCAAATTATTTTCATCTAGCTCAATAATCTAATAAAATGCAGTTGATTATTTTCTGCATAGAATCCTATCCGCTTCCAATACAAAATGCTCATTTTTCACACAAATCATTTACTTCCCTCCTTTTATCATGATTAAATATATCTATAATTATAATAAAAGGAGCTATATAGCCCGAACACCGTCTAAAATAATTCGTGCCGCTTTTCAACCAAACAAAAACGCCTTTTATTTATGGGATTTCCTGAAAAATCCAATAAATAAAAGGCGTTTAATTTTTTTAACCGGCAGCGTAAAAAATTTAAAGTTGCCGATTAGAAAAAATCACGAAGCAACTTCTTCCTGTCCTTTACAGCCCGACGGAGAGTTCTTATTTATATTTAGCGGCTCTAGCCTTTATATGGTCAATTGTTACCCCTGGCTCTTAACAACCGGTGTTCCCCCTACCCTTGTTGTCAAGAAGCTTTATGTTCGAGGCGCAGCTTATCGGCAACCATGGCAATGAATTCGGAATTTGTAGGTTTTGCCTTAGTCATGCTTACGGTATATCCGAAAAGTGATGAAATGGATTCTATATTGCCACGGCTCCAGGCCACTTCAATCGCATGCCTGATGGCACGTTCAACACGGCTCGCCGTAGTATTGTATTTTTTTGCGATATCCGGATATAAAACTTTGGTGATGGAACCCAATAGTTCAATATCATTATATACCATGGATATGGCTTCCCTTAAATACAAATAGCCCTTTATATGTGCAGGGACTCCAATCTCGTGAATGATGCTTGTGATGCTGGCATCGAGGTTCTTCGGCTTGGATTCATTTTGGGGACGATAGCTAAACTGACTATGATTTTTTAAAACTGCCTGCCCTTTACTGCTTACCTGACGTATGTGATTGGCCAGATTTTCCATATCAAATGGCTTCAGGATAAAGTAAGAGGCACCCAAATCAACAGCTTTTTTCGTTACATCTTCTTGACCAAAGGCAGTAAGCATAATCACATTAGGCATGGCACCCCGTTTTACTTCACGAAGTTTTTCAAGCACACCTAATCCATCTAAATGAGGCATGATAATATCGAGGATCAATATATCCGGGTCAACGCTCTCAAGCATACCCAGGCAATCTTGACCGTTATGTGCCACCCCAATTACTTCCATGTCATCCTGTGCAGAAATGTATTCTTCCAGAAGGCCAACAAGTTCTCTATTATCATCTACAACGCACACCTTAATTTTTTTCACGCTTGATTTCCTCCTCAACTACAATTGGTCTTTTTTTCTATATGACTAAATTCTATTGTAATTGAACTTTTCGACAATGGAAACTAAATTCCTTTTATTTTTGAAAAAATATAAGGAATTCAATATTATTCTCCGGATATCTCTTGTTTTCGACTTCGTTTGCTATTCGAATAAAGCGATTGTCGAAAAATCTTCATATCGTTATCATTTTATCACATCGTTTCAAAAAAACCTCTACTTTTTGAAGAAATCAATTTAATTCCTACCCAAAGTCTATGCTAATCATAACTTTCCATTAAAAAGGGGCATCCATAAGGATACCCGGATTCTTAGCTTGCCTTTTCATAATTATCTTTGTCGTATATATTTATACCGGCTTCGTTTAACATCCATTCGATATGGACTCCATACCCACTTGTAGGATCATTAACGAATACATGGGTGACTGCACCGATTAATTTACCATTTTGTATGATAGGACTGCCGCTCATACCTTGAACGATCCCACCCGTTTTTTGAAGCAATTCCTTATCCGTCACTTTTAAGACCATTCCCTTAATTGCAGGGAATTTCTGTGGTATGGAACTGACGATTTCAACATCGAATTCCTCCACTTCAGAACCATCCACCACTGTAAGGATTTTTGCTGGTCCTTCCTTTACCTCATGGGAAAGGGTGATGGGGAGTGGCTTATCGTTAATTCCATTTTTAAAATCTTGATTTAATTTCCCAAAAATTCCAAAGGGACTATTGCGATTGATATTTCCTATTTTTTCTTTATTGGAAGAAAAGCGTGCCAATTTTTCTCCTGGATCACCATTGCTTCCCTTTTCGATGGATGTGACCGTCGATTGAACAATCTGTCCGTCCTTGACAACAATCGGCTTTTTTGTATCCATATCGGATATGACATGTCCCAACGCCCCGTATTTTTTTGAATCCGGGTGATAAAATGTCATCGTTCCGATGCCAGCTGCCGAATCACGGATATACAAACCCAATTTGTAAGTTCCTTCATTCTTATCTTTTAGAGGTAATAGGGTACTATGAAGCACTTCATTATCACGGTTAATGACAAGATTCAACGCCTCACCCTTTTCACCTGCCTGCTGAACAAAAGGGGTTACATCCCCCATCTTCTTTATCGTCTGACCATTGATTTCTGTAATAATATCACCGATTTCAATTTTTGCTTTTTCTCCCGGTGATTTTTTCCCCTGCGCAGTATCAATAAGATGATGACCTACTACGAGAACCCCAAGAGTATTAAGCTTTACTCCAATGGATTGGCCTCCAGGCATGACTTTAAAGTCTTTTAACACCCTGATGTCGACCTTTTTGGCAGGTAAGCCTGCTACATCGAGTAACACTTCATTCGTACCTGGTTTTTCAGCACCAAGCGTAATCGAGGCTTGTTCATCATGAAGCGAAATTCCATCACTGGATCCCGAAGTTTTTGCAGAAACAGGCAATGATTTGGAAATGCTATATTGACTTCCTTCAAATAGTACAAGATGATTTGGAATTAAAAAATATTCACGAGATGGCTGGTATAACCCTAATGTTAATAGCGAAACAAGGAGAATTCCACCGATGATCCTGTTTATCCATGTAAATTTCAATCCATTCACTCTCCTCGCTCTCTGAAACTTTATGGCTACACCTTTAATTTAGCCCTCATGACAGTCATTTATAACAGGTGCAAAAAATAAAAGCTATCCGTTTTTGGATAGCTTTACAATGAATGCTTATGATATGTTTAAATAATCTTCTTACCGGCCCTTCATGATGTAATCTTCAGCCTTTTGGCCAGCTGGATTAATTCATTGGCATGCTGCTTCGTCAAATCCGTTATCTCGACTCCTGAAATCATCCTGCCGATTTCTTTTACTTTTTCCGTTTCAATTAGCGGCTTGACAGAGGTATTCGTGCGTCCGGCCCTTACATTTTTTGCTATGAAAAGGTGGGTATCCGCCATAGCGGCCACCTGTGGCAAATGGGATATGCACAATACTTGTGATCCGGTTGCCACTTTATAGATCTTTTCGGCAATGGATTGTGCAACCCTTCCGCTCACACCTGTGTCCACTTCATCAAATATGATGGATGTTATGCCTTGATGTTTGGAGAAAATGCTTTTCAAAGCCAGCATGATCCTCGACAGTTCTCCGCCAGATGCGATTTTGGAAAGAGGTTTTAACGGTTCACCTGGATTGGTGGAAATATAAAATTCCATTGAATCCAGGCCTGACTGATTAATGCCCCTATCTGACAATTCATCGAAAGTATAAGCAGTTTGAAGGAAATGTGGTTCGAAAATTGTCTTTTCCATGTATAAATCTTTTAATTCCTGATGGATCTTTTTGGTTAACTGCTGAGCGAATTTCTGGCGAAGTTCAGAAAGATTCTTTGCTTCGACAATTAAATCTGCCTTGATGGATTTCATTTCCTTTTCGAGCTTCGCTATATGGGTTTCCCTATTTTGCAGTTTTTCGACTTCTTCTTCTATAGCGGCTCCATATTCCAGGATTTCCTCGATGGTCCGCCCGTATTTCCGCTTTAATTGATTTATTTCATTAAGGCGGCTTTCAATGAATTCCACACGTTCTGTATCATAATCCAAAGAGTCTAATTGGTATCGGATGTTTGACACGGCCTCTTCAAGCAGGAAGTAGCTATTTGAAACGGTTTCAGAGCTATTCTTTAAACCCTCATCAAGCCCTGCCGCTTCCTCCAAATTATTCATGGCTACGGAAAGCCAATCAATTGCATGCTGCTCACCATTTAAAGCATTATAACTGGTTTGCAGCGCTTCATGAATTTTTTCGAAATTATTAATTTTCTTCCGCTCTTCCATCAATTCTTCATCTTCGCGTAACTTCAAATCAGCTTTTTGGATTTCATCGAATTGAAATTGGATCAAATCAAGGCGGTGGACCATTTGCTGTTCATTTTGGCTCAAGCCATTCAATTGTTTAGAAGCGGTTTCATAACGTTTATATAGCTTTTGGTATTCAGTGAGTGCAGATGCGATTTTTTCACCGCCGAATTGATCGAGCAGTGGAAGATGGAGTCGCTCATCCATTAATTCCTGATGTTCATGCTGACCATGGATATCTATCAATGTCCGACCTATCTCGCGTAAAGTGGAAATCGTTACAAGCTTTCCATTTACCCTACAAACGCTTTTGCCGCTTTGTGAGATGTCCCTTCGAAGTATCGCCATCCCATCATTCATATCCAGGCCAAACTCTTCCGCTTTGGCAAAGACCGGGTGTTTTTCATCTTCAATTTGGAATAATCCTTCTATTTCGGCCTTAGACTCACCATGCCGAATGAACTCTGCAGAACCACGTCCCCCAACCAAAAGATGAACGGCATCTATTATGATTGACTTCCCTGCCCCTGTTTCCCCTGTCAAGACCGTCAAGCCTTTCTCAAATGAAACGGACAGGCTGTCTATGATCGCAAAATTCCTAATCGATAGTTCTGTTAACAAACTAGGTCACCTCACAACATTATTAGAGCATGTCCAAGAATTTGCCGGAAATGATCTTTGCATCTTCCTCAGAACGACAGATAATCAAACAAGTATCGTCGCCGCCGATCGTCCCGAGTATTTCTTGCCAATTTAAATTATCAATCAATGCGCAGATTGCCTGGGCATTACCTGGGAGCATTTTCATAACCAGTAAATTATTGGCTGAGTCAATGCGTACAAATGCATCGACAAGGATTCTCTTTAATTTTTGAAGTGGATTGAAGCGCTGGTCGGCCGGCAGACTGTATTTATATCTTCCATCCGTCAAAGGAACCTTTACAAGGTGAAGCTCTTTAATATCCCTTGAAACAGTGGCTTGAGTTACATTGTATCCAGCTAATTTCAATTCTTCAACTAACTCATCCTGGGTTTCGATATCATTATTCGTTATGATGTCCCTTATTTTTATATGTCGTTGTCCCTTATTCATAAGTAGAAGCACCTCTTCTCAACTGTTGCTCATTTAATGGTAATGGTATCACTTTCATTTCTTACTTAAGCAAGCTGCCCCAATAATGGGATTGCTTCGTTATCTTCAGTACGTGCAAATAGGCCGCTTTAGAAAGTGGCTAATATTAATGTTATCGGATTTTTATGCAATTGTACAACTTTTTCTCTAAAAATGAATACAAGTCTATTTTTTTGTACGTACCTATTTTATGTATCCCCCATTAAATGGTTCAGTGCATGACCACAATCTATAGTTAAAAAGCTCCTTTAGCCAACCATTCAGCCAAAGGAGCCCATACAAAGTTCTAACTATTCTTTTTTAAATTGGGCATGGGCCTCTCCAACGATGTCGTCAACCGTTTTCGAAAGCAATATCGCTCCTTCATCCTTCGACCCTTGCCAGTGTAAATGAAGTAAGAATTCAATATTTCCATCACCGCCGGTAATCGGTGAGAAGGAGGCATCATTAATATCATAGCCTTCCTTTATAGAAAAAGAAATGATCTTATCCAATACTTGTTTATGGATTTTGGGATCGCGAACAATCCCCTTTTTACCCACTTGATCCTTCCCAGCTTCGAATTGCGGTTTAACCAAGGCAACGACATCACTATTCGGGACGAGCAAGGTCTTTAGCACCGGTAAAATTAACGTAAGCGAGATGAAAGAAACATCAATGCTTGCAAAGTTTGGCATCTCCCCATCGAGATCGGCGGGTGTCACATAACGAAAATTGGTTCGTTCCATTACTTTAACCCGCTCATCCTGCCTAAGCTTCCAAGCAAGTTGATTATAGCCCACATCAAGCGCATAAGACATTAGAGCGCCATTTTGCAATGCACAATCCGTGAACCCACCAGTTGATGAACCGATATCAAGCAATATTTTTCCATTCACTTGTAAATCGAATTCCCTTAATGCCTTCTCAAGTTTAAGACCGCCTCTTGAAACGTACGGCATGACTTTTCCTTTGATCGTAAATTCGAGATCGACCGGCACTTTTTCCCCCGGTTTTTCGTACCTCTCTTCATTCGCGTAGACAAGACCAGCCATAACCATACGCTTCGCTTTTTCACGTGTATCGGCCAAGCCTTGTTCTACAAGTAATACATCTACTCTTTCTTTCATCACTTTCATATTGTCAGGCCCTTTTTTCTTTTTTGGGTGTTATCATTTTAATCTTTTTGATCGCTGTCTCAGTCGTTAAACCGATTTCTTCAAGCAGTTCATCGACACTTCCATGTTCAATGAAATAATCAGGTATCCCCATTCGATCTATAATTGCCCCATAAAATCCTTGATCATGGGCATATTCAAGTACTGAACTACCAAAACCACCTTGAAGAACCGCTTCTTCTATTGTCAAAATAGGCATTTTTTCACCAAGGAGACTGCTTAGCATGTTCTCATCCAAAGGCTTAATGAACCGGGCATTGATCACCTTAACTGAATAATCCTCTTTCTCGAGCAGTTCTGCCGCTTCAAGAGCCATGGGAATCGTTGTACCGAACGTTAAGATGGCAGCATCCGTTCCTTCTTTAAGAACTTCCCACGAACCGATTGGAATCTGCTGTAATTCAGTATCCATCACAACTCCCCAACCATTCCCACGAGGGAAACGCATAGCAATAGGACCATCATTATAGTTTAAGGCCGTATTGACCATATGCTGACCTTCGTTTTCATCTTTCGGCATCATCAACACCATATTCGGTACATGGCGTAAGAAAGCAATGTCGAAAACGCCTTGGTGCGTTTCACCATCGGAACCAACTAATCCGGCACGGTCGATCCCAATGAATACGTTCAAATTCTGACGGCAGATATCATGCACCACCTGGTCATAAGCCCTTTGCAGGAATGTTGAATATATAGCCAGGAAAGGTTTCATTTTTTGCGTTGCCAATCCGGCTGCAAAAGTTGCAGCATGCTGCTCGGCAATCCCTACATCATAGAAACGCTCTGGAAACTCTTGAGAAAAGCCCACCAATTTCGAACCTACGGGCATTGCAGGTGTAATCGCGACAATCCGCTCATCGTCACGGGCTAGCCTGCTGACAGTATCGCTTACAAGAGCGCTCCAAGCAGGACCTTTACTAGGGGATTTCACGAAATCGCCAGTCTCGATTTTGTATGGGCCTGTCCCATGCCAGTTTCCTGTTGTATCCAGCTCGGCAGGTGAATAGCCTTTGCCTTTTTTCGTGATGACATGCAACAGTACAGGTCCCTTCGTTTTCTTGGCATATCTTAAATTCTCCAGCAATTCTTCATAATTATGACCATCCACTGGTCCAAGGTATGTGAAACCGAGCTCCTCGAAAAAGATTCCTGAAACCAATAAGTACTTCATGCTATCCTTAAGGCGTTCAGCTGTAGCTGCAAGTTTACCACCAACTGCAGGGATTTTTTTCAAAAGCAGCTCCAATTCATCTTTTGCCCAGTTATATTTACCCGCTGTACGCAATCTTCCCAATATCGTGTGCAGGGCACCTACGTTAGGGGCTATGGACATTTCATTATCATTTAGGATAACGATCATGTCCTTTTTTTCATCACCGATATGATTCAACGCTTCAAGCGCCATTCCGCCTGTTAGGGCACCGTCCCCGATCACTGGCAAAATAAAACTGTTTTCACCTTTGATATCACGGGCAGCCGCCATTCCCATTGCAGCTGAAAGTGAAGTCGAACTGTGACCGGTTTCCCAAACATCATGGGGGCTTTCGATCATTTTAGGAAAACCGCAAAGACCTTTGTATTTCTTTAAGGTGTCGAACTCTCCTGCTCTGCCAGTCAGGATCTTATGAACATAGGATTGATGTCCGACATCCCATAAAATTTTATCATTCGGACTGTCGAATTCTTTATGCAAGGCTATAGTCAACTCGACGACACCTAAATTGGGACCAATATGCCCACCTGTCACCGATAATTTTTCCACGAGGAATTTACGTACTTCCACACTTAACTCGACAAGTTCTTCATTATTCATCTTCTTCAAAAAAGAAGGGTCTTTTATAGATAGAAGATCCAAACAGGACCACTCACTTTCTGTCATTTTCGGTTATAAGCATAAACAAAGCCTCATAAAAGAGGGCTATGGGGGACTTGACCGAAAAATTGGTTTTAAGTTAAAAAATAGCCGCCAACACCCAGGTGATTTCGGCGGCTTAATATACCTATTTTATCACGTATCTCAATTAAAAAATTCATTTTGATTTTCACATATTTTTGCACAATGAGTATACCATAAAACCTCAATTGATAACAAATTTAGCTCAATCAATGGTTACGGTTCGCTATTAAATCGGTTAGTTCATTCAACAAACCCGTTTGTAAGGTTGTTTTTCCTAAAGCGGCATGGGCAAGTTCTATATGATGTTCCAACTTTTCCTTTGCCCCTTGAAGCGTAAGTAAAGAAGGATATGTGCTTTTATGATTACCCACATCACTGCCAACCGGCTTGCCGATCAACTCGACGGACCCTTCAATATCCAGAATATCATCCCGAATTTGAAAAGCAAGCCCCAGGTGGTATGCAAAGTCACGTAAATGGAGTTGCTGTTCTTCATTCGCTCCGGATAATATAGCACCGGAAAGGATGCTTGCAGTCAATAACTTCCCTGTTTTATGTTCATGGATATACTCCAATTCCTGAAGGGTCAGCTGTTTATTTTCACCTTCCATATCGGCAACTTGACCTCCCACCATTCCTTCTGCTCCGGCAGACTTCGCAATTTCACTTACAAGGTTCAGCTTCATTTCAGCCGTCACCTCGGGATCGATCATATCCGTCACCAATTGAAAGCTATATGTAAGAAGCGCATCACCTGCCAGTATTGCCACCGCTTCACCGAACACTTTATGGTTCGTCGGTTTTCCGCGGCGGAGATCATCATCATCCATCGCTGGAAGATCATCATGAATCAAAGAATATGTATGGATCATTTCAATGGCAGCCGCTGCAGGAATCCCGATCCTCAAGCTTTTCCCAAAGGCTTCCAGAACCGCAAAGACCAATAACGGGCGAATCCGTTTACCCCCTGCCTCCAGCGAATAGATCATGGCTTCTTTGACCACTGCCGGTGCTTTAAGTTTATTGACATATTCCACGATTTCCCGTTCTATAACCGTTTTATATTCTTTAGAAAACATTTCAAAGGACGCCGTACCCATGTCATTCTTCCTCCTGTACAGCGAAGTTTTCAAGTTCCCCATCTTCGCGTAAAATTTGAGTCAACTGATCTTCAACAGCCTTAAGCTTCGAATGGCAAAGCCTTGATAAATCCATTCCTTGTTTATATATGGAGATGGCTTCTTCCAAGGGCACATCGCCTTCTTCCAACTGTTCTACAATTTTTTCGAGATTCTCCATCGCTTCTTCAAATGTAGCTTCTTGTTTTTTTGTCATGGTTCAATCCGCTCCTTTATTTCTTTAATTTCACATTCAAGGGTTCCATCTTTTATCGAAACCGCTATCTTATCCCCTTTGGATACTTGCTGTGTACTTTTCACTAATGTCTCATCCTCAGCAAAAACCAATCCATAGCCCCGTTCCATGATTTTTAGTGGACTGAGGGCAGACAAAGTGGCTGTAATATGAACGAATTGCTGTGATTTTTGCCGATAGATGGCTTCCATGGCCCTACGTAAAACCTTTGCATGCTGCCGCAATTCATCTTTCGCATTTTTCACCGCTTGTTCAGGATGCTGCTTTTTCAGAATTTCGTTCAGCTGATTCAGCTCATCTCTCTTTTTCATGAAATATCGCGTGCTGTTCCTCCCTAGCCTGTCCATCGTCTTGTCTAGCTGTTCCAGCTTCTGTTCATACATTTTATGCGGATAACGGAAAGCATAAGACCTCTCCATCCTGGTCAAACGGGTTCGTTCAAAATTAACCGCTTCTTGAATGGAGCGGGTCAACCGATTTTTGCGGTTCATCAGGCGTTCGAGTATTTCATTCAAGTGAGGAACCGCTAACTCCGCTGCACCAGTCGGTGTAGGAGCACGCATATCGGCGACAAAATCAGCAATGGTAAAATCAGTTTCGTGACCGACAGCAGAAATTACCGGTATATCGGAATCATAAATCGATTCAGCCACTATCTCCTCATTAAAGGCCCATAGCTCCTCGATCGACCCGCCTCCCCTTCCGACAATGAGAACATCGCTTTCCGCCCTTGCGTTAGCCATTGAAATTGCCTTGGCAATCGATTTAGCGGCATTATTCCCTTGTACAAGTGCTGGATAAACGATGATCCTGGCGATTGGATATCTCCGCTTGATGGTTATCAGGATATCTCTTAATGCAGCTCCGGTCGGGGAGGTTATGACTCCTACAGACTTAGGGTACTGCGGGATCGGCTTCTTATGTTCGGCCAAAAACAAACCTGCCGCCTCCAGCTTTTTCTTCAGCTGTTCATAAGCAAGATACAAATCCCCCACACCATCAGGGGCCATGCTTTTCACATAAAGCTGATACTGTCCCCCAGCTTCATATAATGATATATCGCCCTTAACAAGTACCTTCATACCATTTTCGGGCAGGAATTTCATCCCTTTATTATTGGCGGCAAACATAACGGAAAGAAGTCGGGCCTTCTCATCCTTTAAAGTAAAATACATATGTCCGCTTGTATGTTGTTTAAAATTCGAAATTTCACCTTTTATGTATACATTTTGCAAATGGGGGTCGGCATCGAATTTCCTTTTGATGTACTTAGTTAAAGCCGACACACTCAAATATTGTTGGTTGCTCATATAATGTCTCCTTCCGATGGAAATCGGATATAAAGAAAACTCACCTATGTATCCATGAATGGAAAAAAAGCGGTCTCCCGTTATTATAAAACAAGAGGTCCGCTTCTTTAAAATAATTTAACGTTTTTTTAACTTTTTAATGCTTGTTTGTTCAGTTCAAGTGCTTTTTGAGCAGATTTGACCGTATTCTTCATAAGCATCGTAATCGTCATGGGACCAACGCCTTTAGGAACAGGTGTAATGTATGAAGCCTTATTTTTCACTTCATCAAATGCCACATCACCGCAAAGCTTCCCTTCATCATTCCTGTTCATTCCGACGTCAATTACGACTGCGCCTTCTTTAATATGGTCACTCGTGATCGTGTCCCTCTTTCCGACAGCTGCCACAACGACATCGGCTTGCTTAGTATAATATGCAAGATCCTTTGTCCGTGAATGACAGTATGTAACGGTTGCATTTGCATTCAAAAACAATTGTCCGGCTGGTTTTCCGACGATATTACTTCTCCCAACGATGACAACATGCTTACCTTCAAGGTCGTAATCGATATACTCAAGCATCACCATGACGCCGTATGGAGTACAAGGTAAAAATGCATCCTGTCCCGTCATCATCCGCCCAATATTAATCGGGTGGAATCCATCTACATCCTTTTCAGGGGAAATCGCTTCAATGATCGCTTTTTCCTGAATATGTCCAGGCAATGGCAGCTGCACCAATATACCATGAATGCTGTCATCCTGGTTTAATTCAGCAATGCTCTGAATTAATTCCTCCTGAGAGAGTTCCGCAGGCTTTTTAATTAATACGGAATGCATGCCCAAGTCCTCACAGGCCTTTTGCTTATGGCGCACATAGGTTTGTGATGCTTGATTGTCACCCACCAGGATCACAGCCAAACCCGGAACCATATTTTTTTCACGTAACTGTTGAACTTCCTTACTGATTTCCTGCCTAACTGACTCTGCAATTTCATTACCATTAATGATTTGAGCTGACATGTGTTTATTCCCCCCAAGTTAATTTTGCTAAAGAAATTGCTGAGAGAATCCTTGTTCAAGGCTGCAGCTTTAGCTGCCGCTTTTCACCTTCACTTTGGATAAAACGGCATTTACAAAGCTGCTCGATTGATCATCACCGAATTTCTTAGCAATTTCAATAGCTTCATTCATTGCGACACTTACAGGAACATCTTCACTGTGAATCATTTCATAAACCGCGATCCGCAGTAAATTCCGATCAATGTTCGCCAGTCTTTCCAACGTCCAATTCTCTAAATTGTCCCTGATCATTCCATCAATTTGTTCACGATTTTCCGTTATCCCCATTACTAATTTCTTGAAGTATTCATCAGTAGGAGCACCATCCAGTACGCTTTCCATTGCTTCTTCTGCATTCGAGTTGGCAATATCTATTTGATATAGTGCTTGAAGGGATTTTTCACGGGCTTCTCTTCTTTTCATAATCTTACTCCTTTAACATCTACTATTATATATGAAAATGCTAGAACAAACGAACATTAAATAACATTTTTTCAAAAATATTAAGATTTTCGCTATATTATTTAAAAAACAAGCTGAATCCCACTAAAATTAAGGCCAAAAGACTCAAATATCTTGATTCAGGATAACAATTCAAGATTACATTCGGAATTAAACGGCCAACACAGTCCCATACTTTTTGAAAGTGTCAAAAAGCTCATGCCTAGCTTTCATGCTCATATTTCACCTTTTACACTCTAACAGAAATCACCCTTGAATTAAAGGGAAACTTCCAGACACCGCCTTATTATGTTCATTTAAATTTAATATTATAAGCAGGCCTCAAAAACGGGGTATCTGGAGTTAACATTCAAAAAAACAAAAACCCGGCTTTTTGCCGGGTTTTTGCAGGTGCGAATCGAATGAAGCCACTTACACTTCTTGTTCGTAATCCGCTTCTTGTTTAGCGTTTTCAAACGCAATGCCCACTACATGAATGTTCACTTCGCCCGCGTCGATAGCGGTCATATTCAACAAAGCTTCACGAATGTTATCTTGCACTTCCTGAGCAACTTTCGGAATTGAAACACCAAACTTCATGACACAATAAAGTTCGACTTTGATGGATTCTCCCGTTAAGTCCACTTTAACACCTTTACCGTGGTTCTTTTTCCCAAGCTTTTCAACAACACCTGTGGCGAAATTCCCGCGCATATGTGCAACACCTTCAACTTCCGATGCAGCGATACCCGCAATCACCTCTATTACCTCAGGTGCGATCTCCACTTTGCCCAGCCCACTATTATAATCATTCATTTCGAGTAATTGGCCTTCCATTTCACTCATTCAAAAGCACCTCCTGTCTTCCTTTACATTATGAGTTCATTACATCATATATTTCAAGGAATTTGGTATTAAATTCTCCGGAAACAAATTGTTCATGCTGAAGTAACTTAATATGGAAAGGAATTGTGGTACTGATCCCTTCAATGACAAACTCACCTAAGGCGCGTTTCATCTTCTCGATTGCCTCTTCCCTAGTAGGTGCATGGACAATCAATTTAGCGATCATGGAATCGTAATACGGCGGTATCGAGTACCCAGGGTATGCCGCGGAATCAACACGAACTCCGTAGCCGCCTGGAGGTAAATACATTTGAATCTTACCTGCGGAAGGCATGAAATTCTTTTCTGGATTTTCCGCATTGATCCGGCATTCGATAGACCATCCGTTATAAGTGACATCCTCTTGCGAAAGCGATAGTTTGCTGCCTGAAGCAACTTTGATCTGTTCTTTAATCAAATCCACGCCCGTTACCATTTCTGTAACTGGGTGTTCAACCTGGATACGTGTATTCATTTCCATAAAGTAGTATTTTCTATTCACATAGTCATAAATAAATTCTACTGTTCCGGCACCTGAATAATTAACGGCAAGTGCTGCCGTAACTGCAGCCTGCCCCATTTCCGCACGTGTTTCACCATCCAATGCCGGTGAAGGGGTTTCTTCAACAAGTTTTTGCAAACGTCGCTGGACCGTACAATCACGCTCACCTAAATGGATGGCATTGCCATGATTATCTGCCATGACCTGTATTTCAACGTGCCGGAAGTCCTCGATGAACTTTTCAATATACACGCCTGGATTCCCAAATGCCGTCGCGGCTTCCTGTTGTGTGATGTTAATGCCTTTAATGAGATCTTCTTCCGTCCTTGCGACGCGGATACCTTTACCGCCCCCGCCGGCAGTAGCTTTGATGATGACTGGATAGCCCATTTCATTAGCTAAAGCCACACCCTCATCCGTATCCTTAATTATGCCTTTAGAACCTGGAACGATCGGTACACCAGCTTTGCGCATGGTTTCCCTTGCTACGTCCTTTGTTCCCATTTTATTGATTGCTTCGGGGCTAGGACCGATGAAAATGATATTGCATTCACGGCATAGCTCAGCAAAGTCAGCATTTTCAGCAAGGAATCCATATCCTGGGTGAATCGCATCGGATCCCGTTTTCTTGGCTGTGCTGATAATGTTCGTTGTATTTAAATAACTGTCTTTTGATAATTTAGGACCGATGCAATATGCTTCATCCGCAAGTTGAACATGTAAAGCTTCTTTATCTGCTTCTGAATAGACCGCAACAGTCTCGATTCCTAATTCCTTGCATGCCCGGATGATTCGGACAGCAATTTCCCCGCGATTGGCAATTAATACCTTTTTAATCATTTAGAAACAGCTCCTCATTCCGGCTTTACTAAAAATAATGGTTGACCATATTCTACAAGCTGGCCTTCTTTTACAAGGACTTCAACGATTTCACCGCTTACTTCGGCTTCGATTTCATTGAAAAGCTTCATGGCTTCCACGATGCAGACGATGGAATCCCCCGTTACTTTATCGCCTGTTTTTACGTATGCAGGTGAATCCGGTGCAGGAGATTGGTAGAATGTCCCGACCATCGGAGAAGTGATTTTATGTAAATTTTCAGTGTCTGCTGCAGCCGGTTTTGCAGGTTCAACAGCTTTCGGCACTTCAGGGGCAGGGGCCGCTGCGGGCTTGACCTCTACAGCTGCATTGGTTTGAACAACTGCTGGAGCTGCTGCTGGTTGTAATACTGTACCCGTTTCAGTTTTTTTCAATTTAATTTTCGTTCCTTCATTTTCAAAAACGAATTCACTGATATTTGATTGATCGACTAGCTTAATAATTTCACGAATTTCTTGCACTTTCATTTTGTGGCACCCCTTGTCTAATTTAATATGAGTTTGTGAGGCAATAATATTTTATGTAACCTTACCCTTAGCTTATCCTACTTTGTCCAATACTGCACAAAGTAGCCGCTTTCTTTATGCGAATGCGAATAAACTGAATACAAACCTCATCTGTATTATAACAGATATTTCACTTTCTCAAAATATTGTTTCCCTTAGAGAATTGAAAAGTTTATGACCAGCTTCTAACATCATACAATATTAGCTTATACAAATTCAATAATAGATTAGTTGTAACTTGTTATCCATTCTTTTATATTACACCTTTATTATAATATTGTGAATATTTTTCAACTGGGGCACCTTAACGCTTTCTCTTGAATTTTGCATTTCACTCGTAGAAAATCAGCAATAATATCCACTATAATTACTTTTCTAGAATATTACGGAGAATGAATATCACCGATTCTATTTGAGTTCCTGATATCAATTGACATAAAAAAACTTTTCCTCTAAAGTTTCCCGGTTTGAGATAGGTTAAAAAAATCATAATAAAAAGCCTCCCTTTTTTTATTAAGGAGGGCTTTCAAATTTTTAGGATGTTGAACTGTTCTGTATCAGCGTTCTGTATGTGTGATTACTTTTCCGGTTGGAAGTCTACCACTACATTTTGCGCATCGCTCACTTCTTTCCTTACGAGGCGGATAATGTTATTAGCCTCTGTTTTCGTTTGTTTATCGGCCTTGACACTCACCTTTACATCCGTTCCGTCCACTCGGACCAGTGCGGCATTGTAATCCATGGCAACAATTAAGTTTTCGATGATATTTTCTTTTACTTTCGTTTCACTTAATTGTTCGATTTTTGCATAAGCCTCGTCTCGTTCTTCAGCTGATAATTCTGTGTTGCCCATCTTTGCAGTCAACTCTTCATTCAGCTTCGCCCGTTCATCTTCAATCTGCATCCTTAAGGATTCGAACTCATCTCCAGATGCAATGGTTACAGAGGAACCTTCTGTATTTTTGGACGTTTCTTTTTCACTTTTAGTTTCCCCTTTTGTATCCGCTTTGTTCTCTGTTTTACTTTCAGTTTTATTTTCTTCCTGTTCCATTTGCTCTGTTGACGTCATATCGGCGGCATTTTCTTCAGGAGCGGTTAAATAATAGACTGAAAGCACAACGACCAAACTTAGCATAGTCAATAACCAAACGGTTTGTTTTTTTAATAACATGTAGATTTTCCCCCTTATTTTTTAGGCATGACAGAAACTCTGTGACTCGGTACATCAAGTGACCGTGTGACAGCCTCGATGATCCACTTCTTTATTTGAATGTTTTCGGCCCCTTTTGCGACTACCAGGACTCCTCGTACACTAGGTTTTTTCGTTTCTGAAATGATCGGTCCTTCTTTCTCACCGCTCTTGACCAAAACGAGCTGTTCATCAACCGATGTGTCTTCGACCGTCCTTTTGCCGCCTTCCTGGTCGGTTTCTTCAGTGACTTGTTTTTGGGTGACTTTGTTTCGTTCATATACTTTCTTCTCGGATGCATCGACGTAGATTACGACTTTTACATCCTGGACGCCTGCGATGGATTCAAGCGCTTCCTTCATTTCATTCTGTAGATATATTTCATAGTCTTTTGTAGTCTTGAATTCTGATTTCTTCTGACCGAATGTTTCAACATCCTCTTCATCATCCTGCTGTTTATCATTATTGAATACAGTCGTCACTTCAGATGTTTGTCCCGTCTGGTTGGTGGTTAACAAATTCCCGGCCATCATGATTCCCGATCCCAAAAGGACAACTATTAGAGCATAGACATACAGGGAAGGTTTTTTTTCCTTAGGCTCTTTTTGGTCAGGGTCTTTATTTAATAGTTTTTGCAGCCAGGATAATGGACCTTTGTCTTTGTTCAATACTCAGTCACTTCCTTTCCCCGGCGATTTCAATGATCTCTTCATCAACAGACCAACTTGTTGCCAGAAACCTTTTGACAGCATCCAGATTGGCATCATTTGAAGTGGATGGGCTATCTGCATTGATATCAACCTTCGCTACTGCCTCTATCTCCGAGTTTTCTTTCCCTTCTGCCTTTTCCAATGAGATGGTTATGTTCTGCAGATCATCAACACCAGGTTCTTCCTCATTCTTGACCCCTACATCAATTGAACTAATCTTCATGTTATAATCCACCATCAGCTCCTCTTCCACTTCTGCCTGTAAGTCAACAGCCATTTGTTTTAAAATATATGCACCCTGGGTAGCTTGTATTTCTTTTTTCTTCATTTCTGTCAAATTTCCTAAATCTTTTTTTTTCTGATCCTCAAATTCACTAGTAGCCGCAGTGAGAATATCATCGAAATCCTTATTGAATAATCCCAATATAGGAGTGATGATGATCGCAATCAGTAAAAGTCCGATAACCATTTTGGCATACTTCTGTAAAGCTGAATTCGGAAGAAGCATATCGATCACAGTAGCCAGCAATACAAATATGATGATGTTGGATACCCAGCCAGCTAAAAAACTCACCAAGCCCTCCTCCTTTCTAACGAACCATCAAGGTAATGTTTCCAGAGGCGATAATTACCGTGATACTTAAAAAAAACATGAGTGAGACAATGGCCAATGCAGCGAAAATATAAATCATGCTTTTACTAATAATGTCAAGGCATTTTATTACAGGTCCTCCGCCAAGCGGCTGCAAAAGACTCGCTGCCAATTTATAGACAAAAGAAATCATCAGGATTTTTATGGCGGGAAACGTGGTAATGAGCAAGAGTATGATGACGCCAGACAAGCCGACTGTATTCTTCAAAAGAACGGAGGCACTTATGACCGTATCCGTTGCATCGGTAAACATGCGCCCTATTACCGGTATAAAGTTACCTGTCACGAATTTGGCCGTCCTGATCGTCACTCCGTCAGCTACAGCAGATGATGCCCCCTGAACGGATATTACACCAAGAAATATGGTCATGAATGCCCCAAGGATACCGATGGCAAAATTACGGAGAAGCTGTGCCAGCTGTGTCACTTTATAATGTTCGGTCAGCGTGCTGACGATGCTTAAAATCGCTGCAAAGAATAATAACGGAAGGACGACAAACTGGATCAAGATACCGCTGGTATTCATCAAAAACATTAATACCGGGTGAAAGAAAGCTGCTGATACAAGTCCCCCTGAAGCAGCTATCAATGCCAAGAGTAAAGGGATGAGCGCCATTAAAAAGGAAATCATCAAATCTATCGTATCTTTTGTATATTCAATCGCTACATGAAAACTGTTAAGTGCCAAAATGATCAGCACCATATAAACGATTGCATAAGCGACCTTACTCACGGAGCTTTGCTCGAACGCATTCTGCAAAGACTGGAGGAACATGCTGAAAACGGTTAATAAAATGAGTGATCCCAGCAGCTTTCCATTCACGAGCAGTTCATGAAAAATGAATTTTGTCATTCCCTTTATCCATTCGTCAAAGGAAAATTTCTTATCGCCGCTTACGAAGTCCATAAAGCTCCCTTTCTGGCTTTCCGGTAGAAATCCTCCATATTCCGTAACGATGTCATCCCAATATTGTTTGAGCTCATCGACACCCAGCCTTTCTATTTGGGCTTGTACCAGCTCGGACTGCATGATCGGCTCTTGTTCGATTTCACCATTTTCAGGATTTTCGGCAGCTTGTCCAATAGATGCATGCAAAAAAAAGAGTAAAACGAATAGAATGGATAAGTAAGGCATCCGCTGCTTCATACATTCACCTCATTGACTAGTAGAAGTAATCCGTTAACTTGGGAGCATCTGTAAAATCGTTTCGATAATGACCGTTAAAATCGGAATCGCCATGGCAAGAATCAAGATTTTTCCGCTTAATTCTATTTTGGAAGCGAGGGAACCTTGCCCTGCATCTTTTGTAATTTGAGAAGCGAATTCTGCAATATAGGCAATTCCGATTATTTTTAAGATGGTCTCTAGATACACGGTATTTACATTCGCATTAACCGCGATTTTTTCTAACATTAAAATAATTTCGTATATTTTGTCAGCCAAAAAAAGAAAAATGGAGCATCCTACAAAAACGACAAGCAGGAAGGCGAAATTTGGTTTTTGCTCTTTGACGATCAGTGCCAAAAAGGTGGCAACTAGGGCAATGGCCACGATTTTTATGATTTCAATCGCGAATCCCTCCCTTACTGAAATAGAAATACAGATTTAATTTTTTGAAATAAATCCTCTACTACAGAAGCTACCATGAATAAAATATAGATGAATCCGAAAAGTGTCACCCACTGTGCATATTCCTTCTTCCCAACCTGATCGAGTATCGTGTGAAGAAATGCCACTACTAGCCCCACACCCGCTATTTTAAATATGATGTCCACATCAATGCCCATTTTCATTCCCCCCACATATTCCTACATCAGCAAGATGATCAATAATAACCCTGATAAAAAACCAAGACTTTTCATCATTTTTTCATATTTTCCCTGTCGGTCGAGTGCATCGCTCTCTTCCCGTTCCAAGTGTGCCATCGTTAGCATGATTTGCTTTTGCTGATGATATTTATCGCTTTTTCCAAGCGTCTCCCCAAACTGTGAAAGAATCTCGAATTCTCCCTGTTTTAAAGCAAGTGAATGCCATATTTTCTTCAAACTATCATCCCATGCTTCCTTGACGGTGGTCTCTCCGGACTCGAGTCGGTTTGCAAATGCATCGAAAAAGATGGATAAAGGTTTGGCCATCTGTTTAGAAAGTTTCCTTGACGCTTCTTTCAAAGGTGTATGACCAAACATTATTTCGGCTTCAAGCGATTGCATGGCGACTTTCAGCTGTCTCAGTTGACGAGGCCTCATACTTAATTTTTTCGCAGCTTCGAAACCTGCCCATGTCGTTGCAATAATAATTATCGCTGCACCTATTAACTTAAACATGCGTGTTCACACTTTCCCCCAAGAAAATGGGAACTCCCGCAGCATCAAGGACATTGTAGCTCCTCTTACCGGATTTACTTCTCTGTAATTCTATAAACCGTTCAAAGATGTTTTGCTTTAATATTTCTGCGATAAAAGGTCGCTTTTTAATTTCATCCAGTGTATGACCATGTGTAGTTATCATGAGTTTAATACCTGCGTTCACGGCCTCCAGCACAGCCTGCGTATCCTCTGCGCGGCCTATTTCATCCACGATCAATACATCCGGGGACATCGAACGGATCATCATCATCATCCCTTCCGCTTTAGGACATCCATCGAGCACATCAACCCTTGTTCCAAATCGGAGCTGCGGCACTCCATGAACACATCCGGCAATTTCCGAGCGCTCGTCCACTATCCCCACCTTTTGAGGGGCAATGCCGTGTTTTTCATTACCACTGGATATCATTCTTGCAATATCACGTAATATGGTCGTTTTTCCCGTTTGCGGAGCACCAATCAACATTGTATGCTGCCATTCCCCGTCATATAAGTAAGAAGTGAGCGGTTCAGCTGCACCTATTTTTTCACGTGCAACCCGAATATTGAAGGAGGAAATATCCCTGATCGCTTTGACCGACCCATTTTCCAAAATCACCTTGCCAGCAAGCCCCACCCGATGTCCGCCTGCTATGGTTATATATCCTCGCTTTAATTCTTCCTCAAGTGTATATAACGAAAATTGACCTATTTGATTCAATAATTGATCCGCATCCGAATGGGTCACTTCATAGGAAAAGAAGTATGGTTCCCCTCCTACAATGACCTCAAGCGGCCTTCCAACCCGAATTCGCAGCTCTTCCATCTTATCGATCATCATCGGTGTCATACCCCGGAGTTGCTCGTATAATTTTTTCGGTAAAAAAGAAAGAATCGTTTCCATTTTGACAATCCTCCTGTATACACCACTTTCAATAAAATATATGCCGACCAGCCTGCAAAGATGACAGGCTATTAAAGAAACAGACCATATATTGATTTTTTTATGACTTCGGATCTTAAAAAGACAAAAAAAGTCCGAGAAATTAATCTCGGTCTACAGTCTTTTTATTTAATGGTTTTGTTAAAGAATAATGTTGTTATTTGATTTACCCGAACAGTTGTTCTAAAACGAATTAAAATTTCCGAGAGCGAGTGAGTTTTAATGGTATTATCTGACATAATTAACCAAATCAGAAATCTTAGCCAAAGAGACCAGCAGCGATTGAAGGAGTTCTTCACAAACCCATTAGGGAGTGCGGGAGAAACAGAGTCTGTATTCACTGATGTATCAGAACAGAAACACAAAGACCTGCACCCATTGTCAATCCACTAATGTCATTGCTTCGGTAAATATCAGGTAAAAACTTCAATCAATACCATTGAACGTCAAACATACCGCTGCAAAGAGCGCGGTAAAACATTCACAGATATGACGAACACTCCTCTTCACAGAACTCATATGCCTAGTAAATGACTTCCGTTCATCGAATGCATGATTGAAGGGTATTCCCTTCGGAAATCAGCTAAACTCATTGGTGCTCATTATGTGACGCTTTTTTATTGGAGACATAAAATTCTAACTGCATTGAAACAGATGGATTTTGAACTTTTCGAAGGCATAGTAGAAATGGATGAAACCTATTTCCTTTATTCCGAGAAAGGAAAAACAGAATAGCCAAGGTCGAAAACCAAGGTTACGCGGTGGTAGTTCGGAGTTTAGAGGAATAAGTAAGGACCAAGTATGCGTTCTTGTAGCCAGAGACCGCCAAAAGAGGACGTTTTCCAAAACAATATGAAAAGGGCGTATTATAAAAAAGAGATTGGACGAAGTGTTAGATTCCAAGCTATGAATTCAAAATGTTCTATGTACGGATGCTTGGCGGGCGTTTATGACTTATGCCAAAGAAAAAGGAATTGAGCATCATCGCTATAAAGCAAATGGCAGGGAGCGGGTTAAAGGATTTATCACAGCCGTTTAAAGAGCTGGATGGAGCGTTTTAATGGTGTAGCGACTAAATATCTAGACCATTATTTGAGCTGGTTCCAATTCTTAGACACCATCAAACATATAAAAGATAACTTTACGATAACCAAAACGGTTTTAGACAGTTGTTCTTTCTCAGTTAACACAACTTATGATAAACTAAAGTTATCAGAATTTTCCAATTAACGGAACGTTAATTGTTCCGTTAAAGGGCCAGTTTAATTGAACAAGGAATTGGCATGACACCTTAATTAATGAGCTATCTACAACACGACGCAAATGAATTTTGACCAAAGGGATCATCTATTAAAGGGATTAAATTGGAGGGAATAGAAAATGGATGTAAAGACACTTTTGTTACAACAATGGGCAAGCTGCTTAGATGAAGAAGACTGGTTTCCACCACTTGAAAAAGTGCTAGAGGATATTACTTTTGAACAGGCAATTTGGAAACCAGCTGATGGGGCAATGAATTCCATTTGGGAATTAGTTTGTCATTTACTTTTCTATGAAAAGAGATATCTGATGCGATTTCTTGGTGAAACAGCGAATGAACCACAGGCAGAAAATAATGAATCTACATTTCGATTACCAACTGAGACGTTAGAAAATTGGAAGGAAACAAAACAAGAATACTTTTATGTTCATCGTGAACTTGGAAAAATACTAGCAAAATCAGAACATGAAGATTTGTATAGACAGATCCCAGGAGAAGATAATTCATTAGTGCTTGAACTGAAGAGTTTAGCAATGCACGACGCATATCATATTGGGCAAATCGTATTCCTTAGTAAAATGCAAGGAGCTTGGCCAGGGAAACGCAGCTTTTAAAAAAGCTTCATTAACTTTATGGGTTATTCCATTATAGGGGGCTTTAATGGAATAAGAACGGAACGTCCAAATCGGACGTTCCCATATTTTATACCTGAAAAACAACAATACTACTTAACAAAGCCTATTTAATAAAAGTTGCAGTTGATTTCAGAAATCCAGTGAGGGTTCCACTGGTAAAACATGAAGGATAACCAAGTCTTCTTTTCTGTAGACAAACTCGATGAAAATCGAGTTTGCCTACAGTTTTTTTATGGCTTGTACAATTTGGACGTTGATTGGAACGTAGGAACCCGCTCCAATCAACTTTGTTTTAACTTTTACATAGAACCCTTTTGCCTAAAGTCTTTATTGTTTTAAAATAGAATTATTAAAACTTGAGGTGATGAGGATTCTTTTTTTAACATGATTCTATTCAGCGAGATCAGCTTGAAATGATTACTTTAGACCAACTGGTGCCAGCTTGTAAAATGGAGATTTAAAGTACACAACAACAAATAAAAAGGGCTATCGTGAGTACAAATCCTACAGTGTACAGAAAGTAAAGACCATCAGATAGTGGTGACACGCCATATTCGGCAAGAATATATGGAATCATCTGCGTCATCATGAAGTCAAATCCACTAAAAAATCAAAAAGGTTTCGGAATGAGTCCATTCCGAAACCTTTTTGTCTACCAACTGAAACCGAGATCTTCACCTCGGTCTTCTTTCATTTATGCACGTGATACGTATGATCCTTCATTTGTATTGATCAATAGTTTGTCACCTTGGTTGATGAAGAATGGAACTTGAACCGAAAGGCCCGTCTCAAGTACGGCTGACTTCGTGCCGCCTGAAGATGTATCGCCTTTAATTCCCGGCTCCGTTTCCGCCACTTCAAGTTCCACTGTGTTTGGAAGCTCTACCCCAAGTGTTTCCGCTTGGAAAGTCATGATATGCACTTCCATATTTTCCTTAAGGAATTTAAGTTCACGTTCAATGCTTGATGCAGGCAGCTCGATTTGGTCATATGTTTCGTTATCCATGAATACATGGCTATCTCCACTTGCATAAAGGTACTGCATCTTGCGGTTTTCGATATGTGCTTTAGCAACTTTTTCACCAGCACGGAATGTTTTCTCTTGGATTGAACCCGTACGAAGGTTACGAAGTTTAGAACGTACAAAAGCTGCACCTTTACCAGGTTTAACGTGTTGGAACTCGATAACCTGCCAAATTCCATTATCTACTTCAATCGTAACACCCGTGCGAAAATCGTTTACAGAAATCATAAAATTTGTCCTCCTACATGTACATGTTTACAGAATGATTAACTCTTTGGTTGAATGAGTAAGTGCTTCGTTACCATCAAGTGTAACGATTGTATCATCTTCAATCCGCACTCCGCCTACCCCCGGTAAGTAAATGCCCGGTTCAACGGTTACGGCCATACCTGGTTCTAAAATGATATCAGACCTAACGGATAATGCTGGACCTTCATGAACTTCAAGACCGATTCCATGTCCGGTCGAATGTCCAAAATACTGCCCATATCCCTTTTCTTCAATTAGATTTCGAGTTAGTGCATCCGCTTCCCTGCCAGTCATACCAGGTTTGATCCCAGCCATCCCTCGCAGTTGAGCTTCTAAAACAATGTCATAAATATTAATAAGTTCTTCACTTGGCTTGCCAACCGCTAATGTCCGAGTGATGTCAGACACATACCCATTATAGTATGCCCCGTAATCCAATGTGACGAAATCGCCTTTTTCAATGATTTTATCCGTAGCCACTCCATGAGGAAGTGCGGACCTTAAGCCGGATGCTACAATAATATCGAAGGAAGAAGAAGTTGCCCCTTGTTTCCTCATAAAGAACTCAAGTTCATTGGATACATCCAGTTCCGAGATCCCTGGACGCAGGAAATCCAGAATATGTGTAAACGCAGCATCAGCAATAGCAGCCGCTTCCTTTAATATCTTAATCTCTGATGAAGTCTTTATCAAGCGTAAATTCTCAATTACCCCCGACACCGGCAAAAGTTGACCATCAATGGCCGCTTCGTATGCCTTATATGTAGCATAAGTCAGGTGTTCTTGCTCAAAGCCCAGCTTGCCAATATTCATCGCTTTAGCCTGCTTGCCGACTTCTTCGATGATGGTTCCCTTGTGTTGAACGATCTCATAGTCCGGTGCCTGCTTGCCCGCTTGTTCCACGTATCTGAAATCAGTGATGAATTTAGCTTCTTTTTGGGAAATAAGCACTACGCCTGCACTTCCCGTAAAGTTGGTCATGAATCGACGGTTATATGTACTGGTAATCAAAAAACCATCAATGCCCGCCTTTTCCATTGAGGCTCTTAAGCGCATTAGTTTATTCATTTAATTTCTCCCCTTTGCAATCTTTGTGATCGCCTGCAACGCCAATTCATATCCGTGTATCCCCAAGCCGACAATCTGTCCCGCCGTTACCGCTGCGGTCACTGATTCATGCCGAAAGCTTTCACGGGCATGTATGTTCGAAATATGCACTTCCACCACTGGAACATCAATTCCGGCTATTGCATCACGAATCGCATAGCTATAATGAGTAAAAGCTCCAGGATTAATGATAATCCCGTCGATCCCATGATCCTCTGACCAATGGAGCTTGTCGATAATCGCTCCTTCATGGTTAGTTTGAAAAGAAGTCAATTCCACATCTAACCCTTGAGCTTGCTGCATTAATTGCGCTTCCACATCCGCAAGCGTCGAGGATCCATAATGCGCAGGTTCCCGCTTCCCCAAGCGATTTAAATTCGGACCATTGATTAGTAAGATTTTTGTCATCATCAACACCTGCTCATGTTAAAAGAATGCTTTCCATGAACATTCTATCATAATTACAAATTGTCTTACTACTTTTTTACAACCAAGAAGCAATCAGCTTTCCGATTGCTTCTCGGCTTTGTTTTTTTGACGGATATATTCCTGTTGATCGTATGATATAGAAAACCCTACAAAAAGACCGTATATAATAAAAATGCATACACTAGTTATAACCGTATTTGCTGACATTTTAGAAAAGGTTGGCAAATCGATGAACATCGGTTTCAGGACAAATACCAGCAAAGCCCAGCAAACCACCCCCAAAATAATACCCGGAAAAATACTCTTCATCCTTTTAAAAAGACTATAGTATATAAAAGCGATCCCCACGGATAGAATTCCGAACAAAATTATGGTCATTACCGTACCGAGCCAATGATCGATCCAGGTCATATTGGACCACGAAGTAAGTATGAATTTTGGGCTAAAATCCATAAAGTTAATATAATGGGCTATGATTCCGATAAAACTGGCTAAAGCCCCCCCAACGAAACCGACAGCAAGTACATTGTAGATTAACATGCTTTGATATTCCTGTTGAATTTGTCCTTTTTCATTAGAAGACATATCAATCACCTCCGCTACGTAGTATGCCCTTTGTTAAATAGAACTATTTTTTTTTATTCTTAGGAAGGAGAATCACTAGAGGTTTTGTGATTTATTCTGTATGATTAAATCATAAATAATCTGCTTTTTTCAGAGGAAAATACCCATCCTCTGTTGAAGTTTATAATGTACACGGGATACTACCTTCCTGTGATTCAACATTCATAAAGTACTTGCAGGGTTAAAGCTTCCATTCAATTTTGGAGGAGCGCCTTTACCCTTGTGATGCTTGATAATAAACATGTTAGCACCCTTGAGAGAGCTACGTGAATAACTATTAGGTTGGTGTAGAAATGTCTGAGGTTCAAAAACCCGTTTACGGAGGGCAGGCTGTTGTGGAAGGCGTCATGTTTGGCGGCAAACATCACACAGTCACTGCGGTACGCCGCAAAGATTCGACGATTGTATATTATCATCTGCCTCGTGAATCGAAACCTGTTGTCAACAGCTTAAAAAGAGTACCTTTTCTACGGGGTATCGTATCACTGGTTCAGTCAAGTGCCACAGGCTCGAAACATCTGAACTTTTCAACTGAACAGTATGAAGAAGAAGACGGGGAAAAGCAGGAAGAAAAGAAAAATGAAACGAAAGAATCTTCTAAAATGAGTGTATGGCTTGGAGTTGCCGTAATCGGTGTTCTTTCCTTCCTATTCGGGAAGCTGCTTTTCACTTTGATTCCAGTCTTTCTTGCTGAATTGACAAGACCCATTTTCAGCGGCCATATGGCCCAGGTTTTAATGGAAAGCTTGTTCAAGTTGATATTATTGCTGGTATACATTTACGTAGTATCCATGACGCCATTGATCAAGCGGGTCTTTCAGTATCACGGAGCAGAGCATAAAGTGATCAATTGCTTTGAAAGCGGAAAAGAATTGACCGTAGCTAATGTGCAGGCAAGTTCACGCCTTCATTATCGCTGTGGCAGCAGCTTTATATTATTTACAGTCATTGTAGGCATGTTCGTCTATATGTTGGTTCCGACCGATCCATTATGGCTCCGTGTCGTGGATCGCGTTTTGCTTATCCCCGTCGTGCTTGGCATAGCCTTCGAGGTATTGCAGTTGACCAACAAAGTAAAGGATATTCCCATTCTGCGTTACCTTGGCTATCCCGGCCTTTGGCTTCAGTTATTGACAACCAAAGCCCCGACAGATGATCAAGTCGAAGTCGCATTAGCCTCCTTCCAAGAACTTTTAAGGATGGAAAAAGAGACCAAAAAAGGTTTAGAACCGGATGTAATTGTGTAAAACATCTATACACATTTTGATTATGAAAAATCATATACTAAACTAAGGGAATGACCTTCATTTTTTTCAAATATTTTACATGAAGAATGTTTAAAATAAGCTAAAAATGCTTATGATGCTCTTAAGGAGGTGTCTTTGTTGAAACGTTTCATATCTTTCATGATATACGGAATCATCGCCCTCGGAGTCCTCGGACTATTGAGCCGACTATTTAATGACCCGATTGGCTTTTTTAGAAACATTCTCATAATAGCCATTGTCGCAGGGATTATTTATATGATTTATACCGGATTAACAAAGGGAAAACCAGTTAAGAAAGAGCAGCAAGCATTCCGAAAGGCTGCCCGCCAATCGAAAAAAAGGCTAAAAAACCGAACTTCGAAAAAAGATAATGTGGCTAGCTTCTCTGCAGCAAAATCATCAAAGAAAATAAAATGGAGAAAGAAAACGGATAGTCACTTAACCGTCATCGAAGGGAAAAAGAATAAAAAGAAAAATCGGGCTTCTTTTTAAGAGCCCGATTTTTTTATTTATCATCAATAAGTCCAATTTTTAAGGAATTCTTTCGTGCACTGTCTTCCCCGTTTCATCAATTCACCCTTTTGTTCATCATTCAGATTGAAATCCATTGCAGAAATTCCCTTCATAGGGATAAATACAATATTATGGACATGTTTCTTGGAGATATATCGTGCATCATGGGCATCTTTCATCGTTTTGAATAGTGCGGAGAACAATTCAACTGCATTGTCCACCTCATGCGGTTTCCATATCTCATCGACACTCAGCCGCAAGCCTATGACCGGCCGTTCCTTCCTTACATGATCTGAATTGAATAACCACATAGGAAAATTGCTCAAAACACCTCCATCAACAAAAAGGTACTTGCTTTTACCGACATCGAGTTTGACTGGCTCAAAGAAATAAGGAATGCTACAACTCATTCTTACTGCCTTTGCAACTGGAAAAGTGATCGGATCAATGCCATAGTTCGGTAGATCATCAGGCAGAACCACCAATTTCCCATTTGTGATGTCAGAGGTTATGATACGAAGGGAGTTCGGTCGAACATCCTTAAAGGTGACTACATTCCTTTCGGCAAGTTTACTGGCAATCCAACCTTCCAATGCGTCGCCTTTATAAAGGCCAAGTTTCCAGTATACAAGGAGCCATTTGGCAAGCGGGATAGGCAAAAGACCACGCCTTTTATCCAGCAGGCCGCTTAAATCTATATCAAGAAATAGCTTTTCCATTTCTTTTCCGGTGTACCCGGCTGCCACGAAAGCTGCAATTATGGATCCTGCACTTGTACCGGCTGTCCGATGGAATACAAATCCCCGTTCTTCTAATTCCTGCAGGGCTCCCACTAAACCATAGCCTTTAATCCCGCCTCCGGAAAAAACGCCGTCAATAATCATAGCTGCCCTCCCCTAATCCGGTCTTTACATTTCTAAGCAGGATTAGAGGGATTTATGACAGTTTTAAATGGAAAATTGCCTTCATCAGGTAAAATACTGAATTTCCGCTTTCGGGAAAAATTCCGCGATATACCCACGAATGGTCGTTTCCAGTTCTGCGGCTTCTTCGGTTTGATAAACATATTTACCAATGCCATATCGGCCCCATTTATATTTACGCTTCGTTTCGTCCAGTTCCAATTTTGTTTTCGGGTAGTTTTTTTGAATCACTTTTTTTGCTGGACCAGTGAACCGATGCTGGATTAATTCAAAAGTCAAATCCGGTATATCCATCCCTTTTAACGCCTCACTCAATCTTTCGAATAATTCGTGATAGCCCTCCTTCCATGCTTCATGACGATATATTGGAGCTACGATAAAACCCAGGGGATATCCGGCACCTGCCACTTTGCGTGCCGCTTCCATCCTTTCCTCGAAGCTCGAAGTGCCTGGCTCGAAATTCTTTATCACAAAACGCGAATTTATACTGAACCGAAATCTCGTTTTTCCATTATGTTCAGCATCCAACAGATGGTCAACATGATGAAATTTAGTTACGAACCTTAAAACCCCATATTCACTTTTACCAAAATATTCTATGGCCCTTTTTAAAGAATGTGTCAAATGGTCAATTCCGACAATATCCGATGTACAGGCTGCCTCAAAACGGGTAATTTCAGGCTTTCTCTCATTTATATATTTTTCGGCTGCCTCGAAAATCTCGTCAAGATTCACATATGTCCTAATATATGGTTTCGATCCGAGTGTCGTCTGTAAATAGCAATAGTGACAATGCCCCATACACCCTGTAGCAAGAGGGATGGCATATTCAGCAGATGGCTTTGAAGAATCGAATTTCAATGTTTTTCTGATTCCTACCACAAGCGTCGATTTTGCGACACGATATTTTTGCAAATCATTTTCTCCAGGAAGATCCCTAATTTGGTTATGCGATGTGGTCTCACGGATTTCAATGTTCAATTCTTCGAATTTCTTTTTCAATTCCCGGCCAAGCGGGTATTCCAGTGCCCTGGGCTCTATATACACTAACTGCGGCATAAATGGTTTCATTTCGCTCTCCAATCTTTTATCGATTTGTTCATACTTTCAATCGAACTACACAATCTAATTCATAAGGATAGTTTTTCTTTATTCTGTTATCCTCATCATTGTTTTTACTTGGAAATTCAAAAATGAAGGAGATGCAATATGGCTAATAAACGAGACTTCTTGACAAATGGAACTGGGAAACAGGCGATCACCGTCCAAACAGATAATAAATATCCAAATCCAAGGAATATACCTGGAGACTCTGTCGATGAATTTTCGGTATTGAAAGATGGCAATCAATATCTAGCCGAAAAGGAAATAAGGCAGCAAAATGAAAATGGTTGATTGAACGCAAAAAGAAGACCGAATTTACGTTCATTCGGTCTTCTCTATTTGTATAACAGACTGTCACTAACAAACATTTAAGACACTAAAAAAAGCCGTTAAGATAGCTTTGCAGCATACTTAACGACTTCCCTTTCATCAGCTTATAGCCCGCATTTTAATTGTGCTCCGCAATTCGTGCAAGTATTGCATCCGCCCATTTCCTGGACTTCGCCTTTACGGCACACCGGGCAAGTGTTGCCCACTTCCGACCCAATCGTAACGTTAGTCGAGCGCAGTTCATTTATCGTATCGACCAATACGACTTTTTTCTTTACTTCCACATCTGTCAATTCATCCATTTCAAGCTGCTCGTCCATTTGGTTTTCTTCCGCTTTGAGCGTAAGAACCTGACTGTCACGGCTGCCATCCACATATACAGTACCGCCTTTTGCTCCGCCTTTGTATAGACGTTCATATACTTTTTCAACTTGTTCGACAGTATATCCTTTTGGAGCATTTACCGTTTTACTGATCGAGCTGTCAATCCAGCGTTGAATGATGCATTGAACATCAGCATGTGCCTCTGGAGCTAACTCCATAGCGGAAATGAACCATTTTGGAAGCTCGTCTGTATCGGCTTCTGGATGACGGTCCAAGTATTCCTGTACAATGTCAGCCTTAACTTCAATGAATTTACCAAGACGGCCGCTGCGGAAATACGTGAAGGAGAAATATGGTTCAAGACCTGTTGACACCCCAACCATCGTTCCTGTGCTTCCTGTAGGAGCCACTGTCAATAAATGAGAGTTACGGATGCCATGTGCAGCAACACTTTCCCTTATATCTTCAGGCATTTTTTCCATAAATCCGGTTTGTGTGAAACGTGTTCTAAGCTCCTCGGTTTCTTTGTCCGTTGACCCGATCAGGAACGGGAAACTGCCTTTTTCTTTAGCAAGTTCCACGGAAGCCCTGTAAGCTGTCGTCGCAATCGTTTCAAACACCTTGTCAACCAGGATATTTCCTTCTTCAGAGCCATATTCCGTCTCACAGTAGATCAAAAGGTCATGCAGACCCATTACACCAAGTCCAACCCGTCGCTCGCCCAGAGCCTGTTTTTTGTTTTCATCCAAGAAGTAAGGAGTTGCGTCAATGACATTGTCCTGCATACGCACACCGACTTCGACAGTCTGCTTAAGTTTCTCGAAATTAACCGTTTTGCTTTCTTTATCAGCCATTTCAGCCAAATTGACTGCCGCAAGGTTACATACTGAATATGGTGCCAATGGTTGTTCTCCACAAGGGTTCGTCGCTACGACCTGTTGACCGTATGCTTTGGCATTCGTCATTTCATTAGCATTATCGATAAAGAAAATACCTGGTTCAGCAGAATATGTTGCACAGATGTTTATTAAATTCCAAAGCTCTTTAGCTCGGATTTTACGGTAAACACGGACTTTGTGACCCATTTTCTCCCATTCACGAACATCACCGACATTATGCCACTCTTCATTGTAAATGGCCATTTCTTCGGCATTATAGCTTTCAACATCAGGAAAACGCAATTCGTATTCCGCATCTTGTTCAGCCGCTTCCATGAATTCCTTAGTCAGGCAAATCGAGATGTTGGCTCCAGTCAGAAAATCAGAATTATGGACACTGTACGTTCCCCCTGTACGGAGCTTTTCCTCTGCATCCCTAATGATTTTCTCGCTAAATCCGCCTTGGCCAGGAATCTCCTTATAATTGATGATCCCTTGATACATAGCCGTTTCCTGTTCCGTGTGCGGCGTGAATTTCAATTTATCCGTCGCATATTTCTTGATGGCTTCATCTTCAGTGTTTTCCACTAGGTAACGCAGAATCCTTGGGTTTTGCATTTTAGAAATGATGAACTCTGCAATATCAGGATGCCAATCAGCAAGCATGATCATTTGCGCGCCGCGTCTGCTACCGCCCTGTTCAACAAGATGCGTCAGTTTCGCAATATCGTCAAGCCATGACACTGAACCCGAGGATTTTCCGTTTACGCCTTTTGCCAAAGTGTTTCTTGGACGCAGTGTCGACCCGTTCGTTCCTACTCCGCCGCCGCGGCTCATGATTTCCATCACTTGTTTCCTATGTTCTGAAATACCTTCACGTGAATCCGGTACGAATGGCATTACATAGCAGTTGAAATAAGTAACATCCGTATTGGAACCTGCACCATATAATACTCGTCCTGCCGGGACAAAATTAAGGTTCTTTAATTCTTCATAGAATTTATTGAACCATTCCGTTCTCTTTTCTTCCGTGGTTTCCACTGATGCCAATCCCGTTGCATTACGTTTCGCAATTTGTTCATAGTATATTTCAAGCGGCTTTTCGATAATATCCAAAGGGCGATTTACAATTCCCGTCTCCATTTCTTCCGGACTATCCAGAACGCCACGGAATTCTTCATCCACCAAAACCTTCGCTTTTTTTGTTTCCCAATCTATTTCAACGATGTAACCGAGACCCCTTGCCGGGAATTTCGGATCTTCCTTAATCGTCAACACGACGAAATCGCCTGCCGAGAGTGTGATTTTTTCAGTATCCTTAAAAGAATAGCGGTCAAGCATGACTAGACGGGACACTCCCTTATGCGCCATTTTCATATCAGCCGTTACAGGGTGAACCTGGGGAAATAAAGAAATATCCTTATTCAACCTTTCTAGATCAACCTTTAAAGCTTCTTTTATTACAACCGACATAATTCCCTCTCCTTTATATGTTTCAAGATCCGTTCTTGCTGCCGCAAAAATCCTTATGTAGCCTTACATGTCCGTTTCGCTTAACAAGTACCCTAAATTTATCATAGCGAAACTCAAAAATCAACATATAGTGTCGCATTAAATATTTCAACCACTATATATTGTGTTTGTTTTGAATAACTTTTTATTTTGTCAAACGATAAATCAATTAAGATAGTTAGCAAAAGGGAGGAAAATGTCGATTTACAATAATTTTTCATCAGATTTCAATTAATTTGGACCTTGCTTTTTCCCCATCCCTTTTAGGGCTTATCCCTGCAAGGGATGTGTTATTTGGTCAAACAAATCTGAAAAAACTTTTTATTATCCACTCTGATTATGCTTCCTCTATCTCATGAAATTCCATTCATCGCTTTCATATTTGCTTTCTGCAATGGCCTTCACTTCCAGCAATTGCTTTTCGGTGAGGACGTATGGCTCTAAATCGATTGAAAGTCCTTCGGCAAAACCTTTTTCAAAAGCTTCTTTCGCTTCAGGGATGGTAATCTTTCTCCCGGCAATGTCATTTATGGCCACAGCTTTGTTTTTTAGGTTTTTTTGCATTCTCTCTTTAACCCTGTCATTTGAGAATTTAAATACGCTAAAGAGCTTATCATCATCCAGTTCAAGCAAAATGGACCCGTGCTGAAGGATGACGCCTTTTTGCCTGGTTTGAGCGCTGCCAGCGACCTTCCTGCCCTCAACGACCAGTTCATACCAGCTTGGAGCATCAAAGCAGACCGAAGATCTAGGCGATTTTAAAGCCGCTTTTTCCTGATCGGTTCGAGGCACGGCAAAATAAGCATCCAATCCCAGATTCCTGAACCCCATTAATATTCCTTCAGAAATGACACGATATGCTTCAGTAACGGTAGTCGGCATTCCCGGATAGGATTCTGGAACGATTACGCTATAAGTCAATTCATGCTCGTGCAGTACCGCTCGTCCTCCTGTTGGCCTGCGAACAAAACCAAGGCCCTGCCTTTTGACCTCTTCCATATCAATTTCCGCTTCTGCCTTTTGAAAATAACCGATTGACAATGTAGCTGGATCCCAGCCGTAAAAGCGTATGATTGGCGGAATTTCCCCTTTGCTTTGCCAGTTTAACAGCGCTTCGTCCAGCGCCATATTAAAAGCCGGTGAACAATACCCCGAATCTATAAAACCCCATTTATCTTTAGTCATCCTTACCCCTCGTTTCGATATACTGTTTTTCAATACCCCACAAAAAACTCACATGTAGTAGTTTAACAGACTTTAACACTCTAAAAAAGAAAGTGCTATCAAGTCGATGAAGAATTTGATGAAAATTCTTTTTGATTATTGGGTAAAGCAATTATATAATAAAGATTGTCTGTATTCGTTAAGGTAGAAGGGAGTTTTTATGTTTGGAAATATTATATACACTGCTCATCATCTTGGGAGTGGTTATTGCGTATTCACTTTTTAATTGGTACCGCCAGCGTAAAATCGTTAAAACACTAACACAGGACGAATTTATCGCTAACTACAGAAAAGTGCAGCTAATCGATGTGCGGGAACCGAATGATTTCGAGAATGGTCATATCTTAGGCGCAAGAAACATCCCTATGACTCAAATGAAAACACGCTTGGTCGAAATTAGGCCGGACAAGCCTGTATATTTGTACGCTCAAAGCGAAATCATCAGCGGCAGAGCTGCAGCCATGCTATACAAAAAGGGCTACAGGGAACTTTTTCACCTAAAGGGCGGTTTCAAAATGTGGACCGGGAAAATCAAAGCAAAGAAATAAGACCCCATCTCCGCATGGGCTCTTTTTAATTCAATAGCTCAAGGAAAAGAAAGTTAACTGTTGGACTTTAATGAAATCTTACATAAACATGAAAAATCCCCGCCGGCAGGCAGGGATTTTTTTCGTATAAGCTATCAATCTAGGCTTGATAACGCAGAACAGGTTTTCTTGCAGCAAGAGTTTCATCAAGCCGCTTTATAACGGTTGTATGCGGAGCTTCCTGGACGATTTCAGGGGTTTCTTCCGCTTCCTTCGCAATCTGGATCATCGCATCAATGAACGCATCCAGCGTTTCTTTTGACTCGGTTTCAGTCGGTTCTATCATCATTCCTTCTTCCACGTTCAACGGGAAGTAAATGGTTGGAGGATGATACCCGAAATCCAGCAATCTTTTGGCTATATCGAGAGTCCTTACCCCCAATTTCTTTTGCCGGCGTCCGCTTAATACGAATTCGTGCTTACAATGACGATTATATGGCAAGTCAAAATAAGGTTCCAACCTACGCATCATATAATTGGCATTGATGACAGCATTCTCGGTGACGGCTTTAAGGCCATCAGGACCCATTGAACGAATGTACGTATATGCCCTCACGTTTATCCCGAAATTACCATAATAAGGTTTTACCCTGCCAATCGATTGCGGACGATCATAATCAAGAACGAATTGCTCCCCTTGTTTGACCACAAGCGGTTTAGGCAAGTAAGGAATCAAGTCAGCCTTCACTCCTACCGGGCCGGAACCCGGACCGCCGCCGCCATGCGGACCTGTGAATGTTTTATGGAGATTTAAGTGAACCACATCAAAGCCCATGTCACCCGGGCGTGCTTTTGATAGGACTGCATTCAGATTGGCTCCGTCATAATAAAGCTTCCCACCTGCATCATGGACAAGTTGTGCCATTTCCAAAATGTTTTCTTCAAACAATCCCAATGTATTGGGGTTCGTCAGCATCAAGGCCGCCGTATCAGGTCCGACAACACGCTTTAAATCTTCAAGGTCGACTAATCCATTTTCATCGGATTTCACTGTAATCGTTTCAAGTCCGGCAACAGTGGCAGAGGCAGGATTCGTACCGTGTGCAGAATCAGGTACAATTACTTTCGTGCGTTCTGTATCGCCATTCGCTTCGTGAAAAGCGCGAATCATCATTAACCCTGTCCACTCACCATGTGCACCTGCTGCAGGCTGTAATGTCACTTGGTCCATCCCGGTGATTTCCGTTAAGTGTTCCTGCAAATCAAATAAGAGTCCCAATGCTCCCTGAACGGTAGCCGGATCTTGATATGGATGGATATGGGCAAAGCCGTTGAAGCGTGCCACATTTTCATTTATTTTCGGATTATATTTCATCGTGCATGAACCCAGCGGATAAAAACCCGAATCCACCCCATGATTCCGTTTGGAGAGTGCTGTATAGTGACGCATGATATCCAGTTCGGACACCTCAGGCAGCTCTGCCTCTTCTTCACGGATGTAGTCGGCAGGAAGAATTTCTTCGAGCGGAATAGTTGCAACATCCATTTCTGGCAGACTGTACCCGATTCGACCGGAAGTACTGATTTCAAAAATGAGTGATTGATCTTGATTATTCATGTTGATCCCCCAATTCCTGCGCAAGTGCATCAATTTCTTCTTTTGTTCTAAGTTCAGTTACCGCAACCAGCATATGGTCTTTCAGCTCAGGATAAACCGTCCCTAAATCAAAGCCGCCGATCATCCCTTTTTCAAAAAGGTTTTTATTGATTTCTGAAAACGAAGCAGGCAGTTTAATGACAAATTCATTGAACGAAGGACCGTCGAATATCACTTCCACCCCTTTTGCCATAATTGCTTTTTTCGCATAATGAGCTTTTTGAATATTTTGCACGGCCATTTCTTTGACACCCTTTTTCCCAAGCGCGGTCATTGCAACAGAAGCTGCCAACGCATTCAAAGCTTGATTGGAACAAATGTTGGATGTGGCTTTGTCACGGCGAATGTGCTGTTCACGAGCTTGTAGCGTCAGTACGAATCCCCTTTTACCATTTTCATCCACTGTTTGACCGACGAGTCGGCCCGGAACTTTCCGAACAAGTTTATTAGTAACGGCAAAATATCCACAATGAGGTCCGCCGAATGCCGCTGGAATGCCGAATGGCTGAGCATCACCCGTTACGATATCTGCACCGAGTGCACCAGGGGATGTCAAAGCTCCCAATGCAAGCGGGTTACTGGAAACGATAAACATGGACTTGACTCCATGAATGATTTCCTCCATTTCTTTCAATGGCTCGATGCGGCCAAAAAAGTTCGGATATTGCACGATCACTCCTGCAATGTCATCATTCGCCAATTCCCTTAAAGCAGCTAAGTCCGTCACACCGTCTTTATAAGGAATTTCGACCACTTCCACGCGTTGCCCTTTCGCATATGTCTTAACGACTTCTCTTGATTCAGGATGAACGGTTCCTGAAATGAGAATCTTCTTGCGTCGTGTCTGGCCTGAAGCAAGCATGGCTGCTTCAGCTAGCGCTGTCCCGCCGTCATACATGGAGGAGTTAGCCACATCCATGCCCGTCAATTCACATATCATCGTTTGATATTCAAAGATGGCCTGAAGCTCGCCCTGTGAAATTTCAGGCTGATAGGGTGTATAAGCCGTGTAAAATTCAGAACGGGATAGAACATGATCGACGATGACCGGTGCATAATGGTCATAGACACCCGCACCAAGGAAGGAAGCATAGTTTTTAAGATCCGCATTCTTGGCAGCAAGCCTTGATAATTCTTTCATTAATGCAGGTTCCGATTTAGCAGGCTTGATATCGTATTCTCCTTGAAAACGAACGCTTTCAGGGATATCATTGAAAAGTTCTTCAGCAGTGGATACCCCTATCGCTTTCAGCATTTCTTGTTTATCTTGCTCTGTCATGGGTAAATAACGATGTTTCATCTAATGACCATTCCCCTCTATTTACGTGGTTTTTTATAAAAAGGTGTTTGTATTATAACGGCTTTCAAACGTTTGGATCGGATTTCCACTTCGACTTCCGCATCCAGCACCGAAAATTCCTTATCGATAAGTACCAAACCCACGTTTTTCTTCAACGTTGGTGATTGGGTACCGGTCGTGACCTCGCCAATGACTTTATCACCGCTGTAGACCTTATACCCATGACGTGGAATGCCACGGTCAATCATTTCAATTCCCACAAGCTTGCGGGGAGCTCCTTTCTCCTTTTGCTCAGCAAGAACGGCTTTCCCGAAAAAATCAACTTCCTTATCGACTTTTACTGCAAAACCAATCCCGGCTTCTATCGGGGTGATGTCCGCTGAAAGCTCCTGCCCATACAACGGCAGTTTTGCTTCAAAACGCAAGGTATCACGAGCACCTAAACCAATCGGCTGAACCCCCTCTTCGTTTCCGGCATCCATAATCGCCTTCCAAAGGGCGGGACCATTTTCACTGTCACTATATATCTCAAAGCCATCCTCACCAGTGTATCCAGTACGGGATACCATCGTAGAGATGCCGTTAATCATGACATTTTCCTTGAACTTGAAAAATCCAATTTCACTTAAAGCAGTATTTCCCGATAGTTTTTGTAAAATCTTCTCTGCAGATGGTCCTTGAAGCGCCAGCTGTGTATAGTCACTAGATACATTCTTGATTTGGACATCTTCCGGTAAATGAGCTTGCAGCCAATTGAAATCTTTTTCTGTGTTCGCAGCATTGACCACGAGCAGATAGTCATCCTCAGCCCTTTTATACACGATGAGATCATCAACCGTGCCTCCGTTTTCATAACACATAGCGGTATATTGGGCACCGCCCTGTTTCAGCTTTGATATATCATTAGTCAGCATCTTCTGTAAAAAGTTAAGGCTCCCGGGACCCTTAACATCGACTTCACCCATATGGGAAACATCGAATAACCCCGCTTTTGTACGTACGGCTTCATGTTCATCCTTTATACCCGAAAATTGGACAGGAAGTTCCCAGCCGCCAAAATCAATCGTTTTACCTCCGTATTCACGATAAACCTCAAATAGTGGTGTTCTTTTTAAATTGGTCAAAAAATGACCCCCTTCAGATTTTTTTAAATTAATTGGCTTCATTATCAAAAGCTTCTTGTCATTACGCATCAGATATATCCTGATTCATGATGTGAAAAAAGCACAAAAAAGGACAGAGAAAGCCCGTTTGAGCTTTTTCTCTGTCCTGAAACCTGAAAGTTTACCTATGTAATAGGTTTTCCCCTTTGGTGGCCGTCCAAAACGGGCGGCGCTCTCCAGAGTTGCGTCCAATAAGAGTTCTTTTGCCTGAGAGATTCACTGCTAAGTTTGCTCCTTCGGCGCTACATCCGTAGTCTCTCCCCTTATCTTCACCCGCATATAAATGGTCTACCTATGAAAGGAAGCGAATAAGCCACCAAGCATCGGTAAAACCCCTGAGCATTGTGGAATGCATTCTCTGCCAATTCTCCTGAAACTTCAGAAACCGTTTGATTGGTCTCCTTCAGTATTCTTGGATAAATTAGGAGCCTATAGCCCATACTAAGAAAACGCGAACTGCAAAATCGATGTACAAAGATTCTTTGTGGCGTTTGAAAATTGGAATTTTCTAAATATACTTATATCCTACCCTAAGAAACTTATCTCTGCAATATCTTTTGAAGAGAAATATTTTTCTTACTTCACATATGAAATGTTCGGGTTTTGACCTTATATTAAGGAAATTATGATTTAAGAGGGAGTTATTTCTATGAAAATCAATATATCCTTCAATTCTGAATGGAATGACGAGTTTCTGCAAAAGATGGAAAATGACGGTCCATGGGGAAATTGGGAGCTTTATAAGCTGGCGGTTCAAATGGAGGAAAATCTTATCATCCCTGATTTTGAAGGTTTACAGGCGCCCAAGCACCTCCCGCAGTTAACCCCGCTTCCGCATCAATTGGAAGCAGCGAAGCAAGTGGTGGAAAAGATGAATGGAAAGGCCATTTTAGCTGATGAGGTAGGGCTCGGAAAAACAATTGAAGCTGGATTGATCCTAAAAGAATATATGATTAGGGGCCTTGTAAAAAAAGTTTTGATCCTTGTTCCTGCTTCCCTTGTCACACAATGGGCTTTTGAATTGAATACCAAGTTTCATATACCGGCAGTCGTTCAGAGAAAAAGCTATGTTTGGGACTCCTGTGATGTGGTCATTTCATCCATTGATACAGCGAAACGCGCTCCACATCGAGATATCATTTTCAAGCAGGAATACGACTTCATCATTATTGATGAAGCTCATAAACTTAAAAATAATAAAACGAAGAACTATGAATTCGTCCAAAATCTGAAAAAGAAATTTTGTTTACTCCTGACAGCCACTCCGATTCAAAATAAAGTCGAGGAAATTTTCCACCTCGTTTCGTTATTGAAACCGGGCCACTTGGGAAATGCCTCACTTTTTTCGGAAAAGTATAAAGGGAAAGGCCGCAACATAATTGAAGATGAACACCTAAAGGAACTTGTTAACACTGTCATGATTCGAAACCGGCGGGCCGATACTGGCATTGAATGGACAAAACGGCATGTGGAGACCATCACCATTGAATTTTCTCCAACGGAACAAGCATTGTACGATGCTGTTTCCAAATTCAAACCTATTTCGGATGGTTCTAAAGGAAGCGCCTTTTCGGCTCTCACCCTCCAAAGGGAAGCATGCAGCAGCAGAGAGGCGGTCTTTTATACATTAAAGAATATGAAAAATAAATATGATCAGCCTTCCCCTGACTTTTTGGCAAAGCTTGATGATTTATTTTCTAAAGTGAATGAAACGGTTCAAAACTCCAAGGCTGAAAAAGCTTTGGAACTGATTAAGAAAATTGATGATAAAGTCATTATCTTTACCGAATACCGGGCGACTCAGCTATATCTACAATGGTACCTACAGCAAAATGGAATTTCTTCAGTTCCTTTCCGAGGCGGTTTTAAGCGCGGAAAGAAAGACTGGATGCGAGAATTATTCCAAAAGAATATACAGGTATTAATTGCAACAGAAGCTGGCGGGGAAGGGATAAACCTTCAGTTTTGCCATCACTTGATTAATTTTGACCTGCCATGGAACCCGATGAGGCTCGAACAGAGAATTGGACGGATACACCGCCTTGGTCAGGAAGAAGATGTGATGATTTATAACTTTGCCACGAAAAATACAGTAGAAGAACATATTCTGAAGTTACTATATGAAAAAATAAATTTATTCGAGAAAGTAATCGGTGAATTGGATGATATCCTAACCAAACTGGATATTAACAACATTGAAGAATATTTGATTGATGTGGTAGGCGAATCCAAAACAGAGGGCGAAATGAAAATCAAGATGGATAATTTTTCATCGTTAATCCAATTCGCTCAATCAATGAAGGAAGGTGAGGTTCATGCAGCAACGGGAAATACATGATTTTTTGATAACTTACTTTAAAGCCAATGATTGTGAAATACTGGATAATGCACCAACCCACCTTTCAGTCCAATTGACGATTGATATGGATAAAGAATTAATGAACAGACCCTTTTATTGGCATTATCTAGAAAAAACAGGTGGCGTTCCGAACCCAGCCCAGATGACTTTCATTACCGATCCAGAACAAGCTCCATCCGATTTAAAGGGAGAAATGATTCATTTTGGCTCCCCTCGACTTCACCAGATTATTCAATCTACCAAAAAGCTGGCAGGGTATACTAGACTTTTTGAGGATACCCCTCCATCAAAAGGGGGAAATAACCCTTTGTTTCCTTGGCTGACACTGAATGTGAAAATATCCTATCAATGCGACCGTAAAAAGGATACCTTCATGTCGATCGGTCTGAATTTAATCTCAGGTGAGATCATGGAAAGGTTTCACCATCGGGTTTTACCGATAAAGGTCACCCCAAAAATACCGGATTACTCCTTTACGCTTTCACCGCTCATCATGCCCAAGAGCGGATTGGCAAGACTGGATACATACATCAGGACCAGTTTCGAGGATGATGACCATACCTGGGCAGAGGAAGCAATGCTTCGCTGGCAGAATGACTTGAATTTATTGGAGCATTTTTACAAGGATATGGACGAAAAAAGTGAGAGCTATTTTACCGAAAAAGATGCCTTAAAAGCTCAATATGAACCCAACATCCGAATATCCATCATCAACGGAGGTTTATTTTACCTTTCAGATAGGGCATTGGGATAAGTAAAGAACAATAAAAAAACAGATGCCCTAAATTCAGGACATCTGTTTTATTTTTTGATATTTTTCCTTACGAACATCGACAAAGCAAAAGGGACAATGCCAAACCAATGGGACATACCATGATTTTTATCCTCTTTTCTGTGACGGCGCTTTTCTTTTCGTTCTTTTTTCGTCAGATTAAAATACTCGACAAGCTGCTGAGTCAGATATTTAATATAAGCGTTTGTAGACATATAAAATCATCACCCTATGCAAAGTATGCCCCGTTTACGCTTCTTTTATTCCTTCGCTTGTTCCCTGAACACGTGTACCTGTCGCTTTCCATTTTAAAAGAAGGTTGATTTATCGTATTACACAGCCTGCTTTTCCAACCATTCTTTCACTTTCCCCGCTTCTATATCGTATTGAATGATGACCCTTCCCTCGCGGTCATTTTTAGTCGTGGAAGAAAACTCGATATAGACGTAAGGACCTTCTTCTTTCATTAAGGAATACCGCACCACACCATTAGGGTATGAAATTTCCCCCTGGATGATTTTTGGGATTTCTTCGCCCCACTCTGCCGTCACATCCTTGATCGCTAAATGGACAAGATGGTCGGCCACAAGCGATTCTTCCACTTCTTTATAAAACTTTTTATCAATGATAAATTGATCGATCATCAGTATCGTGAACATGATGAAAACACTCGCTACAATCATGACCATCGGGAAAACGACTCCTTTTTGATTATTCATCGACTTTCGTGCCATTCCTAAAGAAAGGATGAAATCTTCGACTGAAAGTAGTCCCTGCTTTATCCGTTATATTTATAACAATGACACTGCCATCCTTCTCAACCCGGAATTTCGAAATGTTCTGTAAGATGACCTCATGCCCCATACCATTCACTCGTCTTCGGACCTTATCTTCATATTGTTCAAACGATGATAATTGTTCATCTGAAAGCAGCAAATATAATTTATTTCCCATTACATCCTGAGCTTTGGAACTCCGGACCTCCTGCTTCATTTGCATAGTAAAGACCTCCCACTCTTTAGGATGCAATTTATCAACGGACCCCATCTGGGTGTGAATGATTGAAAAAAGCTGTAGAACAAAAAGGGACGTCGTCATTAATATCATTAAAGAAAAAAGCATTTCGATCATCGTAAAGCCATCATTTTTTCGCAGTATCACAAATGGATTCAAGATTACCCGATTCATCTTCATAACGTACACACCCTTCAATCATGCCCGGGAAATCCAAATGGTCCTTCCAAACCAATTCATAGGATCTTTTTTTGTAAATGATTTCCTGACCAATTGCTTGTATCTCCCCATCCATGAACGCCGTCAATTTTTCATATAATAAATGGTGGGCTTCTGTCCTTACGGCAATATCTTTCCGATGCGTCATTAACTCTTCAAGAATCGGTAAAATGGCAAGGATAAGGAAAATACAAATGGAAAATGCGGCCATCAGCTCAAGGTAAACGTAACCTTTACAATTTCTCAATCCGGAACCTCCCTTTACCGATATTGAGGACCAATTTGTACATTCCTTTTGACGTGTCAATCATAATCGTTCCGGCTTTTGAAGCATTTCCATATTGATTAAAATGGAAGCTAAACCCCAAAGTGCCACTTAAAAACTGAATATCCTTTGGTATGCTCCTCTCTAGAACGATCCCCTCCTTATAAGACGAAACGGTATAAACCTTTTTGGCATTATCAATATGGAGGTAAATCAAGCTCTCATGACTGATGGCATACTGCTGTGCATAGAAGAGATCTTCATGGAATTGAGAAAGAAATAGCCTATTTTCCATGCCTTTAGTGAAGCTAGGATATAGATTAGGACCGATGGAGATCAGGAGTACAAAAATAACGAGTACAATAAGGGTTTCAGATAGTGTATACCCCCCATTGGAATGCCTTATATTCACTTCTCTCCTACTCAACGACCGTTATCTTTCCTTTACTATCCAAACTAATATCATCCCCATTAGGACAGGATGTCTGTTTAAGATATCCTTGACTTTCCAATTCACCGATACTTCCGGGCAGTTTACCATTATCGATCTCATAAGCCTGTACCTGTGCTTGGGCCATCTTCACGAATGCTTCACATCCTTTGGACTGAATCATGGATTGGTTCTTTGTGATATTGGGGATTGTTATAATCAAAAGGATGGAAATTACCAGTAAAACAATAAGCATTTCAATTAGTGTAAAACCACGTTCATTCATCACTTTCTTCAACATATCCATCATGCTCCTGAAACCACCTGAATACCAGATGCCTTCGAGCATTTTCACCTCCGGAATACAATAATAAAATCCTATATACTTTCGAGCAGTGCGAACATCGGCAGCAAAACCGCCAAATAAATGGACACGATCAACAGACCTATCAGTGAAAACATGAGAGGCTGAATGACTTTTAAGATTGCATTCATTCTCTCTTCAATTCTCTCCAGTATAAAACGACTGTAATGAAGTAGCTCCGCATCAAGTCTGCCGTATTTTTGACCATTTGCAGCGACCACCGGCAAATTACCATCAAAATATGGAAGCTCCCGAAAAATCAATTCAAGTGATCTGCCCTCGATCAGATCATCCTTAATGATATTGCATAGTTTTTGGTAAAAAGGCTGCTGTTGATTTATCGAGAATAATTTAATGCTATCGTTAATGGATAGCCCTCCGGAGAGTAAGCCACTTAATTGGCTTGCGAAAAAATAAGTTTCGTATAATTTGATGAAGGTCCCGAATATCGGAATTCCCATCAAAATCCTCCGCTGCCTTAATGGGCACAATCCGTTAAACCAAAATCGTTTGAGTACATAAAAGAATAGGAGCAATCCGAGTAAAAAGAAGGGGAGTGCCGGAAGAATGAATGTGGAAGCTGACATTAATCTCAAGAGTGTATGCTGACCGACATCCATCGTGAAATAGATTGTCTGGAATTTAGGAAGGAGAACACTCTGAAGAATATAAAAAACGATGCCTACAAAAAAGAATAAGAATATAGGATACACCATTAACTTTTTTACTTTATCCATATCCTCGGTTCTTTTCTTCCAATATCGCCCTCCTTCTTTCAACGCCCGTTCCAGGTCGCCGTATTGTTCTCCATAAAATATATAACTTACAAGCTGCGGATGAAAGTTCAGATGGGTCAGCACCAAGTGCAGCGGGAAACCGTTCCTTAAATCGGCTTTAGCCTGAGTGAAGTCTTCCGCTTTCTTCTTTGATTCCTGAAATTCAAGAAAATGTAAAGCCTCCGCCAAGGGATAACCATGCTTCAATAATTCACCTAGCTTCGAAATAAAAACCGCCTGCTCTTTTACCCTCCATTTACTTTTTGGTTTCATGGTATACCAGCCGTTCATATTCCTCTGAATCCACATAGCCCATCGCAACCGCTTTTCCGATTTCATCCTTCAATTGGCGGTAGCCGACCGTTGCCATTCCTTTTTCATCTCCCATTATCCTGAGAACCTCAGCCAGGCTTTTTCCATAGAGCAATTCATATACACTGGCCCTTTTATTCCTGGCAGTCATTTTGCAAGCAAAGGCACAGTCCCCTTTACATGGAAGACATCGCAATTCAACCAGCCGCTGTGCTGTCACGCCAATCAAACTCTGTTCAACCTCAAGCAAGCTGACACCAAATTCCAGTAACCTGGAGATGGCGCCCTTGGCATCCCTTGTATGCATGGTTGTAAGTATCAAATGACCGGTTAATGCGGCACGCACTGCAATTTTGGCAGTTTCTGCATCCCTGACTTCCCCAACCATGATCACGTCCGGGTCATGCCTCAGGACAGCTTTTAGACCGACAGAATACGTAATGCCCGCCTTTTCATTGATTTGGACTTGCAGTACCTTTTCGGATACATTTTCAATGGGATCTTCAAGTGTAATGATATTTCGATTGATCATTTCGTGGGCATGGTGAAGCAGGGAATATAATGTCGTGGTTTTTCCACTGCCGGTCGGGCCGGTAAAAATAAGCATGCCATGGGAATGCTTCAGGAGTGCAATCAATTTTTGAACGGTGTTTGGAAATAAGGATAACTGTTCGAGAGGAAGGATATTCTGTTGGGGTATTAAGCGGATGACCAAACTTTCGAGATGGGCAGTGGGTAAAGTGGAAAGGCGGAGTCCGACAACCTGGTTTGCCAAATTAATGGTGAGGGCACCACTCTGGGGTCTCCTTTTCTCCCCTATATCCATCGAAGCAAGGAACTTCAAATGAGCGATCAGCCTTTCAGCTTCAAAGAATGATAATGTTTCCTGGGGTACAAGCTTATTGTCTATCCTGAATTGGATGAGAGGTCCCTCCCCCCGAAAAAAAATGTGGATATCCGATGCAGATTCCTGTATGGCACGGGTTAATATTTTTTCTGCGGTCTTTTCAATCGATATCAATTCATTCATCACCTCCTATATTTCTTGTTGTAAGGATTCGACAATCCACGACAAATTCCTGCACCAGAATAAAAAAAATTCCCGAAAAGAACTTCGAGAATCATCTTACATGCTCACTTTCAATTCAAGCCTTTGGGAAACCAAATTTCTTAAAGCGTCTACATTATGACCTATCACCAGTTTTTCCCCGTCTATGAGGATGGGCCTTCTTAATAACTTCGGTTCTTTTGTTAATAATTGGATGACATCAGAAAGCACCATTTCGTCAATATTAACTTGTAAGTCTTTGTAAGCTTCACTTCTTGTTGCTAAGACTTCATCAAGTCCTTCCGTTGTCAATTCAAGTATTCTTTATAACTCTGCTGCAGTTGGAGTTTCTCTGAATAAATGTCGTTCATCGAAGGAAACATGATTGGCCCTTAACCATTTTTTTGTTTTACGGCAAGATGTACAACTTGGGTACGAAAAGAAAGTTAACTGTGCCATACTAATCACTCCCCGTTCACATTTTGTATACAATTATAATATATATAATGATTGTATAATATTTGTACAATCAAAGTATAATTTTTTGCATTATAAAACAGTTTAAATTGTGAACTTTTTTTAAACTAAAGGGAGTTAGCGCTTTCTATTATTCCATTTTTTTCTGCCTGCATTATAATGAACATAGGTAAACTATGGAATACAGGAGGATGTAATGGAACAAACGTTAAAAATAACAAACGTGTTAGCAGATCCCACCAGATATTATATATATCAGCATATTGTGAACAACCATGGCGATGTATCGGTACAGCAAATTGCCGATTCTTTTAACATCCATCCAAATGTTGCCCGTCTACATTTGTCAAAACTTGAAGATATCGATATGTTGACCTCGGATGCCCGAAAGACCGGTAAAGGCGGTCGCCCAAGCCGGCTTTATCGATTATCTGATAAAGTCATTCAGCTTCATTTTCCATATAGGAACTATCAGCTGCTTTCCAGGATTGCAATCCAGACGATGATGACATTAGGGGAACAAGGAAAACAGGCTCTTTATGAAACGGGAAAAGCTTTCGGGGAGGAACTGATCAAGCAGCAACTAGCCCTGAACTCGAAGCCAATCGATCGAATTGCTTTTGCGGAAAAAGTCAGCATGCTTAAAAATGCGGCTACCATCGCAGGGTTATCTCCTGAAATACAAGCAAGCGAAGAAGAAAATAAAATATACTTTCGTATCTTCAATTGCCCGTTTAAGGAAGTTACTGAAGTGGAGCCAGGGACAATCTGCTCCATGCACAATTCATTTTTAGAAGGTATGTTCGAAGCCTTGTTTGATAATGTCAATATTGTGGAATTAGAAAATATGATGTCCAATTGTGCAGCATGCTCATACCAGGCTTCGGTTCTCACATAGAAACAAAAGGCATCCTTTACATTACCTTACAATTTCATTTATAATTATTTAGAATGTACACGACTAGACATAAGGAGGGATTCGGATGGAACGCATGTTCAGAGTATGTGGATTTTGGACAGGAATTATGGCAATTTTCTTTTATCTTGGCCATATGCATCAAACGTCTTTGCTTTTCTTTGCACAAACGATCTTTTTTGTACTTTTAAGTTATTTGAAATTATCTGAGCGCATGTATATTTATGTTTTCGGCGCCTATCTTACCGTTTTCTTTGCAGGATTTTCCTACTGGAGCGTATTTATGATGACTCCGGGTACTGCGCATTAAGAACAAGCAATATTACATAACCCATGAATTTTGATTCATGGGTTTTTACTTGTCACCATTCAGGAAAGATCCCTACATCATCTGCTAAATTCTTCGATTGAAGCAACACTTTGAAATGTTCACTAAATCCCCCTGGAACGATTAGCCCGCGAATTGCACGATTACGCTTCGCCGCTTTCGAGAATGGATCAGTTCCTTGATGGTCCCGCAATTCCTCTAATATCCCTGCTTTAAGCAAGAATTCATTTTGAAGAAAAAGCCCCTGATTGGAAAGATCCTTTCTTTTTCCAATCTCGATTAATGTGTCAAAATGGATATGTGTCGTCAGATCCATATCACCAGGATACAAAAGTGGATCTTTAATCATTTGGTGCTCATAATAGCCCCTCAAGCTCCCTTGAAGATGAGCTGGCTCCTTCCATTCCCTTTCGGTATAGCCATAATCAATTGTAAGGAGTATACCCGATTCCATACAGGAAACGATCTTCTCATATTCACGGACCATTTTTAGCGGAACTTCGTATCGCTGTTTTTCATTTAAGGTGATAGCTCGTTCTGTAAGGTAAGATAAAATGTCAGGGTTGTCCAAAGGTTCCCTCACCTCTACCAAATCGCCTTCCTTTTCAGTGACGAATACCTCTACGAGGACTCCCTTATACTTTTCAATCACATGTACAGGCAACGCGTCGAAAAGTTCATTTGAAAAGAGGATACCATTTACCTTCGTCCATTTTTCCAAACTGGCAGCAGAAACTGCCTGTTTGAACATCCCTATACGTTCTTGCTGAAGCCTTCTATGAAATGGACTTTCATCCACAAGGATATAAGTCAAAGAGTCCAATATCTGCGGTTCTATTTCCTTCATGGAAACGAGGATATCATAAGCGAGCTTACCGTCCCCTGCGCCGACCTCGATGATTTTTGGTGAAACTCCGCAGCTTTTTATTAAATAAACGAACCATCTGGCCAGAGATCTCCCAAATGCATCCCCAACATTGCCAGACGTATAAAAATCCCCTCTGGAGCCAATCTTCTTTTTTGCGCGTACATAGTAGCCTATATTTGGCGAATATAAAACAGCTTCCATATAGTCATGATAGGAAATTCTTTTTTGGGGGCTTCCTGCAATCAATTCCTTTAAGTGATTTTTCAACACAATGCCTCCGTCTCCATGATCTTCCATCATATGAAAATTAAATGTTCCTTTTCAAAACACATAAATAAGTTTTTTATCGACAATTACTCAAAACTAAAATTTAAAGTTCACAAAATGTCCAATTTTTTCATCTCGCAGTCATAAGCGTGACATCATTACAAAATGAATGTTTTCGACAAATCTTAGTTCAGAGCTGAACCAAAATCATGCACACAAGGCAAGGCCCCGGTTTTTATATTCAGTATAGTTCTGGAAATGACCCATTTCAATATTTTTACATAATTAAGAACTTAAAAAACAGGTGCCATTCGGCACCTGCAAAAGTCATTATCTCAAAAAGGGATTAGTATTCTTTTCATCCAGAATGGTCGTGACAGGCCCATGACCAGGAAAAACGATCGTATCATCAGAAAGTGTCAGCAGCTTCGTTTCAATGCTATTTAACAGCACTGCCTCGCTTCCGCCTATTAAATCGGTTCTGCCTACGCTTCCTTGGAACAAGACGTCCCCTGAAAATAGGAGCCGCTGCTCCTTGGCATAATACGAAACGCTCCCTGGTGAGTGTCCGGGGGTTTCGAATACTTCGAAAGTGAATCCCCCAATAGTAAGTTCTTGCTCATTTGCCAGGAAGTGATCGGCAGGCTTCATGCGCATTGGATTTTCCGGGAACCAGTTTTGAGAACCATTCAATGCGGGATCAAGTAGCCACTTGGCCTCTTTTTCATGAATATATGCAGGTATCCCATAATGATCCCGAATAGCATCAAGAGCACCGATATGGTCAAAATGTGCATGTGTCAATAAAATCGCCAAAGGCTTTAAATTTTTTGTTTGTATGTACTGTATGATTTTCTGCGGCTCTTCACCCGGATCGAAAATGATGCAATCCTTTCCATCGGAAACTACATAACAATTCGTTTGCAGCGGGCCTAGAGGTATTTGTGTCCATTTCATTTTCATCAACTCCAATATGATTTTCTATCTTCATCTTACACTAATTAAGCTGCTAATGTTAATCCAGTTTACTCAAGTCATAGAAGTGTCACCTATTAAACCTCGACAAATAATTGAAAAAATATTAAGATATTAACAAATGCAATCTTTTCTACATATTTTTGGTAGTTGCTTTATTCTCTGGGTATATTATTAGGGATTAAGTATTCATTACGAAAAAAGGGGGTTTTGACATGATATTAATGGTAGTTTTCGGACTTGTGGCTATATTAGGAGTAGTAGCTGTGTTTACCTCATTAAAAAAGAGAAACTTCTTAGGATTCATTTTTGCTGCCGGCAGTGCAGTCGTGTTTGGCTGGTTCACTGTCATGACTGTCATCAACAGCGGTTTTCCAGTGGCCCATTGAAGAAAAAAGCTCGCCATCCGGCGAGCTTTTGTTTTAGGTCATCATGTTTGTTTGAACAATCTTTGTATTTGATGGGTTTTCATATCAATGATTTTCTCAAATTGATATCCATATAAGCAGAAGTTGCCATCAAGCGAACAGCTTAATGGTTCATTTTCCATGTCCTTCATCAATTCTTCTTGTGTGCCTTTTTCCCAATTTAATTTAGTTAAGGTAAACCTTCCCTCATATTGGTCCGCATCTTTTGATTCATTAGGAATAAATGTTATCAATTCCTTGTCTTTTTCAATGAAATCATAGGATGGAATCACCCAATCTGAAAAGCTTTTCAATAGTGGTACGGAAAAAGAGTGGATCGGCTTGTTTGTTGGATCATAAAATGCATATGTACCCCGATCTTGTTTTTCTGTCTCCACTTGAATCGTCATCAGCGCTTGTTTCATTTTTTTAAAGTGAATGACATCGAGCATAAGGCTGTCCGTTCCATCCCCATTAAGCGCTTTACTTTCTAGGGGTGCCGTCAAAGCAGGTTCTTCCCTGTCCCAATCGAGAAACATCAAATCTTTTTCACTTGCCCATTGAGCAAAGGGCTGTGGAAAGTCCAGAGTTTCCATTGTTTGTTCATCTGGATTCAACACATAACTGTTGTATGTCCAATCTTCATAAAAACTCGATAAAAACAACCGGCCATCTTTAAATGAATTCCACTCATAAGCTAATTCATAGGCTGGGATCGCCACGGAATACAGTGGATTTCCCGTTTTATCGAGTATTGTGATTGATGCTTTACCCGAAGAGGTGAAGGACGATAACAAAATATGCGTACCAGACGGACTGATCGATACTTCAGAAAACTCCAAAGCCGGCTGATAGAAAACGGAAGTAGCATTCGTTTCCAAATTCCATGCCATCAGCTGGGATAATTCATTACCATCCCGCTTCACAGAATATAAAATGGTTTTAGAATCCAGCCATCCAACAATGGCTTCGATTTTATCCGTTTCTGCAGTCGGGACCTTTAATTTGCTTACTGAAGTTTCCAGGTTTGATTGGGAGTGTTCTTTTTCCGTATCATTTACGGGTTTACTAAGGTCCTTGGAAGGCTCACAAGCCGAGATAAGAAGGATAGTGGAGATAAATAATGGGATGAAACACAACATCTTACAAATGGTAAGCCGCATACAAAGTGCTGCTTTGGATACTTTAATCTCCACACACCTCCCACTTCAAAACTAAAACGCCTGGCATATGTGAGCGAGACATTAGAAAGAGAGTAAGGATTAACCAATCGAATCCTTACGACTTTCATTATAAAGTAAAAAAGAGAAAATGTGGCGAATAATTATCTTATATTTTTTTGGAAGTATAACCCTTAGTGGGAAATGTATCACATATAAAGGCCTGCCACCAATATCTTGACGGTATCTTCATATATACCAGGCAAATGGGATAGCGGAAGCGGATTGATGCCCTTTCCCAATTCGATTGTGAAACCGCCGCGTTTGAATTCATGAATGAACCAATCTTTATACCCGGCATGGCTGTCAACGTATTGTACGGCCCGATATCCGCTGCGTTCCTCAAACTCCCTTGCAACATTCGCTGCCTCTTCAGGTTCATGTCCCTCATATCCCCAATAGAATTCTTTTCCCTGGGTGTGAAGTGCAAGCACTCTTTCAAAATTCCGCCTCATTGCCAGCTCCTTCATGGCCAATGCTTCTGGTTCTGATAACGCGGTCTCTCCTGGAAAATCTCTTGGCGCAGGGGCTTTTGGAATCTTTCTACGCTTTTCAATCTCCCAATTGGCAGGATATTGATTATTCAGGTCTACACCGCGGATATTAGCTTTCCAAGCATAAAAGGCAGGATTGCCATTGTTTATTTTTAAAACATCGACCTTCCCCTCTGCCGCCTCCTCCCCCTTTAAGACAAGCTCGACTCCATCCGGATTCACCATTGGAACCATCGAAATGGTCATATCCCGATAGAAGGGCATACAATCCATTCCGCAAAGTGTACGATCATTCGTTACTGCCAGCAGAAAATCATTCAGCCATTTCATCAAAACCGCCGAAGTGATCCATTCATTAGCATGGAATGAACCGTTATAATGTATGATCTTATCGCCTTGACCGATCCTTACCTCAAGGAGTTCTTTTCCCAACACACTCCTCCCGATCGATTCAACCTTAATAAAGGGGTAATGAAAAGAAAGAGTATCAAGATCGTCAAGAAGTGATTGATAATCATAGGGCTTGTCGGTGACAATCATCGGTTTCATGACCCGGACGGGTACGGAAAAAGGTTTTTGTCCACCTTGATTCAACAATGATACCCCATCGATGGGCAGGTGATATTGCAAAGCAATTTCGGCAAAATCGATATCTAACCGGGACTCTTCCTGAACAATGTATCCAGGTATCTGTACTTCCATGCCATTTGGCAAAACCCCGCCAGTAATGGCGGGATTGGCATCCTCTATCAAAACTCGGGGAATTTGGAACAATTGACTGTAATATGCCAAATCATCCCCGCTTCTGCTCACGACTTTCATTCAGCCTCCGCCCCTTTCATTGTTTTATCTTTATGAAGCGAAAGACAGAAAGATGTTCAGGAAGTCTCACGTGTTTCATAATTGTAATGGGTACTGATTTTCCTGAAGAAACAAAAAAACCTGGATTGCGCCAGGTATGAGTAGACAAACTCGATGAAAATCACCTACAGTTTTTTAAGGGTTTATTGCAATTTGAACGTCGATTTCCACTTCAGGCACTCGCTTTCCGCGGGCGGTCCGGGAGCCTCCTCGGCGCCTTTGCGCCTGCGGGGTCTCCCCTGGACGCGTTTTTCCCGCAGGAGTCTCGCACTTTACGTTCCAATCAACTTTGTTTTAACTTTTAGATAGGACACTATTGTCTACAGTCTTTTTTGTTTTAGTATTAAAACTTGATGTACAAAAGATACTTTCAAAACATGATTCTATTCAGTGATATCGGCTTGAAATGATTACTTTAGATCAATTGATGCCATCGAAACGATTTTGTAGTCGGCACGATTGTAACACGAGATATGATAGGAATATCCTAAAATTCTATAGCGGAAAAGTTGATTGGAAGAGTTAGAAAACCGAAAGCTGTTGTCGCAGGTGCAGCTTATAAAACACCTGCGATTACGTGATACTTATTATCGTGAGTAGCAATCACCGAAACATAATTGCGCAACGAGTTCTTTTTTAGCACAATATACGGAAAGAAAAGATCATCAAAAAGTAGTTACATGTCAAAATTAAAGCAAGAATAAGTGGAAGAATCACGAGAGGTCAACTGTTTCTCTAAACCTGCTTCTATCAATTCCAATAAAGAATCAAAAGGTTTCGGAATGAAACCATCTCGAAACCTTTTTATGTACAAATTGAAACCTGGATTGCGCCAGGTTTCTTTTTTCAACGTTGCTCATAAAATCGGAGCAAATCCCCGTAAATGATTTTGTCGGAGTAATCAAGCTCCTGTTTCGCCTTTTCCAAATACTTCTCACATGAACCCTTTTCAGTCACCGCTTCAGTCTTTTTATCATAGCAGGTATCCATTGTATAGAGATAATCCTTCGTGATGAAACTGCTATCGCGAAGAACGGTGAATTCTAATTTCTCTTCAGAAAATAGATCTTTGCCGAATTCGATATAATCATCATTTTCAATCCCCAATAAATGAAGGAGTGTCGGCCTTACATCTATTTGGCCGGAAACGGTGGAAATCGTTTTTCCCTTCTGACCGGGGATATGTATGATGAGCGGGACACGCTGAAGTTGGATGGATTCGAAAGGCGTGATTTCCTTCCCAAGGAACTGGCTCATGGCAGAGTTGTGATTTTCCGAAATTCCATAATGGTCCCCATATAGCACAATTATGGAATCCTCATATAATCCATCACGTTTCAAATCGCCGATAAATCGTTCCAAGGCTTCGTCCGTATAACGTACGGTCGGAAAATATTGATTCAATGTTTTGGAATTTGAATCGTACGGCTCCAATGTCCGGTCTTCCTCATTCAAAGTGAATGGAAAATGATTGGTTAACGTTATGAACTTGGCATAAAAAGGCTCAGGCATCCTCTTCAAGTGAGAGATTGATTGTTTGAAGAACGATTTATCATTCAAACCCCAATTGATGGAATTCCCTTCAGAGACTTTGTATTCATCGCTATCGTAAAACTGCTGGTACCCAAGAGAATCGTACATTATGTCACGATTCCAAAAGCTTTTATTATTGGCATGCAAGGAAGCCGTATAGTAACCTTCTTCCGTTAAGATTTCGGGGGTGGCTTTGAATTCATTTTGGGCATGAGTGAAAAATACTGCACCTCTGCCTAAAGGATAGAGGGAATTCTCAATAATGAATTCTGAATCGGAGGTTTTCCCCTGGCCAGTTTGGTGATAAAAGTTATTGAAATAATAGCTCTCTTTAATGAAGTCGTTCAGAAAAGGAGTGATTTCTTCACCGTTTACAGTTTTATTGATGACAAAGCTTTGAGTGGATTCCAATGATACAAGTATCACATTTTTGCCTTTTGCCAGACCATAAAGATCATCATTAGCCTCTTTTTGATTGGCACGGACATAATTTTCAATTTCCGACAATTCACTGCCGTCCGCAAGGGCACGTTGAGCTGATGATTTCGTCTGTAATATTGCATCATAGAGGTGATAATGGTACGTACCGATATTCTTAACGAGGATTTCGCGGTCAAACGTTCTTGTCAGTAGTTCAGGACGCGTTGCTTCAGCTAAAGCTAAGTTAAAAAATGTCACTCCTAAAGCGATTAACATAAAGAATTTACGATCCTCTGGATTGTATCGACATTCATGGAATGTTTTTGGTTTGTATTTCAGCAGCAGCATCAAGAAAAGGATATCGACAAAATACAATAGGTCACTCGGATTGATCAATTCATGTACACTGCTTCCAAGGTCGTTCATATTGCTCGTTTGAAAAAGAACGGGAATGGTTAAAAAGTCATTGAAAAAGCGAAAAAAAACAAGGTTGGCAAAGAGGACGAAGGTGATGGAAAAACTCATGATCAATAAATATGCTGTCCTTCTATTTTCCTTTAAAAATATATGCACGCCAAGAGTAAGCAAAAGGAAACTGACAGGATTGATGAATAGTATGAACTCCTGGAGCCAATTATCAATATCTATCTCAAAACTTGTTTTATAAGCAATATATGTTTTAAGCCAAAGTGAAATGAATACGACCGAAAACAATGAATATCCCTGTTTTATGAAGACCCTTTTCAATCTTGGTCCCTCCTCATCGAAGAAGCGCCGGAGCCATGGTCCAGAGCGCCTCAATCATGGGTCATGGTTCTCCCCTCTGTTTAAATGCAGGAACGATTGCCCCACCCCTCAAAACGGGGAACTTTTTCAAGATTCCATCTTTTTTCTTATACCGTTAATACAGGGCAGCAAGGGATCACGTATTCAGTTGGCATTTAATGAGCCAGGCTCCACCTATCACCCCTGCATCATTGCCTAGTGTGGCCAGGCTGATTTTCGTTGATTTACTAACCCGTTTGAATGCATACTTTCCGAAGGCAGCACGGACAGGATCAAGCAAAATGTCCCCCGCTTGTGAAACTCCCCCGCCAATTACGATTTTATCTGGATTCATGACATTCCCAACATGTGATAGTGCCAGCCCCAAGTAATTGCCTACCTTATCCACCACAGCTTTGGACAAAGGATCACCTGCTGCAGCGCATTGGAATAACAGTTTGGAAGTAACCGTATTTCCCTCGTCGACTTTCTGCTGAAGCAATGACTTTTCATCAGCGGTATTCAAGGCTTCTAAAGCCATACGGACGATTCCCGTTGCCGAAGCAACCGTTTCCAGACAACCAGTCTTGCCGCAATTGCATGGTGCCCCTCCGTCCGTTACGACCGTTATATGCCCTATTTCTCCAGCAGCCCCACTGGTACCATGGACGATTTGCCCATTATGGATGATCCCGCCGCCTACACCCGTTCCCAGAGTGACACAAACAAGATCTTTGGCACCATTACCGGCACCTTTCCACATTTCTCCCAAAGCTGCCATATTGGCATCATTATCGATCACAGCTGGAAGAGATGTCTCCACTTCCAATAAATCTTTTAAAGGATAGTCCTTCCAGCCTAAATTGACGGCTTCATATATGGAACCGTTAACAAATTTCACAGGGCCTGGAGCACCCATTCCTATCCCTACAATCTTACTCTTCGGTTCATTAAGTTCCACGAGCTTCGCATCAATTGCTTTGGCTATATTAATCGTGATGAATTTTCCCTTTTCGGAGATGTCCGTGCTGATTTCCCATTTATGAATAATCTCTCCGTATAAATTGATCAGAGCCAGTTTGGTAGTTGTACCGCCTAAATCCACACCCATCAGCCACTTTTCCATCATAATCACCTTTTTTATCAATTTTTTTTCTGTTTTTCCCTTTCAAGAGACAATTGCTGCCTAATTAAAAGGATCGCCATTTGATAATCTTTCGTATCCATCATCTGCATACGGTGGATTTCCCTTATTTCGGCTTCCATCATTTCAAGCTCGGCTAAGCGATCACCAATATAGATAAATGTACCGAATCTTTTCAAGTATTGTTGAAGATCATAATAAGTTTTCATAGTAAACCTCTTTACTCTTTTCTTTAGGAAAGTATATCGAATCAGCCTTTTTGTAACAAGCGACCAATTCCCCTTTTGATAATTTCCCCCATCCCCCTCATACATGTCCAACTGTATTCATATGATGAAATATCAAGAATGTGGGACTCTTTCGATTTGATTCAACAGATTAATGTTTTTAACCACTCATCACGCGCGAAAACGGAGGGGAAAAATGAAAGTACAATTGAAGTATACCGTCTTTTTGGTCTTGACCACCATTTTTGTCATCCTATATTTATCAAATCATAAAAGGGCAGAGGAAACCATCATTTTTTTTCCCATCGATTCCTCGCTCCATTTTGAACATGCTTCCACCCACCTGAAACCGGAGGCTACCGGGGATTCAACCTATACCATCACTTGGAGGGTGGATTCTTCATTGGACCAGACAGCTTACTTGCGTCAGGACGTATCGCTTTTATACAAAAATGGAAAATTGGCAGGAACCTTAAAAAATTGGCGCCAAAATAAACAAGAACTCTCTCAAAAAACGAAAACTAAAGAAACCGAGAGTGGTCGTTATGAAGCGGTAACGTTTCATTATGCCGAGGTTCATCCGAGTGACACAATTTTCACCAGTGCCCAGCAGCTCAGTAAAGATAAACTCTATACAGTAACGACACCGGTTTTTCAATATTTCCACCGTCCTCTTTCAGAAGAACAGGTTCAGTGGAAAAAAACGCTGGACGGCTTGACAGATCAAACGGTTCGAAATGGTTTGGAAAAAGCCGGTCAAGCATTTCAGGTTAATCTGGATCAGTACAAAATCATCTCTTTAACAGATCTGCCGTCAAAGAAAAATCAATGGCTTGCTGACTTCCCCCAATTCAAACGGGAAGAAATTGTGGGGAAACTGTGGGAAGGACTTTACAAAAATTACGTGTTGGGAATAAAAAAGGAGGATGGTTCCACTGTGAGTCCACAAGGCAGCACCATCCCCCTATTGCTTATGGCGAACAATCAAAGTGAAATACTTGTCTTGTTTACCTTGAAAGACGGTTCCCCAATCATGCTGCGTCAAAAGTTATAGCCGGTTTTCAATTTCTTCCAGCAGTTTAGTATATGATTTATTATCCGGGGCAAGCTCAATGGCCTGAACAGCTTGCTCCTTAGCTTGATCGAATGATTCGAGATTCATGTAGACTAAGGCAAGATTGTAATGGGCTTCATGCAAATCCGGAGTGTTTTCAATCGCTTTTTCATAATAATCCCTGGCTTTATATATGTCCTTTTTATCAAAAGATAAATTTCCCAGCATAAAAAGCGATAGCGGTGCATCAGGATTTGCATCAACATAATTGTTTAACATCTCTTCCGCTTTATCCTCTTCATCATCATCAATATACTTTTGGGCCAGCATGGCCATCGTATTATCATCTATAGCTGCACTTTCCTGATGATTGAATCCAAAGTGAAGCAGGGCATAGGTCAGTATTGCCGACCCGATCAGAAAAGCCAGCTGCCGAAAGATATTCCTGGATTTTGGCAGATGCACCACTCCAGCAGCCAAGAACCCTCCGATCAAACCTCCGATATGCCCTGCATTATCAATTCCCGAAACCGTGAAACCATATATTAAGTTAATGATGATCAACACAATCACCGATGAGCCCATCGAGCGCATGAATAATTTCGGATAGACGATGCCGAAGTACAGAAGTGCCCCAAAGCAGCCAAAAATGGCTCCGCTCGCCCCTGCGGAAAGATTCGGGGTCATGATGAAGCTGCCTAGAGTTCCAGCGAAACCAGCGAATATATAGATGAAAAGGAACCTGGCATTACCGTAAATCCTTTCAACTTCAGCTCCGATCAAATACAATGAAAATGTATTCATCAATAAATGAATGAACCCAATATGGACGATCATCGGTGTAAAGAACCGCCACCATTCCCCTTGTATGATATAAGGGGAAAATTTAGCGCCAAACTCAATCAAAGTTTTGGAATTGGTGCTGCCCCCATTAAACTCCATCAAGATGAACACAGCTATTTGTAACGCCATGAATATATATGTAAAGAATGGCTTATTGGCATTTTGAAATACCTTCTGCTCAGCCTTAGCCTTTTTGACTGACTCCGAGATGGCGTCTTTCTTTACTGCGAGAATCTTTTCCTCATCTATTTCATTATCTTCAAGAACTTGAATTGAAAGTGGTTTTTTCAAAACATGTTCAAGGTTTTGCAACGAATCATGAAAGTTTTCACAAGTTAGAAGAAACGTGTTAACATTCGTTTTTTTAAAGGAAGCCACGCGTGAGCTAAAGTCATGATCATCCACCGGGGCAAATTTACTAACATAGATACTTAATATGTTAATGGGCTTTTTGTATAATTTCCTTCTGATCCTTTCCCCATTCTGCAAAGTTCGGTCGATATCACGTTTCAGCCAATTAGCCCAATCCAAATCATGTCGAATGAGTCTTATGACTGGAAATTCTTTATTCTTATCGCTCTCAAGCCAAATCTCCTGATGGTTTTCCGTGACAGTGATCATTCGATAATCATAATGGGCAGACAACTCCCTTATGGTTTCCCAAAACAAATAATCCTCTTTAAATCCCAATGCCTTCCCCACTTTCCAATGAAACTTAAGCTTTTAAAATTCCTGTTTCTTAATTAAAACTATAGACGAAATCATGAAAAAAGTAAAAAAGGAGACTGCTTTCCCGGTCCTTAAAAATAAAAAAAGGAACCCCTGATCAGGTTCCTTTTTAAGATGCCGGCATTCTCATTTGGTCTGACTGAACATGCTTTGCATCATTTTATCCCTGAACATTGGCATATCCAAGGATTTAGTCACTAGAAATCTTCTTAAAATGCCGTTGGACAGCGCAACGTTTATCAGGCGGTACCGGTTTTTGTAACCTGCATAAACAGCTAAACCAACCAAGAAGATTTGAATAATTAATCGAAGCATAACAATCCCTCCTATCAATAGTGTGATACAGGACAGGATTTTTATGAGCTAAAAGTGATAATTAATAAACTTCTTCTAATGGGTGTACGTACGTATTACCCTGGATGGGGTAATGAGTTTGCCTACCGCTATATCATGAACCTCTATCGGGAGTTCATCCATTAATTGAAGCTCGTATGTAAGGGCCAATGTATCTCCGCGGTAATAAGATAGGAAACGGTCATAATAGCCGCCTCCAAAGCCTAGGCGATACCCTTCCTTGGTAAAAGCAAGACCGGGTACGATCAATGCATCCAATTCCTCTTTCCGAGCCTTGGCTGTTTCAGCCACTGGTTCAAGCAACCCGAAATAAACAGACTCCAGCTGATTGAAGGACGAGATTTTCTTGAATTCCATTGTCTTTTTTTCAGGATCACATTTTGGTACTGCCACTTCTTTTCCTTCACTCCATGCTTGTTCAATGATCCGTACCGTTGGAACTTCGGGCGGTATGGAGATGGTGATGCCAATGGTTTTTGCCTTTTTCCATTCCTCCAGCGAAAATAAGTTTTCAGCGATTCGGTTCGATAGTTCCTCATGTTCCTCTTTAGTCAGCTCCATTAAACGGGACCTAACTTCTTGGCGGAGCTTTTTTTTGTTTTCTTTCATCTCTTCCGACTCCTTTAGTCTACTTCTATCATTATCTCATAATATTTGTTCATTTACGAAAATACGGTGTCGGAAATCGCCTAATCATTAATGCATCATGAAAATATCCACTAAAGGAAAAAGAGGAAGAAGGAATTAAAAAAATACATAAAAAAAACAACAGGAAAAATCCTGTTGCTTACTTTGTTTCACGGTGAGTCGTGCTGCGTTTTTCTCTTGAGCAGTATTTTTTAAGCTCAAGACGGTCTGGATTGTTACGTTTATTTTTTTTAGAAATATAGTTACGGTCTCCACATTCAGTGCAAGCTAATGTAATATTTACGCGCATTGTGTATTTCCCTCCAAACATATTGACTTTTTCACATAGGACTTTTCTATAATACCATTATTCAATGCGAATTGCTAGTATGTTTTTTGGGAAATCCAACTTTAACTTTTTTGAATTCTTAATTGTTTACGTTTTGCATCGTCAGGAGGAGCTGATTATTTATGACTTTCGCTTCTTCTTTCGTTTCAGCATGAATGACCCAGGCCACAGCTTCCACACATTCCTTCGGCAAGATTTCAGTCTCTAGCGTAAACACGCTGGTAACTTCCCCTTTGGCGAGCGGTGAATAAGCCAGGAGCCCCTCTTTCAATGATTTGAAGCATCCCTCTTGATATAGGCTTCCCTTTCCTTGGATGCAATATTGAGAGATGCTTTTTCCTTTCACCAATCCACCCAATAAGGCAATCGATTGAGGGGCTACATGTAAAATCGCCCGTTCATTCGGGCTGTAAAAAGCCACCGCCTGCCTTTCGAAAGCGTTTTCATAGTGAAAAAACACTTTTGGGCGCTTCGTCTCGAATGAGGTATTTCTAATCGTGAACTTCGAAAAGGTCACCTGCCCTTGGGTATATGTTTGTGAAAGTGTCCGGATCTCTCCATTAGGATGACTCATCATATCTTCCTCAGGATACCAATCAAAACTCTCATCCATCCATAACCCAGCTTTTAATCCCTTACGAAATATATCCTGGTTATCCTGCGGCATATACGCGAATAGCGAATTCATATAATCATCCCTTCCCCTTCTTTATCCTTATATAGCTTATCGTTAGGCGCTGACAGTGAGACTATCCACTTTAGAAACTGCACACCATTTTCTTATAGGTTTACTGATTTTTAACTATTCAAAATATTTTGTTTTTTCGATTTATTCTATCTTTATGTTAGCACTGAATTGGCTGATGGACAATAAACACATTTTGTCGAATTTTATGTATGTTATCTCTTAAAGGTTTTTTTCCCATTTTAATGCTTGATTTTTTTTATTCAACGACGGTCATAAAGCTTTTCGACAATATTTGAAACAAAGTTGACAATAAATGAAGTTTACGGCCCACTTCCGAGAATATAAAAATATGAAAATCTCCATTTTTTTAAAAATATGTGTAAAATATAAATATATTGTCGAAAATTAGCTTCTGAGGTGAAAACATGGAAACACTTATCATCCTTCTTTTTTCATTAGCGATCGTCCTTCTCATCATTTCCTTTTTCGGTAAAGATAAAGTTGCCAAATTAGAGGAAGATTTGGAGCAGATGACACTAACGTATATGCAGGATATCTACCAATTAAAGAAGAAGGTGAAGATTCTTGAAGAGGAATTCGTTATCCAGGACGATCCTGTTCCCCCTGTAAAGGTTAAATCAACTATCAATTCCAATGATAGCGAACCCATACATGAAATTTTAAAAAGCCAGGTTCTATCTTTATATAGTCAAGGTCTTTCTTTGGACCAGATCGCCAGACAATCCTCATTAACGAAGGAACAAACCATTGCAGTGATCGAGCAGCAAAGATTGCGGGGTGAATGAGAATGAACAAAGCGAGAATGCAAGGTCTTTCCGCCGGTATCATTTTTACAACAACAATCTTTGCTGGCTTTTATTATGGCACCGGATTATTCGAAGGCACCAATCCCACTGCGGAGGAAGCTAAGGAATTGCTCGTGAAGAAAGGATACGTCGTTACACTTCCTATGGAGGAAACTGAAAAGACCGTCCAACCAAAGGATCCGGATAAGGATTCAATGGAGAAAGGGGCTTCAAAAAAAGATCCCTCCATCGTCACCTATACAATTAAAGTGAAAACGAATATGACCACTACCGAAATTGCCAATAGCCTTGCCAATGAAAAAATCATCGATGATGCTGCTGAATTTGAAGCTTACATGAATGACCATGATTTCTCAAAAAAAATACAAATCGGTAAGTTTGTTGTTACGAATAATATGACATATAGACAATTGGCCAATACTTTGACCCATTAATGAATAAGAGAGACTTTTAAATGGACGATGTCCGAGAAAAAGCCTCTCTTTTTTTCAATCAGGATGGGTTCATTCATTCCTGCTGATATATCTCCCTCTTACCAGGAAGTAAATATTCTCTGCGATATTCGTTGTATGGTCCGCTGTTCTTTCCAAATATCGAGCAATTAAGGAAAGCTGTGTAACCTGCTGAAGGTTTTTTTCATCTGAAAGGCGAAGGAGACTCCTAATCATATCTCCATAAAAGCGATCAACCTCGTCATCCATTTCAATTATTTCTCTTGAAAGAACAACATCTTCCTTCTCAAATGCTTCTATTGAAAGTTGAATCATATTTAATGTAATATCATGCATCTGCTTTAATGGTGTTAAAGGCAGAATAAATGGCTGGTCACCGATTCGGATGGCTGATTTAGCGATATTCACACCAAAGTCCGCCATCCTTTCAATATCAGAGGCGATTTTTATGGCAGCAATGATACGCCTTAAATCAATCGCAACCGGCTGCTGCTTAGCAATCAGTAAAATCGCAAAATCATTAATTTCCTCTTCCAGTAAATCAGCGATTGTATCATCATCAATAACTTCAAGAGCCTCTTCTACATTATTGTTTTCCAGTGCGGCATATGATTTTGATATGGCACTTGAAGCTAAATTAGCCAACTTAATGATTTTCTCCTGTAACTCTTTCAATTGAAGCTCGAAATTTTCACGAACGATCATTATCGCATCTCCCTTTCTCTTTAACCGAAGCGTCCGGTAATGTAATCTTCTGTTCTTTTATCATTCGGATTAGAGAAGATGGTGTTTGTATCAGAATATTCGATGACTTCCCCATTTAAGAAGAAGGCTGTTCTATCAGAGATACGTGCTGCCTGCTGCATGTTATGGGTAACGATGATGATGCTGAAATCCTTTTTCAGTTCTTGGACCAATTCTTCTATTTTCAAAGTGGATATCGGATCAAGGGCAGAAGTCGGTTCATCCATTAATATGACATCAGGTTCAATTGCCAAACATCTGGCAATACAAAGGCGCTGTTGCTGTCCACCTGAAAGTCCATATGCATTTTCATGCAGTCGGTCTTTGACTTCATCCCAGATGGCTGCCCCTTTTAAACTCTTTTCGACGATCGCATCAAGAATTTTTTTATTTTTAATTCCATGGATTTTTGGTCCGTATACAACATTTTCATAAATTGATTTAGGAAAGGGATTAGGCTTTTGGAAAACCATTCCCACCTGTGTCCTTAAATCTTCCACCTTATAGGACTGATCGAGGATATTCCTGTTTCTATATTTAATCTGGCCAGTCGTTTTCACATCCGGGACTAGCTCTATCATTCGGTTCAATGTTTTGATGTAGGTGGATTTCCCACATCCTGAAGGCCCAATGATGGCGGTCACTTCATTTTGGTGCATATCCAGATTAATATTTTTCAAAGCATGGTTATCTCCATACCATAAATTGAGATTGGATGTTTCATACACCTTTTCCGTCAAGGCAGCTGATCCGACTTTTTCGATTCCGATTGCCGGTGACTCTTTTTCTCTCGTTAAGGTCATATTCATGCTTCCTTCCTCCTATCAGTATCTTTTCTGGAATTTATTTCGAATTATAACCGCTATTGAATTCATGAATATTAACAGGATGAGTAAAACGATGATTCCCGCGGCAGCAACCTGCTGGAATTCCTCCTGCGGACGGGATGTCCAATTATAGATTTGCATCGGCAGCACTGTGAAAGTATCCATGACCGTTTGAGGTAAAAAGGCGATGAACATTGGTATGCCAACCACCACCAATGGAGCCGTTTCACCGATTGCACGTGATAAGGCAAGTATCCCCCCAGTTAAAATGCCAGGTATCGCAGCAGGCAGGACCACTTTCAATATCGTTTGCCACTTTGTTGCACCCATTCCAAATGAAGCTTCCCTTAAATCACGAGGTACGGCACGTATGGCCTCTTGGGCAGCTACTATGATGACAGGAAGAACAAGTAGGCTCATCGTCAAGCCCGCTGCCAATATGGACCGGTCCAAAGCTAGAGCACGAACGAAAACCGTTAAACCCAAAAGCCCAAATACTATTGACGGGACACCCGCCAGATTGGAAATATTCACTTTGATAAAAGTGGTGATCCAATTCTTCCGGGCATATTCCTCTAAATAAATGGCCGTTCCAACTCCAAGCAGCAGGGAAAACGGGGCCACCACTACCATCAACCAAATTGAACCGATCAACGCTGCCTTTATACCAGCCTCTTCAGGTTTCCTGGAAGCGAAATTCTGAAGAAAATCCCCATTCAGACTGCCAATTCCTTGAGTGAATATCCGATAAAATAAGATGGCCAATACGAGGAGGCCAACCAATGTTGCCAAGAAGAATAATCCTTTACAAATCGTGTTAACAGCCAGCCTAGCAGGCATTTTTTTTGCAACATGACTTTTGTTTATCAGTTTCATGTCTTAGTATTCCTCCCTGAACTTGCGAGAGATGAACTGCGCCAGTAAATTCATGATAAGCGTAAAGACGAACAGTGTCATTCCAACCGCATAAATGCTGTAGTAAATCGTTGTCCCATATCCTGCATCCCCCGAACTTACCTGTACAATATAAGCGGTCATCGTCTGAATCGATGAAGTGATATCCATGCTCATATTTGGGGTCGAGCCACCGGCAACACTCACAATCATGGTTTCCCCGATCGCTCTGGATAGAGCAAGAACGATGGATGCCACAATTCCTGAAACGGCTGCTGGCAATACCACTTTAATTGTCGTTTCGAGTTTCGTTGCTCCTAAGGCATACGCACCTTCGCGAATCGACTTCGGTACTGATACAAGGGCATCTTCCGACAAAGAGGCTATCATCGGCATGATCATGATTCCTACAACGATTCCAGGACTTAGAGCATTGAACATGTCAAGGGAAGGAAATAAATCCCGTAAAACCGGTGTTACAAAAGTTAAGGCAAAGAAGCCGTAAACGATAGTAGGAATTCCAGCTAAAACTTCTAAAATCGGCTTGATGATTCTGCGTGTTTTCTCTGATGCATATTCACTCAAGAAAATGGCTGTTGCAAGCCCTACTGGAACTGCAACCACCGCTGCTATGACTGTTATCTTCAACGTTCCCACGATAAGCGGCATAATCCCATAGGACGGTGTAGATGCAAATGGCAGCCATTTAGCTTCTGTAAAAAATTCGACGATAGATACTCTGTCAAAAAAGATAAATGTTTCAAATATAAGCGTCAGGATGATCCCGATTGTAGTAAAAACGGAAATTGCCGCCGTAAGGAACAAAAGCTTAGGGATGACTTTTTCCATATTCATTTTTTTCTTACTTTTCTTTTCCAGGATCATTTGCTGTACAGAATAGGTTTCTGTTTTTCTAAGTTCCAACTTGCATCCTCCATTTCAGACACACAATATTTGGATTTACAAGCTGTTACCCCCGCCTTAATCGAGTCAAGGCGGGATTTCAGTAGCCTGTAAATCGTTTATTTTTCCAGTTCTTTTAATTTATCAAGATCTTTCTGGTACTCTTCTTCCGGCAGGCTGATATAACCCACTTCTTCAGCAAGCTCTCCTGCATTTTCAATGACGAATTGAGTATAATCAGCAACTTGTTCTTTTTCAGCTACCGACTTATTAGCTACATATGTGTAGAGTGGACGTGACAATGGTGCATACTCCCCACTTTTAATCGTTTCATGTGTTGGCTCTACAGCACCTTTGCCGTTGTCGATGGAAATGATCTTTAACTTATCTTTATTTTCAGAGTAGTAGGCATAACCGAAGAAACCAATCGCATTTTTATCACCTTCTACACCTTGTACAAGGACATTATCATCTTCTGAAAGCGTAGCATTTTCCACCATCGGTTTTTCTTCTAGGATCACTTCATTGAAATAATCATATGTGCCTGAATCTGTCCCCGGAGAGTAGAATTTAATTTCTTCCTTCGGCCATTCAGGACGTATATCAGACCATTTCTTCACCTTTCCATTATCAATCCACAGTTTTTGAAGTTCTTCAACTGTTAGTGAATCGATGAATTCATTATCTTTATTGGCGACGATTGAAATACCGTCAAATGCCAGTTTCAACTCTGTATATTTAACTCCCTTTTCATCAAGTAAGGCAGTTTCTTCTTCTTTGACCGGGCGGGATGCATTGGCTAGGTCCGTATCACCAGCGATGAATTTCTTGAATCCCCCACCTGTTCCTGACGATCCCACTGAAACCTTCACATCAGGCTGTGTAGCCATATATTCTTCTGCAACTGCCTCCATGATCGGAAAGACCGTTGAAGAACCATCCGTAATTACTTCTCCCTGCAGTTGGCCAGATCCTTTTCCTTCACCGCTGCTTGTCTTAGTGTCATCGGATCCACAACCCGCCGCTACTGCAATTACTCCACCCATCATTACAGTCATTGCCATACCTTTGAAACGTCTCATTTGTAAATCCCCCTAAGAATTTTATATGAATATTTTGTCCTACTCTCACATCATACTTTTAGACTGTAAACTCCGTTTGAAGCAAATGTAAACATTCAGTAAATAATTGTGTACTAATTGTAAAGATGAGAGCTGTACGACCTAGATCTTCAAATGCAAAAAAAACACGTTTCCGGTTTTACCCAAAAACGTGTTTTAACCTTTTATTCATTTTCCTGGCTTTTTCTAACTTCAGCTTGGTCCTTTTGAACGTCTTTACCATTCTCCACTTTCAAATCAGTCGAGGTTTCGGTATTTTCCTTCTTAGCCCGTTCTTTTTTCAGTTCGAAATAAGTATCCATGATTTCTTCACCTATTTCTTTACTCATGCTGTGGCCCGTATGTCCTTGGTATGCCCACGGCACAACGACCGCAAAAGCGACCTCAGGATTTTTAGCTGGGGCATAGCCAACAAGCGTAATGTTCATCGTTTCTTGGGGCTCGCTATAATTCATCCGGTTCGGGCCGTCATAGAATGCTTCCGCCGTCCCGGTTTTAGCTGCCACTGTATACGATTTTTTCCCAAAATAGGTATAAGCCGTTCCGCCTTGTTCCATCGCAACTTTCTCGAAACCGCTCTGAACACGTTCAACCCATTCCTCCTTCATATCAAGACGATTAAGGACAGTCGGTGAAACGTCTTCGGCAACAGGTCCCAATTCCTCATTATTATCAACCGGATCGCGGATTTCCTTAACCATATGCGGCTTCATGCGGTTACCGCCATTCGCAATGGCTGAAACATATTGCACGAGCTGCATTGGTGTGTACGTATCATACTGTCCGATAGCAAGGTCAAGCAGCTTACCTGGAGATGTTTCGGAACCTTTGAATCCGCTCATTTCATTCGGGAGATCAATACCCGTGCGGACACCCAAGCCAAACTGGGCAAATGAATTCCGCATGGTTGAAAACGCGCTTGAACTAATGTTCAAAGGTTCATTCGGCACATAATTCGCACCTGCAATATTAATTGCCGTTCTGAACATATAAACATTCGAAGATACTTTCAATGCGGTCAGATCATTAATGTTCCCGAAGTCACTATATGAGCCTTTGGCAGGTGTACCTTTGATTTTCAACTTCGTATCGTAAAAGTACGTACCCGGCTGGATCGCACCTTGCTGATAACCGGTTAAAACCGTAGCACCTTTAACCGCAGAACCCATCGTATAGGAAGTCGTGATATTTCCTAATGCAAAATCCTCAATGGAGGATTTCCCCGTTTTTGGGTCCTTCTCATATTTCTTGCCAGCCATCGTTAATACTTCCCCAGTATCGGGATCCATCATGACGACAAACGCCCTGTCCAGGAATTTGGTATTACCCATTTTTTTCTTGGCAATCAATTGCTTTTCAATGATTTCCTCAGTTGCAAGCTGTAAATCCATATCAACTGTCAATATAAGATCTTTTCCTCGCGAACCTTCAGTAATCACTTCGGAATCAACGACATTTCCTGATTTATCGGTCACATTCCTTACTTTCGCTTTCTGACCTTGGAGGATTTCTTCATATTGCGCCTCAATATAACTCTTACCTACACGGTCATTCCGGCTGTAATCACGTGCGAGGTAGTAGTCCAGGCTTTCACTAGGCAACCCTTCTTCAGATGAGGAAACTTTACCCAATACAGATTTAAGTGTTTTATTATATGTATAAAAACGATCCCAATCTGTAGATATATCGACCCCTGGGAGCGAATCAAGGTTTTCACTCACCTTGGCGAATTCTTCTTTTGTTACTTTCTTGTTTTTCACAATTTGCGGGGTAAGGGCATATCCGCTTGCAAATTCCCTATAGATGGCAAGAACTTCAAGTTCCTTTTCCGAAAGCTTTGTTTCTTCTGCAGTAATCCGATCAAGCTGAAGCTTATACAAATCACTTTCTTCCATCTCGCCTTCTTCCACTTTTTTCCGCTCTTTATCGGTTATCTTTTTCTCGGCCAGCTTTGGATTCTTCAAAATCCAAAAATCCTTTTTATCGCGTTCAGTCACTTTGTCTGTTTCCTTTTCGATCAACTTCGCGAGTTTCTCAGCCGTTTCCACCATTTCTGTTTGTTTCGTACCTTGTTTTCGTGTATATGTAATTGCATCCAGTGGTTGGTTATCGACCATCAGTTTCAAATTCCGGTCATACATTTTCCCACGGGGCACCGAATTATTCACGGTCACTTCCTCTGTTCTTTCAATCTCACGCCGGTAATCATCACCATAAACAATCTGTACAACACCCAAGCGTAAAATTAAAGCGGAAAACAAAACAAATACTAAAAAGAAAAGAATATTCAATCTGAAAGGCACATGCGTCTTTTTCTTTTTCTTTTTATTCACACTAAGCCACACATCCTTCTTACATAGTCATAATAGTCCTATACTATTCTATAGAACATTTATATTTTTTTCTACCTTAGTGTTCTAGAAATATTAAACATCTAACGAACTTTACATAAAAAGTGACTTACGGCTCATAGATCCTAAAACCGTAAGTCCCGATATTGGAAAAGAGGCCTCTAAGGCCTCTTTTTCAATCTTGGTCAATGATATCGATTTTCCGTATAAACCAATATATCACGGTATGCCCTGCCCCGACGATTAACAGATAGATCGGCAGTACTTCCTTTAGGTCGAATAACATGACGGAAAGTATGAATCCTGATATCGATACTATCCTTCCAATATGAACGAACAGTTCCCGGACAACGATATATTCAATCCTCATTTCCGCTGCTTTCCAAGCACGGCCTATAATGTCATACGTCAACGATATATAAGGGACCAAAAGAATAGGATAAGCGGTGGCGACAATTGCCCCATAAATGAGAAGCTTCCCGAATGTGATATCAAATGCAATCAATAAGACCCCTGCATACAACAGGATTCCTCCAATAAGAATGGCCTTTTTTCGCATCGGCTGTTTTATATATCGTGAAGCAAAAAAATACGCAACGAATGAAATGGCAGAATTCAACAGACCATAGCTCCCTAAGGCAAGTTCACTATCCGTCTGAATGAAAACGTTAATCGAAATGATGAACATGAAGGTGCCCTCTCGTATCCCTTGGAAAAAGTGAGCACGTGTGATCAAAAGCCAATTCCGATTATTTTTCCGTTCCTGCAAGATCCGAAGGAAACAGTATCTGCCATGTGCTGGACGTCTTTTTAACGAAAAGCTAAGAAACACCGCAACGGAAAACAATAGCAAAGACAATCCGAATACAATGGAATATCCCGTGAATTTTTCAAGCCTCGAAATGATGAACCCTGAAAGAATCGGACCGACCATTCCCCCAAGGGATGATAAAATCCCTAAAAAACCATTGAAGAAATCCCTTGTTTCCGGTTCAGTTATCTCAAAAGTCAAAACATTATAGGCAAGCCAATAAAACCCATAACCGATTCCTAACAGTCCACCAAGCAACCAAAGGAAATCCGTTGCCCGTGTACCGACCAATAGGACTGATAAATAAAATAGGGCCAAAAAGATAACACCCAGACGCAAAACAATGATTCGATCAACCTTTTTCGCCAGCCTGCCAGCAAAGACAAAGGTAAGCGGTTGAAAAAGCACCACGGTTAGATTATATACGGCAATATCAACAATTTGACCGGATTGTTTCCACAAGTACACATTAACGAATGTATTGGATAAAGCAATACTTAGGCTGTACAGCCCGCCAATAAACAAAAGGAGGTGCAGATCCTTCTTTCCCCCCGCTTCACCCAACCATCTCTCTAAAATACCCATTGTTTTAACTCTCCTTTAAATTCCACTCTAGTGTTTGAAAAAACAAAAGAATTTATGTAAAAAAAGGTAAAGAAAACTCTTCGATTGGCGAAGGCAGAGAAGTAGTTGCCCTTATACTGTTTTCATTTTGAACTTGGACAAATAACAGTGTAAAGAAAACTCTTCGATTGGCGAGACAGAGAAGTAGTTGCACTTATACTGTTTTCCTTTTGAATTTGAAAAAGAACAGTATAAAGAAAACTCTTCGATTGGCGAAGATGAAGGGGATGTTCATGAATTTGGAGTGTTTACTCGTGAATTCGGGCTTTTACTCGTGAATTCGATGCTTTTACTCGTAAGTTTTAGGATTTTACTCGTGAGTTTCGAGATTTCACTCAGGAATTGGAGTGTTTACTCGTGAATTTGTGCGTTACTCGTGAATTCGATGCTTTTACTCGTGAATTTCGGGCTTTTACTCGTGAGTTTTGAGCTTTTACTCGTGAAATTGAAGAGTTTACTCGTGAATTTGTGCGTTTCCCGTAAATTCGCAGCTTTTGCTCGTGAATTTCTTTCACTTCTTTTGGCGAAACAGCAATACGAGTTGCCTTTATATTTTTGTTCCCGTTCGGATTAAAGAAACAAAAAAAAGACAGGATTCCTTTTCACAAAAGGAATCCTGTCTTTTTTATTTACAAATTATTTTGCAGCGCTGTAACGTTTTGCAACCTCATCCCAGTTTACAACATTCCAGAAAGAATTGATGTATTCAGGACGACGGTTTTGGTAGTTTAGGTAGTATGCATGTTCCCAAACGTCCAATCCAAGAAGCGGTGTTTTACCTTCTGATAATGGATTGTCTTGGTTTGGTGTACTTGTTACTTCCAACTCGCCATTGTTGACTGCAAGCCAAGCCCAGCCAGATCCAAAACGAGTAGTAGCCGCTTTAGCGAACTCTTCTTTAAAGCTGTCAAAGCTTCCGAATTTTGAAGTGATAGCATCCGCTAATTCACCAGTCGGTTGTCCGCCGCCGTTAGGTGAAAGGATTTCCCAGAATAAAGTGTGGTTAGCATGTCCGCCACCATTGTTGCGTACAGCTGTACGAACTGCTTCAGGTACTGCGTCAAGGTTAGCGACGATTTCTTCAACGCTTTTGCTTAGAAGTTCTTGGTTACCTTCTAGGGCATTGTTCAGGTTTGTCACATATGTGTTGTGATGTTTAGTGTGGTGAATGTTCATTGTTTCTTTGTCGATGTGTGGTTCTAATGCATCATATGCATACGGTAATTGTGGAAGTTCAAAAGCCATAATAAAATTCCTCCCTATGTAAGCTTTTATTTTTTGAGGGCTTCAGTTCTCGAAAGATACCTAAAGCTCGCTAGAAATAGAGTATCAAATTTTTGTAACCGTTTCAAACCTTATGCCTCAATTTTTCATTTTTCGATTATATTTCCTATGAGAATACCACGAATAGAAAATATCCAATCATCAGAAGTTGGATGATGCCTTTTGTAATGACGCTGCTTATAAAGCCTACAACGGAACCAAGGCCGATTTTCGAAGCAGTAACCGGGTCTTTTTTATGTACTAGGATTTCTGCCAGGAATGCCCCGATGAATGGTCCTATTAGTATTCCGAGGAACGGAATCACGAATGGCCCGACCAGAAGCCCAATCGTACTGCCCCAAATTCCCGCTTTCGTGCCTCCATACTTTTTGACCCCGACCATGTTCGCAATATAATCAGCTGCGAATAAAAGGATGACGAATAAAATTTGGACCGTCCAGAAAAACCAGCCAAATGGTTCAAAAGAATAAAATAATCCATAGAGCAATATTCCGCCGAAAATGAATAAAACACTTGGGATGATTGGAAAAATCAGACCGACAAACCCCATTATGAACATGAGGGTAATTATTATCCAAAATAGTGTATCCATTACTAAAACGCCCCTTTCTCATTTGATATATAATTTGACTTTATCTCTCCATAATTACCTCATTACTGATGGTTGAAACCAATGAAGCAGAATACAGGTTGTTTTATTTTTCCCATATAGTTAAAATTGGTTAGGAATCTTATATAGTTAGGTGCTGAAAACATTGAACATATTCAAACAACTATGGGTAAGCTTGTATTCTCCTAAAGATATCGCTTCCTTTCAAAACCAAGGTATCGGGAAAACGATATTATTCGTTTTCTTTATAAGTCTCATCGCCTTTCTCCCTTCAGCTTTTTATTTCGGGACAATGATAGTTGACGGGATAGATGCCATGCACGAAACAGTATCCGAAGATTTACCGGCATTTGAAATCAAAAATGGCACGTTGACAACTGAACAAGATGAGCCATTTAGCCTGAATAAAAACGGATATCAAATTTTTGTAGATGGTACGGGAGCATTGACCCCGGAAGAAGTAGCCGCAAAAGCTGATGAAGCTGTCGCGCTTTTAAAGTCAGATCTGGTTTTCGTATCCGGAGGCAACGTGCAATCCTCTCCATATTCGGTTCTGGAGGGAGATAATCAGGAAATATCCACTTGGCTTGATTCAGTTGAATCTGTGCTGCCTATCATCCTTCCATTGCTTCTGCTTATATTATACCTGTTTACTGCTAGCGGAATCTTCATTAAAGTGACAATCCTTGCCGCTTTCGGTCTTTTTTTCAAAAATGCTCTTGGCCGTCCTCTTTCCTATAGGCATCTATGGAGAATCGGTGCTTACAGCATAACGCTTGCCACCGTATTCTTCACCATCATGGATGTTTTTCAAGCAATGGTACCGTTCGCTTCCATCATTAGCTGGTTTGTGACATTGATGATGTTATATTTATCCATTAAAGAAACATCAGCCAATAAGATCGGAAATTGACATTAACAAGATTGGACTCAGACTGTAGGCAAACTCGATGAGAATCGAGTTTGCCTACAGTCTTTTAAGGCTTTGTAAAATTCGGACGTTGATTGGAACCCGGGCGGTCTTTGCGCCTGCGGAGTCTCCCTAAGACACGTTTTCCCCACAGGGGTCTCGCACACCTGTCCCAATCAACTTGTTTAAAATTCAGATAGAACCCCATTTGTCTACAAACTGAGATTCGACCACCTGGTCCGGCTCTTTTTGCTTAAGCATAAAATCGGGTAATCCATGCTTTTTGCAGCATATGACTACAGTCATCATTTTTTTATATTACTTAATTCGACAAAATACTCACTAAGTTATTCCTATACTTATGGTTGAAATAGTATTTAAGAGGTGATAGACGTGAAGGAGAGTCATATTGATGTACAGTGGTTGTTACTCATAATGGAGGCAAAAAAGAGTGGTCTGACCCCAAAGGAAATTCGCTCCTTTCTTAACACTCATTCAAATAATAAGGATGTTACTCAATTGAAATAGAAAAATTTGAATGGTCACTCTCATATTCCATTTGAAAAACCGCCCATTTTTAGGCATATTTTTTGACCCCTCCAAGTATAGATGAATTAAAGACAAGCTTGGGAGGATGGAAAATTGAAACGGCTACTGCTTTTTATCTCATTCTGTTTCACTTTATTTATTATTTATTTTGATTTGACTACGGGTACCCTGCCGGCTTCCCATCCACCGGCCTCTACAGGCGAACCGGCCGTCCCGGCCAGCCAGCCTGCATCCGCACCATCTGCCGCTTATAAAGAAATTACCATGAAACCGGGTGATACCTTACTTTCCATCGTCGAAACGGAAAAAGGCGGATCCAATCAGCCAATCGAAACGATCATCACTGACTTTCAAAGTTTGAATGAAGGATTGAAGCCCGAGGATATGCAGATTGGCAAAACATATAAGATTCCCGTTTACAAATAACCCCAAAATAGGAATCTGCCCCTTCACAAGAACCATTAAGGGGATTTCCCAAGCACTGAGTGTATCCAGAAATTAGGGAATGTCTTATGATGAAAAAACATTATGCGTCCTATTTCCTTGTCAAGCGGTATGTACATTGATACAATATTTCAGAGAAACAAATTAAAAATCAAAACTGATTTTTTCCTAAAGGAGAGAATTCCACTTGAGTGAAATCATACATCGAACCAAGACGCGGCCAATTAAAGTCGGAAACTTAACGATTGGCGGCAATAATGAAGTTATTGTACAAAGCATGACAACGACAAAAACACATGATGTTGAAGCAACGGTTGCAGAGATTCTTCGCCTTGAAGAAGCTGGATGTCAAATCGTACGTGTCGCCTGTCCGGATGAAAGGGCAGCTGATGCAATCTCTGAGATAAAAAAACGGATAAACATCCCTCTTGTAGTCGATATTCATTTCGATTATAAACTTGCTCTGAAGGCAATTGAGGGCGGAGCTGATAAAATCAGGATTAATCCTGGTAACATCGGTCGCCGTGAAAAGGTTGAAGCAGTAGTAAAAGCTGCGAAGGCTAAAGGAATACCAATTCGCATCGGGGTCAATGCTGGTTCTCTAGAGAAGAAAATCATCGAGAAATATGGCTTCCCGACTGCTGATGGAATGGTAGAAAGTGCTTTACACCACATTAAGATCCTGGAAGATCTGGATTTTCATGACATTATCGTTTCCATGAAGGCTTCCGATGTGAATTTAGCCATCGAGGCATATGAAAAAGCTTCAAAAGCATTCGATTATCCTTTACATCTTGGAATCACGGAATCAGGTACACTGTTTTCAGGAACCGTAAAAAGCGCTGCCGGACTAGGTGCCATCCTAAGTCAGGGCATCGGAAGCACGATGCGTGTTTCCTTAAGTGCCGATCCTGTCGAAGAGGTGAAGGTGGCAAGGGAGCTTCTAAAAGTATTTGGCCTTGCTTCCAACATGGCCACTTTAATTTCCTGCCCTACTTGCGGTCGAATCGAGATTGATTTGATTTCCATCGCCAATGAAGTTGAAGAGTACATCCAGACGGTCAAAGCGCCAATCAAGGTATCAGTGCTTGGTTGTGCGGTAAACGGCCCTGGAGAAGCCCGTGAGGCTGATATCGGCATTGCCGGGGCTCGTGGTGAAGGTTTACTGTTTAGAAAAGGTCAAATTGTTCGTAAAGTGCCTGAAGAGACGATGGTCGAGGAACTTAAAAAAGAAATTGACAAAATCGCTGAAGAGTACTATGAAAAACAAAGAGCCGAAGCTGCTGCTGCAGCTTTACTAAATAAATAAAACAAAGAATCCCGAATTTTCATTATCGGGATTTTTTGTTTTATACCATTTGAAAAACCCTTTGATGCATTTTGGAAAATGACATCAAAGGGTTTAATGATGTTAAAAGAACGGCAGGATGAATATGCCAACGATGATGGAGATTGCACCAATGACGATGGCCCAAGTACCCAAGTTCGATCCCCGGCTTCTGGCCACTATCCCTACAATGATACCCACAATCCCTAAAATGAAAGGCATCATGAATAAAGATAAAATGGAGATGATCAAAGCTATGACACCAATCGCTTTACCTCTTGATGCCACATCCCCAGAACCATTATCCTCTGCAGGCCCATCATTATTATATGACCTGATTCGCTGAGGCGGTGTTGAAATTTCTGCAGACGTTTCTTCCTGATACCGGTTATCCATATTGGTTATGGTCCCACGACTTTCATATCGTCTGTCCTCTTCAGGTGTATCTTCATTATAATACCGCTCATGATGCTGATCATCCACAACGGTTGGTTCACTGCCCTCTTTCGCCAATTGCATTTCATCGTCAATACTGGAGTATTGATCTTTTTCCATTCGTGCATCCCTCACTTTCATTTGTGAAGCATTTATAGTGTATGTAAAAATCGCGGAACCCATCGTGAAAATGGTTTCATATCTTGGAAATAAATACGGGTATTTACCAAAGCTATGTTGGGATATGTTACACTATTACAAGTATTGAAAATGAGGGAGAGATTCATCATGAAAAAACGTTTTGGCATCGATATAGACGGGACTGTTACAAGACCTGATTCCATGGTCCCCTTTTTAAATAAAGCTTTTCAGCTTAATTTAGCTTATGAAGACATTACCGAATATGACTTATTCCCTTTCGTGAATGTTCCAAAAGAGGATTTCACTAAATGGTTCATTGAGAGCGAGCCACTCATCTATTCAGAATCATTATTGGCTGAAGGTGCAAAAGATGTATTGGAAAAATGGACAGAACAAGCTAACCTTTATTTCATAAGTGCCAGAAGCAACCGTTTATTGGATGTAACCAAAAATTGGTTCACGTCGAATGAAGTCCTATATGATCATATTGAGCTTGTAGGCTCACACGATAAAGTGGCTGCAGCCAAAAAATTCGAAGTCGACCTCTTTTTAGAGGACAAGCACGATAATGCAGTGGCGATTTCGGAAGAGTGTAAAATACCCGTGATTTTATTTAATACTCCTTACAACCAAGATCCCGTGCCTGAAAGGGTGATTCGGGTCAACAATTGGCAAGAAGCCTCTGCCTGGGTGAATAATTGGATGTCAGGGCAACCGGCAACTATAAAATGAGACAAGAAAAAACCATTGACTGGAGGTCAATGGTTTTTATGCATCCAAAGATACGCTACATGAGGGACAGCGTCCGTAAATTTCAAATTTATGTCCCGAAACATCGTAGTCCTTTAAGCTTTCCTGAAGTTCCTGCATCGGGCACAATTCGATTTCTTTCGTTTTTCCACAATTCAAACAGATGAAGTGGTGATGGTGGGAAGAATGACCGCATGTAAAACGAAAACGCTTTTCCCCTTCCAACTCGGTCGCTTCAAAGATGCCCAGTTCTACGAATAAGGAAAGATTTCTGTAAATCGTATCGAAGCTCAAACCTGGATAATCCTGCTTCATATTCTCCAATACATCTCTGGCCGTTAAATATTTATCACTGGAAGAGAAAAGCTGAAGCATTTCTTCCCTCTTTCCTGTATGCTTAAAACCTTTATCTTTTAATAGTTGCATGGCAGTAGTTACGTTCATAATACATCACCCCATCTATCGATTTTTCCACTTATCAAACAAAATTGACAAGATGAGAATTAGTACAGCTATTATTACAATGGTCCCGCCAGGAGCAAGGTCAAGGTTGTATGATAAGAATAATCCGCCTATGACAGAAACTTCACCGAATAAGACCGAATATCCAATCATCTGCTTAAAACCCTTTGCAAAGCGGAGACTAGCAGCTACCGGGAGCGTCATGAGCGAAGAAACAAGTAATATGCCAATGATTTTCATGGAAGCGGCAATGACCAATGCGACCATTACAATAAAAATAAAATGAATCGCTTTATAAGGTATTCCAGACGCTTTCGCATGCTCTTCATCAAAAGATAACAGAAATAATTCTTTATACAATAGAGTGAGAATCAAGGCTACGACTATCCCCACTGCCAAAATGACATATAAGTCCGCCCGGCTGACGGCACTGACACTGCCAAATAAATAACCGTATAAATCCGTATTGAAACCATCTGCAATGGATATGAAAATGACACTGAGACCCATGCCGCCTGACATTATGATCGGGATTGCAAGCTCTTGATAATGCTTGTACACCCCTCTTAATTTTTCAATGAATAATGAACCACCTACAGAAAACGCCATTCCTATATAAAGTGGATTCAATCCAGCTAAAGATAGAAAGCTCTTCTGCAGCAATAAACTAAACGCTATCCCAGCAAGCGCTACATGACTTAGCGCATCGGAAATCATCGACATCCGCCTTACCACGACAAAAACGCCCACTAATGGCGCAATCGCTCCGATGATGATTCCGGTCAAAAATGCGTTCTGCAAAAATTCAAATTGCAATATCCCCGATATCATTGGGCTATCCTCCAAAACATATTAATGATCATGATTTAATAATTGGACCCCATGTCCATAAATGGACGAGAGCTCACCTTCATCCAACTCATTATATTCACAGGCATCCCCGTGAAAATGAAGCTTTTTATTTAAACAGGCGACATGTGTGACTTTATCGGTCACAGTACCAACATCATGAGTTACTAAAATCAGGGTTATTCCTAATTTTTTATTCAACATCTCAAGCATTTCATAAAATTGGTGGACGTGTTTTGAATCAACGCCAACCGTAGGCTCATCCAATATCATCAATTCCGGTTCGCTGACCAGTGAACGGGCAATGAACACCCGCTGCTGCTGGCCTCCGGACAATTCCCCGATATTGCGGTTCTGATATTCAAGCATATCCACGGATTCCAGAGCCTTCTTCACCTTTTGCTTATCCTCTTTGCCTGCAAACTTAAGCAAGCCGATTTTTTTGGTCAAACCGCTCTGGACCACTTCAAAAACTGTGGCAGGAAACCCAGAGTTGAAGGAGTTCGCCTTTTGGGAAACGAAACCGACCTTTTGCCAATCTTTAAACCGTCGTATGTCTTCCCCGAATATTTCAATTTTTCCCTTTTGGAGCTTGAACAGACCAAGCAGCAACTTCAAAAGCGTTGACTTACCGGACCCATTCGGCCCAACGATTGCTAAGAAGGCCCCTTTAGGGATTTCAAGCGAAACATGTTCCAGCACTAGATCTTTTGTATATTTGTAAGATATATCTTCAAATTTAACTATGGGGTTTACTACATTATCCAAAGAGATCACCTATTTTTTTAAGAATCATTACGATTAACAATCGTTAGTATAAATCAAAGAAGCCAAGATGTAAAGAAACCGGTCCTCTGAACAAGTGCCGGTACGCCCTGAACCACAAAAAAATGTGAGCTGAACCAAACTTACCGTAATCAAACAAAGTTTCATGTTCACATACGTCTTCCTCCTTCATATGTTTTAACAAAGGAGGAGATCGTTTGAAATTATTTGAAATGATGGTCAATCACAAAATCAACAGTATTCGCCCCGATGAACTGCTTTCCCTTGCTAAACAGCATAAGGTTGCACTCACTCAAAAACAAGCACAGGATATCACTGCACTTCTAGCAGGTAAAAATATTAACATCTTTGATATACGTCAAAGACAGAACGTGCTTGGTCAAATTACAAAAGTTGCCGGAGCAAGCACAGCCAGGGAAATAGAATCCCTCTTCAACAACCTTACTTCCACTTTTTAAAGATCGTAAGCCAGCTGCAGCTTTATTTGAGCATACTTAATGCAAATGAAAGGACGATTCATCTTTTTCGATGAATCGTCCCTATTATGATTATTGTTGAAATATGATCTTATCCAATAGATCTTCATCAAATTGATTATTCTTGAACATATCAATTTCAAATTTATATGGTGCCTTTTTGTCTTTTTTGTCTTCCCCTACATAAGGTGTTTCCAGGATTTTCGGAACACTGCTTAATTGCGGATGGTGTACAATAGCATTCAACGCCTTAAAACCAATATGACCAAATCCAATGTTTTCATGGCGGTCCTTGCGCGTACCGAGTTCGTTTTTGCTATCGTTTATGTGAAGGACCTTGATGCGGTCAACACCGACCAATTTATCAAATTCATTCAGTACGCCATCAAAATCCTCGATGATATTATATCCGGCATCGTGAGTATGGCAAGTATCGAAGCAAACCGATAGTTTTTCATTATGGGTCACACCATCAATGATCATCGCCAGCTCTTCGAAAGACCTGCCACATTCAGACCCTTTACCCGCCATCGTTTCAAGGGCAATCTGAACTTTATCGTCGGCAGTCAGCACCTCATTCAAACCTTCGATGATTCTCTTGATTCCCAGTTCACTGCCTGCACCGACATGCGCACCTGGATGAAGTACGATCTGCCTTGCGCCAATGGCTTCGGTCCGATCGATTTCGCTGCGTAAGAAGTTGACTCCAAGCTCATATGTGGCTGGATTCGTGGTATTTCCTATATTAATAATATACGGGGCATGGACAACAATATCGCTGATTCCATTTTCCTCCATATGCAGTCTTCCGGCTTCGATATTTAAATCCTCGATTTTTTTACGTCTTGTGTTTTGAGGGGCCCCTGTATAGATCATGAATGTGTTGGAGCCATACGAAGCCGCTTCTTGACTCGCAGCCAGAAGCATACCTTTCCCGCTCATTGAAACATGCGATCCAATCTTCAGCATCTGATTTCTCCCCTATTTCTTTCTCTGTATACGACGTTCGCGTTTTTTAAAGTTTTCCACATCTCGTTGAATTTTCTTCTTGTATCCTGGCTTGACTTTTGTCGGCTTCTTGACGTGCCTGCTCGCTTTAACATCGATATCAGATTTTTGTTTTTTACGGTTTTTCCGTTTATTACGTTCATCGATATCAACCCAATCACCATTTTGGATATCCGCATCACGGAATTCAATGCCCATTTTTTCAAGGCGGTTCAATGAATCTTCATCGGATGTATCGTAAATGGTAGCGGCAATGCCTGAATATCCGGCACGAGCCGTCCTTCCCGTCCTATGGATATAAAAATCCAAATCTGAAGGCAATTCATAGTTAATGATATGACTTACACCTTCAATATCGATTCCACGGGAAGCCAGATCTGTCGCAACGATGAATTGATACTCCAAATCATTGATTTGCTTCATCATTTTTTTACGCTCACGAGGCGATAAATCACCATGAATACGGCCGACATTCAACCCTTTTTCAATCAAGGAGTTAGCCACATGATCCGCCATTTTCTTTGTGTTCGTGAAAACAATCGCCAAATATGGATTATAACGAACGATGATATCATGAAGTAATTGCTCTCTGTTTCGGTGGCGAAGCGGTACAAGAACATGTTCAATTTTCGAAGCGGTCGCCTGCTTGGGATTCACTTGAACATACTTTGGATTCTCCATATATTTATTCAAAAACGGCTTCAATTTTTCTGGGATGGTTGCCGAAAAGACAAGCATTTGAATTTTTTCAGCCATACGTGATGCAAATAAATCGACATCTTCAATGAAGCCCATGTCTAGCATAAGGTCCGCTTCATCGACTACAAGCATTTTTGCTGTATACACCTGTAATGCCTGAGCTTCAACCAAGTCCTTGATCCGGCCCGGCGTACCGATTACCAGTTGCGGCTGTGTCTTCAATTTATCTATCATTCGCTGTTTATCAGTACCACCGATGAAACAACGGACTTGAATCTGCTCATCCTCAGGGAAATGGTCAGCAATTTTCAAAGCTTCTTTGTAGATTTGGTTCGCTAACTCACGGGTTGGTGCGGAAATAATCGCTTGAACCTCATTCTTACCGGCATCAAGCCTGTTCATGATCGGCAGCAAATAGGAATGTGTCTTTCCTGTTCCTGTCTGCGACTGTCCAATTAAGCTACTTCCCTTTAAAAGCGACGGAAGCACGCGCTCTTGAATTTCCGTCGGCTTATCGAACCCTAAAGTACGAACCGCATCTAGAATGTAGCTTTTCAAATTAAATCGTTCAAATTGATTTTGTTTCATCAAAAAACTCCTTTATCCTGTCAGTCATTAGACATGTCCTGTTATTATAATAAATTTTACACAAAAAGCGCAAGCGCCTGGGTTGCTCGTGAAGAAAATAGCGATTGTCCCATAATGGGGCAGGCTATCTACTTTTTTCAATGTGACCCATTTACTTAACAAAAGCGAAAGCGCTGAGGTTTTCTCTTAAAATGGACTCTTGCAAACGAAAAGCCCCTGTCCTGGTCATAGCGTATCCCCCGCAGACATGGAGCTAAAAGACTACCGTTACCATCTTACCTTCTTTCCGGATACTTCACAACTGCCCAGACACTCTTTCCTCAAACCTTTTTTGTCGAGTTGCATAATTTATATAGAAGATTACACCAGCATATAATATCTGAGGAGGTGAAACCTATGTTCCCAAATAGAAATCGTCAAACCGTACCCGGTTTTCAGCCACCCAACGGCCGAAGGATGCAGCAGCACCCTGCTCCATTCAGACAGTCACCGCAAATCCCCCACCCTTATCAGCAGATACAGCGGCCGATGGTACAAAACAGACGGCAAGTGCCACAGGGACCTCAAGGTTTCCGCGGCCCTTTCAACCAACCGCAGCGGCAGGAGATGCCGCCAGCAAAGAAAGAAGGGTTATTGTCAAAAATACTCGGTAAGTCGAAACAAAAAGCAGCTTCTCCAAATTTGTTTGCGCCAGCCGCTTCCTCTAACCAAAGTTCTTCAAGAAGCAGCGGAGGTGGTATCTTAGAAACATTAAAAAACCCCGAGTCCCTTAATAACATGCTTTCCAACACGCAAAAAGTGTTGCAAGCGGCGGAACAATTCACGCCTATGGTGGAACAGTACGGACCAGTGATTAAAAACCTGCCTTCCATGTGGAAAGTTTTCCGGAGCATTTCATCAGCCGGTGATATCGAGGATCAGGGAGCTTCCGTTGAAAGCGAGCCAAATGTTGAGGTACAAAAAAACATTGAGGTAAAAACGGATTCGAAGAAAAAAGAAAAAGCTAAAGAAGCCAACCCCATCGCCCAAGTCCGTACCGAAACCAAAAGGGAAAGGACATCCGGTCCGAAGCTTTATATATAAAGGCTGCAAAAAATTTACCAATAACTGATTTTATGTAAATATGATGTTTTGTAATATCATCTATGGTCTTATATAATAGAAAGGTATAAAAAGTGAGAGTTTCTTGCCTTGAAGGAGGACACATAGATGAAAGTGATTAAAATTTCCCCGCGCGGCTATTGTTATGGCGTTGTCGATGCCATGGTCATCGCTCGTAATGCGGCTTTAGATAAAACCTTGCCACGTCCCATTTACATTTTAGGAATGATTGTGCATAACAAACATGTGACGGATGCGTTTGAAGAAGAAGGCATCATCACGTTGGACGGGAGCAACCGCAACGATATCATCGAACAGGTGGACAGCGGAACCGTCATCTTTACTGCTCACGGCGTTTCACCTGAGATCAGGAAGATCGCCGAGAAAAAAGGTCTTGTCACGCTCGATGCTACATGTCCCGATGTTACCGCAACACATGACTTAATTCGGGAAAAACAAGCGGAAGGCTATCAAATCATTTATATTGGGAAAAAAGGCCATCCGGAACCAGAGGGTGCTGTCGGAGTTGCTCCCGATGTCGTTCACCTGGTTCAAAAGGATGAAGATGTGGAAGCCTTGACTTTGAATAGTGATAAGATCATTGTTACCAATCAAACAACGATGAGCCAATGGGATGTATTGGATATCATGGATAAGGTCAAGGAAAAGTTTCCACATGCCGAAGTCCATAAGGAAATTTGTTTAGCGACACAGGTTCGCCAAGAAGCGGTTGCCGAGCAAGCTGGCGAAGCTGATGTTTTAATCGTTGTCGGAGACCCCAAGAGTAATAATTCAAACCGCCTTGCACAAGTTTCCCAAGAGATTGCCGGCACGAGAGCTTATCGGATCGCTGACATTTCCGAGCTGAACCTTGAATGGCTAAAAGATGCAGAAACGGTTGCCGTCACTTCAGGGGCTTCAACACCAACTCCGATCACGAAGGAAGTTATCGCATTTCTGGAGCAATATGAAGCAAATGATGAATCGACTTGGAATACCGAAAAGAAAACGCCATTGCATAAAATTTTACCAAAGATTAAAGTGAAGAAATGATTTCACAAAAAAGAAAGGCAGCCACTAATGGCTGCCTTTTTCGTGTTATTTAAATGAAACGGAAAGGGTCTGTATTCAGCCGGGATGGAATGAATTCCACATCGTAGCTCTTTTCACGGCACATTTTTTCAAGGATTCGTGCCACCCCTTTTTTCATCACCTTTTCAACATTGTGGCCTGGATCCACGATATTCAATCCAAGCATCATCGCGTCATGGGCTGTATGGTAATACATGTCACCTGTAACGTACACATCAGCTCCCTTGAACTTCGCTGTCGTAAAGTATTTATTGCCGTCTCCGCCCAACACGGCCACTTTTTTAATCGGGCTTTGCAAATCTCCAACGACACGCACCTTTTCAACATCAAGTGTCCGCTTCACATGTTCGGAAAATTGTTCAAGTGTCATTTCTTCAGGAAGTACACCAATCTTCCCTAAGCCAAGAGACTCCCCTTTATTCTCCAGTTTATATATATCGTGAGCAACTACTTCATATGGATGGGCTTTGATCATCGCAGATAGCACTTTCTTCTCGATATTTTCCGGGAATATCGTTTCGACCCGCATTTCAGCTACTTCTTCAAGCTTTCCTTGGGAACCAATTACCGGCTCACTGCCATCACCTGGCAAGAAGCGGCCGGTACCTTCCCCAGAAAACGAACAATTGCTGTAATTCCCGATCGCTCCGGCCCCTGCCTTCCCTAGGGCTTCCCTCACCTTTTGTGCGTCGGTCTTTGGAACATATACGACCAATTTCTTTAGAGCTATTTCGGTGGTTGGAATCAATACTTCTGTGTCCTGCAATTGCAGCGCTTCGGCAAGTAAATCATTTACTCCGCCCTTAGCGACATCCAAATTGGTATGCGCAGCATAAACAGCGATATCATGTTTGATCAGCTTTTCGATGATGCGTCCTCCAGCAGTGTTTGTATCGATCCTTTTCAATGGTCGGTAAATAAGCGGATGATGGGCGATGATCAATTCGGCGCCATGTTCTATCGCTTCGTCTACAACCTCTTCCAGCACATCAAGGGCAATCAGCACTTTAGTAACCGGCTTATTGAGCTGACCGACATGCAGCCCGATCGGATCTCCCTCCATTGCATAATGCTTTGGGGAGAATTGTTCAAACGTTTCAATGATTTTGTGACCATTCACTGTCTTCACCCTTTAAGCACCTCCTCAATTACGGAAATTTGGGATTTTAATTCATTGCGCTTCGTTTCCAGTCCGCTTCTTCCGCTTTCATCCAATTGTTCGATGATTCTCTCCAAATGTTTTTTCTCGAGCTGCCATTTTTTTATGAAAATGTCACTGAATTGCTCTCTTAAGTATGGACCGAACGTGAGGCCTGCTTGCTTGTTTACCCGATAAGGGCGGAGCGGGTCCCCTTTTTCGGCAATTAAGATTTCATAGATTTTCCCATCTTCCTCAAGGATTTCCTCTCCAATAAGTTCCCAGCCGTTTTCCATTAGCCAGCTGCGAACATTCGCTGCACCGACATTAGGCTGAAGGATAAGCCTTTCTGCCTTGCCGAGTTTCCCTTTTCCGCTTTCCAATATACTTGATATTAAAGTTCCTCCCATGCCTGCAATCGTAATGCAAGTCGCTTCATCGGGCTTCAATACTTCAAGCCCGTCTCCTTTACGGACCCCTATCTTGTCCCCAAGCCCCGTCATTGCAACTTGCTTGCGTGCTGACTGATATGGCCCTTCTACAACCTCACCTGCTATTGCGCTGTCACACAAGCCGTTAGTCACAGCATAGCACGGCAAATAAGCATGGTCGGAACCTATATCTGCAAGGATGCTTCCTTTTGGTATATGTATGGCAACACGTTCTAATCTCATCGATAGTTTTTCATGATTCATATTTATCAACTCTCTTAATTCAAATAATTTCTTACTATAATTAGTTTCCCATTCGATTATACCAAGTTCAATCGAAAAATTACAGAAAGGAGAAAAAGGACTCTTTCTATCAGTGGGCAGAAGAAACTTACCATCTGGAATCTTCCTTTACTGAATAAATGAAAAACTGACTCAAAAAGTTCGCTTTCCAACGATTTCTTGAGTCAGTTTCATGAATTATTTCAGTCCATGAATATATTCGGCCATGGCGTCAATGTTCTGTTCTTCGACTAAACCTGGTGGCATTGCACCTCGTCCATTAGTGATTACGTCTTTGACCTCGTCCACCGACAGACGATCGCCAACTCCTTTTAGGGCAGGCCCGACGCCGCCTTGATAGGCGTCACCATGACAAGAGATACAGTTTTGCTTATAGATGTCCTCAGGTGATGCTGAGGCACTTTCTGTTTCTTCTGTCTTTTCGCCGCCCTCTTTTTCCTTAGCAAGATCTTTGGCATCACCCAAACCTTTAAACGAAAGTAAAAACATAAGTCCAATACCAAAAACCATGATAATAATAAAAGGCATTACTGGATTGCGATTCATAGTATTTCCTCCCCTATGTAGAACCTAAACTTACCATATTTAATATTATATACAAACAGCTATATATTATTTTACTTGAAAAGAGTTTCAAGTAAAAGCCCAAAAATAGAAGATATTATATAATTTCTTAAAATTGTCAAAAACTTATGTATATTTCCAAACAGTTTTACTTTTTCTTACATATATTTCATAATACCCTAAAATCACTAATTAAAACCGCTAGAATGCCCTAAAAAAAAAGTAAAGAGTGACCATTGCTCCCAGGCCTCCCGCTATGGAAAAATGGAGCAGCTTCAGTTTTTTGCCCATTAAAATCCAGAGTCCGCAATTAATGAACAAGAAAATATAAAGGATACTCACTTGGCCGGGTGCCATGAATTCGGCAAAACTGACTGTTAATAAAAGCAAAGATAGCGCCATTCCCATCAAGGCCATTTGAAAAATGATTTTCCTGCCGGTAAAGCGGCGGACCGCCTGCCCAAAGACAAGAATTGAAATTGTTGTCACAAGCATTTGCATTCTGATGGGTATTTCAGTAAAATAATTCAAAAATACAATAAATGCAAAAAGGGCCCCAATCAACAACCCGGAAAAGATGTCGTTTTTTACGCTTCCGGTTTTAGCCGAATTGGATGGCGGCTGTTCGCCTTGACAGTATAATGCAAGCAGATAATTACAATATTGCTCCGGAAGCATACGACTTTCCTTCCAGGAGTTTATTTCTTGAATGATGATTTTCTTTCTCATCTCATCCATGAATCTCACATCCTCATGATGATCATTTCCTTTTAACGGCTTTGCTTTTTAAATTTTTTACATTGGTAATTATTGTTCTTAGAGGATATTTTTACATTGGAATTGAAAAAAAGAGCCGCTCCCGAACGCTGGGCATTCAAAGAGGGCTCTGTGAAGGGCATATATTCTATTCCAGGAAATCTTTCAAGCGTTTGCTGCGGCTTGGATGTCTCAGTTTACGCAGCGCCTTCGCTTCGATTTGACGGATACGCTCGCGGGTGACCCCAAATACTTTCCCTACCTCTTCAAGAGTACGGGTGCGGCCATCATCAAGTCCAAAGCGGAGTCTCAAGACGTTCTCTTCACGGTCAGTAAGAGTATCCAATACATCTTCAAGCTGTTCTTTCAATAGTTCATATGCTGCATGCTCCGATGGAGAAGTTGCATCCTGATCTTCAATGAAATCACCTAAATGTGAATCGTCTTCTTCACCTATTGGCGTTTCCAATGAAACCGGTTCCTGAGCTATTTTCAAGATTTCACGAACTTTTTCAGGTGTTAAGTCCATATCCTCCGCAATTTCTTCCGGAGAAGGTTCACGTCCTAAATCCTGAAGAAGCTGTCTTTGGACACGGATCAATTTATTGATGGTTTCCACCATATGCACCGGTATCCGGATCGTTCTTGCTTGGTCGGCAATGGCACGGGTTATCGCTTGGCGAATCCACCATGTTGCATACGTACTGAATTTGAATCCCTTGCGGTAATCAAATTTTTCCACAGCCTTGATAAGTCCCATATTACCTTCCTGAATCAAATCAAGGAAAAGCATCCCGCGTCCGACATATCGTTTGGCGATACTGACAACAAGACGAAGGTTAGCTTCTGCCAAACGGCGTTTCGCTTCTTCATCTCCATCTTCGATTCTCGTCGCCAGAGAGATTTCCTCTTCTGCCGATAAAAGGTCGACCCTACCAATTTCCTTTAAGTACATGCGTACTGGGTCATTGATTTTAACGCCAGGAGGAACACTTAAATCATTTAAGTCAAACTCTTCTTCTTTTGCAAGCTTCTTCTCATCCGGATCATCTTCATCCTCGTCTTCCTCACCATCAGTGAGTATTTCGACGCCGTTTTCTGCTAACACCTCATAGAACTCATCCATTTGATCGGAATCCAATTCAAAACCGCCAATCATTTCAGCGATTTTTTCTAAAGTCAAAGAGCCTCGTTTTTTACCTAGCTCTAGTAATTTTTCTTTCACCTGTTCAAGGCTAAATTCATTATCAACTTGTTTGGAACGTGCTGGTTTTTCAGCCATTAGTTCCCCTCCTTCCAGGACTTACACCTAAACGACTACAACATTTTACGCAATTTAATGATTTCCATGGCAATTTGTGCAGCAGTGACATAATCACTTCGTCTAACTGCATCTTTTTCTTCAACTTGTTTTTCTTTTATCATTAACAACTTTTCATATTTCAACACTTGATTTATACAATCGGTCAGTTCTTTATCGGTAACTTCCTCATTCACTGACATCATTTCTATTTCCGAAACGATCCTTCTCAAGTTTGGATCCGGTAAATAAGTAAGGAAAAAGCTTGTATCCGGTTCGTGTCCATCTTCATAGAACGCATATAAATAGGTGATGATTGCCTGATGTTCATCTACATGAAAAACCGTTTGTCCAAGCAACTGCTGAATTTTGAAAGTCGTATCCCTGCTTTTTAGCATATGGGCGATCAACTTCATTTCAGCATTATGGTGAGCAGGCTTTAACTTATGCTCATATTGCAGGGACATTTTCTTTTGGGCTGCTGGCTGCGGCAGTGTCCCCTTCTTGCGTTCCGTAAAGAACACCTGACGCTGCTGCTGTTCCAGCGCATCCAATGATAGGGAAAATTCAGAGGATAGCTGCCGAAGATAATGATCCCTCTCCACGGCATTGGGCAATCGTGAAATTTCTTTAAGGACTTCTTCGATATATTGAATTCGATCTCCTTCATTATTTACATTTTTCCCTCGACGCAAATAATGCATTTTGAATGCCATGTAGGTTAAACTGGCCCCTATTACTTCAGAAACAAAGCTTTTTTCACCGAATTCCTTTATGTAGTCATCGGGGTCCAAGTTATCAGGCATGAGAGCGACTTTCACGGAAAACTCATGGTCCTGTAGCATATTAACTGCACGATTGGCAGCGTTTAATCCCGCTGAGTCCGAATCGTAGCATATAAGTATCTGGTCAGTATTTCTTTTTAAAAGCTGGATATGCTGGTCCGTCAGGGCAGTACCCATTGTAGCGACCGCATTCTCCACACCTGCGCCAACAGCTGAAATGCAATCGGCAAAGCCTTCAAAAATGACTGCTTGTTCTTTCTTTCTTATGTGTGGTCTTGCATGATGGAAATTATATAAAGTTTTACTTTTATTAAAGATTGGCGTTTCAGGACTATTCAAATATTTGGGCTCATCGTCCCCCATCGCTCTTCCTGAAAATGCAATCGTATTTCCTTGATGATCCATAATTGGAAACATGACTCTATTTCTGAAACGGTCAAAATATGACTCGTCTTTTTCCCTGTAAATAATAAGCCCTGCCTGCTCCATGTATTCCGCTGGAAACCCGCGTTTTAAAAGAAACTTGGACACGAAATCCCATGAATCCAAAGAGTAGCCAATTTGGAACTTTTCTATCGTCTCTTCAGTAAACCCGCGTTTAAGTAAATATTCGAGGGCATCCTGCCCCTCTTTCGTATTAACGAGGAGATGGTGATAAAACTTCCTCAGCAGGTCATGTGCCTCAACCATTTGCTGCGAGCCTGCCGGCATGTTAGAACGCTTGGAATCCTTATTGATTTCAACATCCAAAGGAACATTTCCTTTTTCGGCTAAAACTTTTGCAGATTCCACAAAGCTGTAGCCTTCTATATCCATTAAGAAGGTAAAAATATTTCCCCCTGCCCCGCATCCAAAACAGTGAAAGATTTGTTTTTCCGTCGAAACGGAAAACGAGGGCGAGTTTTCACCATGAAAAGGACATAGGCCAAAGTAATTGCGCCCCTGCTTCTTTAACTGGACATACTCCCCAATTAAATCAACAATGTCAACAGCTTCACGAATTTGATTAATTTTCTCATCTTCTATACGGCCATTTATCATTTTTCCACCTTGCAATATTGGTGATAGTTTTTAATTCGATACTGTTTCCTAATTCCCTGCAAAGTTCGACAATGTTTTCAAAAGTTTATTTGTAAAACATGCACGATCTTCCTTCGTGAATGCTTTCGGCCCTTTTGTATGCTTACCCTGCCTGCGGAGTTTCGCCGACTGATAGCGCATATCCAAGAGCATGAAAATATTCTCGTCAGTGTATTCTTTTCCCCTTGGCGAAAGGACATAAACGTTTTTAGGAAGCAGGGTCCCAGCCAAACCAATATCTGCAGTAACGACAATATCACCCTTTTTTACTGAGTTTACTATATAAAGATCTGCCGCTTCTTTGTCTGCATCGACATATACCCATTTACCTTCAGGGTTATTCATCATATTTTTATATGATGCAACAAAACAGACTTCAACATCGTGCAAACTTGCACAATGAAGGATTTCGTCTTTCACCGGGCATGCATCGGCATCGACGTGTATCGTAGGTTTATTATTCATACCTTCTAATTCTACATCTTTCTGCATAATCCTTTTTCTCCCCTAAAATTTATGAAGATATGGTGAATTTTCAGCATTGATCCAGAGGGTTTCCTCTAAAAGAGCACACATTATTCTTCAAGGAATACCTGCTCATTTAAGTGAAAGCGCATCTTTTGCCTTGAAAAAGACCAGCCCCTCCTGAATTATACGGAACATGTCGAATTATTTTCATGATAAAAACCTTGACATCTCATTAACCTTTAGTTTATTCCTTATTAATTAAGTCTAAACCTTAAGATTACTTTTTTCTCACAATTTTTTATTATAGTCTATTTGTTTAGAAGATGCCAACATTTAAATTCCGAATTTGTTTTCATGTAAACCAAAGGATTTACAGTTGGAAACAAAGAGGGGTTTTATGTAATTATTTTGAACTTATTCTTTTTATTCCCTATTGAACCTTGGCATTAAAATGTGAGCTGACACATAAAGTGCCTAGCTCACATTTTGATTTGCCTTAATTATCAGGATCAACGGTTTTTGTTTTGAAGGATATTGATTATCAAATTGGCTGTTTCTTCAACAGCTTTATTGGTTACATCAATGATAGGACAGTTCAACCTTGATATGATTGTATCAAAGTATGTCAATTCTTCTTTTATGCGCTCCACATTTGCATAAATCGCATGATCATTAAGCCCAAGCGACTTTAATCGTTCTTTACGAATATGGTTCAGCTTTTCCGGGCTGATCTTTAAACCAATGCATTTTTCAGGAGGTACCAGGAACAGCTCTTCTGGAGGTTCCACTTCAGGCACTAAAGGTACGTTCGCCACCTTATAGCGTTTGTGGGCTAAATACTGTGATAACGGCGTTTTGGAAGTGCGTGAAACACCGACAAGGACGATATCTGCACGTAATATGCCCCGAGGGTCACGTCCATCATCATATTTTACAGCAAATTCAATGGCTTCCACACGCTTGAAATAGTCATCATCCAGCTTTCTTACAAGACCAGGTTCATTAAGCGGCCCTTTTGGCGCCCTTTCCTCAAGGATGTCCATGAGCGGCCCTAAAATGTCATAAGCAGACAGGTTTTCTTTCTCGACCTGTGCTTTCATATACGCTCTAATAGCTGGCTTCACAAGAGTATAAGCAATGATTGCCCCATCCAACTTAGCCAGTGATATCACTTCATCCACGTTTTGTTCATCTTCAATATACGGAATTCTCTTTATGGAAAATGCAGATCCCGAGAACTGGCTTGCAGCGGCTTTTGTAACCAATTCCGCTGTTTCCCCTACCGAATCCGATACAACATATATAATAGAACCGTTCATATTCTCCGTCATTCCTTTTGCAAGCCCCCTAATAGCCTTCATCAGCCAAAGCTACGAATGCTTTCGTAATATTGGTTTTTGTAATTCTTCCAATTACTTCATAGCCTTTTTCTGTGTCTTTGACGACCGGTAATGAGTCGATTTGTTTATCAATCAATTTTTTGGCAACATCAATCAAAAGGTCTTCTTTTGAACACATTGTAATATTGGGCATCCTAGTCATGATGATATTGACTGGAATGGAGTTAAGCTCTTGTTTCCCAATACTCGCACGCAACAAGTCTTTCCTTGATAAGACACCAACAAGCAATGCATGCTTATCGACCACGAACATTGTTCCGACATCTTCCAAAAACATCATGACGATTGCATCATATACGGAAATGCCCTCGTCAACAACGACGGGTATCGATTGGTAGTCTCGTACATAAAGATGGTTAAGGCTGTCGGTCAAAAGCTGTGTCCCTGACCTGCCTGTATAAAAATACCCCACTCGCGGCCTGGCATCAAGAAAACCTGCCATCGTTAAAATGGCTAGATCTGGACGAAGTGTCGCCCTGGTAAGGTTCAATCTATCCGCAATATGTTCTCCAGTAATCGGTCCGTTTTCTTTTACAATTTGTAAAATTTGCTCCTGACGCTTATTCAATTGGATTATAATCACCACCCCACTGCTTTCGCAGAGTAAAGTAACAAAAGTTATTCATTTAATAATTATATACTAAATTATTTAATAAGGGCATTTTTGTCCTATTTATTGACCATTATCTTTTTAAGAAATCGGAAACCCTATTTAAAGTGTTTCCGATTTCCATACATCCTTTCGATCATGTAAGGATGATTTTATTCATGGCAGCAAAACCTGCAACCAAATCACTGATTTCCTTCATTAAGGATAAACGGTTATTACGGATTGCTTCATCATCTGCCATGACCATTGTATTCTCGAAATATGACTCTATTTCCGATTGAAGCGAAACAAGCTGTTCAAACCGCTCATTCTCATCTTTAGATTCCATATAACGGATTGCCACTTTTTGATATTTTACATATAACTCATTTTCTTGATCATTTTCAAAGGCAGACGGATCAACTGTCACCTTATTGTCACATTTAACGGCAATGTTCATGACCCGACTTAATGCTTCCAGGCTTTCTTTAAATCCTGCTTCGTCCTTTTTAGCATCCAAGACATGTGCACGTTCCACGATTGAGTGGATATAACCAATATCATTGAACAGAATTGCATCAATCAAATCGTAACGGATTTGCTGTTCTTGAAGCAGGTGTTTGACACGTGCTTTAAAGAATGTGAACATATCCGCTTTAACTTCTTCAAGATCACGTTTTAAGATGCCTTTTGATTCCAGTCCTTTAAGGCCTAAAACAATAAGCTCCTCTAGAGAAATATTCCATTTCTTCTCCGCTAGGATTTGGACGACACCGCTCGCCTGCCTTCTTAATGCGTAAGGATCCTGGGAACCTGTCGGAATGACGCCAATAGCGAAGAATGAAGACAAAGTATCAATTTTTTCAGCTAAACTAACAACCGCACCAATGACTGAAGGCGGTACATTGTCATCCGCATGTCTTGGCATATAATGTTCATTGATAGCCGCGGCCACTTCTTTTGCTTCACCTTTTAAGAGCGCATATTTTTCACCCATATACCCTTGCAATTCAGGGAATTCATAAACCATTTGACTAACCAAATCGAACTTGGCAATTGCCGCTGTCCGAAGCGCCATTTCTTTTTCCGCCTTTAAATTCAAAGCATCCGCAAGGTCACCCGTCAGAGCAGTTACCCGGGCAGTTTTCTCGGCTAATGTACCGATTTCTTCATGATAAACAATGCTGTCAAGCTTTTTCAAAGCATCCGAAATCTCTTTTTTCTGATCTTCTTTATAGAAGAATGCTGCATCAGATAGGCGGGCACGCAATACTTTTTCATTACCTTTAGAAACCTTATCCAAATGGCGGTCATCGCCGTTACGTACGGTTACAAAGTGAGCAAGCAGTTTCCCGTCCTGATCTTTAACAGGGAAATAACGTTGATGTTCCTTCATCGATGTAATAAGCACCTCAGCTGGAAGCTCAAGGAATTCTTCTTCAAAATTTCCAAATAACACCGTTGGATACTCTACCAAATTATTGACTTCTTCAAGCAGATCTTCATCGACTGGGATGATCCAGCCTTTCTCCTGCTCAAGCTCTTTAATCTGATCCAATATAACTTGCCGGCGTTTATCTGGATTCGCCATAACAAATTGTTCTTTTAGCGTATCTTCGTACAGTTCCGGCAGTTCGATGCTAGCGCTATCGCCCAAGAAACGGTGTCCTTTTGTTTCACGGCCCGTTTCCACATCAGCAATGCTGAATGGCACAATGTCATTGCCGAATAAGGCAATCAGCCATTTAATCGGACGGACGAAGCGGAGCTCCTGATTGGCCCAACGCATATTTTTCGGGAACGTCATGCCGCTGATGATTTCAGCAAGCTCAGATAAAAGCTGAACGGTCTGCTGTCCTTTTATGAATTTATTCACATGGACATATTCCACACCCTTGAGTTCTTTAAAATAAATGTCCTCTGAAGTCATCCCTTGACCCCTGACGAATCCCAATGCGGCTTTAGACCAGTTGCCTTCGCTGTCCAGAGCGATTTTCTTAGCCGGGCCTTTTGCTTCTTCTTCGATATCCTTTTGGGATTCTTCCACGTCTTTCACCAGTACGGCCAAACGTCTTGGTGTGGAAAAAGCTTCAACCGTTCCGAATTCTATCGCTTTTTCCGTTAGCCATTGCTGCACCTTATCTGACAACTGTTTCATTGATGCTGTCACAAAACGGGCAGGCAGCTCTTCCAATCCAATTTCCAATAACAAATCACGCTTGCTCATTTGTATTCTCCCCTTTCACTTTCAGAATCGGGAAGCCTAATTTTTCCCGCTCTTCATAGAAGGTTTTGGCAACCTTGCGCGCAAGGTTACGGCACCGGGCAATATAACCCGTTCTTTCCGTCACCGAGATGGCACCTTTGGCATCCAAAAGGTTAAATGTATGTGAACATTTCAAAACATAATCATATGCGGGATGTACAAGTCCTTCTTCCATTTGGCGATGCGCTTCTTTTTCATACATCGTGAAAAGCTGAAACAGCATATCAAGGTCGGAGGTTTCGAACGTATATTTCGAATGTTCGTATTCCGGCTGTCCAAATATATCCCGAACTGTGAATCCATCTGTCCATTCCAGGTCAAATACGTTTTCCTTATCTTGAATGTATGAGGCGAGACGTTCGATCCCGTATGTTATTTCCACGGAAACCGGCTTACACTCAAGGCCGCCCACTTGTTGGAAATATGTAAATTGCGTGATTTCCATTCCATCAAGCCACACTTCCCAACCGAGACCGGCACACCCTAGTGATGGATTTTCCCAGTTGTCCTCCACAAAGCGAATATCATGCTCAAGCGGATTTATCCCTAAAGCGCGTAAAGAATCCAAATATAACTCTTGGATATTGTCAGGCGACGGCTTCATGATCACTTGGAACTGATGGTGCTGATACAGTCGGTTAGGGTTCTCACCATAACGACCGTCAGCAGGACGGCGTGAAGGCTCCACGTAAGCAACGCTCCAAGGCTCCGGTCCAATGGCTCTCAGGAACGTGTATGGGCTCATCGTTCCTGCCCCTTTCTCGACATCATAAGCATTCATCAATATGCAGCCTTGTTCAGACCAATGCTTTTGTAACGTTAAAATCATATTTTGAATATTCATCGTACACCTCCAGGTTATTTAAAACGGCTCTTTTTAAAAATAGGTCGGAACCCATCACATTTAGGCAAACAAAAAACTCCCGTCCCTATGCGAAATGCATAGGGACGAGAGTATACCCGCGGTTCCACCCTAATTGCCGTTTATAAAACGGCCTCTTTTCAAAGCAACATGCTCCGGAAACGCCCTTCCCTGTAAATCCATATCCCGGCTTTCACCGTCCCGGGTTCGCTTTTTATGGAGAATGACAGATACTCTTTTCCATCAACGCAATCTTCTTATTTTGATGATTAGAATTTTATACAAACTAACATGGAATGTCAATAGGTCAGATCTTAAAACATATCTTTCATCGTATCAATCTGTTTCAGGAACTTTTTTGATTTCAAGTTCAGACCAGAATATTCCTCATAATAAGCATCGATGATCTTCCGCAGTTCTTTTTTCGTTTCAGGCTTGACGGAAATGTTTCCTAGCCTTGATAAATCGAAATAATAAAAGATCCGCAGCAATTTGACGGCTGCAGGTGAAATTTTAAAATGATATGGGTCCTTCCCCAGGCAGCGGTGACAGATAAAGCCCGCTTCCCGAAGCGAGAAGGAGAATTCCCCTTCCGTTTCACCACATACAGAACATTGATTCAGCACTGGGTTAATCCCATTGACGGGCAGCATCTTCATTTCAAAAATGAATTTCAATACCTCTGCGTCATATTCTTCGTTTATGTAATGCAAGGTTTGCGAAAGCAACTCATACAAATATGGATTCGGTTTCTTATCCTCGACGCTTTTATCAAGCAATTCAACAATATAAGAAGCATAAGCAGTGGCAAAAAGATCCTCCCTTATGAAACGGAGTGAATCGACCATTTCGCCTTGCTGAAGACTTCCGAGTCCGGTTGATGTGGTTACAAGAAAATACCCGGAGCAAAAAAGCTGTGTGACGGCAGAAAGCCTGCTGTTAGGTTTACTGGCTCCTCTAGCCATAACGCCAATTTTTCCTAGCTCACGGGTATATATAGTAATGATTTTGTTATTTTCCCCATATGCAGTTCGCCTTATGACAATGCCCTCACATTTTTGGAGCATACCAAGACACCACCCATGCTCGCCAAGGCTAACCTATGAAACAGGAAAATCAATTTCTGCTAGCTCATCATTTAATCCCAAGTGTCTTTCCTGTCTTTCGACTTCTATCTCCTTAAACAGCAAATAGGTGTCCACATTACCTGTTTCAGTGAATAATTCCCAGGTAAAATCCAACATATAAAGCCCACCTTTCATTTTTAACTAGCAATATGAATATCCGACCATATGATTAGCTTGACCGTTTTCCAAACTTTCATGATGCGTAAATTTTGTTAATTAATACTCGCTCTCATTGAAGCCATAATCGCGAAGCTGGCTTGCTTTGTTACGCCAATCCTTCTGCACCTTTACCCACAGTTCCAGGAAAACTTTCGAGCCCAATAAGTTTTCGATATCCACTCTGGCACGACTACCGACTTCTTTAAGCATTTTCCCTTGCTTTCCGATGACAATGCCTTTTTGTGAATCACGTTCGACAACGATCGTCGCCATGACATTAATGGTGTCGCTGTTGTCCATTTTTTTAATTGAATCGATGACAACAGCCACTGAATGCGGAATTTCTTCCCGTGTCAGGTGCAGCACCTTCTCGCGGACCAATTCGGAAATGATAAAACGTTCCGGGTGGTCGGTCACTTGGTCAGCAGGGTAAAACTGGGGACCTTCAGGCAAGTGTTCCTTGATTTGTTCAAGCAATGTCTCGACGTTATTTCCTTCAAGCGCAGAAATCGGAACGACTGCCGCAAAAGGGTAAAGCTGTTGGTATTTTTCAATGATCGGAAGTAAATCATCTGGATGCATCGCATCGATTTTGTTTACAACCAGGAAAACAGGCGTTTTTACGGATTGAAGTTTTTCAATGATAAACTCGTCACCGCGTCCGTATCCTTCAGTCGCATTGATCATGAAGAGAATCAAATCGACTTCCTTCAATGTATTCGTGGCCACTTTCATCATGAAATCACCAAGCTTATGCTTTGGTTTATGAATGCCGGGTGTATCGATGAAAATCATTTGTGAATCGTTTTGCGTAAGTACACCTTGGACCTTATTTCTTGTAGTTTGCGGTTTATCGCTCATAATGGCGATCTTTTGACCGATGACCCGATTCAGAAATGTACTCTTTCCAACATTAGGTCGTCCAATAATCGAAATGAAGCCTGATTTGTAATCTTTTACTTGTGTATCATTAAATAATTTATCCATTCAAATCCTCCGGTGAAAAAGCTCCTGGAAGCAATTCCTGTACTGTTAGTTCTTTTATATCCCCATTTAAGTTGGTCAAAACAACCGGCATATCCTTTTCGCACAGCTCTGAAATAACCTGCCTGCATGCCCCGCATGGAGCAACGGGACCATCGGTATCTGCCACGACTGCAAGTTTAGTGAATTTTTTATCGTCATGGGCATAAGCGCTGAATAAAGCTGTCCTTTCGGCGCAATTACACATGCTGTATGCTGCATTTTCTATATTACAACCATGATAGACCTTTCCATCAGCGGTTAAAAGGGCCGCCCCCACCTTAAATTTGGAGTAAGGCACATAAGCTTTATCCCTTGCTTTTTTAGCTTCCTCAATCAATTCTTTTGTATTCAATTCACATCTTCCTTTCAAATTGAGTACCATTTCGGCAATCTACAGGCCAAACTTGGGCAAAAAGATAATCAATCCAACTATTATAGAAAATATAGCATATATGAATACAGCTCCGGCTGCAATATCTTTTGCCTGCTTGGCAAGCGGATGGATTTGATCCGTTACCAGGTCCACTACCCTTTCAATCGCTGAATTAACGAGCTCCAACGTAATCGTACCGGCTATGGCCGCCAAAATGAAAAGCCACTCCATCCCATTCAATGAGAAGTACCAACCAAAGAATACGACGATTGCCGTTAACGCGAAGTGAATCTTGATATTGCGTTCAGTCCGAACAGCCTCCAAAATTCCCTGACAGGCAAAAGAGAAACTTTTTAATAAAGGATACCTTTTTTTACCCTTCTCTTGAAAGTCCATATTCTTCCAAGATCTCCTTTTGTTTTGTGAACATCACTTTTTCATCTTCTTCATTCATGTGGTCAAATCCTAATAAGTGAAGAAAACCATGCAGTGCTAAAAATCCAAGTTCCCGGTCAAATGAATGACCATATTCTTCAGCCTGTTCTTTCGTGCGTTCAATGGAAATGATGATATCCCCTAACATGCGGGGCATTTCGGCCCCGACAATTTCCACTTCATCTTCTCCCATTTCTTCAAGTGCAAATGAAATGACATCTGTAGCTGAATCTTTATTACGATATTCTTTATTGATTTCCCGAATCCTATCATTGTCAACAAATGTAACAGACAGCTCGGTGTCTTTTTCAATGTTTTCTTTTCTTGCCGCAAATTGCAGAATGCTTTCAACAAGGTGCTGGGCTTCCTCCGTTACTTCATTCGTTTCATCCATAAAATCGATAGCTAAAATCATTCTTTCACCTTCTGTCCTAATTTATCCGACTCCGGATATTCAATCCTGGAGTGGAAGATACCATTAAGCGATTCATATAAGGAATGCTTCACGATACTCAATTCTCTCATAGTAATGTCACATTCATCAAATTGACCATCAGAAATCCTGTCCTGAATGATGAAACTTACCAGTTCTTCAATCTTCTCAGGAGTTGGATGCTTCATCGATCTCACTGCAGCTTCCACACTATCGGCTATGCCGATGACGGCTACTTCCTTCATTACCGCTCTCGGACCGGGATATCGGTAGTCCGCTTCGAGTGTGGACTCATCTTGTTTTTTTGCCTTATGGTAGAAAAATTTCAATAAAGTGGTCCCATGATGCTGCTCTGCAATATCCACAATCTCTTTCGGGAATTTGTGACTGCGAAGCATCTCCCCGCCGTCTACGGCATGAGCAATGATGATATCCCTGCTCGTTTCCGGCGGCAGCCGATCATGCGGATTCTCTTCATTCATCTGGTTTTCGATGAAGAAATGCGGCCGCTTCGTTTTACCGATATCATGATAATAACTGCCGACCCTTGCCAGCAATCCATTCGACCCGATGGCTTCACAAGCCGATTCCGCCAAATTGGCGACCATCACGCTATGATGATATGTCCCCGGAGCCTCTATCAAGATCCTTCGCAGTAATGGATGATTGGGATTCGCTAGCTCAATTAGCTTAATCGATGATAAGATCCCGAAACCAGCCTCGAAAAACGGCAACAGGCCCATTGTCAAAACAGCTGCACCCACTCCAGAACCCATCGCAGCAGCAGCATAATATAAGTACTCCATTCTAGTATAATGGCTGTCCATAATAAAGATGAGCGAAAAAACAAATGCCATATTGATTAAAGCCAATAGCAGCCCTGCTACCAGCACCTTTGATTTGAAATTTGGCCTGGATAGAATGATGATTGCCGTCAATCCCCCGAAAATGATATAAAGCCCCATCGAGAAATCCAGATTTCCAGGTGTATCACCATTGAATATAATCGTACCATACGAACCTAACAATATGATCATTGCTACCGCTAGCTTATCATTCAATAATATTTTGATGAGCATCGCCGCCATGGCACCCGGGAAAATGTATTCCAAGTTCGAGTTTTTCAGGTCTGCGAGAATGCTGACTGTTTTCATGGTAGCCATTGAAAGGATGAAGACAAGGCTGAAGATCAATAACTGATTGTACTTGTTATCCTTTTTGGAAATGGAATAGTAGAAAAAGTAATAAAAAGCGGCAAAAGTCAGGACTATGAATAACAGCAGGCCGATATACGGGTATATGGTAGACTCCGTATTTAAGAAGCCCGCCAGTTCAAGCTGCCTATATACATCCCTGTCCACTAATTGATTTTCTTCAACGATGATCTGACCTTGAAGGATCCTGATCGGCTCCACGCTTTCAACGGCTTTCCTACGCTGTTCCTCGGTTTTGTCCTTATCGAAAAATACATTCTGAATGATTGCCGTACGCGCAAGGGAAGTGGAGGCTTTTTTCATATCGCCGCTAATGCTCATATAACCCAATTCCTCTACAACCTTTTTCTTGGCATTTTCCACGTCACTTGCAGCGATTCGGGAGCTCATCACATTATTCACGGCTGTAATGGTTGAATCCTTCGCTATTTTCAACTCATCTTCATCAGCCTGCACTAATGCAAGGAAAACGGATTCCTCGATATCTTTATTCACTTCATCAGTCAATTTTTCTTTTAATATGGAAACTTTTTGAGCATCCGTCTTTACGGTCTCTTTTTTATCCTCGTTTTCCTCATGGTCTTCATCGGGTTGCGTTTCTTTATTCACCTCTATCGCTGAATCGAAAATGGATGAAATCAGATCGACTTTATTTTTGGCATATTCTTTTTTTAAAGAATAAACATCCGCCACCTGTTTTGAAATCTCTTCTTTTTCCTGTTCCGTCTTATAGGTATCTTCCACAGTCTTGGTTGAACGGATCGTTTGTTCTGCAGGCTTAAACAGCTCTACCTGGACCCTTTCCGGCTTAACATTGGAGAACATTAACACATAAGCAAACAAACCAAGTATGATGAACAATAGCACTTGAAAAAAGCGATGGACCAACAGCCCTTTTATTTGAGTGAAAAATTTCTGGATACGATTCAAGGAAGGTCCTCCTAATAAAAATGATGTTTATTATTCTAGATATGTAAAATCATAACAGTTTTTATGTGAATTTTCACCTTCGTATTGATAAATGTAAAGCTTCTTTCATTCCATATCCACTTTTTTACCATAAAGTTTGTAATTTAGACACATCACGAAAAATCCGCCGATTGAAATGGCGGATTTCTTCTTATGACTTCGCCTGCTCGTAAGCAGTAATGATTTTGGCGACAAGCGGATGTCTTACAACATCACTTTGTTCAAAATAAACAAAGGAAAGGCCTTTAACATTCTTCAAGATCTCTTCTACCCGGACAAGACCTGACTTCATGCCTTTTGGAAGGTCAATTTGGGTCCGATCTCCCGTAATGACCATTTTCGATCCGAAACCAAGCCTGGTCAAGAACATCTTCATTTGCGCTTCCGTCGTATTCTGGGCTTCATCCAAAATGACAAAGGCATCTTCAAGCGTACGGCCCCTCATATAAGCCAGAGGAGCTATTTCGATCGTTCCGCGTTCTATCATCCTTTGTGTCTGTTCCATCCCTAGAAGGTCATGGAGAGCGTCATACAGCGGACGTAGATAAGGATCTACCTTTTCCTTCAGGTCACCAGGAAGAAAACCAAGGCTTTCCCCTGCTTCGACGGCAGGCCGTGTCAGGATGATCCGTTTAACATGTCCATTTTTCAACGCATTGATGGCCATCACTACAGCAAGATAGGTCTTCCCGGTTCCGGCAGGCCCAATTCCAAATACAAGGTCCTGTTTCTTTATTGCCTGGATATAGTATCTCTGCCCGATTGTTTTGACTTTAATGGATTTCCCCTTAGCCGTTTTTGCGATTTCCTCATCATATAATTCACCGAAATACTCCAATGTGCCTTTTCTTGCCAATTCAATTGCATAAAGCACATCTCTGGAACTGATTGCAATTCCTTTTCTGACCACTGTCAATAATGCCTTGAGGATTTCCTCCCCCATCGTTACCCGCTCGATATCCCCGGCAACACTCACCGCTTCACCTCGGGTTATGACGGAAATGCCTAGCTCCTCTTCGAGCACTTTTACATTTGAATCTCCATTGCCCAATAAAGCGATCGCTTCATTAGGTGATTCTATTTCTAGCTTAATTACTTTCACATCATCTGCCATTCGTTAGTCTCCTTGAATGATTGGTTGTCCAATCGCTATATCTTCAATAACTTGGTAATGTATAGATAATTTTACTTTACCATTCTCCATGCTTTCGTGCAAAATTTTTTCTTCGACGATTTCATCTTCCTCGTCTAAATGCTTTTTCAATTCAGCTTTAGCCATTTTCCTGCCTTCCTCCACCGCTTCTTTCTCCGTATAACTTCGTACAATATCTTCCTTGCTCCTAAAGGTCACTTGTTTATAGGAAATGGGCAGTTCCCATTGAAGAAAGTGAAACGGCCTCATTGTCGTTTCTTTTTCCTGTTTTTCATATCCCGGATCCTTGAAACCCCATACCGGAAGGGAAAAGCCCCCCATTTTTAAAAAGTGCCTGCTCGTTTCATCTCCGTTAAAAACAGAAAACTTGGTTTTTAACGGAACTTCCACTTTCGCTTTATACCATGTTTTCCCTTTTATTACTCCCTGTGCGGATACAATTTCCTGTTTATCCTCTTTTCCAATCAATCCTGAAACAAGAAGCTGTCCCTTTCCTACATAATCATTCACATTAACAATAGATTGTCCTTTTTCAACGAACATATCAGTGATGATCGCTTTTTTGGAAGCTACCAAATTCTGTGGAGATGTTTTCTCGACCTCCTTAGGCTGCCGTTTTTCTACAACCCGAAAATGGTATGTCGTTCCCTTCAGCTCCACCCCTACCCATGTCAATGCACCGATCCGGTCCGACAGCTTACGCTGAATCGTATCCACATCATCAACAAAGAATTGCACTTTACCGATCTTCACGCCCATCTTGTCCAATTCTTTCCGGATGGCATGCTCGGTTGCCGGTTTGGCATCTTGAACCTCGATGCCCCATACCATATTGGAAAGTACGAATATGCAAAGCAGGAAAGCGATCATCCCCGCTAAAAACCCGCTGTTTTTCATGACTCTCTTCAATAGGAAAGGGAAACCCTTTCCCTGCATGAACTTTACTTTACAATCGCTCTTACGCATGACCTGACGGAGTTTTGGGATATCCCTGATATCCATATGGAAAATCAGGGATTCACTTCCGACACGCTTCACTTCCCAGATATGAAGCCCCCTTCTCGTCAGCATATTGATCAGCCGTTCTGCACCTTTGCCATAAGCCTTCACCTTTACATAGCCTGTATAATAGTTTGTCCATTGGTTTTTCATGGAGACCTCCCGGGATCATTCATTGATAAAATAAACCTTATCAATTTTGCCTTCGAGCATGATTTCTTCCGGCAAAATCGTCTTTATGACAAAGGCATTTCCCTTTATCAGCAACTGCCCATTTTTCAGCATCAATCGCACTTCGCTGTCTGTAAAAGCCAATAAGCCACGATGGTTTTCAATATAAATATGTAATTGTCCAATCATTGTAATTCGCGGCAGGTCCATCATGACATCTTGCGGAAGGTCCATTGTTTTGGTCATAAGCTGTTTCACTTTTTTTCCCCAATTGCGTGCCATAAAAAAGAACCCCCTTTCATCTCAATGTATGAAATGAAAGAGGGTTCTAGCACAAAATTATAAGGGAATGAAAGTCTATTTTTTCAGGCTTTTAATGACGGGCTTAAAAAAGCCCCGGCTCCGAATCACCTTCTGGATCTGTGAAGACTTCTCTTCGCCCTTGGCGGTCCCAGCACTTCAGACATGATGATGCCATCAATCAGCTGTTTTTTGCCAAAAGACGGTCCTTTGCTATAGACCGGACTGTTATTATCAGAAATCGTTGATGTAAGTTGATCTGCTTTCGCCTTTTGATATAAACGCTCTTGATCGTACTTCTGTTGAAGCCGTCTAAGCTCCGCAATCCTTTTGTTCGCTTCGTTCTTCGTCTCATCGATCACTTCAACAGCCTGTGCTGCCTGCTGTTCGACTTTCCTTACGGGAGGAGGTGCATGCTTTTGCTGCTGATTCCCTTGCGGCACTTCACCTTGAAGCTCCCGCATGACCTCCTGCCATTTCTTTTTCGGAGGCGTGTCAGGATCTTGAATCTGCTTTTTCTTTCCTAACATGGACGTTAAAACACCGATCAAGACAATGATAAGGAACGGGTTCTCGAGAAAGAAATCAATAAATTCTCCCATTTAAAGACCTTCCTTCCCAGACCTAATTATTATTATGGTTATTGTTGTTATCTTTTGGATTTTCGGATATTTTACTGATGGAATCGCGCATATCCGTATCAGCCGTGATATTTTGGATATTCATATAATCCATCACTCCAAGGTTTCCGCTTTTAAGTGCATCAGCCATGGCCAACGGAACTTCGGCTTCGGATTGAACAACCTTCGCTCTCATTTCCTGAACACGGGCAACCATTTCCTGTTCAAGTGCAACAGCCATCGCACGGCGTTCCTCGGCCTTTGCCTGGGCTATCTTCTTATCGGCTTCGGCTTGGTCAGTTTGTAATATGGCCCCGATATTTTTACCGATATCCACTTCAGCGATATCAATGGAAAGAATCTCGAATGCCGTTCCTGAATCCAACCCTTTTGATAAAACCGTTCGTGAAATCAAATCGGGATGTTCCAGTACATCCGTATGCATTTTCGAAGCACCGATCGTGGATACGATCCCTTCCCCTACACGGGCAATGATCGTCTCTTCACCGGCACCACCGACCAAGCGTTCAATATTGGCTCGGACCGTGATCCTTGCCTTCGCTTTCACTTCAATACCATTCATCGCCACACCAGAGATGAACGGGGTTTCAATCACTTTCGGGTTAACGCTCATTTGAACGGCTTCCAGTACATCACGGCCGGCTAGGTCAATAGCTGCACCCCGTTCGAAAGGTAACGTGATATTGGCTCGTTCTGCAGCAATTAATGCATTCACCACTCGATCGACATTACCGCCTGCAAGGTAATGGCTCTCCAATTGATTCGTTGAAACATTGATTCCAGCCTTATGGGCCTTGATAAGAGGATTGACGACCCTGCTTGGTATAACACGGCGAAGCCTCATCCCAACTAATGTAAATATACTGATTTTGACTCCTGCCGCTAAAGCGGAAATCCATAGCATTACTGGTACGAATGTGAAAAATACTGCCAATACGATGATAGCAGCAATCACTGCCAGTACAATAAATATCGTTCCTGAAGTTATCACTTAATGATTCATCCTTCCTGTATCTTTTAATTTTAATTTGAATCCGGAATTTCCCGGACGACTACCCTTGATCCTTCAACTTTAACGATAACGATTGACGAACCTTTGGAAATAAAGCTTCCTTCGGTCACGACATCCACTCTTTCTTCTTTGACCAAAGCTGTTCCTGAAGGCCTCAAATCTGTAAGGGCCTTCCCTTCAACACCTAATAAATCCAAACGATTCGGATTGCTGACATACCCTTGTTCCGTTTTTGTTGCATCAGTTAATATCATTTTCCTGAAAAATTTCATCTGTTTTCCAAACACCTTTACAAGTAGGATGAATACCAAAATGGATACGGTGACCGCAATTAGCAAGGATATCGTCATATGGACCGGATCTCCAGTCGCGAGGAACAGACTCCCCACTATCGCTGTAAATCCGAGCAGCCCGATAATCCCCCCTGGGATAAAAAATTCAATGAGTACGAGAATGACCCCAATGATGAACATCGCTAACGATTCGTATCCGGTGATACCGGCGACAAGATGACCATAGAAGAATAAGACAAGACTGGTGATTCCAATGACCCCCGGAATTCCAAAACCGGGTGAAAACAATTCCATCACAATCCCGATTCCCGCTATCGTTAATAAAATGGGAACGACGATCGGGTTGGTCAAAAAGCGGGCAAGTTTCTCAGGAAAGCTTTCTTCGATTGACCGAATATCAGCATCCTCAACTCCAAGTATACTATACAGCTCCGCTTTCCCAGAGACGGTGCCTTCACTATATCCAGCCTTTTTTGCCTGTTCGGCTGTAAATGTCAGCAACTTTCCTTTTTCCGCTCCATATTCGGGTAGATCGATGTCAACATCCGCCATCGCCTGGGCGTATATGGGATCACGTCCATTTTGTTCTGCAGCAGTCTTCATGGCAGCTAACCAATAAGATTGCGCTTTCTTACCTGCAGCGTTCCCTGTTGAATCAATTACAGCGGCAGATCCCATGGTGGCACTCGGAACCATATAAATCTCATCTGCACTTAGAGAAATGTATGCCCCTGCAGATAAAGCCCTGTTATTGACGTAGGCAACTGTCTTGATTGGTGAATCGGACAGTAACTTTGCAATTTCCCCTGCTGCATCCACAGCACCTCCAGGGGTATTCACCTCGAAAACGACAAGATCTGCATCATCTGCTTCAGCAGTGGTAAGCGCGCGTTCCAAAAAGGCCGAGAGTCCCTTTTCCACCGTTTCTTCTATTGGTACATGGTAAACGATCTTCTGGTTTGCAGATACCGTCGATCCCCCAAAAGAAGACATGGTGAACAGCAATCCAAATAAGAGTACAGATAAATAACGCCAAATTTTCAACGGAACGTCCCCTTTCCCGTATTAAACGCGGTAAGTGCCTCCAATATTCAGGAGGAAAACCTACCAGTAAATTCAGCACTCAACTAAATTCGAATAAGGAGCAAAAGAGCAACCCTTTACTCTGTTCTTTAGTTATTACGTATGTATATGAAAAAGGTTTCAAAAAAAGCAAATAAAATTAAAAGCACCCCTATTATCTTGGGCTTCGTTTCAATAATATACGCATAAAATTCATGAAAAACACAAAAACCACAGGCAATTTGCCTGCGGTTAGGTTTCGAGTTTTAAGTTTAGAGTTTAAGATAGATGTTGTTGTACTAATTTGTTTACTAGAGAACCATCCGCTTTACCTTTAACTTTAGGCATTAAAGCTCCCATAACTCGGCCCATATCTGCTTTGGATGTTGCATTGACTTCTTCAATCGTTTGTTGAACGATTTTAGAAATGTCTTCTTCTGAAAGTTGCTCAGGCATATATGCCTCTACGTATACTAGTTCGGTGCGGACTTTATCCACGAGATCTGAACGACCTGCGTTTTCAAACTCCTGGAGGGAGTCTTTGCGTTGTTTTAATTCGCGAGAGAGCACTGTCAATTCTTCATCATCTGTTAAATCTTGTCTCTGCTTCAAGGCTTCGTTTTGAATGGAAGCTTTCAGCATCCGAATAACAGATAGTTTGTCCTTTTCCTTGTTCTTCATCGCTTGTTTCATATCATTATTTAAACGCTCGAGAAGACTCATCTTTCCACCCTCTCTTAGAATTTACGTTTTCTTGCAGCTTCAGACTTTTTCTTACGTTTTACGCTTGGTTTTTCATAAAATTCACGCTTCCTAGCTTCCTGAAGCGATCCTGCTTTAGATACAGTACGTTTGAAACGACGAAGAGCATCTTCAAGCGATTCGTTTTTACGAACGACGGTTTTAGACATCTCTTTCCCTCCCTCCGAAAACAACACACTAACTCAAGTTGTCAACATGTTATACATGTACTAAACAATTATAATATATCATCTTTAGCAGGTCAACCAATAAAATCAAACTTATTTTGAATATCATCATGTTATTATCATAATTTTTCACTAAACGATAATTCAACTTGCATGAAAATCCAATTTATAGCATGTCTCCCGTCATTGGGCCATAAGCTTACTTTGAGGTGACAGTCATGCATGAGCTATTTTTATTCCTTTTATTCATTGCGATATTTTTGGCAGGTATGTCGGTTTTACGTATCGGACTGTTCAATATGTCCGGTGCAGCATTAAAAACTTTTCTCTCAAAGGTTACGGATAAGCCATGGAAAGGCTTCATGGCCGGAACCATCTTTACGGGGATCCTTCAGAGCAGCTCGGCGGTCATGGTCATGACGGTCGGCCTCGTTTCCGCAGGAAGCTTAACGTTCCCGCAAACAATCGGGATTATTCTTGGAACGAATATCGGATCCACCTTTACAGCAGAGTTCATGACCTTTTCCTTGGATCGTTGGATCATTCCCGGTGTCGTAAGCGGCGCTTTCCTTTGCTTCATGCCAAAAGCATTACCGAGAAGCATAGGGATGTCACTGATCGGAATCTCGGCCATCTTCGCGGCGATGAGTGGTTTTAAAACGCTTTCTACACCGATTGCAGCCTATCCATCCATACAAACGCTCATCCATTACATAGAGGGCCATATGAGCTATGCCCTATTAGCCGGGATATTATTGACAGCACTCATTCACTCCAGTTCGGCAACCATCGGGATAGCCATGAGCTTTTTAATGAATGGGGAGTTATCCGTCTCTTCCGCAATCATCATCATGCTCGGATCGAATATAGGCACTTGCATCACCGGATACATGGCCAGCATCGGTTCCGGCAGACAAGCTGCCTTCACAGCGTATGCACATATTTGGCTAAACGTCATCGGGGTTGCCGCATTCCTGCCTTTTGTGGACATCCTTGAGAGCACTGCTGCCTTTTTCACCGAAAACAAGGGGACACAGCTCGCACATGCCAGTGTCATTTTCAATATCTTGACTTCTTTGGCCGTATTGCCATGCGCACGGCAATTCTCCAACCTCATTCTTTTGGTGCATCGGCAACACTTAAAGAAATAAGGTGCTGTCCAAAATTCATTAGAGACTTTCTTATGGGCAGCTTCAGGGGAAGATAGACATAATATGTAGCTGTAACAGATATAAAAGGATAAATGATTACGGGGAGGTTTTAGCTAATCTTTTTATAATTAACTTTATAGTTTAATAAGCGCAAACCACTCAATATAACAGCAGCTAATATCAAAATCCACAAACTTTTATTAGAGAAAGATGTTAGATAAAAAACGATTACTGCCATTATATATAAAACGGTTATTAATGTGTTATACACCCAAAATTTCATCACTCTTTGTAAGTAGTGTTAATGATAAAAGAAAGTTAAATACCCGATTTTTTCATTTTCCTCCCCCAGTATGTTTACTCCCTGTTTGGTACCCCTAATATCCATTGAATCCACAATAAACTTTTTTTAAAATTTATAGGTTCCAAAAATGACAAGTAAAAGTCCAAAGTTGAAACGTTTCCTCTTTTTCAAGGAAATAAGCGCAATGCACAGCACTTGGCACTCGACTTATAATCCGTTTTATGGAAGTAATAAAAAACAGGCGGAGAAAAATAATTCATTTTTCTCCGCCTGTTTTATTTTAAGGACTTATTATACGGGTCCCTTACAAAATCAATAATCGGAATCAGCCGTTAAGCCCTTTACGATTGAGACACCTGCACTCGCACCAATTCTTGTTGCACCAGCTTCAATCACTTTCTGGGCATCGCTTGTGTTGCGGACTCCGCCTGAAGCTTTGACTCCGATATCCGGGCCAACTGTTTTTCTCATAAGCGTGATATCTTCAACAGTCGCTCCGCCGGTCGAAAAACCAGTTGATGTTTTCACATAATCCGCTCCGGCTTTTACGGCCAATTCACATGCACGGACTTTTTCTTCATCAGTCAATAAAGAAGTTTCAATGATCACTTTTGACAGAGCCTTACCAGTGGATGCCGCTACAACAGCACGAATATCCCGCTCTACCATCTCATCATCCTTGTCCTTCAATGCGCCGATATTGATCACCATATCGACTTCGTGAGCGCCATTGGAGATGGCGTCTTTCGTTTCAAAAGCTTTGGTTTCCGGTGTGGTTGCACCTAGAGGGAAGCCGATAACGGTACAAACTTTCACTTCTGAACCTTCCAAAAGTTCGCTTGCATATTTCACCCAAGTTGGGTTCACGCATACGGAAGCAAAGTTATACTCTCTCGCTTCTTCGCATAATACCTTTATTTGCTCTTTGGTCGCATCTGCTTTTAATAACGTGTGGTCGATTAAACCTGCTACATTTTGTGACATTAATAAATCCTCCTCAAAAACAATCTATACCTAGTTGTACGTACCTCTCATAATACCATAGTTTATCCACTTTGACGATATATATAGTCTTTACCCGAAAGTGCCAAGATAACACATCTAAAAGAGAGGATAAAAAAAGACAGCGATTTACCGCTGTCTTAGATTAGATATTGGATGCTTGTTGCAACGGAAAATCCTTCACGACCGTCACGAACTGACCTTCACTAAATGGATAGCCAGACTTTGTAATCTTCACTTTGACGATTTCACCGACCATTTCTTCCGAAGCCGGGAAGACGACTTTCATGTAATTATCGGAATAGCCCTCATAAAGGCCATTTTCCAACTTCGTTTCAGGAATGACTTCAAGAACTTCCCCTTCGAATCGGGAGGCATACTCTTTTGCCAGCTGATCCGACAACGTGATAAGGCGATGTACGCGTTCATTCTTGACATCTTCATCCACTTGATCTTCCATACGGGCAGCCGGAGTCCCTGTCCGTTTTGAATAAGGGAAAACATGAAGTTCGGAGAATTTATATTTTTCTATAAAGTTATATGTCTCCATGAATTCTTCTTCTGTTTCACCTGGGAAACCTACGATGACATCAGAGGTAACCGCAAGACCCGGAAGCGCAATTTTCAACTTCTCGATCCGATCCCCGAAGAAATCCATCGTATATTTACGTCTCATCCGTTTTAGAACTGTATCGGAACCCGATTGGATTGGTATATGCAAATGACGTACCACTTTTTTCGAATTCGTCAGCACTTCAATGATTTCATCTGTAATCTGGCTGGCTTCGATGGATGATATACGGATACGCTTCAATCCATCGACTTTTTCCAAGTCACGCAGCAGCATCGCCAAATTATAGTCTTTCAAATCGTCTCCGTAGCCGCCAGTATGAATTCCGGTGAGGACTAGCTCTTTATAGCCTGCCTCGACAAGCTGTTCAGCTTGGTGAACGACTTCCTTTGGATCGCGGGAACGCATCAAGCCACGGGCCCAAGGGATGATGCAGAAAGTGCAGAAATTATTGCAACCTTCCTGAATCTTAAGTGAAGCTCGTGTACGGTCTGTAAAAGCAGGTACATCCAACTCTTCGTAGACACGGTTTTTCATGATATTTCCTACGGCATTGATTGGCTCACGCTCAACCTTGAATTGCTCGATGTAATCAAGGAGTTTAACCCTGTCCTGTGTTCCTACAACAATATCCACACCTGGTATGGCCATGATTTCTGCCGGTGATGTCTGTGCGTAACATCCCGTTACCGCTATGACGGCATTCGGATTTTTACGAATGGCACGACGGATGACCTGACGGCTCTTCTTATCGCCAGTGTTTGTCACCGTGCATGTGTTGATGACATATACATCAGATGTATTTTCAAACTCAACACGATCATATCCTCCAGTTTTGAATAATTGCCATATGGCCTCTGTTTCATAATGATTCACTTTACAGCCTAATGTATGGAAAGCGACCGTTGCCATTTTTCATCACCTCAAAAGTTCTACATGATAAGAAACAGCGGAAAGTGCATATAAAGGTGCTGTTTCAGTTCTTAATATTCTTGGTCCAAGACCGCAAGCCATAAAACCGGCATCAGTCAGTTTTTCAATTTCCTTATCTGCTAAACCACCTTCAGGCCCAAAAACGAATAGGATGGATTGCCCAGCGGTGATATCTTTCAAGACAGAAGCGAGTACAGAAGTTTCCCCCCGTTTTGCCACTTCTTCAAAAGCGATTAATTTATGATCGAAACCGGAAGCATAACCAGCTAGCTGATCTGCCGTCATCGGTTCCTTGATGGCAGGGATAACCGTGCGGTGAGATTGCTCAGCCGCCTCTTTTGAAATCTTCTGGAGCCTCTCCAATTTCTTACCTACCTTTTTGTGGTCCCATTTTACCACCGAACGAGCAGCAATAAAAGGGATAAATTCAACGGCACCCAGTTCAGTACCCTTTTGAACGATATATTCCAACTTATCCCCTTTAGGCAGACCGCTCGCTATCACAACCCTTACAGGAAGTTCCTTTTCTTCATTCTTCCATTCGGAAACGGTCCCTATAACAGCGTCATCAGTAATTTCCGAAATTTCCGCGACAGCTGTCATACCATTACCTTTTACCGTAATGATCCGCTCCCCTGGTCCCATCCTCATCACCCTGGCGATATGGTGAAAATCATCGCCTGATATCGTCACCGTGTTTCCATTGATGTCTACATCGTTAAGAAAATACCGTTGCACACTGCCACCCACTTCGTCTAGTCTAAAAAAAACACAGGCTAACAGTCAGGAATCCAGAATGCAAGCCATGCAAAGATTCAAGCTAAAAAAAGGTACTCTGACTATCAAAATACCCGATAATCAGAGTAACTTTTTCAATTAATCATTTCTTTTCGCTATTATTGCCACCCAATCTTCCATCAAGATCGTTTCCTCAATGGTGAAACCAGATGCTATAATCGCATCCTTCACATCTTGTTTCTTAGTTTGAATGATTCCGGAAGCGATGAAATGTCCGCCAGGTTTAACGACTTTCGCTACATCATCCGTAAAACGCATGATCACCTCGGCAAGAATATTAGCCACGACGATATCCGCTTGTTCATTCACACCATCCAGCAAATTGCCTTGTGAAACGGACACTTTATCCTGCACGTTATTTATTTCCACGTTTTGTATGGCTGACTGTACTGCCACTTCATCCAAATCAAGGGACTGGATTCGTTTTGCGTCCAATAATGCAGCTGCAATGCTTAGAACACCAGAACCCGTTCCTACATCTACGACTAAATCCCCAGGCCGTACTGTACGCTCCAACGCTTGGATGCACATGACCGTAGTCGGGTGTGTACCCGTTCCGAAAGCCATACCTGGATCAAGTTCAATGATCAATTCATCACTGCTTACTGGAGTGTAGTCTTCCCATGTTGGCACGATGGTAAAACGTTCGGATATCTTGACGGGGTTATAATATTTTTTCCAAGCCGTCGCCCACTCTTCCTCATTCACTTCACTAATTGAAACAACATTTTTCCCAAGGTCTATATCAAAAAGAAGGAGATTATTGATTGATTCCTTAATAGCATCAACGGTATCGTTAAGGAAGCTGTTAACGGGCAGATAAGCCTTGATGACTACACCTTCATCCGGATAATCATCTGGGTTTAAGTGGTAGATTTCGCCAAAAACATTTTCACGTTCCTTGACTAATTCTAGAGGATCCTCAATGACAACACCGCTCGCACCTGCCTCATGAAGAATATTCGAAACAGGTTCAACCGCTTCATTCGTTGTTTGGATTGCAAATTCAGACCACTTCATAATCTACCAACTCCCAATTTGTTCTTTTACTTTTATTCACCTATCTTTAAAAGCACGCTTTACTTTTGAGAAAAAGCCATCATCTTGTTCATCTACGCCTTGTCCGCTGATATCACTGAACTCACGAAGCAAGTCCTTTTGTTTTTCCGTTAATTTCTTAGGGGTGACCACTAATACGACCACATGCTGATCTCCTTGGCCATATCCTCTTACATTCGGAACACCTTTGCCTTTTAAACGGAAACGAGTGCTTGTTTGTGTACCTGCAGGAATCTTCAGCTTCACTTTTCCATGCAGCGTCGGAACTTCTATTTCATCGCCCAATGCTGCCTGGGCAAACGTAACCGGCATTTCACAATAAATATCATCGCCATCCCGCTCAAAGAATTCATGGCTGCGTACATGGAAGACTACATACAGGTCTCCTGCCGGACCGCCATTGATTCCTGGCTCTCCTTGGCCGGTTACACGCAACTGCTGGCCATCATCAATTCCTGCTGGCACCTTGACTTGGATCTTTTTACGTTTTTGGACTTTTCCGTCGCCGCCGCATGTTGAACATTTATTAGGAATGATTTTTCCCGTACCTTGACAATGGTGACATGCTCTCCGGTTCACAATCCTTCCGAACGCTGTGTTTTGTTCAACATTCAATTGACCGGTTCCATGACAATGTGAACAGTTTTCCACTTTTGTACCAGGTTTGGCACCGGATCCTTTACATGTATCACAATTCTCTTCACGCGGAATTTCAATCTCAGTTTCTTTTCCGAATGCAGCCTCTTCAAAAGAAAGCGTCATCGTATACTGTAAATCCGCCCCTTGACGCGGTGCATTAGGATCTCTCCTGCGACCGCCGCCACCAAAGAAGCTACTGAAAATATCTTCAAAACCGCCGAAACCGCCAAAGTCCTGACCGCCAAAGCCCTGATTGGGATCTGTATGTCCGAATTGGTCATAATGGGCCTTTTTCTGTTCGTCACTCAATACTTCGTAAGCTTCCTTGATTTCCTTGAATTTATCCGCAGCATCGTCCGCTTTATTAATATCAGGGTGATATTGTTTGGAGAGCTTTCGATACGCTTTTTTGATTTCATCCTTCGAAGCACTTTTCGAAAGGCCTAACACCTCATAATAATCGCGTTTACTCATATCTAAAATCCACTCCCGATTCGATTCACATAAAGGTAATATTATCACTGAACGAAGATAATAATCAACTAGAAAAGTACAAACGGCTTTAACACATTTTTGTAATTGGTACTGCCAGCCCCGATTTGCACATCTTTTTCTCTAAAATCCCATGATTCCCCACCAGCGATTGTAACACTTCCTGACAATGATTCCATCCATTGTAAAAAAAGCCAAAGTCAAGATAACCTGACTTTGACTTTTTTACAATGGCAGGCAGAAACTAACTGCCCAATATTTCAGTGCCCCGATTGGGCCACTTTTTATTTTTTCTCTTCTTCGTTAACTTCAGTGTATTCAGCATCAACCACATTATCGTCTTGAGCTGATTCGCCAGCACCGGCTTCTCCAGCTTGCTGAGCTTTTGCCGCTTCTTCATAAAGCTTCATTGTCAAAGCTTGAACGATTTCGTTAAGCGCATCTTTTTTCTCGCGGATTTCTTCAAGCTCATTTTTCTCGATTGCAGCTTTCAGTTCATCCTTCGCTTCATTCGCTTTTGTTACTTCCGCTTCGTCCACTTTACCTTCTAGATCTTTAAGCGTTTTTTCCGTTTGGAAAACTAATTGATCAGCTTCGTTACGAAGTTCAACTTCTTCTTTACGCTGTTTATCGCTATCGGCATTTTCTTCCGCTTCACGAACCATGCGTTCGATTTCTTCATCAGAAAGTCCTGAAGATGATTTGATGGTGATCGCTTGTTCTTTGTTTGTGCCAAGATCTTTCGCACGAACGTTCACGATACCGTTTTTATCGATATCGAATGTCACTTCAACTTGCGGAACTCCACGAGGTGCCGGTGGAATGTCACTCAATTGGAAACGGCCAAGAGTTTTGTTATCCGCTGACATTGGACGCTCACCTTGAAGGACATGGATATCAACTGCAGTTTGATTATCAGCTGCTGTCGAGAATACTTGTGATTTACTTGTTGGAATCGTAGTATTACGGTCAATCAGTTTCGTGAATACTCCGCCCATCGTTTCAATTCCAAGTGAAAGTGGTGTTACATCAAGAAGGACAACGTCTTTAACATCCCCTGTTAATACGCCACCTTGAATTGCAGCACCCATAGCCACCACTTCATCAGGGTTTACACCTTTGCTTGGTTCTTGACCGATTTCCTTTTTGATCGCTTCAACAACCGCAGGAATACGTGTAGATCCACCAACAAGGATTACTTTGTCGATTTCAGATGCTGAAAGACCAGCATCTTTCAATGCTTGACGAGTTGGTCCCATAGTGCGTTCCACAAGACCTGTAGAAAGCTCATCGAATTTAGCTCTAGTCATCGTTACATCCAAGTGAAGCGGGCCAGCTTCTCCAGCAGTGATGAATGGTAAAGAAATTTGAGTTGACGTTACGCCGGAAAGATCTTTTTTCGCTTTTTCAGCTGCATCTTTCAAACGTTGAACCGCCATTTTATCTTTTGAAAGGTCGATTCCGTTTTCTTTCTTGAATGCTTCAACTAGGTAATCAATAATGACTTGGTCGAAATCATCCCCACCTAAACGGTTGTCACCAGCTGTGGACTTAACTTCGAAAACGCCGTCTCCAAGTTCCATGATCGACACGTCAAATGTACCGCCGCCAAGGTCGAATACAAGGATCGTTTGATCTTCTTCCGTTTTATCCAAACCGTATGCAAGTGCTGCAGCTGTCGGTTCGTTGATGATACGTTCCACTTCAAGGCCGGCAATTTGACCAGCATCCTTAGTTGCTTGGCGTTCTGCATCATTGAAGTAAGCAGGTACAGTGATAACCGCTTTAGTGACTTTTTCGCCAAGATACTCTTCAGCGTATGATTTCAAGTATTGAAGGATGATTGCAGAAACTTCTTGAGGTGAGTATTCTTTTCCTTCAATTACTTCTTTATGGTTAGTACCCATATGGCGTTTAATGGAAATGATCGTATTAGGGTTTGTAATCGCTTGGCGTTTTGCCACTTCCCCTACTTGCCTTTCTCCATTTTTGAATGCCACTACGGATGGAGTTGTACGGTTTCCTTCCGGATTCGGGATTACTTTTGGTTCCCCGCCTTCAAGTACAGATACACAAGAGTTTGTTGTACCTAAGTCAATACCAATGATCTTGCTCATAGTTTCACTACCTCCCAATTATTTATATGTAAAAATCCTATTCGTTCACTTTTACCATTGCAGGTCGAATCACACGGTCTTTAAGAAGGTATCCTTTTTGGAATTCCTCGACGACGATGTTCGAACCGAAGTTTTCATCTTGAACTTGCATGACCGCTTGATGCAAACGCGGATCGAACTCTTCACCAACCGAACTGATCGGTTCGATGCCTTCTTTAGACAATGCATCAGTAATCGCTTTATAGACCATTTCCATGCCGGATAGCAAGGATTTCGTCTGTTCATTTTCCGCTTCGATTTTTGTAGCTCTTTCAAAATTATCAAGAGCCTCCACTAAATCACTAGCAATGCTTTGAACTCTATATTTTTGAGCCGCCTCCATATCAAGCTTGGCACGGCGTCTTGAATTATCAAAATCGGCCTGCAGACGAAGATAACGGTTATCCATTTCCTCGATTTTCGCCTCAAGTTCAGCAATCTTTTCATGAGCCAATTGAAGTTCATCTTTTTCAACCGGACCTTGGTTTTCTTCCGCTGGAGTTTCTTCTTCAGCGAAAACTGCTTCTGCAGCACTTTCCTCGATTGTTTCATTTTCCAATGTTTGTTCTTCGTTTTTATTTTCTGTCACAATCTCACCTCCCTAAAAGGGTTATACAATTTATGCTAAAGTAATATGCCAGGCCGCGGAATATGCTCCTCCGCCACCTTAACAATATTACCTTTGCTACTATTTTTGATACAGTTTTGTCATCAGGGCCGTTAAATCTTTCGAGAAAAACGAAAGCAGACTGATCACTCTCGAATATTCCATTCTCGTTGGACCCAATATGGCCAATGTGCCAACTTGCTCCTGCCCGATTGAGTAGGTCGCCGTAATCAAACTGCAGTCATCGAGCACTGTGTTTTGATTTTCACGGCCGATCTTGACGTGGATGCCCGATGGATTTTGAGTAATTAGTTCATAAAATCCCTGTTCCTGCTCAATCATAGATAAAAGCGTACTTACTTTAGCAATATCATGGAACTCCGGCTGCCTCAGCATATTCGTTTTCCCGCCAAAAAATATTTTTTCGGGCTTTGTGTCCGTCAGGGTCTCCGCAAGGATCGAGACCATCGATCCATAGTTATGAATGTGGCGGCTCAATAGAACTGCCACTTCCTTATAAATCTTATCCTTAAGATCAACTAGCGGAACATCGACCAAACGGGAATTCAATATGTTCACCATCTTTTCAATTTCGTTTATATCAAAAGAAGGCGGTAAGGAAATCATTCGATTTTCCACATGACCTGTATCGGTAATGATGATGGCTATTGCCGTTTCAGGACTTAAAGGAATGATTTGGATTTTTTTCAGCTTATGCTCATTCACTTTTGGCCCCAGTACAATCGCCGTATAATTCGTCAGTTCCGAAAGTATTTTCGCTGACTTCTGAACGATCTTTTCCAATTCATAAATTCGTTCTACAAAAACGGATTTTAATATCTTCATTTCATTCTTTTTCGGAGCTTGAGGAGAAAGTAAATGATCCACATAATATCTATACCCTTTTTCAGAAGGGATCCTACCGGAAGAGGTATGGGTTTTTTCTAAAAATCCCATTTCTTCAAGATCGGACATTTCGTTGCGAATTGTGGCAGAGCTGAACGTAATTTCATCTTTCTTCGACAAGCTTCGTGACCCGACTGGCTGGGCAGAATGGATGAAATCCTCGATTATCACTTGTAGAATCAATAATTGACGATCAGTTAGCATGTATGATCACCTCTGTTAGCACTCTGTCTCATCGAGTGCTAATATACTAATAAATTATCAAATGAAGCTTATGATGTCAACAATGAAACCCCTAATTCAGCGTTAAAATAACTTGAGTTTCCTTCAGTCGGAATCAATAACGCCCAAAAATGATTGGAACACTTCATTTCCAAGCAGTTTGCCCCGATCAGTCAAGCGCACGAACCCGCCTTCCACTTCAAGCAGACCCTTTGCCGATCCTTCTTCGAGCGGTTTCCTGAAAATCTCCGTCATTTCAACAAAAAATTTATTCTTGAAGATTTCCAATGATACACCTTCCGTTTTCCGGAGCCCCAAAAACATCTCCTCTTCCATCCGTTCATGAAGCGGTACTGGGTGTTCTTCCAATACAGGCAGCTCGTTCGCGAGCAATGGCGTGATATATTTCTTCACAGGACCATGATTGGCCACCCTTTTTCCTCCAGTATAGCCATGTGCACCGGCACCAATCCCATAATACTCCACATTATCCCAATATGTCAGGTTGTGCCTGCTTTCAAACCCAGCTCGGGCAAAATTACTGATTTCATATTGATGCAGACCATGCTTCTCCATCTCTTCCATTAGCCTCTCATACATCGAAGCCTCGAGCTCCTGCGGCGGCAGGTTCAATTTACCCCTTCTCATCTGATTATAAAAAACCGTCTTCGGCTCAACGATCAATGAGTAGCTGGAATAGTGCGGCAATTGAAGGGCAATCGCTTTATCCAGCGTATCCTTGAAATCTTCCATCGTCTGGCCCGGCAATCCATATATCAAGTCGATGCTGATATTCGTAAAGCCAACCTCTTGAGCCAAATGAATCGTTTCATAAACTTCAGAAGCCCGGTGAGTCCGGCCGATTCGTTTTAACAATTCATCATTGAAGCTTTGCACTCCAAAGCTAAGTCTATTGACCCCTGAGTCATAAAGTATCTCCAGTTTTTCCCTCGAAAGATCCCCTGGATTGGCTTCGAATGTATATTCAGCCTTTTTAGGATCAAAGGGCAGGGTTTCAATGATTGCTTCACATAAGAATGCAAGCTGCTTTTCATCCAGAGAGGTCGGTGTCCCCCCACCGACAAAAACCGTATCCAAACCGGCAGTCGGGTATTTGGAAAGCTGCATCTCCATTTCCCTTTTCATCATCTGTAAATATTCGTCGACCGGCTGTCCCTGCAAAAATACTTTATTGAAATCACAATAGTGACAAATATGTTCACAAAATGGTATATGGAGGTAGGCGCTTTTGATCATTGTGTTCACAACCTTTTAATCGAATGAGTCGATAGAAAAAGAGGCTAGATTTCCTCTACCCTCTTTTTACTATCTATCGTTTATTTTATTTATTTCTTTGGTGTCGTATCATCCATTTTCAAAACAGCCATGAAAGCTTCTTGCGGAACTTCAACGGAACCTACCTGTTTCATCCGCTTTTTACCTTCTTTCTGTTTTTCGAGCAACTTACGTTTACGGGAAATATCGCCGCCGTAACATTTAGCCAATACGTTTTTGCGCATTGCACTAATTGAAGAACGGGCGATGATTTTTTGCCCGATTGCTGCTTGGATCGGCACTTCAAATTGTTGTCTTGGAATCAATTTCTTCAATTTTTCAACGATGACTTTACCGCGCTCATATGCAAAGTCCTTATGAACGATGAAACTTAAAGCATCGACAGTTTCAGCATTCAGCAAGATATCCATTTTCACAAGCTTGGACGGTTTATAGCCGATCAGCTCATAATCGAATGAAGCATAGCCTCTTGTATTGGATTTCAATTGATCGAAGAAATCATACACGATTTCAGATAATGGTATTTCGTAATGAATGCTTACACGGGTCTCATCGATATATTCCATATCAATGAAGTTTCCGCGTTTATTTTGACAAATTTCCATGATTGCCCCGACAAACTCCGTCGGTGCCATCATCGTTGCTTTGACATATGGCTCCTCGACCCGTTCGATCTTTTGAGCATCAGGCATATTAGACGGGTTATCCACTTTCAGGACAGTTCCGTCCGTTTGGACCACATCATAAATAACACTCGGGGCTGTGGTGATCAGGTCGATCTTGAATTCACGTTCAATCCGTTCCTGGATAATCTCCATATGAAGGAGTCCAAGGAATCCGCAACGGAAACCGAAGCCCAATGCTTGCGATGATTCCGCCTCGAACTGCAGCGCTGAATCGTTCAATTCCAATTTCTCCAACGCATCCCGTAAATCATTGAATTTCGATGCGTCAATTGGGTATAGACCGCAATATACCATCGGATTCATCTTCCGGTAACCCGGCAATGGTTCTGTCGCACTATTCACCGCACTTGTAATCGTGTCACCAACAGTCGTATCACCAACGTTTTTAATCGATGCCGTAAGGAAACCTACATCACCGACGTTCAGTTCATCCAACAGCTGGGTTTTAGGGTTGAAGACACCCAATTCGGTAACATCGAATTCCTTGCCAGTGGACATCATTTTGATTTTGTCGCCCACTTTAACGGAACCCTCAACAACACGGATATAGGCAACTACACCGCGGTACGCATCAAACAGTGAATCGAAAATAAGCGCCTTGAAAGGAGCCTCTGGATCACCTTGTGGAGCTGGAACCAATTCAACGACCTGTTCCAGAATCTCCTCGATTCCGATTCCCGCTTTAGCCGAAGCCAAGACTGCATCGGAAGCATCCAACCCGATCACTTCCTCGATTTCTCCACGTACCCGTTCCGGATCTGCACTCGGCAAATCAATTTTATTGATGACCGGAATGATTTCCAGGTTGTTGTCCAATGCTAAATAAACGTTTGCAAGCGTTTGGGCCTCAATACCCTGTGCCGCATCGACAACAAGGACAGCTCCTTCACAAGCTGCAAGGCTTCGTGACACTTCATACGTAAAATCGACATGTCCCGGTGTATCAATAAGATGGAAGATATATTCTTCTCCATCTTTCGCGTTATATTTCAATTGAATCGCATTCAATTTAATCGTAATTCCACGCTCACGCTCTAAATCCATGGAATCCAACAGCTGACTCTTCATTTCACGCTGAGTCATGGCGTTCGTTTTTTCAATGATACGATCCGCCAATGTAGATTTACCATGATCAATATGAGCGATGATGGAAAAGTTACGAATTTTTGATTGTCTTTTTAATTTTTCTTCTCTATTCATGACGTTCACTCCCACTTGTCGACACAATACACTATTTTTTATTATATCAATAGAAAATGCAAGATTCAACAGAATAGTTACAAAAGAAGCCTCATTGCAGGGCAACGGATAAAAAAAGGCTGCATTCCGGATTCGGATGCAGCCTTTTGGCAGGGCATACTCAACTTACTTCATACCTAAATCATATCAATTAGTGCTTGAAAGGCCCCTGATATGGTCTCTCCTAGCGTTTTGCCTATCGATGAGAAAAAGTTGAAGGCCTTCATTTCTTCAAGCTTTTCTTTTTTCGTCTCCAAATCATGACTCGTTACTTTTTCGCCAAGGATATCCGCTTCCATCTCCCCTTGGTCCGATTGGTTAATAATGAATGCACTATTCAAAGAGGGATCTTCATACCCCTTCATTTTTTTCATCCCGTCGTTCGCTTGCTGCATCCCGATTAGAACACCTAAAAATAATACGAGCACAATCCCTGTACATTTCAACCAAAATCGAACCATGATAAGAGAACTCCTTTCAAATTACTGCGCTTCCGAATCTCCGGTCGGGTTATCCACTGCTTTGGCATCCCAGTAAAATTCACTGAAAACATCGGTAAAGGCATCAACGGTCAAGTACATTTCCTCGAAAGTATTATCAACACCGCCAATTTCAATAAGCATGGCATTGCCTGATAAATCCTGATTGTATACTCCATTCTGTCCCGCTCCGCCTTGTTTCATAACCCCTCGTGAAATGCCAGGGTATTTTTTCTCCAAAGCTTTATGAAGCTTATTGGCAAGCGCCGCATTTTTTTCGAAGTTCGGGTTATTGCCCCCAACCACGAAGGCAATCTTGGCATAATCTTCACCGTTAATGTTAATGGTCGTATGTTTTTTTCGTTTAGAATCACGATGGATATCAATGATATATTCTAAATCTTTGTTATTGGCCAATGCCGTCTGGACGGATTTTCGTGATTCTTGATAGGATTTGGCATAATTCAATCCTTTATTATTCAGATTTCCCATGATATCCGTTTTATCGAGCGTGGAGCCGATCCCCTTATCAGCCATATCTTCAACCATCCGTTCCCCGAGTTTCGTAATATTGATTTTCGAATGATAGGCTAGGTCCGGGTTGGTCACTCCTTTTAAATATGGAAGATATGACTCCCGGTTATGGCTATGGTATATTTCTACCACTTTCCTTCCATTTGTCGTTTGTTTCGGCTGATCGGCCACACCTTTATCCGGTTCTTCAATCTCATCCAGGTTTTGCAGGGATGCATCCCTTTCTTCATTCAGGACGTCTACTGGCGGCGAGGATTCATACGGCATATTCGTATAATTCGTTCCTTCCCCAGCAACGAGGATCTCATTATCAAAAATCGAAAAGCCAGGAAGTTCCCTGCCAAGTAAACTTCGCGGGTCTTCGAGTGAAATGTTAGTCGAGACTTTTATCAATTGATTCGTGATCATCGATTCCTGCTTACCTTCCGGCAGGGCATTAAAAAGATAATGGTTTTCATTGGCCAGCATCGAGAACAGCATTTTTCCCGAGAATTGGTTGGCTACAGTATGTACGGAATTAGAAGATATCCGATACTCCGGTCTTAGGGAAGTCATGACCCCACTGACTGAAAAAACAAAAAGAAGCAAGGCGAGAATACCTAGAAAAGTTTTTATTATTGTTGATCCGTGAACGGCTGTTATGATTCCTGGGGAATTTCTTCTTTTCATCCTTCCACCCTCTCTATAGCTTGTCTATTAATACCTATGACTTTGCTAGAAAGGGTAGAACACCATTTTTGGGCACTAAAAATGATTTAACGGGTGTAGTAGCCGGTATTATCTTGATTTATTGAATGATGCAAGGCTGCATTTAACCCATTGGCTATTAAATTGGCCATATCCTCAATGAAAACATCGACTTCTTTCGGTGTAACCATTAAATTTTGACCAAGCGGTGACAGTACCTCATAAATCAATTTCCGTTTCTCTTCATCAGGAAGGACACCTATCATTCCCAAGAAGGTTTGGCGCTCCTTTTCACCTGGCATATCCTCTTCTGTCAGCTTTGTGCGCTTTCCAAAACTGAATCCAGCGGGCGCCAACGAACGTGATGGTCTGTCCCCTTCATTCAGTTCCTTGCCAAAGTGCTTCAAGATATAATCTATCGTATCGCTGGCAATTGATACGGCATCCACGACGGTAGGTATACCAATCGCTATAACAGGAACTCCCAGTGTATCCTGGCTCAATTCTTTCCGTTTATTCCCAACACCAGACCCAGGATGGATGCCTGTATCCGTTATTTGAATCGTCGAATTCACTCGTTCGATCGAACGGGCAGCCAATGCGTCAACGACGATCAGGAAATCAGGATTACTTTTCTCGATGACTCCTTTTATGATGTCACTCGTCTCAATTCCCGTAATCCCCATCACTCCGGGGGAAATCGCACTGACCGGCCGATAACCTTCCTTGACGGACTCTGGCTGCAATTCGAACAAATGTCTTGTGACCACAAGGTTCTCAACGACTGCAGGCCCAAGAGCATCGGGAGTAACATTCCAATTACCAAGACCGACAACCAAACAACTGCTTTCCTTGGTGATTTTATTCCGTTTCAAAAAGGAAGCCAGTTCGTTGGCGAACACCTTTTCCACCCGTTGCTGCGTATCCGTATCCTGCTGGCGGATCCCCTGCACTTCGATGGTCAAATAGCTGCCCTGCTTCTTCCCGATTTCTTTTTCACCCTCAGCCGTGACCTCGACTAAGGATACCTTCAGATCATCCACTTCTTTTTCCTTAATAATGACCCCTTCAATGCGGGATACATCCACTTCCTCTACAACACCTTTATGTTCAAGGGCAATTTCCTTTGCTTCAATCGCCAAATCTGTACGAATTCCGTATTCACTAAGGTCCAAATTATTTTCCATAACGGCCTCCTGATGTTTGAATTGAATCTAATCTAGTATTTTCAATAGTCTCTCTTAAACATTCTGTCGTTTTTGCTTTTTTATTATTCATTTTTTTGGTACAATGAGTGATGACGAGATGAATTTATTCCCGAAATTATAATTCCTTTTCGATTCTCAATCTGAAGTATTGCATATTTATGAGCAGTCTGATAGAATATCACTTGTGCTATTTGATATGGATTTGAAAAGTCGAGTTCATATAATCTCGATTTCTTTGTAGGAGGTGAACGGAATGCCAAACATTAAATCTGCTATTAAACGTGTAAAAATCAACGACAAAAAACGCGTTCATAACATTACTGTTAGATCAACTATGCGTACTACAGTGAAAAACGCTGAAGTTGCATTAGCTGGTGAAAACGTTGAAGCTGCTAAAGAAGCTCTTTTAACAGCTGCTGTGAAATTAGACAAAGCTGCATCTAAAGGATTAATCCATAAAAATGCGGCAGCCCGTAAAAAATCTCGTTTAGCGAAAAGACTTAACGCTCTTAACGCATAATGACAAAAAATTAAACGATCCAACCGGATCGTTTTTTTTGTGCCGTTTTTTGCATAAAAAAGGCGGCAGGATATCTGCCGCCTTTTTATCATCTAATTTTTAAAAGCAGCAGCTCAAGCGTGATTGCCTTATCGGCTTGGCCCGTCTTCATTTTATAATCCGCTTCCGCTAAGTCGTTGATGATGCTCAATAGCTCGCGTTCCTGGAATCTCCCTGTCTTTTCAAGTGCCAGCTTTACCCTGTAAGGGTGCACCTTCAGTTGACCTGCAATTTTTTGCTGGCTATAGCCCTGGCGGGAAAGCTCCTTCACTTGATACATGAGCCTGACCTGACCTGCCATGACGCTCAAGATTTTGATCGGCTCTTCATTCTGCCTGAGAAGATCGTGCAGTATCGTCATCGCACTCTCCATCTTTCGCTGTAACACATGATCAACAAGCGTGAAGATATTCTGTTCAAGGGATTTAGCAACCAGCTTTTCCACTACCTCGACCGTAATGTGTTTATCAGCTTCTACATAAAGCACCATTTTATCCAATTCATTCGTAAGCATCATCAGATTCGTTCCTGCAAGTTCAAGTAAAAGCTCTGTAGCCTGCTCATCTATTTGGACTGAAGAAGCTTCGACCCTCTCCTTCACCCACCCTTTTAACTCATGATCACCAAGCTTTTTCGCTTCAACGAGAACCGCCTTACGCTTCAGTTCCTTGGTGATTTTTTTCCGTTCATCCAGTTTCTCATAAGGTGCGGTCAATACGACAATTGAATAAGGAACCGGGTCAGCCAAATACGCTTCCAGTCTTTTCACATTATGTTCAACTCTTGATTTCGTTTTTTCAGCTGTCAAAAAAAATGGGTTTTGCATGAAAACAAGGCGCCTTTCCCCGATAAACGGGAGGGTTTCGACATCTTCAAGTGCAGTTTCAACAGGCGTCTCTTCTAAATCAAATTGAGAAAAGTTAAAATCCATCTCATCTTCGTGAAGGACATTCTCGATCAATAGCTGCTTCGTTTCATTAATTAGATAGGCTTCCGACCCATATAACAAGTATACCGGCGCGAATTGCCCTTTTTTTATACTTTTCCAAACGTCTAATACCAATAGAATCCGCCTCTTTACTATGTATTCTTCTCTAATGGTATAGGTGGATGGACCATTTGACAAGCTATAAAGGGAACTAGCCCTTTAAAAGGGCTAATTCCGGATCTATATGAACACTTTCAAGAAAGGCCCGGGTAATCTCCCTTGAAAGCGGGTAGAGTATTCATGTAGAACAAAAATTGAGCTTTTCTTTTTCGCTTGCTTTGTTTGTACTGTTATTTTGACCTCAAAATCCCAAACTATTTGTGACAACTCTTGTCAGTAAAGGAAATGAAGGAATGAAGCCTGTAGATTTTTTTTTGGTAATGTTTTATACTATTAGCAGAAATAGGAGGGGTAAACAATGAACGAATTCGAAAAGAATGTTCAATCAAAGACAGATGACGTCGCTGATTCCGCTATAGGATTCATCGGTTCTTTTGTATTTTTCGCTGCCATGTTCACCATAGCTGTCGTCATTAAAGCTGTCGGATCCTGATTTCATTTACTACATGCACTTATTTTTCCTGATGGAGGCTGCCGTTGCAGTCTCTTTCTTTTTGATTTTCTACATACTATGGGAGAGTCTTCCGAAAGGTTCCACTGCTTTTGTAATACTTGTAAATAATAGAACCATCCTCGTCCGTCCTGAACACCTTTATGCCATTTCTCTCCAGATTCCCAATTACGTCTCGATGAGGGTGACCGTAGCCATTATCTTTTCCAACTGAAATAAGCGCCGCTTTCGGCTGCAGCTGTTCAAGGAAGGGCGTGGAAGAAGAAGTTTTGCTGCCATGGTGACCGACCTTCAAGATATCCGCCTGCAACTGCGGAAATGTTCTCAAAAGTTCACTTTCCCCTTCTTCTCCCATGTCGCCGGTCAATAACCATGACAATCCCCCAAGCTCCGTGAATAGAACTATGGATGAATCATTCTTATTTTCTTCTTTCTCATATGGACTTATTACAGCAAAGGGCGCTCCGCCCGCCACCCAATGGTCCCCCCTTTTCAGGACAGTCATTTTCATTTTTTTATCTCTTGCCACGGACACAAAATCCGTATCCCTGTATTGCTCTTCACTCCAGCCTCCAATGATGATCTCCCCAACATTAAAATTTTCTATTAATTCTTTTGCACTTCCCATATGATCTGCGTCCGGATGGGTTAAAATCAGTTTGTCCAATTGGTGGATTCCCTTACTTTTCAATAATGGAATAATGATATCATCCGCGGTGTTGAACTTCTTTCGCTTTTTTGCCCACGTGTCGATTGGAAATGTAATTTGCCCACCCGTATCAATCAAATAGTTACCGCGATTGAAAGGCAGGATAATTAAAATGGAGTCACCTTGCCCAACGTCGATGATCTGCACTTCGCCAAAAGGCGAGAACCTTTGTAAGTTATATTGCAAAAGTAAAAGCACAATTATTATTCCGCACCAGATTTTACTTTTTTCAAAGGATACTTCCCAAGTAAGGTATAATCCTAAAAGCGAAATAACAAGTAATAGCATTGTGATGAAAGGTGGTTTTCCAAACGGAATGGAGGCAAGCGGCAAATGCGATGCACTATCCGCAGCTTTATTGCAGAGTATGAAGGTATAATTCAATAATGAAATGAGGGGTTGCCCCAAGGAAGGCAGTAATATATGAATGAAGAGGGAAATCAGTGAAAATGGCAGCAATATGATGGAATATAGCGGAACATACAATACGTTCAGAAACACCCCAAGAATGGATGCTTCAAAAAAGTGAAAAAGCAAAATCGGAAGGGCTGCCAATTGGCAGATGGAACTGACGATGAATAGCTGCGTTGTTTTCTTCGGGTATTGCAAGAAAATGCTTGAAGACATGATAATGGAGAACGTGACCGCGAATGAAAGCTGAAAACCTATATCATAGAGCATATTAGGCCGAAAAAACAAAAGTGCCATATAAGCCGATCCGATTGCGGCACCCGCCGAGATCCGCTTCTTGAATAGCAGGAGTAGAAAGAAAAGCATAGCCATTAAACAGGATCTCACCACTGATGGACTGGCACCTGAAAGTAACATGTAAACCGGAAGGAAGATTAAGATGGCCATCATCATTCTTTCCCTTGTAATGCCGACCCTGATGCCGAAGTAAAATAACAGCCCCGTTAAAAAACTGACATGAAGACCGGAAATAGCCAGTAAATGAACCAGACCGAGCCGCTGATAATTAGTAAGGTCGCCTTCATCTATATATGTCTGGTCGCCGAATATGAGGGCAGTGACAAAACCGCTCGATTCTTCTGGAAAGTGTTCTCTAATATACGTAATCCCCTTCAGGCGCAAATTACGTATTGAAACAAGAATCGGGTTTCCAGCCACTTTACATTCTTGAAATGAAATGGAACCCGCTTTGAAAATCCAATGGGTGCCTTGACGGAAAAGATAACGCTGATAATCGAAACTGTTTTCATTTCTGTTTTTGTCGGGAATTTGCAATGTCCCTTCGGCCGGACATGATAAACCGATTCGCAGAAACTGACCCAGCTTTTCCTGTTCCAGTTCAGTGGTGATTTTATAACGAAGCATTAACCGTTCGCCTTTCTCACTGGCAACGAATCCTTTTAAAGAATTTCCATCTATATTCGGTTGATCGGTAAATGTAATGCTAAATTGGCTTTCCGTTCCGTGATAGGCAGTTTTGTTGCGGTAATCGGTGAAGGAGGCGGCCCCTAAAAACATCCCCATGATCACCAAATGAAAACTAAGGGCCTTCACACTTAACCCACCCGAAAAATAAAGAAAACAGAGAAAAGTAAGGATGATGATCAGCAGCCTTACATTAAAAAAAGAATGGGCCGTAACACCAAATGTGGCCGAAACGGCTAATAAGATAAGGTGTCGAGCCATGCCTGCCCCCCGTCCTATTTAATTTTCAAAAATCTGATTGGCCTGCTTTTCCAGCTCGGATACAGCTTCTTTTCCCAGGCCTGTTCGTTCAAGTTGAGCTAACAATGAGAATACAAAGTCCTTTTTTTGTTTTCCATTAACATCGATGGCCCCTTTTGCTTCAACCTTCTCGGTCTTGACGCCAGCCTGTTTAAATAATTCCAGGGCATATGGATGATTTTTGTAATCTTCCGCATAATAAACAGCCTTGATGCCAGCTTGGATGAGTGATTTACAGCACTGAAGACACGGAAAATGCGTCACATATATTTCCGCCCCATCAGTAGGCACCCCAAATTTAGCACATTGTAAAAGTGCATTCATTTCTGCATGTATCGTTCTGACACAATGATTATCAATTACATAACAGCCGTCATCAATACAATGCGTCCCTCCCGCAATGGACCCATTATATCCCCCCGCAATGATTCTGTTGTCCCTGACGATGGTCGCCCCTACAGTGAGACGTGTACATGTGCTTCTTAAGGCTAATAAATGGCTTTGCGCCATGAAATATTGATCCCAACTAATTCTGTTCATGTTGTATCCCCTTACCACTAGAATGATTTTCTTCAATTTTACCCTCTTCTTGTCCATTTGTGTAGCATATTCAATCATTCATTTCACCGAAATGGAATCCCGTAACCTTTCAAACGTTTTAACGCCGATTCCCGTTACCTTCTTCAATTCATCGACGTCCTTGAATTTCCCTATGGTTTCCCTGTATTCCAGGATCGCATTCGCTTTGGATGGTCCAATTCCCGTCAAGGTTTCCAAATCTTCCTGTGTAGCTGTATTCAAGTTCACCAGTTCTCCTGACGCCCCCTTAGTGGCGGCATCACCAGACGACCCGACTTGTATATTCTCCAAGTTCCCCGTGACTTCTTCACCTATTTCCGGAACATAAATGACCATTTGGTCTTCGACGATTTGGGCAAAATTCACTTTATTTTTATCCGCCTTGTCCGTAAAACTGCCTGCAGCCGAAATTAAATCAATCACCCGGTCACCCGCCTGTGCAGTAAAAATGCCTGGGGAATTGACCGCTCCTTTAACGTCCACTTTAATGATCACAGGTTCGGCAGCCGTTTCATTTTCACTTTGTTCGATTTCAGCTTCTTTCTCAGAAATGGAAAATATATCTGCCGTATCCGACGGATCCTCCCCTTGTTGCAAAAAAAAGTAAATGCCAGCTGCAACAAATGCCACCGCAACGGTAATCTTCGTCATTTTCCTTTTTAAAATTTCATCCATTTCTTTGCCTCCTATTTGGATTTCGCACGATACATTGTCATAGGACAGATTAAAAATACATAGTGTTTTTAGGAGAATCAATCGCTTTAAGTGAGAGGAGTTGATCGGAATTGAAGAAAATCGGTGTTATCGGAACCGGAAATATGGGTACCATTTTAATCGAGGCATGGCTGGAGGCAAAAATATTGAATCCGGCAGATCTAGTCATTACAAATCGCACACTTTCCAAAGCATTGGAGCTGAAAGAAAAACACCCTGGCATCAAGGTTGCGGAAAGCGCAGCCGAAATCGTCCAACAAGCCGACTTTATCTTTCTCTGTGTAAAACCATTACAAATTAACAGCCTATTACAAGGCATCAAACATCATATAAAAAGGGATCAGCTGGTCATTTCCATCACAAGCCCGCTTTCAGTCTCCCAGCTTGAATCGGCAGTGAATGCCCCCTGTGCCCGTTTTATACCGAGCATAACGAACCGTGTCGGTTCAGGGGTATCGTTACTGAGTTTCAGCAAGAGCTGCAGTAAGGAGAAAGTGTCAGCTTTATATGATTTGGCCTCCGCCATATCGGCACCGGTCATCATTGAAAATGATATCACCCGGGTAGCTTCCGATATCGTCAGCTGCGGACCTGCCTTCTTCAGCTATTTAGCACAAGCTTTTATTGACGCGGCCTGCCAAACGACGAAGATAGATAAAGAAACGGCTACGACTTTGACTGAGAATATGCTGGTTGGCTTAGGGGAACTGCTTGGTAAAGGGGTTTATACATTGCCGACCTTGCAGGAAAAGGTTTGTGTAAAGGGTGGAATAACGGGTGAGGGGATCAAGGTTTTAGAAGCTGAAACAGGGGAAATGTTCCATCATCTTTTTCAAGCGACACATGAAAAGTTTGCAGAGGACCTTCACGAAGTTGAAAAGCAGTTCGGCCATCCTTATTAATATTCGTAATTTATATCTCAATTCCTTCTTAAAATAAAAAAAGAAGAGGTCAGACCTCCACTCGTACAGGATGATGTACGAACGGGGATTCTTGACCTCTTTATTATTTACTGGCTACAAACAAGATTCTTTCGGTTTCCGCTACGAGCGGTGCTTCTTCAAGATCCGCCAGAATTTCAGAAACCGTAAAACCTGCTTGCTCCAACCACTTTTTATATTGATCAACCGGATAGGTCCGTTGATAATGCAACTCATCAAAACGGTCATACAGTCCGCTTTCATCGTCCCTTACGAAAAAACTTAAATCATGCTCAACACTGTAAGGTTCTTCACCCGGGAAGCAGTCCCATATATAGGATACTTCTTCACCGTTGACAGCAAACGTATTATCGCGAAAGATTTCTTCCATTTTATAAATGGAATGGATATCAAACAAGAATAATCCGCCATCCTTCAAATGCTCATGAACCCGGCTGAACGTCTTGACTATATCCTCCTCATCGCGAAGGTAGTTCAGCGAATCACAAAAAATCGTGACACAATCAAATTGGCCAAGTCCCTCGAGTTCTGCCATATTCTGCTGGAAAAGCGGAATTGATAATCCAAGCTTAACCGCCTTTTCATTGGCAACAAGAAGCATTTCATCAGATAAATCCACGCCGGTGACTTCGAATCCGTGTTGCGCCAATTCAACGGTCATTTCCCCGGTTCCACACGCTAAATCAAGGACTTTCCTTCCACCAATTCCATACTGTTCCAGCTTCGCCGTAAGGATCATCAGCCATTTTTCATAAGGTGCGTCCTTCATCAATTCATCGTATACATAGGCAAAGCGTTCATAAGTCATGTAGTCAGTTCACTCTCTAGATCTTCAAAAGGTGCATCTCCCCATAAACGTTCAAGATTATAGTAGTTTCTTTCATCTTTATGGAAAATATGGGCCACTACATCGCCAAGATCCACAAGCACCCATTTCGCCTCGTCAAAACCTTCAAGACGTTTTACATTGATTCCTGATTCATCAGCTTTGCTCTTCATTTCACGAGCTATTGCTTGTACTTGTTTTTCAGAATTACCGTGGCAGATCAAAAAGTAATCCGCTACAAGGGAAATACCTTGCATGTTCAATGCCACGATATCCTCCGCTCTTTTATCATCCGCCGCTTTTGCTGCAATTACAAGAAGTTCACGTTCAGTCATTACATCTTCTCCTTCAAATTCATGATCAAATCATTATATGTCTTAAATGTGTCAGGGTAAATTGCCTGATTTCTTTTCATTAAAAAAACAACTGTATTCCTTAAAGCCTGAATGACAGCATGATCCAAATTTTGCTTTGCTGTCTGCCTGACTTCGTCGACACCGGGAAAAGAACGTCCCGGCTCAATATAGTCGGCAAGGTATACGACTTTATCCAAAAGGCTCATGCCAACCCTGCCAGACGTGTGATAGGCAATCGCATCCAAGATTTCAGCGTCCTGAATGCCAGCTTCCTTTTTCACCAGATAAGCCCCGACAGGAGCGTGCCACAGCTCCATATTGTATTCAAGTAAAGCCGGGTCCATTTTTTCAGCGATTATAATTTGCTCCATTTCCTCTTTTGGACGGAATTTTGCATAATCATGGAAAATTGCTGCCAGTTCCGCTTTTTTGACGTCGGCACCATACCGTTCAGCAAGTTCAATCGCTGACTCGACCACACCCAAGGTATGAATGTACCTTCGCTCAGTGATTTGTTCTTTGACCAGTGCCAATGCTTCCTCACGATTCATATAAACCATTCCCTTTAATATACTTCACCACTGGATCTGCTATTAAATATTTCACGGTTTTCCCCGTTCTTAACTTCCTTCTTATCATGGAGGACGAAATGAACATCTGGGGGACTTTGACCATCGTGATTGGGTATACGGTCTTTTCATCATATCCAGGGCGCTTCACACCGACGAAATTGACCATATGCACCAGCTCGTCGATACGGTGCCAATTCGGTAAGTACTCAATCATGTCTGCGCCAATTATGAAATAGAACTCATTGGTTGGCTCAAGCTCTTTCAGCAATTTTATCGTGTCATACGTATAAGATGTGCCTTTTCTTTCTATTTCAATACCCTCAATATAAAAAGATGGGTTTCCGGCTATCGCGTTTTCCAACATAGCCAGCCTGTCCATATCGGTTACTTCCTCCGATTTTTCCTTATGTGGAGGAACGTGATTTGGCATGAACCTGATTTCATCTAGCTCAAGGGCATCCAGCACTTCATTCGCTATAATCAAATGCCCGATATGCGGAGGATTGAATGTACCGCCAAGAATTCCAATTTTTTTCATAGATAGGTTCCTTAAGGTAATTTAAGTTGTTTGTTTTCTTTTGATTCTTTATACAGCACAATTGTGTTGCCGATAATCTGAACCAATTCCGCCCGTGCACCCTTTGATAAAGAAAGTCCCACATCATCGCGGTCCTCTTCACAGTTTTGCAGGATGCTGACCTTGATTAATTCACGTACTTCAAGCGCCTCACCAATTTGCTTGATGAGATTATCATTGACGCCGCCCTTACCAACTTGAAAAATTGGGTTGAGGTGGTGGGCCTTTGATCGTAAAAATCTTTTTTGTTTACCTGTTAACATGTGTTACCTCCTAGTTTGTTCAAGACAATATCTGTCATTCTTGCTGTATCCGGCATAATGCCTGTCCATATCTCAAAAGCGAGTGCGGCCTGGTTGATGAACATCCCCAGCCCATTTTGCGTTTCCGCCCCTTTTTCCCCCGCTTCACGCAGCAGTTTGGTTTGCAGAGGGTTATAGATGATATCACTGACAATGGCACCGGTTTTAAGCTGGTCGACCTTTAACGGTGAATGATCCAATTCAGGACTCATTCCAGAAGAAGTCGTTTGGATGATTAAATCATATTGTGATAAGCTTTCTTCCGCTTCGATAATCGAGAGTGCCTTCGATACTTTATCATATGGGCAATCAGAAACAAGCTGGGCCGCCCTTTCCTTTGTCCGGTTTGCAATATCAACTTGCTTTACCCCTTCTTTCACGAGGGTAAAATAAATCGCACGCGCAGCACCGCCCGCTCCGATCACTAACGTTTTTTTAGCCTTGATGTCACCTGATATTTCATCGCATAAAGATTTGAAAAATCCTTTTCCGTCTGTATTATACCCTATAAACCGACCATTTTTGTTAACAACCGTATTTACAGCCCCGATTGCAAGGGCCAGTTCATCCACTTCATCAAGGAAAGGGATGATTGAAGTCTTATGAGGAATCGTGATGTTAAACCCTTCTATACCAAGGGCTTTCATGCCTTTTACGGCATCGTTCAAACGCTCAGGTGTCACATGAAAATGATGATAAACCGCTTCTATATTTTCTTTTTCAAATGCATCATTATGAATGTCCGGTGACATCGAATGTGCAATTGGATCTCCCATTACCCCATATATCTTTTTCATAGACTAGACGACCCCTATATTTAGATTAATGATTTGCGAACGATCACATTGACGCCCTTTGGAACATGTGCAACGATTTTCGCTCCTGGCTCATTGACCGTCACCCAGCCAAGACCAGAAAACACAATATCCATTTTACCATCTTTCAAGGAGAATTCATGTGGAATCAGCTTCGGAAACTCCTCGATTTGTTCAGGCCGTGGGGGCGTCAATAATTCCCCGGCATGGTTTTTATACAATTCATCGGCATTTTCCAGTTTCGTACGGTGAATATTCAATTCATTCGAAAGGTAGCAAGTCAGTGAACGCCTTCCGCCTGAGACATAGTCCAGTCGGGCCAACCCTCCGAAAAATAGCGTCTGTCCTTCATTCAGTTGGTAAACTCTCGGCTTGATTTCCTTTTTCGGCATAATCACCTTGAAGTCCCGTTTGTCCACATAGTGAGCCATTTGATGATGATTAATGATTCCCGGTGTATCGATCAATGCCTGTTCATCATCCAAAGGAATTTCGATCATATCCAAGGTAGTCCCAGGGAAGTGGGAAGTCGTGATGATATCGCCTTCATCACCGCTCAATTCTTTTATAAGACGGTTGATGAAAGTGGATTTACCTACATTCGTACAGCCCACCACATAGACATCTTTACCTTTGCGGTACCGCTCAATCGCATCAGCCGCTTCCAGTATGTGCTTTCCCTTTTCCGCACTGACAAGCAGGACATCAACCGGGTTAAGACCCAATTCCTTTGACGATTGCTTCATCCAATTGATCAACTTGTTCGTTTTTACGGATTTAGGCAATAAATCGACCTTATTTCCGATCAGAAGAACATCATTCCTTCCTACAAATCGATGAAGGCCAGGCAGCCAGCTTCCATTGAAATCAAAAATATCGACGATTTTGACGATTAAAGAGTCGGTTTCGCCTACTTTATTCAAGATTTTCAAGAAGTCATCGTCTGTTAAGGATACATCCTGAACTTCGTTATAATGTTTCAATTTAAAGCAGCGCTGACAAACGATCGTCTCTTTTTCCAGGGCTGATTTAGGGGCATAGCCCAACTCCTTCGGATCTTCAGTCTGGACCTTAACACCGCAGCCGATGCACACTAATTCTTGATGATTGTTCAATTGTGATCCTCCCATTCTATCATTCCTTTTCGTTTAAAAAACGCCATGATCTTTCTTTCAAAATAACGATTGATCCTTGTTCTGAATTCGTCGGTTTGTGCAACAGGGAGCACTAAGATCGTATGAAACCCGCCTCTGTTCCCTCCCAATACATCCGTCAATAACTGATCGCCGATTACCACCGTTTCTTCCAATTTCAATCCCATTGACTTACGGGCTTTATTGAAAGCTCTTACCATCGGTTTTCTGGCCTGGAAGATAAACGGAATGTGAAGCGGATCGGAAAAAGCTCGAACCCGATTTTCATTATTATTGGACACGATCGTCACTAAAATCCCATGATCCCGCAAATTGTCGAACCATTTGATTAAATCGGGGGTGGCAGTTGGCCTGTCCCATTCAACGAGAGTATTATCCAAATCGGTAATGACTCCCTTGATCCCTCTTTTTTTCAATTCTTGAGGATCTATATTAAAAATGCTTTTAACATGTTCACTCGGCAAAAATAATTTAAGCATATTGACACCTCTATATTTTCATTAAAATTTACCGTTTCCATCATATCGAATTTTTAGCTCACTTTCAAAAAAAATTAGGAAAGAAGGGCTGACGGTAAAGAAACATCATAATGGATGTTTTCAGATATGGAAAGGCATTTTTTATTAAATAATGGGAAATTTGCAGGCAGACCAGAACCAAAGAACTAATTATTCATAAAAGATTTCGACAAAAATTTCATTTGTTCAACCTGTGGATAACTTTACTAACATTTTCCATACTGATGTGCACCATTTCGTTCACCTTGTAAACAACTTAACCACAGGTTATCCACTTTCAACTGTGGATAACAGAACGATTGTTCTCCACGTTTATTTCTGATACAGTAGGGGTACATCAAGGAAGACTTATCAATATATGCAAGTAAATACCAAATTATTCCTCGCAATCCCTACTGGAGGTGAGCAGCCGTATATGGCGTTCTGATGCAAAAACTATCTGATGACCTGTTGCTTGAATCCTATTTTAAAGCACAGAATTTAAAGTTGAGTACCGATTTCATCCGCCTCATAGAAACGGAAATTCATCGAAGATCCTTAACGCATAAAATCCGATCAATATTTTAATATGGAATACATAGGCTGACATCAAATGTCAGCCTCTTATTTTCAATTGAAGTTAGACGGCCCTCATGAAACCGATCGTTTCACCTACACGGACATCTGCGGGAATGGATATGTTTCCTTCAAGTTCAAAACTGCCTTTTTCAAAAAGAAGCACCACTGTTGACCCAAAGCTGAAATAAGAAAATTCCTGCCCTTTTTCCAATTCATCCGATTCATCAGTAATGACGATCGAATTTATGAACATGGCCCCGACTTTCACCATCGCCAAACTTCCCGCTTCATTTTGCAATTCAGTTACTGTCCGATAATTTTTTGATAACGGCTCTTTTCCATATTTCATCCCCCATTTATTGACGGGGTACGATTTCCTTCCAAGGGTCCAGCGTTTGACTACGGAACCCTTGATTGGTGCATGGATCCTATGGTAATGACTCGGGCTTAAGTATAACACGAGATATTTGCCGCCTAAGTACTTTTCCAAAAAAAGCTCATCCCCGAGCATTTCCTCCATTGAATATATCTTTCCCTTAACGACGATCTTTTTATCAGCCCGTATCTCCCCTGAATCCTCAAGAACACCGTCAACAGGACAAGCCACCGCAGAAGGATCTGCCGTAATTGGCCTGGCGTCCGCTTTTAACTGCCTTGTAAATAGCTCGTGCAGATTGCTATAAGCTTTTAACTCCTTACCAAATTCTTGTTGATTAAGGTTGAATGTTTTTACATACAGTAAAATTAAGGGCCTGCTCCAACGAGATTGGCTAAAATGCTTTAATAATCCTGATGAATACTGACCATTCGTCAGTTCAATAAGAATGCGATATAAAGACTGAAACAAATAAAACCACTCCAAATTGTAAAATTATTCTAAAATTCCCTTGCATAAATTGTGTTAAGTAAAATATTATTATATAATAAATACTTATGTTTACTATATTTTGTTTTAATTTGTTTCATTTGAAAGGAGTGAAAAGATGTTTTTATTACACGCCCTCGATCAAACCATTAAAAAAGTGAAAGCACAAACAGCAAATATACTTACTTTAATGAATTTATCCCTTGGTGGATTTGCAATAATTGCCGTGATGCACGGCCAATTGAATTTAAGCCTGCTTTTAATCTTCCTGGCTGCCCTTGCAGATCGCTTTGACGGTATGGTTGCACGGAAGTTCAACATTGAATCGGAATTGGGTAAGCAGCTTGATTCCATGTGTGACATCATATCTTTTGGCGTCGCACCAGCTCTATTATTATACCAAGGAATATTGATAGAATTCGGAGCACCCGGCACACTCTTCACGGTTTTCTATATTGGCTGTGGCGCATTTCGCCTCGCCCGCTTCAATATAAGTGAAAGCAATGGATATTTTACAGGAGTGCCAATTACGGTTGCGGGCTGCATCGCTACTTTAAGTTATCTCGCCATCCCGTATTTCCATCCGGTCTTTTTCTTATCCCTCATGATTATATTATCATTGCTTATGGTCAGTCCATTTAAACTGAAGAAAGTTTAAATAAGAAAGCGGATGTCCTAAACCGGACATCCGCTTTTTTTCGTTCATATTCAGCCTAAAACCCATCTTATGCTTTTCGGACTAATGGGTCGGTCAAACGCATGAATTCTTCAACATCCTCCATACAGGCATTGACCGCTTCTTCCCAAAAATCCCGGGTCTCCAAATCGACGCCTAAATGTTTCTCCGCCAGATCCTCGACCTTCATGGAACCGGTATCCTTTAATAGAGCGATATATTTTTCTTCGAATCCTGCAGGTTCTTTCAGGGCATTCGCGTATATGCCTAATGAGAATAAGTAACCGAATGTGTACGGAAAATTATAAAATGGTACACCCGTAATATAGAAATGGAGCTTTGAAGCCCAGAACGTTGGATTATAATCACTTAAAGCATCGCCATAAGCTTCTTTTTGTGCATCGACCATCAGTTCATTCAACCGTTCGGCACTGACATACCCTTGTTTCCTCTCGTCATAAAACCTTGTCTCGAATAAGTAGCGGGCATGGATATTCATGAGTAATGCCACGGAACGCTGAATTTTATCTTCTAAAAGCACAAGCTTTTCTTCCTCACTGGCCGCTTCCTTCACAGCCGCATCCGCTACGACCAATTCAGCAAAGGTAGAGGCGGTTTCAGCCACATTCATGGCATATGACCGATTCAATGGATGGATATCCCTCATTGCATAAGAATGGAATGCATGTCCCAATTCATGAGCCAATGTCGATACATTGGATGGGGTGCCCGAATACGTCATGAAAATCCTTGACTGCTTATTTAATGGGAAGCCGGTGCAAAAACCGCCTGGTCTTTTACCTGGTCTGTCCTCCGCTTCAATCCAGCTGTCTTCAAAAGCTTTTTGGGTGAAGCTTCCTAATTGAGAACCGAACTTAGAGAATTGCTGTATGATAAAGTCTGCACCTTCTTCATAATCCATAACTTTGGACTGTGCTGTAACAGCAAGCGGTGCATCCAAATCCGCCCAACTTAATTTATCCAAATCCAATAACTCCGCTTTCCTTTTTAAAAACCTCACAAGCGGCTCCTTATGATCGGCAATGACATTCCACATGCTTTCGAGGGTTTCTTTTTTCATCCTCCCTATTTCAAGAGGCTCTTTCAAAATATCATCCCAGCCCCTTTTTTCATTCACACTGAGACGGAATCCAGCCAAGTGGTTCAGCGTCCGGGCAAAAAGGTCACTCTTTTCCTCCCAAGCCTGTTCCCATGCGGTAAATAATTCTTTCCGGGCCCCTTCATCAGGATCAGAAAATTTATTCGCCGCTTGGCCTACAGAAAGCTTTTCACCCTTATAAGGGATGGTCATTGAACCGACGATCGTATTATACATTTGGCCCCAACCTTCGAAACCGTCCATGGCCAATTGGGTGATTAATGATTCTTCCTTCACCGAAAGCTTTTCCTTTGCCTTTTCCCGGCGTTCATTCAATACGAATTTCAATTCATTCAATGGTTCTTTTTCGAGGATTTTTTTAAAAAACGCATCATCAAGCTGTATCAACTTTTCATCCAGCCTGCTTAACACCATTTTTAGTGAAGCGACTATCTTCATTTGTTTGATCCGCAGCTGACCAGCCTTTTTATCCTGCGCATTTTGAGCTTCCAGGCATCCAATGAAAGCATTGGCTTGCGTGGATTTCATATTTGTATTTTTAAAAAGATCAAATGCCTCGATTAAACTGATTTCATCATTTCCTTTTGGATTGATATTGCTTACAAGTCGGTCTAATTCTTTTACCTCTTCGTTAATTTCATCTAAAAAAATCAAGAACTCCTTAGAAGAGCTTCCTCCTTTAAAAAAAATATCCAAATCCCACGTCAAAGAATATCCCATACTAAATTGCCCCCTTTTTATCACTAATCCCATTATAGAGGTTAATTCAAAATTTTTCTAATTAAAAGGAATTTTCAGTATATTTGTCAGAACATTTTTCTATATCCCAGATTAAAAGCATGTTATGATGAATATATTCTTGGGAAAGGGGTGGTTGATTCATATGAAATTCTTTATTCACATGTCTGCCATCATCCTGCTCCTTTGGACGCTGCCCATACAGTTCCATCAACATGCACAGCAGCTGACCATTGAAGAACATACCGATGTTCACCATTGGGATAAGGCCGACAAGAAACAGCCTTTCGTGCCTTCCTTCAATTCCTGGCAGTCACTTATCATTGTTCTCATTTTCGAATTTTCCATTTTGAGTTTTCTTTATTTTCACTCAAATCTTCGCCTGCGATATCTCAGTCCGGTTTTTTTTCAGGCGAATTACGTAGCCTTACGCTCTGACATTTTATAAAAAAATAAAATGGAGGAGTGATTCATATGTGGTTTCGATTAATTATGATAGGGGTCTTTTCTTTAACCGCTTCACGTCTGTTCCTTTTTCAAGGAATTGAGATTTATCATGCATTTACGGATTTGATCCGTAATAAATATTAAGAAAAAGAGTGCGGGGAAATTTCCCCGCACTCTCTTTGACTTTATCATTCCTATCCTTTAGCTTTCTTTTCCTTCTCTTTTTCTGCTCTGTAAAATTCGTGGAACATCTTCATCAAGGCACGTTTTTCGATCCTTGATACATAACTGCGGGAAATGCCAAGCTCCTTAGCGATTTCCCTCTGGGTTTTTTCCTTTTTCAAATCCAGTCCGAACCTGCCTACAATGACTTCCTTTTCGCGTTCATCCAAAATATCAATATACTTTTTCACTTTTTCAATTTCCATATTGAGCTGAATCGTATCGATGACATCCTCCGATTCCGATTTCAGTACATCGATTAAACTGATTTCATTTCCTTCTTTATCCTGACCGATCGGATCATGCAGGGAGATATCTTTCTTCGTTTTCTTTGTCGCTCGTAAATGCATCAGGATCTCATTCTCAATGCATCGCGCCGCATATGTGGCCAGCTTCGTACCCTTCCCATCCGAATAACTCTCAATGGCCTTTATCAATCCAATTGTCCCAATCGAAATCAAATCCTCTGTATCTTCGCCCGTATTCTCGAATTTCTTGACGATATGGGCAACAAGCCTGAGATTATGCTCGATCAGGATGTTACGGGCATCACCATCACCCTCACTCATAAGCTTCAGATATTTCTTTTCATCCTGAGATGACAGAGGCTGGGGAAAAGCGTTGTTTTTCACATAGGAAACGAATAAGTAAAATTCTTTGATAATATAACCGACAACTGTAAGTATTCCGGGCATTGGTTTCATCCCCCGTTTCTTTGGTTTCCCTATTCATACCTATGCAGCAGTGGGCTTGTTCGTGTCTGTCCCACTAAAAGAAATCAGGAAAGTGTTAAATGTTCAAACCAGCCTGGAGGAATATCCCAAACGAACGAAGGCAATTGTTCATATAATGATAGGGAATTTTTTAGGGAAAGGGGGTTTTACGATGGGATATAACTATGGACCATACGGATGCACCTATGGTTATCCGGCTCCTGCGCCTTGCTACGCAGGGTCCGGTTACGGCTTTGGTTATGGCCTGTTTATTGTCCTCTTGATTTTATTGCTCATTTTCGGGTTTTGGTGGTTGCCGGGATGTGGATTCGGTTATGGAGGATCAGGTCCTTGCTGCTGATTCAGGCAAAGAAAAAACTCGGCCCTAGTGCCGAGTTTCCCCTTTTACATATTCATTTCTACCGTTGCAGTTCCGAGTTATCGTCATAACAACATACCTTCAATTTTATCATGTTTCCAATGGCCTCTTCCGCTGTACATATATACATACAAACCATGACAATGCTGGCAATACACCGGCAGATCCCTTAGCCGGTATCCTTCTCCTGCCAATAGCAACGCTTCTCTCCTTTTACGTAAAACAAGTTCAACATATTAACCTCCACCTTTCTTAAAATTATATTTTAATGAACGGGATACCAACCTCGTATGTTTTTAGAAAAAAGGACGGTGCTTCATCGCTTTATCTAGATGTTCTTCTCGAATCTTGTGGATTCTCTCCTGCTGCAAACATTCCTCGGCAGTCATTTTTTTCATTTTAATCGTGATTGTGAAAAAAAGCATATTCAGTGTCATAATATCACCTCCTTTAAAGGGGCGGCCCAACAAAAAGGCATAAAAAGGCCGCAGAAAGTTAAGTCCTCCTGCGGGTTCTTTTTGAAAATATAAAAAGGCCGCAGGATAAAACACTTCTCCCTGCGGCCGCTATGTCTGAATGATTAATAAAGCCAAATTGCTTTAGAAATATTCCGCTTGGCACAGGTCGAATGTTATGTGATTGTCATTTGAAACGGACCGGCTGATTGCGACGACTCCATATAGATACAATGTCATTTTCTTCGACCTCCTTTGGAATATTTTTTATTACCTGGTAAGTATATCCATAAATTCAATTTTTGTAAACGGCTTTTGCCTACTTTTTTGAAAATTTCGATCTTTTTACCCATTTTCAAGAGCAATTATTAGCTAAAGGAGGGAAGCAGTATGATAAATCTACCCCTTTATGGGCAACAATGTTATAAAAACAAAAAACCTGATTCCTTTAAGGAATCAGGTTTGCTTTTATTGTTTTAAAGAGTCCTGGTCATCCATTTCGGCCAAGATCTTTTTATATTTTTTGGATAAGGAGAAAAATACTATGGATATGCCCAGGAACATTATTGTCGCTCCCATATAGACATATGTGTCAATCATCGCTTTGTCGCCAGAGGGAAGGATGGTTCCTATATAGAAGAACGAACCCACACATAACAAAGTGATCGCAAATTGTTTAAAATCGACCATTTTCGAACGCAGCATTGCCGCCGTTTGTTTTTTGCGGTTTTTCATGCCATTCCACCTTCTTTCAAGCTAATAAGATATCGATATCTCATTCTACCATATTTATTCCAAATTCCAGGGTGTAAATAATGGCAGTTAGCTTGGAAGCGTTCCCTCTCCGATTATCCTTGTAGCGCTTGTTCCAAGTCTTCCAACAGGTCTTCAACATCTTCCAGACCAACTGAAATGCGAATCAACCCATCGGTTATCCCAAGCTCTGCACGTCGCTCAGCCGGAATGGAGGCATGTGTCATCAAGGCTGGAATCGAAATTAAGCTTTCCACTGCTCCCAGACTTTCCGCAAGTGTAAAGAATCTCACTTTATTCAAAACGGATGCGGCTTTTTCGGCACTGCCGACATCAAACGAAACCATACCGCCGAATCCACGCGATTGTTTTTTGGCAATATCATGATTCGGGTGGCTTTCAAGACCTGGGTAATAGATTTTCGAAACGTCTTTATGCCCGGATAGGAAACGGACGATTTCGGATGTATTTTTTTCATGTTCTTCCATCCGGATACCCAGCGTTTTAATGCCTCGCATCAGCAGCCATGAATCCTGGGGCCCTAGCACGCCTCCTGTAGAGTTTTGGATGAAATGAAGGTCATTGCCAAGTTTTTCATCATTCACCACGACAAGACCCGCTACAACATCGCTGTGTCCCCCCAGGTACTTCGTAGCGCTATGAAGCACGACATCGGCTCCAAGTGTAAGTGGATTTTGCCAGTATGGCGTACTGAAGGTATTATCCACAATGGTCAGGATGCCGTTTTCTTTAGCTATTTTTGATACTTCCTCCAGATCGGTGATTTTCAATAATGGATTCGTAGGAGTTTCAATGAACAGTGCCTTCGTATTATCCTTTATCTCTTTTTCAATCGAGTGCATGTCACTCGTATTAATGAACGTAGCCTCCACCCCGAAGCGGTTAAGCACTTTAGTGATGACCCGGAATGACCCTCCATAAACGTCATCGGTCATCAATACATGATCACCTTGATTGAACAGCATCATAACCGCGGTCATCGCTGCCATTCCTGATCCGAAGGCAAAGCCTCTTTTTCCTTCTTCGAGATCCTTGATCAACTCTTCGAGGGCATGGCGGGTTGGGTTGCCTGTACGGGAATATTCATACCCCCGGTGATTACCCGGTCCATCCTGTTTATAGGTGCTCACTTGATAAATCGGCACCGAAACCGCTCCTGTTTTTTCATCACCAACAATGCCGCCATGGATCAATTGTGTTTTTTTTCTCATTTTACATACCTCCCTGATAAATTTTTTTGCTTAAGTATCGTTCACTGGAATCCGGAAATATGACGACGATATTCGACCCACGGGAAGCCTTGGCTGCTTCTTTCATGGCAGCTGCAAATGCCGCGCCCGAGGAACTGCCGACAAGGAGGCCTTCTTTAAGTGCCAATTCCTTTACCATATGGAAAGCGTCATGATCGCTTATCGTATGGATTTGATCAAAATACGTTTCATCCATATAGGTTGGCAAAAATTCCATCCCGATGCCCTCTGTTTTATGGGGCCCTGCTTTGCCGCCGTTTAAAATCGATCCTTCTGGTTCGACAATGACCGTTTTGACAGCAGCGTTCTTTTCTTTTATATATCGCGATGTTCCCATGAATGTCCCGCCCGTCCCGGCGCCGGCAACAAACACATCTACATCGCCTTCCATCTGTTCCCATATTTCAGGTCCCAGCGTTTTATAATATGCATCAGGATTGGATGGGTTGGCGAACTGCTGAGGACAATAAGATCCCGGAATTTCAGCCAGCAGCGCCTTAGCCTTGGCAATCGCTCCTGTCATTCCATCCTCTGTCGGGGTCTGGATCACATTCGCTCCAAGAGCACGCATCAATTCCTGTTTCTCGGCACTGAATTTCTCCGGAACGCAAAAAATCACGTCCACACCACTGTTTATCGCAGCCAACGCCAAGCCAATTCCAGTATTTCCGGCAGTCGGTTCGATGATCGTCCCGCCCTTTTTCACCTTCCCTGTCTGTAACGCTTGGGCTAATAATTCTTGACCAAGCCGATCCTTCACACTGCCTCCCGGATTAAAGTATTCCAGTTTGGCAAAGATGCGGACTTCATCCGGAAGCGGGAAATGGGTAATTTCCATCATCGGTGTTTCACCTATCAGCTCATGAATGTTTTGAAAGACTTTCATATTCGGACATCCTTTCATAGTTATCCTACCAATTTAATAAGAATTATGCAATAAAGAATGATCAGCGAAAAGGCTTCCGCTGATCACTTACCATTCATTTCATTTTTTCAACCATTTTCAAAATCAGTGCCGCTGAATGAAGAGCCGCAGTTTCCAGGAATTTATCAAAGGAGATATTGGACTCCTTACCTGCGATATCCGAAAGGGAACGAATGATGACAAACGGTGTTTTGAATTGGAAGGCTACCTGTGCAATAGCTGCAGCTTCCATTTCCACCGCGTATAAATCAGAGAATTTCCCTCTGACGAATTCAACCCTGACAGGATCATTCATGAAAGAATCCCCCGTAACGATCAACCCTTTCGCCACTTGAATATCCTCGATTTCTTTTGCTGCTTCTTCTGCGATTGCTAGTAGCTTTTCATCCGGGATGAAAGCTGCCGGAAGCTGAGGGACTTGACCGTACTCATATCCAAAAATCGTCACATCGACATCATGGTGGCGAACTTCCGTGGATATGACCACATCCCCTACATTAAGTGCTGGATGATATCCGCCTGCAGAGCCAGTATTGATGACTGCATCCGGTTTGAATTTTTCTAACAGGATCGTTGTTGACATTGCCGCATTCACTTTACCGATTCCCGATTTAAGCAAAATGACCTCGACACCATTCAGTGTTCCTGTATTGAACTCGGAACCGGCAATGGTCACCCGCTCCAAACCTTCCAATTTATCACGTAAAATCGTAACTTCTTCTTCCATTGCTCCGATTATGGCTACCTTCATTAGTAAAAACCTCTTCCTATAATTTTTCCGCCTCCATAATCCAGACAAATTGATTGCAGCGCTCGAAGTTCACTTTGTATCCATTTGCTTCAAGTACTTTTTCCAAAAAAGGAATCGTAGTATAATATTCCGTTTGCAAATCGTTCGCCAAATTATGAAAGCCGGCCTGCCTTGCATCTTGAATCGCTCGTTCATGAGCTTCCCTTGATTGATACATCGTATCCGCAAACACTATTTTACCACCAGTATTCAGTAACTTTCCATAGTTGGCTATCGCTTTTTCTTTTTCTTCATCGGTTAAATGATGAAACGCATACGTGCTCACGATCGAATCAACCTGTTCCGGCTTAGGAAAATCGATAAAATCCCCATCTGCAATTTCTGTTTTTCCACGCAGCTTGCTTACCGCTATTTCCCTCATCGCAGGTGAGGGTTCAATACCCGATACCTTTAGGCCTTTCCTCAAAAGCCTTTCCGTCAAATTCCCGGTACCTACGCCGAACTCCAGCACATGACCATGAGCCCTGTCCGTGACGCTATCCAATATCCTATCATAATGTTTAAAAACCTCTTGATACTCAATATCGTGTCCACTAACCGTATCATCATACGATTTCGACCATTCTTCAAATAAATCGATAAATTCTCTGCCCATTTTTAATCACCTTTTTATGATAAGATAATAAAACCTATAAGCATAATATGAAATAAACTCAGAAACAGTTCTTATTTTTTAGGCAAATCCATCAATCGGTTCAGATTCGGCGAAAATGGTGTTAAACTAACAGTATCTAAATGTTGGAGGGGAACAGTCATGAGTTTTCAACTTGACTTAAACTTATTTGAAGATAAAATAGAATTTTTCGAGGCAGAAAGCATCAAGAATCTTGAAGAAAAAATCCAATCACAAATTGAAATCAATAAAGCGATCATGCTCCAGGTGGAATCCGTGTCACACCAAATGTATGTAAGTGAGGAAGGCAGACGTTTTTATAGTGCTGTCGTCCACTTTAAAGCAAAAAAATGATCACGATGAAAAACCCCCGAAAAGCGGAATTCCTTTCGGGGGTTTTATGTTTATGATTTGAACATTACCTTTTGTCGTTTGTCTTCAGTTCTTCGACTTTTACAGGTTTCCAACCTGATCCGTCCACCCATTCAATATAAACACGGTAGGTTTTAGGATTATCTCCTTCAGAAACGGTTCCGATAGCGGTGCTTGGCGAACCGCCGTTTTGCAGCCACCATAGCTTCATGCTGCCTTCATCGATTCCAGCTCCGCTTGCTATGGCTTTACTCATTTCATTCCAATCGACCGAGCCCTTTTCGAAGCTTGTAGTGTGCTCCCCGGATTGCTCAGTTCCTACTGGTTCCCAGCCCTCACTCGTATATGTAGCCGCAACATTGCCATCGCCGCTGCCTTCCACTTCCACAAGTTCGGCATCCCCTGCTTTTTCTGGATCTGCACCATCTTCTGCCTTCTCTTCTGAATCTTCCTCTGTTGCTTTACTATCTTCTTCTGTTGCATCTTCTTCTGTTGCATCTTCTTCTGTTGCTTTATCTCCTACTGCGTCTTCCTTCTCTGAATCCGTTTCTTCCTTTTTGCCAGCAGGCTTGTCCGCTACTTTCCCCGATTCTGTATCGGCGATTTGCTTTGGTTCAGTCGTGGCTTTTTTTGTTTCGGTGCCATCGTCACTTAAGAAAATCGTGACTGCGACAATGACGATTAAAATGGAAACGATGGTGATAGCAATATTATATATTTTATTTACTTTTCTTTTTTGATCTCTCTGATTAAAACGTGAGCCCAAGGTCCATTCCTCCCTTACCTTTTCTTACTGCCTCATTTTAACATGATTTAGCTAGAGATAGAAGGGAAGGGTTTCCTACACTTTTCGTCAATTCTCGCTATTGTCCTGGTCCTTGGAGTACAGGACTTTTACAATATCTGAAAAAAGAGGCGTCATGCTGGAACTATTTTCCTTCGTTTCAAAACTTACGGTAACAAGAGCATATTTGGGATCTTTATATGGAAAGTAGCCCGCAAACCATTTATTGAGCTCCCCTTTTTCGATATTGGTCTGAGCTGTTCCTGACTTGCCGGCGACCTCAACAGGCAAATCTCTCAAGGCAGCGCCCGTCCCTTTCTCTTCCGTCACGACCTTCCTAAGAAGATGCTGCATCTTCATCGCCGTATATGGAGACAGTGTCTCACCGCCAATACTTTGATTGGGAAAATCGACTACGGTCGTACTGTTGTTAAATTCGACCTTTGAAACGGCTTTGACCTGTTCCTTCTTGCCGCCGCGTGCAATCGTAGCCATCATATTCGCTATCGCGAGCGGTGTCGTTTGGACATCCTGCTGGCCAATTGCCGTTTTGGCAATCATTTTCGGATCTTTTTTTAAATCGTCATCATGCCAGACCTTACCGGCTTGTTCATGATGCAACTGAGTGACTTCGGTGTGATACACGTCCCCTTGCCAGCCTGTTTCACCAACCAGCCCTAACATTTTAGCATATTTATCCAAAAAATCCGGATCCTTCTCAGCTATTTCCTGTGACAATTCGGCAAACGTCCTGTTGCAGCTTTGGGCAAAGCTATTTTCAAAATTAAGAATGCCCAGTTCTCTCTGTTTATCCGTTTTCCCGTCTATCGTCAAATTACAATTAAATGTCCGGGTGTGACTAGCGGCTTCATAATCGATGGCAGCTGCTGCCGTGACCGTTTTAAAGACGGAGCCCGGTGTTTTTTGAGTCAGCATCATATTGACTGCCCCTTCGCCATTCGGATCTTTTATATTAAGCGCCGGACGTGATACCATGGCGACGATTTCACTTTTTTCAATATCGATCAGTACAAGACCGCCTTTTTTTATCCCGCGTTCATCGACGAGCTTCTCCGCTTTTTCCTGAATTTCTTTATCGATCGTCGTCACGACCTTCACCGGGTAAAGCGGATTTGCAGGTTCCACATATTTAACATCGACACCGAACATTGGCCCTCCGCTGGCGTCCACGTGAAAAACGAGCTTCGATTCCCCAGCGGAAAGCAAGAACTCATCGAAGGTCCTTTGCAGCCCCGTATTGCCTATTTTCGTTTCAGGAGATAAATTCATGTCCGGATAACGTTTTTTCTTTTCGGCATCTGATATATTCGTCGTGCCGATCAATTGCGCTGCAGGGGTTTGATCATGATATAATTTCTCGTTCACGGCAAAGACCCCGGGAATCTTCAGTTCATTGATTGCCTTCGATTGGCTGGATGTCAACTCTATCGGTTCATCCCCGCCAAATACGAATGGTTCTTCCGCTTGTTCTATTGCCCGTTTTAACTCCGCTTCCGATTTGCCTATTATCGAGGCCACTTCATCTATAGGCCATGTCATTTTTTTTAAAAATGGAAATAGGACGAGCGTCGGGATTTCTTCATGTGCAAGCGGTTCTCCATTTCTGTCATAAAACTTTCCGCGTCCATCATCAATCTTTAATATCTGTGAACGCTGATTCACGCTTGCCTCTAACAGGTTCACATTATGCTTTGAAAAAGATTCTGTCGATACAAGTTGGATGTAGGCAAGCCTGCCTATGAGCATCAGCATGAAAGCGGTCAAAAAAAGAGCCAGCAACCTCATTCGTTTCTTTTTCATAAAATACACCTCGTAACCATTGTTGACGAGGTGCGAATTTTTAAACAATTATGAACAAATTTAACGCGGCATTTTTCCGATAAAAAAAGGATGCCCCATGGACATCCCCTTTTGCATTTAATTAGTCGATGGAAACAATCTTGACGCTCATTTCGCCGCCAGGTGTCATGATAGATACCTTGTCGCCGACCCTTTTCCCTATCAGGCTTTTCGCGATCGGGGAATCATTGGAGATTTTCCCTTCGAATGGATCCGCTTCAACGCTTCCTACGATGGAATATGTTTCTTCATCACCATTTGGAAGTTCAACGAATGTTACCGACTTTCCAAGTGAAACTGTGTCTGTATTCGAATCATTGCCTTCAATGATTTTTGCATTACGGATCATGTTTTCGATTGTTGTAATACGTCCTTCAACGAAAGCCTGCTCTTCTTTTGCGGAATCGTACTCTGAGTTCTCGGAAAGGTCCCCAAAACTGCGGGCGATTTTGATTCTTTCCACCACTTCTTTACGTTTGACCGTTTTTAACTGTTCCAGTTCCTGTTCAAGCTTTAACTTACCTTCAATAGTCATTGGATATTCTTTTTCAATTGCCAAAACCCTTCACTCCTTCAAATTCTTTACAGCAAGCATTCGCTGTGACAAGTTTATGTACTATATAGTGCTTAACCCTGAAATCGAGTCAGAATATATAATTGCGCGACTTAAAAAGTACGCGCTTCGATACTAAGAAACATCCGTTCCTTAGTATATAAACCGACTGCGGTGTGCAGCCGGTTCGTTCTGTATCAAGAATAGAGTATTGCGTTTTCCAACATTTGTCCAGTCTTTCCCAATAAATAGTTGGGATTATTTAAATAAACGGAGGAAAATGGCACCTATCATTATTTATGCTATGTTATTACAAAAAAGACTTTTGTTCAAGGATTGTTTGAATTTTTGTCACCATGAGGTCAATTGCCACATGGTTTTGACCGCCTTCTGGAATGATGATGTCGGCATAACGCTTCGTCGGTTCTATGAATTGATTATGCATCGGGCGGACGACACTGATGTATTGTTCGATGACGGAATCTATGGAACGGCCGCGTTCTTTAATATCACGGGTCATCCGACGAAGGATCCGCAAGTCTGCGTCCGTATCAACATATAGTTTCATATCCATCAAGTCTCGGAGGCGCTCGTCCTCCAGCACAAGAATCCCTTCAAGGATGATGACATCCTGGGGCTCAACTGTGATGACTTCTTCTGAACGAGTATGGATCGAATAATCATACACAGGTTTTTCTATCGTTTCATAGCGCAGCAATGCGTTAATGTGATCGATTAGCAAATCATTATCAAAGGCAAGCGGATGATCATAGTTCGTTTTCAAGCGCTCTTCAAAAGGCAGATGACTTTGATCTTTATAGTAATAATCTTGTTCGATCATCAATATGGAATGTCCTTGAAAGAATTCAAAAATGGAACGGGTAACACTTGTTTTACCTGATCCGGACCCTCCGGTAACTCCGATGACCACTGGTTTCTTTCTTGTCATGTCAATTCTCCTTCCGCATCATATTGTTCACATAAACTCTATTATCTACTTGAATGCGGACAATTTGAAGCGGATGGCGGGCTGCCTCCAGCTCCTTACCTGACTCATCCCAGATCGTACCGATTTTTTGAGTGAAGTTTTCGATTTCAGGTCCAAAAAACTCCACTTCATCTCCAGGCTTGAAGAAATTACGTTGCTGCATGGTAACGATTTTAGTTTCCTCGTTGTAATCAAGCACCAACCCTGCGAAGTCGAAGCGAGTCTTTACGGTATGATTCCCGAACATTTGCTGTTTATACCCAGGAATTTCCCCTTCCATGAACGATGATGCCGTCTCACGATTCGCACACTTATCAAGCTCTTCCAGCCATTCTTGTTTAATCTTGAAATTGTCCGGATCGGCACAATACGCATCAATCACTTTACGATAGACACTGACAACTGTTGCAATATAATGAATGGACTTCATTCTTCCTTCGACTTTTAAGCTGTCTATGCCAATTTCAATCATGCCTGGCAGAGATTCAATCAGCTTCAAGTCTTTTGGACTCATTGCGAATGGAGCATCTTCTTTATCGAATAAAGCCTTTTCCCCGTCTTGATCCAACTCATATAAATCATAATCCCAACGGCAAGACTGACAGCAGCCGCCGCGGTTCGAATCACGCGCCGTCATATGGTTCGAAAGGGTGCATCGTCCAGAATAGGCAATGCACATGGCTCCATGAACGAAAGCCTCGATCTCGATATCGACCTTCTCCTTCATTTCACGTATTTCATCAGCACTCGTCTCACGTGCCAAAACAACCCGCTCCAAGCCTTCCTCTTTCCAATACTGAACAGCCTTCCAGTTTGATAGCGATTGCTGTGTGCTTAAATGGATCTCGACGTTCGGAGCGACCCGTTTACAGGTTTCGATGATTAATGGATCGGCTACGATGATACCATGAACCCCAGCCTCCTGAAGTCCTTCCAGGTATTCATCCAAACCATCTATATTTTCATTATGCGCGAAGATATTTGTCGTTACATATACTTTAGCGCCATACTTTTTAGCGAATTCGACGCCTTCCTTCATTTCCTCAAACGTGAAGTTGCCGGCATTGGAACGAAGACCATATTCCTGACCGCCAATGAATACGGCATCCGCGCCGTAATGGACGGCAATTTTTAATTTTTCAAGGTTGCCGGCCGGAGCCAGCAATTCCGGTTTTTTTACAATGACTCTCTTTCCATCAACGATCTTGGAAATTTTATCAGCAATAGCATTCAAGGCTATTCCTCCTCTTTCTCTTACCCTTTTCTTTAATAAACCGATTCTTTAAAGAAGAACCCTGTATCCAACTCACGGTTATCCGGCTGAACCGCTTTGACTTTTTCAAAGAGCTCAGATTTCATATCATCATAGCGGTCAGGGTCTTCAGCACATACGTCAATCGCTTCCCGATATAGCTTTGTCATTTCAATGATATATTCCGGTGTTTGCAATAACCCTTCAATTTTCAGTGAATCGATTTCCGCTTCAATCAATTCCTGAAGTTCATCAATCATGCACATATCATTCGGACTCATGATATGTGTACCATTTTCATCTTCATAAATCGGATATTTATTTTCACGTTCCTTATCATGCAAGAACATATTTCTATGTTCCTTCCGATTTTCCACTTCCAATGCCTTGCCTTGGTATTCAAAGTAATTACCAAGGAGCGTACGCTTCGATTGGAACATGCATGTCATGCCATGCACTTGGACTTCAATCTCCACTTCGGCATTTTCCTTCATTTCCACTATCTCGTCCAGACTTATCTCACGGGCAGCAACGGCACGGACAGCACCGCGTTTCCCCCAATAATTACATGTGTACCAGTTCGTTACCGTCATCTCTGTATTCCAGTGCAGGGGCATATCAGGTGCCACGGCACGGACAGCCATCAAGACTGCGGGATCACCGAATATGATCCGGTCGGCACCAGCCTCTTTAAGGAATGTGACATACCCTTCAAGCTCGTCAACTTTTTCATTATGAAATATGGCGTTCATGGATACGTACACTTTCTTGCCCGCGGCATGTGCAAGTTCAATCGCCTTCTCGACATCTTCACGTTTGAACTCCCCTGCCAGCCTTAGTGCATAACGTTGTTCGCCAATGACGAAGGCGTCAGCGCCGGCATCGATGAGTTCTGTTATATGATCGACACTTGTCGGAGTCACGAGTAATTCAGGCTTTTTCATTTTTGTCACCTCTATGTTTACTTATGGCCACACCATCACCAATCGGCAAAATTACGGTATCGAAATTGGGATGGTCATGTAACCAGATGTTAAAGTCTCTGATTTTTTTGATGAGAGCTCGCTTTCTTCTCGTCATTTCCATTTCTTCAATGTTTTCGGCAACCAGGCCTTTGAATAAAACATTATCAGTAATAATAATGCCAGCATTAGCCAGGAATGGTTCAAACAGTTCAAAGAATCGCTTGTACTGCCCTTTAGCAGCATCAACGAAGATGATGTCAAACGGACCATGTTCCATGACTTTCGGTCCCGCTTCAAGGGCATCCCCTTCAATGAGGGTGATCCTTTCCGACAGTCCCGCCTTCTTGAAGTTAGCTCTTGCCTGCTCAATACGGGCTTCATTCCGTTCAAGTGTGACGATTTGAGCTTCCGGAAGGGTCTCTGCCATCCTTATGGCCGAATAGCCAATCGCCGAACCTACCTCCAATATCGCCTTAGGCTGATGAAGCCTTAAAATTTGAAGCAGCACCTCGATGCCTTCGGGCTCCATGATCGGCACATTATTTTCCATCGCAAAATCTTCCAACTCCTTAAGCAAACCCGTACGCTCCGGAATTAAGGAATGAAGATATTGTTCTATTTTTCCGTTCAAAACGTTTCCTCCAATTATAAGGAAAACAAAAGCGCTTGGTCAGTAACATGAAGAAATTGATAGGTCAATTTCCTCACAAGGAGCAGCTGAAACAAGTATGCTTGACGATCTACATTTCCTTATCTTTCAAAATAAAACCCGGCATTCGCCGAGTTACGTCACCGATAGGAATCGGATCTAAAATTCACTTGTACTATTCTATCATAAAAACAAGGGGAAAGTAATATCTCTCCCCCCTCAGTCACATTGCATTTTTTTATTTATTTATTGGAAATATGCTCTGCCTTTTTGATATTGTGGTCATCCAAGGTCTTCGAGTAAAGGACTTCCCCTTCAGGTGTTGCCAAAAAGTATAGGTAATCCGTTTTCTCAGGTTTCAGTACCGCATCGATCGATGTCGTTCCGGCATTTGCAATCGGCCCTGGAGGCAGCCCCTTATTCTTATACGTATTATAAGGCGATTTCACCTCAAGGTCTTTATAATACACCCTGCTCTTATGTGAACCTTTTGCATACAAAACGGTCGGATCCGTTTGAAGCGGCATCTCTTCCTCGATACGATTGTAAAAAACGGAAGCTATTTTTCCGCGATCGACCTGTGCCGTCGCCTCTTCTTCAACAAGCGAAGCGAAGGTCAGCATCTCGTGTACGGAATAATCGTTTTTGTCCATCTGGGTCTCGTATGCCTGCAATGTCTCTTCAGTTTTCTTCAGCATCTCGATGACGATCGATTCCAGTGTCGGCTTTTCCTCATAAAAGTCATAAGTAGCTGGGAAAAGGTATCCTTCAAGCGGATATAAAACCTTTTCATTTTCAATTTCCGAGGTCAAGAGCTGCGGAAATTTCTTTTGCATGGAATCAACGAATTTCTTATCATTCAATTCCTTAAAGACCTTTTTCGGATCTTCACCCGTCTTCACTGCGATGATATCGGCAATTTGGACAAGCTGCTTTCCTTCAGGAATCGTTATCTTCATTGCAGCTTCCTTCATGAGTTTTCCGGTTTTGATGCTTGTGACAATATCTTCAATTGGCATGGAAGGTGATAATTTATACTCACCCGCCTGAAAACCGGATTCATTGCGGAATTTAATATAATATTTGAATACGCGTGCGTCCTTGATTATCCCCTGCTCTTCAAGCAGTGTTGAAATTCCGTTAACCGAAGAACCAATTGGGATTTTCACTTTCTTGATGGTGTCATCTTCGGGATCGACTGGTTTCATGGCTGAGTTGATATATAAAAAGCCCACAAGACCAACTATCCCAATTAGTACAATAAGCGAAGCTATCGTAATCATGATGATTTTACGAACCAGCTTGGCTTCTCCTTGCTGTTCTAACAATTTCATTCGGATATGTTCCTTTTTAGATAAATTTTTATCTTTTTCATCCATTTTCATTCCCCCTGCAAACTCACACCAACTACAGAATGGTTTCTAGATGATGCTTTCTCTAATTAATCTTTGCTTCGAACATTATACTAAAATCAACAAATAAATACATGTTTTTTGCAAAACTACATTCATCAATACTCTATTTATGGCAAAAACGCACTAGTTTTGTCAATATACAGGTGTTATTTTATAGGAAAATAGTGATACCTTTGTCTACAGTTTTTTTCACTCCAGGCACTCCCTTTCGCGGGCGGTCTATACGCCTGCGGGGGTCTCCCTTTGACGCGTTTTCCCGCAGGAGTCTCGCATTGCCTACAGTCTTATTATAACTTGTACAATTTAGACGTTGATTTCCGCTCCAGGCACTCGCTTTCCCGGGCGGTCCGGGAGCCTCCTCGGCTTACGCCTGCGGAGTCTCCCCTAGACGCGCTTTCCCCGCAGGAGTCTCGTACCTTGCTCTCCAATCAACTTTGTTTTAATTTTACTCAGCTTAAAATTCGTTTCCTGCATGTATTAGGCATTTCAGGAAATTACAGGAATATCCATACAGGAATGGTATTATTAATTAATGATATAGAAAGGTGTGAAGGAGTTGGATCATTCTTATTTTGTAGGTTGGGGGACATTGGCACTCATAAACGCCGGACTTGCTCAAGGTAAAAATAGAACGGCGTTGAATTGGTTCTTGCTATCATTATTTTTGGGCCCGCTTGCCACTTTTATGCTTTTATTCGCAGAGAAAAGATAAGGTGTTACTGGTACATAAATGAAAAACCGAACCATGAAATGGTGGTGGACTTGATTTCCACTCCAGGTACTCGCTTTCCGCGGGCGGTCTCGGGAGTCTCCTCGGCTTCCGCCTGCGGGGTCTATTAGACACGCTTTTCCCGCAGGAGTCTAGCACACCCGTTCCAATCAACTTAGTTTTAAAATTTTTAGCCCCTTTTGTCAAAAAAAAGAACCGACCTTTATGAGGCCGGTTTTTTTCTAATCTTATTCTTCTTCTGCTTCTTCTTGGTCAAGGAATGTATTTAACATTTCTTCGACTAGATCCCACTCTTCTTCTGTTTCGATCGGTGTAAGTTCACCATCTTTATTATCTTCGCTCGGTACGAATGATGAAGCGTGGATTTCGATTTCTTCCTCATCATCTTCCGCAGACATCGGATAGTAAAGTACATAAGATTTGTTGAATTTATCTGAGTCGAATGTGAAAAGGATTTCGCAAAGCTGCTCGTTTCCGTTTTCATCTACTACTGTAATGTTGTTTTCGCCGTGTTCCATTTGTATTCACCTCATATTGAATTTGTTTGTCTGTCCAAGAATCCTTGCAGAATCATGACAGCTGCCATTTTATCAATGACTTTCTTGCGTTTGCTTCGGCTCACGTCCGCCTCAAGAAGGACACGTTCAGCCGCCATAGTTGTCAACCGTTCATCCCAGAGAAACACCGGCAGCTTGAATTTGTTTTCTAATCGTTTAGCGAAATCTTGGCTGATCTCGCCTCGCGGTCCAACGGTCCCATTCATGTTTTTAGGTAAACCGAGGACAATTTTAGAAACATCATGCTCTTTTATGATTTCATTGAGGCGTTTAAAGCCGAAGTCATTTCCAGCTTCGTTAATTTTGATCGTTTCCAATCCTTGTGCAGTCCAACCCATCGCGTCACTCAGGGCAACGCCGATGGTTTTTGAACCTAAATCAAGTCCCATTGTGCGCATTAGTATTCCTCTCGATGGTTCTTAAGATACGACTTAACCAATTCTTCGATGATTTCATCGCGTTCAAGCTTACGAATAATGTTTCGAGCATCCATATGGCGCGGGATGTAGGCCGGGTCACCAGATAATAGATAACCGACAATCTGGTTTATCGGATTATAACCTTTTTCCTGAAGTGCAACATAAACTTGAGACAATACTTCTTGTACATCTCTTTCGAATGGTTCTTCGGGAAAATTAAATTTCATCGTTTTATCAAAGGAACTCATAAACATGCACCTCTCCTCAGCGTCCAGAATCCACTATTACCTACATTGTACAACACTTTCCATTGATTATGAAATCGATAAGACCCATTCTTCAACAAAATTAAGCGCTGCATCCAATTTTTCAGGGTCTTTTCCGCCGGCTTGGGCCATATCTGGACGTCCGCCACCGCCGCCGCCGCAACGGGAAGCAACTTCTTTGACCAATTTACCAGCATGGAAGCCGCGGTCGATGTAATCCTTAGTCACTCCGGCAATCAAATTGACTTTATCACCTTGGGCCGAACCTAATACGATAATGACAGAATCGAGCTTTTGTTTCAAATCATCTGCCATGGCACGCAGATTATTCATGTCGGTAGCTTGAACCTTTGCCACCAATACTTGAACGCCATTTACGTCTTTTACGTTAGAAACAAGGCTGCTTGCTTCAATATTACTTAATTTTGCAGTAAGGCTTTCATTCTCACGATGAAGATCCTTCACTTCAGCTAGTACCGTTTCAATTCTTGAAGGTACATCTTTCAAGTTCGTTTTCAATTTGGCAGCCGATTCTTTCAAGACACCGATTTGATCAGTCATCAATTTGTATGCCCCTGCACCCGTTACCGCTTCAATACGGCGAGTACCTGCACCGATGCCGCTCTCGGATACGATTTTGAACAAGCCGATTACCGCTGTATTCGGAACGTGGACACCCCCGCAAAGCTCAAGGCTGTAATCGCCGATTTGAACGACACGGACAATCTTGCCGTATTTTTCGCCGAACAACGCCATTGCGCCCATAGCCTTTGCTTCCTCGATGTTTTTATAGTCCGTATTCACTTGTAAGCTTTGCCAAATCTTTTCATTTACAATCGTTTCGATTTGTTCAATCTCTTCCGCCGTTATCTGGCCAAAATGAGAGAAATCGAAGCGTAGGCGTTCAGCCTGCACGAGTGAACCTGCTTGATTGACATGTGTACCAAGCACATCTTTCAAAGCCTGATGCAAAAGATGCGTCGCTGTATGGTTTTTCGTGATATGGATCCGATTTTCTTGATTTACCGTAGCAACGATATCGGAATCTGCTGTTAATGTGCCGGCAGTAACTGTTACACGGTGCAGATTTTGGCCATTAGGAGCCTTTTGGACATCATGGACATCAACATTAACGGTTTCACTGGCCATCGTTCCTATATCGGCTATTTGTCCGCCGCTTTCCGCGTAGAAAGGAGTCTTGTTCAGTATGACTTGAACTTCTTCACCTTCTTGTGCCTCCGTTACAAGCTCGCCATTTTTTACTATGGCAGCAACTTTGGCTTCGACAGCGACTTGATCATAGCCGACAAATTCACTTTCAACTTTAATATCTCCCAATACCCCGCCTTGGATTTGCATGGAATCCACATCTTGACGCGCTGAACGGGCACGTTCACGCTGTGCATCCATTTCCTTTTCAAATCCAGCCTGATCGACCGTCATGCCTTCTTCTTCTGCATATTCTTCCGTTAACTCAATCGGGAAGCCATATGTGTCATATAAACGGAATGCATCACTGCCAGGAATGGTTGTACCGCCTTTTTCCTTTTCCTTTTTAATGACTTCAGAAAGGATGGCGAGCCCATCATTTAGAGTTTCATGGAAGCGTTCCTCTTCATTCTTGATCACTTTTGCAATGAACTCTTTATTCTTAAGGACTTCAGGGTAGAAGTCTTTCATGATTTCGCCGACGACCGTCACAAGCTCGAACATGAATGGTCGATTGATGTTGATTTGCTTAGCATACCGAACCGCTCTGCGGAGTAAACGGCGCAATACATAACCGCGGCCTTCGTTGGATGGAAGAGCCCCGTCACCTACTGCAAAGGCTACCGTACGAATATGATCGGCAATGACCTTGAATGCAACATCTTTTTCTGAATCAATACCATACTTCACATCGGAAATCTCTTCGACTGCCCGGATGATTGGCATGAATAAATCTGTATCATAGTTCGTCGCAACATCTTGAACGACGGAAGCCATACGTTCAAGGCCCATGCCTGTATCGATATTTTTCTTTGGAAGCGGTGTGTAAGAACCGTCCGGATTATGGTTGAATTGGGAAAACACAAGATTCCAGACTTCTAGATGCCGTTCATTTTCCCCGCCTGGATATAGTTCCGGATCATTCGGATCATCGCCATATGCTGGTCCGCGGTCATAGAAAATCTCTGTATTCGGGCCGCTTGGACCTTCACCGATATCCCAGAAGTTCTCTTCCAAGCGAATGATCCTTTCAGCAGGAACACCGATTTTCTTATTCCAGAGTTCGAATGCTTCATCATCTTCAGGATGGATTGTCACAGCCAATTTGTCTTTGTCGAACCCAATCCATTTTTCATCCGTCAAAAACTCCCATGCCCATGTGATGGCTTCTTCTTTGAAATATTCACCAATGGAGAAGTTTCCGAGCATTTCGAAGAACGTATGATGACGTGCCGTTTTCCCCACGTTTTCAATATCGTTTGTACGGATGGCCTTTTGAGCATTTGTAATCCTTGGATTTTCAGGAATAACCCGTCCATCAAAATATTTCTTTAACGTCGCCACCCCGGAATTGATCCAAAGCAATGATGGATCTTCATGAGGAACCAATGACGCACTTGGTTCGATGTTATGGCCTTTTTCACTAAAAAAATCTAAATACATTTGGCGGATTTGAGCACCAGATAAATACTTCATATATATATCCTCCTTTTAAATTATGTAATTTTGAGCACACAAAAAACCCCCATCCCAAAAACAGGGACGAGAGTTGACTCGCGGTACCACCCTGATTATGGACGCAGGAATTCATCCCAGGCCCATCACCTTCATAAAAGCCTTAACGCGGCATGACGGCAGGTATTAGCTGCTCTCAGGACTAGCTTTCTGCTGCTCTTCACCTTGCAGCCCCTTTCAGCCTGGGGGACCACTCTCTTTTAGATGGACTTCAGCATACTTCATCCTTCAACGAATTATCTTATGTAATGGATTATATTCACAAGACTTTTATTTGTCAATAAGGGGCGGCTTCTTTCTAAAATGAACGCGGGCATGAAGTACAAAAACTTTCAATACAGCCAATATGGGAATCGAAAGGACCATGCCCATGATACCTCCTATTTCACCCCCGGCCAATAATGCGAGCATGATGAACAGCGGATGCATATGGAGGCTTTTACCGACTATAAGCGGCGAAAGGATATTTCCCTCAAGAAATTGAAGTACAAGCACGATGACCGCGATGATCAACACCATTTTAACTGACATTGTCGCGGCAATGACCAGTGCAGGAATCGCTCCAATAATCGGTCCAAAATACGGAATGACATTCGTTATCCCGATTATCGCCCCCAATAGAAGCGGATATTGCATTCCGACTATCCAGAAGAGCAGCGAGGAAATCAAACCGATCACGACACAGACGATGATTTGTCCGCGGATATAGCCGCCAAGCGACGCATCCACATCACGAATGAATGCACGTCCCTGCTTGCGCCATTTTTTCGGCGTCATATACCATGCCATTTTTTTTAAAACAGTGAAATCTTTCAGGATATAAAATGCGATGAATGGAATCAACGCAATCAGGACGATGAAATCAATCATCTTCATTGCATACTCCATCGCCTTTTCAGGTATACGCTTCAGCCAATCTTCGAAAAGGGTGACACCTTCTTCGAATCTTTCATGAATTCCGAACGGCCAGGCCGCCGTTTGATGGTTGAGTTTATCAATGCTGCCCCGGTACTGTTCAACCAGTTCCGGCACGCTTTCCGACAGCTCGCGAACTTGACTGACGATCACTGGAATGCCTTTATAGACAGCAAAGCCGATCCCTCCGAAAAACAACAAATAGATGATCGTAATCGAAAGCCAGCGTCGCATCCCTTTCTCGTTTAAATATTCCACTACAGGGTGCAGCAAGTAACTGATGAACGCACCAATCAAAAAAGGCAGCAGTACCGTCACACATACAGCAACGACAGGTCCCCACATGGGCTTAAGTTTCATAAAGATATAGATAACGAAAAATAAGAGCAATAAAAAACCCAGGCGATAAAACCACTTTAGACGAATACTCACAATAAACACCTCCCGCTCATTTATTCTTCGAAAGGTGGAAGGTTTTCATACATAAAAAAGAGTGCCCTCATTATCAGGACACCCATTCCTGCTATAATAATGACTTTAATCTTTTGCGTATTTTCTTCATGTTCCGTTTAAACATCTTCGAGTTCATCAAGTCCGAACCCATATTCATTAGAGTATTGCGTGAACGTCTAGCCATTGCAAACACCTCTTCCGTTATTTACATACCGAAGCGGCGGTCATTTTCCTCAAACAAATCGTCCAATGAGCTTAAACTTCCATCTTCCTCGACTTGGTGCGTATTTATGAGCCCTTCGGATAGAGTCATTTCAATAAAGCAATTCCAACAATAATATTGATTTACGCCAATCTTCCCAACATCTTTACTGCGGCAATTCGGACATTTAATTTCCAAAATGGACACCTCACTGTTCATAAACTGAAACAATGATGGTATCCTTCCCTAATGCAGGCGGCTGTTTTGATTCTATCACTGTCGACTCCGAGAAAAACCCATCCGTTGTTTCATACGCTATAATCGTGCCCATTTTTTCCTTGAAATATACATCCTGCAGTAAACCAAGCTCTTCGCCCATTTCTGAAAAAAGCATGCGTCCCAATAATTCGTCCTTCGAAAGGCAGATAGAGTCCGCAGGCACCTTCCTTAAGGTTGAATCCTGTTGCATGATGACGATCCCATCTGGACCGAATGAAGAAATATCGTCGAGTTTCAAATGAAAAGCCCTTTTGAACAATGCTTGTTGATGAACGACCAAGCCTGTTACCTGTCCCATTTCAGAAATTGATAAATCGTGGACCGTGCCGATTCTTTCTCCTTTGATTGTAAAAACCGGCATCCCTTTCAATAAAGAAAACGTCCGCAAGGTCATCCCGCCTTTCCGAACATTTTTATTATCTCTTTACTAATGTAAATAGATGTGCTGAAAGGTTTTCCATTGTTGGACCCTCTTCCGTAATACAGAAACCAGGCCACAAAAAAAGACCGGTTTCCCGGTCTAATACACTTACCTTACCATCCTCTGCTGGCACCTCCGCCACCGGAACTTCCTCCGCCGCCGCCCCGTGGACCGCCGCCGCCTCCACGGCCGCCGCCACCTCCGCGACTGATGAATATCAAAAGGATATTGATTAGCGTTTGAAGGAAAAATCCTTTAAAGAACTTGGCATCGAGGATGAATACGATGATGACTACGATGATAATGAGGAAAATCTGTAAACCTGATGGCTGAAAGGTTTCTGACTCGGACTGAACGGAGAGATCTTGATAAAACTCGTCACCTAGGTCGTATTCTTTCGTGACATCGTTATATACAGCCTTATAGGTCTCCGTCAGGGCAACATCATATTTACCCTCTTTCAGCGCAGGGATAGCCACTTCATCCAAAATCTGTCCAGATCTTATATCGGTAATGGCCCCTTCCAAACCGTACCCCACTTCAATGCGGATTTTCTGTTCTTCCATGGCCAGCACAATGAGGACTCCATTGTTCAATTCGGCATCACCAAGCTTGAATGATCTAAATGCCTCGACCGAGTACTCCTCGATCTCGGATCCTTCCATCGAATCAACCGTCAAAACGGAAATTTGTGCTTTTGTGGCATCATCCAAGCGTTTCCCAAGTTCGATGAGTTCGGATTTTTCCTGATCATCCAGAACTCCAGCAAAGTCCTGAACATATATATCCCCAACTGGTTCAGGGATGTTAGGTTGTGCTGCGGCTACGTTTGCTAAACCGAACGTGAGAATGAAGAATAGCGCAAACACAGCGAGTCTTTTCATTATTTATCGCTCCCGAAATCAACCTTTGGCGTTTCTTTTTCTTGATCGGTCACTTCAAAATATGGTTTGGCATCGAACCCGAACACTCCTGCCATCATATTCTTCGGAAAGCGTTTAATCATTTTATTATAGTTGGTAACTTCATCATTATAGTCTTTTCGTGCTACCGTCAGCCGATTTTCCGTTCCTTCCAAACTATCCATGAGACCCTTAAAGTTCTCATTGGCCTTTAAATCCGGATAGTTTTCGACAACCACCAAAAGTCGGCTCAAGGCCCCACTCAATTCTTGATCGGCATCAATCGCTTCTTCAGTCGAATTGGCACCGGCCAGCTTCGATCGTGCATCACTCACCGCTTTAATGGCTTCCGTTTCATGCGAAGCATAACCCTTCACCGTTTCGACAAGATTTGGAATCAAATCCGCTCTTCGTTTTAATTGATTATCCACCTGTGACCATTTATTGTCGACGTCTTCACTGGCACTTACAAGGCCGTTGTATGAAGTTGCTCCATAAATAACGAGTAAAACGACAACGACTATTCCTATTATCCAACCTTTTTTCATCAAATCCCCCCTATTCTTTCACATATTAGTTATAGTTCCACCAAAACTATGAATTTTAAACAAAATTCATCCAAAAGAACCCGCTACATAAAATCATAAGGCGTGACATTCTCCATCCCGATCATCGGGTCAGCATGCATGAGAATATCAAGATAACTTGATTGTTGAGGTATCTCTCCCTTTTCTGCCGGCATTTCTTCTTCACTCAAAATTTCCCGCAGCTTTTCACGCAAAGTCGTTTTGCGGCGCATCTCATCATTACGCTCGATCCCTAAACGGAATGCATCTTCTTCACCACAAAGGATCAAGAAATTTTTACTGCGCGTAATCGCCGTATACAATAAATTACGTCGGAGCATTCGATAATAGCTTTTCACTACAGGTAAAATGACAATGGGGAATTCGCTTCCCTGCGATTTATGGATCGAGCAGCAATATGCATGTGTGATCTGGTTCAAGTCCTGCTTCGTGTATGTCACTTCGATGCCTTCGAACGATATGATTACTTTATCGACATGATCGGTATTTTCTTTAGCGAACAATATGGACACGATTTCTCCCATATCGCCATTAAAGACACCCTCCTCTGGCTGGTTCACCAGTTGAAGCACCTTATCTCCCGTTCTGTATATTACGTCTCCGAATTTTATTTCCCGCCGCTTTTCATCCGCATTGCTATTGAACACTTCCTGAAGCATTTTATTCAGTGCATCAATCCCGGCAGGTCCTCTATACATGGGAGCCAGCACCTGTATATCCTTGGCCGTGAAGCCTTTCGTCCTGGCATTGGTAACGACTTTCTCGATTACTTGGGCGATTTGACCTGTTTGGCAGCGAATGAACGATCGATCTTCTTGCTGTTTCGTGACATCAGCCGGAAGCCTTCCTTTTTTGATTTCATGGGCCAATTCAATGATCGACGAGCCATCGGCTTGACGATAAATATGTTCAAGACTGACAGTCGGTACACAATTCGATGCAAGCAAATCCTTTAAAACCTGCCCAGGTCCAACAGAAGGCAGCTGATCTTCATCACCAACCAATATCACTTGGACATTTTCCGGCAGAGCTTTAAACAATTGATGGGCCAGCCACGTATCCACCATGGAAACCTCATCGATGATTACGATACGGCCATCCAGCTGATTATCCTCATCATGGGAAAAACCTTCACTCCCGTTCCACCCGAGCAACCGGTGGATCGTAACAGCGGGAAGCCCAGTCGATTCGGCCATGCGCTTCGCTGCACGGCCAGTAGGGGCTGCAAGTACGAATGGAAATGGATCGCTTCCTTCTTTTTTATAATCGTTAATGTCCATGGATACGCCATGCAGCTCTGCATATAGCTCAACGATTCCTTTGATGACTGTCGTCTTACCGGTACCCGGTCCGCCCGTCAAGATTAACATGGGTGATTGCAGGGCCGTTTGGATCGCTTCCTTTTGGGCCGGGGCATAGGAAACATCCAGACGTTCTTCCAGCTTCCCAAGTGCAAGCAAGAACTCCGATTCCGGGAACTGGTCCTCATACTCGGTTTGAGCAAGCAGCCGCTTGATGTTCATTACGATTCCCTTTTCCGAATAGAATAGCGAAGGAGGATAAATTCGTTGATCCTCGACAACTATTTTCCCCTCTTGCGTCAATTCGATTATTTCCGAGGAAATGTTCGTGAATTCAATGCGATCCCGTTTATTTTCCTCCAGCAGCCGTTTGACCGCTTCCAAAAGCTGCTCGGCTTCTATGTAGATATTTCCGTCCTGCAGGCATTGTGATTCAAGCGTATACAAGCACGCAGCCTTGATTCGGTCAGGATGGCTGCCGGAAATGCCGAGCTGATGCCCAAGCTCATCCGCCCGTCCAAAACCAATCCCTTCAATATCCTCAACGAGCTTATACGGATTTCCCTGAACCATCGTGATCGTATCCTGTTTATACATTTGATAAATCTTCATCGACAGCTGCGGACCGAAGCCATATTGATTCAGGGCGATCATCACCTGCTCCAGACCTTGATGCTCGACCAATGTATCATAGAGGCCCTTTGCCTTTTCCCCGGATAGCTTCGGGATATCATCAAGTAGCGAGGGCTGAGCCAGAATTTTTGAAATTGCCTTTTCACCCAGTGTCTCAACAATGCTTTCAGCTGTTTTTTTCCCAATGCCCTTGAAAAGGTCACCTGATAAATAACTGACGATGCCTTCCTTGGATTGAGGCAGATCCTTGCGAAAATGCTCTACATGAAATTGAAGGCCAAAACGGGGATGTTCCTTCATGGCCCCATAAAAAATATAAATCTCATCCTCATGCATCCTTTGAAAATAACCTGTTACGACCGCTTCCTTCTCTTCATAATTCAGATTCGTTTCATGCACACGAATTCTTACAACCGAGTACATATTTTCTTCATTATGAAAGATCGTCACTAAATGACTTCCTTTCATGAACATTTTCTCTTCTGAAAACAAATCCAACGAATCTTGCTGGCTCAACGCTTCTCCCCACCTTTCCATGCATATGCTTTTTATTTACTCAGCATTCATTTCTTCCAACAGTTTCTTACCGTGCGCAGCAAGCATATGGTCAGGCTGTGCTTCCAAAGCCTTGTCAAAATAAGCCATCGCAGCCTTAGCATCCTCACGATACCCTGCAAACGCAACACCTAAATTATAATAAGCATCCGCATGGCCCGGATCCTGTTCCACAACTAAATTCAGCTGATTGATCAATTCATCATATAATTCCGCATTAGCAAGACATAACGCATATTGGAATCTTGCATCAACGTCCTCAGGGCTCAGCTCCACCGTTCTCTGTAAATAAGGCATCGCCAATTTCGGCTGATCCAATGCCATCAATGTCAATCCAAGCATGAAGTAAGCATCGCTGTTATCCAGTCCTAAACGGATTGCCTTTTCGAACATATCCTTCGCTTCCACTAGTTTAGAATCTGATTCATAATATAAGTTTCCTAATGAATAGTAAGCCGCTGCTGCATTTTCATCCAGCTCGATCGCCTTTTTGTAAAACTTGACCGCTTTATCCGTTTCACCCACGGCAGTCAATACATTCCCAAAGTTTATGTAAGCAACAGGCTCATTCGGATTTTCCTCGATCGCCTCATTAAAAACTTTCGCCGCTTCTTCGTATTTCCCTTGCTGCATAAATTCAATTCCTTGTTGATTCTTATCCATATCCATTCACACTCCATTTTTATTATAAAAAGTATAGCATAAGCCAGTGGTCGAATTCAGGCGGTATACCCGCAATCCAAAAGAAGTCCCCAACCGCAAACACAGCTGGGGACATGCTTATTTTACCCTACGTAAGTCAGTTTTTCACCTTTTTTAAATACTTCATCAATCGTACCGCCGCCAAGGCACACTTCACCTTCATAGAATACGACTGCTTGTCCAGGTGTGATCGCGCGGACTGGCTCGTCAAAGATGACTTCGACGTCACCATTGTCCAAGACCTTCACCTTAACACCGCTATCCTCTTGACGGTACCTGAACTTTGCCGTACATGTAAATTCACCCGCAGGTATATGTTCCGCTACCCAGCTGACATTCACTGCACGAAGGGAATTGGAATACAGCACATCATTATCAAAGCCTTGGCACACATATAAAACATTGCGCTTCAAGTCTTTTCCCGCAACAAACCAAGGTTCGCCGCTGCCGCCAATCCCTAGACCATGACGCTGACCGATGGTGTAATACATCAATCCGTCATGCTTGCCCATGACCTTGCCATCCATCGTGACCATATCACCGGGCTGAGCTGGGAGGTAATTGCTTAAAAACTCTTTGAAATTGCGTTCACCGATAAAACAGATGCCAGTAGAATCTTTCTTCGTTGCCGTGGCAAGACCCGCTTCTTTCGCAATTTCACGGACTTCCTTCTTATCAATGTGTCCAAGCGGAAACATGACTTTTTCCAACTGTTCTTGAGTAAGCTGGTTCAAGAAGTACGTTTGATCTTTATTATTATCGACACCGCGAAGCATTTTGTATTCGCCATCCCGGTATTCAACCTGTGCGTAATGACCTGTAGCCACATAATCGGCACCAAGGCTGACTGCATGTTCAAGAAATGCCTTGAACTTGATTTCCTTATTGCACATTACATCCGGATTCGGGGTACGGCCCGCTTTATACTCATCCAAGAAATAAGTGAAAACTTTATCCCAATACTGCTTTTCAAAATTGACCGCATAATAAGGGATGCCGATTTGATTACAAACGGCAATTACATCATTGTAATCTTCCGTTGCCGTACAGACTCCGTTTTCATCTGTATCATCCCAGTTCTTCATGAAAATCCCGACCACATCATAGCCTTGATTCTTCAATAGCAGGGCTGACACAGAAGAATCCACGCCTCCTGACATACCCACGACGACGCGGGTGTCCTGTGGTGCTTTTCTCATTCTGTCACCTCATTTATTTAAAGTAAGAATTATCTTCTCACTAATCTATTAACGATTTTAACGGTGGTTTCAGCCGCCTGCCTTACTTCCTCTTCCGTGTTGTTCAGACCGAAGCTGTAACGAATCGAATTCTTCGTCCGCTCCGAATCTTTCCCGAACATCGCCACAAGAACATGCGACGGATCGATTGACCCAGCAGTACAAGCGGATCCGCTCGATACAGCAACACCTGCCAAGTCCATATTGACGAGCATCGATTCCACATTCGTACCCGGAAAACTAACATTCAGCAAATGCGGCAGCGACTGTTCCATAGATCCGTTAATTTCATATTGTACATCCGCCTCATCAAAGACGGCAAGCAATACGTCTTTAAAACGCTTGTATTGCTCCTTTTTCTTTTCCATCGTGCTTTGTGCAATTAAAACAGCTTCTGCAAAACCGGCAATTGCAGGCACGCTCTCCGTACCAGCACGGCGCTTGCGTTCTTGTTCCCCGCCATATAAATGAGGATTCAGCTTCAAGCCTTCACGTATATAAAGAAAGCCGATTCCTTTTGGACCGTTGATTTTATGTGCGGATACGCTAAGCAATTCCACACCCAACTCACGGACGTCGATGGAGATCAAACCATATGCCTGAACCGCATCCGTATGGAAAATGGCTTGATGACCCTTTAGCAGCTGCCCAATTTCAGCAATCGGCTGGATCGTTCCAACCTCATTATTGCCGAACATGACCGAAACCAAAATCGTGTCATCCCGCAATGCCGCCTTTAAATCGGCAATTGAAATAAGCCCCGCTTCATTCACAGGTAAATATGTGACCTCAAAGCCAGACTTCTCAAGGTATTGGCATGTATGCAAAACCGCATGATGCTCAATCTCCGTCGTAATGATGTGCTTTCCTTGTTCTTTATAAGCATTCGCAATACCAATGATCGCCGTATTATCCGCCTCGGTTCCGCCGCTCGTGAAAATGATTTCATTCCGCCCCGCACCGATGCTAGCTGCAATACTCGAACGCGCCTCATCCAAAACATGGCGCGCCTCCCGCCCGAACGCATGAATGCTCGACGGATTCCCGAAGTCATGGCTCATGACCGTCATCATCCTATCGATCACATTCGGATGCATCGGTGAAGTCGCAGCATGATCTAAATATATTCTGTCCACTTTTTTGTCGCCTCCATTAAAAAACGCAAGCGCCTACATAATAGGCGCATTGCTAATCACTTAAATATAGTACATATAAGAATCGATTTCACCCGTATCCTTGTAGCTCGCCAAATCCATAAGCGTCGTATTATCCAATACATCCTTCACAGCATCGCGAATCCGGATCCAAAGCTGGCGCTTTACCGGCTCCTCATCCTCAATTCCTTCAACAGGGGTAATCGGCCCTTCCAATACACGAATGACATCACCCGAAGTAATTTCCTGAGGATCTTTAGACAGGATATACCCGCCATACGCACCGCGGACACTCTTCACCAACCCCGCATTACGAAGCGGCGCAATCAACTGCTCCAAATAATGCTCCGACAGATTATGCGTCTGGGCAATCGATTTCAAACTCTTCGGGCCTTCTCCATAATGTTTAGCAAGCTCGATCATAATCGTCAAACCATAACGGCCTTTAGTAGATATCTTCATACATATACACCTCAAATTATTTATCCGTTTCTAAATTCTTTTGAAATTATAGCATATTCCCGCCGGAAATGCATTCACCCGCCCTTCATTTGTCAAATTATCCTAATTGGAGAGGTAGGAAAAATGAAAATAAAGAATGGAATGTAATAGATCGGCTGACGAATTTTTATCGGGTATGGGACAGGATTTTGGGTTAGGTCGGATTATTGCGGGGATAGATTGAATCTTTCGCTTGGACGGCCGGATTATTGCGGGGATAGGTCGAATCTTTCGCTTGGACGGTCGGATTATTGGGTGCCAGAACGGATTTTTCGCTTGGAAGCTGGATTATTTACGCTAGGTCGGATTTTTCGCTCGGACGGTCGGATTATTGCAGGGATAGGTCGAATTTTTCGCTTGGAAGCTGGATTATTTACGCTAGGTCGGATTATTGGGTGCTAGAACGGATTTTTCGCTTGGAAGCTGGATTATTTACGCTAGGTCGGATTTTTCGCTCGGACGGTCGGATTATTGTGGGGATAGGTCGGATTTTTCGCTCGGACGGTCGGATTATTGGAAGGATAGGTCGAATTAATACAAAAGTACGTTACATGCCACATTTAATTTCACTAAAATACAGGAAATCACTTAATTAACCGAGAATACTTCACTTAAATCTATAAGGAGTGGTTATCATGATCATTAAAAACTGCAAGAGGCCTTTAAAAATAGACATGCTCGAAGCTCTGATGAGACGCTTACCTCCTGGGCATGCGAAGCACCCGGCAATAATTGATGATATCAAAAAAATCAAGGCCGGATACAACGGTGAAAACAGAGTCTTCCAATCTCTTAAATTCCTTCCTGAAAAAGAGTATCTACTCTTTCATGACCTCCGACTTATTGGATCATCTTTTCCCTTCCAAATGGACATCCTCATTCTCACATCCTCTTTCCTTTTAATCCTTGAAGTCAAAAACATGGCTGGTGAAATCTTTTTCGATAATGCATTCAATCAACTTATCCGTACAAACCCAGATGGGAAAACCAAAGCTTTTGATGATCCCATATTGCAAGTGAGCCGGCAGCGCCAGCACTTGTTAGACTGGTTAAAAACAAAAAGAACGAACAACCTTCCAGTTGAAACTCTCGTAGTCAGTGCCAATTCTTCAACGATCATTCGGGCCGGGAATACGGATATTAATAGAAAAGTGATACGTAAGGATCGGATTCTACTTAAAATTGAGGAATTAAAAAACAAGTATAACGAAGATGTCCTTTCTACTAGAGCAATGAAACGATTATCGGATCTATTGCTTGATGGTCACATCCCTTATATTCCTAAACCGCTAGACAATTATAGAATTCCGATTACCGCCCTCCAAACCGGAGTATTCTGCGATAAGTGTCATGCATTTTCCATGGAGCGGAAATCAAGAAAGTGGATTTGCCGTACCTGTTTGGATATTTCCCTCGATGCTCACATTTCGGCACTTTATGATTATCTATACCTCGTCAAACCTACCATTACCAACAGGGAATTTCGAAACTTCCTACAAATCCAATCCCCATCCAGTGCAAAAAAACTATTACTTTCACTAAAACTGAATCATTCCGGCCATACTAGAGGCAGAGTTTATCTATTAAATTCTCTCATATAAGGATAGGTCGGATTTTTCCGCTGGTAGGTCGAATTAGTCCCCCGGTAGGTCGAATTAGTCCCCCGCTTGATTGAATTATCGATCTCACAGCACAAATTAAATCCCGAAACCGACTACTATAATAGGAATTCACCCTCTTTTACAGCATAATCAGCGCATTTCCCCCATCAGTTGTGATACCTTATATAAAAAGGAGAGGTGCGCAATGAATATTAAACCGCTTGCTTTCCGGATGCGGCCTCGGTCGATAGATGAGATCATCGGGCAGGAGCATCTGGTCGGTGAAGGGAAAATTATCGCAAGGATGGTGAAAGCCAAGCAGCTTTCTTCCATGATACTGTATGGTCCGCCGGGAATTGGCAAGACTTCGATTGCAAGTGCGATTGCCGGAAGCACGAAGTTTGCTTTCAGGACACTGAACGCGGTGACCAATAATAAAAAGGATATGGAAATCGTGGCTGCCGAGGCTAAGATGTCCGGGAAAGTGATTCTGCTGCTTGATGAGGTTCACCGGCTCGATAAGGCGAAGCAGGATTTCCTATTGCCATATCTTGAAAACGGGATGATCACCTTGATCGGTGCAACGACCAGCAATCCCTATCATGCAATCAATCCAGCCATCCGAAGCCGGTGCCAGATTTTCGAGCTCAAATCATTGGAAACCAATGATATAACCAAAGCTCTGGAACGGGCACTTCATGATGAAGAGCGCGGGCTTGGTGCATATAAAACGGATGTCAGCCTTGATGCCCTTACCCATTTCGCGACGGCTTCGAACGGAGATGTCCGCAGTGCGCTTAACGCTCTTGAGCTCGCCGTCATTTCCACCGAACCTGATGACTCCGGAACGATTCATATAGATCTGCAAATTGCCGAGGAATGCATGCAGAAAAAAAGCTTCTCACATGACAAGGATGGAGATGCCCATTACGATGTTCTGTCGGCTTTCCAAAAATCAATTCGCGGCAGTGATGTGAATGCAGCCCTTCATTATTTGGGGCGCTTGGTCGAAGCCGGCGATCTTGTCAGCATTGCCCGCCGCATGGTGGTCATTGCCTACGAAGACATAGGTCTTGCCAATCCGCAGGCTGGTCCCAGGGCCCTCGCTGCAGTCGAAGCCGCTGAACGGCTCGGTTTTCCTGAAGCCCGGATTCCACTTGCCAACTCCGTGATCGAGTTATGCCTATCACCTAAATCGAATACGGCCATTTCCGCAATTGATGCGGCTCTTTCCGACATTCGCAGCGGCCATAGTGGAGATGTACCGGATCATCTTAAGGATGCCCATTACAAAGGGGCCACTGAACTCGGACGCGGCATCGGCTACCTTTATCCGCATGATTACGAGAATGGCTGGGTGAAGCAGCAATACTTACCGGACAAACTGCGCAGAAAAAAATACTACATACCGAAAAAGAGCGGGAAATTTGAACAAGCCCTTGCCTCGGTCTATGAAAATATCGATAAAAAGAAATAACTCCGGGTCACTTCTAGACCCGGAGTTTCTTTATTGTGGGAAATGAAAACTTTTAACATGCCTCATGTTGACAAAAATCGCCTCCCCTTGAGCATTCACCATCTCAATGATGCCATCTTTCACCGCACTGATCATCCCGATATTCTGCGGATGCATCCCCAAGTCGAGCACCACCAGTTTATTGGTTAACTTTTTCACCTGTTCCTCCAATGTCCTGGCCCAGCTTAAAGATGAAACCTGTGCCAATTGTTCCCCTTTATTCAAGCCGTATGGTCCCTTTTCATCATCACAAACCGAAAGCCACTTTAAATGATCCATCGAAATGAACATCGTTTTAAATACTGGCGAATAAAAGACGAAATAGTTATTCATGATGCCCACGATATAACCATGAACCGAGTTTTTTTTCGTGAGCAGAATTTCAACAAACATCCCCTTCGCATTCATCAGTAATTTTCGGAACGATGTCTCGTCAATCTCCGGCTCTCCTCCCGAACCAATCTCCTCATCTATCATAGGAAAGGAAAAATTCTTAATGTGCCGGAATGGAACGTAACGGTAGACTTTGCCAGTATACAAAACGATGATGTCCGAACTTACTTCAATTAAAATCCCCGCTACATGTATATTCCCCGAGAGCTCCAGTTCCATATACTGGCCTATATGTTTTGCTAACAAGCGACGCTTCCCCCTTTCTATTAAAATCAACCAAACAGAATGGTTGCTTGGCCATTTTAAAAGCATTTGAACATAAACTTTTGAAAATCAAAAAATAAATCAAAATGGTGTAACGAATCCCAATGAATCCATCTTGGGAAACAACGGCATGTCCACCTTCCATAAGAAGGCACAACAACTCGATTTTGGTTGCTGTACCTGTTTGGTATTTCTTTACCGGATATTTTGATTTGAAGCTTTGATTAAGTTCTCAATCCAAATTTGCTTGAATGCATTTGCACGAGGACTTCTGCGTCTTCCTGATCTTTCATCTGAGCTTGAGCTTGAAGAGCTTTCATATGAAGAACTGCTTTCGTCTGATGAAGAGCTTTCTTCTGATGAAGAGCTTTCTTCTGATGAACTGCTTTCATCTTTTTTACTTCCGTTTGCTGAATTTCCATTTGCTGAATTTGCGTTTGATGCACCTCCGTCTGACGAACCTCCATCTTCGGATTTTTCACCTGATTCCTCTTCAGCTTCTTCCTCTACCTGCACAGTTAAGGCCACGAATTGGACATGATCGGTTGTCACATAAAATAATTCTTGATTATGCACAACGATAAGGTACGTATCAGCCACTTCCATCAGGATGCCCTCAACCCTCTCAGGTCCACCAGCAAAAACGGATACCCAGTTGTGGACTAAGCGAGTTAGTATGCCATTGAGCGTATCAGTTCCGTTATATACAAATTCAGGAAATAACTGATCGTCTGAAAGTTCCATCACTGTTACACTTTTAATATGGGAAATCGGGTATAAAACAAGCCCATCTTTCACCGTGGATAAAACTAAAAATTCATCCTTCACATCTACAACCCGGCCAACTTTAGATGCCGGACCGCCGCCATTAACTTGAATGCAGCTAGTTTGAAGAGATGCCAGCAATCCTAAAAAACTGGTCGGAAATACTGTTTCTTCTTCGTTGTCGGCTAATAAATCGACTTGTGACTTTCTCGCATTCGCCACAACTATTTTTAAATGATCGATTGCGTAATACACAAGTTGACTTTGTTCATTTTTCCCTGTTTGTAAAACGATATAATCGCTTAGCACTCCTATAAGCTGGCCTTCTCTAGAATCTGGCCCGCCTTTAAACACCCTCACCGATTTTCCTGTTAAAGCATCAAGGTACGGTAAACCAACAGTCTCTGCCATTTTTCCTTTAGCCTCCAATAGTTATTTATACTTTAATGATATCCGTACTGCATATATATGCGCCTGCTTTCTAATACGGACTCTGCTTATCACCCATTTTGTAGGAAATCGTCGTACGCCTAGAAATCCCCTTTTGAAAAATCACTTTTTCCATTCTATTCAACTTTTAAAAAAGGGCCTTACTTTTTAATAAAAAAACTCCGGAATTTTTTCCGGAGTTACTTCAACATATTTCTATATAGAATGAAATGGCTACACAGGAGCTTTCCTTTGCCCGGATTTTGTCACGGTTCAGGATGTAAACGATGTTTTAGTTTGGCCTATCGCTGGCATACTTGCTCAGCTGAAACATTTTCCGGAACGGCAAATGAAAACACATCGCGATCAGCGGATACCGTCCTTCTCCTTTGTTTGTCACCAGGAATTGCAAAGGCAGCTTGAAAGCACCGTTTTCAATACGGCCTTCCCCTTGAAAAATTTCACGACTATTTACCTAGATGAAATCTAGACTTTATAAGCGTGCTCCTACAAAATCATAGCTTATTAAACCCCTGCTATATCAGCATTCAATTCAAAAATCTTTAAACTAATAATATGAAACTATTAAACTTTCAAGTCATTACAAAACCTTTTATTGGCTTCCAAATATGTCAAAGGTATTATAAAGTAGCAAAATATACTATTCTTTTATTATGAAATTAAATATAATAGATGAAGTGGTTACAAAAAGAGGAAGGAAGTAAAATATGAGACATGAAAAAAAGAAGAAAAAGAAGCGGACATGGCTGAAGGTAGTCGGGGTAATTGTCCTACTATTCATATTAGCTGGGGGAGCCTTTGCCTACTCCGTTTGGAATTCACTGACAAAAACCGTTGACACGATGCATACACCAATAGACCGCACCACCGATAAACGAGCTAAGGACCTTGCACTATCCGATCAGGAGCCATTCTCAATGCTCATGCTCGGTGTCGATGAACGTGATGGCGACAAAGGCCGCTCAGATACAATGATCGTCTTGACAGTCAATCCACAAAAGAAATCGGTCAAAATGCTAAGCATTCCGCGTGATACACGGACCGAAATCGTCGGTCATGGAACACAGGATAAAATCAACCATGCATTTGCCTTCGGCGGCGCAAAAATGTCCATGGATACAGTTGAAAACTTCCTTGATATCCCAATCGACTATTATATGAAGATCAATATGGAAGGCTTTAAGGATATCGTTGACGCAGTCGGCGGTGTGACAGTGCAAAACGATTTGGATTTCACTTATGAAGGTGTCCATTTCGCAAAAGGGAGCATTAATCTCAATGGAGAAGATGCGCTTAAATATTCGCGAATGAGATATGATGATCCGAATGGTGATTATGGCCGTCAATCCAGACAACGTTCCATAATCGAGGCTGTCATAAAAGAAGGTGCTAGCCTTTCATCACTTACGAAATACGATGATGTCTTCGATGCATTAAGTAAAAATATCCAGACGAATTTGACGTTTGATGACATGATGGACATCCAAAAGAACTACAGGGACGCAAGCAAAAGCATAACACAAGCAACCATTCCAGGCAATGGAACGAAAATCGAAGGAGTCTACTATAATATTGTGTCGGATGAAGAAAAAGAAAAGGTTCAATCCGAATTAAAAGAACAATTATCCATCAAATAAGAAAAAAAGAAAGAGCTGTCCGGACCCGCATCCCGACAGCTTTTTCATTTTCCCCGTCCAATATTCTGACAAAAAACGAACACCAATTGTAGAGATTTGTTGGAATTTTTGTTGTTTATTAGGCACTAAAAGACGGTATAATCTAATATGAGCTGACAATTCCATCTTCCCCTTGCCCCTATAATCACTTGACACTATCATTCACTGGACCCAGAATTCCATCAACCGTCATTCATCAACTTTAATAAATAATCCTAAACAAAAGGAGTGGATTTGTATGAAAATCAAAGCAGGCAGCTGGGCGATGCTAAGCAAACAGGACAAAATGTTTATTCTGAAAGCCATCAGTGATCGATCAAGAATGAAATATGTTTCATGAGAAGTAGCTCTTTTCGGCAATACATGAGAGCATCGCCTCTCCCTTTTCAATAAAACGAACTCGAGCCTGAAAAAGGAGAGGAATCTATTTAAACCGATAATCCCATAACAAACAGCATTCGCCTTTTTCTTTGATAACATAGCTATCTTGTTGAAGATAAACACCCTAATGCGAGAATTGAAGACCTGTGTAACTGGAATTTCATAGGCCGTTTTATGCTGCCCTCCAACCTTATCCAGAATCCAGCTCTTCACTTTCTTAGTATCGGCTTACATCATACTGAAAGGTCTGCACATCCATACAACAATACCTGGCACCGGTGTTGCACATAAATTAAATCGCAACTTTGAAACGCTTTTTCAATCGTGTTGCCAATGAGAAATGGTACAAGCTCCTGCACCAGTCCTCACCCTCATAGCCGTAGCATTCATAAACGACAAAAAAGAAGCATGTTGTAGATATGCTCCTTTATTATATGTATTGAAATAGTTTTTCAAATTCGATGACGCCTTTCCACTGATACAAGAAAAATGAATAGAAGATTCCAAGCAAACTACCAAACGTGTCCAGCATGACATTCTGCCATAAGTGAGTTTGCCACCTTAGTTTTAGATGAAGTTCATCAGCACTAGCATAAAAAAGGACACATAAGAGCGCCTGAAAACGAAAGCATAGTATTCTACGCCAAGCACCCAACGTCAATCAATAAGCTAGGTCGAAGTATCTACGGATCATATACTATCAGGTTGTTCGATGATTCCGCTTAATTTCTCCTTAATTTCCTCCACAAGTTCATTTACAGTAACATCCTGCCCAAACTCGCCTTTTGCAAAAGTGTCTTTTAAAATATCAAAAAATCCATTTGAAATCTCAACTCCACCATTTCATAAGTTGTCCCAATTCTTTTTCAAAAATAAGGAATATAACTCTTTTATTATAGTAGGGATCGGCAAGTGGAATCTACTATAATAGAGAAAAACAACTGAAAATTAACATTTTATTAATATTCAAAGTAGGAAGGAATACTACTAGTCAACATGTGTGGATAAAAACAAAAAAGTACCGATTCCTCAGCCCCCTACGATACTACAAATTATGCTTGCCCCATAAAATAAGTCATTAATGAAATCAAAACTAATGTAATGGTAATATAAGTCCCAATAAAAATTTTCTTGCTTCTTTGTTTCTTTTCATAAACTTCCTCGAACGTAATGAATTTGTTTTTTGTCATCAAATGATCTCCTTATATTTTGATGGCAGCTATCTGACTTCGCCTTTTGCGAAGTCCCTTTGCTTGATCTCTATATGTAGTATCGACATACAGCTAAAAATATTTAAGTTTTTATTAACAATTTTTTTGCTATAGTCCAAAATCCGTAGAAGGGTTAGACAACTTAAAACACATTATGTATATAAAATAAATTCAATTATCAATATGTTAAATCCTTCTTTATTCATTTAAATAAATTAAGGGTTTTATTCTAAAACATTCATTATTATTTTTATCCAACCTAAAAATGATAACCATAACGGTACACTTAATAAAGTTCCCCACATTAATCCCTTCAAAAAGGCAATAGGCACATCCATAATAAAAATCTCCCTCAATAGGTTGCATTTTTATTATTATCGCCATGTGCTTTATTCTGGATACCTTTTATGGTAATGAAAACAAAAAAAGAAGACTGTATAACAGCCCTCCCTAAGGTACATATTGCTTATCCAATGATGCAATGTTTTTCTCTTGATCCATTTTCTCCGATAAAATCATTCACATCTTCAATGGACAAGCCTGAATTTTTCGCCTCTAACATTAAATAAACCCATTCTTCCAATTCATTGTTTGCTTCCATGACAAATTCCGCCTAATTTGTGGTAACACAGCCGTCTTAGCAAAGCCTTAGACCTGTAATTTTGCGTCCCTATTTTTCAATAGGTTTGCTTTTCTCAAGAATATTTAACATTATGATGATTTTCCAATTTAGTTTCATGCGCAAAATATGTAAGTCTAACTTTTATTAAGTCGACATACCCATATATTCATGTTAATTATACTTAAAAAGCTGATGATTAACTAAAATACTTTTCGTTATTTTCCGCCATCATTCTACAATATTCTTAAAAAAACAACTAAGTATTGGGAATTTTTATTTCATTACAAATAAGCTTAACGTGCAATAATTTTAAATAATGCATTACTTTAACTTTCTTCGACGTTTATTAAATACTTTCATAAAAATACTTCCTTCTTCTGTTTTAAAAAACTTAACTCCAACTAATTTTAAAGGTGTCCATACTTCTCTCATTTGGTATAAAGGCATTAAAAATCATCCTTTCTTCTATTAACTTATTAATTGAGCTTTTCTTTTTATAAAAGTACAAGTATTACATTTTTTTGTTACTTTATTTAATATTTTTCGTTAGAATCCACAGGCTAAATTCTTTCAACGAACAACTTGTTCTCTATAACGAATATTCAAATTGAACTTACCACCTTTACATTATTATGTCAATCAGTTTCGTTATTAATCTATTCTAGTAATTTGTACCCTTCATCTTCTACTTGTATGTTTCCCTCTCTGATCATACTAGTTGATCCTCAAACCTTATGCGGATTTTTCAGCCAATGTTCAGAAATTTAGCATGATGTGTTCCGTCTTTCAACTATTCTCAGAAAGTTTTTATTTGCCCATTAGAATTTCATAATTGATCCTAAAAATTAGGATATGATGGTAAACTTTATATTTTTTGTCTATTTTTGTCTGTTTTAAAGAACTAACTATACTTTATTAAGAACAAGTGCTATATTATAAAAAAAACGGTTCATATGGAGGAGGATATGACTAGATATGAGGAATTCGACTCTTTAAGGGGTTTAGCCGCTCTCATTGTGTTAATCGGGCATTATTTGATGGTATACCCTTCATATGCTAATTATCAGTATGATTCAAGCAGCTCCTACATGATTTATTTGTTCAAGGAAACTCCTTTACGCCTTTTTTTCAGCAGTGGAAATGAGTCTGTCATTCTATTCTTTGTATTGAGTGGTTTTGTTTTGTATTTATCAGTTAATAGTGCTAAATTCCACTATTCTACATACTTAATAAAACGAGTGTTTCGAATTTATATACCATATCTAGTAGCAATAGGCATGGCTATATTGGCGAAAATGCTTTTAAGCCATATTGATTTGCCCTTTATCACTAACTGGTTTAGTAAATCTTGGACAGGCCCGGATACTCCTACCTTATTAATAGAACATCTTTTGTTTATAGGGCAGTACAATACAGACGCCTATAACAATGTTATATGGTCCCTTGTCCACGAAATGAGAATTTCGATTATATTTCCTGTTCTGATTTTTTTATTTGTACGAAAAAAGCTTACATACTCTTTATTATGGCTTTTTGTTTTAATTTTTTCGTCGACTATTTTTTTGTATTTGTTTGGTTCTGGTGGGGATATAACCAGCATTCTTCTAAGTTTCCACTACAGTACCCTTTTTTTGATGGGAGCAATATTAGCGAAATATCGACATGAACTTTTTTCCTATACCTTGAAAAAGAAAAAACCTGTAAAAATTGCATTGTTGTTGGGGGCAATTACCTGTTTTATGTACGAAGGCATCATTGGCGAAGTGGATTTTTTAAATAATTATATTTTTAGGGATTATGTGGTCTCATTCGGTGTTTGCATTTTTATCATCATGAGCGTATGTTCCCAAAAAATTTCGGCGGTCTTAAGGTCTAGATTGCTAACTCTTCTCGGGAAAATTTCATATAGTTTGTATTTGTACCATCTTACATCCTTATTCTCATTGATGTACCTATTCTATAACATGCTTCCTACCGGTTTAATATTGATATTTTCCTTTTTCTTATCTTTTTTACTCTCTTCAGCGTCCTATCTACTCGTGGAAAAACCATGCATGAGGCTCGGATCGTATTTCACAAGAAACGAAAAAATAATTTCCAAAGACCACATAGCTTTAAAACGCAAAATAGGATAATTGCTTACTATTATATAAAAATTCTTTGCAAGTTGTGAACGTATTCTAACTATCTCTAAAAAAGTGGTGAAATCGATGAATGAAAAAGTAAAAATTAAAGATTTTATACGAATCTTAAAAAAGCGAATATTAATCATTATTCTATCTACCCTTTGTATTACTGGTTTTATTATTTTTTCGTCCATGTACCTTATGAAACCAACCTATCAGTATTCCACTCAAGTTCTGGCAGGATCTTTAAGTATGGATGAAAAGGAAGCTTCCATTAACAAAGTTCAAGAGAACAGACAGCTTGCCCTTTCGTATATGGACATCATTAAAAGTCCGCAAATCATGATAGGAGTTAAAGAAGAATTGAACCTTAAGACTTCAAGCTATGACTTACTTAAGCAAGTTTCCATTACAAATAGAGATAATTCACAAATCATCACGATTACCGTCAAGGATTCAAACCCGGAATCCGCTAAAGACATCGCCCAGACTGTCGCGAGGCATTCGATATCTAATTTTAAAGACATTACAAACGTAAAACAGATTAGTATTCTCAATGATAATGAAATGGGACAAGCAGAACTGCTTTTCCCAAAGCCGAAATTCATTATAGCCATTTCAATAGTAATAGGCTTTTTTGCTGGAATAGGCTTAGCACTTCTTAGAGAGCACTTTGATGATTCAACCTACTCCGATAGGGAGCTTGAACTTCTTGGAATTCCATTATTAGGGAGACTGGATTTGAATACCAAAAGAATTAGCAGAAAACGTAAAACAACATATAAAACCTTACCTTCCACCAAACGGGGTGAATATAGTGAGTATTAAATTCACAAGGAAACAATCCTTTTACCTAAATGAAATCAATAAAGAGCAATTTTATTCGATATGTAACAATATCGAGTCTAACCTTCATAAAGACGATTCAATATTAATGATTACATCTCTTTCACAATCACAGAATATTGCAAATGCAGCAGCGTGCTTAGCACTTGCCTTTTCGGAGCAGCGTAAACGAGTGCTTGTAGTGGATGCTAATCTGCGTCAACCCTCGCTGCATCAAGTGTTTAATATCGATAATTCATTCGGTTTGACCAACTTGCTTTTAAACGAGAAGCCCAATATTAACGAACATGCTATACATATAAAGGGTCATCTATTTTGTATACCTACAAGCGAAGCCATTTATGAACCAGCAACATTATTAACATTAGAGACCCTTCCAACTCTGATTGAAGAGTGGAAGAAGGATTTTGACCTCATTTTATTTCATACATCTGACAGTTTAAATAAACCTGATGCAAATATCGTTGCTAAATATTGTGATGGCATAATATTAGCGATACAAGAAGGCAGAGACAAGTTAGAGAAAATTGCCGGTGTGAAAATGCAATTTGAACGGGCAAATCTCGAAATTTCAGGAACAATGATCATTTCTTAATTCAGGGAGGATAACCAGTGGATTCGAAAGTCAGAGTCGATAGGCAGGAAGAAATCCTGACAAAAGCACTATCGACATCATCTAATTTTAATATAAAGCGCACTATGGATTTAATCATCTCGTTTTTTATGCTGATACTTACAGCACCTATTTTACTTTTATTCTGCATTCTTATCCCTATTGATTCAACTGGCTCCCCTTTTTTTTATCAGCAAAGACTTGGCCTGGATGGGAAGCCCTTCAATATGATTAAACTGCGTTCCATGGGCATCGATGCCGAAAAAAATGGGCCTAAGTGGGCAAGTACAAATGATTCCAGGGTGACTAGAATAGGAGCCTTTATACGAAAAACACGGATTGATGAAATCCCTCAGCTTATTAATGTTTTAAAAGGAGATATGTCGCTCATCGGGCCAAGACCTGAAAGAGAATATTTCTATAAAGAATTCGAAAAGTTTTTGCCTGGCTTTAAAAACCGTTTATATGTGAAACCAGGAATAACAGGGTGGGCACAAGTAAATGGGGGTTATGATTTAACACCAAAAGAAAAGCTGTATTTCGACCTATATTATATTCAACACCGCTCATTTGCTATGGAAATAAAGATTTTGTTCCGAACATTGACCATAGTCTTTACTGGTAATGGAGCTAGATAAGCTAAAAAAGGAGTAGTGAAAAATGAATAAAGTACTAGTAACTGGGGGCTTTGGATTTATTGGCTCTCATATTGTCGATACATTAATCCGTAATAATTATGAAGTGGCTATATATGATAACCTCTCCAGCGGATCTATCGGGAATGTCCAAGCCAAAGTCACACCCTTCTTTGGAAATGTTGAAGATGAGGTCCTGCTTGAAAATGCCATGGAGACATTTAGGCCTGACTATGTCATTCATCAAGCTGCACAAGTAAGTGTACAACAATCCATTTCGGATATTACGAATGATGCACGAATTAATATCATGGGAACGATAAACATCGCTAAGCTCTCTCACAAGTATGCCGTTAAAAAAATCGTGTTTGCCTCATCAGCAGCTGTATATGGAGATGCTGATGTCATGCCAATCACATTATCACATCTTACCTCTCCATTATCACCCTATGGTGCTTCAAAAAAAACGGCAGAGGATTATCTAAAGCTTGCTAAAGAATTATACGATTTAAATTATGTGAATCTTCGATACAGCAATGTATATGGGCCAAGACAGACAGCTAGCGGCGAAGGCGGTGTTATATCGATCTTCACTAATCTTGTGATAAAAAATGAACGGCCCGTCATTTATGGAGACGGCACTCAAACAAGGGATTTCATCTATGTAAAGGATGTAGCCGATGCCAATCTGAAGGCGTTGGAATATGAAGAAAGCGGCACCTTCAATGTCTCATCAACCACCAGTACAAGCATCAATCAATTATTCTCGATTATTCAATCCTTTGGCAGCCATGATTTATCTCCTATTTATCAGCCAGCGAAAAATGGGGATATCAAAGAAAGCTTACTCTGTAATAAAACGACACTTCAAAAATTGGGTTGGCACCCCGCTCATTCACTTGAACAGGGTCTTGCGAGCACATATGAATATTATTTAAACCAAAATCAGCCTTCTTTAACCAGAAAGACAATTCAATCACCTGCACCACTACTCAAGCCAACGACTTTATCGTCATAAAATCGGGAGCGAATAAAGTGAATACAAAGAAAAACTCTATTTTAAAAAATATTGTCCATTTATTTTACAGTACCATTCTATCCAATGTTCTAAATGCGGCCACGCTCATTCTATTAGCAAATTATTTTAACTCAAAGAACTACGGGATTTTCAGTGTGGCATTGGCTCTTGCCATGGTCATGAATTTTTTTACGGACCTCGGGACAAGTAATACTTTTTTAAGGGAAGGGTCAAAAAAGGAAAACTTAGGAAGAACGTTTTCTTCCTATATTAAGATTCGGATTGTTTGCTCCCTTTTGACCTTTTTTGTTTTTTTTGCCGGCATAAGGATTCTTTATCAAGAACAACAAATTCTTTATATGATCTATAGTCTAATGATCCCGATGGTCATTGGCCTGCCGATGCAAAGTATTGGTATAACCTACTTTCAATTAACTGAAAGAATGCAATTCATCGCGTCGATAAAAATCTTCTCATCTTTTGCGTTAATACTTTCCACCACGGTGAGTATGGGCTTAAAAGTGGATGTTCATCTAGCAGCCTTTTTATATGGATTCTCTTATTTAGCCGGCGGATTTTACAGCCTTTATTTACTGCTGAAAAAAGCGGAAATAAAATGGAAATCTCCTTTTGAAAAACAATTATTAACGAATCTTAGTCCGTTTTTAATCAGTGGGTTATTTATTATGCTAACCCCACAATTGGGTCCATTGGTACTGGAAAAAACACTGCCTTTAGCGCTTGTCGGTCTTTTTGCAGTAGCCTATCGCATTCCTTCTGCTTTATACCAAATACCAGGGGTCATCGCAGGCGCTTTTTTTCCGCTTTTATTTAAGCGATACAACCAAGGGGAGCTTGCAGAACACACAAGATTGAATATCCTGCAAATGAAAATCATGTCCTATATCGGCATGTGCATGACTATAACCTTATTCTACTTGGCCACTTACCTTGTCACCATTTTATTCGGAGCCGAGTGGGGATCTGCGGTTCAGCCTTTAAAAATATTGGCTTTTATAATCGTTCTGCAAGGCTTTAACATTGCCATTGCTGACGGTCTCACAACAAGGGGATTACAGAACCGGCGTACAATTGTCCAGTTTATAACCATCACCGTCGGAGTGGTTTCCTTCTATTTTCTGAGCATCAACTATGCAGTGGCCGGCTCAGCTTTTGCCGTCCTTACCATGGAAATCGTCTCATTCTTTGGCTATGTCGCTGCCAACCCAGAAAAAAGAACGGTACTCTCCAAGGTCATCCTGCCGTATGGTACCTTCTTTTTCATTAGTTTCATCTTGATGCTCAACTTATTATCCAAGTATCCTTTTCTGGCCATGGTGTCAACCATCACTTTCGTCACTGCTCTAATTTTACTGCTCGACAAGAGCATCAAGCAATTAATCGTTGGCTTTATTAAAAAGAAACATGAGACCAAACATTTACAAGATGGGAGACAAAAAGAGAATGGAAAGATTGCTAATTAATAAAAACACCTCTATCTGGTCAGTCTTTCTCTTGTTATTTTTTATTACGCTCAGTAAATATAATATCTCCATCGGTTTTTCTTTAAAAATTTACATGATTTTTCTAGCCATTTTCTTTTGCATTCATTTTCGGGATTTTTATTTCCATACCCTTTATCATTATGAAATCCTTTTGCTTTTATTTTATTTCACCTATTGTCTGAGCGGCGCGTTTTCTCAGTATCCTGAATCGAGCATTCGGGTCATCCTAGGAGTGATACTCGTACTTGGCTGTTATTTCATCATGAGATATGTACTGGAGCTAACTTCGCTAAGTGCGATTGAGAAATCAATTGCAAATGTCGGTATCATCTTTAACGTCATTAGCCTATTATTGTACGTCATCGGCATAAAGGTGACAGGAAGATTTCCGACAGGTGTTGAGATTACATCATATGGATTATTATTGGACCGGGATTATCCAAGATTAATCGGTTTGCTGGATGACCCCAACATCTTCATTTTTTTTAACACAATCTTTTTTTCCTATTATTTAACCAATTTAAAGGGATTCAAGCGTTCAATTGGATTCCTCCTATGTATGATTACTTCCCTTCTTACATTTTCTAGAGGCGGTGTTTTAGCGCTTGTATTGGTGGTCTTTTTGTACATGCTGTTAGCTAATTTCTCAAAAAAAATCAAAATGTTAGCTGTTTCCTTATTATTTTTAGCGGTAATATATGTTGTTGGATCTTTTATCAATATAGATCTCAATGAAATCGTCACGAGCCGCATTTCTGACTTTTCAACGGACGGGGGCAGCGGAAGGTTTGAATTATGGGGGCAGGCGATTAACTACTTTATGTCAAATCCTCTTTTGGGCATTGGAGCTTTTAATTTTTCCGATTATTACGCTTTTGAGCATAATGAACAGCTATATGTTCACAATACGTATCTTGAGGTTTTAGTAGAGTCAGGAATCATTGGTTTTCTTTTTTACCTTTCCTTTTTATTAATGCTTATCATCACTTTATTCAAGACTAAGTTACATAAAGAAAAACCGTTCATTGTGCTTACTCTTTTTGCTTTCTTAATACAGATGATGTCCCTTTCACTCATGATTAATGAAGCATTTTTTTCCTTTTTAGCACTAACTTTAAAATATATTTCGGTATATGAGAAAAAAGAGGTGGAATGTAATGACCTACAGCAAAAAGGATGACAGACCTTTAGTTTCCGTGATAACTCCCTCGTATAACTGCTCGTCCTTTATACCTGAAACGATAAAAACTGTCCAAGATCAAACCTATTTTAACTGGGAGATGATCATTGTAGATGATCAATCAAAGGATGATTCTGTTTCTATCATTAAATCCTATGCAGAGAATGATTCACGGATCAGACTTATTCCTTTATCCAAGAATGTCGGAGCTGCCCGCGCAAGAAATATAGCCATTAAAGAAGCCCATGGAAAATATATCGCGTTTCTTGATAGTGATGATTTGTGGCTTCCAACTAAAATGGAAGAACAAGTTGCATTTATGCAAAAGGGAAATCTAGCTTTCTCTTTCACCTCCTATTCTTTAATAGATGAAGAAGGTAAGTCTCTTGATGTTGAAGTAAAGGCACCTAAAGAGGTGGATTATAAGCATCTGATCGGAAATACAACAATTGGCTGTTTAACCGTGATGCTGGATAGGCTGCAAATCAAGCATATCGAAATGCCTGATATTCAGCCTGAGGATACTGCATTATGGCTGTTACTGTTACGACAAGGATATAAAGCGCATGGCCTACCAAAAGTCTTATCCAAATATCGGATTGTAAGTAACTCCACTTCAAGAAATAAATTTAAGGCTGCTTACCGATATTGGAAGCTGTTACGAAGCCAGGAAAAATTAAATATCGTAAAAGCTAACTTCTATTTTAGCAAATACGCCTATAACGCATACAACAAAAACAGAGGTTCACAGCCTGCCTCTTTACTAAATGGAGGGAAATAAGGTATATGAACAATGTCCTGCTACTTACAGATAAACTCATAACAGGCGGAGCTGAAATGTATTTTTGCAAATTGGAAAACCATCTCCAGGATGAAAACATGACGTTCTACTCTGCCGCTGCGACTGGGGAATTGTACAAGCAAATTCATAACAAACAACAATTCATCCCTTTAAGCTTAAAGAATCACCTTGCCAATCTTAACATACTGACTAAAGAAGTCCGCTTAAAACACATCGATGTCATTCATGCCAATAGTTTAAGAATGCTGCTATATTCGATCGCCATCAAGAAACTGACCAGAAGAAATATCAAGCTGGTGTATACCAAGCATAATGTAACCATCCTAGAAAAAAAGATGCCCTTTCTATTTAAAAGAATGCTGAATAAGCATGTTGAGCAAATCATTGCGGTCAGTAATTTTGAAAAAGATAACTTACTTCAGCTGGGGGTAAGTAAGAATCTTATTAGGACGATTTACAACGGCGTGGATGTTGAACACTTTTCTTTTAAACAATTACAGCCTAAAGAAACCTTCAATGTGGGAATTTTAGCCCGCTTATCAAAAGAGAAAAATCATGAACTTTTCTTAAAAATCGTTAATGAGTTAAAAGACGTACCTAATGTGATGTTTTATATTGCTGGAGATGGACCAGAGCGGGAATTTGTAGAAAAGATGATTAAAGACTTAAAGTTACGCCATAAAGTGAAGCTCCTGGGCAATGCCTCCAATCCGTATGAATTTATATGCAATATGGACTTACTTCTTTTAACATCTCTTAGAGAAGTTTTTCCAATGGTCGTCCTGGAAGCGATGGCCGCAGGAACTCCAATCATGTCAGTCGATGTAGGAGGCATTAAAGAAGCGATTGTGGACCATGAAACCGGGATTCTCATTTCACAACATTCAGAACAGGAATTTGCCAAACAAATTAAAACGCTTCAAGATAATGTGGATTTAAGAGAACGCTTGGGAAGCAAAGCAAGACAAAAAGTAGAAGAATCCTTCTCCCTCTCGAATATGATTCATTCTACACTGAAAACCTATCAATGAAACAAAAACAAACGAAAACCTCGTTTGTTTTTGTTTTTTATACCTATACATATTTTTTTGGACAAGCATATGCTATATAACATCACCATAAAAGGAGTGTTATATATGGCAGACCCACTCAACCTCCCTGAGGATTGCCAGAACAGAAATATTGCTAATATTGATTGTTTTGGCGCCGATCCGAATCTAGCGGATAATTCTCCAGCCATTCAAGCAGCGATTGATTATTGTGTAAATAATAACTACTCTAAAGTTGTCATTACAGGGAAGAAACAATATACCCTTTCCTCCCCCATTGTCATTAAGCAAAATGTCCATCTTGAAATTGATCCGACGATAACATTAATAGTTAAAGGTAATTTCCAGGTTTTTGAACTACAAAAGGATGCTTCCCTCTCCGGCGGGACGATTGAAGTAGTCGATACTAGCTTCAATTCATCCGTCATTTTTCTTTCCGGGGCACAGCAAATTGAAATCCATAATCATACAGCTATATCGAATATCAATATTATTAACCGTACAACAACGTATCAAGGTATAGCCATCCATCTATACTGCAACAAAGCATGGGACTTCATCAGTTTCTTTAAGGCAAGCTCCCTCCAAATCACAAACTTCCATACAGCACTCTATTTAAAAACCGAAAAACTAGTAAATGTAGATACCCCTTGTTGGATTAATGCCAACTCCTTCGAGTCCATCTTTATAGATGGCTGCCAGTACGGAATCGAGATTGTCGGAAGCAGTGATCTACCTTACGAAATTTCCGGAAACACCTTTACTGGAATTCAAGTTCAAAGCCGAAAACAAACTAAAAAAGTCATTCGATGTTCAGGTGCTTATAATATATTTGAAGGCATCATATGGGATACCTACCGAATGGACGATCCTCCGCTCGTCATTGAATTCTCCTCCGCATCCCATCACAACTACCTAAGCTCGAATCAGGTATCCACATCCATCCTTGATCGCGGCCAATACAATCGATGCACATCTCCTCATGAAGAATCGCTCCAAGTATATCCACCTCTTGCCTTAGGAAAAGCCCATCTGGTCGGGAATCAAGACGATATCCTAGTAAATGCAAACGTCCGCTACGCTGTACGTCAGCTTTCTGGAAAGGCACCTTATGGAGGAAATATCAATAACTGCTTCAATTTACTCGATGAGCAAAGTGTAAATTACCTCGATGTCCCTAGTTCCCTACCGGTTGTGATTGAATTGGATTTTACCAAACAGCCTATTAAAATGCTAAATTGCTTTGGTATTTATTTTGGATGGAATGAAAGTCCCAGCCGCGTATTGATTGAATATCAACAAAGCTTAAATGGACCTTGGACAGTTGCAAAAAATCTCCCATTTAATGCCGGTAACACGGTTATCTCAGAAACAAGAGCGGAAACGCTCTATAAAATTAGACTGACGTTAAGCGGGTATACACAAGAGCACAAACGATTCCGGATTAATCGGATCTTCGCACGATCATCGTTACAGCAAGGTGCAGCTTGGTTGCCTACTACAGGCGGCACATTATATGGAGATTTAGAACTTCAAAAAGGGAAAGCTGTGACAATGGCTTCTCCAAACGGAACAAAGTGGAAAGTGAGTATTAATGATCAAGGCCAAATTATCACTACAAAGCTATGACTATTAAATAAAAAAACTGACATATAAACTCGTTATCCAAAGAGGAAAGGATTATTCCCCATGGATAAGGATCAATAGTACCAGTTAATTAATAGTCATTAATGTTATCTCAAATTATATTACAGGGTGTGTGCCTATCTACTAGCTAATCACCCTTTTCTCTTTTATTATTGATTCAAGATATTGGCTTGACCTCTGTCAGCAATTCGACTCATAGGCAGAGATGGGATATCAATGATAGTGCCCATGCTATTGTCCTTAAGTTCAATAACATCGTTTTGAAGTGTGATTTTGTCCAAATCCCAAGCCATTCCCTCAAACTTATTGTATTGCCCATTTACCTTCAAAATGCTCTTTGTTTTGCCTGAAGGCTGTATCTGTAAGTTGGTAAATTGATTACCACTAACCTCGTTCGGTACGGTAGAGTTACTATCTATGTAAATCATATTCACACAATCTTCTAATGATAGATTCAAAAAACGATTAGCATTGATCCAGGCCTTACCAGAAGACGGTTTTTCAGCTATTAGCTTTACTCCAGTCTCCATTCCTGCAACCTTGACATTTTCAAAGTTCACGAAAGAAATCTCATGTTCCTTACCGCCAGCATATAGAGATATCCCTGTACCCTGATTACTTTCGGACCAGTTAATGATATTTACATCCTTCACATGCGTTTTGTTCCAGGTATTATAATATTTATACTTACCATCTAAGTAAATGACCTCTGAATTAAATTCAGCATCATTTATCACTACATAAGCACCTTCAATGGAAGCATTCTGCTCAAGCTCAAGCACCCTGAAGTTTCCTTCAACAATGAACTTCGTTCCGTATCCAAATAGCAGCTTAACACCTTTCCTAACTTTGATCGGTGATGAAATCGAATACTCCCTATCATCCAGCATAACCGTCTTTAACTTATTGGCCTTTGCATAATCAATGGCAGCCTGAATCTTCGCAGAATCATTAGCCCCTTTAAAATCTTCAACGTATATCTTTTCTTTGTGATTTGATAGAGAATGTTTCTGCTGAAAAATGAAAAAAACAATCAGCAAAAAACAGAAGGTTAAACCGATTATTTTTTTCATGAAATTCATCCTTTTTTAAGTTTATTTATTTTATATACTTACGGCTCTTCCGCAGTATGATGGGCTGAGTAGAAGGTCAATTAATTACAAAAGTAAATGAGGGAAAAAAATCTTAATGATAACACTCTATTTAACTTATCTAAGGTAAATATTCTAAGGGCATTTACATTAACCTAGACATGAGTAATTTCCAAAAGGATTCACTTGATGAGAGTATTCCTATATGGACTTATTGGTAGAATAATTAAAGTTATTTATATTATTTATGAATTTTAGAACAAAAATAAATCTTTTTGATACAGATTAAAAGATGAGACATAGAAAATAAGGCATCCACCTTCAAGATGGATGCTATTTAGTAACATATATCTCTCTATCTAGTTCTTAAAAAATCTTTCAGATATAACTATTAGTTAAGTAGGAACTTCAATGCAAATCTCCATTCAACCTTTTCCAAAGCGCTCCAATACCAATTTACATTCCTAATAACTTTATTGAGGTATATCCAAAATATGTTTCCTAATAGTTACAAAGAAGCAAGTAAAAAAACTAAGCAAGTGCGTTTTATTATAATCTGCAGAGTAAGAAGTTCAAAAAATGAAACCGTTAGTTTTTTAGCCTAGTATAGAGAATAACAGGTTATTAGAAAGAGACACTGAAAAACTCTGGATTAGCTAGGTCTACTTTCATAATTATTATGGTATGTCTCCCGAGATAAAGCATAAATTACAGATAATAAAAACATTCCTAAGCTTGATACAATGTAGGGGTTAGTGCCACTCAACAATAAAAAGGCTAAAAAGCTAGCGGTTAACGCTATTTTCATTGGTTTATTTTCTTTTTGAGAACGAATGACAAAAAAGATAGAAATTATTGATATTGCAAAAATTATAAATCCTAAAAGACCCAATTTGTAAAGAAGCTCAAAATACGATAATTCAAAAGTGTAAGGAATATCAGCAATTCTGTAAAAACCACTATTTAAAGAAGCACCAAAACCTTTACCAATTATAGGGTAATTATAAAATTCATTTAGAAGTTCTGTGGCTTGTTGACCTCGTATCTGATTTGACTGGTCAGTTGAAAAGTTAAAAATTGTACTAATTCTATAAATTGCCGATTCCCAAAACTCATTTGCAATAAAGAGTGAACTCACTAGTCCAATGATAGCGACATAATAGAAAACCACTTTTTTGAATGTTAAAGAACCATATAGAGCAATAAATACCAGTCCAAAGGTAGTACCTAACCATAGGCCACGTGTATTTGAGATTAAGATAGATGCGCCCAAAATTAAACCTATCGTAACTAATAATATTTTTTTAGTGTTACTATATAAAATTAAAGAAAACACGATCAATAATGAAACCATTACGTAAATATGGCTTCTAAAGAAAATCCTCACATTTCCATTTACTTCTATTCCAGCGAATCCTAAGTTATTTGAGCTCAAAAATTGTCTACTTTCATTTAATGTAAAGATTCCTGTTATATCTAAAATGTATAAACAGATTGTAACTACCGCGATAATAGATGAAGCAAAAATAAAATGCTTGAGAACGACTTTCTTCAGATTAGGGTTGAAATAAATAATACTATATAATGCTAGTCCTGAAAGTAAAAATATGTAACCCTGAGCATCATCAATCGCATGAGTGAGCAGATTGCCGCGAAATGTTGAAATCATAACACTTGTTGTAGGAATCAAAACTGAAATTAATAAAAAAAGATAAGCCTTATTATCTCTAAATTCATATTTTATAAAGTTAATTACCAACTTAATAAGTAAAATTAAGAATAGAAGTTCTCTTAGCGGTACAGGCGAAAGACCATTTCCTGAATCAATTACAAAAACGTAAATAAAGGACGCAACTAAGAAAGAATCATTTTTTAATAATAAGAATAAGAAAATAGGGGCTATAAGTAAAAATGGAAGAATTATTAGTAAATCAAAGTATGCAAAAACACTTATTGCAACTATAACTATAAAGGTTATTACACTAATTAAACTTTTTTGGCTCATTTCATTCTCCATTCTTTGCTGATGTACTTTCCAATTATCATTTTTAAAGTGAGATTAATCAACCTAATATTAATATTTAATAACGTAATAATTTTTTCAAATTTTAAAAGAACCCATTGATATCGTATTAATGCCCACAATTTCACATGCCCCCTCTTATTCCGCTAAAATTTTATTGGTAACCACATTATTAAGAGGGGGCATGTATTTTTAATGGAAATATATTCCCATCCCCAATAAATTGATCCAATAAAATAAAAATAAATTGGACTCTTTAATTTAGTTTGGGTCCAATAAATGTATTATTAATAATTTTAAATTAAAGGTTGTACTTTATTCGTAACAGAAACAGACTTTACCCTCTTCGATTCAGAATGTATCTCCGTTGTTATAAAAAGGCTTAATTTTATTTTGACATTTTCCACTACCAGTGATTTTTTTACCGTCCCTTCCATTTATTAATAAATTATGATTTTGCAGTAATTAGTTCCCAATCACTTGAGCCATTTCCAGTTTGAACTGCTATATAGGCTACACGATTTGTGGAATCTACATATGTCTGACCTATATGAGTAGCATTTATAGTAGGAAAACCTTTTTTCGTTATATTTACTTGATTATAGTTACCAGCTACTGCAAACCAGCTTAATCCGTCACTTACAAATATTACAGATGTTTTATTTGGTAATTGCATGGAGTTTTTTGTTACATCTCCATAAACAAAGTTTTTACCTCCTTCACTTTTTAAAGTAATAATTTCAGTTCCAACATTTAGTATAAAAATGAATTCACCAGCTTTACCTTCGGGACTCTGTATAGTGAATGTCTCAGGTAATGATTTTTTCAATAAAAATATTTTTTGATCGCTAGCACTATATTTTGTTTGATTATTTTCAAAAGTAGATACAAGTAATTTTAATTTATTTAACTCCCCATCCGCTTTTATCATAAAACCATCATTTGTAGAATTTCCATTTAGAAATGAAAGTAAAGCATAATTATTTGAAATTAAAGAGTGAAACACAAAAGCAGCTTCTGAATCTTTAGCTACAAAACAATGACCAAATCCCTCGGCATTTTCAGTTAATCCTGACTTACGGACTTGAATACCATAAGTAGCTTTCTTTTGGAAATTAACAAGGTCAATACCACCTATGGATCCTTCATTTATATACTTAAATAACCCAATCTCTTCAGCTACTGCTTTCTCTGTTGTGTCCCCTTCATGTAAAAACACATTGTTGTTAACACCCCAAATTTTAGAAATACGATTCACTTCAAATCCAATTCCACTTGTTGGAACTGTTGGATGCGAACTTCCCTCTGACTTTACTTTATACCAACCATCTTTTACATATATAGTTTGTGTATTAACATCTACACTTTCAACAATTGAAGTCCAACTATTTGGAGTGTGGTGTGTATCTATGAGCATTCCCGGAATAATTTTCTCAATGTTATTTATTACAACACCTTTAACTTTTACATATTTTTGATTATAGGTTATAATTCCTGAATTAACAAATACTGTTGGCGAAACACTTCTATTTGAACAGTAAAAAGCTACAGAATCCCTTTCTTTATATTGAGATGCTTGCTTAGTAGACGTTAGACCTAACACTTGTGGTCTTGGTTTGTCTTCATTCGCTATAGCAGCTAAAACAGTTGCTGTTTCAAAAGTTCCATAAGTATTTTTGCTAAAGACATCCCTTTTCCATAATTTTTCCACATCCTGCTTAACAGACTCAACTTCACTCTCTCTATTCCTACTCTGATTTACTTTTTCTAATACTACCGTTTCTCCTTCTTTTTTGACTGTATAACCAAATAAAAAAGCCAGTATACCTATAATTGTAGTCATCAAGAAACTCCTGCGTTTCAAAGACTATCCCTCCATAATAAGATTTATTTTTTTATACTCCATTTAATAGAACACAAATCTATGGTTCTGTCATATATATATGAACAGATTCCATACGATTAAGTTTGTTCACTTAATTCTTGTAAAGAAATGGCACTATACATGAAAAGATATGCTTCGTAATGACATGATTAGCTGATTATTTAACTCACAGGCTTTTAACATAGATACGATGGTTCAAATATAAGGAATTAAAATCAAAAAGGCAACCATTCTAGTAACGGATGCCTTTTATAACTAAAATTCATGTTGTGCAATTTCCAAGAACTTTTAATTTTATGCTTTCCACCCGAACTTATTATATATACCTTTTAATGAGCTGAGCTTGAGCATCTTGTCTTCGATTTACAACACTAACCTGCTAATTATCGTTCCATTTTGAATTTAACAAAGTTACCTTGGACATCCTCAATCAAAAAGGACGTTACCCAAGCCCATCGATTGTTGGTCGATAAATACTCAATATAACCACATTACTAGAATACTCAAATCAATGATTAAGTCAGTCTGGTATTAATTTTCCAATGTCATGTTTTATTTATAGTTCCTTTGAATAGCTTTTTTATAGCCGATTTTATAACCTATATACCTAGTGGGCATATCGATACCAAGCAAAAACAACTCTTTTATTTTAAATTTCTTAATTAAAGCTGTTGTTAGATAAAAAAGCAACTTTTTACCTTCTCCTAATGAAGAATAATCTTTTAATTGATCCTTATACTTTTGCTCAAAACTTCCTATCAATTTATACCTTTCAAAAACCTCACGAATACGAAAATCATGACTATGGTAAATTTTACTATTTGAATTGTATAGAATACTCTTTCCACTTTCTATAACATTTAATGCAAAAATAACATCCTCATTTGTTTCTATTTCAAAGTCATAACCACCCAAATTCAAAAAAACAGCTCTAGTTGTTGCAGAAGAAGCATCTGAATAAAAGATATTTTTTCTTCCCCATTTTACTTTTGTATTCTTATTACAAACTCTATCATAATTAGGATAATTAAACTTCCTTACTAATTCTTCCGTATAACTGGATTCATTATAAGCAATTTGTCTAGAATAAGTAGCTACAATTTCTTTACCCTCTAAAAGCGGTGTAATTAGATTATGCAACCAATATTCATTAAAGGGCGTTATATCCTGAGTTATAAATACCAAATATTCACCTGAAGATTTTAACACTGCTTCGTGTCTTGTTTTTGCATGATTAAAATTTCCAACAGAATACGTAATATCACATAAATTATCAGCAACTAATAAACTATTATCTTTAGATTTACTAACTGCAGCTATAATTTCTATTTCCATATCTAATTGTTGATTTCTGATCTTTGGTATAAGATTATTTAAATACTCTTCACCGTTATAAACTGGTAGAATAATTGATACCTTTTTCATTTTATCTCCTTTTAAATTAAATACTAGCTTTCTTTAAGAGATAAACTCTTTTAAATCGAATACATATCTATTTAATATAACTGTACTGATATTCAAAATATGTTTTATACTCACCGCTAATGATTTGCTCCCACCAGTCTTTATTATCAAGATACCATTGAATGGTTTGAGCAATACCTGTCTCAAAATTGTAGGAAGGTTTCCACCCCAATTTTTCCAATTTAGTAGGATCGATTGCATATCGCTTATCATGACCAAGGCGATCCTCTACGAATTCAATTAATTCTTTTGATTTACCAAGAGTATTAATAATAGCTTTAACCACTTCTAAGTTCGTTCGTTCGTTATGCCCGCCCACATTATATACTTCACCGTTTTCACCCTTATGTAGGACTAGATCAATTGCAGCACAATGATCAATAACATGCAACCAGTCTCTTATGTTTTTTCCATCACCGTAAACAGGCACCTTTTGGTCATTGACTACTCTGGAGATAGTCAATGGTATTAATTTTTCTGGAAAATGATATGGACCATAGTTATTCGAGCAGCGAGTAATATTAACCGGCAATTGGAATGTTTCGTAATAAGCCCGTACCAATAAATCAGAAGATGCCTTACTAGCACTATAAGGGCTATTCGGTTGAAGGGGAGTTTCCTCTGTAAAGAAAGTTGTAGGGTTAAAATCTAATTCCCCGTATACTTCATCTGTCGATACATGAACAAATTTAGTAATCTTATTTTCCTTTGCGGCATCTAATAATACTTGTGTGCCTAGTACATTCGTCAATACAAAAATCTCCGGATTCGTTATCGATCGATCCACATGGCTTTCAGCTGCAAAATGAACTACATAATCAAATTTCTCTCGCTCAAACAAAGACATGATTGACTTTCGATCCGCAATGTCTGCTTTTACGAAATGATAGTTTGGTTTATTTTCTATCTCCCGATGCTTCGTTAAATCCCCTGCATAAGTCAATAAATCTAAGTTGTAAATATCATAATCAGGATACTTATTCACCATAAATTGAACAAAATTCCCACCAATGAAACCTGCTCCGCCCGTTACAAGTATTTTTTGTTTTCTCATGTCAGTCCACCTCTTGTTTTAATTCTGTTATATAACGATCTAAAGCGTCTTCCCATTTAGGTAAAGTTTCAAATCCGTAGTCTGTTAACTTTTGTTTTGACATTCTTGAATTTTTTGGCCGCACTGCCCTAGTTGGATATTCTTCAGAAGTAATCGAGTTTACCTTTACTCTTTTATTTGCGTATCTAAAGATTTCTCGAGCAAATTCTGCCCAGCTACAAAAACCATCATTTGAAGCATGATAGATTCCAAAACGTTTTGTTTGAATCATATCCAATATCAGACGAGACAAATCATAAGTATAGGTAGGAGAACCAAATTGATCACCTACTACATTTAATTCATCCCGCGAGTCAGATAATCTAAGCATTGTTTTGATAAAATTATTTCCATTAGCACCAAAAACCCAAGAAATTCGTACAATAAAATATTTTTCCAATAGAGATTGTACAATTTTCTCTCCTTCTAATTTGGTTAATCCATAATAACCAATAGGATTCGGAGGATCAGTTTCTTTAAATGGTTTATCTCCCTGCCCATCCAACACATAATCGGTGCTAATATATACAAATTTAGCCCCTGTCTCTTTTGCGGCTTCTGCCAAGAACTTGGTGCCATTTACATTCACATCATAACATTTTTCTTTATCATCTTCCGCTTTATCAACAGCTGTGTAAGCAGCACAGTGAATAATTGCTTCTGGTTTTAATTCTTTAACATATTTAGATACGCAATCTTTATTAGTGATATCTAAATCACGAGAACTGGTACCATACATCTCTAGCCCTCTATAATTACCTTCCTTGACCACATCATAGCCAAGCTGACCACTATAACCAGTTACTAAAACTTTCATGGCTTATTCTCCACTCACAAAATTATTTTCAGCATCCTTTAGTAATGGAGCATTTTCATCTTTAGCAGATAACACAGGTTTAATATCCATCGGCCATTCAATCCCGATTTCAGGGTCACTCCAAATAATCCCTCGATCATGCTCAGGTGAATAAAGTTCGTCTACCTTATACTGAACTTCAACATTGTCTGTCAAAGTCATAAACCCATGAGCAAATCCTTTAGGAATTAGTAATTGTTTTTTATTCTCCGCACTTAACTCAATTCCAAACCATTCACCATAAGTAGGACTTTCTTTTCGAATATCAACAGCCACATCAAAGATTGAACCTCTTGTACATCTCACAAGCTTTGTTTGGGCTTTAGAATTTAATTGATAATGCAATCCACGTAAAGTACCTTTTGTTGCTGAAAAGGAATGATTATCCTGAATAAAATAATAATCAACACCTGCTGATGTTAAAATTTCACTTGAATATGTCTCCATGAACCAGCCTCTATGATCACCAAACACTTTTGGCTCAATTACAACTACACCATCAAATTTTGTTTTAATAATGTTCATACATTACCACCTACTGTTGTTTCTACTAGCCCAACTTGATTTACCAAACGTAATAAATATTGTCCATACTCATTTTTGCTAAGTGGTTCAGCCAATTTTATTAATTGCTCTTTATTAATATATCCCTTACGATAAGCAATCTCTTCTAAACAAGCTACTTTTAAACTTTGACGTTTTTCCACTGTTTCAATGAATGTTGACGCCTCTAATAATGATTCATGTGTCCCAGTATCTAGCCATGCAAAACCACGGCCCAACAGTTCAACTTGTAATTTACCACGACGTAAATATTCTTCATTTACTGATGTAATTTCTAATTCACCCCGGGCAGAAGGTTTAATCGATTTGGCAATCTCAACAACATTGTTATCATAGAAATAAAGACCAGTTACAGCATAGGTTGACTTTGGCAGGAGTGGCTTTTCTTCTATTGAGATCGCCTTTCCTTTATCATCAAACTCGACTACACCAAATCGTTCTGGATCTTTCACATTATACCCAAACACAGTTGCACCTTCAGGGCGACTAGCAGCGCTCTCTAATGTATTAGTAAAGCCATGACCAAAAAATATATTGTCACCTAAAATAAGAGCAACAGAATCCCCACCAATAAAATCTTCGCCAATTATGAAGGCCTGAGCTAAGCCATCAGGAGAAGGCTGGATAGCATAACTTAAATTAATTCCTATATTATTCCCATCCCCAAGTAATTGCTCAAAACGTGATGTATCTTCAGGTGTAGAAATAATTAAGATATCTTTAATACCCGCTAACATCAAAACTGATAGTGGATAGTAGATCATTGGCTTATCGTAAATAGGTATTAACTGTTTTGAAATTGATTTCGTTATTGGGTAAAGTCTTGTACCGCTACCACCTGCTAATATTATGCCTTTCATTGGTGATTCCTCCATCTTTTTATTAAAACCTAGTAAGGTCTATTTATTTTCTTTTTAATAAATAATTAGTAAAAAACAAAACATTTTTTTAAAAAAGTTATTTAGTTCATAACTTAAGAACAAATATACTCATAAATGTTATTAAAATTATTTTTGACTTGCATTTTCATTTTTTCATTTATTTTAGAAATATCATAAGGCTGTGAAATTAACCTTTCAGCATCTTTTATTAAAGAATTAGTATCTGTACTGTAAATTTTGGTAGTTTCCCAAGTTTTAAGAAATTCATTTAATTTTGTAACTTGATTGGTAAAAGCAACATGAGGTAAATTATAAGATATTGCAGTAATAGCCCCATGAAGACTCGTACCTATATATAACTTTGAGTTACCAATTAATGACATAGTGTCATATATAGTATTATGTCGTGGTAAGAAGTTTGAAGACGTCATATTTTCCGAAATTTCAATTAGCGCTTTATGGTCATCATGTTCAGGTGCTCTTCCAATTGGTAACAATACAATTCCTACCTTTAATAGAGTTCCAAGTAAATCTAGTTGTTTAGCTATCTCTCTCTCTCTACCTCTAGCTATTTTTTGACTAACTTGAAAAACAATATAATCCCTATTTTTATCAATATAATTTTGTGATTCACTGGTAGTTAATTTTTCAAGTTTTTCTTTAGGGAAAATATCTGACATAATCACTGCTGAATCGGGACTAATAACAACTTTATCTTTAGTTTTTGGATTAATAGTCTCCAGTAAACGATACGTTTTTTCATCTCTCACAGAAAAATAATTAGAATATTCCAAAGAACTATTTATAGAGTTTATTAAGTTTCTATTATTAAAATTTAATTTACTACCTCCAACAGAGTTAAATATTACTTTATTTTTCAACATAAAATCTATAGTAGGAATCCATGGATGATTTTGTTTGGTATTATATTTTACTTTTAAATATTTATTAATTATTCCCCCCCCTCCAACTTTATTAAAAGCCTTCATACCAAAAACATACAACGGATTATTATCAAAGCATAAATCCATTCCCATAAAATTAGTTCCTAAAATCTCGCCACCTACTAATATTGTTATGGAATTTTCCTGCCCATTTAAATATGATAACGGCTTAGTAACGCTCCCACCGTACTCACGCATATCTGATTCTTTAACTCCTATATAATTAAATTCAAAATTATTATTTGATTTATTTTCTTTCGCAATTTTCTCCAATATACTTTGAGTAATTATTGGAAAAAGTAAATCTCCATAATTGTTTCTATCGAATGCTCCAACCAAATTAATATTCATAAAATAAACCTTCCCGTCTGGTTCCTAATAATGCTTTTGTTTGTATTTTATATATTATTAACAATATAAAAGATGTTAAAACACTTGCAAATGCAGCTCCTATAGCACCATATCCATTTACAAAAATAACTGAAAAAATTATATTTAATAGTAATCCAATAATAGCGATGGTAGATCTTACTTTTTGTTTATCTAATACAGTTAATATCATGCCATCAATCGTAATTAAGTATCTGAACAACAGCATTAGACATAAAACCTTCATAATAAGTACTGAATCCTCAAAACCATCACCATATATTATTTTAATAATCATTTCACTACTGAGAAATAGAACTAACCCTATTAATAATCCAAAAACCATTAAGAGGTTTTTGAATTTTTTCACATAAGCAATTAATATTTCATAACTTTGAATTGTTGCTATTTTAGGTAATAAAATATTTGAGAGAACATCTGTAAAAATTAGCCCTGCCATTATAATTCTAAATGCAGATTGATAGTTTGCCACATTAATGAAATCTGAAAAATAATTAAGGATAATAGTATCTACTTGAAAATACAAAGTTCCTACAATTAAATGTATCCCATATGATATATTTCTTTTTAAAACTTTATACGAAATAGCAAAATTTATCTTTATAGCAAATGATAAGTTTATTTCTTTTTTTATCACGATTATTAATAAAATTAAAACCAATATTCGAGAAAAAAAGAAAGAGAATGAAACAAATATCACATTATGAGAAACCAATGATAAAATTAAAACTATAATAAATAATAAAACATTAGATAAAATTGAGAAGTTGGTTTCAAATTTATATTTATCTAATATTCTAAATGGTAACAATATATAATTAATATAAGATGTAAATATCCCAGTTCCGAAAAAGAAGAATAAAATTAATATATCCTCTTTATATATTAAAAATAGGGGAATAAATAATATTGTACAAATTATTGTTAAAAATATCTTTGCATTTAAAGATTCAGTAAAAACTTTTTGCCAATTTTGCTTATTTTTCGCCATTTCTTTTACAGTATATAAGTTGAAACCATAATCAACAAAAATATTAACTATTATCGAGATAGTATAAAAATACATTAATTTACCAAAATCGTTTATTGATAATGCTCTTGCAATAATCATAAATACAAATAAATTTGCTAATAATTTAGATATTAAATTTATACTCATCCAAATAAAATTTTTTTTCATTTCTACCACTTTCTTAAAATCATGCTTTTATTCTTTCCTTTAAAATAAATCATCACTATCCCTTTTTGTAAGTTTAGATTTTGAAAGAATTATTAGCATATTTAATTTTTCATATGCAAAGAAACACGTTGAAAAAGTTGTAATTTTAAAAGGCTAACATCAAATATATATTATCGAATATACTTCTAAAATAATTGTATTCAATAATTAGGTGGGACAATCTTCACTTTTTATATTGTTCTTTTCAATACAATTAATATAAAATAGAATCCCAAATTTCTAATTATCCCTTGTTTAGTAATTTTATTTTTATAAACAGAAACAAGTCTTCTCAAACGGTTTTTTTGAGGTAATTCAATAAATTTTTCTAAGAGATGCAATTGATCATTTGACAGATTATCTTTATTTAGTTTATAAAAGATTTCTGCTTGATTTATACCTTTTGTTACACTTTTACATACTTTATTTAAATCTTTTAACTTATTTGCAAAGTAACTTACTGAATATCCTTTTGCACCAACTTCATTTTTTCCATGCTGACGATACTTTATGGTTGAGTAATTTACAAAACCAATTTCCCCAAAAGCCGAAGCATTCAGAGCTAACCACCAATCATGCATGATAATATCCTCAGGCATAGGTTTGCATATATTTGCTAAAGATTTATTTATCATTAAAGTGCACCCAGTTACATTATTTTGAGTTAAAAGTTGATTAAGCTTTTTATTCTCCGAGTTTAATTGTTGATACTTAAACATTGATTCTGATAATTGATTTAAATTACCATCAACTACTTCTAAATCTGTGTGAACAAGTATAGGTACCTTTTTCGAATATTTTTTTTCTAGGTATCCCATTTTTTCTAATGACATCTCTATTTTTTTCGGTTTCCAGAAATCATCTTGATCACAAAACATTATATAGTCTGCTAATGAATTATTTAGTAATCGTGAAAAATTCCGAGCGGGTCCTAAATTCCTATCTTGATCTCTAATAACACTTATTTTTTCAGGATATTCTTTAACATATTCATTAATTATATTAATTGTGCTATCAGTAGAACCATCATCCCTAATTATTAATCTCCAATTATCATATGTTTGTAAGAATAAAGATTTAATTTGTTCATCAATGTAATCTTGTCCATTATATGTGGCTAATAAAATGTCTATTCTGATATTATTATCAGTAACCATTTTTCTCTCCTTTTCAACTATCCTTACTTTTTAGTGTACTAAAAATAGTATCTTATTATATTCTTTTAATGTTTTGTCTATAAATCATTTCCAGTTAGATGGAAAACAAGTGATATTCTAATGAAAGAATTTCTACTAATAATTACTCAATAATTTGTTTCTATTATCGCCAACCATATTTCAACCCCAAAATTCAGTTTACCTTATTGTTTACCGATTTGATTAAACTTTTTATACTCTTGTTAATATGCTCCTTTTCTAAAAATAACTTGTATTATAGTTTTAATAAGAATATATATATCTAAGATGAAACTCTTATTGTACACATAATACAATTCAATATCTACACGTTCAGGATACCCTACTTCACTTCTTCCACTTGCTTGCCAATACCCTGTAATGCCTGGTTTTACTGAAAGAAATACATCTTTATTATTCTTATACTCGCCTAACTCCTCTTGCACTATAGGTCGTGGTCCCACTAAGCTCATCTCGCCTTTCAAGACATTAATAAATTGAGGTAACTCATCTAAACTTGTTTTTCTTATAAACCGACCAAACTTAGTTATTCTAGGATCTTCATCTTGTTCTAATTTAAAATTATTATTAACATATTTTTGATATAACTTCTTGTTTTCTCTAAGCTTTCTCTCAGCATCAATTACCATTGACCTAAACTTATATATATAAAAAATTTTACCATTTTTCCCAATTCTTTTTTGCTTAAAAAACAGTGGTCCTTTATTATCACCTATTTTGTATAATAAAAAAAAGATTAAAATAACAGGAAGTGTAATAACAATTCCTACTAAAGCTCCAATAATATCTAAAAACCTTTTACTAAACGTATAAAGCTGATTATTGCTACTTTGAATTTTCACTTCAACTAGTTCGCTATTTACCTGTGATTTCATTTAATTACCTCCGAAGAAGATTTTTCTAAAATTAAAATGCCACTCAAATATTTTACTAGCTCATCTTTTAGATCCTCATTTTGAAGAGCAAATTCAATCGTCGTTTGAATAAATCCTAATTTCTCCCCGACATCGTATCGTTTCCCTTCAAAATCATAAGCAAAAACTCGTTGTATTTCGTTCAATTTTTGGATGGCATCTGTCAGCTGAATCTCTCCGCCTGCTCCTAGTTCTTGTTTTTCCAAGAACATAAATATTTCAGGTGTAAAAATGTATCGACCCATGATTGCCAAGTTGGATGGGGCTGTTCCTTTTTCTGGCTTTTCGACAAAGTTATTTACTTCATAGCGTCGCCCATTTTGGTTACTTGGATCAACAATTCCGTAACGATAGGTTTCTTCCTTTGGAACTGTTTGTACACCAATGACTGAAGATAAGGTTTTATCATACTCATTTATTAATTGTTTTAAGCATGGTGTTTCCGCTTGGACGATATCATCACCTAATAAAACAGCGAATGGTTCATTTCCAATGAATTTCCTTGCACACCAAACTGCGTGGCCTAAACCTTTTGGTTCCTTTTGTCTTATGTAATGAATGTCCACTTTGGAAGGAGCTTGAACCTTTTCTAGTAATTCGAATTTATTTTTTTCCATTAAATTATTTTCCAGCTCAAACGCGTTATCGAAATGATCTTCAATTGCCCGCTTACCTTTTCCGGTTACAATAATAATATCCTCGATTCCAGATGCTACAGCCTCTTCAATAATATATTGAATTGTCGGTTTATCTACTATAGGAAGCATTTCCTTTGGCATAGCTTTAGTAGCTGGTAAAAATCTTGTTCCTAACCCTGCTGCTGGTATAATCGCTTTACGTATTTTTTTCATTAGATATCAGCCCTTTCTAGCTCTTTTATTCAAAAAAAAAAAACGATATATAGTTTTACATGGGCAAAAATTATATTATAATGATGAAAGCGTTTCCTAAATATCTATCATTCTAAAAGATTCCTAATATTTTCTTTTTAAACGGTACAGGCTTTTCAACTGAAGGACTTTGATCCTTTATAAGCTGTTCAGCGTTTTCTTTGAAATAAAATGTACGTTCTATCCCATATACTTTTGTAATTGTTTCATAGGCTAGTTGTAACGTGAACCCTCTAGAGCCTATATTATGTGCATCTGTTGCAATAAAATGGGCCAGATTATGTTCGATTATCTTTTTTGAAAATGATTGAATACTTTTACCGAAGTTCCCGATGATACTGCCAGAGGTAATTTGAGTTAACGCGCCCTCCTGTACCAATTCAAATAATAGTTTATGATTCCCTATTAATTCCTTATTTCTCTCCGGATGTACGATAATTGGTGTTATTCCTTTCAGCAGCAGCTCATATATTACTTCTTGTGTGTATGTAGGAACCCTTCCCGATGGAAGCTCTAACAGTAAATACGTACCGTTATCGTCCAGTGTTAGAATTTCTTCCTTTTCAAGTGAAGAAAATAAGTCACGGTGTATTCTTACTTCTTGCCCGAGATGAATGGTAAGTGGAATATTTTCTAGTTGAAAACTCTCATTTAACCTAACTGCACGGTCAATGATGTCACTTTTAATATTTACATATTTCTCATTTAAGTGATGTGGCGTGGCAAAAATGTGGGTAATTCCTGCTTCTACCGCTTTTCTTGCCATATTCATGCTTTCCATCATGTCCGCAGATCCATCATCAACCCCTGGAAGAATGTGACAATGTATGTCGATCAAATTTCATACACTTCCTTTATAAAGCGAATAGGGAAAAAGGCCCAACCCTTAAAAATAGGAATTATTACCCTGTTTAATATAGCATATAAAAACGCCATCAAACAGGGTGTTATTTTGTCGAAAATTGTTTTATTTCATTAAGATTGATAGTAATAATAATTGCTGTTATCCGTTTCAACGCCATTTAAAACGACTCCAAGCAGGGATGTATTAGCTTTCACTAAAAGCTCTTTTGCTTTTATTGCGCTTTGTTTGTTTGTCTTTCCGCTCGATACTACCATGATCACACCATCACATTTATTAGCTACAATCTGGGAATCCGGCACTACCAGAACGGGCGGTGTATCAAAAATGATATAATCATACATTTCTTTTAATTCATTAATTGTTGCTTCTATCGCTTTCGAATTTAATAATTCCGAAGGGTTAGGCGGTATTGGTCCACTCGTCAAAATTTCCAGATTAGGCACATTCGTTTTCACGAGTGCTTTTTCTATACTCATTTTCTTCGTTAGCACACTCGTAAGTCCCTCTATATTACTAAGACTAAAAGCATAATGAACCGAAGGTTTCCTTAAGTCTGCATCCACAAGCACAACTTTTTTATCCTCCTGTGCCAAAACGATAGCAAGGTTTGCAGCTGTGGTCGATTTCCCATCATTAGGCTCCGCTGAAGTTACCACAATGGTTTGGATGTCTTTATCCACTGAGGAAAATTGTATATTCGTTCTAATCAATCGATATTGTTCAGTGATAGGTGACTTAGGATTAGTCTGTGCAATCAAATTCACCTGTTTTTTATCTTTACCTCTCAAAAATCCCGCTTCCTTTCATGCTGCTTCTTATCCGAATTATCCTTTATTATGTACTTGTGTAATCTTTTGAATCGATCCAAGTATAGGTAATTCTAGGAGTCTCTCAATATCATCCTCGTCCTTGATTGTATTATCCATATACTCTAGTAGGAATGCCAGACCTATTCCAGCCATCAATCCAACTACTACCGCAATTGCGATATTCAATAGTGGATTAGGTTTTACAGGTGTAGGATTCTCCTTAATTTCTGCCTTAGCTAGTACGCTTACATTGTCGACGTTCATGATATTCTTGATTTCCTTTTGGAAAGTTTCAGAAACCGTGTTTGCTATTTCTACTGCCTTTGACGGATTACTATCCTGAACCGTTAATGAGAAGACTTGTGAATTTTCTTGGCTGTTAATTGTGATTTTTTCACTAAGTTGATCAACGCTTTGCTCTAGTTCAAGCTCATCAATGACCTTCTCCAAAATGGCAGGGCTTTTTACGATCACACTGTATGTATTGATCATATCGATATTAGAGCGTATTTGAATCGAATCCAATTGGTTCTCCGATTGTTTCTGATTAACGAGAATCTGTGTTGAAGATTGGTAAACGGGTGTTAATAAGAAATAAGAAATCGTGCCACTAATCAAAGCGGCAATTAATGTCAGCAGCATGATTAGCTTCCAACGTTTCTTTAATGTTTTAAAAATATCTTTAATACTAATAGTTTCTTCCATTTCATCCTCCTGATATATTAAAAATGACCTATTGCATTATACCATAATATTACCTATTATTATGTATTTTCAAGGAAATTTACATGAAAATTACAATGAAAGAATACTTTTCAAATGCAAAAGTAATTTTACAAAAAAGAAAACAGCAATACAGAGGGAATAGTTTCTAATTTTTCAAATATTGCATTAATCATATATATAACCCATTTTCCAGAATATTTGTGACTTAAATTTTAATAAATCTAAGTATACACCAAATCCCAATTTTTCTTATAAGATTTATCATATTCACAGTGTTTTCTTGAAATAACCTATCTAAATGCCTACCAAAACAGAAAAATCCATTTATACATATAATAATGACAAGTATTTTAGTGCCTAGTTATCATTAAAAATGAAAGGAAAATGTGTAAACTTAAGTGATAGTTCAAATTAGTATATTTTATTTTCATATTAATGGTTAGGTGTGGTCTATATGATAGGTTACCGAGTTAAGTCGCTTAGGGAAGAAAGGAAAATGTCAATAAGTGAACTCTCCGCAAAATCCGGCGTTGCCAAATCCTATATAAGCTCACTAGAAAGAAACCTTCAAACAAACCCTACTATTTTAGTTTTGGAAAAAATCGCTAGAATCCTTTGTATTAAAGTGGATGCTCTGTTGTTGAATGAACAAGCAGACAAGGTCATGGATGAAGAGTGGCTTGAAATAATGCAAGATGTTATGGGATCAGGAATATCGAAAGAGGAAATACGCAAATTCATTCTAGATAGAAAGTAATGTCTTTAAGGATTGAGAAACTATGATAACGTTTTCTTTTGAAGAAGCCAAAAAAAGAGGAAAAAGTGGTTATTTCCATTTTTTCCCCTTTTACAAAAATATTCCTGCAAAACTTCGAACCATATGTAATGCCCTTGGTCATTGGGATGGATGTTATCATTAGTCAGGATATCAGCCAATCTCAGATTCTTTTTACTTAGTTTCTTTTCTATCTCTTCTTTGCTATTCAAATAAGACCATTTATTTGTTTTGATGACCTGCTCGGAAGCTTTAATATATTCTAAATAATTCAACCCTAAACTATTCTCCGTTTTATCATTTGCGATTGGGTTTGGTGAAAGTATTAGAATTTTTGCATTTGGCAGCTCTTTCTGTAACTTTGCCATGATGCTTTCCAAATCTTTTTCCGTCTGTTCCAAGCTTAATGATTGATAATGATTATTTATCAGCGAATTTTCAAAAATAATCAGATCGGGATCATCTTGTATGACCGCTTCAATATTCTTTCCTTTTATCAAATCCTCTGTTGAATACCCCTCATGTCCATGATTAATGAAACTTAGTGTTTCTAAATCATCACGATCTGCTCGCAGAATCTTCTCTAAGCGTCCAGCCCAACTATTGGAAGTCTTACTTGCCCCGGTTCCTGAGGTACCGTTACTTCCCAAGGGAAACAATAACCCTTTCTTGCGTAAGCGACTTATAATGCAGGTAATCTATTAACGGCTGCTGCTTATTATTTTCTGGTTTTAAACTTTCTATCAAAGCTTCCCTTTCTTCTTTTTCCTTTTCTTTTACTTTTGCTGCAGCTTCCCTAGCCTCTACCCCTGCTGCCTGGCTTATGTTTTTCCAATGCAGATGGCCAAAAACCAGTACTGCTAAGCAAATTCCAGCGATAATGATTAATCCATATTTCCTCATCTTTACCTCCCATATTTGAGCATTAATGACTGATATGGAAGTCATATAAAATAGAGTAAAATCTTATTTGAGTACTGTTACATAAACTCTACTTCACTTTTTTCAATTATTTTTCTCTCATTAATTATAACTATCAGATTTTCAGCAATAAAGAATATTTTTCCAATTAACTCCGACAACTCTCGATATTGTTGTAATACCGTCTTCGCCTTTAAAGGGGTATTTTATTATCTGGGTGCAATTACTCACATTGGATAGCTCTACCTGATTTGGATACTGGATTAAGTGGTATGAGCAGATGTTGAGATGGTACAGTTGGTCGCACTTCGAAATAAGCTATAAAGTCCAGCATTACATCAGAATCAGGTAAGATTATTTATGATTATATTGTTTTCATGAGAAATCCTTAAGAATTAAACTTTCTTCTTACCCTTAAGGATTAGATTGAAAAGTAATTGCTTCAAATGACTCATATACAAAGAAAGCGTTTTCATTTATAATTATCACAAGAAAACCAAGCCGAGAGGTGTGTTCAATATGGTAGGTGAAAATGAAGGGAATTTCGTTAAAGGACTTTTGTTTGGTACATCTTTGAGCATACCGTTATGGATTTCTTTTATTGGGTGGATAAAATTAATCATTAATAGTTTATTTTAGAGCCCTAGGGCTCTATTTATTTTGCTTTCTCTGCGAGTATGAAAAGCTATAATGTACTATCCTAATACTAGACAAGAATCCCTGCAATTTTTTAACCCCATGTAAACTATGTTATGGTTTTATTTGTTTTAAGTATTGTTATTGTATTTCCAGTTTCCTTTTCTCTTTTTCGTTGTATGATAAAAAAAAAAGGAGTTTTGGGAATGATTATTCTGCAGTATATTGGAAATGTTTTTTCATTCATGCATAAGGATATACCGGAAACTCATGTTAAATGCCATGTTTGTGCAGGTACAGGTGCCTACGATATTTATACAGATTGTCTTACCTGTAATGCAAAAGGATTAATAAGTAAAGTTGAGTATAATAGGAGGCTTGAAGAGGGTGAGATTTAATGAATTTCATGAGTCGATATATGTAATCAAAGAAGCAGTATTGGCTATTGCTTCTTTTTTTGTCCAAAAACGGTACCGTTTGTCCCTCACCTTAAACGGGTATTTTAATGATCAGGGGGGGTACATATGACAGCAATTACTCATATTGGATTAGCTGTACCTGATTTGGATGCGGCGATTAAGTGGTATGAGCAGATGTTGGGATTCAGGTTATTGGCAGGTCCCTATTCGTTTGATGCGAGTGAGGAGAATGAACCTAATATGACGAATGATCTTCTTGGTGATGAAGTTAAAAAGATGCGTAAGCTCATATGATGGCGGATAATGGAGTGGGGATTGAGCTTTTTGAGTTTCTGGAATAAAAGCCGCGATTATTCCGCTTTGCCATTTACTTTTGTCGTTTTGTACCGCCTCCATTTAATGTCGGTTTCACAGAGGCTGTTTTATCTTCTATATCATTCGACGTACTAGATCTAATTAAGATTATTTAAATTCAAAAAATCCAGCATTTCTGCTGGATACACCAAAGTATCAATCATTTAACCAAATTCAATACTTCTAGAAGTCTACCATCTGAATTATAGTTAAAAGTGACCGTCTTATCATCATGAATGTGATAACTTAAACCAAAAAATTCTCCGTCATCAGGGAATTTTTGTATAAAATCATCAAGTTGTTCGGAATTTAGTTTAACAACCATAGGTTTCTTTCTACTACTATGTAGAGAATCTTCTACTCTCTCCATTACAGTCTCTGTAAATCTACCCATAATTAACTCCTTTAATCTCTCATTTCCCAAATAATATACCTTATAAATGGTAAATAAAAGGTCTTTAATTAAAATTTCATAATAATGACACGATTTCTTAACAACTCCCCCAAATATCCGACAGTTTTTCCATAATTCCCTTGTTGATTGACTGATTTCCATTGGAACTGCACAGTTGTTTCACTCAAAGTTAATTCCACTCTACAGAAAGTTTCTGTATAGGCAGGAACATAATTTAATGGTAAATCCGCTATAAGACCCTGTGTGTTGTGTTTCCTGGATATAAAGCGACCTCCATACCGAATTTTTGTTTCTAAAAACGGGCTAACTATTAGTCAATATTACTTAGATTTAAGATGACCACTTAATTTTTATAGATTGTTCTCCATAACTTTAGTAAAATGAGAATGATAATTACTATCAATTAAGGAGAATGGCTGTTATGGGTGTACCTTTGTTAAAAGAAGAACTTCCGGTTGTTAATAAAATCTGGACGCGTGATTTTATTATGATTTTCTTGGCTAACTTTTTTGTTTTTTTATCCTTTCAGATGACTTCCCCTACCCTTCCGCTTTTTGTAAAGGAGCTTGGCGGCAATGAACGGTATATTGGGTTAGTTGCTGGGATGTTTTTATTTTCTGCCCTGATTGTCCGACCTTTTGCTGGACAGGCCTTGGAAACAAAAGGCAGGCGTTTTGTTTTCTTGTTCGGTCTAGCCCTTTTGGCTGTATCGATTGGTTCGTTTGGATTTATGATGAGTATTTTCCTTCTATGCGCTATAAGGATTGTACAAGGGATTGGCTGGGGATATGCGACCACGGCATCAGGTACGATTGCCTCCGATCTTATCCCGGCAAAGCGTCGGGGTGAGGGAATGGGATACTTCACTTTATCGGGTAATTTGGCGATGGCTTTTGGTCCTTCATTCGGGCTTTTCTTAGCGGATGTTTTAACCTTTCAACATTTGTTTTTATTTTGCGGATTATTAATTCTTGCAGCTTGGATCATGGCTTCAACCATTACGTATAAAAAAGTGGATCATGCTCCTGCCCCAGCTAAAACTAATAGGTTTGACATTTATGAAAAAAGCGCTGTCGCCCCGTCCGTTCTTGTTTTTTTCATTACGGTAACTTTTGGCGGGACTGCTACCTTCTTACCGCTTTATACAATCGAAAAAGGTCTGACAGGTATTCAAGGATACTTTTTTCTTTACGCTTTAGCTCTTATTTTCACACGTATGTTCGCTGGAAAAATCTATGATCAAAAAGGACATCAAGCTGTCTTCATTCCATCTACTCTTTTTATCGTAGCGGCGATGCTGTTGCTAGCCTGGATGCCAAGTAACATGATTCTGTATATGGCAGCTATTTTTTATGGCATTGGATTCGGTGCTGTCCAACCAGCTCTTCAAGCGTGGTCTCTTGAACATGCTGCCCGAAATCGAAAAGGCATGGCCAATGCCACTTTCTATTCCTTCTTTGATCTTGGAATCGGTTTCGGTGCCATCTTCTTCGGGCAAATCGGCTATCTTTTCGGGTATATAAGCATTTACATAATGGCAGCAGTCTCTGTGGGGATTTCAATAGTGGCTTACCTATGGATTTTAAGAAAAATGAAGTAATTACACATTAAAGGACATCTTTATGGATGTTCTTTTTTTCTGAAAACAGAAGTATTTAACAGTTTATCGCATTTGTTACAGCACTTTTTTTAACCCCATGTAAACTATGTTATGGTTTTATTTGTTTTAAGTAATGTTATTGTATTTCCAGTTTCCTTCTCTCTTTTTCGTTGTATGATAGAAAAAAAAGGAGTTTTGGGAATGATTATTCTACAGTATATTGGAAAAGTTTTTTCATTCATGCATAAGGATATACCGGAAACTCATGTTAAATGCCATGTTTGTGCAGGTACAGGTGCCTACGATATTTATACAGATTGTCTTACCTGTAATGCAAAAGGGTTAATAAGTAAAGTTGAGTATAATAGGAGGCTTGAAGAGGGTGAGATTTAATGAATTTCATGAGTCGATATATGTAATCAAAGAAGCAGTATTGGCTATTGCTTCTTTTTTTTGTCCAAAAACGGTACCGTTTGTAATGATCAGGGGGGATACATATGACAGCAATTACTCATGTTGGATTGGCTGTACCTGATTTGGATGCGGCGATTAAGTGGTATTAGAAAGTGTTGGGGTTCAGGTTATTGGCGGGTCCCTATTCGTTTGATGCAAGCGAGGAAAATGAACATTATATGACGAATGATCTTTTTGGTGATGAAGTTAAAAAGATGCGAAATGCTCATATGATGGCGGATAATGGAGTGGGGATTGAGCTTTTTAAGTTTGAGGAACCGAGAATGCCTAAAGGTGAGAGTCGCGGTTATGAGGGCTTTTTTCATATTTGCTTAGTATCGGATGATATCGAAAAGCTGGCTGATGATATTGCTGCTTCTGGAGGAAAAAGGCGAAGCAATTTTTGGAATACATGGGAGAACAAGTTCTATTATTTAATATATTGTGAAGATCCTTTCGGCAATATCATTGAGCTTTACAGCCGAAGCACGGAATTGATGTATGGTAATAAAGATTGAGACAAGAACAGCCCCCAAAATTGAGTATTGGGGGCTGTCCTTGTAATTCTATCACTTTTTAACCGTTACTTTTCTTGATTCGCTTACGTTTTTCGCTTTGTCTTTGGCATAGGTATATAGGTTCTTCCCGGCTTTTTGCTTGGGGATTTTAACCGAGAATGTGCCTTTAGTTGTTGCTGTGGCAGAGCCGATCACTTTTCCTGATGCTTTGATGTACACTGTGGAGTTGGCTTCTGCTTTGCCGGTTACTATGGTCGTTTTTGTAGTTACAGTGTTGACCGTCGGTTTACTTGGTGCAGTTTTGTCTGCGACGGTCACGGTTTTGACCGAGCTGATATTTCCTGCTTTATCGGTTGCTGTAACGGATAGGACTTTTCCGGCTTTTTGTTTTTTTGACATCGTTACGGTGAAATTCCCTGCACTGCTTGAATTTGCTTTGCCTAGAACCGTACTGCCAGTTTTGACAGTGACGGAAGAGCGTGCTTCCGCTTTGCCGGTAACTTTGACGGTATTGTCACCTACCGTATTCACCGACGGTCTTGCAGGAGCCGTTTTATCTGCCACTTTAAACGAAACGGGTACACTTTTATTTCCCGCTTTATCGATGAGCCTTGTAGAGATGATCGTTCCGGCTGTTTGTTTTGCGATAGTCGCTGTAAACGTTTTTTCGCCGTTGATCTTCACTGTGGCGAGTTGTTCTTTATCGGTATAAATGGAGACGGTCCCCGTTTTAAAATCAGTCGGGATTTTCCCATTGATCTTGGTGTCCTTATCTGAGATTGCGGTCACGGCCGGTTTGGTCAGCGTCTTCATTTCCAGTGCTTTTTTGGCATTGACCCGCCCGTTTCCATAGTAGATGTCTTTCCCTTTTACACCTAGGTCCACGGCTGAATCATAAAGGCGGTATTCAACTTCCCTTGTATTGAGTTTAGGCTCATTGGACCAAATCAGTGCCGCTACACCCGCCACCATCGGTGTGGCCATCGATGTTCCGCTCATCCAGCCGTATTTACCATATGGCAAGGTTGAAAGGATATCATCTCCAGGGGCTGCAATATCGACTGTTGAATGGTAGTTTGAATAACTGGGACGCTTGTCACTTGAGTCAGTGGCAGCAACGGAAATGACGTGGCTGAATGCGGCTGGGTACACACGCTGTACACTTTTCCCCATATCCCCTTCATTCCCGGCAGCAGCGACGATCAGTACGCCTTTTTTATAGGCTTCCTGGACAGCCTTATTCAAGGCCTCCGAATAACTGGTGTCTCCTAAACTCATATTGATGATGTTTGCCTTTTGCTGAACGGCATAATGTATCGCCTCAATGATATCGGCAGTATCGGCATACTCCCCATCAAAGACATTGATCGGCATTAGTTTAACGTTCGGGGCAACACCCGTTCCGCCTATGCCGTTGTTCGCAGAACCGGCAATGATGCCTGCGATATGCGTTCCATGCGCCCCTTTTGGTACGATATGCTTCCGATTGCGTATCGTATCATAGGCATTTACGATTCTCCCTTTTAAATCTTCGTGGTTGCGATCGATACCGTCGTCAATGATGGCCACGATCAATTCATTTGATCCCATTGATTTTGTCCACGCTGCATTCGTACCAAGCTTTTTATGATGCCACTGGTCTATGTAGGCTGGATCGTTCGGACTTTCCATCTTCTTGAAAAGATAGTTTGGTTCTGCATATTCCACATTCTTCTGCTCTTCAAGTTCCTCGATCAGGTTGTCGGTTGTTTCCCCTTTAGGAACCTCCACCTTTTCTATCAACTCGTTGATCGGCTCATCGTTTTCCTCTTTATACTTGACGATGACACCATCAGATTGCGGCGTTTCTTCTGCAGAAGCAGAATCTGGCTGGTAGATTGGCAGAATCATAAACAGTAATAATACCGGCAATATGGCCTGAATAAGTTTGTGCATACAATCACTCCAAAAAATATGATTAAGAATAGCTAACGGTGAGGTTATATCATGAACCAATTCTACTATTATTCCTAACTAGATTGTATACCGTCTGATTTGGATTTACTAACCTTTTTATCTAGTTAAATTAACTTATTTGCACAACAAAAAAACCGCTATAAAGCGGTTTTAGTTTGACGACAAAATGGGGTCTACCTAAATCTTAAAACAAAGCGGTTGACTGTAGGTAATAATTTTACTGTAAAATTTGCACTTTGATTTCCACTCCAGACACTCTCTTTCCGCGGGCGGTCCGGGAGCCTCCTCGGCGATTTCTGCGCCTGTGGGGTCTCCCCTGGACTCGCTTTTCCCGCAGGAGTCTCGTGCCTTCCGTTCCAATCAACTTCGTTTGAAAAATTCAGACAGAAGCCCTTTTGTCTAATAAAGGAAGTTCCGATTGGTCTAATCCTAAACTATGATTTTAAAACAAGACTAAATTATTCTTCATGTTTTTTTCCTGTAATCCTTATTGGATTGAAGAAATTTGCGACACTCCTGCCGAATTACTGGCTAGCCGAGACACCGCAGCCGCTAGGCGAGGAGGCTTAGCAAGCAGTCGGCGGAAAAGGAGCGGATTTCTGAAATCAACTGGTACTTTTTTTAATAAAAAAACTGCAGGCAAACTCGTTTTTCCTCGAATATATCTGCAGTCAGTCTGGGAGTTCCGATTGGTCTAATCCTAAACTATGATTTTAAAACAAGACTAAATTATTCTTCATGTTTTTTTCCTGTAATCCTTATTGGATTGAAGAAATT
>NZ_JBIWEV010000001.1:575992-1366843 GCF_044762725.1 Peribacillus sp. NPDC096447
ATTTGCGACACTCCTGCCGAATTACTGGCTAGCCGAGACACCGCAGCCGCTAGGCGAGGAGGCTTGGCAGGCAGTCGGCGGAAAGGGAGCGGATTTCTGAAATCAACTGGTACCTTTTTCAATAAAAAACTGTAGGCAAACCCGATTTTCATCGAGTTTCCCTACAGTCTGAAACCGCTATAAAGCGGTTTAATGTCCGCCTAGATAGGCATTCTTGATTTCTTCGCTTGCGGTCAGTTCCTCTGATTTGCCTGATAGAACAATTCGGCCGGTTTCGACAACATAGGCTCTGTCCGCGATGGATAGTGCTAAGTTGGCATTTTGTTCGACCAGCAGAATCGTTGTACCTGTTTTGTTGATTTCTTCAATGATATGAAAGATTTGCTTCACCAATAATGGCGCAAGTCCCATGGAAGGCTCGTCCAATAACAGAAGCCGGGGTTTGGCCATAAGTGCCCTGCCCATTGCGAGCATTTGCTGTTCCCCGCCGGAAAGGGTTCCGGATTGCTGTTTCAGGCGCTCTAGCAAACGCGGGAATAATTCATAGACTTTCTCCATATCCTGCTTAATGCCTGCCTTATCTTTGCGTAGATAAGCACCAAGCTGAAGGTTTTCTTCAACCGACATGTTAGCAAAGACCCGCCTGCCTTCAGGGACATGGGAGATGCCCATTTTCACGATCGATTGTGCTGCCTTTCCGCCGATGGATTGCCCTTCGTAGATGATCTTCCCTTGTTTTGGTTTTAATAGGCCGGAAATGCTTTTCAGCATCGTGCTTTTCCCGGCTCCGTTCGCCCCGATAAGGGTTACGATTTCGCCTTCGTTAATAGAAAGCGAGACTCCTTTCAAGGCTTGAATGTTTCCGTAATAGACGTTGATGTCCTCGATTTTTAACATTATGAAACCTCCTCGCCCAGATAGGCCTCGATGACTTTTGGATTGTTACGGATTTCCTCTGGCTTTCCTTGAGCGATCAGTTGTCCGTGATCGAGTACATATATGCGTTCGCAAACACCCATGACGAGCGGCATATCATGTTCTATCAATAATACGGTCAAATCAAATTTCTCACGGATGAGGGCAATCAGGTTCATGAGTTCGTGCGTTTCCTGAGGATTCATCCCCGCAGCCGGTTCATCCAGCAAAAGCAATTTCGGGTTGGCTGCAAGTGCACGGGCGATTTCCAAACGTCTTTGTTTACCATATGGCAGGTTCTTCGCCTTTTCATCCTTATATTGATCAAGGTTGAAAATCTTCAGGAACTCAATCGCTTTTTCATCCATTTCCTTTTCGCCTTTAAAATGGATCGGCATGCGGAAGATCGAACTTAAGATGCCATGCTTCGAAAGCGAATGATAGGCCACTTTTACATTATCGATCACGGATAGTTCACTGAATAAGCGAATGTTCTGGAATGTCCGGCTGATACCTTTTTGCGTGATTTTATATGGAGGCAGTTTTCTTAAGTTCTCACCTTCCAAAGAAATCGTGCCCTCCGTCGGGACGTAAACTCCTGTCAGCAAGTTAAAGAAAGTCGTTTTTCCAGCGCCGTTCGGCCCGATCAAGCCAATCAGTTCTCCTGGATATAACTCGACGTTAACATCAGAAACGGCTTTAAGCCCACCGAACTGGATGCCGACTGAATCGACTTTAAGCAGCGGTGTTTTTATTTTTTTCATGGCTGCCTCCTCCTTTACGTTTGAACATGGATGTTATTTCTTTTGTCCCCATTAAACCTTGTGGACGATAGAGCATCATCACGATAAGGACAAGGCTGTAGATGATCATGCGTGTTTCCGGATAATCCTGCAGGAAAGTCGTGACGACAGTCAGTAATATCGCGGCCAATACGGCACCGGAAAGACTTCCAAGACCGCCAAGTACGACTAGGATCAAAATATCAAATGATTTCAAGAATCCGAAGTTCGATGGCTGGATGATATAGAAGTTATGAGCGTAAAGCCCTCCGGCAATACCGGCAAAAAAAGCACCGATCGCAAACGCGACAACTTTATAATACGTCGTGTTGATTCCCATCGAATCGGCAGCCGTTTCGTCCTCGCGGATCGATATGCAGGCCCTGCCGTGGGTCGAGCTAGTAAAGTTTCGGATGACGATGATCGTAACGATGACGGAAGCGAATACCCACGGCCAAGTGGTCAAATGGGAAACCTGCATTCCGCTCGCCCCGCCGACATAATCGATATTCAAAAGCATGATCCGGACGATTTCACCAAAACCGAGGGTCGCAATCGCCAGGTAGTCACCTTTTAAGCGTAAGCTTGGAATTCCGATGATCAAGCCTGCCAGCGCTGACGCCAAACCGCCGACTATCAATGCCGCATAAAATGGCATTTCCAGCTTCATCGTCATAACGGCTGAAGCATAGGCACCGACTGCAAGGAATCCGGCATGTCCGATGGAGAACTGCCCGGTTATCCCGATGATCAAGTGCAGGCTCGCTGCCAGAATGATATTGATCCCGATGAACATGAGCGTATTTTGATAAAAAGGATTTAGCGATCCGCCGCCGATTAACACTTGAACTGCGGCGAAAAAGATCAATGATAGTGAAATCGAGAGCCAAAAACCTTTTGCTCGCTTAATTGTAGTCATTGCTTTGTCTCCCCTATACTTTTTCTTTTTTGTTTTTACCGAATAAGCCTTGTGGCATGAAAATCAAGATAAGAATCAGTACGACGAAGGCTACAGCATCACGCCATAATGAGTAACCGGCGGCACTGACCAAAGCTTCGATGACACCTAGCAATAGGCCACCGACCATCGCGCCCGGTATAATCCCGATCCCTCCAAGAACGGCGGCAACGAATGCCTTCAATCCCGGAAGCACACCCATGAGCGGCTCGATCTTGATATAGTAAATACCGAAAATGACGCCCGCTGCCCCAGCCAATGCGGAACCGATTGCAAAGGTGGCAGAAATCGTGTTATCGACATTTATTCCCATCAGTTTGGCTGCATCCGCGTCAAAGGAAACGGCACGCATCGCTTTTCCTATTTTTGATTTATGAACGATGATTTGAAGGATGATCATTAGCACTACGGCAACTCCAAAAATCAAAACCGATTGACTATTGATGGAAACTCCTAAAATATTGAACTTTTCTGTCGGCAATACATCATTCGGATAAGCTTCCGGCTGTGCACCGCGGACGTAAATGAATCCGTATTCGATCAATAGGGAAACACCGATGGCAGTGATAAGTGCCGCAATCCGTGTTGCGTTACGCAATGGCTTATACGCGATACGCTCGATCAAAACCCCAAACAGCGCACAGACCGTCATCGAGATTAATAGGGCGGGAATGAATGACAGATCCAGAACCGTTATCGAGTAAAACCCAACGAATGAGCCGACCATGAATACATCGCCATGTGCGAAGTTTATCAATTTAACAATCCCGTAAACCATCGTATATCCGAGAGCGATAAGGGCATAAATACTTCCTAGTGAAACCCCGTTTATTAACTGTTGTATCAATTCCATGTTCGACTCTCCTTGAAAATCTAATTTTATGAGTGATTAGTCCAGACTCTTTTCATTCCGTAATGGGGAAGTACAGCGACCTGGTATGCTTTGAAAATGAGAATTCGCCAGCACCTTCTTATTGACGAAGGGCCGGCGAAAGGATTGGAGTTGTTCTCCGAAATTAAGGATTGATTTTTGTGTTGAATACTTGTTTTCCCTCTTTAAATTCAAGGATGGTAGCAGATTTAATCGGATTATGTTTTTCATCCAATGTGAATGTACCCGTTACAAGCTCAAGGTCCGCCGTTTTTTCCAGCGCTTCTTTGATTTTTTGTGAATCCGCTGAACCAGCACGTTTAATCGCGTCTGCAAGGAAGTATCCTGTGTCATATCCTAGAGCGTTAAATGCATCCGGGGATTTATCTTTGTACTTCGCTTTAAATGCTGACACAAAATTCTGAATTTTCTCATCAGGGTCACCTGAAGAATAATGGTTTGTGATGAACGTGTTATTTAGAGCCTTTGCACCGGCAATTTCAACTAGCTTAGGAGAATCCCAGCCGTCGCCGCCCATGAATGGTACGTCAAGTCCAGTTTCGCGTGCCTGCTTCACGATCAAACCAGCTTCCTCATAGTAACCAGGAAGGAAAATGAAATCAGGTTTTGCCGATTTCAAACGAGTCAATGTGGAACGGAAATCAGTATCCTTCGCAATGTAAGCTTCCTCAGCAACGATCTTTCCGCCATTTTTTTCGAATTGTTCTTTAAAGGCTGCGGCTAACCCTTTTGAATAATCACTTGCGCTGTCAATATAGATGGCTGCACTTTTCGCTTTTATTTCTTTAGTGGCGAAATTTGCAGCTACCGTCCCTTGGAACGGATCGATGAAGCTTGTCCTGAAAATGTAATCGTTCAATTTATCCTTGCTGAAAGTGATTTCAGGGCTTGTACCAGATGGTGAGATGACCGGCACTTTATTATCTTGGGCAATCTGTACTTGTGCAATCGAGTTCGTGCTTGTCGCTGCACCGACGATCGCTGCAACCTGATCTTGTGATGTCAGCTTGATCGCTCCGCTTGTCGCTTCAGACGCTTCTGATTTATTATCGACTTTTATAAGTTTGATTTTTTTACCGTCAATGCCTTCTTTATTTATTTCTGCAGTCGCAAGCTCCAGGCCTTCTGCAATCGATTGTCCATATGAAGCAACACCGCCTGATAATTCAAGGTTGACACCGATCTTGATCGTATCTCCATCTCCGCCTGATTTTTCTGATGAACCAGAGCCGGAACAACCAGCCAGCACTCCTGCAGCAAGTGTCAAAGAAAGGAATGCACCTGCTAACTTTTTCTTTTTCATAAATAATCCCCCTTTTGTAATCAAGCTCTGATGCATGAATATTTATTCAAAATGCCTCAGAAAAAATTGATTAGATGAAATGTTTCAAATTAAATTAATATTTCGAAAAATAGTTTACCGCATAATTTTCATTCCGTCTATACAATAATTGTGAGAAGATTTCGCTAAATAGGATATTTTTCACAGGAAGTGCTATATCATTTTTATCTTTATATATTTTAAATATTGCGAAAATAAGCGGTATAATCAGAAAAAACTGATAATTTAATTATATTAATATTGTAAATTCCTTATTTACCGCTCAAAAAATTTTATTCATTTCCTTATTTTTTTCATCCTTTTAATTACATTTTTACCAAAATAGAAGTATATTGATAGGGAATTAAACCCAGTTTTTTCGTTGTTTTTTAGTCTTAATTCCTATATCAAAATTGAATAATACTATACTGAATGTATAAAATCATGCATGAATATCACCTGGTTTTATCTCCTTGTATATTATGCATATCTCGATCATCAATTAAAAAAACCGCCAAACGGCGGTTCATGACTGTAGACAAACTCGATAATAATTTATTTTTGTATAATTCGACCGTTGATTTCCACTGCAGGCACTCGCTCCAATCAACTTTGCTCTGAAATTTAGATACAACTCCTTTTGTATACAAACTCAAACAGCCAAACTGCGGTTCAATGGCCTCCTAAATAGGCCATTTTTATTTCTTCACTTGAAGTGAGTTCCTCGGCATTGCCCGACAGGACGATTCGGCCCGTTTCAACTACATAAGCCCGATCTGCAATCGATAATGCAAGGTTGGCGTTTTGCTCGACCAAAAGGATCGTTGTTCCGGTCTCACTGATTTCCTGGATGATGTTGAATATTTGCTTCACCAAAAGCGGTGCAAGGCCCATCGAAGGTTCATCGAGCAGTAATAACCGTGGTTTGGCCATTAAGGCCCGGCCCATTGCAAGCATCTGCTGTTCACCGCCTGAAAGCGTGCCGGCCTGCTGTTTGATTCTCTCCAGCAGCCTCGGAAATAGCTCATACACCTTTTCCATATCATTATTGATGCCATCTTTGTCTTTCCGCAAATAAGCCCCAAGCTCCAGGTTTTCGGCAACGGTCATGTTGGCAAAGACACGTCGCCCTTCAGGTACATGGGATATGCCCATTTTCACGATGGACTGTGCAGCTTTTCCTCCAATCGGCTCTCCTTCGAACAGAACCTTTCCTTGCTTTGGTTTTAACAAACCGGATATCGTTTTGAGCAACGTGCTTTTTCCCGCTCCGTTCGCCCCGATCAAAGTCACGATCTCGCCCTCGTTAATCTCCATGGAAACCCCTTTTAACGCTTGGATATTGCCATAATAAACATTGATGTCCTCTATTTTCAGCATCAGGAAACCTCCTCCCCTAGATATGCCTCGATAACTTTTGGATCGTTGCGGATTTGTTCCGGCTTTCCGTGAGCGATAAGCTGTCCATGATCAAGTACATAAATCCGTTCGCATACCCCCATGACAAGTGACATATCATGCTCGATGAGCAACACGGTAAGGTTGAATTCCTTCCGGATAAAAGCAATGAGGTTCATTAATTCTTTCGTTTCGTGCGGGTTCATCCCGGCTGCGGGTTCGTCCAGTAAAAGAAGTTTCGGATTGGCGGCAAGAGCACGCGCGATTTCCAGCCGCCTTTGCTGTCCGTATGGAAGATTCTTCGCTTTTTCATCCTTAAAATGGTCAAGTTTGAAAATCCTCAAGAATTCCAGCGCCTTTTCATCCATTTCCTTTTCCCCGGAAAAATGTCCCGGCAGCCGGAATATGGAGCTTGGAATTCCATGCTTGGCAAGCGAGTGGTAAGCAACCTTCACGTTATCGATCACGGATAACTCACTGAAGAGGCGAATGTTTTGAAAGGTCCTCGAGATCCCTTTTCGGGTAATTTTATAAGGCGGCTGCTTATTTAGATTTTCCCCGTTCAAGGCAATCGTTCCTTCTGTTGGGACATACACACCCGTCAATAAATTGAAGAAGGTCGTTTTCCCAGCACCATTCGGCCCGATCAGGCCTACAAGTTCCCCTGGAAATAATTCCACGTTCACATCTGACACAGCTTTCAACCCGCCAAAACGGATACCCACCGAATCTACTTTAAGCAACGGTATTGTGGCTTCCATCCTTTGGGCCCCCTTTCGTTTTTTTATGTGTGAACAATGCCGTGATTTCTCTTGTTCCCATTAAACCCTGCGGGCGAAAAATCATCATCAGGATCAGGACAAGGCTGTAGATGATCATCCTCGTTTCCGGATAATCCTGAAGGAATGTCGTCACGATCGTCAGTAAAATTGCGGCCAAAACCGAACCTGAAAGACTTCCAAGACCGCCAAGTACGACGAAAATCAGTATATCGAAGGATTTCAGGAAACCGAAATTCGATGGCTGGATAATATAGAAATTATGGGCATAAAGCGATCCGGCGATTCCGGCAAAAAAAGCTCCGATGACGAAAGCCGCCACTTTATAATAGGTCGTATTGATTCCCATCGCATCAGCGGCCGTTTCATCTTCCCTTACGGATATGCATGCCCGTCCGTGAGTCGAATTGGTGAAATTCCTGATGACTAAGACGGTGATCATCACACAGGCAAAAACCCATGGCCAAGTAGTCAGGTGAGATACCTGCATCCCGCTTGCCCCGCCTACATAATCAATATTCAAAAGGACGATCCGGACAATTTCCCCAAATCCAAGCGTAGCTATCGCCAGGTAATCCCCCTTCAGACGCAAGCTCGGCACCCCGATCACCATGCCCGCAACAGCTGCTATTACGCCCCCGGCCAATACAGCTATGATGAAAGGAAGTTCCAGCTTCATTGTCATGACTGCCGAAGCATAGGCCCCTACCGCTAAAAAGCCTGCATGACCAATCGAGAACTGTCCGGTGATTCCAATGATTAAATGCAGGCTCGTCGCCAGCATGATATTGATGCCGATGAACATGAGCGTGTTGATATAAAATGGGTTAAGCATACCGTTTGAAATGGTGAACTGCATGATTCCGAAAAAAATAAGTGCGAGCACGATCGAGAGCCAAAAACCCTTTGAATTCTTTAAAGTAGTCATCGCCATGTCTCCCCTATACTTTTTCTCTTTTATTTTTACCGAACAGACCCTGCGGCAAGAAAATCAAAATCAAGATAAGTACGACGAAAGCCACACCATCGCGCCATAATGAATAACCGGCAGCACTGACCAAAGCCTCGATCACTCCAAGCAGTAGACCGCCGACCATCGCGCCCGGAATGATGCCGATGCCGCCCAAGACTGCTGCAACAAATGCTTTAAGGCCAGGAAGGACACCCATCAACGGCTCGATTTTAATATAGTAGATTCCAAAAATGACACCAGCCGCCCCTGCAAGGGCCGAACCTATGGCGAACGTAGCTGAAATCGTATTATTCACATTGATTCCCATCAGCTTAGCCGCTTCGGAATCGAATGAAACGGCACGCATCGCTTTGCCGATTTTGGTTTTATGGACAACGAATTGTAGGATGATCATTAATATGATGGAAACAGATAAGATCAATATCGATTGACTGCTGATGGAAACTCCCAATATATCGAGTTTATCCATCGGAAGGACATTATTTGGATAGGCTTCCGGCTGGGCGCCCCGGATGTAAATCAGCCCGTTTTCTATCAGAAGGGAAACACCGATGGCCGTTATCAAGGCCGCAATCCGTGTTGCATTACGAAGGGGTTTATAAGCAATGCGTTCAATTAAAACGCCAAAGATGGCACATGAGACCATCGAAATCAATAAAGCTGGGATGAAGGATAAGTCCATTACGGTAATGGCGTAAAACCCTACAAATGAACCGACCATGAATACGTCTCCATGGGCGAAGTTTATGAGCTTGACGATTCCATATACCATCGTATAACCAAGCGCGATCAAAGCATAAATGCTTCCGAGTGAAATGCCATTTACCAATTGCTGAATCAGTTCCATATTGCACTCTCCCCGTTAAGGTGTTTTTTAAGTGAATATAGAATAGGGGGGACTTGCCCCCTATCCACGTAAGGTTTTATGGATTGATTTTTGTTTTGAATGTTTGTTTGCCATCCACATATTCCAAGATGGTCGCCGATTTGATCGGATCATGGTTTTCATCGAGGTTCAGCGTTCCGGAAACTAATTGAAGATCTTTGACATCTTCCAACGCTTGTCTGATTTTTTCGGGAGAAGCATCACCAGATCTCTTGATGGCATCAGCCAGGTAGTAGCCAGTGTCATAGCCAAGTGCGGCAAAGGCATCCGGTGTTTTATTGTATTCCTTTTTGAAGGCTGCAACGAAATCCTGGATTTTTGCATCTTCATCTTCCGGAGAATAGTGATTCGTGATATAAGTATTTTTCAAAGCCTCAGCTCCGGCAATTTCAACGACCTTCGGGGAATCCCAGCCGTCTCCGCCCATGAATGGAAGGTCTATGCCGTCTTCACGCGCCTGTTTTAAGATCAATCCGACTTCCTCATAATAACCAGGAAGGAAAACGAACTCCGGTTTTGCGGATTTGATACGTGTCAATGTAGAGCGGAAATCAGTATCTTTAGTTACATAAGCTTCTTCAGCCACGATTTTACCGCCCTTGGCAGTGAACGCTTCTTTAAAAGCTGCGGCCAATCCTTTGGAATAATCACTTGCGCTATCCACATAGATCGCAGCCGTCTTCGCCCCTATTTCGTCAGTTGCGAAATTGGCTGCCACCGTCCCTTGGAAAGGATCGATAAAGCAAGTCCTGAACACATAATCATTTAATTTTCCAGCTTTGTTGGTGATGTCGGGATTTGTTGCAGTTGGTGTGAGTAGAGGAACTTGATTATCTTGTGCGACCTGAACCTGTGCCAATGTATTAGTGCTTGTCGCAGATCCGACAACAGCCACAACCTTGTCCTGGCTGACCAGCTTGATCGAACCGCTTGTAGCTTCTGCTGCATCTGATTTATTATCAACCTTAACGATTTCCAGTTTTTTTCCGTCGATGCCCTCTTTATTAATCTCATCGATGGCCAGTTGCAAACCATCGGCAGCCGATTGGCCGAATGATGCCGTACCTCCGGACAATTCAAGGTTGGCCCCAATTTTGATTGTGTCACCCGAGTTTGATGAACCCCCGCCTGAACTGCTAGTTTTCGAGTCGCCGCCACTACAACCTGCCAGCGCCCCTGCAACCAATGAAAGTGATAGAAACACTCCTGCTAGCTTTTTCTTCTTCATTTGAAACCCCCTTGTTTTGTATGATCTTTTAAACAAATAGAATATCTGAATAAAAATAATATTCTGAAAACAAGTTTATCTCATTCTTTCGACCCCGTCTATATGATATGGATAAAAAAGTTATTAAAAGGGAATATCTACTATTCGACACAAAAAAACTGACCCTTTATAGAGTCAGTTAACTTATTTTCAATCGTTTACACGGCGAACTTCAATGTTTTTTAATATATCATTGATCACCCAGCTTGCTGCAATTAAGCCCGCTACGGATGGTACGAAAGCATTCGAAGATGGCGGCATTTGCGCCTTACGGATTTTTGCCTCATCATTGCCGACTTCTTTTCGGACATCCTCACGAATGACAATAGGGCTCTCATCGGAGAAGACAACCGGGATTCCCTTTGTTATGCCCTCTTTACGCAATCTAGTACGAATGACCTTTGCAAGCGGATCGGTATGCGTTTTGGAGATATCGGCAATTTGAAAACGCGTCGGGTCCATCTTATTAGCGGCACCCATGCTTGAAATCACCTTGATATTCCGTTTCAGGCATTCCTTCATCACATGCATCTTATAAATGACCGTATCCGATGCATCAATGACATAGTCCAGGCCATAACTGAAGAATTCCTCAAACGTTTCTTCTGTATAGAACATTTTAAGAGCGATCACTTCACAGTCGGGATTGATGTCTTGAATGCGATTTTTCATCAATTCCGCTTTCGGCTGACCGACTGTTGATAATAGAGCATGGATCTGCCTGTTTACATTTGTGATGTCGACATCGTCTTTATCCACAAGAATAATACGGCCTACCCCCGTACGTGCCAATGCCTCGGCTGAAAATGAACCAACGCCTCCTACACCCAGGACAGCAACCGTCGTGTTTTTCAGAATATCGATTCCTTCCTTGCCAATTGCCAATTCATTTCGTGAAAACTGATGCAGCATATATATTCAACTCCAATAAATTCTGTTCTTATTTAGCTTCCCAATTAACAATATATCATAAACATCATTTATGACAAGCGTAATATGAGCAGTCTAATCGGAATTGGTGCACTAGGTCATTTTTGATAATTTTTGAAGGACGGCAGCCAAAAGGAGAGTCCTTTCCGTCAGGCTCGGAATTTCCAAATACTCCTCTTCACTATGTGCATTTCCTCCAATGGGCCCGAGTCCATCCACTGTCGCGATTCCCAATTCAGAAGTGATGGAAGCATCCGAACCTCCACCCGTGGCCGTATCCGTGATTTCGATGCCGATTTCCTTCCCAGCCTGACGGATCGTCTCTAAAAGCAAGTTCGATTTCTCATTCTTTTCCATGGGAGACCGGTCCATTTTCCCGCTTAATGTCGTTTTCGTTCCGGGAATATAGGTTTCGGCACAGATTTTTTTCAGCTGCTTGAGAACGGTGCCTTCCTGCTTTTTTTCCGAAATCCGCACATCGACGAAGGCAGCCGCATGGGAAGCGATCATATTGACAGCGGAGCCTCCTTCAATTTTGCCGACATTAACGCTGATTCCTTTCTTTTGATCATTCAATCGGTGTAAGGCGATGATCTTATGGGCCAATTCTTCAATTGCACTTCGTCCCTTTTCCGGTTCGATCCCCGAATGGGCGGCCACTCCCATAATATCGACTTTAAACTGACCGCAGCCCCTTCTTGCCGTGACAAGCGAACCGTCCGTCCTTGCCGGTTCAAGAATTAACGCGAACTTCTTATTGGCCGCTTTTTCCGATATGAGTGGAGCGGACGACGGTGACCCGATCTCTTCATCACTATTAAGAATGATTTGGATATGCTTATAGCCTGTCTGCCCTGTCTGTTTCAAGCAATGGATCGCATAAAACAGCTCAACCAAACTAGACTTCATATCCGCCACACCAGGACCGTATGCCCGATTTCCTTTCACCTTAAAAGGACGTTTTTGCGCTGTCCCCTCCGGAAACACCGTATCCATATGGGCAACGATCAAAATATGCGGTTGATTCGCCTCACGATGCTGGATGACCAGCTGATTGCCATAATTCTGTTGCTCAACGGTATCCACAATAAAATCCAGACTTTCAAATTTCGTTTTTAAAATCGAACCAATTTCATCAATACCCTTTTTCGTATGAGAACCACTATCTATATTCACTAGCCGCTCCACTAATTGAAGCATTTCCTTCCTCTTTGCATACAATAAATCTTTCAAAGCCCTCACTACTTTCTATCCTTGGCTGAATATTGCTCAACCTTACTATAATTTACGAATCTATATTGCCGAATGTTACTTAAATGGGAAGATTTGAAGTTTATTCGAGGGTTTTTGGGTTTTATTCGTTAGAACGGGGTGTTTACTCGTGAAATTGCGCCGTTTACTCGTGAGTTTGCGCCATTACTCGTGAATTTGGCTCGTTTACTCGTAAGTTTGCGCCATTTACTCGTGAATTAATCCATCAAGTCTATAAGCTCTATTTTTATATTGCCCCGAAGACGGCAATTCCAGTGCAGACAGCATCCGCTGCATGATATCAATTGAATCTATTTGTAAAAAGAGCCGTGCTTGTTTATTCGTAATATTGGGTTTTATGAGGAGAGCAAAATCACGAAGAGTTTTAATGTGGGCATCTTTGGAGGCGTAAGAACAGTGACTGCAAGACCACTTGCCCCAGTGATATTGCATATGGAGAGCAGAGCATTCTGGACATTGAACGCTTTTGAGCAGATCTTGCTCATCGATTTGATACAAATCGAGGATATCAGGATTATGCGGAGTGTTTTTTTGCAGAATCGTATTCGAAAGTCTATTGCTCTGCCTTTGGGTTAATTGCTTAGAAGAATACTTTTCATCGAGGCTATGAATTTTGGAGATCAGGGTTTCTTTTCCCGTGATTTTTTTGAAAATGGGGGTAAAACCTGGGGTAGTCCGGATGATGGTATTCGAGTTTGCATTGGCAATGAGCGTTTCAATCGGTAGCGAGGGGAATTTGTGAAAAGTAAGCCAATCATTAAATCGGGATTTTTGCACGTCAACCTGGATCAGCGGATCTAGATAAGCTTGTTCCTGTCCATCTTTTGTCCGAATCAATTGGGGATAGGTGCGGTCAAAATAGAGCGTTCCCGCAAAGTTTTTTACTTCGATGATGATGCCGTAATTCCGGGTGATTATTAGGAAATCCATTTGAAAATAACGGCTCCCATCGTAACCTAACCTCAAATCATGAAATACTCGATATTCTTTCGGAAGATTTTTCAGTTCTTTTCCGATACTCCGCTCCCCGTTAAATCCTGTACGGATTTTCCGGAAATCGTTCCTTATTCTTTCCTGTTTTGGATGATTTGCTGATAGCCTCCTGCTTAATGCCTCCAGTTTGAGCATTTTCATAGGCCTTTCACACGGTTTTAGCATATATATATCAACTCCTTCTCCTTTAGCTTCTTTGTTAATGCCCATTTTTCCTGCTAAAATACTGAAATCAGGTGTTTTACCGTGAGTTTGCTCGGTTTAATTCTTGAGATTTGTAGCTCAGTCGGAATTTTCGTCATTTACTCGTGGGTTCGCGTATTTACTCGTGAATTCTCGCCTTTTACTCGTGAATTCACACTATTTACTCGTCAATTTACGTTTTACTCGTGAGTTTCCGCTCTTTACTCGTGAGTTCTCACCATTTACTCGTCAATTTACGTTTTACTCGTGAGTTTGCGCCTTTCACTCGTGAGTTTCCGCTCTTTACTCGTGAGTTCTCACCATTTACTCGTGAGTTTGCGCCTTTTACTCGTGAGTTTCCGCTCTTTGCTCGTGAATTTACGTTTTACTCGTGAGTTCGCGCCATTTACTCGTGAATTTGCGCTATTTACTCGTGAATTCGCACCATTTACTTGTAAAATCACGCATTCTCTCGTAATTTCACTATTTTTACGCACAAAAAAACCCATGTTATGTAACATGAGTTGCTTTGTAAGGTGTAAGAGTCCCAATTGTGCCGTTTACGCCTTTGTTTTGAACCCGCTCTCCGCAGGTGGGTGCTCGGTTCCTCGCGTTTGTAAGTCCTCTTCGAGGGAGGCTTTTACGCGGCCAGGAAACTAGTGCTCCCGGTAACTATAAGTGTTCGGTCAAAACTTATAGGTTAAAGAACGAACACATCAGGACTCTTACTTATTGGAAATATCATATCATAATGCTTAACTCTGTTTCAAGGAAAAACACCTAGGTATTTTTTCATATTTTTCCCAAATTAATTATTTTTTAAGTGCTGCAAGTCTTAGGTTAAGTTCGGCCAGTTGCTTGTCACTTACAGTACTCGGTGCGTCAACGAGCAGGTCGCTTGCGCTTGCTGTTTTCGGGAACGCGATGGTGTCGCGCAGGTTCGTGCGGCCTGCGAGCAGCATGACCATCCGATCCAGTCCAAGGGCGATTCCGCCGTGTGGAGGCGTTCCGTATTCGAATGCATCCATTAGGAAGCCGAATTGTGCGTTTGCTTCTTCTTCGGAGAATCCAAGTACTTTGAACATTTTTTCCTGAACGTCACGTTCGAATATCCGCAGTGATCCACCGCCAAGTTCGTAGCCGTTCAGTACAAGGTCATATGCTTGGGCACGGACGCTTGCTGGGTCTGATTCCAGTTTGTCCATGTCTTCACGGAATGGCATTGTGAATGGATGGTGTGCTGCATAGTAGCGTCCTTCTTCTTCGTCATATTCAAATAATGGCCAGTCCGTCACCCATAGGAAGTTGAATTTGCTTTGATCGATCAAGCCTCTTTCTTTCCCAAGCTTGATGCGTAGTGCTCCAAGTGCATCAGCGACTATGCCTTTCTTATCCGCGACGAATAAGATTAAATCGCCCACTTCAGCTTCCAATGCAGATACTAATTGTTCTTGATCTTCTGCGAAGAATTTGGCGATTGGCCCTTTTACGCCGTCTTCTTCAACTTTCAGCCATGCAAGGCCTTTTGCGCCGTAAATCGCTGCAAATTCAGCCAATCCATCAATGTCTTTACGGGAATAATCCGCATTTCCGTCCTTGACGACGATCGCCTTTACTTGTCCGCCGCTTGCAACAGCGCCGGTGAACACTTTGAAATCACTGTCTTTGACGATTTCGGAAACATCTTTAAGTTCCATTCCGAAGCGTGTATCCGGTTTGTCGGATCCGTAACGGCTCATCGCTTCATTGTAGGTCATTCTAGGGAATGGCAGTGTTACGTCCAGTCCTTTTACGTCTTTCATCACTTTAGCCATCATGTTTTCTGCGGTCTTGATGATATCTTCTTGGCTCATGAAGCTTGTTTCGATATCGATTTGCGTGAATTCAGGCTGTCTGTCAGCACGTAAGTCTTCATCACGGAAACAGCGGGCAATTTGATAATAACGTTCGAAACCTGATACCATCAATAGCTGCTTGAAGATTTGCGGTGACTGCGGAAGTGCATAGAACTCCCCTTCGTGCACACGGCTAGGCACTAAATAGTCACGTGCTCCTTCAGGTGTACTTTTTGTTAAGATAGGTGTTTCGATATCAAGGAAGCCTTCACCGTCCAAGTAATCACGGATCGCTTTTGTTGTTTGGTTACGCATTTTCAACGTTTCGAACATCGCTGGACGACGGAGGTCCAAATAACGATATTTCAAGCGGATGTCTTCTGATACATCCGTTCTTTCATCTATGATGAATGGAGGGGTCTTTGCTTCGTTTAAAATTGTAACGTTTTCGGCTTGAACTTCGACGGTTCCTGTTGTTACGTTAGGGTTGAAGTTGGCTTCATCACGTTTGATGACTGTCCCTTGGATATCAAGGACGTATTCATTACGGATTTTTTCGGCTGTAGCCAGCGCGTCTGCCGAAATGTCCGGATTGAAAACGACTTGGACGACTCCGCTTCTGTCACGTAGGTCGATAAAGATGACACCGCCCAAATCCCGGCGTTTTTGTACCCATCCTTTTAATGTTACTTTTTCACCAATAGCTGCTTCTGTCACTTCACCATTGAAGTATGTTCTGCCAAACATGGTATTTCCCCCTTAAGCCTGTAGCTTTTTGAATTGTTCAACGAATGTAGCAAGATCCATCTGGACTTGTTCACCGGTTTCCATGAACTTCACATTGATTTTATTATTTTCCAATTCATCATCCCCGAGTGTCGCCACATATCTTGCTTCGAGGCGGTCGGCTGATTTGAATTGTGCTTTCACTTTACGGTCTTGATAGTCTTTTTCGACGGTAAAACCGGCATTCCGCAATTGATGGGCAAGTTTGACGTTATAATCCTTGGCTGTTTCTCCTAATGAGACAAGATAGCAGTCTATTCCCTTTTTGATCGGAAGCTCGATGTTTTCTGCTTGGAGGGCTGCAATCAGGCGTTCAATGCTAAGTGCAAAGCCGATTCCGGGCGTTTCCGGTCCGCCAAGTTCTTCAGACAACCCGTTATAACGGCCGCCTCCGCAAAGGGTAGTGATGGCGCCAAATCCTTCAGCATCACTCATGATTTCAAAGGCGGTATGATTATAGTAATCCAAGCCGCGCACTAGAGTCGGATCTTCGACGAAATCGATTTCCAAATCGGTTAAATGCTGTTTCACCTTTTCAAAATAAATACGGGATTCATCATTTAAATATTCAATGATGGATGGAGCCGTGTTCATCAATTCGTGACCGTGATCCTTTTTGCAGTCCAGGATACGCAAAGGATTCTTTTCCAGACGGTTTTGACAATCGCCGCAAAACTCGCCGATGCGGGGTTCGAAATGTTTGATTAACGCATTGCGATGCGCTGTCCGGCTTTCCTTATCACCAAGGCTGTTGATCACAAGTTTCAGCTTTTTCAAACCAAGTTCCTTGTACAGGTTCATCGCAAGTGACAGAACCTCTGCATCGATTCCTGGATCCTTACTTCCTAAAGCTTCGATGCCGAATTGAACGAACTGGCGGAATCGGCCTGCTTGCGGACGTTCGTAACGGAACATCGGCCCGATATAATAAAGCTTGACCGGTTGATTGGCCCACCCGAACATTTTGTTCTCGATATATGACCGTACAACAGACGCGGTGCCTTCCGGACGAAGGGTTAAGTTCCTTTCACCGCGATCTTGAAATGAATACATCTCTTTTTGAACGATATCGGTTGTATCCCCTACACCACGTAAAAATAATTCCGTGTGCTCAAAAATTGGAGTGCGGATTTCTTTATATTGATAACGGTGACAAATCTCACGCGCCGTGTTCTCGATATACTGCCAAATTTCCGTTTGGCCAGGCAATAAATCCTGGGTACCTCTAGGAATCTGAATAGACATTTGTGTTTCCTCCTTTAAAGCAAGGCGCCCTTTCTGATACGGCGCGCTATACTGATTTTTTCCAAACAAAAAACTCCCGCCCCTTGTAACTTATATGTTACAAGGGACGAGAGTTTGGATATCCCGTGGTGCCACCCTAGTTGAAGCACAAAAAAAGTGCCCCCGCTCAAAAACAGTTAACGCCTGTTTTACGTTCATCTCCTATTAAGTAAATCCGTTCGGAGTGAAGCCTACGGAGGGTTCTTTCATTAAGTCATCATGTGGAATGCTTTCAGCCTCGGCATTTCCTCTCTTTTCATGTGTTTCTTAATTACTCTTCTCCATCATTGGTTATTGCAGTAATAAGTCTGATATTTTATAATCATACGGACGTTAACATCAAATGTCAAGGCAGACTGAGGATTTTGTCGCATTTTATTGGTTCAAACGTTTTTTCAGATTTTTGATTGTCCGGACATTGACTCCGAATTCAGATGCCAATTCAACAAGGTTTGCGCTTTGTTCCTTTTGGATGAAATCGTTAAAATCGACACCCAATACTTGATTGCCTCCGCTTAAGCTCGTTTGATCTTTTTCGCTGAATTTCATATGGTTTCCCTCCTAGAGTTATATAAGCTCTATTCTTTCCTAAAAAAAATGTTTTTTGCACAGGGAAAGAGGGAAATTTTCATTGAACGAGAATACATACATATAGACATTAAAAGGGAGAGACAACTTATGAAGAAGAAATCGGGTTTATTCGGCCTGACACTTATGCTGATATTCTCAGCGATTTTCCCCGTCAGTCACGCTTTTGGAAAAGATGAAGGGGAAAATATCGTGACGACCCAAGTGGTCAATGTCCGTGAAGGTGCAGGTCTCAGTTTCCCTATCATAAAAAAACTGGCAAAAGGGGAATCGTATCCCATCCTGAATGAAGATGGCGACTGGATCGAAATCCGGATTGGCGCCGGCAAAACGGGTTGGGTTGCCGATTGGCTAGTGGAGAGACAAACGGGGTCTGATACCGATCAGGTCAAAAAGGAATCCGGACAAGGTGTGATATCAGGCAGCTCGGTCCGCGTCCGTACAGGTCCAGGCACTACATTTCAAACGGTTGGATCCTTGAGTAAAGGTACAGCTGTTGACATCATTGAAAAAAATGAAAATTGGATAAAGATCAAAACGGCGGATATCGAAGGGTGGGTCTCTTCTGACTACCTTAATCTCCCCGCCGCATCAGGAAATGCAGCGAAGAAAGATTCAACTAAGAAAAAAGAAACGAATCAATCCGTAAAAACCGGAGTAACTTTGGTGGACCGGCTCAATGTCCGTTCTGAACCGTCGAAAAGCAGTGCCTCGCTCGGAAAGCTGAATAAAAATACGGCATTGACCGTTTACCGGGTTGAAAATGAATGGGCTGAAATTGATTTCCAAGGAGTCCGCGGTTGGGTAGCTGAACCCTACATACAGGTAAGCGAAGGTAAAGAAGACATGAAAAATGATCCGGCAGGCGCCACTGCAAGGGTGACCGCGACGGGCTTAAATGTCAGGAAAGAAGCCTCTCTCTCAAGCAAGGTCATCGGTTCGGTGAACAAGGATGAGACGTACGCCGTGCTGCAAACAAAGGGAAATATGACACAGATCAAGCTCTCCGGTTCGAAAAAAGGCTGGGTCGTGAGTTGGTATTTGGAAAAAGAAAATGTTGAGCAAACGGTGAAGGAAAAAAAGGTTGATGTAAAAGGAAACAAGATTACCATCATTCATGATGGTACGATCCTTAGAAGCGAGCCTGATGGCAACTCGAAGATTGTCGAGCAGGCCAATGCAGGTGAAACGTTCTCCGCATCAGGTATGGAAGGCGACTGGTATTCCATTAAACTGAATAGCGGAAAAACGGCTTATGTGGCCGGATGGATCGTGACGATCGAAGGGGATTCCGAGCAGATCCAACGACCTGGCGTTGAAAAGTACTTAAAGGATAAAACCATTGTGATCGATCCCGGCCATGGCGGCAGGGATAGCGGTACAATAGGCGTCGGTGGAACACTTGAGAAAAACCTGACGATTCGTACGGCAGAGCTGCTGCGGGACAAACTTCAGGCGGCAGGAGCTAAAGTGATCCTGACCAGAAGCGGAAATACCTATGTTCCACTCCCTTCCCGGGTCAGCACTTCTCATATACATAACGCGGATGCTTTCATAAGCCTTCATTATGATAGCACCAAGGACCAGATCACCAGCGGGATAACCACATACTACTATCATGACTACCAGCGTGCATTGGCGGCTACTCTGGCCAATTCACTCGGTTCAACCATGCAGGTGCCCAATCGTGGATCACGTTACGGGAATTTTCATGTTACCCGCGAAAATAAACGGGTAGCTACACTTATTGAACTAGGTTATTTAAGCAATCCAGTGGAAGAATTGACGTTAACATCGAATGAGTATCAAGAAAAAATCACGTCTGCCATCTATAATGGATTGGCGCGGTATTTTAAATAAGAATTAGAAAAGCCAGCTTCGCATCGAAGCTGGCTTTTCTATAAAAAAAACCTGCCGCAGCAGGTTATTTTTTGCTTTCAAGTATTAGTGTAACGGGACCGTCATTAGTAAGCTGAACATCCATCATGGCACCAAATTGACCGGTTTCCGTATGGACGCCTTTCTTGCGGAGTTCTTCGTTAAATGCTTCATATATTTCATTCGCCTCTTCAGGACGGGCGGCGTCCATGAAGTTCGGTCGACGGCCTTTGCGGCTATCGCCGTATAAGGTGAATTGTGAAACTGATAAAATCGAACCTCCCACATCCAAGAGTGAATGGTTCATCTTTTCATTTTCATCTTCAAATATTCTGAGATTTACAATCTTATCGGCCAAATAGGCGGCATCATCGATGGTATCCCCATGGGTGACACCAACCAACAGGACGAGCCCGCTGTCGATTTGTCCGATGATTTGGTCTGCGACAACGACTTTTGCCGCTTTGGAACGTTGTAAAACAACACGCATGGCAATAAAAACTCCTTAGTTCATTATCCTTCTAACGGAATAAACATCTGAAATTTGTTTGATACGGTCGACGACCTTTTGTAAATGGGCAATGTTATGGATATAGATCGACATGTGAATGGTCGCCACCTTATTCCTGTCGGATTTACCCGAGACCGCCGAAATGTTGGTCTTGGTTTCATTGACGGCTTGCAGCACTTCGTTTAATAAGCCGCGACGGTCATAGCCGCTGATTTCAATTTCAACGATGTATTCCTTGCGTTCATTAATCGTACTTTCCCATTCAACCGGTACAAGGCGATGGTCGGCATCTCCGCTATCCAGGTTCGGGCAGTCCTGTCTGTGAACTGAAACTCCACGGCCTTTGGTTATATAACCAACGATTTCGTCCCCTGGCACTGGGTTGCAACAGCGCGATAAACGGATAAGCAGGTTATCAATACCCGGTACCTGTACACCTGAGTCACGTTTTTTAGCTGTATTGGAGAAGGTTTTCAGATCGGCTACCGCTTCAGAAATATCCGCTTCTTGCTCGACCATTTTCTGCTTACGCCATTTTTCGGTAAGGCGGTTAGCTACCTGAAGGGCAGTGATTCCGTTATATCCGACTGCTGCATACATATCTTCTTCATTCAGGAAGTTGAATTTATCTGCAACACGCCTGATATTCTCGGCAGTCAGGATCTCCTTCAGGTCGAACTCCATATCCTTGATTTCCTTTTCAACAAGCTCTTTGCCTTTTTCGATATTTTCTTCCCGGCGCTGCTTCTTGAAAAATTGGCGGATCTTGTTTTTTGCCTGAGATGTTTGCGTTAGTTTAAGCCAATCCTGACTTGGACCATACGAATGCTTAGAAGTTAAGATTTCTATGATGTCGCCAGTTTTCAGTTTATAATCCAGCGGCACCATTTTCCCATTCACTTTGGCACCAATCGTTTTATTTCCGATTTCCGAGTGAATCCGGTAAGCGAAATCAATCGGGTTGGATCCTGATGGCAGTTCGATGACATCGCCTTTTGGTGTGAAAATGAATACCATATCAGAAAAAAGATCTATTTTAAGGGATTCCATGAATTCCTCTGCATTAGTCGCATCATCCTGGAATTCAAGAATTTCCCGGAACCATGTCAATTTTTCTTCCAGTGAAGGCTGTTCACCGACATCTTTTCCTTCTTTATAAGCCCAGTGCGCGGCAACCCCGAACTCGGCAATACGATGCATATCGGAAGTACGGATCTGCACTTCCAGCGGGTCGCCTTTCGGTCCGATCACCGTTGTATGGAGCGATTGATACATATTCGGCTTCGGCATCGCAATATAATCTTTGAATCGGCCAGGCATCGGCTTCCAGCATGTATGGATGATCCCTAAAACGGCATAGCAATCCTTTATGCTATTGACGACGATCCGAACGGCAAGCAAATCATAAATTTCGCTGAACTGCTTATTCTGCAAAGCCATTTTACGATAAATGCTGTATATATGTTTCGGTCTGCCGGAAAGGTCAGCCTTAATATTGACTTCCTCAACGTTTTTACGCACTTCATCAATGACTTCTTCCAGATACTTTTCACGTTCTGCACGCTTTTTCTTCATCAGGTTGACGATTCGATAATACTGCTGAGGATTCAAATACCTTAGTGCAGTATCTTCAAGTTCCCATTTAATTGTACTGATACCAAGACGATGAGCAAGCGGTGCGAAAATTTCCAACGTCTCGTTCGATATCCTTCTCTGCTTTTCCTGCGGCAGATGCTTCAATGTCCGCATATTATGAAGTCTGTCCGCAAGCTTAATCAAGATGACCCGTATATCCTGGGCCATAGCAACGAACATTTTCCGATGGTTTTCCGCCTGTTGCTCCTGCTGTGATTTATACTTGATTTTCCCTAACTTTGTGACGCCATCCACAAGCATGGCGACTTCAGGACTGAAATTTTCTTCAATATCCTTCAGAGTGATCTCCGTGTCTTCAACAACATCATGTAAAAAACCTGCCGCGATGGTTGCAGGGTCCATTTCAAGTTCAGCCAGAATGCCCGCCACTTGAATCGGATGAATAATATACGGCTCTCCCGATTTACGGAATTGTTCTCGGTGAGCATACTCTGCATATTTAAACGCTCTATGAATAAATTCAGCTTCTTCCGGCTGAAGATATAAGCTGGCCCGTTCTACAACCTGCTCGGCAGTCAATATTTGATCATTAGCCATTTAATCACCTTAACCCCACTTTAACTGCCACCGGATATGATCCGGATTGAGTATGATTGGTAGCACTTCCCTTTATTCTGCAAAACGTGACAATTTTTGCGAAAAAAAATAAATCCGCTTAAACGGATAAAAGTGCAAATAAACTTATTAGCAGAAAAACTCTTTATTATTACTATTATCGAAAAAAAAGGCAAGGATGTAAAGAGTTAAACGTGTATTTTATAAAGAATACTGTATTTTTTCACTGGAAATTCGACAAAATCCAGAAAAAACAGGTAAAAACAGAAAGAGCACCCTGGTCAGAGTGCTCTTCTTTATTAAAAGCTCATTAATGTCAAGACATCATAGCCGTCTAATTTATCTTTACCATCCAAGTCAGTCAATTCAATAAGGAATGCAATCCCGGCTACAATGCCGCCAAGCTGTTCAACCAATTTGATCGTCGCTTCGATTGTTCCCCCGGTAGCAAGTAAATCGTCCGTAATCAATACACGCTGTCCCGGTTTTATGGCATCTTTATGGATTGTCAATACATCCTTGCCATATTCTAATCCATATTCGACTTTTATCGTTTCACGTGGAAGTTTTCCTTCTTTTCTCACTGGCGCAAAGCCCACTTCCAATGAGTATGCGACTGGACATCCGATAATGAATCCGCGCGCTTCCGGGCCGACCACCAAGTCTATATTCTTATCGCGAGCGTACTCGACGATTTGGTCTGTTGCGTATTTATAAGCTGCACCGTTATCCATTAATGTTGTAATATCTTTGAAGACAATACCCGGTTTTGGCCAGTCTTGCACAATTGTTACATATTGCTTTAAATCCATTGCTTTGTTTCCTCCTCAAGGTCTGTTGCCTCATGAACTAAATAATGATTGAACCAATCGAATAATTGCTGATAGGAAGAATAAACAAGCTCTTGTTCAAGCTCAAATTGCTCTTTCTTTCTTGTATACGATTCAGATTCACTGAGATCGCGTTTTTTCGCATTGGTTGTGAGCATAATTAACCCATTCTCTATTGTAACAAAATCAAGCTCAAAAAACACCTTAGAAATGAAATCCACCGTATCTCTTGACCAGCCGCGATATTTGGCTAGGTCATCACCATATCTTTTCACATCGAGCGGCCCCTTTTTGGCAAGGAAGGCATAAAACCATTTAAAATGATCTCTTGTTGGCATCGTGCTTAGGAAATGGTCCTGTTCATGGGAAAAGTGAGCGTAGATACGCGAAGGGTGTTTATCGGCAATCACCCGTTTCAAATATTCCCTTGACGGCGGCATGTCCATGAATGCCAAATGACCTTCGAAGCAGTCGAGCTGCTCTGCATCCAGTTGATTCTTAATAATAACGAGATCCGGATGATTTTGTAAAAATGGATATCTGCTATAAATATCTTCCGAGAAAATGACGATCTTCCGGTTTTGTGCAGGAATGTCGGCAAGCCACTTCTCTGCCTGTCCCTTGCCGCGGTAATCGAATAACTGCCAATGGTTTACCGAGACATCCTGGACAAAGATCTGGGGCTTTTTCATATTATTCCACTCATTGATGGAAAGCTCACCAATAACCGAGACCTCAGCGTGCGGAGCTATTTCATCGACAAAATGACCAAGACCGAAGCCCACACCGTCAAGTTTGTGATTTTCACCATCTTCCAGCTGGACCTTCAAGTGATTTTGGTTGGCACCTATTTTGCGGACACTTGAAAGCTGTACGGAATCTATCAATATCTTCGGCTTGGGATTCGTTACCCCAAATGGCGCCAGCAAGCTCATTTCCTGAATCGTTTGAATGGAAACGTCAGCTAAAGTCGTAGCCCCGTCCAAGTTTGTAATCGGTGTGAAGTCCTCTTCGTTCAGTTGTTCCTTCGCAATCAAATTCATACGGTCCCTGAGCTCCTGGACATCTTCAATTTTCAATGTCATTCCAGCAGCCATCGGATGTCCACCGAAATGAGGCAGCAGTTCACGGCAGGCGGAAAGACTTTGAAAAAGATCGAAACCTGCGATGCTCCGAGCAGAACCTTTCGCATATCCCTTTTCCCGGTCATAGCTCAATACAATCGTTGGCCGGTAAAAGCGTTCAACAAGTTTAGAGGCCACAATCCCCACGACTCCTGCGTTCCAGCCTTCCCTTCCGATGATGAGCACGCCATTGGACTCCGGCGGGAAGTTTTCCTCTACCTCAGCAATCGCTTCCGCCGCCATTGCTGCAACCATTTCCTGGCGCTCTTTATTGGTATCATTGATTTCATTCGCAAGTTCCACCGCTTCTTCCAGGCTTGCGGACATCAATAAATCGACAGCGGGATCGGCATCTCCAAGGCGCCCGACAGCATTGATCCTCGGTGCCATCGCAAAGCCGATTGATTCTTCATTCAATGCTTCCTGTTGAACATTCGCCACTTTCATTAACGCAACAAGTCCCGGGCGGCGAGTCAAACGTAACTGCTCGATGCCTTTCGCAGCAATGAGGCGGTTTTCCCCTTGCAAAGGCACTAAATCCGCTATCGTGCCGATTGCCGCTATTTCAAGCAGATCCTCAGGCAATTCCCCAAGCAAGGCGTGTGCAAGCTTAAATGCGACCCCTACTCCGGCAAGGTCTTTAAATGGATAGGAACTGTTCTCAAGTTTAGGATGGATGATAGCCAATGCCTCAGGCAGTTCCGGCCCCGGTTCGTGGTGGTCGGTCAATATATAATCCATGCCAAGCTCGCCGGCAAGTTTCGCTTCATCGATTGCAGAAATTCCGGTATCGACGGTTATTAATACCTTCACCCCTTGCTCAGCTGCAAGGCGGAACGCCATCGGATTCGGACCATATCCCTCTGTAAACCGATTCGGGATATAAAAATCAACATTGGCCCCCAATTTCATCAGCGCCGTCATCATCACTGTGGTCGATGTCACGCCATCCGCATCATAATCACCGAATATACGTATTTTTTCTCCATTTTGAATGGCTTCTCTTATTCTATATACAGCTTTATCCATATCCTTCAATAAAAATGGATCATGAAAATTTTGATTTTTTACAAATAAAAACGATCGGGCACTTTCAATTGTATCCAGGCCTCGATTCACAAGCAGGGCTGCAACCAAAGGTGTGATATGAAGCTCTTCAGCTAGTACAGCAACTTTGTTTTCATCGGCAGATTGCAAGTTCCACCGTGTTTTTGGCTTTAACATTTATTCACCCCTCAACCTACTCATTATACAAAACGAATATACCAGTTTCAATTTTATTTTAAACTCATAAATGGCTGTAATTCCCTATCCAATAAATTTAGTTTAACAAAAAGAAGGCTGGCATCATGCCAGCCCCCTCTCACCTATTAAACTTGTCCTTCAAGACTTTGTTTCTTCTCTTTTGCGGTATTCAGCGGACCTTTCTTCTTCAATTCCCTGATTTTTAAATCAAGCCAGAATTGGGAAGCGATCAATAGCGATGAATACACTCCGCATATCAAACCGATAAACAGGGCAATGGAGAAGTTACGGATAGCTTCACTACCAAAGATCATCAGCGCGATGACCGTAATGAGAACGGTCAGAACCGTGTTAATGGATCTTGTCAAAGTCTGCCTGATACTGATGTTCACAATGCTCTCAAGCTCTTCGACGGTTTTGATTTTACGGCTGAAGCGTAGGTTTTCACGAATACGGTCAAAGGTTACGATCGTATCATTGATCGAATAACCGACGATCGTCAGAACCGCAGCAATGAAGGTGATATCCACTTCGAGCCGGAGTAAGCTAAAAATCGTGATGATGAAGAATGCATCATGTATAAGCGCGACAACGGCAGGTACAGCCATTCGCCATTCAAATCGTATCGATACATACAATATGATTCCGATTGATGCAATCGCTAACGCAAACATGGCATTTTTCGCAAGCTCTTTCCCTACAGTCGGTGATACGGTGCTGACATTCGGTTCTGCTCCGTAATCCTTCTTGAAATGATCCTTCAATTCAGCAATCTCTTGTTTATCGAGGACACCGACTGTCCGAACGACAGCATTTTTATTGTCTTGTCCAGCGAGCCTGACATCCTTGATATCCTCTTCGTCGATACCGACCTTTTCCATTTCGGTTTTGACTTGCTGTGTCGTCAAGACGTCTTTGGAAGCAATCTCGATTCGGGTGCCGCTCGTGAAATCAATCCCAAGATTCAATCTAAAGACGAGCAGGAATATGATCCCGATAATGGTGACACCGATTGAAATGCCATAAAAAACTTTCCGATGTTTGACGAAATCGATTTTATCAAAGCGTGTTGGCAATGACATTAAATCCATTTTCTCGGATAAATCGTGAATGTGCTTCTTCTTCACGCCAAACCATCCTGTACGTTTGTCGAGGAACCCGCTATTCACCCACAGGCTCATGAAGAGGCGTGTACCATAAACGGCTGTAATGAAACTCATTAAAATCGAAATGATCAAAGTGGTGGCAAACCCTTTAACCGAGCTTGTTCCATAATAGAACAGTACGGCCGCAGCCAGCAGGGTCGTTAAGTTGGCATCCGTGATTGTAGCAAGTGAATTTTTAGTACCTTCTTTATAAGCCGCCTTGACGGATCTGCCAAGTTTCAATTCATCCCTGATTCGCTCATAGGTTATGATATTGGCATCGACAGCCATCCCGACCCCGAGTACCAATGCCGCAATACCAGGCAGCGTAAGGACCGCATTCATCCAATCAAACACTAATAGAGTCAAGAAAATGTATATGCTTAAAGTAACGACTGCAATGAATCCCGGGAAGCGGTAATACACAAGCATGAAGATAAAAACAAGTGCAATTCCGATGATTCCTGCAAAAATGGTATCATTCAGTGCACCTGCACCAAATTGGGCACCTACAGAAGTGGAGTACTTTTCTGTTAAATCCACAGGCAGGGCACCTGCATTCAGAAGGGCTGCAAGCTCTTTCGCTTCTTCCACCGTGAATTGACCGGTAATATACACCTTCTTCGTATTAAAAACTTCACTGACAGCTGGAGCTGAAATCATATTGTCTTGTGAAGAGGTATCTTTGATGGAATCTTTTCCTTCCTCAAAATCCAGCCAGATTGCAAGTACATTAGTAGGACTTTCCATCGTGGATATTTTTTGGGTGATGTCCTTAAATTTATCCACATCTTTCAATGTGACTTCAACAACCGGTTGATTATCTTGGAACGTTTGTTTCGCGCCGCCTTCTTTCAGGTCGGCCCCGGTCATCATTTCCTTATCGTTGTAGTCACGGAAGGATAATTTAGCTTGTGTCGAGAGGATTTCCCGAGCGTTGTTTTGGTCTTTGACCCCAGCCAATTGAACTCGGATCCGGTCTTTCCCTTCGATTTGGATGTTAGGCTCGCTAACACCCAAAACATTGACACGCCGCTCAAGCGAGCTTACTGTAGCCCGTAAAACATCCGGGGTGATCTTCTCCCCAGACAGCGGTTTTACTTCATATAACACTTCAAAACCGCCTTGAAGATCAAGACCCAGCTTGATATCCTTTAGGATTCCTTTTGAAGTCGTCCCCATCGCTGCGAAAATCAAAAGTGCGATTAGAAAAAACGCAACGATCCTGCTTCTTTTTACCATTATGTAGTAGGCCCCTTTCTATAATACGCCTGTTCCTGAAGTTAAAAAAACTGTCATTTTTTGTTTATATGATAACTGCATTCCCTTTACTTCTTAAGAAAAAAGACACAGCTTTCCATGCTTTTCCAAAAAAAGCATAACCATATCTATTATGAGTCAAATACAAACAGCTGTCAATTTAAGTATATCTTTGCGTCATTCTTTCAAAAGTTCCTTCAGTTCCTCTTCAGAAAGCGGCTCAAATAGGTTTGGTGATTTATAAGCTTCGACCATTTGGAAGGTCATGAATTGATTGCTCGAAAATGTCACGATATCTGCGACAAGTTCATGTATGTGAATGTTTTCCTGCGGACGCTTCCATTTATTTTTCGTTAAGGTTCCCCATATGTCTTCCTCTGTTACGGCATTCAATCCGACCATTTGGAATTCCTCACGCTTACTCTTCAAGAATGGACGCACCTTCAGATAATACCTTTGATAGGGATGATTCTTTTTTGCCATCACTTTGCCTCCAGTAAAAATGATTCTCAAATGAATGCGCATTTTCTTAGAAGGGTTTCTCATCATTTGTTAGAACGCAAACAAACACTTTTGTCATGCTTTGTCCAAGTACAAGCATATAGATAATTGTATAGCATAACCGCTTTTTTGAGAAGGCAGGGAGGGAGTTCAATGTCCAAATTTTTAAAAGGGACGCTGATTTTATTAATCGCAAGCCTGATTACAAGGGTTCTTGGTTTCATTAACCGCATTGTCATCGCCCGCTTCATCGGCGAAGAAGGCGTTGGTTTATATATGATGGCTTTACCGACCCTCTTTCTCGTCGTGAACATAACCCAGTTAGGCCTGCCAATCGCCATTTCGAAATACGTGGCTGAGGCCAATGCCAAAGGTGATGAACGGAAAATCAAGAAAATCCTTGTCGTCTCTTTGGCTTGCACCTTTACTCTATCGATGATTTTCACTCCTGCGATGCTGCTTTTCGCGCCGGCTCTCTCAGAATACCTATTCACTGACGAACGGACGGTATGGCCGCTAATGGCGATTGCCCCTATCGTACCGATCATCGCCATATCTTCCGTACTGCGCGGTTATTTCCAAGGCAAGCAAAATATGAAGCCCTTCGCTTTCTCACAAGTTATCGAACAGGTTGCCCGAATCACTTTCATAGCCGTTCTGACGAAGGCCTTTTTGCCATATGGAATCGAATATGCTGCAGCCGGGGCGATGTTCGCATCGATTATCGGTGAGCTTGTATCTCTCATCTACTTATTGACCAGTTTTAAATTAAAGAAACATTTTAAGTTCAGAAAGGGCTTTTTCAAGAATGTCAAATCCGGAAAGGGAACGTTCACCGAATTGATGGGAATTGCCCTTCCTTCCACCGGAAGCAGGATGATTGGATCGGTTTCGTGGTTTTTCGAACCGATAGTGGTCGCCCAGAGTTTGGCACTCGCCGGAGTCACCGCGGCCGCAGCGACCAGTCAATATGGGGAGCTTACAGGGTACGCCCTGCCTTTACTCATGCTTCCTTCCTTCGTTACGTCGTCATTGGCGACGGCACTTGTCCCGGCAGTGAGCGAAGCCCGTACGACCGGAAACTTTTTACTCGTTGAACACAGGCTTCAGCAGGCACTGAAGATCACCTTTATCACCGGCTGTTTAGCTATCGTCATTCTGTTCATCTTTGCCGAACCGATTTTACAAGTCATGTACGGCTCTTCGCATGCTGCTGTTTTCATTAAATTCCTGGCACCCTTTTTCATCCTTTATTACTTTCAATATCCGCTGCAATCCATGCTGCAAGCACTGGATCTTGCAAAGGCCGCAATGTTCAACAGCCTGGCTGGTAACATCCTTAAAATCGGTGTGATCTGGCTGCTGGCGTCAAAGGAAAGTTTCGGAATCATGGGAGCCGCAATCGGGATAGCCGTCGGTACGATGCTTGTTACCTTCCTGCATTTTTCAACTGTGCTGAAGGTCGTCCCTTTCACGCTTCATTTCCGCAGCTATATGTCAGCTTTGGTCCTTGCTTTAATTTCCGGATGGGGCGGTTATTATCTGTATCAATTCCCGCTCTCCTCACAGCCACTTGGCATACGGCTTTTGCTTTCCGTGACCGTCGTTATCCTACTGTTCACATTTTTCCTGCTTATGACCGGCAGCATAAAAAAGGCGGATCTGATCAGGATTCCTGTAGTGGGCGGCTTTTTATCAAAATTCGCTTGGAAATAAAATGAACCGAAGCATTAAAAGGCTTCGGTCATTTCTTCGTTTCATTTTTGTCGATGTAAAATTGGCCATCTATGTACCCGCAAATCGAAATCTCTTTTATCTTCGTTTCTCCCAGTTTTTTCAACTGGTGCCGGAGCCAAAAATGATTTTTGCCAATTCTATCGAGATTATTCTCCTGTATCTCCCCATCGATTATAAGGGGATAAGGTGTTTCCTTGATTTTAGACCTTTTGCCTTTGGTATTCTTGATGATCGAAAGCTTCCCGGTAGATTCGAGGATTGCGAATTGTACTTCATTTAAATCACTAATCCCCTGTTCACGCAGCTGGGTCAATAAATCATCGAAAGTATATCGTTGCTTACGCATCGCTTTTTCATCTATTTTCCCTTGATTGATGATGATCTGCGGCGTACCGTCCACGATGTTTCGAAATCTAATGCTTTTCAATGAAATGAAAGCCAATATTATTTGGATGAAAGCAAGAACGAACATCGGAATGATTTGCCTGAAAAATGGTCTATCCAAGTCTTCAAATGATAGAACGGCGATGTCCCCGATCATGATGGATACCACTAAATCAAGAATGCTCAATTCCCCAACTTCCCGCTTACCCATCATTCGAAAAAGGATTAAGATGACTAGATAGATCACTGTTGTCCTAAAAATAATAGCCAGGATATCCATTTCAATACCACATCCTTCATCCATAGCATGGCTTGGGAAATGAAAAATTACTCCAAAATCTTTTCTAAATTTACGGGAAGCTTCTTAAAGCTGGTCTAAAGGTTCGATATGGGGAATATGCTTGTACAAACACATAAACAGGCTATACGTATCAGCCTTTTAAAAAGGAGGAATACCCATCGAAACTAAAAAAATGAGTGTCGCCGTAATTTATGGCGTAGGCTCCATCTTTGCCATAGCGATGATTGCAAGTTTAATCGTATCCATCCTTCTTCGTTTCACTTCACTGACGGAATCATCCCTGACATACGTGATCATGATCGTGTCCTTTTTATCGCTGTTCATTGGTGGATTCATTTCAGGAGGCAAAGGGAAAAAGCAAGGTCTATTCTTGGGCGGAAGCACTGGGCTGCTTTATCTGTTGGTCGTGTTCCTTTTCCAATACTTAGGCCACGATGCACTCTTCACGATCAAGCAATGGATATACTATGGCTGTTTCGTGATTACGGCCATGATGGGTGGCGTTCTTGGGGTCAACATGAGTTCCGACTCCCGCTCCGATTAAAAAAACACAGCAAAAAACCGGGCACATGGCCCGGTTTTCGTTTGTTTTATAGGGATGTTTCTTTATTTGGTGCGCTTTCCTTAATTTCACGGATTGCAGCACGGTCAAACGTCAGTTTTGTGCCGTCTGGTGATTTAATGACGATTTGCAGTTCATCGATTGCATCGATTGTTCCGTGCATGCCGCCGATAGTAGCAACTTTATCACCTTTTTTCAAACTGCTTTGCATGTTTTGCGTAGCCTTTTGGCGTTTTTGCTGCGGACGGATCAATAAGAAATAGAACAATACGAACATTAAGATCAACGGAAGTATTTGTGTTAAATTACCCATTCTGTATATTCACTCCTTTCGTTCATTAAAATATGTATGGAATTAGAAGTTTCTCGCATTTGGTTCATTGAAACCATACTGCTCAAAAAACTCTTCCCTAAAGTCTCCAAGACGATCTTCTCGAATAGCTTGTCTGACCTGTTCCATCAAGTTTAACAGAAAATGAAGATTATGGTAAGTCGTAAGACGAATTCCAAAGGTTTCTTCACATTTAATCAAATGGCGGATATATGCCCGGCTATAATTCTTGCAAACATGGCAATCGCAATTTTCATCGATTGGACCGAAATCGCGTGCATACTTCGCATTTTTCACAACCAGCCGCCCATTGCTCGTCATAAGCGTACCATTACGCGCGATTCGCGTCGGCAGTACACAGTCAAACATATCGATACCGCGGAGTGCACCATCGATCAATGAGTCCGGCGAACCGACTCCCATCAGGTAACGAGGTTTGTTACTTGGCAGCAGCGGACTTGTAAACTCAAGGACGCGGTTCATGATATCCTTCGGTTCCCCAACGGATAACCCTCCAATAGCATAACCCGGGAAGTCAAGGGAGACAAGGTCTTTTGCACTTTGTTTGCGAAGATTTTCAAACTCCCCGCCTTGTACGATTCCGAACAGCCCTTGGTCATTTGGACGCTCATGTGCATTCAAACAGCGTTCCGCCCAGCGTGATGTCCGTTCTACCGACTTCTTCATATACTCTTCAGTCGCCGGAAATGGCGGACATTCATCAAATGCCATCATAATATCCGAGCCAAGCGCATTTTGTATTTCCATCGCTTTTTCCGGAGATAAAAATAATTTATCGCCATTCAGGTGGTTCCTGAAATGCACGCCCTCTTCCTCAATTTTGCGGAACTCGCTCAAACTGAAGACTTGAAAGCCGCCTGAGTCGGTCAAAATCGCCCGATCCCAGTTCATGAACTTATGCAATCCGCCAGCTTCCTTGATGATTTCATGCCCCGGACGCAGCCATAGGTGGTACGTATTGCTCAGGATGATGCCTGCCCCCATTTGTTTCAAATCTTCCGGGGACATCGTTTTGACGGTAGCCATCGTTCCAACCGGCATAAATGCCGGCGTTTCAAAAGAACCATGCGGCGTATGGACCCGGCCTAGCCGTGCCCCTGTCTGTTTACATGTTTTGATTAACTCATATCGTATTGCAGTCAACGCAATAACTCCCTTCAAGAGCTTTTCACTCTTATATTACTTAATTAACATTGCATCTCCAAAACTAAAGAACCTGTATTTTTCTTCCACGGCCGTTTCATAGGCATGAAGGACATGCTCCCTGCCTGCAAGTGCAGAAATAAGCATGATTAAAGTCGATTTGGGCAAATGGAAGTTCGTTATCATCGCATCGATCCCTTTGAACTCATAACCAGGATAAATGAAGATGCTCGTCCAGCCATTCTCTTCCTTGAAAACCCCATCATTACGGGACGCAATCGTTTCCAATGTCCTTGTGGACGTAGTGCCGACCGTAATGATTTTCCCGCCTTTTTCTTTCACATCATTCAGTAATCTGGCAGTGCCTTCAGTCATTTGATAAAATTCGGAATGCATTTCGTGGCTGTCAATATCGTCGACACTTACTGGTCGGAATGTACCAAGCCCGACATGCAGCGTGATGAATGCGATGTGGACACCCATCCCTTTAAGTTTCCCGAGCAAATCCTCCGTAAAATGCAGGCCAGCGGTAGGTGCCGCTGCAGATCCCCGTTCACGCGCATATACCGTTTGGTAGCGGTCCTGGTCGTCGAGCTGTTCCTTGATGTATGGAGGTAACGGCATTTCGCCAAGCTTCTCCAGTATTTCATAAAATATGCCATCATATTTAAATTCAAGGATTCGGCCGCCATGCTCGAGCACGCCTGTACAGACGGCACTCAGCTTACCATCGCCAAAAACGATTGTCGAGCCTTCTTTAATCCGTTTGGCCGGCTTCACAAGCGTTTCCCATACATCATCATGCTCTTGCTTAAGCAGCAAGACTTCGATTTTTGCACCCGTTCCTTCTTTACTGCCGTATAGCCGGGCCGGAAGCACCTTCGTATCATTCAACACAAGGCAATCTCCCGGTTTGATATATTCCGTGATATGGCTGAATACATCATGCTGAAGCTTGCCGGTTTCTTTGTCCAGCACCATCAATCTACTTGCTTCCCTATCCTCCAAAGGAACTTGTGCAATCAGTTCCTCCGGTAAATGAAAATCAAACATATCCAATTTCATCTGTTCCACTTCCTTACGTGTCTATCAAGCTGTAATCATTATTTAAAACGGCCGATCAAATAAAAAATCGCGGACAATACAACACTGACAATGATTGATGTAACGATGGGAAAGTAAAACGTCGTATTCCCCTTTTTCAGAAAAATATCTCCCGGCAGCCTGCCGAGACTAATATATTTCATCGCAAAACCAATCACGAATATAATCACACCGAGAATCATAACCATCTTTGGTATATTCATCATTCAGGCATCTCCATTCCGAAATGCTCATAAACAAGCTGTGTTGCCATCCGGCCTCTTGGGGTACGCTGAAGAAAACCGACTTGTAACAGATATGGTTCATACACATCTTCGATCGTATGTGCCTCTTCGCCAATCGTTGCAGCAATCGTTTCCAGACCCACGGGCCCGCCACGGAATTTTTCAATGATCCCTTTAAGTAATTTATGGTCAATATGATCGAGTCCTAAACGGTCGACCTGCATTAATTCAAGCGCATAATCGGCAAGCTCGGCCGTTATCGTACCATCACCGCGTACCTGGGCGAAATCCCTGACCCTCCGTAAAAGCCGATTGGCAATCCTCGGTGTGCCCCTTGATCTTCTTGCAAGCTCTGCCGCTGCTTGATCATCCATTTCCGTATCCATGATTCTTGCCGTACGGATGATGATATCAGTCAAATGGTTTTCCGTATAATATTCAAGACGGCTCAAGACGCCAAAACGGTCCCTGAGCGGTGCAGAAAGTGAGCCTGCACGTGTCGTGGCCCCTACGAGGGTAAACGGCGGCAAGTCGATCCTGATCGAACGGGCTTCCGGTCCCTTACCGACTACAATATCCAGACAGAAGTCCTCCATAGCCGGGTATAGCACTTCTTCGACGACACGGGGAAGACGGTGAATCTCATCAATGAACAATACATCACCCGGTTCAAGTGCACTCAAAATGGCCGCCAGATCTCCCGGCCGCTCAATGGCGGGACCGGAAGTCGTGCGGATATTCACACCCATTTCATTGGCGATGATGACGGCAAGCGTCGTCTTTCCAAGGCCAGGCGGTCCATATAAAAGTACATGATCGAGCGTTTCTTCACGCATCCTTGCCGCTTCGATGTATACACTTAAATTCGCTTTCACTTTATCCTGTCCGATATATTGCTTTAAGTTTTGCGGCCGCAAGCTTTGTTCAAAGGACAGTTCGTTCAAATCGGCTTCCTGATTGAATATTCTCTCCTCCATTGCGCCACTCCTTATCTTAACATCATTTGCAATGCTTTCTTAATATATTGCTCGGTCGTCATATCTTCCGCCTGCAATTTCTTGGCAACCTTTTGGACTTCCTTTTCAGAATAACCAAGAGCCTTCAATGCAAGGACGGCTTCATCCAACTCCTCCGTATAACCATTTGGACTGAGTGCAGCCGTGACGCCTTCGTTAAACAAGCTTGGAAACGCATCCGGAATAATATTTTCAAGTTTCCCTTTTAAATCGAGGATCATTTGCCGTGCCGTTTTCTTTCCGACTCCCGGGAATTTCACCAAAAACGATTCATCTTCATTTTCGATCGCCTGCACCACCTGATCAACCTGGCCAGATGCCAATATGGCTAGAGCACCCTTCGGCCCGATTCCGGTTACATTCAATAATTTTGTGAATAACGCCTTTTCTTGTCGAGTCTGGAATCCGTATAATGCGGCCATATCCTCACGAACATAATGATACAAGAAAACTTGAATTTCTTTCTGGTATTGAGCGGAAAAAATAAAAGGATTCGGCGTCATCACTTGATATCCGATCCCCCCATTTTCCACAACTATGTATTCAGGCCCAATATAATCGACCTTGCCTTTTATATAATCATACAAATTAATTCTCTCCCTGATTTTGCTGTACCTCTCATTTTATCATAAAAAGGGGTGTTGTTCATTAAAAGTTATTTCATATTCTGCAAAGTCTTTTCACAATGACTTTCGGTGTCACTATCATCCATAAAACAATGTTGATTGGAACGGGTATGCGAGACTCCTGCGGGAAATACGCGTCCAAGGGAGACCCCACAGGTGCACAGGCGCAGAGGGCGGACCGCCCGCGGAAAGCGAGTGCCTGCAGTGGAAATCAACTGTCAAATTGTAAATACCAAAAAAACTGTAGACAAACTCCATTATTATCGAGTTTATCTACAGTCTGAAGGATCGGATATCATCCCACCCTAGTTTACCGAATATGGCTCATATTCTTTAATGAGCTGTTTATATTGGTCTTTATTCATGATCGGAATCCCTTTTTGCAGTTCCTCCTGCTTGTATGCTTCTAGTTTACCAACGTCTATTTGGTAGAAAGTATGAATGATCTTGGCGTGCTCAGGCCTTCCGATAAAAATGGATAACGTACCATCTTCCCTCATCCCAAGGTAACCATTCGCTTTTAAAAGCGGAGATATGTCATTTTCAATTTTCTTCATGACAATCTGCTCTTCATTTTGATCGACTACTTTCCATCCTTCATATTTTGACCAAAAGTCCTCCATCGACCAAATGGTTTCTGTCAATTTCTCTTCACTTAACTCGCCATCCAGATACATACGCTGAAGAATGACCTTCCTCTCAATTGGATCATTTTCCTTTTGAACGGTTTCTTCGGCAAAAACGGTTAAGCAAAATGGCAATATGAAAAGCGTCAAGAAAAATTGGATTCTGAGTTGATTAATCAATATACTCACCTCTTAAGGCGTTTACTTTTTATGTAGTTTGACCCAAATAAGGATTATTAACCAGAAAAAAATCAAAAAGAGCTGACTCCATATCGGGTCAGCCCACTAATTATTTCAAGTGATTTTCGTGAATGTTAAGGTTATCGAACATGTCATTGGCATCCAAAATGATCATTTCCCTCGTATCGCCATCCCGAAGATTGTTATCAAGTGTCATCGTCCTGAAATAGACACCTTCATCGGTGGTGACATATAGGGTACGGCCATTGGTAAGCGGTCCGATTTCCTTCTTGATTCTTTCTTTAACATCTTTTGCTTGGCTGTAGTCATCAAGCAGCAAGGCTACCAGCATTTCGTCTTTCATGATGATCGTCCTGGCATCGATGACCGGCTCCACTTTATTGGCGACCCCATTGACTTTGTCGGCTAAAGCGCCTTCATAAGAATTATAATAAGATGATCGCGCCTTAAGCGGTTTACTCTCATGTCCATGGTAGTTACGGTCACTCGTACTGTACGCATCATCTTTATTGTATAACCCTTGCACCATATTCTCATAATTGATGTTGCGTACCAATGCATCTTTTTCATGGTATCCTGTATCATTCGTGATATTTTCATTTTCCGCTGTATCATTATTAGCACATCCAACCAAACTGACGGCGGCCAATACCGTACAAAGCGGCTGTGCCCATATTATTTTCTGCACCAATAACCCTCCCATTGCAATTGAATGAGCTATATTCCGCTCATAATTAGCATGGGTGTCGAACGGGAAATGTACTCTGTAAGATACGGCCAAAAACCCGTTTTAATTCCTATTAAGGGAAGAAATCCTTTTTGCCAATTTTTCATTCATCGCCATCCGCTCCGAAAAACCTTCCACGGACATTTTCCAGACCGAATGAAGCTGGGAAGAACTTTTATTAAGACGATTCCATTCACGGAAAATATCGGTAGGATAAGTTAAAGCATATAAAAAGGCCAGGTCTGACTGATACCTTTGCAATTGCGGCACTTCCCACAGCTCGGTGGCCGCATCTTCCAAATGATGCGATATTCGATTTGCATACTGTAAATAATCAATGCACCTCGGGGCATTTGCCATTAAGTCAAAATCGATTAAAGTCAAAGTGCCGTCAGCTCTGCGCAAGAAATTATGGTGAGCACAATCGCCATGAATGATTACTTTCTTTTCCTTATTCCATAAAGACTGATTTTTATCAAACCCCTCTAGCGCCCACTCACCCCATCTAACCCATTCCTTGATAATATCTTCGGAAACATATTGGCGAACATAAGAAAAGTTCTTTTTAAAAAGTGATAAACGTTCTTTCCACTTTTTTGATTGATTGAACACAGGCGCGTTAATGGAGAGATGTTCCGACACATCATGGAAGCTTTCCAATAACTTAATTCCCTCTAAACGATCCTTATGATTGGAATATCTGAATTTTTTCTTACTCGGCGGAAAATAGTCCATACTCCCATACCATTTCCCTTTAAATTCAAAGGGCATTAAATTCTGATGAATATAATACGTTTGATGAAAACCCTTTTGTTTTAACAATGAAGTCAATTCTCTTTGCCGATCCCACTTTTCAAAGCTGTCGAATCCTTTAAGGATCATTGAATGACCCTTTTCAAAAGTTATTAAATAGACACTGCTTTGAATATGGTGGACATTCTTTGGCTTACGATTTAAATAAGAGAGGAGACGAGTGTTAAAAACACTGTCTCCTTGATAATTAGTAGTCATCGCTTTCATCTACATATGTCGGTATCCCAAATGTTTCAGGCGCACGAACGCCCCCGAATTGGCCTGGCTGGCCACCCATTTGTCCAGGTAACATAGCTTCAGGTTGCCCCCCTAGCTGACCGCGCATCATTTCCGGCTGACCACCAAATTGTCCAGGCATCATTCCCGGCTGGCCTCCGTTTTGATCGCCCATCATCCACGGCTGACTTCCATTTTGACGGCCCATCCACGGCGGACCTCCGGTTTGACCGCCCATCATACCTGGCTGACCTCCATTTTGACCGCCCATCATACCTAGCTGGCTTCCATTTTGGCCGCCCATCATCATACCTGGTAGGCCTCCGTTTTGGCCGCCCATCATCATGCCCGGCTGGCCTCCGTTTTGGCCGCCCATCATCATGCCCGGCTGGCCTCCGTTTTGGCCGCCCATCATCATGCCCGGCTGACCTCCGTTTTGACCGCCCATCATCATGCCTGGCTGAACTCCGTTTTGAACGCCCATCATAAATGGAGGACCTCCTAATTGAATCTCTTTTATTCCTGGTAAACCTCCGTTTTGACCGCCCATCATCATGCCTGGCTGAACTCCGTTTTGGCCGCCCATCATCATACCTGGCTGAACTCCGTTTTGAACGCCCATCATCATTTCCGGCTGAACTCCGTTTTGGCTGCCCATCATCATGCCTGGCTGAACTCCGTTTTGGCCGCCCATCATCATGCCTGGCTGACCTCCGTTTTGGCCGCCCATCATCATGCCTGGCTGACCACTGTTTTGGCCGCCCATCATGCCTGGCTGACCTCCGTTTTGGCCGCCCATCATCATGCCTGGCTGACCTCCGTTTTGGCTGCCCATCATCATGCCTGGCTGACCTCCGTTTTGGCCGCCCATCATCATGCCTGGCTGGCCACCGTTTTGGCCGCCCATCATCATGAATCCTTCATATTGAGCCGATTCTACTGACTCTTCTTCATATTGTTGCATCTCTTTCTCCATTTGAGACTCATTAAGTGACATCCCTTGGTATGGGGCCTGTTGCTGCTGTGACTGAACGGATTGATATTGGTGATAATCTGGATGGTGATGTGCATTGGCATCCATTTTTTGGTTCCCTTGATACTGCCCTTTCACTTCCGGCCCATAAGTTCCAAGTAACCCCTTATTACAGCCGCAATCTTCCTCTTCCTCACCGGCAGCCTGGTTATACTGCTGAGGGAAGTTATAGTTATTGTTGTATGAAGATGGCGATTCGCCTGGTGACTCATAATCCTGCTGCATATATGAACCTGCTACTTGAGCTTGTTGATTCATCCCTCCATAGTAATGGTGCGGAACCGGTGCGGAGGCTTGATATGGATATTGTTGCTGGCTTGGTATATTCATGCTCGCCCCCTGGACGAATCCTTGATCCATCATTTGCATGTCAGGGGATTCACCCCAAACCTCAGAGCTCTCTTCCATCATTTCATAACCATATGCTTCCGGAGCCGCCTGATACCCTGGAGCTCCTTGATATGGGGCTTGCATATGCATCTGCGCCCACGGTGGCGGCTGAATGCAATAACCGCTTCCGGGCAAAATGGGTGTTACTGGAATACAATCATCCACCGGCTCACTGTATTCCTGTGCTGGCTGTACAGCTGGCTTTTTCTTCTTTTTAGTGACTGCCGGCTCTTCCTTTTTCTTTGGTAAAGGTGGTGGTGCAGGAGGCTTTTGCACACTCATATTGGTCATGTTGACCATATAATAATTATTGATATCGATTTCCGGAATCACCGGCATGGGCACCGGAACTTCTTTTGGAACGATTTTTTGCTTTTCTTTAATGATTGGCTTTGGCTGAATGATCTGCTGCTCTTTCTTGACTGGTTGTTCCTTCACTGGTTGTTGAACGATTGGTTGCTCTTTTATCGGCTGTTGAAATTTCGGCTGCTCTTTTATCGGCTGCTGATATTTCGGCTGTTCTTTTATCGGCTGTTGAAATTTCGGCTGTTCTTTTACCGGCTGCTGAAATTTCGGCTGTTCTTTTACCGGCTGTTGAAACATCGGCTGTTCTTTAACAGCCGGTTTTTGCATAATTTGCTGCTCTTTTATAGGCGCTGGCTGAGCCTGGTACGGTAGAATTTGGGATTCTTTAATTCCCGGTTGAATATTCACGTTTGGTTTGGCCGTTTCTTTTATTACAGCTCCGGATGTCCCTGGTATTTTAATTTTCATTCCTGGCATCATCATGTCCGGGTTGCTCAATTGTGCGTTAACTTTTTTAAGTTCTTCAAAACTGACGCCGTATTTTTTGGCGAGTTTCCAAAGTGTATCGCCTTTTTGGACTATATGAATTTTCACGCTGTTAACCCCTCCTGTGCATATGTCCATATATTCTATGAAGCAGTGGGTGAATTGCTATTATTTTTATCATGAAAACTTATGCGTGAAAAATGACATTTATGATTGGATCAAAGATTTAGGAAAATGGAAGGTACTTTTTTGGAGAGGAAATAAATGATATGACATCTCCAAAAAGGAAATAATTTCTTAAAAAAGGATATTTAAGGGGACCATTGCCTTCATTCTAAAAAAGGAGGCAATGGTTTTTAGGTTTGATAGCATCATGTTATGAAACGCTTCTTTCAAGCTTCTGTCTAAACTCAGGGAAATCCGGGTATAAGAAAGTAAATGACCTAAGGCTTCGTCTTCAGGTACTTATCTTACATCCTTGGGGGGGAATTATAATGAAATGGAAAGGTAGACAGGGCAGCTCGAACGTCGAGGACAGAAGAGGCATGAGCGGAAAAGGCATGGCCGGAATCGGCGGAGGGGTCGGATTGGTGATTGTCTTGATCGTCACGCTCCTTGGCGGTAATCCTAGCGAATTGCTAGGCAGTTTGAATTCTACTGAATCGAACAATGGCAGCACTTATGTCGAGACTGATGAAGAGAAGGAACTTGCGCAGTTCGTATCTGTCGTCCTTGCAGAAACGGAGCAGGTCTGGACAGAAGAATTTCGAAAAAATGGACTGGAATATAAGGAACCGAACCTTGTCCTGTATTCAGGCAGTGTCGAATCGGCATGCGGAATGGCAGCTTCTTCGGTAGGGCCATTTTATTGTCCGGGTGACATGAAACTATATATTGATCTCAGCTTTTATCAAGAGTTGAAGCAAGAGTTCCAGGCACCCGGTGATTTCGCCATGGCCTATGTTATTGCCCACGAAGTCGGTCATCACGTTCAGACACTTTTAGGGACAACGGAAAAGGAAATGCCCGATCGTTCACAGGTCAGCGAGACTGAATATAATAGGTATTCCGTCCGCCTTGAACTACAGGCCGATTATTTGGCTGGAGTTTGGGCACATCATGTCCAAGGAGAGAATTTGCTTGAAAAAGGCGATCTTGAGGAGGCCTTGAATGCAGCAAGTGGTGTGGGAGATGACCGTATCCAAGAAAGAGCACAGGGGTACGTGGTTCCGGACAGCTTCACGCACGGCACATCCGAACAGAGAAAACGATGGTTCAATAAAGGTTTTAAATCAGGTGATATGAATGAAGGCAATACTTTTAAAGCGAGTAACCTTTAAAAGTTCTTACCTGTTTTGATTACAATAAGAAAAAAGGGGGTCTTGTCCCCCTTTCAGACTGTAGACAAATTCGAAGAAAAGCGAGTTTGTCTACAGTTTTTATGTTAAAAATTGCAGTTGTTTCTAGCAATCCGCTCCCTTTCCGCCGACTGTCTGCCATGCCTCCTCGACGCAAGCGTCTGTGGGGTCTAGGCTAGCCAGTTATTCGGCAGGAGTGTCGCAAATTTCTTCAATCCTGTGAGTTTCAGCTAAAACAGTAAAAATACATGTGGATTACTCGGTCTTGTTTTAAAATCATGGCAATAATTCCTGGATAAAATCGTAATAGGGATTCGGGATAAAACCATTCCAATCCCCATTAGGTCATCAAACTCAAAGGGGTATTGCCCCCCCTAACTCAAACGCGTTCCAGCATTCTGTTTAAAGCTAGGATGGCATTATCCGCAATGTTCTTCTCCACTTTGATCGGATTGATGATTATACCTTCTTCAATGGATTCAAGCGCCCAAAGCAGGTGAGGCAGATCAATTCGATTCATCGTAAGACATGGACACATATTCGGATTTAACGAGATGATGTTCTTGTCAGGATTATTGGCGATAAGTCGCTTGACAAGGTTCATTTCCGTTCCGATTGCCCAGGAACTACCTGGTTCGGCTCTTTCGATCATATTGATGATGTACGATGTCGAACCCGCATAATCTGACAGGGCGACTACCTCACGGCGGCATTCGGGATGAACGATGATATTCATTTCAGGCTGCTCCGCTCGAAGCGTTTCAATATTCGTTGTGGTGAAATTTTCATGGACTGAACAATGTCCTTTCCAAAGAAGTACCTTCAGATCTTCGAGTTCCCCTTCATAAATCAATTCATCCTTATGCGGATCCCAGACAGCCATTTCATTCAATGGGATGCCAAGGTCAAAGGCTGTATTCCTCCCAAGATGCTGATCGGGAAGAAAAAGGATCCTTTCTTTTTGCGAAAGGGCCCACGAGACCATCCCTTGTGCATTGGAAGAAGTCACCGTCGCCCCGCCATTTTTACCTACAAATGCTTTGATGGCCGCGGTGGAATTAACATACGTTAGCGGAAGGATTGTATCGCCAAATAAATCCTGAAGCTTTGTCCACGCCCGTTCCGTTTGTTCAATATCCGCCATATCCGCCATGGAGCAGCCTGCACGCATGTCAGGAAGGATAACCGTCTGCCCTTCTTCCGTCAAAATATCGGCTGTTTCAGCCATGAAATGCACACCGCAAAACACGATATAATCCGCTTCGCGATTTTGTGCGGAAAGCTGGGCCAATTGAAGTGAATCTCCCGTTGAATCCGAAAATTGAATGACTTCCTCCCGTTGATAATGATGACCTGGGATATAAAGACGGTTCCCCAGTCGTTCCTTAATGTCCCGGACCCGATTCTCCATCTCTTCCTTTGTCATCGTTTTATACTTTTCAGGCAATGCATTTCCTGCTGTTTTAGCCATTTCTAATATGTTCATTTCAATATCCCCTCACATTCTTTGACCTTTGCGCTAATATCAAGTGCCCTGACACTGTGCGTCAAGCTGCCCAACGAAATATAATCTACCCCTGTTTCCCGATATGAGGCTAGATTGTCTAAATTGATCCCTCCAGAAGCTTCAGTTATGATGTGGTCGGGAACCAATTTAATCAGTTGCTTGATTTCTTCTGGGCTTCGATTATCGAACATGATGATATCTGCACCGGCTTCCACTGCTTCAAGCACCTGTTGTGGTGATTCCGTTTCCACTTCCACTTTAGTGGTATGTCCCAGTTTGGATTTTACCGTTTGAACCGCTTTCGTTATGGACCCAGCGAAAGAAATATGGTTGTCCTTTATCATGACTGCATCATACAGACCATTTCTGTGATTATATGCCCCGCCGGAACGGACCGCATACTTTTCAAGCATCCGCAGGCCAGGTGTAGTTTTCCTCGTATCACAAGCTCTCGTCTTCGTCCCCGCTAAAATCATGGCAGCTTTATTAGCCTGTGTGGCAATGCCGGACATACGCTGCACTAAATTCAAAACGACCCGTTCCCCTTTTAAAAGAGATGCCATATCGCCGGTCATTCTTGCAAGCTGCTGTCCTTCTTCAAAGACTTCGCCATCTTGGACAAAAAGGAAAACCTCGATTTGCTCATCCAATAATGCAAATCCGGTCTTGATGACGTCCCCTCCACTAAAGACCCCGCCTTCTTTTGCGATGAATGTCAAAGTTCCTTGTTCACCTTGATCGAAAATCGTATCACTCGTTACATCGCATTCCCCTATATCTTCCAATAAAAATTGTTGCAGCATCTGTTTAAGCTTCAATATATTCATATAGTCGTCTCCCTTTCACTCGGTTTTTCACATCCGTGCAAGCAAGGATAACCGAATTTTCAAGCCATTGGGTGTCATCTTCGCTTGGATAGTCACTGCGGAAATGACCGCCCCTGCTTTCCGTTCTGGTCAATGCGGATTCGGCAATCAGCCACGCCACTATCATGGCATTGATTTTCGTTATTTCTTCTATCGATAATTCCGTTACTTCCAAATGCAGCAATTTTTCGATATTAAATGTCTCAAGATAATCCTTCAGTCGAGTTAATCCCGCTTCATTTCGAACGATTCCCGCTTCGTTCATTAATTTTTCCTGCAATGTCGTGAGATCAGGTAAAAAGGAAACTGGACTGGAACTCTTGGACCGCCCTTTTTCTTCCGGTATCGCCCTTGCCGGCACTTTTGCAAGGAAACGGCCAAGTGTATTTCCAAAAACCAGCCCTTCGAGAAGTGAGTTGCTTGCCAATCGGTTTGCACCATGTACACCCGTGCACGCTACTTCACCAACAGCAAACAAAGAAGGAACTGAGGTTTGCCCGAATTCATCCACTTCAATTCCTCCCATTAAAAAATGGTTTCCAGGTGCAACGGGGATTTTCCCCGATTGAAGGTCCAGCCCGCTTTTTTCACATAATGAGCTCACTGTCGGAAAACGATTCTTAAAATCCTTAATCATCGAAATATCCAAAAATACCTTTTCACCGCGCTGCAAATAAGAAAAAATCGTCTGTGCAACAATATGCCTAGGAGCTAGATCCTTCAAGCTATGGACCTCCTCCATGATCGGCCTTCCCATTTCCGTCACTAATCTCGCACCATCCCCGCGAACCGCTTCTGAAACGAGCCCTTTCGCTTTGCCATTCACAAAAAGCAGGGTCGGATGGAATTGTATGAATTCCATGTCACGAACTTTTGCACCTGCCTTGAATGCAAGTGCGATTCCATCACCTGAAACCGTTTGTGAATTTGAAGTGAAATGGTATAGGGAACCACAGCCGCCTGTTGCCAAAACCGTCTGTTCTGCATGATAGGCAACAAGATCCCCTGCCTTATCAAGTGTTTTGACGCCTATGCAGGAATCATCTTGCCCGATGATCAACTCCACTGCAGCAACATTTTCCATCACAGTAATCGATGATTTTTTCAGGCGCCCTATAAGATGTTCCATCATGTACTTTCCTGTAGCATCCCCGTGACTATGGAGGATTCTTCGTTCACTGTGGGCGCCCTCCATGCCAAGCAATAGAGTTCCGTCATCATCATGGTCAAATCGCATACCCGATTCAATAAGTTCAGCTATAACCGAAGGTGCCTCTTCAACGAGTTTTTCCACTGCCTTCACCTTGTTATATCGCTGACCAGCAGCCAGCGTATCTTTTTTATGAAAGGATACTCGGTCACGATCAGATATTGCAGCAGCAATCCCGCCCTGAGCTAAATATGAATTGCCATGACGGATATTTGATTTTGTGATGAGTATCACATGCTTATGTTCACTTGCTTCCAATGCCGTTTTCAAGGCAGCAATACCGCTGCCTATCACGATGATTTCCGCTTTTACCATTATTTCATTCCTCCTGTTTATGACAGGTGTCTTGACAACTATATTTACATATTATTAAACTATTATCAAGAAGTTTTTTAAGATTAAAGGATGGAAGTGATTTCTTGATTTATTTGGATTATGCCGCTACAACTCCGATTGATGAGGAGGCTCTCGACGTATTCAGCCAAGCATCCCGGAAGTTTTTCGGGAATGCGAGCAGTTTGCATGATATTGGCTCTGAGGCGGCACGTTTATTGGATATGTCACGGCAGCAACTCGCAGAAATGCTGAACATAAAAAAGGAAGGAATCATCTTTACGAGCGGCGGATCAGAAAGCAACATGCTTGCCATAGATACATTCATCGCTTCGAAACCATCCTGGCAGAACCACTTGATCGTAAGCCGAACTGAACATGCATCTCTTGCCAATTTCGTGGCAAAGCTTGAACAAGATGGCTTCGAGGTTACTTATTTACGGCATTTGGAAGATGGCCGTGTTGATATTGAACATCTCCAGGAATGTATGTCGGAGAAAACATGCTTGGTCATTGTCCAGCATGTGAATTCGGAAATCGGGGTCATTCAACCCATTGAGCAAATAAGTGAAATCGTTCGTAAACACCAGGCTTTTTTTCATGTGGATTGTGTCCAATCATTTGCTAAATTACCGCTTGGCAAGATAGCTGCCTCATGTGATGGACTATCCGTTTCCAGTCATAAAATTTATGGTCCAAAAGGGACTGGGGCCGTCATTTTCCCGGCCATCCATCAGTTGAAGGCTTCGGTACCGAATATCACTCATGAATATGGTTTCCGACCAGGAACAGTGGACGTCCCCGGAATAGCTTCCTTCGTAACCGCTGCTAAGAAATTGGGGGATATCATGGAAGATGAACGAAAACGGATTTCCACACTTAGGATGCAATTGATTCAGCGGCTAACGGATAGGAAAATCGATTTTCAAATCATCGAAGCAAAAAACGAGCAATTGCCTCACATTCTGGCGCTGACCTTCGCTGGATTGCAAGGACAGTACATCATGCTGGAATTAAACCAGAAAGGATTCGCCGTTTCGACGGGAAGCGCCTGTCAAATCGGTAAACAGGATCCTTCAAAAACGATGATGGCCATTGGGAAAAGCGAAGATGAAGCCCATCAATTCGTCCGCCTTTCCTTTGGCAAATACACGACGGCCGACGACATTCACAAGTTGGCGGACTGCATCGAAGCAATAGCTGCCATTCGATAAAACCCTCCAATCTGTGTTAGAATGTTTGTAATTAAAGAGGTGAATGTTTATGGAAAGAAAGAAATTACTCGGGGAAGAAAGACGGACGAAACTCTTACATTTATTGCAAACAAGCGCGGAGCCTGTAACAGGCAGCGAGCTTTCGCAGATAACGAATGTAAGCCGGCAGGTTATCGTTGGTGACATAACCCTCCTGAAAGCGCGGAATGAGCCTATCATTGCCACGAGCCAAGGCTATCTGTACTTACAAACGGGGAGCACGCAAAAGCCGGAAAGGGTCATTGCTTGCCAACACGATCCGTCGCGGACCCAAGAAGAGCTATATTTACTCGTGGATATCGGCATCACGGTGAAAGATGTCAAAATCGAGCACCCCGTATACGGCGACCTAACCGCTTCCATCATGGTCAGCAGCCGTAAGGAAGTCCAGCAATTCCTTTCAAGGGTGACGGCAACAAATGCATCTTTTTTATCGGAACTAACGAGCGGCATCCATCTCCATACACTGAGCGCATCATCTGAAGAACTGCTCGACGAAGCGGAGTGTGCTTTAAGGGATGCCGGCATTTTAGTCGATTAAAATAAACAAAAAATCCTCAAAAGCCATATCTTTTGAGGATTTTTTTATTGGCCATTATGCTCACTCACCACCGGAATTGCTTTCATTTGAGCTGCCTTCCCCGGAGTTTTCATCTTCGTTACTTCTCAACTGCCCGATAAGACTAATGACGGAACCGACCGCCTGAACCCAGCCTCCCATCACTTGGATTAATTCAGCATCAGATGGCTTCTCTTCCAAATAAGGATATTGATATTTTTGCAGTTCCTGCTCCTTATCTTGTTCTTGCTCTTGATCCTTATCTTGGTCTTTTTCTAGAATGCTATTTTTAAGTTCGGCAATTCCACCTATCGCTTGCATCGAATTCCCAATCGCCTGCAACAAATTCCCCGTAGCATTGAAGGCCTGCTCCGGTTCGTCCGGATTTTCGTATGCCCCCGCTAAAGCGGTGCCTCCGCCCAACGCTTGAATCAGATTGCCTTTGATGATTAATTCCTGTTTCGTTATTTCATCAAAATCAATGACTAGGCCTAAGATAACGGTCGAATTCCCGACCGCCTGTATTATATTACCCAATTTATCCAGTGACCAGGTTTCTTCTGCGTCCGCCAATAAGGCATTTCCTGTTGCTTGAAGTTCATTTCCAATCAAATCCAAGTTCGTACGAAATTCTTCGTCCAAGACTTTGGATGGTGTACCAGCAACAGCAGAAATGACGGTTCCTATCGCTTGAGTCCAAGAACCGAAAGTTTCTTTGAATTGACTATCCATCTCTGCTGACCACCACCCTCTCTCTGCATTTTTGATTAAAAAGGTGTATCCACTGAATTAGTCATCAACTTATGTATTCCACATGTGGCATATCGAGATTTACTTATTGTATTTGCTTTCATCACAATCGGTGTTTGTTTTTCATCCATAATCATTCTGCCTATTTCTATATATTTCATAAAATGACAGCCAACCATTTTAGGAACTTGTACGCAAGGGAAATACAAACCTTTACGACAGCCTTCACAAAAAAATGCCCCGGAAATACTCCCGGGGCACCCTTTTTATTCATAAAACTCAGATGAGGCTGTACCATTTATCATTTTAGAAAAAAATTTCACAAAAGAAAAATCAGCGCTGCGGTACACCTGTTTGGACTTTAAAGCATGAATAGCTTCCCATGATCGATACCGTACATCCTAAGGCTTCAAGCTCCGAAATCGCTCCTGGGATAAGGACATCGTCAAGGGGCATTTCGATGTCGATGATGAAAAAGTAATTGCCCAATCCTGTTTTCATGGGTCTTGATTCAATCTTGGAAAGGTTAAGTTTCCTCCAGGAAAAAGCGGAAAGGACTTGGTGCAGCTGCCCTGAGTGGTCGGCAGGCAGCTGAATCATCAAGGTCGTTTTCTTGTCCCCTTCAACGGTCAAATGCCCTTCATAGTCGACTTCACTGTTGGATACGACGATAAACTTGGTGTGATTATGTTCGTAATCGTGAATATTTTGTTTTGCAATCGTCAAACCGTATACCTCTGCAGCCATATCATTTGCAATCGCTGCAATATTGATATCGGGATTCTCCATCACCATCTTCGCAGCGGCAGCTGTGGATGTGACATACTCATACGGAATGCCCCTTAGCTCATTATGTAGAAATTTGCGGCATTGAGCGATGGCATGGGAATGCGAATATACCATGTCAGGTTTGAAACCAGGATATGCATGGTCCGGATGCACCATATAATGCTGTTGGATTGGAATCGTCACTTCGCCTTTCATCGGCAATGTGACTTCATGGACTAAGTAATCCATCGTTATATTTACCGAACCCTCCAAAGCATTCTCGATCGGCACGAGCGCGTGATTCACTTCCCCGTCCCGAACAGCATCAAGGCAGTCCGGAATCGTGTTCATCGGTATTTTTATATCATTAGGAAATAGTCGCGATACAGCTAAATCCGTGAACGTTGCTTTTGGTCCAAGAAATGCAATTTTTGATGTCATATTATAAACTCCTTTTCACGGAAAATCTATTGTTTATGTTATGCCATTTTCTGATTTTTTACAATAGTTAATCGTTAATTTCCTTTTACAAATGAAAACAGCCTGTACATGTGAAATGTACAGGCTGTTTTCATGCGCCATTACCAATGATTTCGACTTTTTCGACGAACTCCATTTTACGCAGTTTAGTAAGCAGTTCATTAATATCCATCGTCATCCCACCCGTATTCAGGGATAGGGTGACATTTGCACGTCCCTGCAAAGGAATCGTTTGGTGGATGGTCATGATGTTGCAACCGGATGAGGCGACGAGCCGTAAAAGCTCCGATAGAGTACCAGAACGATCTTCGAGATAGAAGAACAGTGTAATCAGCTTTTCCTTAACAACTGTATGAAACGGAAAAACCGTGTCACGGTATTTGTAAAAAGCACTCCTGCTTAGGTCCACTCGCTGTACCGCTTCCCAAACTGATTCTGCTTTTCCCCGTTCAATCATTTCTTTTGCATCCAGCGTTTTTTTCATCGCTTCGGGAAGGACATCCTCTCGAACGAGGAAAAATTTCTGATCGGACTTATTCAAACTCCGCACGCCTCCTTTTGCCTGCCATCATGGTCTCCAATCAATCAACAAATTCAAATTCATATTCAAGGATACGGACGATATCGCCATTTGTCGCACCTTTTTGGCGAAGGCCTTCGTCGACTCCGAATGAACGAAGCTGTCTGGCGAAACGACGTATGGACTCTTCACGGGTGAAGTCAGTCATTTTGAATAAACGCTCGATCTTGAATCCTGATACGGCAAAGCTGCCATCGGGTTCGCGTTCAATGTTAAATTCATCCGACTGTGATGTATGTTTATATAGAACCCGGTGGATTCCAGTATTCTCTTCCTCATGATCAAGAGGGAACTCAGGGGTCTCTTCGATTTTATCAGCGATAGCATAAAGAAGCTCACGGATCCCTTCACGCGTTACCGCAGAAATAGGGAAGATAGGATAATCTTCTTCCAGCTTTTCTTTGAAAGCCGCTAAATTATCTGCTGAGTCCGGCATATCCATTTTACTTGCCACAATGATTTGCGGACGTTCAGTCAAGCGCAGGTTATACTCTTCCAACTCTTTATTGATTGTTTGGTAGTCTTCATATGGATCCCTGCCTTCAAGACCCGACATATCGATTACATGAACGATTACCCTCGTTCTTTCAATATGGCGCAGGAATTGATGTCCAAGGCCCACTCCTTCTGAAGCGCCTTCAATCAGACCCGGTAAATCGGCCATGACGAAGCTGCGGTGATCTTCCGTTTCCACCATTCCGAGGTTCGGGACGATCGTCGTGAAATGGTATTCGGCAATTTTGGGCCTTGCTGCGGATACGACGGAAAGCAAAGTGGATTTCCCTACACTTGGGAACCCAACCAAACCGACATCAGCCAACAGTTTCAATTCCATGACTATATCACGTTCTTGGCCCGGTTCGCCGTTCTCAGCGATTTCAGGTGCAGGATTGGCAGGTGTGGCGAAACGGGAATTTCCCCGGCCTCCGCGGCCACCTTTGGCGATAATGGCGCGTTGTCCGTGCTCAACTAAATCAGCAATGACTTCCTTCGTTTTATCATCAATGACAACGGTGCCAGGTGGAACCTTGATGACCATATCCTTTGCAGCCGCACCGTGCATGTTTTTGGACATGCCATGTTCTCCGCGAGGTGCCTTAAAGTGACGTTGATAACGGAAATCCATTAATGTACGCAAGCCCTCTTCCACTTCAAAAACGACATTGGCTCCATTTCCGCCATCTCCGCCGGCAGGTCCGCCTTTAGGTATGAATTTCTCACGACGATAAGCAACTATCCCGTTACCACCGTCTCCGCCTTTAACATAGACTTTCGTTTGATCGACAAACATGCTATCACTTCCTTGTTTTCTGCAAGTCATTTCTTGCTGTATACTTCTCTAAAAGTTAATATCCATCTTAAAAAATATTTCATCCTCATTACATTCAAGAATTTCAATTGATTGCTCGGCCGTCAATGAACTTTCCAAAAACTCGATCACTGGGGATTGATCAATGAACCTGCCTTGCATATGAAATGAACAGTGCATATCGCTCACTTCTTTTTTACACATGGAAACAGCCAGTATATTTTCAAAAAACGGATCGAGATTCTTATCGAGAATTTTAAAGAAATCGTTTGTCCAGCGATACATCAGCCCGTCCATCTCAGTTGAGCCTTCAAAAACATCAATGATTTCATATTCGCAATAAAATGATCCATTATTCCAATTCGACGTCAACAACATCTCGGTGAACTTAGGTAAATTCAAACTGGAGAGGCGTGCTTCATTCTGGGTTTCAACAATGATTTCATCAATGATGCCCTTGACACGATCAATTCTGTTCAACTCCAGATTCCCTTTGATGATTTGAATTTTATTCAGCCAGTCATGCCTGGTTTGACGCAGAGTTTCAATAGTCGTCCAATTTTTATCCATTATTAACACCTTCAATTATGATAAAGAAACTTTTTATTCAGCTCTATCATGTTGAATACTTCCATTTGTACAGTATATCAAAAAAACAACAAACAGGAAATGAAGCTCGATTCACATGCCTTCACATGAAAGCCCCCGTCCAAAAAATACAGCCGCACACCCTGAGTTCTTTGGACGATGGTAGAGCCATTTGAACTAAAAAAGAGAATGGGCCTTTTATGCACCAATTGGAGATATTATAGTTGAATTGGAGTGTCTATTTGGTTTAAACCAAATCGGATGGATGAGTAATCTTGGATTTCCCCCCTGAAAGTTTAAGAAAGCCCGCCGATTGGCGAGCCTTTTGTAAGTCAGAGGTTGTTTTCCTTATACTAATGACTAAAGTCTCCTGCAAAATGCTGGTTCATTTCCTATAGTATAAATAAAGGGCCGGACCCCTTCATCACTATATAGCATACCATTATTAAAAATGACGCGGTATATAGTGTCTTGTAGAAGGAATCAGACCCTTTTGAGTCAGCCTCTGTTCAAAGATGCCAATTATGCTTCTTGTGCAACTGGATATACGCTTACTTTTTTACGGTCACGTCCGAAACGTTCGAATTTAACAACACCGTCTACTTTAGCGTATAGAGTATCGTCTCCACCACGGCCTACGTTCTCACCAGGATAGATTTTTGTTCCGCGTTGACGGTAAAGGATAGAACCACCAGATACGAATTGACCATCTGCACGTTTAGCGCCAAGACGCTTGGAGATTGAGTCACGTCCGTTCTTTGTAGAACCTACTCCTTTTTTCGAAGCGAAGAACTGAAGATCTAATCTTAACATTTGTTCCACCTCCTATTGGTTGAGGATAATTTTCATGTATTTACCATAATCACGTTCGATGGTTTGCAGCGATATGAGCATGCCGTTCAAAAGCAGCTGAACCTTCTCTTCCGATTCCGGCGAAAGATTCCCCGGAATGACGCAGCGAAGATAGCCGCCTTCTCTCCCTTGCTCAATCTCAGGCTCAACGTCCGTTAAGGACATGATTGCATTGACTGCCCCGAAGGAAACAGCCGATACACCTGCACAAACGATATCAGAACCTTTTTTAGCAAAATTAGCATGTCCGCTTAAGGTGAACGAAGCAATCCGTTCCTGCGGAGCATCAAATACAACTTTGATCATCTAGAATCAGCCCTTACGCGTTGATTGCTTCGATAACAACTTTAGTGTATGGTTGACGATGACCTTGTTTTTTACGATTGTTTTTCTTCGCTTTGTATTTGAAAACAGTGATTTTCTTTTGCTTACCTTGTTTTTCGACAGTACCTGTTACAGTAGCGCCTTCAACTAGTGGAGCACCGACTTTCACGTCTTCGCCACCTACGAATAAAACTTTGTCAAATGTAACAGTTTCGCCTGCTTCTGCGTTTAATTTTTCAATGTAAACCGCTTCGCCAGCTGCTACTTTAATTTGTTTACCGCCAGTTTCGATAATTGCGTACATACTTGCACCTCCTTAAATGTCTCAGACTCGCCAATCACAGGCGTTTTACCAGAAAGGCAAAAGCTTAAAACCTGATGTTGAGCGGTTGTAGCACGGGTGCTACAAACATAACATTAAAATCCTAACATGAAACAGGAAAGGCTGTCAATATATTTATAACAATTCCCGCCCTTCACTCGAAAGCCAGCCCGATTTCCTGAATGCTCCCGAAGCGCTTGATGGAGTAAGCATTCCTCGAACCTGGGATAAAAGACAGGAATATCTTTTTACCGATCAATTCCTCCAATGTCGGCCGATATGATTCCTTTTCACCAAGCAGCACGTCCGCCACCGCTTTACTGACCTCCACCCAGACCGCTTCATCATCCGTCTTCCTGTGTTCCAGCAGTTCACGTTCCAACCGGAAGGCCACCGTTTCTGGGCTCTCGATTTTACCGCTTCCACTGCACACAGGGCAAGGCACCGTCGTCATTTCACTTAAAGACGGGGAGGTTCGCTTTCTCGTCATTTGTAAAATGCCCAGTTCCGTAAAACCGATGACCTGGATTCGCTTCTCATCCCTCACCGCTTCCTTTTTGACGATTTCGATGATTTCCTGCTTATGCCCGGACTGGTCCATATTGATGAAGTCTATCAGGATGATTCCGCTGATATTCCTCAATCTCAGTTGACGGGCGACCTCTTTCGCCGCAGCCTGATTAACCGCAAACAATGTTGCTTCCTTCGCCACCTTGCCGGTGAACTTACCTGAATTGACATCGATTACGGTGAAAGCTTCCGTTTCTTCAAAAATTAAATATCCGCCATTCTCAAGCCAAACGATTTTCTTGGCCATTTTCTCAACTTGCGCTTCCACATTCCATTCGGAAAAAATATTCTTTGTACCCGATACATGGGATATTTCCCACTCCTTACGGTTTTCCTGTATCCACTTTTTCAACTCGCGATAGGCCTCGAAGTCATCGATGGCAAGTTCCCCGGTCGCCGTTCCCGACATTTCGGAAATGATCATATCAAGGTATTCGTCCCTCTCATAGAGAAGGGAAGGGGCCCTGAGGGACGCAGCCTTAAGTTCAAGCCCTTTAAAGAGCTCCCGCAATCCATTTAACCTGTCAAGGAAGACCGATTCACTTTCGTTCTCCATCGAGGTGCGGACAATCAATCCCTCATCAGGATTTTTATGCTGCAAGGCCGTTTCCCGCCATTGCTTCTGAAGATCATTGTTTTTGAATTTCTTTGAAACACCAACATAATCTATTCCATGTATGTATACGAGGGAATCTGTCGAAAACTCGATCAGTCCAGTCAATTTAGCTCCTTTGGTGCCCGTTTCATCCCGCGTCACCTGAACTAGCAGCTTTTCTCCTTGACGGACAAATTGACCGATCGATGCTTTCCCATCACTTTTTTTTGTCTGCTGGAAAGAGGGAATCTCGTCACGGTGTAAAAAACCATTTTTCTCTGCACCATAATCAATGAAGACGGCATCCATGCCCGGTAACACCTTCGTCACCTTCCCAAGATAAATATTACCGACCGTACTCCGCTTTTGAGGCGTCATGATTTCAAGTTTACGTAAAACACCATTCTCAAGTACAGCCACTCTTTTTTCGCGTGAAGCTAGGTTCGCGATCATTTTTTTCATCAAAAAAAATCCTCTCCTCAATTTGAAGAAAGGATAACATATTTAATAAGAATATAATAGGTCGCCGATTTTCCCGTTTGTCATTTTCTCGGAAAAATAGGCATGAAGGATTTCCGTTTCATCCAACGATCCGCTCTCTTTCCCGTTTTTCATGATGATCACGGGGTGTTTACAGCCGCGTTGAAACATTTCCAGCACTTTATAAATCGGTTCTTGTGAATCCACCGAGATCGGCTTCAGTTTCGCCAAATCATTCGTATGCCCGTAATGGCGCTGCAAAAGAAAGCGGATGAACGCATAATACCTCTGCCGCCATTCCATGACGAGTGAAAGACTTATGAAAAAGATGATGAGCCAGATGTTCAAATTGAGCGGATCCAGAATGAGCCAGGTCAAAAAAGCAAGGAAAGCGAATACTGCAGAAAAGTGAAGTGTATGTTTCTGCGCTTCCAGAAAGGTGCAGTATAGGGAAACACCGATGAATAGCAGCCGTCCCCCGTCCAGGGGCCAAATTGGCAGCAGATTAAAAATCAACAGCATAAGATTCATATACAAAAAGGGCTGGTACAGCTCATATGGGATAATGGTAAAGAAATAGAGCAAAAAAGCTGCGCCAATGAGCCAAACATGTTGAAGCGGACCGGCAAGCACCACCGCCAAATCCTCCTTCAAACTCTTGTTTCCATATTCCTCAGTCTCGACAGCCCCGCCAAAAGGAAGCAGCTGGATTGACTTTATCCGCCATTTGAAGTGCTGGGCACAGACAGCATGCCCCATCTCATGTATAAAGACGATGAGCAACAGCATCATCACTTCAATGAAATGGGCTGTGAGGATGGCGATGCCAATGACAAACCACAATGTCGGGTGCACCCTGATTTTAAACAGTAACTTCCCATATTCACTCAAAGGAAATCACCTTTTTAGGATCGACGAAAGCATCATTTTCTTTTATCGCTAAATAAAACCTGCCCATGGATCCATCTTCACTTAGTGTAACCTGTCCGACTTCATTGCCCTTTTTAACGAACTCATACAATTTCACATCAATTCCCTCCAGCTGCCCATACCAAGATTCACTTTTATTGGCATGCTGAATGACCACCGTCTTTCCGATCCCCTCCTTTTCACCGGCAAAAATGACTACCCCTTCATTAACGGCCTCTACCTTTGAGCCTTTGCTCGTTTCCAATATGATTCCCTCACCGTTCGTCTCGAAGTTTTGGGTAATCTTCGCAGAAGCTGGCATTGCATATTCTTCATTCGAATCAACAGTTTCCGTATTGGCTTCATTCGGTAAAAAAGCGATTGGTTTACCAAACGCACTTTCATACCAATTGGAGATTGAAGCGAACTGAAATTCCTTCTTCATGTTCTCCGTGACAAAACTCCTGGCAGGGTCAAGCCGCACAGAAGGGTGTTTGAACATCACCGCGACAATCAGGAACAGGCATACACTGGCAAGGATTTTAAAGAAAAAATATTCTTTCTTGAAGAGCGGATGATCTTTTTCGGAATACCCGTTATATGAATCAATCCCATATGGTTCCTCATTGTTGATCTCCGTCCAACTACTGCTTCCTGCAGGTTTATCATTAAACTTGCGTCTCTTGGCGATACGATTGCGGATATCTTTCCTGCGATCATCCATTCCAGACTTCCCCCCCTGCTCATGTCAAAGCGCTATATTACAACGTATGAGCAACTTGTCCAGACTATTCTGCACTTCCCTGAAAAATTTTTTTCCGATGAAAAATTCACCGAAACTTATGAATTTCCAAGGTGGTTCGGGCATCGATTCAGAAAATCGAATAATTGAGATTGAAATTGTTCCCCGGAATTTGTTATAATAAAGTGGTTTTAACATTATTGAGGGGGAACATTTTTTTATGTCAATCGAAATAGGCAGCAAAGTACAAGGTAAAGTAACAGGTATCACTAATTTTGGAGCATTCGTAGAATTACCAGGAGGCTCAACAGGTCTTGTGCATATCAGTGAGGTAGCAGATAGCTATGTAAAAGACGTAAATGACCATCTTAAAGTAGGCGACCAAATTGAAGTAAAAGTGATTAGTGAGAAAGACGGAAAAACTGCCTTGTCCATCAAAAAGGCTATAGATAGACCCGAAGGGCAAACCTCTTCTTATACCAAACGCCCACCACGCCAAGGGGATAGCCGTTCTAAAGATTTTCGTTCAAAAGGTAATTTCCAACCAAAGGAAAATTTCGAAGATAAAATGGTGCGCTTTTTAAAGACTAGTGAAGAAAATCTATCGACTCTTAAACGCAGCACCGAATCAAAACGCGGCGGCAGAGGCGGAAGACGCGGATAACCCGCTGCATTTTTAGCATATAGATCAGGCAAGCCAGTATATGGCTTGCCTTTTTTATTTCACAAGAAGCATAAAAAAAAGCGAGGGCATCAAATGCTCCCCGCTTCTTGACAAAAGAATATGGATTTACCGCACGCTGAAGAATTTTTTCAATTTGGACATGAAGCCCTTTGGTTCGCTGCCAATTGGAGTCAAGGGCACAGATTCACCAAGAATCCTTCTGGCGATGTTCCGATAGGCAAGCGAAACTCTATTGTCCGGATTATAGGCAATGGGTTCCTTTTTATTCGCAGCCACAATGACCTGGTCATCATCAGGAATGACGCCGATCAAATCAATCTTAAGAAAATCTGCAACTCCATCGATATCCATTTCTTCATCCTCATGAAGCAAATGGCCGCGGATCCGGTTGATGATCAATTGAGGCGGTTCAATATGCTCTTCTTTTTCAAGCAGGCCAATAATACGGTCAGCATCCCTGACAGCCGGTCTCTCTGCGGTCGTAACGATGATCGCCTTGTCTGCCCCAGCTATGGCATTCCTGAAGCCCTGTTCAATGCCTGCAGGGCAATCAATGATGACATAATCATAGTCAGGCTTCATATCGCTGATGAGTTTCCTCATCTGCTCTTCATTCACCACTGTTTTGTCACTATTTTGCGGAGCGGGAAGCAGATAAAGCAAATCCTCGAAATGTTTATCTTTTATAAGCGCCTGGTGTATCTTACAGCGCCCTTCGACCACATCGACCAAATCATAGATGATGCGATTCTCCAATCCCATGATCACATCCAAATTCCGAAGACCAATATCCGTATCAATCAAGCAAACCTTTTTGCCTAGAAGAGCTAAAGATGTTCCTAAATTGGCGGAGGTGGTCGTTTTCCCGACACCACCCTTACCGGATGTTATAACTATTGCCTCTCCCACGATTAGAGACCCCCTTCTAATCTATTTAAATTAGGTCTATATTTCTTTAAGACTTGCAATTTTTCTATTATGATATTTTCATCTTCATCCATGAAGGCACATTCCAAGTCATGTCCCCATTTCGTATATTGGTCAGGAGATAAATTCACTTTTCCGGCAATGCGCAGCTGGGCGGGCTTCATGACAGAGGCAGCTATAATGGCCTCGTTATTCCCTTTATATCCGGCATGGGCTATTCCCTTTAGCTGTCCCATGATATATATGTTGCCACCCGCACGAACCGTTCCGTCGGGATTGACATCACCTATCAGCAGTAAGTCCCCGGGAACTTCAAAAACCTGTCCCGACCTTATCACCTTGGTCACGGTCGTCACTTGGTTTTCATCTTTCCATCGTTTCGCTTCATCCTTCGTCAGGACATTCGAAATCATCTCATCTACGAAAAGCTTCTTCTTTTTATGGATGACCTCTTTAATCTTTTCTTCTTGTTGTTCATCAAGATAGCGGTTCCCTGTATGTACTTTTACGGAAATGGACGGGTCATTTTCTTGAAACTGGTAGTTTGCCGAAAGCTTCACTTCTAACTCTTTCAATAATTCGGAAAATGAGCAAGAATCATCGAGATGAAGCATAAACCCGTCTTTTGTTCCCTTAATCATGACATTTTGCTGAATTCTTTTATTCATGACGTTTGTTTCACCTCAATGAAATATAATTCGACATAGGAAAACAAATTTCCTTTTTCTACGTACACGGAAAAGAGAAAATACATTTCCCACCTGCTTCTTAAGACACAGGAACGTTATTCCGTTTCTCCTTGCAAATCAAGCTTTTCAATCATTCTCTTTAAAGGGTAGCAGCTAATTATAATGAATGCGAGATTCAATAATAATGTCGGAATCAATCTCCGTTCCGCAAATTCACCAAATCCCATATCTGCAAAAGATAGTATGATATTCATCTGAAAGATGACAACCTCTAAAACTGCCGTGAATAAAAGCGCAGTAAGACAGGCAATCAATATATTATTTTGCAGGATTTTCATGCATTTTGATATCAGATAGGCAAGAAAAGGCAGCAGGAACATGTAAGTCCCAAGGATTTCCGTATATACGACATCATAAGTCAACCCAAGAATCGCCCCATAAAGCATCCCCATTTTCCTTGAACCGAACATGGTCAGGAAAAAAACGAAAACCATCATGAAATGGGGCACGAGGATTTTATCGGCCCCGAATGCATCTCCAGCGAACATCTGGGCGAAGATGCTTTCAAAAACAAAAAAAACCAAGGCTATAAAAGAAAGGATGAAATATCTCACTCAGCTTCATCCTCCCCTTCACTTTCTTTCGGTACACCGTCCACTTCGCGCTGAACGACCATGACGTTATTAATATCATAAAAATCCGTCGAAGGTTCAATATATGCGGTCTGGTTCAATCCATATTGATCCACTTTGACATCGACAACTTTCCCGATCAGCAGACCTTTCGGAAAGATCCCTCCATAACCGGATGTGATGACCAATGAATTTTTCTTGATCTTTTTATCATATGGGATCCGTTTCATCAGCAAAAGGTTCTTCTTATCATCGAATCCTTCAATCAAGCCATATGCTTTATCATCACCTTGGACGATCGCTGAGACACGATTGGCTTTATCGATCGAGCTTAAAAGTTGAACCGAGGCCGTGAAATCCGTCGCTGATTTCACCTTACCGACTAACCCATTGGAAGTGATGACAGCCATATTTTTTTCTACCCCATTACGCTTCCCTTTATTAATCGTCAGCATTTCATGCCAGCGGTCGGGATTACGTCCAATGACCGTCGCCTGAGTGGGCGAATACTTGCGCAGGTCATCTTCTTTTTTGAGGTTATCGCGAAGTTCTTCATTTTCTTCCTTTAAATCTTGGACTTGGGTTTTCAATAATACATATTCATCCAAGCGGGCTTTCAATTTTTTGTTTTCATCGTATGTATGTTGAAGGTCTTTTAAGCCCCCTACAAAACCTGTTATACCCGATACTGGCTTATTAAACACATTTCCGACCCAGCCTGTCGTATCTTTCAGGAATTGCTCCGGCCAAGTCAACTCTTCTCTCTCCCTTAATGAAAAACCGATCAATGCCACGAGAACGATAATACTAACGAGCAAGAGAAGGAGTTTTTTATTAAAAAACTGTGGCATGGTGATTACACCTCTATCTAAAATTTCTTAAAATTACATTATGGATTTAATTAAACAGCAAAACATAAGAAAAACCGGCTCAAAATTGCACCTTTTGTTGAGCCGGCCCTATTTGAGAAGTAATGCTTATCGCGAATCTCTTGATTTAGTCTTGAATAAATGAATGTGGTCCAGCGCTTTTCCCGTTCCGATTGCAACACAATCCAGCGGATTTTCAGCGATGATCACCGGCATTTGCGTTTCTTCACTGATGACTTTATCCAAATTGCGCAGCAAAGCGCCCCCGCCTGTCAGCACAATGCCTCTGTCCATGATGTCAGCCGCTAATTCAGGTGGTGTTTTCTCTAAAGTGTTTTTCACGGAATCCACAATTGCAGAAACTGTGTCGCTTAATGCTTTGGATATTTCCTCAGCTGTAATTTCGATCGTTTTCGGTAATCCAGTCAATAGGTCACGGCCGCGAATTTCCATGTTTTCTACGCCTTCCGTATCCCCAGCAGAACCAATTTCCATTTTGATCGCTTCAGCAGTACGCTCACCGATCATCAAATTGTAGTTCTTACGGATGTAAACGATAATTGCATCATCCATTTCGTCACCGGCGATACGGATCGATTGGCTTGTAACGATTCCGCCAAGGGAAATGATTGCCACTTCCGTCGTTCCTCCGCCGATATCAACGACCATGCTGCCTGTAGGCTCCCAAACAGGAAGGTCCGCACCGATCGCTGCTGCAAACGGTTCTTCGATTGGATATGCGTCACGGGCTCCAGCTTGTCTAGCTGCATCGATGACTGCACGCTGCTCAACTGCCGTAATTCCTGAAGGCACACAAATCATGACATATGGCTTGTTGCCGAATACGCCCTTCTTTTGAGCTTCCTTCATATAGTACTTCATCATGGTAGCCGTCGTTTCATAATCGGCAATTACTCCATCCTTCATCGGGCGGAGGGCAACCACGTTACCAGGTGTACGGCCGATCATGTTTTTCGCATCGTTTCCGACTGCAACGATTTGCTTTGTATCTGTTTGCACCGCTACAACCGATGGTTCACGTACTGCGATACCTTTTCCTTTCACATAGACAAGCGTATTCGCCGTTCCTAAATCAATCCCTATATCTCTAGCGCCAATTCCAAACATTATGGTATCTCCCTTTCGTAAACAAAAATGCCTTTTTATAAGTTCAAATAATAATTTGTCGTTTTTTGACAATAAGAGTTTTGAAAAAGTTTCCTCTTTTAAAAATCATAAACAATATTATATCGTATCGTCAAAAATTTTGATAGTGTCATAAATAACCTTTTTCCTTCAAACTAACATATTTATGCTCCCCGATGATGATATGGTCCAATACTGCAATCCCGATTATTTTACCACATTCGACTAGCCTTTTCGTCACTTCAATATCTTCTCTGCTGGGAGAGGGGTCTCCGGAGGGGTGGTTATGAAGACAGATGATAGAGGCAGCGGACCTTTTGAAAGCCTCTTTGAAGACCTCGCGGGGATGCACGATCGAGGCATTGAGGCTGCCGATGAATACCGTAGTTTTTTGAAGCACTTGATTTTTCGTATTTAAATAAAGACAGACGAAATGTTCCTGTGATAAAAACCGCATTTCTTCCATGCAATAATTGGCTCCATCTTCAGGAGATCTAATCACATAACGGTCTTGATCATTCAAATTGTTAATTCTCCTGCCAAGTTCGACAGAGGCCAGGATTTGAATCGCTTTTGCTTCACCAATCCCTTTAATCACGGTCAGTTCTTCCACGGAGGCTTCTTTCAGCAGGCGCAGGCCCTTGAAGGAATTGATGAGCCTGCCGGATAGTTGCAGGACGGATTCTTCCCTTGATCCCGTCCTCAATAGCAGAGCGAGCAATTCCTGATTGGAGAGACTCTGCGGTCCGTCCTGCAAAAACCTTTCGCGCGGCCTCTCCTCTTTCGGGTAATCCCGTATTAACATTTTTTCGCTCAAAAGATCAACCCTTCCTTAGAAAAGGGTAGATGCCAGAGGAAATCGATCATTCTAACTCTTCCTGCATCGCTTTAAGTTCCCGGGCCAGTCTTGAGACCGGAAGCCCGACGACTGAGAAATAGTCCCCTTTGATTCGTTCGACAAGAAGAGATCCGTATCCTTGAATCCCATAGCCGCCAGCTTTGTCAAAAGGTTCCCCGCTATCCAGATAACGTTCGATTTCAGCTTCTGGCAGCTCCCAAAATGTCACTTCCGTTTTTTCTGCGAATTCTCTGCGATGCTTGCCGAATAGAATGGCGACACCTGTGTATACTTCATGTGTCCGTCCCGATAACATTTCCAGCATTCTCTTTCCATCCGCACGGCTTGTCGGCTTACCCAATATCTCACCATCAAGGACAACAACGGTATCCGAGCCGATTACCCAGCTTTCCTGAAATTTTGCTGCGATGGCCTCCGCTTTACGGGATGCCAGTTCTTTCACCGCTGCATCAGGACACATGTTTTCATCAATACTTTCATCGACATTGGAATTCATGCTTTCAAAGGGGATTTGAAGAAATTGTAGAAGTTCTTTACGACGTGGTGATGAAGAAGCTAAAATCAATGGCTGCATAATATAAAAGTCACCTTTCTTTACATAGGGAGATACATAACTATCCTATCAAATTATGGTGCAATCCACAATTATTGTTTACTAGGAATCGACAAATGCCTGTAAGTATTTCCCGGAAAATAAAAAAGGTGTCACAGATGGTTTCATATTGGGGAGCTTGTTCCATTGGGCAGCCCCCCTTCTTTTCCTTACTTAACTCGATTTGTTTTGGAAATTCAATAAAAAATCAAGAAGACTTTCTTGAGCCTGGAATAGCTTTTCTTCGTTTTTGGAAGTCTCATATTCATCAATCGACTTTGCGGCAGCAGTCAGGTCATCGTTCATATTCGAAAACTCCGGCGATAATTTCCCCGCCTTCAGTTCATCCATGTTTTTTTTCAGGGTTTCTTTGTTTACCGTCCCTTCCTTTCCGCGAAGCTTGGTTGCGGATGTTTCTGCCAACGAAGCATATACTTCCTTCATCTTGTCGAGTGTTTTCTCATCTTCCTGGCTTGTCCCAGCCGCTTCAAAATTGATTTCCTTCCAATATACGTCCACATCATAGGACTTTAAGAATAAGGCCAGCTCCTTACTTGCAGCTAGACTCTCTGCCGATCCCAAGAATAGATAATAGCTGTCTTCCAATTTGAAAATTTCAGCAGGAACCTGCTTTTCAATGATTTTCTTTTGTATTTGCCTTGCCGCATCCTCGCTGCTGAATACTCCTCCCTGTACAAGGAATGTCTTCAGCTGGTTTCCTGGTTCAGTCACTGCCGATTTTTTATCCTCCTCAACAGTGGCTTCCGTTGGAACCGGGGTCTCGACCGAAGATACTTCAGCTTTTTCCTTTGTAATCGTTTTAACGGCGATCAAGCCAAGAATCGACCCAAAAAAAACAGCACAAATGACAGCGATCATGAATGTCTTGATCGGTCTTTTATCAGAACTTTTCAGCGAACTGGTACCAAAACCGATGAGCTTCGGCATTTTCTTCTTTGGAGGTGAGGGAACCAATACGATTTTGTTCTCGTTTGAATCCTCAGGGAGTATCCATTCGAAACTCTCATCTTTGTGTTCCTGTTCCTGCTCCTTACTCGCCGCCTCTTGACTTTCAATCTTTTTATCGGCAAATACTTTTTCTTCCCCATTTATTTTAATGGTTACACCCTTGCTTTGTTCCGGCTTGCCCAATTTTTTTCCTCCCCTCCAGATCATTTTTTTCATCCTAACATAGAGGTAAAAAAAAATAACAAGACTTTTGTCGTCTTGTCATTAATAGGTTTCGTCAAATTTCCCTATTCATATATGGGTAACTAAAATAGACTTACAGGTACTGGTACTTCTGGTTCACGAACCATTCAATATCGCCTCTCACCAATTACATACATCACACTTTCATGACAGCTTCACTTGCAGCCAATTGGGGATAGTTCCCTACTGCGTATTGTTCAGGTGATTTTTGACAAATTCCTCTTGGATTAGGATGGTTCTTTAAGCTCATCTTAAAAAAGTTACATACCAATGTAAAAGGGAATCGCCCCAAAAATAAGCAGTCAATGTCCCAAAAACGATATACGGTCCGAAAGGAATAAGTGTTTTCTTTTTTAGGATTCCGGTCAGCAATCCGGTGAAGCCCAGGAATGCCCCATAAAAGCACGCAAAAAGAAACGATAACAGCACCATCTTCAGTCCCAATACAAAACCAATCACTGCAAATAGCTTGATATCACCGCCACCCATGCCACCCTGACTCACGACAGCGATTAATAACAGCAGGCTAAAGCCCACCACGGCCCCGACAATTGAATCCCACCAGGGCGACAGCGGAAATGAGACTCTTAAAACGATAAAAATCACCGTAAAGAAAAGCAGTATTTTATCAGGTATGAGCATATAGGCGACATCAGTCACAAAGATGATCATAAATAATGAAATCAATGTCAAGCCAACCAAGAGTTCGCTCGACCAGCCAAGGAATATGGGGGCAGAAGCAAACAAAACACCGGTCAGCATTTCCACTATCGGATAAAGGGGGGAAATCCTTGCTTTACAGCTCCGGCATTTTCCGTCTTGCAACATATAGGAAATAACCGGCATCAACTCGTAGAATGTCAATGTACGCCCGCAATAAGGGCAGGCGGAGCGACGATTCGCAAATGTCTGACCGGCTGGAACACTTAAACCGACAACGTTAAAGAATGAGCCTAAAATTAAGCCGAAGACGAAGAGATAGATATGGATAGCCATCATTTATACAAAGTGCATGAGGATTCGATTGCTTTTCTATGAAACCCTAATAAAAAAGTCCCTTCCGCTATGTAATCATCACTGGGGCTTTTCATGATTATTCATTCCTCCCGTCATTTCATTAAGTAGATCCTACTATTCATCAATCATGTAGAATCAATATATAAACATATTTTAACAAATATACTTGGTGATTTGTTATCAATCACTCTATTAGAGTTTTTTCTTTTCAAGCGGCTCTGTTAACAAGGGAAAAGGACCTTTGAAAAGATCCTTTCAGGTTACTCATGAAGTTGACCATTCACTAGTTCACTCTGTATAGCAGAAGGAAAAATAATAGTCCAACGGTAATGCACATCCTTTAGGCATTTCCCCTGATTAGGAACTCCCTCACAAGTGAAAGGAAATGGAGCGACCCTGTGATGACAAGAATCTCTTTTTCCCCTGTTTTCCTTTTGCCTTCCGTTATCGCCGCCTCCCACTCTTTGTTTATACGTTTATTTGGATGACTGCATTTTTCATAAAGCATTTTCGCATCCGCCGCCCGTTCATGGTCGAATTCGGTAATGATGATTTCCATCGCTTCCGTTTCCAGTCCATGAAGCATCTCGGAATAATTTTTATCTTTAAATGAACTGAATACGAATCGGTACTTATAGTCGGGGTAATGCACTTTTAGCGTTTCCTTCAGCACGTCGATGCCGGCAGGATTATGTGCACCATCGATGATCACCAACGGCTCATCCGATATTTTTTCAAAGCGGCCATCCCATTTCGCTTCGCCTATTCCTTTAAGGATGCTTTTTTCATCGATATTTTCCATTCCTAATGTGACAGCAGCAATGGCCAGTGCCGCATTCTCCATTTGATGACGGCCTAGCATCCGCATTTTCACATTTTCGATAGATCTGTCTGCAAACGAAAATGAGAAACTTTGCCCTCGATCACTTTGCTTTATTTTGCCTATATGAAAGTCTTTACCTAATTGGTAATAAGGTACGCCTAAAGATGACGCTTTTTCTTCAATTACTTTAGCTGGTTCCCCGGCTGTGACTCCGCTGATGATCGGCGCCCCGCTTTTAATGATGCCCGCCTTCTCAAAAGCAATTTCCTCAAGTGTGTTACCCAGGATGCCCGTATGTTCCAAAGAAATCGAGGTAATGATCGAAAGAAACGGCTGGATGACATTCGTTGTATCGAGCCTGCCTCCCAAACCGGTTTCCATCAAAACCAAATCCACTTCCTTTTTACTAAAATAGGAAAATGCCACCGCAGTCAAAATTTCGAACTGAGTAGGACCGTCCCCTTTACTGTCCATCTCTTGAATAATCGGCCAAAGCTCCCGGAAGACGGCGATAAAATCCTTATCACTGATTTCATCTTCATTAATCTTGAGCTGTTCATTCATCCGTATTAAATAAGGTGATGTGAAGGAAGCGACCCGAATCCCTTGGGCAATTAGGATTTCTTTAATATATTGCAGTGTTGATCCTTTCCCGTTAGATCCTGCAATATGAATATACTTTAGCGCCTTGTGCGGGTCTCCTAATTCAGTTAACAATGCTTCCATCCGTGATAGGCCAAAATTCATGCCCAATTGAACTTGGCGCCGTTCAAAAAAATGATTGATTTCTTTCATGGTCGTTACCATTATCGTTGTGCCTCCTCTTTCTTTATACCGCTCTTATGCGTTAAGATTATTTTATCAATATATGAACGATTAACCTAGATGAAAGGTAGTGTTTTACCATGAAACCTTCAGATTTCCACTGTTGGATTGTCGTTAACGGCTATTTACAGCATAATAAGTTTTCCAGTTTAGCTTTGTTCATTAAAGAGGCGGCTGAAAGGAAAGATATCACGGCAACCCTTATTCGTAATTCAGATCTCATTCCCATAATCGAAAAAGGAGTGCCACTGCTTAAAGGAGCTTTTGATAAGCTTCCTGATTTTGTTCTGTTCATGGATAAAGACATTCATTTGGCACGCCATTTGGAATTGCTCGGCACCCCCGTTTATAACAGCAGTAAAGCGATCGATATTTGCGACAGCAAAGCAAAAACACATCAAGCATTAGCCGGGCATGGCATACCGATGCCGAAAACCTTATTTCCCCCTTTTACGTACGAAGGGATTGAAAGGGTCAATATGGATGCTTTTATACAAATCGGCAATGAACTTGGGTATCCACTTATCGTTAAGGAAGCATACGGTTCTTTTGGGGAACAAGTATATTTGATCCAAACAGAGGATGAGTTACTAAAGACGATCCGTAATCTTGGCCACAAACCATTTATCATCCAGGAATTCATCGAGCACAGTAAAGGTCGGGATATTCGTGTGAATGTCGTGGGCAATCAAGTCATAGCAGCGATGCAACGCCATTCGGAGCAAGACTTCCGAGCTAATATGACTGCCGGAGGGCAGGCTGCACCATATATACCCACCAGTGAAGAAGCACAACTTGCCATCCGATGTGCGCAAATTCTGGGTGCCGACTTCGCTGGCGTCGATTTGTTGTTCGGTGAAGATGGTCCGCTTTTGTGCGAAGTGAATTCGAATTCGCATTTACTGAATATTTATGAATGCACAGGCATCAACATTGCTGATAGCATGTTCGATTATATCTTGAAAGAATTAGGAAAAGGAAGTGCATCTGATGAAAAAACAAGCAGGCTGGTTGATTTATAACCGTGAGGATGCCTTAAAAAACAAAGGATACATAGATTGGATGCTTGACGAAGCCAGTAAGCTTGATCTTGATTTACACTTTCACTTTCGGGAAGACCTTAGGATCGGTCATCGTTTCAACGAGTTGTACGTGGAACATGAGACGCAGCCAATTTCATTGCCAGACTTTGCTATCGTCCGGACCATCGATCCTTTTTTTACAAAGCAACTTGAGCAACTGGGGATTGCTTGCTTTAACTCCTCTTTCGTATCGGAAATCGCGAATGACAAAGCAAAGACGCATCAATATTTGTCCTCACTTGGGATTCCAATGGCCGATACCGTATATTGTAACGGAAAGCCGAGTGCCGATGACATGGAGTTCCCTTTCATTGCTAAAGAAACAAGTGGACGCGGCGGGAAACAAGTTTATCTAATACAACATGCCGATGATCTTGCCGAACTGAAAGATGGAAATTGGATAGTCCAAAAACCCGGCTTATTCGGTAAAGATATCCGCGTATTTGTAATTGGAAAAAAAGTGAAGGCTGCTGTACTTAGGGAATCCGCTTCAAGTTTCAAGGCAAATTATACGCTGGGCGGATCGGCTTCACTATATGAGCTATCTGCAGCTGAATTAGCCCTTGTTGAAAGAGTAATGAGGTCGTTTGATTTCGGCCTGGTCGGGATCGATTTCATATTTGCCGAAGATGGCAGCCTCATGCTCAACGAAATCGAGGATGTCGTCGGCAGCCGGACATTAAGTGCACTAAGTGATATGAATATCGTATCGGAGTATCTTACATTCATAAAAGAAAGAGTATCCTCCTAACGAAACACAAAAAAGGATGAACCGGCATAAAGCTGGTTCATCCTTTTGTTTTTACAGTTGTTTCAGTTCGCTGATCCTGTGGATTACAGAGTCGCGTTTTTCGCTATAATCTTTTTCCTTGGCACGTTCTTCTTCGATGACGCTTGCCGGCGCCTTTTTAACGAAGCCCTCGTTGCCTAATTTTTTCTGTACGCGCTCAACCTCTTTATTAAGTTTGTCGAGTTCTTTTTCAAGACGTTTCACTTCTTCGTCAATATTGATCAGTCCTGTAAGCGGAAGGATAAGTTCTACCCCAGTTACGACAGCTGTCATGGCTTGAGCAGGTTCTTCGACTTCGATTCCGATCGTCAATTGTTCAGGATTACAGAAACGCTCGATATAGCTGCTGTTTTTCTGTAACGTCTCTAAGATGGACTCATCTTTCGCTTTTAAAATCAAATTGATTTTTTTGCTTAGCGGTGTGTTCACCTCAGCACGGATATTACGGACGGAGCGGATGATTTCAACAAGCAGCTTCATTTCCTCGGCTGCAGCTGTATCTGTCAATCCTTCATTCACTTCCGGCCAAGCGGCAACAGTGATGGACTCACCTTGATGCGGAAGGTTCTGCCAGATTTCTTCGGTAATGAAAGGCATGAACGGGTGTAACAATCTCATCGTGTTATCCAGTACATAAGCCAAGATCGAGCGCGTCATTTTCTTCGCTGCTTCGTCTTCGCCATATAGCGGAAGCTTCGCCATTTCAATATACCAGTCACAGAAGTCATCCCAAATGAAGTTGTATAGCACACGGCCCACTTCACCAAACTCATAACGGTCCGCAAGTCTGGTTACGTTGGAAATCGTTTCATTCAAGCGCGTCAAGATCCATTTATCGGCTACAGACTTCTCACCGCTTAAATCGATTTCGTCATAAGTCATGCCATTCATGTTCATCAAAGCAAAACGGGATGCGTTCCAAATCTTATTGGAGAAGTTCCAGACCGCTTCCACTTTTTCCGTGCTGTAACGAAGATCCTGTCCAGGCGAGCTGCCCGTAGACAAGAAGTAACGCAGTGAATCGGCACCGTATTGATCGATGACATCCATCGGATCGACACCATTGCCAAGCGATTTACTCATCTTGCGCCCCTGTTCGTCACGAACGAGACCGTGGATCAGCACATCTTCAAATGGTCGTTCACCCGTGAACTCAAGAGCTTGGAAAATCATCCGCGATACCCAGAAGAAAATGATATCATAGCCTGTAACAAGTGCCCCGGTTGGATAGTAACGTTGGAAATCGACACTGTCCTTGTCAGGCCAGCCCATAGTCGAGAAAGGCCATAATGCCGAGCTGAACCATGTATCCAGAACATCCGTATCTTGTTCCCAGTTTTCAGCGTCCGCAGGCTCTTCGTGACCTACATACACTTCACCTGTTTCTTTATGGTACCAGGCTGGAATGCGGTGACCCCACCAAAGCTGACGGGAAATGCACCAGTCGCGGATATTTTCCATCCAATGCAGGTACGTTTTTTCGAAACGATCCGGTACGAAATGAACTTTTTCCTCATCGGATCCTTTTTGAAGCTCGACGGATGCATCAGCCAACGGCTGCATTTTAACGAACCATTGCGTCGAAAGATATGGTTCAACAACAGCACCGCTTCTCTCTGAATGGCCGACTGAGTGAAGGTGATCTTCGATTTTGAAGAGTACTCCTTCTTCCTGAAGGTCTTTGACGATTTGTTTACGGCATTCAAACCGGTCCATGCCCTCATATTTACCAGCCTTTTCATTCATCGAGCCATCTTCATGCATGACAAGGATGCGCTCCAAATCGTGACGGTTCCCGATTTCGAAATCATTCGGGTCATGGGCCGGAGTAATTTTGACCGCGCCTGAACCGAATTCCATATCGACATAATCATCACCGACAATCGGGATTTCCCGGCCTGTAATTGGCAAGCGGACCATTTTGCCGATCAAGTGTTTATAACGGTCATCTTCCGGATGTACAGCAACAGCAGTATCACCAAGCATCGTTTCTGGACGGGTGGTGGCAATTTCAATTTCACCTGATCCGTCTACCAACGGATATTTCATATGGTAAAATGCGCCCTGCACATCTTTGTAAATAACCTCAATATCGGATAACGCCGTTTTCGTCGATGGATCCCAGTTGATGATGTATTCGCCGCGATAAATCAAGCCCTTGTTATAAAGCGAAACGAACACTTCGCGCACAGCTTTTGAAAGCCCCTCATCAAGAGTGAAGCGTTCACGTGTATAATCAAGTCCAAGACCCAGCTTTGACCATTGTTCACGGATATGGCTCGCGTATTCCTCTTTCCATTTCCATGTCTCTTCTACGAATTTTTCACGTCCAAGGTCATAACGGCTCACGCCTTCCGCACGAAGTTTCTGTTCTACTTTCGCTTGAGTGGCGATACCGGCATGGTCCATGCCCGGCAACCATAAAACATCATAGCCTTGCATTCTTTTCATGCGTGTCAAAATATCTTGAAGTGTCGTATCCCAAGCATGGCCAAGATGAAGCTTACCTGTCACGTTAGGCGGCGGGATGACAATCGTATATGGTTCTTTTTTATCGTCACCTGTCGTTTCGAAAAACTTTCCATCAAGCCACCATTTGTAGCGGCCTTTCTCTATCGTCTGCGGATCATATTTAGTCGGCATAGAAATTTGGTTCTCTTCCATATCATTTCCTCCTTTTTAGGCATAAAAAAAACTTCCATCATCACAAAAGGACGAAGGAAGTTGTTCGCGGTGCCACCTTTTTTCCGAAAAAGAAAAAACTCTTTCGGCTCTCAAATCGGATAACGGCTCTTCACCGGCCTTCGCTACTAAGAGGTTCACGAAGACTGCTCGCGGACGACTTCGGATGCTGCTGCCTGGAAACCTCGCACCAATTTGGTTTCCTCTCTGAAAAGTGCATATCATCTTACTATTTCCGGTCTTTGCATTGATTTATATTCATATGTAAATTCATTGAATGCATATAGTATATAGTACAAAAAATATGGGGCTCCAGTCAATCATCTTTTCGCTTACTTTCCCAGGAATCATCCCATTTGATACATTCAAGGTCGTTTTCTTTATTTTATCCTCCAGAAACAGTAAATGTGACGGCTTTATCACCTTTTCCAGTGCCCACCCATATTATATAAGAAGTCCTAAAAAGGAAGGTAATAATATGAAGCGAAGATATACTCCCTATACTTTACCGCCTTGGATGAAGAAATTCCGCGGTGTCTGCCAGCAGTTCATCGTCCCCTTTATCGTATTCCAAGGATTACGCACACTGATTTTTCCGACTTTCTTCGATATGCTCCTGCTAATCGCATTTATTTTCCTGGCCATGTCTTTATATTTCGAATGGATTTAATTATTCCCTTACAGCAAAAAAATATACATGACTGGAGATAATCCAATCATGTATATTTAGCTTTGAGGTGATTGTTCTTCTTTGGCAGCCTCGGCAGCAGCCTTTTTCTGCTGTTCGATTTCTTCGATTTTCATCACCATATATTCAATATTTTTCAGAAGCCAAAATTGCCGCTGCAGTTGAGTAACATTATCAAGCTCTGAACGATGGACCCTGCCATCGGAATAACTCTTCACTAATTCCAAAGCTGATCCAGGGAATGCCAGATAACTTTGCATGAGCAGCAATTCATCTTCCTTCAACGGAAAATAACGAAAATAGTTATATAGCCAGTCAACGCAGTCATCGCATTGGACAGGATAGGTCCTGGCCGATTTAACGAGAAATGGCAGTAAATCGAAATGCGGCGGAGCCGTATTCGAATTCTCAAAATTGATGAAGTAGCCATACCCCCGCTCATCATAAACGAAATGCTTCAAAGAAACCTTTCCGTGCGTGACCACGGTTCTAACCTTTTCACTATCCTTCGTTTTTTCATACCAGGTTTCAAACTTCTTGATCGAGTACTTCAGCGCCTGTGAAATATCAGTGTAGAAAGAACAAACCGTCAGTTCGAATGGAGACATATACCACTTCTTTTCACAGCTGACAATATACTCATCCATAAAGTCCTTCTCGTTATTCCAGGCATCAAGCGTCCGTTCATAATGGGCTTCCCTTTCCTCAATATCCACTTGAATTTCCTTAACGGAAAGTGTATGCATCCGAGCAAGCTCCCTGAACATTTGCTTATGTTTTTCATCGCGCTCCCCGTCCCCCTCATTATTGAGCCAGGGCATCAGGTAATACAAACGCCCATTATGAAGAACGGCGTAACGCTGATCCATCGTTTGATAAATCGGAACGATCCGATTATAGCCGCGATGGTACAGTTTTTGAACATTTTTGATAAAATCAATGCCGTTCTGGGGTAACATCGATTTCAAGGCAAATGTACCGCGATCACTGTATACTTTTTTCACACGCCCGAAGTCCTCGATATATTGTACATACATGGCATATTCCTTCAATACGGTTTCCGTGTCCCGATTCCGGTTGGCAGGCTGCTGATTCTCGTTTTCCCTCACGAGACTCACTCACTTTCTCTAAAAAACTAAAGATTCTCCAGCACCTAAAAAACAGGAGCAGACCATATGCTCTGCTCTCTGTCCCGATCAATTCTTATATGCAACCGCCTTCGGTATATAGATGACTTGCCCTTCATGAACGTTTTGATTCGACTCCAATTCATTGCTGAAAAGTATCGATTGAACCGTAACATCATATCGTTGAGCTAAGTCATCAAGCGTTTCCCCTTGCTGAACAATGCAAACTTTCATCCTTACCAGTTCTTCTTCCTGTTTCCGTCCGAATAAATCCATGATGGAAGGCTGCTTCTCACCATGATCGGCCGTTTCTTTATCATCACGTTCCGCGGCTTGTTTCCTGCCTTTGAAATTCTTAACCTCCTTAGCCGGAGGCGCAGGTCTTTCCCTCTTTTTGAATAGATCGCTTAAGGACGAATTGGATTCCTCTTCCTGCTCCACCTTTACATGTTCATTTAGAATAGGACCCGCTGCAACGTCATCTTCCTCCTGCCGTATGACATCCTCGGTTTCTAAATTGGAAACAGGGCTATTTTGATGATTGGCTGCTTGACTTGGCTCTTCTACTTCTTCTTCTACTTCTTCTTTCAATGTCACTCTAGGAATCTCTATCTTCTCCACTGGATCCTGCCTGCTTGGTTCTTCCTCCAGTTTCCCCTCTTCCATGGAAGGTACCTTATCCGTTGGGTCAGACGGATCTCCAATAACTTCTTCCTCTACAGCTTCAGCTTCTTCCTGTCTATGCACTTCCGTTTCCCACTCCTCCTCTTCAGGATATGGTGAAACGGGAATTTCAAAAACTGGGGCACTATGCTGATCGCTTAAATAAATCGGTTCCTCTTCTTCTTGTTCTTCATTCGCTTCAGAAACTTGTTTTGACTCTGCAGAAAAGGGCGCGTATAACTCTTCTTCCTCCTCATCACGGAAAACAGGCTGAAAGTCCGGGATCGGCGGCACTGCAGCCGCATAAGGAATATACGACTCATTTTCACCATCCGTTTCTTCTTGTTCCTCTGTTTCCCCAACTTCCTGCTCCGTATCGAAACGTTCTTCCACATATGAATCATTATAGATTCCGGTTATCAAAAGATCCGCCTGCAATTTCAAACAGTTATGCTCTGGCAGGGCATAATCAAAGCTTTGAATCGAGACATCGACCTCATCCAATGAGGCAATCCGATTATTCGGAATCGTTATGTCAACCGGAAAACGGTGTGTGAACTCATTTAGTCCATTGAGATGCCTCTCGACCTTTTGAACCGCTTTTGGCAAAAAGGTCTGCGAAAACTCCTCTTCTTCACCATTTTGCGAGTCTTTATATTCACCGCTTAAATCCAACGAGCCTCGTATAAAAACATATTGATCACTTTCTTGAATCGTCACATTTGGATCAAGCGAAATGGAATATAGCTCAGCCACTTCCTGTCCCTTCTGGAACCAAACGGATTCCTCTAAAGAAAATCGTAAATACGATTCATTTTCTTGCGACAAAAACAACTCCTCCTTTCAACTTCAGGAAACGGTACCTATACCAATATCAATCTATGAAGGAAGGAAGCTGATTATTCCTTAATTTCATATGCCACACTCGAGACCTTATATTTCCTGAACCTTTTAAAAAGAAGGGATTCAAATTTTGCAGGCTAAAATTAATGCGGGATGTAACATCGACATGAAGATCCTGAATGAAACCATTAATTCGGCCTTCCTCCATTTTATTCGACCTAGATCCACATTAATTTGGCCTTCAACATTTGATTCGGTTCTACCACGTACTGATTGAATTCAAAAAAACTGGCTGCCTTTCTCCAAAAGTTTTTGGAAAATGGTAGCCAGTTCAAATTTATCATTATTCAATATATCGGTAGTTCATGAAGCCTTGCATCATTTTTTTAATTTTGCAAAAGCCTGTTCTGCCGCTGTAATGGTCTTTTCGATATCTTCATCACTATGTGCAGTGGAAAGGAATAAACCTTCAAACTGTGACGGCGGCAAGTAGATGCCTTGATTCGCCATTTCCCTATAGTAAGAAGCAAAGAACTCTAAATCGGATGTTTTTGCTGTATCATAGTTTACGACTTCTTCATTCGTAAAGAAAAGTCCAATCATGGAACCGGCACGGTTGAATGTATGGGGAACTCCGTACTTTTCCGCCGCTTCCCCAATACCTTTTTCGAGCATATCCCCTTTTCGGGCGAACTCATCATAAGATTCTGGAGTCAATTGGCTCAGCGTTTCAAGGCCGGCCGTCATGGCAAGAGGGTTACCCGACAATGTTCCCGCTTGATAGATTGTCCCACTCGGGGCAATTTGTTCCATGAATTCTCGCTTGCCTCCGAATGCTCCTACAGGCAAGCCGCCGCCAATAACTTTCCCAAGGCAAGTCAGGTCAGGTACGATGCCAAAATAGCCTTGTGCACAATTATAGTCGACACGGAACCCTGTCATAACTTCGTCAAAGATCAATAGAGCCCCGTATTGGGTCGTCACTTCACGTAAGCCTTCGAGGAAACCAGGTTGTGGCGGAACCACACCCATGTTCCCTGCAACAGGTTCTACGATGATACAGGCAATGTCTTCGCCAAATTGTTCAAATGCGTATTTGGTCGCAGCTAGATCATTATATGCTACGGTAATCGTATTTTTTGCAATGCCTTCCGGTACTCCCGGGCTATCCGGCAAACCTAATGTCGCAACGCCGGAACCCGCCTTGATCAGCAAGGAATCGCCATGGCCATGATAGGAGCCTTCGAATTTCAGGATTTTATCACGGCCTGTAATGCCTCGTGCCAGCCTTAGTGCACTCATCGTCGCTTCGGTACCTGAAGATACCATACGGATCATTTCAATCGAAGGCACCCGTTCAATGACCAGCTTGGCCAGTTCATTCTCAATCAGCGTCGAGGTTCCAAAGCTTGTACCTGATTCCGCTACCTTTTTCAATGATTCCACGACACGGTCATTCGTGTGACCCAGGATAAGCGGTCCCCATGAAAGAACATAGTCGATATATTCATTTCCATCGATATCATACATTTTTGAGCCTTTTCCGCGCTCCATGAAAATGGGATCCATGTCCACAGATTTGAAGGCACGCACCGGGCTGTTCACGCCGCCTGGCATCAAATTTTTTGCTTCGGCAAACGCTTTTTTCGATTTTTCATATGACCGCATGATTCAATCCCCTTTTTCCATTACAGGTTATATTTTTTATATCATTGATTATCTTCGTTTATCCAGCGTGCTACCTCTTTTGAAAAATAAGTAATGATCAAGTCGGAACCTGCGCGTTTCAAGCCTGTCAGCATTTCCATCACTATCGCTTTTTCATCAATCCAGCCATTTTGGGCAGCTGCCTTAACCATTGAATATTCACCGCTGACATTATAGGAAACAACCGGAAGATTAAAGTTATTCTTAACGTCCCTGATGATGTCCATGTAGGAAAGGGCCGGTTTCACGATTAGGAAGTCCGCACCTTCAGCAACATCGGATTCAGCTTCACGGAATGCTTCAAGGCGATTGGCGGGATCCATTTGGTAAGTTTTCCTGTCGCCGAATTGTGGCGCACCATTTGCGGCATCACGGAATGGGCCGTAAAAAGCCGAAGCATATTTCACCGCGTAGGACATGATCGGAATATCTTCATAACCCGCTTCATCCAGACCTGCACGGATGGCCGCAACGAAACCGTCCATCATGTTGGACGGTGCAATGATATCGGCGCCGGCCTCTGCCTGGCTGATTGCCGTTTTGGCAAGAAGGTCAAGTGAAGCGTCATTGAGGATTTTTTCCCCTTCTACGACCCCGCAATGGCCATGGCTTGTATACTCACATAGGCAGGTATCCGCTATGACAATAACATCAGGATATTGTTTTTTAATAAAACGGGTTGCCTCTTGCACAAGTCCGTTATGGTGAAATGCCCCTGTGCCCTGTTCGTCTTTATCATGATCAAAAGGGACACCGAATAAAATAACTGATTTAATGCCCAGACTCACGACTTCATCCATTTCGGCCCCCAGATTATCCATGGATAGCTGATATATACCTGGCATGGAGTTAATCTCATTTTTCACATTTTCTCCGTCGATGACGAAGATCGGATAGATCAAATCCTCTTTATGCAATTGTGTTTCACGGACCAAAGCCCTCATGCCAGCACTTGCACGCAAGCGACGGTGGCGATTGAATGGAATGTTTTTCATTTTAAAGTTCCTCCTTTTTACTTCTTTTCAAAATGAAGCGTATTAACTCCGCAATCATGGCATCCGTTGTATAAACATCTGGACAGACATTGACGGATAGCCCATGTTTTTCAGCCGTTTTAGCGGCAATCGGACCTATGCAGGCAATGATGATCCGGTCTATGTATGTATCCAATTCATGGCGTTTCATGATCTGTAAAAAATGATTGACCGTCGATGAACTCGTAAAGGTTATGATGTCGATATCATCGTTCTTTATAAGCTGTACCAGTTTTTTTTCACTGCTTCGAGGAAGCACGGTATGATAAATAATCACTTCATCACAGGATGCACCAGCTTCATTGATTGCCTCCGCAATAACCGCCCTTGCGAGATTTCCTTTTGCCAGCAACACGCGGGACCCTTTATCAAGCAGGGCATTGAACTCGGCCACGAACCCTTCGGCAACAAACTGCGTTGGAACGAAATCCGCCTTATATCCATGTCGTTTCAGTGCCGCTTCTGTTTTGGAGCCGATTACGGCTATTTTCGGAAGCTTTAAAGGCTGGTTACCAAGAAGCTTAAAGAAGAAATCCACGCCATTTTGACTAGTCAAAATGATCCAGTCATATGTAAGCAACTCATCTAACCGCTGTTGTACATCTTCCAAATGATCAGGAAGAGTGAACTCAAGCAATGGCACAAGAAGCGGCGTTCCGCCATTTTTTTCGATCGACTCTTTTAAACCATCTGCCTGTCCTTTCCCTCTGGTGATTAATACCTGATAATCCTTAAGAGGTTGAAAGGGATTCATTACTGATCAAGCTCTTCTTTTACGCGATCGATCAATTCTTTACCGCCCATTTCGCTAATCTGTTTGGCAGCAGCATGCCCAACCGCCTCGGGATCGGTTCCCTCAACCATTTCTTTATAAATCACCTTTCCATCCGGGGCAGCGACCAAAGCCGTCAAGGAAACGGAGCCATTATCTTTTGCCACCGCAAATCCGGCAATCGGTACCTGGCATCCGCCTTCCATTTTATCCAAAAAGGCACGTTCCGCTTCAACCGTTCTTTTCGTTTTTTCACATGTCAATTTCGCAAGTTCCGCCAGCAGCTCTTTGTCGTCTTCGCGGCACTCAATGGAAAGTGCTCCTTGTCCAACTGCCGGAATGCAAATATCTTCATCTAAAAATTCCGTTACGATGTCCTTCTCCCATCCCATTCTTGATAGTCCGGCAGCAGCTAAAATGATAGCATCATAATCTTCCGTTTTCAGCTTATTCAGACGGGTATCGATATTACCGCGAATCCATTTAATTTCAAGGTCCGGCCTTCTAGCCAGTATTTGCGCGCCACGGCGCAAGCTGCTTGTACCTATGATGGAACCCGGCTTCAGTTCGGAAAGGGTTTCATGATTTTTTGAAATCAAGGCATCCCGATGGTCCTCCCTCGGTGGTATGCAGCCAATCGTCAAGCCTGGAGGCAGCACTGCTGGCATATCTTTCATACTATGTACTGCCATATCAATTTCTTTATCCAGCATCGCTTGTTCGATTTCTTTAACGAATAAGCCCTTTCCGCCTACCTTGGAAAGAGTTACATCAAGGATTTGGTCACCCTTTGTGACAATTTCCTTCACCTCGAACTCGTATGGGACCCCAAGCTCCTTAAGTTGATCGATAACCCAGTTCGTTTGGGTGATCGCTAATTTACTACGTCTAGAACCGACAATTATTTTTCTCATAGTTTCCTCCTATGTATTCCAAAAGTGGAATGTTGAAAGGCTTCCGAAAAGGAAAAAGTTAATTAACACAATCATGAAAGATCCAATATTCAGAAAGGCTAGCGTCCTTCCATACATTTGTTTCCGAATTTTCAAGTATAAAAACACACTGTAAGCAATAAGCAAAATAAATGAGCCGATGATCTTCATGTCCAGCCAGGATACCCCAGGCACTTTTATATATGCCCATTGAATCCCCAGGATAAGGGAGACCACTAATAATGGAACACCTATTACTGCGAGGACATAAGACATTTGCTCGAGCTTTGTTAGATCGCCGAGTCGAAGCAGGCGTTTTCCCCATTTCTTCCGTTTCAGTAAATCATATTGAATTAAGTATAAAAGTGAAAAAACGAAAGAAAGCGTGAATGCGCCATATGATAGGATGGCAAAAGTGATATGTATGAGCAGTAGCTCTGAAACCAGGCGCTGTGCAAGGACTTGAGATTCTATCTGAACAGGTGCAAAGGTATGGATGGCCATAACCATGAAACCTAATACATTCGTAAAAAAGACAGTAAAATCGACTCTTAGCAATCGGTTAATGATTAAAGATAACGATATGAGGACCCATGCATAAAAATATAAGCCTTCAAAAATCGTCAATACCGGGAACCTTCCCGTTTTCAACACATACAGAAATAAAAAAATTGTTTGCAGTACCCAAACAATAGAAAGCAACCAGAAGGCGACCCTGTTCGCCTTCTGGTTATTATTGAGGAAATCGATAAAATATAAAAGCATACTGATGGCATATAACAAAACAGTGGCTTCATGCAATCTTGTCATTAGTAATTCCATATCTACCCCATTACTGGACAGGAACTGGATTCAATAGGGATGACTTGGAGCTGTTCCGTTCTTTTTCATCCGCAACCAGCTGGTCTTCAATCAATTCCTCTAACTGGAATATTTTCACGAAATTATTCAATTGCTCTTTTGCATTCGGCTCATCTGCCAGCTCTTTTGCATAAAGTATCGGATCTTTCAGCATTTGGTTGATGATGCTTTTCGTATGCTTGTTCAGAACTTTTTTGTCCCGTTCGCTCAAATGCGGAAGCTTTCTTTCGATGCTTATCATCGTTTCCTTTTGGATCGATAGGGATTTTTCCCGTAAAGAAGAAATGACGGGAACCACACCAAGCAAATTAATCCACTGATTGAAATCAACGATTTCTGATTCGATCATCAATTCTATTTTCTCGGCAGCTTTTTTACGTTCTTCGATATTGGCTTGCACGATCCCTTCAAGGTCGTCAATGTCATATAAGAAGACATTTTCCAGCTCGGCCAATGTTGGATCGAGGTCACGCGGCACTGCGATATCGACCATGAAAATAGGACGGCCTTTACGAAGCTTATTGATGAATGACATCATTTCCTTTGTTACAAGAAGATCTTTTGATCCAGTGGAAGTAATCAGGATATCAGCTTCCACTAAAGCGCATTGCAGCTCTTGAAGCTGTTTCGCCTTACCATTGAATCTCTCGGCCAGATCGACCGCTTTCTGGAAGGTGCGGTTAATGACCGTAATGCTGTCTGCACCATTGCTATGCAGATTTTGAATGGCCAGCTCACCCATCTTACCGGCCCCAAGAATCAAGACATTCTTACCGTTCAGGCCTCCAAAGATTTTCTTGGCAAGCTCGACTGCCGCATAGCTGACTGAAACGGCATTTGTATTGATTTCGGTTTCCGAATGAGCTTTTTTAGCCAATGTAAGGGCTTGCTTGAAGAGATGGTTAAAAACGGTACCGATCGTATCTTCCTTCTGCCCTAACAGGTAGCTTGAACGTACTTGTCCCAAAATCTGAGTTTCTCCCAGTATCATGGAATTCAAGCCGCAGGTAACTGAAAATAAATGCTCGACAGCCCCATCGCCTTCATAAATGAACAGATATTTGGAAAATTCTTCTTTATCGATATTAAACCATTCCGAAAGAAATTCCTTTATATAATACCTGCTTGTATGAAGCTGGTCACCGACCGCATATATTTCCGTCCTGTTACATGTTGAAATAATAATATTTTCCAAGATGCTTTTTTTATTTTTAAGAGCTTTCATTGCCTCGGCAAGTTCGGCTTCGTTAAACGATAGTTTTTCCCGAATTTCTACAGGGGCAGTTTTGTAATTTATACCAACCGCTAGAATATGCATCCTTTTGTTTTGCACCCCCAAAATTTTTCATGTAAATTTATTATACCATGTACTAAAATGGTTTTACGCAAATAATATGAACAGTTTATGAATAACGTATGCTACCATGAAAAGACAGCCAAAACGCCCGAAATGCTACAAAAGGTGTCTAAGCGGGATTGGTAAGTTACATACATATTTCGACATTGTGTACAAAAGTACCATATCAAAAATGGCAAAAAACTTCAAGTAATCGAATTGCATAGGAGGATAAAATGAAAACGCAGCGTATTTTCCCAGGAATCGTATTAATCGGTTTCGGGCTCTATTTTTTTCTTGAACATTCCCAAATCGAAATCTTTCCAGGCTTTTTCAGCTGGCCCACTTTATTATGTATAGTTGGTGCAGCCTTCCTGATTCAGGCATATAGCGGTAATGAATATGAGTCCATCCTGCCAGGCGTCATCTTACTGGGGTTCGGGGCTCACTTCCATATCGTCGAGAATCTGGATATTTGGCCGGATAATATAGGTATCTTTATTTTAATCATCTCGCTGGGATTTATTCTCCGGGCACGTAAAACAAATTCTGGAATGTTTCACGGGATGGTAATACTTCTCATCTCGATCACTTTCTTATTCTATGATCAAATCACATCGTCTTTTGGGCTTGTTGAAACAAGCACGGCGAACATCGAAAGGTTTTGGCCATTTGCGTTGATGGCAATCGGCATTTATTTTTTGGTTCGAAAAAAGTGAGAATTTTCGATTCCATAATGAAAAAGGGTATTCCAGATGCGGAATACCCTTTTCTTTTACATATATTTCTTAAGGACGCCCCAGGCTTGTTCCTTGCCTTCGCCTGTTTCACCAGAGAATAGAAGCAATTCATCTTCTTTTTCCATATTTAACGTTTGGCGCGTGATTTTCAAGTGTTTCTGCCATTTGCCTTTTGGAATCTTATCCGCTTTGGTTGCAATGACGATCCGGGGCAGATCATAATGCTTCAGGAATTCATACATCGCGATATCATCCTTTGTAGGCGGATGACGCAAATCAACAATCAGAAGCGCAGCGCGGAGCTGGTCTCTGGAAGTGAAGTACGTTTCGATCATTTTTCCCCAAGCATCACGTTCCGTCTTGGATACTTTTGCATAACCATAACCCGGTACATCCACAAAATGGAGTGCTTCATTTATGATATAAAAATTCAAGGTCTGCGTCTTACCCGGTTTAGAGGATGTGCGCGCCAAGTTTTTTCGATTGATCATTTTGTTGATGAAACTGGATTTTCCAACGTTGGAACGGCCTGCCAAGGCAAATTCCGGTATTGGAGTATTGGGATATTGTTCAGGCTTCACAGCACTGATGACAATATCTGAACTCGTCACTTTCATTCGTTCACACCTGCCAATGCATGCTCAAGGACTTCATCGACGTGTGAAACTGGAACAAATGTTAATGCTTTACGGACACTTTCCGGGATATCATCAATATCCTTTTCATTATTTTGCGGGATGATGATTTTCGTAAGTCCTGCGCGATGGGCCGCTAAAGATTTTTCTTTAAGCCCGCCGATCGGAAGAACCCGTCCGCGTAATGTAATTTCGCCTGTCATGCCTACCTCTTTTCTGATCGGCCTATTTGTAAGGGCCGATATTAACGCTGTTGCAATCGTGATGCCTGCAGAAGGGCCATCTTTTGGGACCGCACCTTCAGGGACATGAATATGAATATCATATTTTTCATGGAAGTTCGCATCAATCTGAAGTTTCTCGGTTTTTGAACGGACATAACTGAAAGCAGCCTGGGCTGACTCTTTCATTACATCGCCAAGCTTTCCTGTCAGGATCAGCTTGCCTTTACCTGGTGATAAGGAAACCTCGATTTGCAGCGTATCGCCGCCTACCGACGTATATGCTAATCCATTAGCTACACCGACTTGGTTCTCGACCTCCGCCTGTCCATAATGGAACATGGTTTTCCCTAAAAACTCCTCGACATTCTTTTCTGATATGACGACCCGCTTTTTATCTCCGGACACGATGATTTTTGCAGTCTTCCGACAGATGCCTGCAAGCTGTCGCTCCAAACTTCGAACACCGGCTTCCCGAGTATAATAACGGATGATTTTTGTAAGAGCTTCCTCACGAATTTGCAGTTGTGTCTTCAATAAACCATGGTTTTCCAGCTGTCTAGGCAGCAAGTGATCCTTGGCTATATGAAGTTTCTCTATCTCAGTATAACCTGCAATCGAAATGATTTCCATACGATCACGAAGCGGGCCAGGAATCGATCCCAAATTATTCGCCGTCGCCACGAACATGACTTTGGAAAGATCGTAAGTTTCTTCAATATAATGATCACTGAAATTATGATTTTGCTCTGGATCGAGCACCTCCAGCATCGCTGCAGATGGATCTCCCCTAAAGTCATTGGACATCTTATCCACTTCGTCCAGTAAAAAGACTGGATTGATCGTTCCAGCTTTTTTCATGCCTTGAATGATCCTCCCTGGCATCGCCCCTACATATGTACGGCGATGTCCGCGGATTTCTGACTCATCGCGCACCCCACCTAAAGATATACGGACGAAATTCCTATTCAGCGATGAAGCGATCGATTTAGCCAAGCTGGTTTTTCCGACCCCTGGCGGTCCCACCAAGCAAAGGATCGGTCCCTTCAATGAATTGGTCAATTGCTGGACGGCCAGATACTCAAGCACCCGCTCCTTCACCTTTTCCAAACCATGATGGTCCCGGTTCAGGATTTTTTCGGCTTTATGAATATTCAAGTCATCTTTGGTCGCTTTGGTCCAAGGAAGCGAGATCAACCATTCGATATAATTGCGGATGACAGAACTTTCGGCCGAGCTGGAAGGAACCTTTTCATAACGGTCCAATTCCTTTAGTGCCGTTTCTTTGATGTGCTCAGGCATTTCCGCTTCTTCTATCTTTTCGTTGAGAACCTCAATTTCCCCTGTTTTTCCTTCTTTATCTCCCAATTCCTTTTGGATCGCTTTCATTTGTTCTCGTAAATAATATTCCTTTTGAGTCCGTTCCATCGAACGCTTAACACGCTGGCCGATTTTTTTCTCGAGAAAAAGAACTTCTTTCTCGTTATTGATGATCTCGATTACACGGCTTAAACGCTCTTTCATATCAATGGTCTCAAGCACTTCTTGCTTCTCCTTCAATTTCAAAGGCAAATGGGAAGCGATTATATCCGCTAATCGTCCAGGCTCTTCAATATCCGAAGTGGACGAAAACGTTTCACCGGTTATTTTCTTGGACATTTTTATGTATTGTTCAAAATAATCCAGTAGTGTGCGCATTAATGCCTGATGTTCAGCATCCTTTTCATCACTGTCTTCATATATTTTAATCTTGGCACCATAATGTGTCTCATAATCGTAAAATTCAATGACTTCTGCGCGGTTCAACCCTTCCACCAACACCCGGATTGTACCATTTGGAAGCTTCAGCATCTGTTTCACCTTTGTTAAAGTTCCCATTGTAAATAAATCTTCTTCACCTGGTTCGTCCAACGAAACATCTTGTTGTGTCGTCAAAAATATAAGATGGTCTTCCACCATTGCTTTCTCAAGGGCTTGTACAGATTTATCTCGGCCTACATCTAAATGAAGTACCATCGTTGGATATACAAGCAGTCCTCTAAGCGGCAGGAGGGGGACGATGATTTCTTTATCAGTCATTTCCTGACACCTCCATCTAATTAGTATCGTCGTTGTAAACTATTTACCCATGTTCTCAACCTTTTAACAATTCTATCCTATTTATATAGAAGTGTCTATTCGTTTACCTTAACACGTTTCGACTGCTATTATTATCTCCAATATTAGATAAAAAAGCACGTCTGAATGCGTGTTTATTTTTACTTCAGGTTTGTCCGGAACGCCAATATGGTCCTTAAAATGCCCCGGTTCTTGTTTTTAGCCGGGGCATTTCCTTTATACACTTTCTTTTTTTGATAGGTCCAAGGTTGTGAGGATTTGTTCCGACATCAATTCTTTTTTCAGTGCCTGATCCAGCACTTCTTTCACATTCGAAACGGGAATGATTTCTATATCCTTGATTTCAGATAGAAGCGGCTGCATGTTTTCGGCTGGGACGATTACTTTCTTTGCCCCGGCCAGTTTTGCTGCCTTGATTTTCGGAATGACACCGCCGATCGGTTTAACGCCGCCATGAATGCTTATTTCTCCAGTCATCGCCACTGTGTGATCAACAGGGATTTTATATATGGCCGAGTATATGCCTGTGGCCATTGCAATTCCTGCAGAAGGGCCATCTACTGGACTTCCGCCCGGAAAGTTCACATGGATATCGAATTGATCGGCAGGCACTCCCATCGACCGTAAAACCGTAATGACATTTTCAATTGAACCTTTTGCCATGCTCTTGCGGCGAATCGATTTGCCACTTCCGCCGCCGATACTTTCTTCTTCAACGATGCCAGTAATGTTTATCGATCCTTTTTCATCAGTAGCGGCCATGACCGTAACCTCGATTTCCAGCAACGCCCCGCTGTTGGGACCATAAACTGCAAGACCGTTGACAAGACCTATTTTAGAATTCGCTTCTATTTTCCTGTCCATTCTTTGGGTCAGCTGGCTGCTATGGGCCATCCAATCTATATCTTCTTCTCTGATAAAAGTCCTGTTTTCATTAATTGATATTCCAGAAAGAGTCTGAATCATGTTGACAGCTTCCCTGCCATTTCGGGCATAATCCGAGATCGACTGCAAGCCTTTTTCACTGATGGTGATCCCCACTTTATCTGAGGCATTCTTAGCCACGGTGATTATTTCCTCACGGTCAAGTTCACGGAAAAACACTTCTATGCATCTTGAGCGTATCGCAGGGGCGATTTCATTTGGTGTTCTAGTTGTGGCCCCAATCAATCGAAAGTCAGCCGGCAGTCCATTTTTAAAAATATCATGGATGTGAGTGGGAATATTTTGATTTTCCTCTTGATAATAAGCACTTTCCAGAAAGACCTTACGATCCTCCAATACCTTTAACAGTTTATTCATCTGTATTGGATGAAGCTCCCCAATTTCATCTATGAACAGTACACCTCCATGAGCATTGCTGACTGCACCCTGCTTTGGCTGCGGAATGCCTGCCTGTCCCATTGCCCCGGCTCCTTGATAGATTGGATCGTGCACAGAACCAATGAGCGGATCGGCAATCCCCCGTTCATCGAACCTTGCTGTGGTGGCGTCCAATTCAACGAAAACGGCTGATTTCTTAAAAGGGGACTTGCCATTTTTCTTCGCCTCTTCCAAAACAAGTCTGGCAGCTGCCGTTTTCCCTACCCCTGGAGGACCGTAAATTATCACATGCTGGGGATTCGGCCCGCATAAAGCAGCTTTTAAAGATTTAATCCCATCTTCTTGACCGATGATTTCATTAAATGTGCTTGGTCTGACTTTCTCTGCCAATGGCTCTGTTAACGAAATCGATCTCATCTTCCGTAATTGGTCCATCTCCTTACGTGAATCACGGTCAATGGAAACTTTTTGTGTCCGCTGGCCTTTCAATAAGTTCAAAAAATACAATCCAATAATGATCCCAAAAAACAGCTGGATAAACAACGCCAATCCTGTCCAATTCATCGTATTCCCTCCTGCACTCTCCTAGTTTGTCATTTCTGTTAGTATCTCCTTTGGAAGGGCGAAATTATCCAAGAAATTCGCGTTGAAAATTTTGGCGTTTTTATCCTAAATAACAACAATTTGAAAAAAAGACAAAGAAAAAGACTGCCAGCATGAACTGGCAGTCTTGCTTTTCCATATTATCAAGCAGATGTTTTCTTTTCTTGTCCTTTGATGGTTGTACCGTCTTTTAGGACGAGCTTTGGAGATTCGTTTTTCGAAATCGTGCTGCCTGTGATTACACATTTTGCAACATCATCACGTGAAGGCAGGTCGAACATCACTTCAAGAATGATGCCCTCGATGATGGATCGCAGACCACGTGCACCAGTTTTACGTTCAATTGCCTTTTTAGCAATTTCACTTAGCGCTTCCTGTTCGAATTCCAATTCAACATCGTCAAGCTCAAGCAACTTTTGATATTGTTTAACAAGGGCATTTTTCGGCTGTGTAAGGATTTCAATCAACGCAGCTTCATCCAATTGCTCAAGAGTCGCAATTACCGGAAGACGACCGATGAATTCCGGAATTAATCCGAAACGAAGCAAGTCTTCAGGAAGGACTTTTGAAAGCAATTCTTTTTCTGCAACATCATCCTTTTTCACGTCAGAGCCAAAACCAATGACTTTTTGACCAAGACGGCGTTTGATGATCGGTTCGATGCCATCAAAGGCACCGCCGCAGATGAACAAAATGTTGGTCGTATCGATTTGGATGAATTCCTGATGTGGATGTTTACGTCCACCTTGAGGCGGAACGCTTGCAACCGTTCCTTCAAGGATTTTCAATAATGCTTGTTGCACACCTTCACCAGACACGTCACGTGTAATAGAAGGATTTTCCGATTTACGGGCAACTTTATCGATTTCATCAATATAAATGATGCCTTTTTCCGCTTTTTCCACATCATAATCAGCGGCTTGGATCAGCTTTAGAAGGATGTTTTCGACATCTTCCCCAACATATCCAGCTTCCGTCAATGAAGTGGCATCAGCAATCGCAAAAGGAACATTCAGTAATCGCGCCAATGTTTGCGCAAGAAGGGTTTTCCCGCTTCCCGTCGGTCCGATCAGGGCGATGTTACTTTTAGAAAGCTCCACATCGTCAACTTTGCTATTGGAATTGATACGTTTATAATGGTTATAAACAGCGACAGCCAAAGATTTCTTTGCCTGTTCTTGTCCAATCACATATTCGTCAAGAATTTCACGGATTTCCATAGGTTTAGGAACATCCCTGAATTCCACTTCTTCATCAGTGCCCAGCTCTTCTTCGACGATCTCCGTACAAAGTTCTATACACTCGTCACAAATATAGACACCTGGACCAGCAACCAGTTTACGGACTTGTTCTTGTGTTTTACCGCAAAAAGAACATTTTAACTGTCCTTTTTCATCATTAAATTTAAACATGTACGTTCACCCCTTTAAATACTCTTCCAACTCTATTACATAGCGGTACCCAATCGTATTGAAAAAAACTAGGCACACATCTACTTAAGCATTCCAAAATCCCTAGTATGTTTTGCATTTTATCATGTTCTTGGAAGTTTAGTAACAAAAATGCTCACGCGACCGAGTTGTTAAATAAGTACAATAATCAATCAATATGTATTTGCCCTTTACCAGTATGCCCAAAACTTTGGATTTTTAAAAGCAGGATTTGCTGTATAAATATGTATATGCGGTATTAGAACTAATCTACACTGAAATCCAAAAAAAATCAATCAGGAAATAACCGATATTTGAAATTTACACTAATTCTCAATATGTATAAAACAAGGCACGATTACTCGCGCCTTGTTTTTTTTAAAGGAAATATTTAAATCTACTTATTTATAAAAATTATTTTGCGTCAACTGTTTTGCTGTTTTCTACCAAGAAGTCAATTGCTTTCTTAATTTTAAGATCGCCTTTGATTCCTTCTAAGTTTCCAAGAGCTTGTTTGATCGCGTCAACTTCCATATTGTACATAGTAGCCATTTGTGCAAGTTCAGCTTCTACATCTTCGTCAGTCGCTTCAAGTTTTTCAACTTCAGCGATTGCTTCAAGAGTTAGGCTCGTACGAACTTGTCCTTCAGCTTCTTCTTTCATTTGCGCTTTTAAAGCTTCTTCGTCTTGACCTGAGAATTGGTAGTAAAGTTCCAAATTCAGACCTTGAGATTGAATGCGTTGAGAGAACTCATTCATCATGCGGTCAACTTCATTTGAAATCATCGCTTCAGGAACGTCCATTTCTGCGCCTTCAACAGCTTTACCAATTACAGTGTTTTGAATGAAGTTTTCTTCTTCGTGTTTTTTGTCATGCTCTAATTTATGTTTTGTTTTTTCTTTAAGTTCAGCCAAAGTTTCCACTTCGTCGTCGACATCTTTCGCGAACTCATCATCCAACTCAGGAAGTTGTTTTGTTTTGATTTCGTGAATTTTCACTTTGAATACTGCTGGTTTACCTGCAAGTTCAGCAGCATGGTATTCTTCAGGGAATGTAACTTCGATATCTTTTTCAGCGCCAGTTTCAAGACCGACAAGTTGCTCTTCAAATCCTGGAATGAAAGAGTTTGAACCGATTTCCAATGAATGGTTTTCTGAAGCTCCGCCTTCGAATGCTTCACCATCAACGAATCCTTCAAAGTCAAGAACAACTGTATCGCCTTCAGCAACTTGTCCTTCTTCTTTAACGACAAGCTCAGCTTGACGCTCTTGTAAAGTTTTCAATTCGTTTTCAACATCTTCGTCAGTTACTTCAGTATTGAATTTTTCAACTTCAACACCTTTGTAATCTCCCAATTTAACTTCAGGCTTAACTGTTACAGTTGCAGTGAAGATCAGGTTTTCGCCTTTTTCCATTTTCTCGATGTCGATTTCAGGACGATCTACAGGCTGAATTCCAGCTTCTTCGACAGCATTTGCATAAGCATCTGGAAGAATGATATCAAGCGCATCTTGGTAAAGTGATTCTACGCCGAATTTTTTTTCGAACATTTGACGTGGCATTTTACCTTTACGGAAGCCAGGTACATTTACTTGTTTCACTACTTTTTTGAAAGCTGCGTCTAAACCTTCGTTTACTTTTGCAGCGTCAACTTCAATTGTTAGTACGCCTTGATTACCTTCTTGTTTTTCCCATTTTACAGACATGTGTTTCCCTCCAAAAAATCTATATACTTCAATAATAAGCATTGGATGAATATGCTTTGCAAGTGTTAACAAGTCATCCTTCAAATATACCCAAAAAATATTGGGGAAATCGTCAAAATTAGACGAATATACATTACAACCACTACATTATACCACAGGATTAATCTGTTACAACAGCAATAGCTTAAATAATGGGATAAGAAATTTCTTCAATTTCTTTTATATAGGAAAGAATATCCGCAATGCTTTCCTCATCAGCCTGGTACTGGTCCGCTAAGTCCCTACCGAAAACTTCCCCGGTCATGTATTCTTCCGCCAAGGCATGATAGGCAGCTGCCCATGCAGGCAAGCTTTCAGGTCCGGGTTCAAAAGGAAACAATAAAAAGGAATGACGTTCAATCAAACTATGGACCATTTCAAATAAGCTCGGATTATCCTGACTGATTTCCGCTTCGGTCAGTCCGGTTACCTTCTTATAGAAGTCCGTCTCCTTCAAACTTTTCAATTCCCTTGGTATGACCGACTTCGATTGATTGAATTTCCTCAACGTCACTTCCTCGTTATATTCCTGGTCGATAAGGATGTTAAGGAGCATCGTTTTAAAGAAAGGGTGTCCCTCATCTTTTTGTAGAAATTTTTCGATTTGAGGGATAAATGGTCGAATATTGATATTCGTGAGTTTTGAAATGACCATTAGCATTTCATTATCCGTTTTCCCTTCAAAAAGTTCATCCTTCTGCAATTCCTCCGAAAGCTGCTGATTTTGCCTTTCCTTCTCCTCTTTTTTATCCTCAAGGGCCCTTTTACTGAACTGAAGCATCTTTTCGAAATGCTCCTCTTTATCAAAGGGAATTTGGCTTTCTTCAAATAGCAGTTCGATCGTCGTGACCATTTCCTGATGCTCACCTAATTGCAGCAGTACCATCAAATAAATATTGATCAGTTGAAAATAGTCACCGATGCCTTTATTCAGCATCTCTATACATAACTCTTTTGACTCCTTGTAATGCTCAAGTTCGACTAGCGAGACCACTAGCCCCATGCAAACTTCATCATTCTCGGGCTCATACTCCCTGGCTTGGCTGAAAAGCTGTGCAGCTGTTTTAAAGTTTCTGTTTCCAAGCTCATCCAGTCCCTTTGCAATCAGCCTTTCACCGAGATTTGGAAAGGCGATAATCTTGGTTTCTCCGGCCTTCTTTTGGTTATTCTCATTATCCATCCTATTTTCCGCCTCACCGTTCGCTTTTTGAAAAACAGTTTAGCATGTAATAGCAGGAAACACAAAATTTATATGGGCGGATGAACACCTTTCTTTCTTTCCCAGATAAAAAAATCCCGCATCCTTTCAAATTAAGAAAGGAGAACGGGATATGACCTTCTTCTATTAAATACTCGAAACAGCCTTTTTTTGAGATTCATAGGCAGAAATCTCTTTATCATATTGAAGCGTTATCGAAATTTCATCCCAGCCTTTGATGAGCATTTCCTTCCAATATGGATGAATTTCAAAGCTTGTTTCAAACCCTTGACCATCCTTCAATGTCTGATTGGGAAGGTCGATCGTCAACTCATAGTCAGGTGCGGACACTCTCTCCATTAAATAGTTTACCTCAGCCTGGGTTAAAGCGATGGGAACCATGCCATTTTTCATGCAATTACTTTTAAAGATATCAGCATATGACGGAGCGATGATGATATCAAATCCGTAGTCTTTCAATGACCAAGGGGCATGCTCACGCGAAGAACCGCAGCCAAAATTTTCTCCTGCTATTAAAATGGACGTGTTTTGATTATGAGGCTGATTCAATTCAAAATCAGGACGCTTCTTTCCATTTTCATCAAAACGCCAGTTATAGAATAAAAATTCGCCAAATCCGCTTCGCTCAATCCGTTTTAAAAATTGCTTTGGAATGATTTGGTCCGTATCCACGTTTTTACGGTCAAGTGCCGCCGCTCTTCCTTTATATATAGTAATGGGTTCCATTCTATGCACCTCCGGTTAATTCGTATTCTTAATGGACTTGTTCAGTTCTTTTCAAATTCCTAATATCGACAAATTTCCCATGAATGGCGGCCGCGGCAGCCATAGCCGGACTAACCAGGTGCGTTCTTGCTCCAGCGCCTTGCCTGCCTTCGAAGTTCCGATTACTTGTGGAGGCACAATGCTCACCGGCCGGTACCACGTCAGGATTCATGCTCAGGCACATGCTGCAGCCCGATTCACGCCATTCGAAGCCCGCAGATTTGAAAATTTCATCCAACCCTTCATCTTCCGCTTGCCTTTTGACGCTTTGTGAACCGGGAACGACCATCGCCCGAACTCCTTTTTGAACAGTTTGGCCTTCAATCATTTCTGCAGCTTGCCGTAAGTCCTCAATTCGTGAATTGGTACACGATCCTATGAAAACATGTTGTACGGGAATTTCCGTGATCGGCATGCCTTCCTTAAGACCCATATACTCAATGGCTCGATTCAGTTCCTTGGGATCCATGATACCTTCCGCGAAGGTAGGCACTTTACCGTCCACGCCACTAGCCATTCCTGGATTCGTCCCCCAGCTCACCATTGGTGGAATCAAACTGCCATCAAGAATGATTACTTGGTCATAAACAGCATCCTCATCACTGGAAAGTGACTTCCAGTCCTGAACACACCGCTCGAACTCTTCTCCTTTCGGCAAATATTTTCGACCTTTCAAATAAGAGAACGTTGTTTCATCGGGAGCTACCAGCCCCGCTCTTGCCCCGCCTTCGATCGACATATTGCAAACCGTCATTCTCTCTTCCATCGACATATCCCGGAAAACTTCCCCGCAATACTCAATGATATGTCCAGTACCGAAATTGACGCCGAATTTAGAAATCACATATAAAATGACATCTTTCGCCATCACACCATGACCAAGCTTGCCATTAACCTCAAGCTTTAATGTTTTCGGTTTAGTTTGCCATAGGGTTTGAGTGGCCAAAACATGCTCGACCTCACTCGTACCGATTCCAAATGCAATCGAGCCAAACGCACCATGTGTGGAAGTATGACTGTCTCCGCAGACAATCGTCATCCCTGGCTGTGTAAGCCCTAATTCCGGCCCGATAACGTGAACGATACCTTGATCCGGGCTGTCTAAATCAGCAAGGCGGATACCGAACTCCTTACAGTTTTGCTCAAGCGCATCTAGTTGTTTCCTTGCAATATCATCCTCGATGAAATAGCGATTAACGGTTGGCACATTATGATCCATTGTCGCGAAAGTGCGATCGGGTCTCCTGACTGTGCGTCCTTTTAATCTCAATCCTTCAAATGCTTGCGGAGAGGTCACTTCATGAATATATTGAAGGTCTATATAAATTAAATCCGGTTTATTCTCCTCTTCATTTACAATATGGCGATCCCATATTTTCTCTATTATCGACTTTCCCATCACTATCCCACCTCGATCAATCTTGTATTTTTTTAAAAAACACGGCCTAATGTTAGGCCGTGAAAGAAGTTTATGCGTAAGCTCCCATGATGTTGGAAATGGCTTCCTGGTCTAAAAGATTTGCTTTTATTTCTGCAATCATCTCTGTAGTGGACGTAATACTTGGTTGGCCATTTGCGATATCGCCTGTTCTTAAGCCATATTCAAGGACAGTTTCCACCGCCTGCTCAACGGCTTTCGCCTCATCTTCCAAACCAAAGGATAGACGCAGCATGGAAGCCGCTGATAAAATCGTCCCAATCGGATTAGCCAGGTTTTTGCCTGCGATATCCGGGGCGGAACCATGAATCGGTTCATATAGATTAGGCCCATTTGTTGATATGGAGGCGGAAGGTAGCATTCCAAGCGAGCCAGTCAATACCGACGCTTCATCACTTAAAATATCACCGAACATATTCTCCGTCACGATAATATCAAATTGTTTCGGATTTTTGATCAATTGCATGGCTGCATTATCAACAAGCATATGTTCAAGGATTACATCCGGATAGTCCTTGGCAATTTCTTCAGCCGTCTCACGCCACATCCTGCTGGATTCAAGAACATTCGCTTTATCCACGGATGTTACTTTTTTCTTGCGATCCGATGCTAATGCAAAAGCAAGTTCAATGATGCGCTTCATTTCGCTTTTCTGATAGAAAAGTGTATCGACGACCGCCTCTTTCCCTTCTTTTTCAACGCGCTCACTTGGCTTTCCGAAATAAAGGCCGCCAGTTAGTTCCCTGACAATCACGAAATCCACATCTTCAATGAATTCCTTTTTAAGAGGAGAAGATTCCGACAAGCTGGAATAATAGCTGATTGGACGGATGTTGGCATAAAGATTCAAATCTTTTCGGATTTTCAACAAACCTCGTTCCGGTCTTAGGTGCGCAGGCTGGTCATCCCACTTAGGTCCTCCAACGGCCCCTAATAATACCGCATCGCTGTTTTTACAAATCTCCACTGTTTCATCCGGCAGGGGTGAACCTGTGTTATCGATGGCCCCGCCGCCAATCTCACCATATTGAAATTCAAAATCGTGTCCATATCTTTGGGCAACGGCTTCGAGGATTTCTACAGCGCCTCTTGTTACTTCTTTCCCGATGCCATCTCCTTGAAGCACCGCAATATTCCTTTTCATCGAAATCTCCCCTTCCTATTGTAATACTGCTTTTTCTTCCAGTTCCTTCATGATGATCACACGGTTCACAGCGTTCAAATACGCTTTGGCGGATGCTTCCAAGACGTCCTGATCAAGACCCCTGCCGCTTGTTTCCACACCGTTATAATCAATTTTCACAAAAACCTGAGCAAGGGCATCCATTCCGCCGCCCACCGATTGAATTCGATAGTCCAGCAAGTTGATCTCGCTGCCCAAACACCTTTCAAGCGTGTTATATAAGGCTTCTACACTTCCTGCACCTGTAGCCGCTTCCTGAATCTCTTCATTATCGCCTTTTTTCAGTGTGACCGTCGCTGTCGCCGTCTGATGGGTACCATGGGAAATCTGTAAGGAAATCATGTCATAAAAACTGATATCCGTCGCTTTCTCTTCAAGCACCAGCGCAACGATATCTTCATCCGTCATGTTCTTTTTATTATCAGCCAATTCCTTGAACTGAATGAATAATGAGTTCATTTCCTCATCCGTTACCGTAAAATTCAACTCTTGTAATCTTTCTTTGAAAGCATGGCGTCCTGAATGCTTTCCTAAAACTAGTGAATTGGACGAAACCCCTACAAGTTCAGGTGAAATGATTTCATATGTCGTTTTTTCTTTTAACACGCCATCCTGGTGAATGCCAGATTCATGTGCGTATGCATTGGCACCAATAATGGCTTTATTAGCAGGTACCTGCATTCCCGTAAGGCGGCTGACCAAATCACTGGTCCTTTTTATTTCATTCAATACAAGACCCGTTTCCGCTTGATAGAAATCTTTACGGATGTAGAGTGCCATGGCCACTTCTTCAAGCGCCACGTTTCCGGCACGTTCACCAATTCCGTTGATTGTGCCTTCGACTTGCGTAGCTCCGCCTTCGATGGCAGCCAATGAATTGGCAGTCGCCATTCCAAGATCGTCATGGCAGTGTGCGGACAAACTAACTTTATCAATAGAAGGAACATGTTCACGAAGGTATCTGAAAATGTTTCCGTACTCGATTGGAGCTGCATATCCAACAGTATCCGGGATGTTAATGACCTTAGCACCAGCTTGAATGACCGCTTCGACGATTTCAGCCAAATAGTCAAGTTCTGTACGGCTTGCATCTTCTGCAGACCATTGTACGATCGGAAAACGCGCTGCACCGTACTTGACCATCTCAACTGCCTTTTCAATCACTTGCTGCTTCGACATTTTCAACTTATATTCACGATGAATGGGCGAAGTGGCGATGAAAGTATGCAACCTTGGTTCTTCCCCGCCCCTTAATGAATCCCAAGCTGCATCGATATCTCCTTTTACAGCACGCGCCAGCCCTGTGACAGAGCTGTTTTTGATTTTGCGCGCGATTTCCTGTACGGAGTTGAAATCCCCTTTGGATGCTGCCGGAAAACCGGCTTCGATAATATCAACACCCAATCTTTCAAGCTGATAAGCAATTTCAAGTTTTTCGGTAAAATTCAAATTTACACCGGCTGATTGCTCCCCATCTCGAAGTGTAGTTTCAAATATATTAATTTTTCGCAACGGCTACCACTTCTTTCTCTTGTTGTTGAGGTTTTACGAATGGCATCATTTTTCTTAATTCACGGCCAACCACTTCGATTTGATGTTGGTTTTCACGATTATTGATAGCATTGAAGACTGGACGATTCGCTTGGTTTTCCAAGATCCATCCTTTAGCGAACTCACCGTCTTGGATGTCTTTCAAGATCGCTTTCATTGCCTCTTTCGTAGTTTCCGTCACAACGCGTGGTCCAGAAACGAAATCTCCCCATTGAGCTGTGTCAGAAATGGAATAGCGCATGTTTTCCATACCGCCTTCATACATAAGGTCGATGATTAATTTAAGTTCATGTAAACACTCGAAATATGCTACTTCCGGTTGGTATCCAGCTTCTGTCAAGGTTTCGAATCCAGCTTTCACAAGGGCAGTCAATCCGCCGCAAAGTACGGCCTGCTCTCCAAATAGATCCGTTTCCGTTTCTTCCTGGAATGTAGTTTCCAAACCGCCAGCTCTTAAAGAGCCGATTCCCCGAGCGTACGCAAGGGCCAAATCTTTTGCTTCACCCGTAACATTTTGATAGATGGCGAATAGTGCCGGCACCCCTGCACCTTGTTCATATGTACGGCGAACAAGATGTCCCGGACCCTTTGGAGCGACTAATAATACATCTACGTCTGCCGGAGGAACGATTTGGTTGAAATGGACGTTGAATCCGTGTGCGAACATTAACGCTTGACCTGCACGCAATACCGGTTTGATTTCTTCTTGGTATACTTTCGGCTGAGTTTCATCCGGTAATAGGTTCATGATCACGTCTGCCTGTTCAGCTGCCTCTTTCACCGTGTAAACATTAAAGCCGTCTTCCACCGCTTTATCGAAGGATTTACCTTTCCTGATTCCGATGATTACATCTACACCGCTGTCACGTAGGTTTTGTGCGTGTGCGTGTCCTTGTGAACCATATCCGATGACCGCTACCTTTTTATTGTTGAAGAAATTCTCGTTTGCTTCTGCGTTATAATATACTTTTGCCATAATAATTACATCTCCCTTTTCATCATTGTTTTTTGTTTTGTTTAGCTTTGTTTTGGTTTTTGTTTTATACGATTGTCGCATTCTTAGCGTGTGCAATTTGCATTCCACGCGGGATGGCGGCTGTCCCTGTCCTTGCCAATTCCTTGATGCCATATGGCTTGATCAGTTCAATGAAGGCTTCGATTTTATCCGATTCCCCTGTGATTTGAACTGTCAGGCTATCTTTACTGACATCAATAACTGAAGCTCGGAAGGGTTCTATGACTGAATAAATCTCGGCTCGGGTTTGTGTAGTCACCAATATTTTAATGAGTGCAAGTTCCCTCGCCACAATCGATTGATTCGTAATATCATATACTTTCAAAACATCAATCTGCTTATTCAATTGCTTGGTGATCTGTTCAATGACAGCTTCGTCATCAACATCGACCACGAAGGTCATCCTTGAAATGCCATCCTGTTCGGAAGGTCCGACAGTCATGCCTTCAATGTTATAATTTCTTTTCGTGAACAGGTTCGTAATCCGATTCAGGACGCCTGGCCTGTTGTTCACGGTGAGGCTAAGAATTCCCTTCATTGATTAAACTCCTTCCATTTCATCAAGCCCTTTTCCTTGTGCTACCATCGGAAAGACATTTTCGTTTTGTTTTACCCGGAAATCAATCAACACTGGACCATCAGTCTTTAAAGCTTCATCCAGGCAGTTACTTGCTTCTTCCTCCGTCGTCACTTTGTATCCCGGAATTCCATAAGCATCGGCCAATTTCACGAAATCCGGATGCGATTGAAAAATACTGTGTGAGAAACGTTTATCATGAAAGAGTTCCTGCCACTGTCTTACCATCCCTAGTGCCCCGTTGTTGACGATGATGATTTTGATTGGCAGATTCATTTCGGCAATGACTGAAAGTTCCTGCAGGCACATCTGGAATCCACCATCCCCCGATATGGAGAGCACCGTCGCTTTCGGATTCGCCAGTTGCGCTCCGAGAGCCGATGGTAAGCCAAAGCCCATCGTCCCCAATCCACCGGAAGTGACCCATGAATTCGGTTTATTAAATGGATAGTATTGCGCTGCCCACATTTGATGCTGTCCAACATCCGTCGTAACAATGGCTTCCCCATTCGTTTTTTCATGAAGCATCTGGATGACCCGCTGAGGTTTCAATACGCCTTCTTCATGGGTATAACGCAATGGGAACTCTTCATTCCATGCAGTCAGCTGTGTTGTCCATTCATCAATTTCCGGTTTCTTGCCACTTTGCGCAATCAACTCCGCCAGCGCTTCCTTGGCACTTCCGACGACCGGAATTTTTGTCGGCACATTTTTACCGATTTCCGCTGGATCAATATCGATATGGGCCACCGTTGCATGCTGTGCGAATTTCGCTAGGTTCCCAGTCAATCGATCATCGAACCTGGCACCGATATTGATTAATAGATCACATTTCGCTAATGCCATGTTTGCTGCATAGCAGCCATGCATACCACCCATTCCGATAAAGAGAGGATGTTCCGCCGGAAAGCCCCCAAGACCCAATAAAGTGTGGACGACGGGAATGCCTTGCTGCTCGACATATTCCTTTAATAGATGGGAGGCCTTTGCATGCAGGACACCTGCCCCTGCAAGAATGACCGGTCTTTTCGCCCCGCTTACGGCTTCAACAAGCTTTCTGATCTGTAAGTAATTCGGCTTGGTTGTCGGCTGATAGCCCGGGAGATTCATTTCTGGCTCCTCTTCAGTCGATACACCTTCTATAATGGCCATGTCCTTAGGTATATCGATTAATACTGGACCGGGCCGGCCGCTGGAAGCGATATAAAAAGCTTCTTTTATAATGCGCGGAAGGTCTTCCGGCCTCCTTACCTGATAGTTATGTTTTGTGATCGGGGTAGTAATCCCCAGTACATCAGCCTCCTGGAAAGCATCCGAGCCAATTACACTGGTAGCTACCTGACCCGAAATTACCACAAGCGGTAAAGAGTCAATCATTGCATCGGCCAAACCGGTGACAATGTTCGTTGCCCCTGGACCGGATGTAACTATGACCACCCCCGGCTTGCCGGTAATCCTGGCGTATCCTTCCGCTGCATGAATCGCACCTTGTTCGTGCCTTGTCAAAATATGAAAAAGTTCTGAACTGTAAAGCTTGTCATAAATCGGCAATACAGAACCTCCCGGATAACCAAAGATGACTTCAACATTTTCCTTTTTCAATGCATTCAGCAGAAATTCAGCACCACTATAATGTGTCTTTCCACTTTTCCGATCAGCAACAACTGACTTTTGTGTCATTTCGTAAAAAACCTCCTTCGCTTTTCTATTAAATATTTCTTAACATTCAGAATTTTCAGCTTTTTATGCATACAAAAAAGCCTTTTCACCCCAAATGTACTTGCACTCGGCAAGTTAAAGGGGTGAAAAGGCTTGATGAGCCACTCCACGGTACCACCCTTTTTCGCATGAAACTCCATGCGCACTTTGAATAGCCTACACTATTCTCTGTTTTGGTAACGGGTACTGGTACGCACCCGTTCAGCCCTACTAGTCTGACGTTCAAGCTGAAACTCCAAGGTGAGTTCATCTTTCGGGACAATACCGGCTCTCAGCTACCCGGCTCTCTGTGACTGCCTTTTTAAAAGACTACTTATCCTCTTCAATGCTTTTCGCATTATTCATATTTTTCGAAACGCTTATGTTTGATGTCTTGTATTTGTGATTATCTTACGTGTATTTCAGGTAGTAGTCAACAGGTTTTTTGAAATTTTTTGATAATTCTAAATTGAAAGATTTGTTGTATCCGCTTACATACCTATCATGGCCACATTCTATAAAAAAAGTTTTTTCAATATTTAATTTTTAAAAACATCAAATATCCCATTAAAATTATTAAAGTGATAACAAACTTCTCCACTGAAATATCCTCAAACTACCCACATGATGCCAGTCACTAGTATTAGTGTTCCCAAATAGCGGATCATCCATTTTCCCTTTCACTGTTCACTGACGCCACTCTTGATACAAGATTCGGCCTCAATCCCTTTTGAAGATCTCTCGTGGATAAACCGCCTGACATTCCAAGATGCGGAAAATCCCGGAACAATTCAAAATCCCCTCCCCAAACAAATCCCAGGGACTTTGCTATGGCCGCTACCCTTGTCCACTTTTCGCCCTCTGTCCACAATGTCCGCTTGCCGTCATCACTAACAATGACAAAATCCACAGCAAGTCCATAGTTATGCAAGGACTGGCCCGCTCTGGCATAAGTCACGATAGGCATTGATTTATTCGTTCTGCCCCGTTCATACAATTTATTTTGTTCTGGGAAACTTCGATAACCAGCCGTTATTTGAACAAATATACCCGCTTCATAAGCTAATTTAACCACTTCGAGTATCGTCTCGTTCACGACCGGGTTCATACCGCTTCCCATATTTTCCTTTGCGCGTTTCAATAGGGTTTGTAATTTGATGGCCATCCTAGCACCTCCCCTATATTAAATGCGAACAACACTGTAGGCGGAAAGGCGTTTAATATTTTTTTCTTGGAGAATTGAAGGGGTGAAGATTATCTAAAAAAATGACAAAGGGCTGAACACAGGTGTTATTAATCATCCCCTGGTCCAGCCCTCTGGTTCATTTAGCCAATACATCCTCGTATTCTTCATTTTTTTCAAATTGTTTTTGAACGAACGAACATACCGGAACAATCTTCAGTTTTTCCTCCCTTGCGAATCCTATTACCTTTTCAACAAGGGCATTTCCAACCTTTTGCCCGCGCAGCTTGTCAGAAACAACGGTATGATCGACAGTGATTTCATCATCACCTGATTTAAAGAATGTAATTTCCGCTAATTTCTCACCAGATTCTTCGACAAAAAAAGAACTTTCACCTTTTCTGATATCAACCATGTTAATGACCTCCTTTTAGTTCCTCTTTATCATATCTCACAAAATGGAAATTAAACAAATATTTAAAACGTGATTGAAATTGAATAAAGTAAAGTACTTTCAAGAGTTTTAAAGCTAGCTTTATCCATGTGAAGTTTATTCACAAACTGATGGTGGCTAATATATAATTTTTCTAGGAAGGCAAAAGGCAAAACCGACCGACCTTTTCCTAGCCCCGGATATACACTTCTGGTAATATCTAAGCTTTACCACGGCTGACGTGCACAATACTGAATGAAATATTTTTAAAGGTTTTAATTTCTCTCCATGACCAAAATGAAAAACATAGTTTTCCAAGCTTTCATTTTTTGATGAATTTATATAATGGAAGAAAACTTTCCATATTGATGTAAGAATAAGTATATAATAGTAGAAACTGAAAAAACTGTCCTTTAAATATTAGGACAGTTTTACACTTTTATGAAAACAAAATATAAAATGATCATCGATAACAATATGACCATAAAAACAGCGATTAGAATAACGTGCGCACTCGAGGGGTGGAATGTCCCTTCATTGATTTGCCGCTTCTTCTGAAGATAACCGAACGTCGCCAGCACTGTAATCACAAGGCCCAATGCACATGCAAACATCCCCAGCAAGATACTGATCAGGTCAATCCGGGGATCCCGATGCACACCAATCGTAAAATGCAGGCTTGTCGCAAGAAAACCAACCCCCACTATCGCAATCACCGTTCTTACCCACGCTAAAAAGGTGCGTTCATTAGCCAGATGCTGCTGGGCATATTTCAATTGGTTTTTCTCCATGTCATCACCTTAATCGAACGTTTTGATCAACCTTAAAATCAGTCATCTTTTCAGGAGCGAAAAGGCCCTGAACATAGACCCGACAAACATTAGCCCTGCACCGCCGAGCAATAAATATATACATAGAGTTTTATTAATAACATTCAAAGGATAAAGTAAGGCCCCCAGCGCTATGATTGCTCCTATCCCCGTTATGGTCCATCCTATTTTTTTCATTCGCAACTCCTAAAATTAATTATTTAGTAAGGTCCTCCACGGGTTTCCCCCTATTTCATAAACAAGTCCCTCATTATTAGCTTAAACCATTTAAAAACTTACAACAAGTGAGATCTTCTGATTATTTTCCCACAAAAAAAGAGCCACAAATGACTCCCTGTTTTGAACACGCCCAAATTCAGCTGTTCTTTTTATCATTTTCCATATATTCTTTTATTTTTCTTTCTTCCCACTCGGACCCGAAGTTTCCTTGTTTAATGGTAGTAATTCCGTGTATCAGAACACCAATCCCCCACCCTCCAAGGGGATAAAGGAACCACCAATAACCAGGATCCGTTAATAGGTTAATCACAAATAACATGACATTCACCAATACATACACCGTAATATGAATGTAGAATGCCTTAAGGTTTTCAACCCTTTTTTTCGCTCTTAGCATAAATAAATAAGAATGAAGTGCATCAAAGGTAAATCAGGGGCTGGGAATCGGGAGAATCTCTAAAGGCCACTTACAAGTCAGTGGATTTCATTCTATTGTATCCCCGTTCTTCGTATGGCTGTATTTTTTCCATCCACATTTCTTCAAGTTTTTTCAATTCCCGTTTAACATCAAAAAATCCTGTATCTTTCGGCTTCAATACTTCCAGTACCTCAAAAGAAAAAGCATCTTCCCCATATTCGTTCCACTCACCTTGCAGCACTTTATTGGTGTTTGTTCCGACTTCCAATTCAAATCGTTTCCCCTTCAACGTCTTTAAATTCCTGGTGCTTCCGATAAAAACTTTATTATTTACCGTATTTCTGATTTGGTATACACCTGCTTCAACTTTCGTTTCTTTATATAATTGCTTCAATTCTTTTTTACGATCCATCTTTCTTGCCTCCAGTCATCATTTCTTCAGCCAATATTGGCTCCCATCAGGCTTTCTATCCAAGAATCCATATTCTATTAAATATCTTCTCAAAAGAACATGATCATGATAAACGGCACTCAATATTTGATTGATTTCTTTTTCTTCGTATTTCCGCTCATTTTCAAAACGGTTCATAATTTCTCGGAGAATGATCAGCCTTTGTTTTTCCTTTGGCGGGAAAGACTTTAATGCATCATGACTGCCTTTAGGGAAGTATTTTTTCAGTACAGTCACCTTTTCATCCTCGGTAACGTTATAACGATCATCGACCATCGTCGCTTTTTGATGAAGCGGGATAAATGCCGGCGCATGTTCATCTTTATCTTTCAAAAGTTCCATCAGGGCTAAAAACAACTTAGCCTGTCGCTCTTTCTCTTTCAACACAAAACGATGGTTCCGAATGGTGGACGGACTGCCAATCCCCATTTCCTCCTGAACCTCAGCATCATTCTTCCCTTGGTAAAATAGGCGAAGAAGGCGGTTTTGATGGTCCGTGAGACCTGTAAGTTTTTTATCGAGATCGATCAAGTATTCAAAAACGGAGCTGTGTGCATGTTCAATATGAATTCGCATATACCTCTTTGCTTCATAAAGAACCCCATCTTTCGGGTATACTACCCCCTTTTCAACTGCATTTCCGCACAGCAAACAAACATATTGATTCTCACCTTCTATATACCCTTGTTTAAGCTCATTCTGAGATGCGCTCCAAAACATTTCAGCGTCCTTCATAAAACAAACACTTCCCTATAAAGTTTATAATATAATAAACATAATATTAATTCGTTTGCATTATGTCAATGTTTTTTCTAATTTAACTCCAGCAAAGTATCCAAAGATGACCTTGATGGCCAGAGGGCTTCATAACATGCAGCTGACAGGCGAATACACAATCCATTAAACGATTTCCATGACACTATGCCGATATAGTATATTGAATAATAAGCGTAATTTCCCCAATAATATGCTATATAAGCGTGAATAAACTTTAGAGGAGGATATATTATTGAAAGATGAAAACGATGCGATAATTCCATCATTCCATAACACCGATTTACACAAGGCATTACAACATTTATCTGAACAATTCAAGGTATCACTGCCAGAATTACGCGATACGATTGAATCACTTATACAAAACCAATCAAGTGTGATGCAGCTCAGTGAAGAAAATGTTAAAAGTTCACCCGTCGAAGAATTGAATACGGCAATAATCAAAAACCGTGAAATCATTAAAAAAAATCTCCAAACATTAAATAGAATTTGATATAGAAAAAAGGCATCCGATCATGGATGCCTTTTTTCTATGGAGCATATGAAATTCCTAATATAAGTCCTTCGTTAGAGCTCATTAGGTATTAGCTAGGCACAAACTTAAGTATCCCTTCCAGATAAACACCTTGCTCTTTTCGTGTGCATTCCCTCAACTTGATTCTTCCTTCTTTTTCTAACTCCTTGGCTAATTGGACCACTTCTGTTCCATCTTCGGTTATTTCGACTGAGAAGAAATTGCCCCGAGTGGAAGTTTGAATGAACTTGAATAATCTATCTTTATTCATTTAAACATCTCCTTATTTATAACAAGTTCGACATAAAAGGTCATCCACCTGCGATAAATACGAAATAAAAAACTTCTTGTCGTCATACGAACTTTAACAGTTAAAAGGATAGCAAATTGAAATTACCCTCGTTGACTTAAGCCAAAAGTAAAAAAGCCAAAACCTTAGAAGGTTTTGGCTTTTTTTAGTTAGTGTCCCAGGAGAGATTCGAACTCCCGACCGACGCCTTAGAAGGGCGTTGCTCTATCCAGCTGAGCTACTGAGACGTATGATATAAGTTGCGGTAAAACTTATGTATTACCTTAACTGTTCCCTTAGGACACTTCTTATTATAGTAGGATATCAAAAGAAAGTCAACGGTTTTTCAAAAAAAGTTTTTTTCTTTTTTAATGAACCAGGAAGCGGGGAAAAACGCTTCCTGTTCATTATACATGAAGTCATTCCATTTGATAAGCATTTCTTAGTTCTTCAACGATTTTTCCTTCAAGGTCATAATAGATGATTTCAAGTTGGTCATTTCCGATTTCCAAAATGGCATAGGTTTTCTCTTTTCGTCCACGCGGCTGACGTATGCTTCCCGGGTTGATGAAGAGCTTGCCGTCAATCAATTCGGAGCCTGCAGCGTGGGAGTGACCAAAGCAAATAATATCCGCCCCTGTCTCTTCACTTTTATAAGATAGGTTCATCAAGGTCATATTTATGTTATAGAGGTGTCCATGTGTAAGGAAGAAATGCTTGCCTGCAATAATCTCCACAATGTCATTCGGATATGCCGAATCATAGTCACAATTCCCGCGTACGGCTAAGAACCCCGACATGTGAGGGTCATTTCTTTCCAACTCTGAATCACCGCAATGGATCATGGCAGCAACCTCTTGTTTATGACGGTCGGTAATCATGCTGATTTCATGAGTTAAGCCATGACTGTCACTCATTATTAGCACTTTCATCGTCACATTCCTTCTTCCCTTTTTAGAAATAGATCAAGTTTTTCATCTAGAGCCCTCAATGCATTGGCACGGTGACTGATTTTGTTTTTTTCCTCTTTTGTCAATTCGGCGTTTGTTTTACCCTGTTCCTCAACAAAAAAGATGGGATCATAACCAAATCCATTCGCTCCTGAAGGCTGTTCTGTAATCAAGCCTTCCATGGTTCCCGATACCGTGATCGTTTCCTGGTTGGGTGACGCTAGTGCCAAGGCGCAATAAAACCTCGCCGTTCTATCCTCTTTTGGCACGCCTTCCAGTTCCCGGAGGACTTTTTCCGTGTTTGCTTCATCACTCTTGGACTCTCCAGCATAGCGCGCAGAATATACGCCTGGACGGCCCTCCAATGCATCTACAATCAATCCCGAATCATCAGCAATGACAAAACGGCCTAGCTGATGGGCAATGGCCTCTGCCTTCAGGATCGCATTTTCTTCAAAGGTCGTCCCTGTCTCCTCAACATCCGGAGCATCCGGTACATCAAGAAGTGTTTTGACTTCATATCCTTTAGCAGAGAATAAGCTTTCGAACTCCTTTGCTTTCCCTTTATTTTTCGTTGCAATGATTACTGTCTTCATTTTTCATTTCACCCTTTTTCATTTTATCGGCATGTGAGCTCTTTTCGGGCTAAGAAAGAATTTGCTGTAACTCGTTATATGTAAAAGCCGCTTCTTCTCCAGTGCCAAACGGACGAATTCAGCGCTGCCTTTCATGATCAATAACGGCCGCTGAATTTTCCAGATAAGTTAAGTCTAACACAACTCCCTCATCTGCAATAACCTGAAACTTTTAAACTAACGTTTGTAATTTTCACTATGTTCAATATGGATATTAACTTTTATGTTATTTATTGAAGTCTTATCAAAGGAATTAATAATTTTATTATCCCACTTATTGACATGGTATCTGTATGCCTTTTCACTTATGTTAAATAGGTCTGAATTGATTTCCCCCCCCGTCTCCAATGTCTTCAAAATATCTTGCTTAACTTTTGTTTCTACCTTTTTTTCGATTTTATCCATATCCAAGTTATCTATATTTTGTTTCAATATTCCATTTGCTCTAACCTCTATTTCATATAAGGGTTTCTTTTGTTGTTCCAATACTATGATTTTTGTTTTGGGGTCCATGATTTCAACACTTACCTTTTGTTTGTTCAGGGAAAAAAACATTACTGTCGCCTTGTTTTCAACCCATTTTAAACCTATCAAATCTTGTTTACTTACGAACCCTTTATAATCTTGTTTTGATAAAACATGGCCACCATTCAACGTTGGTATCTTTTTTTCTTTTCCGTCCTCTGAGTAATGATGCTCATTAATGACCATAGAGGAAATTAAAATGGAACCCACCGGCTGATAAAATTTCGAAACCAGTTCACTGAATTTTATCGGGGAAATGAAATAGTTCTCATTAATAACGGTCTCTGGCCTTTGAATGATCGTGAATAAGTTAGGAAGATTAAAGAAACTATCACTGTCAAAAACCTTTTCAATATCCTCGTTTGTAACAAACAGCCATGAATTGTATCGCAATAAGGGCTCTTTCCCTACATATTCAATGAAATCCTTCATTTTCTCTTTGATTACATTCTCACTTAAAATGAAGGAGTTTATATGCCCGATATAAAGTGGCAATGCTGCATTTTGTTCTAATTCAGTAAATGCTTCTTCGATACTTTCCCCTTTACCTTTCCCAATCACAACAGAAGATTTTTCTTGTAATGCAGCGGCCCCCTCTTGTTTTGCTATATCCGCAAAATTTAATGCTTGAAAGTATAAGATGAATTCACCCTCTTCATAATCGATCCCTAGAGCGGATCCATATGTTTGAGCTTGAATTTCCTTCATTCCCCAGCATCCTGTCGTCAATAAAAGTTGACAGCCAATAACCATGACTGCAATTAGCTTTCTCATTTGTTCGACTCCTTTTGCGGTTCATTATCACTGGACTGTATAGCTTGATTCCGCTGCCTTAACACTCCATACGGAAGCTTGAATAAGACTTTTAACATATCCGATTTATTTGGTTTGGAAAATGGATTCACAAAAGGCTGTCCGAAACTTTCCAAGGAAACCACAACAATCAAGATAAGGAATATCCCCATAAAGAATCCAAACAAGCCTAAAAAAGCTGAACAAGCAAATATGAATAACCTAATAAGAACAATATTCCCAGCAATATTTTGATTGATTAAGGTATAGCTTGAGAGAACTGTTACAGCTATTATTACGAGCATGGAGGGTGAAGTCAGCCCTGCCCGAATCGCTGCATCACCTATAATTAGTCCACCCAACACAGAAACCGTCGGACCTACAGCTTTTGGCAGGCGAAGACCGGCTTCTTTAAATAGTTCAAACAATAAGATCATCATGAATGCCTCCAAAGAAGCAGGTATGGGTAATCCCTGTCTCGTAATTGAAATCGTCGCAAGAAGCGAAAAGGGAATTTGATCGAATTGATAGGTAACTAACGCTATAAAAAAACCCGGTAACGTAACGGTTACAAATAAGGCGACTACACGAATGATGCGCATAAAACTAATGTAAAAAAAACTTGCATGTGCGTCATCAGCAGAATAAAGCAACTGATTAATACTGGTTGGTCCGATCAAGCATGTAGGATTCCCGTCTACCAGGATGGCAAAGCGCCCTTGATTCAAGGATTCAACAACATAGTCCGGTCGACCGATATAATCCATTAAGGGGAAGATGGAAAATTGATTATCATATAAGAGTTCTTCAACTTGGTAACTGCTGACTATGATATCAACCTTTAATGAATCCAATCGTTTTTTAATATCCAAAAGAATCGAGGGATTAATAATGTCATCTATATAAAGCAGCAATATTTTAGTTTTACTTCTTTTCCCGATTGTATATTCTATACATTTAAGTGATGCCGTTTTTAACCTTTGGCGAATTAAAGACATGTTATCCGATATATTCTCGACAAATCCATCCCTAGGTCCCCGAATGGAAGATTCTATATTGGATTCTTCCGGACTGCGCTTAGGTGAATTAGCTAATGGGGTATAGTAAATTTCATTAAAAGATTCATTAATAATGATTAGGTCTCCTGAAAAAAGAATGCTTTCCACTTCGTCTTTTAGATCGGAGCCCTTTTCAAGCATACTGATCTCCATAATATTGCTTAATCGATCAATTGTTAATTCCCCATTTTCTTGAACCGCTTTTGATATTGTAGGCAGTATCACTTCATTGATAAATTGCATATCCACTAAGTTCGGCGCATATAAAAACCCCAACAAATAACGACCTTCATTATCAAAAGTTTTTGTTCTTAAAACAACATCGGAAGAATGTTCGAACCATTTTTGGATTTGGTCAATGTAAGAAGGAGTTCCATTCATTTTTCCCTTCTTCATAATGTTTCACCTTTTCCTTTTCCTTTCCCCTTTTTTAAAATAAGAAATAACAGTATAATTGCAGCACTTAAAAGAAACAGACTGCTGATTGGAAAGAAATATTTGTATATAAAATTAAAAAATGAATCAGCATTCCAATGGATTAGCGTTCCAATAACAATTAACAAATATAGTGAAAGCAGTATCCGCTTCTGATGTTTTGAATTTGAGATTAATTTATAGCCTATAAATAAACATAAACTTATTCGAATCATGGCACCTGAAAGCCATTGGAAGATGGAAAGGAAATCGAGTCGAGTAATATAATAGCCGAACCTTAACAACTTCCACTGTTCATAAGCCGGATTCCTCATTTTCACTGCTTCCACAGAACCAAATTCTGCAATCGCTCCCATGAGGGGTCCTAACGTCAGAATGATTAAGATAATACCAGCCAGTAAAAGCCACTTGGCTTTTAGCTTATTTTTCAGGTAAGGAGTTAAAAATAAAAAAACGATAATTTCTAAATATCCTGCACTCGTATACAGAATTCCATTTAAAGTATTGCTATACCCGCTTTCAAATATCGGGAACAATAATTCGTAATTCTTATTACCCGTATTCCCCAGCCCCACAAATATCCCGAAAAAAGTGACGACCGGAAGAAATAGGAGAGCCAAAGTACTTATGGTGCGAATTCCTTTATAACCTGCAAAAATACATATAAAAGTGAATAGGCTGACAACTACGATGTTTGGTATGTCATGAGTATAATTAGATTTTGCCCAAATCACTGTAAATTTGACGGTAATGAAGGCGTTAATTATAAAGTACAATCCACATGCCATAGTGAAAATATATGTAACAAAAGGTGTAGACCATTTTTTCAGAAAAGAGATTATATCTTCTTTATCTAGTTTTTTATAAATATAAAAAATAAATAGCGTCCAAACAATACATGGAACAACACTTATTATGACACTTATCCATGCGTCGCGTTGAGATGCGGTCAATATATTGGGAAGGAGCAGGACATGTACCATGAATCCTGTATTCATAATGATCAAAACATAGATGTGTAAAGCCTGAATGACCTTTTGATCCATAATATCCCCCCATTAATTACATGATTAAAAGTAATTTCCCCTTTTAAAAATTTATTTATGTAAAAACTTTCTCTTGATACGAGAAATGCTTGGCGGCGGAATTAGTTTTCAACTAAAAACAACAATTAAGATGGACACAACAGGGGCAATAACCGCGTGGTAATTCAATAGCGGAAAAAAAAATAGAGGCAGCTGCAGGCTGCCTCATTGTGATTTCTAGATATAAATCGCGCTTTAAAAACTACCTGTGTTGACTTTCTCTGGACGGACCACTGGTTCGGATAATTTCTTGCCTTCTTCATTAAGAACATCTGCGCTGCCCTGCACTTGCACTTCAACGCTTTCAATTCCTTTCTGTTCCGTTAAGGAAAGGACCAAGGCATCAAGGACTTCTTGTGATACCTTTTTCTCCTTAAAGCTTCCAAGGATATTTTCATTAAAATTGAGGCTGACCTTACCTTCTGCCACTTTAGGCTCATCAAGTAAAGCTACATCACTCATGAACCCTGTTTGCAGGCTTGAACCCGATGGACTCTTCGTTAATTCCTTAATGACCGCTGTTACATTATCAGACACCGTTTCACTGATCCTGCGTGTCACCGGAACATAATAGGTGTACTCCTCGTCACCGCCTACATAATAAACGGTGAGTGCTTTGGTATTGGAAATGTCGACTACGTCACTCGTATCGATATTGATTCCTGACGACCTTGAGATATTCTCATCTATCGGCGTGCCATTGACAGGCATTTCGGATATATCTTCCCCATTGATTCTCATTTGGATTTTCTCGACCGAGTCGAATTGAGTCAGTGTCCATGTAATGGCTTGAAGGATTTTAAGTTCATCCTCTTTCTGATAATTTTTGAACTCCGGCGAAAAGTCCGCCACAGCCACTCCGTCTTTAATGTTCACGCTTATTTGGGTATCGGCAGGAATGACGGCCCTGAATCCATTCGGAAGTTTATCCGTAACAGGTCCGTTAGTGACAAGGTAATCAAGGGCCTGTTTGGCGACAGCTTCCGATTTAGGAAGTTCCAATGTCTGTGGTACCACATACCCGCTTTTATCAATTAAATATAACTCCGTCTTCACTGTTTTCGATTCAACAGCGCCCTCTTCTCCATCAGTCGCGGGCTTTTCCTCAACATTCGTTTCTGTTTCTTTTAATGAAGATTCATCCTCGACTAATGAAACATCCTTTGGCGGATCTATTTCCTTTTTCTCTTCACCGCCAAATAATCCGCAGCCTGAAAGCCAAAAAGAAGATGCCAGAATGGTCACAGCCATTGTTACTTTTGATTTATTGGACATAAAATCACTCCTAGGACAGTTTGTACTCCTATTTATACGAGCCCTAGGGGAAAATAGACCAATTATTTTTCCCTCTGATAATGGAGCTCGGCAATTTGCCCGTACTGCTGCATCTTTGTCAGCTTCTGATTGAGCAATCGACTCCCATCCCCAAGTATAATCGGAATGATGGACAGGATCATTTCATCCACCTGCGTTTCCCTCATGAAATCACTCACTATTTCTGCACCGCCGACAAGACAGATCCTTGAACCTTCTTTCTGTCTACCGATGAAATCACCTACAATCTTCGTTAAACTCGGCATATCCTTCTTTCCCTTTCGCACTTCTAGAAAAGACATAGCAGGCTTTGTGTTGAAAGGGAAATTCTTGTTCCAAAATATGAATCTGTTATATCTAATCACCGTATCGATACTAACACCGTCTGTTCAAGACAAGAAAAAAAGACCTCCAAATGGAAGTCTTATAAGTGATCGATTTTAATTGTTTCGATGGTATTGACATGAATACCGAGCCAGCTCGACGCGATGGAACCAAACATATCTCTGGAACCGGTTGTATAAAAGCGATGAACTGGGCGTAGCTTGCTTTTATTGATTAATTTATAGTAATCCAAAATGACACTTGCCTCACGGGCCGTTTCTTCCCCAGAGGAAATGACTTGTACTTCATCCCCCATATAGGAAGAGATTACAGGCCCCAGCAGTGGATAATGGGTACATCCAAGGATCAATGTATCGATCTTCGTTTTCTTCAACGGGTTCAAGGTTTGTGCCACGACCCTATTGACGATACCCCCTTCAAACTCCCCGCTTTCTACGATTGGGACAAATTTCGGGCATGCTAAACTATCTACTTTCACATCGGAATTGATGGAGGCAAGCGCATCGTCATATGCTTTGCTTTTCACCGTGCCTTCCGTACCAATAACGCCAATATGCAAGGAATCAGAAACTTTCAAAGCCGCCCTTGCCCCTGGATGGATGACACCCAACACCGGAATCGGAAGTGTTGCCCTGATTTCATCCAGTACAGCTGCAGTCGCTGTATTGCAGGCGATGATCAACATTTTTATTTCCTTCTTCATCAAAAACCTCGTCATTTGCCATGTAAAGGTTTGGACATCTTTTTTGGTCCTCGGCCCATAAGGGCATCTTGCTGTATCACCTAAGTAAATTATATTTTCATTTGGAAGCTGACGCATGACTTCTTTAGCTACTGTCAAACCGCCTACCCCTGAATCAATGATGCCTATCGGTTGTTTCAAAAAACTCGCCTCATTTTTCTTTCATTTCTTGATGTAGTTTTACTAGAATCCCTTTGAGGGACATGATGTCAGATTCGTTAAAATTAACTAACACGCCACTCAAGTACTGCTGCCGTTTATTAATCACTTCTTCGATTATCCGTTCACCTTCTTCAAGAAGGTGAATTCGAACCACACGCCGGTCCTTTTCATCCCTGACACGCTGGACAAGCTGATGTTTCTCCATGCGGTCAATCAGATCCGTCGTTGTGCTGAAGGCGAGAAACATCTTCGTGGACAATTCGCCAATCGTCATGTCGCCTGATTCAAAAAGCCATTGCAAAGCCACGAATTGAGGAATGGTAATTTTATAATCATGGAGAATTTCTCTTCCCCTTTGCTTAAGCCATGACGATACATAGCGCAATTCCCTCTCGATATCGGCTACATATGCCGCCTGCTTCTCTTCATCCATACACACAGCTCCCCACTTCATGAAACTTATCATACTACCATTTTGGCTGAAAGTGAAATGATTTTCAAGATTGATTACCTGGAATCATAATGCAACGCTCTCCATTAAAATAAGCAGCATCCAAAGAAGTCAAAACAACCAAATTGTTTTGCCCTTCCTTATATGCTGCCAATGAACGGGAGAGAAAATATTTATAAGGCTTACGTATTAAGAGTTAACACATTAAAGCTTAAGTTCTCCCATACGAAGGAGTTCTATGACTGCCTGCGAACGTCCTTTAACTCCAAGCTTCTGCATCGCATTCGAAATATGGTTTCGAACTGTTTTTTCGCTAATAAACAATTCACCTGCGATTTCTTTTGTTGTTTTGTCTTGTACTAGTAACTCAAATACTTCTTTTTCTCTTTTGGTGAGTAGTGGCTTATGAGTGAATTCGTTCTCCTTCAAGTAATGTTACCCTCCTTGCCTTCACCAGCATAAAACCCGGAGTGGGTGTCTATTTAGTCAAGATATAGTATGTCGGCTGGGGCAATCGAGTGACTCTTTTACTTGTCTAAATGGAAATATTTTTAGGAATGTTCCAGCACAGTATACAGCATCGAACGCTTCATGTCTTCCGTCCATGGTACCGGCTTCCCGGTTGCCTTGGACACTTGTACAATCGTCCCCCTGCCCGTTAAACAAATTGAACCATCTTGTTTAGTCCCCATATAGTGTAGGTCCACTGAAGAATTTCCGATATGGTCAGCTTTCACATGGATTGTCAATTTATCATTGAAAAACATCTGCTTAAGGTAATCACACTGTAAATTGGCAACAACCGGCATCTCACCGCATTCAGCCGAGGTCCAATCCTTCATGAACCCCATACTGTTGAAATACTCAATCCGAGCTTCCTCAAAATAAGTAAAAGGAATCGTGTTATTCAAGTGCCCAAACATATCAGTTTCCGAAAAGCGGATCTTAATCTCATGTTTAAAAGAAAAATCATAGATCCACTCCGTTATATTATCGATATATGATATTTTGCCCAACTTGTGCACACCCTTTCTGAATTGAATGACTATTCACTCATTTTATAAGAAAACAACGATAATGAAAAGGATTTTCTATTGAAAGCAGGGTAAATTATCAAGCTCACTTCACAAATCCTTCACAGTTGGCCTGGTGCCGGATTTACACTTCAACCCCAGTTATCAATCGTTTATGATTCTCTCGATTCCCAACCAAGCCTGTGTATGTAAAAAAATGAAAAAAAGAACCCATATCATAAGATACAGGTTCTTTCATGTTCATGATTAAACTTCATCGCTACCGAAGAAGTTACGGAATTGCTGGATCGTAGTATCACGGTTCAACGCTGCAATCGAAGTCGTTAATGGAATGCCTTTAGGGCAAGACTGCACACAGTTTTGTGAGTTACCGCAGTTTGCAAGTCCTCCATCACCCATGATCGTATTTAAACGTTCAGCTTTGTTCATTGCACCTGTTGGATGTGCGTTGAACAACCGAACTTGTGATAATGGTTGTGGCCCCATGAAGTCTGAATTGCTGTTTACGTTCGGACAAGCTTCCAAACAAACACCGCAAGTCATACATTTAGATAACTCGTAAGCCCATTGACGTTTCTTTTCTGGCATACGCGGTCCCGGTCCAAGATTGTACGTTCCATCGATTGGAATCCATGCTTTTACCTTTTTCAATGAGTCGAACATACGGCTGCGATCGACTTGCAGGTCACGAACAACAGGGAATGTACGCATTGGAGCTAGACGAACCGGCTGCTCCAATTGATCGATAAGAGCTGTACATGATTGTCTTGGTTTACCATTGATAACCATTGAACAAGCACCACATACCTCTTCAAGACAGTTCATGTCCCATGCGATTGCTGTAGTGTGCTTACCTTGTACAGTTACCGGATTACGACGAATTTCCATTAGAGCGGAAATTACGTTCATATTCGGACGGTACGCTAATTCGAATTCCTCATCATAAGGAGCTGAATCCGGTGTATCTTGACGAGTGATTATAAAACGGACTGTTTTAGTCTCAGATTTAGTTTCAACCATTTTTTTGCTCCCCCTCTTTAGTGTTTCGTAGTGTAGTCACGTTTACGCGGTGCGATCAGTGATACATCAATATCTTCATAATGGAATTCAGGTGCTTGATCCAAGCCTTTGAATGTTGCCATAGTAGTTTTCATGAATTCCTCATCATTACGTTCTGGGAAATCAGGTTTGTAATGCGCTCCGCGGCTTTCGTCACGGTTTAACGCACCAATTGTGATTACACGAGCCAATTGCATCATGTTTTGCAGCTGTCTAGTGAATGCAGCTCCTTGGTTACTCCATTTTGCCGTGTCATTGATGTTAATTTTCTTGTAACGTTCCATCAGCTCAAGAATCTTGTTATCCGTTTCTTTCAGCTTGTCATTGTAACGAACTACAGTAACATGCTGTGTCATCCACTCACCAAGTTCTTTGTGAAGGACGTACGCATTTTCGTTACCATCAAGAGACATGACTTTATTCCATTTCTCTTGTTCTTGTTTTTCGTACCCTTCATACAATGAAGAAGGAATGGATTCTGAAGTTTTATCAAGGCCTTCAATATATTTAACGGCATTCGGTCCAGCGACTGAACCACCATAGATTGCAGAAAGAAGTGAGTTAGCACCAAGACGGTTACCGCCATGTTGTGAGTAATCACACTCACCTGCAGCGAATAAACCTTTGATGTTAGTCATTTGGTCATAATCAACCCAAAGTCCGCCCATAGAATAGTGAACGGCAGGGAAAATTTTCATTGGAACTTTACGAGGATCTTCACCCATGAATTTCTCGTAGATTTCAATGATTCCGCCAAGTTTAATATCAAGTAATTTAGGATCTTTATGTGATAGATCCAGGTAAACCATGTTTTCTCCATTAATGCCAAGCTTCATGTTCATGCAGACGTCGAAGATTTCACGAGTCGCGATATCACGAGGTACTAGATTACCATAAGCAGGGTATTTTTCTTCAAGGAAATACCAAGGTTTTCCGTCTTTATATGTCCAAATACGTCCACCTTCACCACGAGCGGATTCACTCATTAGACGAAGTTTGTCATCTCCAGGGATTGCTGTCGGGTGAATTTGAATGAACTCACCATTTGCATAATTTACACCTTGTTGATAAACGATGGAAGCTGCTGAACCTGTATTGATCATTGAGTTAGTTGATTTACCGAAAATGATTCCAGGGCCGCCGCTCGCCATGATGACTGCGTCTCCAGGGAATGATTTGATTTCCATTGAAGTCAGGTTTTGTGCTACGATACCGCGTGCTGTTTGCTCATCATCGATAACAGCTCCAAGGAATTCCCAGCCTTCATATTTCGTTACAAGGCCTTCAACTTCATAACGGCGAACCTGCTCGTCCAATGCGTAAAGTAATTGCTGACCAGTTGTTGCACCAGCGAATGCTGTACGGCTATGTTGAGTACCACCGAAACGACGGAAATCAAGAAGACCTTCCGGAGTACGGTTGAACATAACACCCATACGGTCAAACATATGAATGATCGATGGTGCTGCTTCGCACATCGCTTTAACCGGCGGTTGGTTAGCCAAGAAATCTCCGCCATAAACTGTATCGTCGAAGTGGATATATGGAGAATCCCCTTCACCTTTTGTATTTACTGCCCCGTTGATTCCGCCTTGGGCACAAACTGAGTGAGAGCGTTTAACAGGCACTAAAGAAAATAAATCAACCTGTTGTCCCAGCTCTGCTGCTTTGATCGTAGCCATTAATCCAGCTAGACCTCCACCAACGATAACTATTTTACCTTTACCCAATTCTGTCACTCCCTTATTTCCATTAGCCAAGCTATGTTTTTCCTAATTCTTATAAATGAACTCTATCTTCTTATACGAAAGCGAAAATTGCGCTGATTCCGATATAAGAAAGAAGAACGAAAACGATCAATGTAAAGTAAGTCATGATTCTTTGCGATCTTGGTGAAACTGTAAGACCCCAGCTCACTGCAAATGACCATAATCCATTAGCAAAGTGGAAGATTGCCGAGATAATACCAACAATATAGAACACAATCATAAATGGACTAGAGAAAATTTCAGCCATCATGTCAAAGTTAACTTCAGCACCCATAGCTGCTTGAATTCTAGTTGCCCATATATGCCAAACAAGGAAAATCAACGTTATGATTCCAGTTAGACGTTGCAGCATGAACATCCAGTTACGGAAGAAACTAAATCTGCCTAAATTGTTTTTTGCTGTAAAGGCAATATAAATTCCGTACACAGCATGGAAAATGAGCGGTAGATAGATGACGACCCATTCTACCAGAATCTTCACGGGCGTATACTCAATTAAATGAACTGCCCCATTAAAAGTTTCTTCTCCTTTTGTTGCCATAAAGTTTACCGATAAATGAAAAATTAGGAATAGACCAATTGGAATTACTCCTAGAAGTGAATGAAGCCTGCGATTCCCAAACTCACGATTTTTTGCCACTAAGTGCCCCCCCTTAATTTGTGAAAAATCATGCAAAGATAAACTGGTGGCTACCTTTTATCTCCGCGTGAAAATACAGTATAGAGTCAAAAAAACTCCTCTATACTTCCTTTACAATTATGTGACATGTCCATTTTACTCCTGACTTCTATATGCGTCAAGAAAACGGATACAAGAAATCTCTTTTTCAGAATAGATTTTTTTGGATTAAATTGGCTATTTTTTGCATGTCAAGATGATATTTTGAATAAATTTCTAATTTAACTATTAATATCCCGGTATAATTTCTCATTTTTTTCCAATTGTAATTTAAATAAATAAAAAACAGTATAATTTGCAAAAGAAATACGTTTATAATAGATTTACAGAAAGAGGCGATAAATTATGAAAAAAAATATTGCTGCTGCGATAGAAGAAGAGATTCAAACTGAAGAATTCCTGGTTCCAGCTTTCGGATACGAATTAATCAGAGAAGTTCTATTGAACGATATTCTCGGAAAAGACTCTAATCAAATCCTCTATTGGGCAGGTAAACAATTAGCAAGAAAATTCCCATTGAATGGCGATCAGGAAGTGATTGAATTTTTCCAAAGCGCTGGATGGGGCAATCTGGAAATCTTGAAGTATACGAAACACGAGATGGAATTATCCCTGACGGGTGAAATAATCAGCCGCCGGCTGGATTTACACCCTGATTGTCACTTCCAACTTGAAGCCGGTTTCCTTGCCGAGCAGTTTACACTGCAAAAAAAATTCCTCAGCGAATCAACGGAAGAAATCAAACGCCGCGCAAAAAAAGTGATATTCACCATCCAATGGGATCCCAGAGATCCAATCTAATGAGCCCTTAAAACAGACTTACCCTTTTTACCGGAAGTCTGTTTTTTATTGGACTCCTGACACTTAAGCTAGCACATTTGCATGCTGACCTAGTTTAAATGCTTCATGAAGAGATTCAACCGCCTTCACCATTTCCTTTTCATTGACGACAGTCGAAACTTTAATTTCCGATGTGCTGACCATTTTTACCTGGATGCCTGTATTGGCCATCACTTCAAACATCTCGGCAGCCACTCCCGGATTGGATACCATACCAGAACCGACGATTGACACTTTGGCCAATCCGCTCTCCGTTTCGACTCGGTCGAATCCCAATTGTTCTTTATTATTTTCCAGCACGATCAAGGCCGCTTCCGTATCTTCACTTTTTGTGGAAAAAGATAGATTGGTCGTATCCTCGGCAGTCATGCTTTGAATGATGATGTCCACATTAATCCGGTTTTTCGCAAGTGTTGTGAAGATTGTGGATAATGCACCAAGTGATTGGGGCAAACCATATATTGTGACCCTCGTAATACTGTCTTCAAAAGCAATCCCGCGTACAATTAAGTTTTCTTCCATAGTTGCTTCCTCCTCAATGATCGTTCCTGATTCTCTCTCCATGCTTGAACGGACTTCAAGCGGTATTTGATAATTTTTTGCATATTCGACAGCCCTTGGATGAAGGACGCCCGCCCCCAGGTTGGCAAGTTCCAGCATTTCATCATAAGAAATGGATTGGAGTTTTCGTGCGCCTTTTATGTAGCGAGGGTCCGTTGTGAAAACGCCCGTTACATCCGTATAAATATCGCATCGATCCGCATTCAGCGCTGCAGCGATGGCAACCGCTGTCGTATCGGAACCGCCTCGCCCTAAGGTAGTGATTTCCCCATTTTCATCGTTCCCCTGGAAACCGGCTACGACCACTATTTTCTTCTCCTGAAGCTGAGCCTGGATCCTCGTGGCATCGATGTTTAAAATCCGGGCATTCCCATGAACGGATTCCGTTTGCATGCCAGCCTGCCAGCCAGTATACGAAATGGCTTCATGTCCTTCTTCAATCAATGCCATCGTTAACAGGGAAATCGTTACCTGTTCCCCCGTAGTCAATAGCATATCCATTTCCCTCTTGCTCGGGGTTCCGGAAATATCCCGGGCCATGGAAACCAATTGGTCCGTGGTTTTCCCCATGGCTGAAACAACGACGACTACCTCATTTCCATTTTCCGCTTCCTCGATTACCCGATTGGCAACATTTTTGATTTTTTCTACGCTTCCGACAGATGTTCCGCCGAATTTTTGAACGATTAATGCCATCCTCATGCACCCTCTCTACCTTTTTAGGCAATAAAAAAAGCAATGAGAAATATCTCATTGCTGTGATCACATATCTAAATACTGTAAACACAGTGAGATAGCTCTCCAGGGTATAAACCCTGACAATCCGCCATTTATTAAATGTCAGACCAGGAAAACAAGGTATGAGTCTTGTATTCCTTCGGCGTCATCCCCTTTCAAAACCTTTCATGGAAGCTCATACTTCTCCAGGTTTTTACTCTTGAATTCCGCACCTCTATCAGCACTTTTAAGTTGTCTAGTTAAAAATTCTTTTTAATCATAGCATAGAGATTTATCGGTAGCAAGATTATTCTTGTAATTTTCTAACGATTCCCTCGGCTACCCCTTTTGGCATGCCAGCTTCCACGATTTCCTCGGCGGTTGCCTCTTTGATTTTCTTCAATGATCCAAAATGCCTTAATAATTGCTTCCTTCGCTTTTCCCCGACTCCTGGAATATCATCAAGCTGGGAGTGAACCGCATTTTTCCCGCGTAGCTGGCGATGAAATGTAATCGCGAACCGATGCACTTCATCCTGAATTCTTTGCAATAGGTAAAATTCCTGGCTCCGTGAATCAAGAGGTACGAGTTCAAGCGGATTTCCGATCATCAATTGCGAGGTCCTATGCTTTTCATCCTTAATGAGGCCTGAAAGTGGAATATCAAGGCCCAATTCATTTTCCAAAATATCCCGAACAGCTTCCACATGTCCCTTTCCGCCATCAATGATGATCAAGTCCGGAAGCGGCAGCCCTTCTTTCAATACTCGTGAATACCTTCTTCTGACCACTTCACGCATCGATTCATAATCATCAGGCCCTTGGACCGTCTTGATCTTATATTTGCGGTACTCCCTTTTTTCCGGCTTTCCATCAATGAACACGACTAAAGCGGAGACTGGGTCACTTCCCTGGATGTTGGAGTTATCGAAAGCTTCAATTCGATGCGGGGTGTAGATACCCAGTTGCTTCCCGAGGTTTTCCACCGCATTAATCGTTCTTTCTTCATCCCTTTCAATCAAAGAGAATTTTTCCTGAAGCGCGATGGAGGCATTTTTATTCGCCAATTTAAGCATGTCTTTTTTCGCTCCCCGTTTCGGGTGAATCGTTTTGACACCAAGCAGCCCTTCGGCCATTTCGGCATCCACTGATTCAGGCAGCAATATTTCCTTTGGTTTAAAGTGGTTCGTAATCTCGTAAAACTGACCGAGGAATGTAAGAAGTTCCTGTTCGGGTTCATCGTAGACCGGAAAAAGTGAAACATCCCTTTCTATTAACTTACCCTGCCGGACAAAAAATACCTGAACGCACATCCAGCCTTTATCATAGGCAAAACCAAATACATCCCTGTCGATGAAATCTGTCGTCATCATTTTCTGCTTCTCCATCGTAATATCGATGTGGGCAATTTTGTCACGGAACTCCTTGGCCCTCTCGAAATCGAGATCTTCCGATGCCTCCAGCATTTTTTCAGTCAGTTCTTTTTTTATTTCAGTATGCCCGCCGTTCAAGAACCGGTTGATATCATCCACCATTTTTTTATATTCCTGTTCCTCTACATCATATACACATGGAGCCAGGCACTGGCCAAGATGATAGTAGAGACAAACGCGATCCGGTAAAGTATTGCATTTTCTTAGGGGATAGATGCGGTCGAGCAATTTTTTCGTTTCGTTAGCTGCAAATGCATTCGGATAAGGACCGAAATATTTACCTTTGTCTTTTTTGACTTTTCGCGTAATGATTAGACGTGGGTGGCGTTCCGCAGTCAGTTTTATGAAGGGATACGTCTTATCATCCTTTAGCATGACATTATATTTTGGGTCATGTTTTTTGATTAAGTTCAACTCTAAAATGAGAGCCTCGATATTGGAAGAGGTGACGATGTATTCGAAGTCCTCAATTTCATTCACGAGCCGGAATGTTTTTCCGTCATGAGATCCCGTGAAATAAGAGCGGACACGATTTTTCAACACTTTCGCTTTGCCTACATAGATGATCGTTCCCTGACGATCTTTCATTAAATAACAACCAGGTTGATCGGGAAGAAGGGCAAGTTTATTCTTTATTTGTTGATTCATGCATTCAGCCTCCTGTTCTCCCTTTTTTACAATCATTATATATCAAGATAGCGAAAAAAGCTTCAAGTCCGCAGACTTGAAGCTTTTTTTAGCTAACCTACTATTACGCGTGTTTTGCAATAAGTTCAGCAAGTGCTTCTTTAGGTTGGAAACCAACAACCTTATCAACCACTTCACCGTCTTTAAGCACGATTAATGTCGGGATGCTCATCACACCGAATTTTCCGGCTGTTTCTTGGTTTTCATCCACATCCACTTTTACGATTTTTGCTGTATCGCCAATTTCAGTATCAAGCTCTTGAAGAACAGGAGCGATCATTTTACAAGGTCCGCACCATGGAGCCCAAAAATCTACAAGAACGACACCTTCGCTAGTATCTGTTGTGAAAGTTTGGTCAGTTGCATTTATAATTGCCATATATATTTCCTCCTCAAATTTACTCAAATAACTAAAGACAGTATACCATTGTTGCTCGAATCGATGCTAATATTTTGCTTCAGTGGTAGGATGTCCAAAAAAAGAGTAAATATGCAGGCCAAATAAAGGGGCAAGACATGTATCGGCTTATGCCAAATGTCTTGCCCCTCATCTGTATTATTTCTATTACGCGTTAACTTTAAGTTTTTTGAATTCTTCCGTAAGTAACGGAACGACTTCGAAAAGGTCTCCGACAATTCCATAATCCGCCACATTGAATATGTTAGCTTCCGGGTCTTTATTGATCGCAACGATAACCTTGGAGTTGGACATCCCCGCTAAATGCTGGATCGCACCGGAAATTCCGCAGGCGATATAAAGGTCAGGTGTTACGACTTTACCCGTTTGCCCGATTTGCAAAGAGTAATCGCAATAATCCGCATCACATGCTCCGCGGGAAGCTCCTACCGCTCCGCCAAGAACTTGTGCCAGTTCCTTTAATGGTTCAAAACCATCTTCACTTTTCACGCCGCGGCCACCAGCGATGATTACTTTCGCTTCTGAAAGGTCGACCCCTTCACTGGCTTTTCTAACAACATCTTTAATGATTGTACGTAAATCCTTGATATCCACATTTAATGTAGAAACATCACCAGAGCGGGACTCATCTTTCGCTAATGGTTCGATATTGTTCGGACGGATTGTCGCGAATATCACGCCATCTGTAACAATTTTCTTTTCAAATGCCTTACCGGAATAGATCGGGCGGGTGAAAACGATATTTCCCCCTTCTTCTTCAATGGATGTAACGTCTGAGATTAATCCTGATTCAAGCTTTCCAGCCAATTTTGGTGCAAGGTCTTTTCCTAGGGCCGTATGACCAAAGAATATCCCTTCTGGTTTTTCCTGTTCGATGACGGCAAGCAAGCTTTGCGCATAACCATCTGAAGTATATTGTTTCAATTGATCATTTTCGACTGCAACAACCCGGTCTGCCCCATACTGAATCAATTCATTTCCGAAATTTTGAACACTGTCACCAACTAAGACACCTACTATTTCCCCGCCATCTGCAGCAAGTTTAGCTGCACCAATAGCTTCAAATGATACATTTCTCAGTGAACCGTCACGAACTTCGCCCAATACAAGAAACTTTCTAGCCATTTATAAAAACCTCCTGTGCACTATTTTATCTTTTTGTCGTGTGTTGTTATTTTGAAAAAGTACCGTTTCGATTAAATCACTTTTGCTTCGCTTCGTAATAATTGAACAAGTTCGCTTACTTGATCACCGATTTCGCCGTCCAATACTTTTCCAGCTTCTTTTTTAGCAGGAAGGTAAATTTCAATCGTTTTTGTTTTTGCCTCAACATCTTCTTCTTCCAAATCCAGGTCATCCAATTCCAATTCTTCAAGCGGTTTTTTCTTCGCTTTCATGATTCCCGGCAATGATGGATAACGTGGTTCATTTAGCCCTTGCTGAGCTGTCACCAACAATGGAAGGGATGCTTCGATCGTTTCAGAGTCCCCTTCGACATCACGGATAACGCTTACATTTCCATTTTCGATGTCCAGCTTAGTAATGGTAGTAATATAAGGAATTTCTAAAATTTCGGCAACGCGTGGTCCCACTTGACCAGAACCGCCATCGATTGCAACGTTCCCTGCAATGATTAAATCGGCATTTTTATCTTTTAAGTATTCGCCTATAATTTTGGCAGTCGTGAATTGGTCGCTATTTTCAATGTCGTCTTCTATATTTATCAATACGGCTTTGTCAGCACCCATTGCCAGCGCCGTACGTAATTGCTTTTCAGCCTCTTCGGTTCCGACGGAAATAACCGTTACTTCGCCGCCTTGTGCATCACGCACCTGGATTGCTTCTTCAACTGCATACTCATCGTATGGATTAATGATGAATTCTGCTCCATCCTCATTAATTTTCCCGTTGGATAGTGTAATTTTTTCTTCTGTATCAAATGTTCTTTTCAGCAGTACATAAATGTTCACGATAATACCTCCCGAATGATTTGAGTTTTGAAGATTATGAATTTTATTGATATATAGTATTGTATTCTACAGATTCCATCAAAATCCTGCATGATATATAAAAATAGTTATTTATACTCGAATCATCATTTCCCTTTGAATACAGCTTCCCTTTTTTCAATGAAAGCTCCGATTCCTTCTTGTGCATCAGCAGTATCGAAAGCTTGACCAAAGAGGGCGGCTTCCCTTTCCACACCTTTATGGTAGGAATCATGCTTGGAATAATTTAATAACTCTATGGCCGACTTTAAAGCAAGCGGGCTTTTCTTGGCAATTTTATTGGCTAGTTCCTTAGCTTTCGGAATCAGTTCTTCATCCGTGAAGGCATGATTCGCCAACCCGCATTGTACTGCTTGGGTACCTGAAATCGGTTCACTTGTAAACAGCATTTCAGCTGCCTTTGCCATGCCCACATAACGAGGAAGACGTTGGGTCCCAGCAAATCCAGGGATTAAGCCCAACTGCAGCTCAGGCAAACCCAGTTTAGCCCTTTCGGTTACCAAACGGATGTGACAGGCCATGGCCAGCTCCAATCCTCCGCCAAGGGCCGCTCCATGGATGGCTGCAATGACCGGTTTTGGAAAAGATTCGATTTTCTCAAAAACAGATTGCCCATTCTTGGTCAGCTTCTCGAAAGCTTTCCCGTCTTTCACTTCCGTAAACTCCTTTATGTCTGCTCCTGCAGAGAAGAATCTTCCTTCACCATGAAGAAGGACAACCCGTACGGCGTCATCATTCTCAATTTGGTCGAAGGCCTGTGACAGCTCTCCGATGATAGCCGAAGAAAGTGCATTTGCAGGTGCATGATCAATCGTTATAAAAGCCACATGATTTTCGACAGAAAGCTTAAGATATTCCATATCAATCCCTCCAGGCATACTAGTCAAACTTTTTTGAAAATTAAATATGTATCACTTCCCGATAAAGCTGGAAGCAGAATTAACCGATTCTTTCGAGGATGGCTGGCCATCCTCTATTTAAATCGTTAACTTTTCAGGCCACAGCCGCCAATCAGAAGGCGGTGAACATCTGGTGCAAGGTCTGGGAGCGAATACTTTTGCTCATTCATGACCCAGGTCGTCACTGTTTCGTCAATCGTTCCAAAAATCATCTGCCTGGCAAGTAAATTATTTAAATCAGGCAGGAATTCGCCGTTTTCTTTTCCTTCTATAATGATTTGATCAATTAAATTTAAATACCCTCTTAGCACATCATTAATTCTTAGGCGCAATTCTTTATTCGACTGTCTTAATTCCAACTGAGTGACAATTGCTAAATTCACGTCTTCTGAAAGGTTTTGAAAATGTTTTTGGATGAGCACATGCAGTTTATCCGAAGCAGTGGTCTTTCCTTTTATCTCTTCTTCGATCTGTTCCACAAAATAGCCCATCTTTTCATGGAATAATGATATTAGGATATCTTCTTTATTTTTAAAATAAAGATATATGGTGCCATCCGCTACCCCTGCCTGCTTGGCGATTTTGGATACTTGGGCTTGATAGTAACCGTTTTGGGCAATGACGATAACGGCCGCATCAATAATTTGATTATACTTAGGTCTGTTGCTTTTCACTGGATGTCCCCTTTCAGAAAATGAATGAACCATCATTCATATTTCTATCATAAAATGACGACCCTTTACTGTCAAGCAAAACTTCTAAGGGGCCTGACATTCCACTTATGTTCATTGTACAGTCCCCATCCATAGGTTGTCCAGCCGTTCTGCAAAACACGGAGCTCTCTTCCGCTGCTCCGTTAAAAGGGGGTGCTTGTTTAAGCTTCTTTTCTTTCCTCGGATATTTTTTTCTTTTCTTCCTCGATCAGGACTCTTCTCAGGATCTTTCCTATCGTCGTTTTTGGAAGTTCATTCCTGAATTCATAGCTGCGCGGCACCTTATAGGAAGCCAGGTTCTTTCTGGCAAATTCATTCAATTCCTCTTCAGTGGCCCTCGCATTTTTTTTCAGTACGACATAGGCCTTAACGGTCTCCCCGCGATATGGGTCAGGGATACCTGCCACTACCACTTCCTGTATGGCCTCATGCTCGTATAGCACCTCTTCCACCTCACGTGGATATATATTGAAACCGCCTGCAATGATTGTATCCTTTTTCCTCTCGACGACATAAAAGAACCCCTGCTCATCCATGTAACCCAGATCGCCTGTAAGCAGCCAGCCATTTTTAAAGGTTTTTTCGGTTTCATCCGGACGATTCCAATATCCTTGCATTACCTGTGGTCCTTTTATGGCAATCTCTCCAATTTCATTCGGAGGAAGCTCTTCAAAGTTTTCCAGGGACAGAATCACCGAGTCGGTATCTGGCCAAGGCAGTCCAATGCTTCCTTTTACACGCGGCTGATCCCAAATGAAATTAGCATGTGTCACCGGTGAGGTCTCCGAAAGACCATAGCCTTCAACAAGCTTCCCGCCGGTAATTTTCTCAAACTGCTCCTGGACCTCTAAGGGCAATGATGCAGAACCGCTTATACAGGCATTGATGGAAGAAAGGTCATATTTGGCGATATCCGGATGGTTCAAGAGGCCGATATACATCGTTGGCGCTCCTGGAAACATGGTCGGTTTCTGTTTTTGAATGGTTTTAAGCGTCGCTTCGACATCAAATTTTGGCATGATGATCATGGTGTTCCCTTCCATGACGGATAGAACCAAGACTGTAGTCATACCGTACACATGGAAGAAAGGCAGAATCGCAAGGATCCTTTCCTCACCGCGCTTATTTTTATAAAGCCATGCATTGCACATTTTCGTATTTGCCAGTAAGTTCTTATGGGTAAGCATGACCCCTTTGGGAAAGCCTGTTGTCCCACCTGTATATTGCAAAAGGGCAAGGTCATTATCCACATCGATTGGCACAGTGACTTCTTCAGTGATCTTTCGTTTCATGATTTCGGAAAATAAATGATGATTCCCTTCATGCTCCACATTGATGACAATGCCGTATTGCTTTTTTTGTATAAAAGGATAGATTAGATTTTTCGGGAATGGCAAATATTCCTTGATAGCGGTTACAATTATATGTTCTATATCCGTTCTTGATGCCACTGCAGAAACACGGGGAAATAAAATATCCATCGCTAAAATTATTTTCGCTCCGGAATCTTTCATTTGATATTCTAATTCACGTTCCGTATAGGTTGGATTCGTTTGAACCACGACTCCGCCGGCCATCAAAATCCCAAAAAAGCTTATGACACCTTGAGGGCAGTTAGGAAGCATGACAGCAACGCGTTCACCTTTTTGAAGACCGATACTTTTTAAATAGGCTGCAAACTTTAAAGCAGATTCATGAACTTCCCGGAAAGTTAATTCTTTTCCCTGGAAATGAATCGATACTTTATCAGGGAATTCTTCGGCTGATTCCTTCAAAAAAGAATAAAGAGGTTTATCTTCGTACGACAAAACAGCGGGTATCTGTTCCGGATAAATAGCTTGCCATGGCTTATTGCTCATTTGCCCCCTCCTTCTGAATATTCTCAATACTCTTAATCATTATAATACAATCGGGATTTTCTTACAATTGCCGAATTTCAGAGTATAAAGACCTTATGATGAGAAGCAGGATAGTATATATGCCCTATGCCAACCACAGGGAATATTGGATGAACACTTAAAAAGGGAAACAAAAAAAAGGAGTGGTTCCACTCCTTACAGACTGGTAGACAAATTAGAGTAGAACCAGTTCACCTTCAATTTTTTCTTTAAAAAACTTCAGAAATCCGCTCCCTGTCTGCCAAGCTCTCCTCGCTCAAGCGTCTAGCGGGTCTCTACAAGCCAGTTATTCGGCAGGAGTGTCGTAAATTTCTTCAATCCAGTGGGGGTCAAGTTTTCTTTTAAAATCATGGTTCGGGGTGAGAGGGAGTCCGAACCTCCTTTGTCGTCATACTGAAAGGAGTGGTCCTACTCCTTAGTTTTAATTCTATACCAATACTTATATTTTTCTTCAAACCCCATTTTCCCGTACAAGCTTAGAGCAGGCGCGTTCGTTTCTATTACCTGTAGATAAGCATTTTTCGCTCCATTTTCTTTACCCCAATGCAATAGATTACGAACAAGTTTTGCGCCTTTGCCTTGGTTTCGAAAATTTTCATGGGTAATGATATTGTACAGGCCTATGTATTCGTCTTCCAAAACACCCAGTCCACCTGCTGTCACCGTTCCACCCTCATCAGTCAACAACATAAAGCATGTTTTTGGAATGATATTCCCTAACATCTTTTTCAGGATGGTTTGATCGTGATCATTAATATTACTTAGGAGGCAGAAATCGTGAAACCAGTCATCATGTAAATGATCATATTTTATGATATTGGTATCATTCGGTGATTCAGTTTCTGCCAAGTTAAATACTTGGACACTTGTTGTTCCCTCACGGACATACCCGGACTCTTCCAGTACACTATCCAAATTGATTGGCTTGGCCTGTGGAGTCATTTTGTACACTGCCTTATCATTCTTAGCAAAATATAATTGTTCACAATTCCATATTTTCTTTTTCACATTTTCATTCGATGTATAAATGGGGGTAATAGAATTCGCCCGTTTCGTATATCCATCCGCAAATCGGATAACCCACCCGTCATAGATTTGCGTTTGCATGGCCGGTAAAGCATTCAGCGATAATTCTTCAATCTTTTGTATCAATATGGAGTGAACCATATTCCTCCTCCTCTGCCGTAAAGTCTATTTGACCAATGTTATTCTATCTTTTGTAAGAGTTCAAATAAAAGAAGCGGCACAATGGCCGCTTCAGCTGAAGAATGTCATATAAATGATTCCAAACAGAAAAAAGATACCGCAACAAACAATTAATACTTTTGCAAGTTTCTCCACAGCTTACTCCCTCTCATGAAGGGCATTAAGAAATTCCGGCGCCGATGACAAAAGATAATGCGATTGATATGATCATCGATAGGAATCCAACTGCCCGATTATCTTTTTGTATTTCTTCATCTATTTTAAATCCAGGAGTCATAAATTCAAAAATGAAATAACCGATCAACAGCAGGACAAATCCGTATACGCCCCAGCCAATCATGGTAAGAAGCGAATTCTGAAGGAGAATGGACTGTTGGAATACATAGGCGATCCCAAATATTTTTCCACCTGTTGCCAATGCGACAGAAAGGTTTCCCTGTTTGATTTCCTCCCAGTTCTTGTACTTTGTGACAAGTTCAAAAATGGCTAAAAAAACAATCATGCACAGAATAACGACACTGTAACGAGCAGCTATGTATACATATTCATTTTCCCACATGTTCTCCATGGTCCAACTCCCGAATGGTAACTAGCCACCCGGCTTGGCTGAATAGCCGGAGTGACCGCTTTCCTTTATTTAAATTCCACCACCGTAACACCTGTTCCGCCTTCACCGGCTTCGCCGAAGCGAATCCTTTTGACAGAGCGGTGATTTTTCAAGTATTCCTGGACCCCGGACCGAAGAGCGCCCGTTCCTTTACCATGAATGATGGAAACACTCGAATAACCGGCCAAAAGAGCATCATCAATGTACTTTTCCACTCTTGAAATTGCATTTTCATAGCGTTCTCCACGGAGGTCAAGTTCCACGCTAACATGATAATCGCGGCCTTTGATCGTGGTAAGCGGCTTTGTTTCTTTTACTTTTGTGCTCTTGATGAATTCCAGGTCAGACTCCTTCACCTTCATCTTCATGATGCCGATCTGAACCTGCCATTCATTATTTGAGACCTTCTCAATCAAGTGACCTTTTTGACCAAAGCTTACTACCTTAACTTCATCTCCAGGTTTCAAGCTTTTATCCAGCGGCTTAGCAGCTTTATTTGACGTTTTTTTCACTTTAGGCGCTGCTTCTTCAAGCCGCTTTTTGGCATCGATCAGTTCATGCTCTTTAACATCGGCATGCTTTTCCAGTCGCAGTTTACGTAAATCGGCAATGATCGCTTCCGCTTCCTTTTGTGCATTTTCAACGATTGCAGCTGCCTCTTTTGCTGCCTTTTCGACCATCGCATCCCGCTCTTCATGGTACTCATCAATTTGCCTTTGAAGGTCTTTATGAAGAATTTCCGCCTCTTTCAGGTGATGCTTGGCTTCCAGCTCCTCTTCTTCAGCCTTCTTGCGGCTGTCTTCAAGTGATGCTATCATATTTTCAACTTTATTCGTATCCTCACCAATATGACTGCGGGCGCTGCTTATCACGCTTTCTTCCAAACCAAGGCGCTTGGAAATTTCAAAAGCATTACTCCGCCCTGGTACACCGATCAAAAGTTTATAGGTGGGACTCAAGGTTTCCACATTAAATTCGACGCTTGCATTAATGACGCCTTCCCGATCATATCCATATGCTTTTAATTCCGGGTAATGTGTCGTTGCAATTACACGTGCTCCGCGCTTATACACTTCATCCAAAATGGAAATGGCCAAAGCGGCACCTTCCTGTGGATCTGTTCCCGCTCCAAGCTCATCGAATAAAACAAGGCTGTCATAATCGACATGCTTAAGGATATCGACTATGTTGACCATATGCGAAGAGAATGTACTTAAGCTTTGTTCAATCGACTGTTCATCGCCAATATCGGCATAAACAGAGGAAAACACAGCCGTTTCGGAACCATCCAGCGCAGGGATTTGCAGACCGGACTGGGCCATTAGCGTACAGAGGCCTATCGTTTTCAGGGTAACCGTCTTCCCTCCTGTATTCGGACCGGTGATGACGATTGTCGTAAATTCATCACCAAGAAAAATATCATTGGCCACGACAACATCACTCGGAATGAGCGGATGTTTCGCTTTGAATAATTTCACGCGTCCCTCATTATTCAGAATCGGCTTGGATCCTTTTATCGCTTTTGCATACTTTGCCTTGGCAACAAGGAAATCGATTTGTGCAAGCACTTTGACATTATGAAGCAATTCAGGGGTGAACGCACCGACTTTTTCCGATAGTTCAACCAATATCCGTTCTATTTCCTGCGTCTCCTTCACTCGGGTTTCCTGCAGGACATTATTCAGTTGAACGATTGCTTGCGGTTCAATGAACAACGTCTGCCCTGATGATGATTGATCATGAATGATCCCGCCATATACACTGCGGTATTCCTGTTTTACCGGGATGACGAATCGGTCATTCCGGATGGTGATGATGGCATCGGATAACATTGTTGATGCATTGGAAGAACGGATCATGCTTTCTAGTTTTTCCCTGACACGGCTTTCGTTCGTCCGAATTTGGTTTCTTAGGGTACGAAGCTTGTCGCTGGCAGAATCCATCACTTCGCCATGTTCGCTTACTGCAAATGTAATTTCCTGTTGCAAATCGATCAACGGATGAAGGGAATCGATATATTCGGCTAATAGCGGAACATCAATTTCCTGCTCTGCGAGTTCTTCGAAGAAACGGCTGAGGATCCTGCCGGCACGAATCGTACTCGCAAGTTCCATCAGTTCCATCGGTGAGAGCATTCCGCCAATCTGTGCCCTTTTTGCATGTGGACGGATATCGAAAATTCCGCCCAATGGCAAGTTACCTTTCAACCGGACGATTTTGGCTGACTCATCTGTTTCTTCCTGCCATCTCGACACTTCTTCAAAATCCGTGGAAGGCATTAATTGCTCTGCCTTCTCTTTTCCTATGGATGAGGATGCGTGTGAGATTAATTGTTCTTTTATTTTATGAAATTCCAATGTCTTTAAAGCTTTATTATGCATGGAGTTAAAGCTCCTCCTTATTTATGGGCAAATAGTTAATCATTTCTCTTTAAAAACGCCAATAATCCATCCGTATCCCTTGCATTAAGAACCGTTGATTCTTTAATCCAGCCCTTTTTGGCTGATGCGACACCAACAGGCATATGTTCAAGCATGTCGATGCTGTGGGCATCCGTATTGATTACGATAGGAACGCCCGCTTCCTGCGCCTTGCGCAGATGGGGGGGTGCCAAATCCAATCGGTTCGGATTCGCATTCAATTCCAAGGCAGTATTCGTTTCACGGGCCAGTTCGATCAGCATCTCTATATCCACATCATATCCGGCGCGTCTGCCAATTATCCTTCCCGTTGGATGGGCGATGATATCTACATGCGGATTATTCAGAGCCGTTTTTAAGCGCTCCATGATCGTTTCCCGAGGCTGTGAAAAGCTTGAGTGAATCGATGCAATCACCAAATCCATCTCTGCAAGCAGCTCATCGTCATAATCAAGTGTCCCATCAGGAAGTATATCCATTTCAATCCCTGAAAGAACGGTAAAGTCAGCGTATTTTTCATTAAGTTCATGGATGATCCGTTTTTGTTCTCGTAAACGTTCCGCGGTCAAGCCGTTCGCCACTTTCAGATATTGCGAATGATCGGTGATGGCCATATATCGATACCCTTTTGCACGGCATGCTTCAATCATTTCTTCAATCGTATGAGCCCCATCACTCCATGTGGTATGCATATGCAGATCACCTTTAATGGCCTCTAAAGATATGAGAGGTTCATTAGCATCATAATGCTCCACTTCCGTTCCGTCTTCACGTATTTCTGGCGGAATGAAAGGAAGGCCAAAATGATTATAAAATTGTTCTTCCGTTTCAAACGTCAATACATCACCGGTTTCAGTCACTTCCACTCCATATTCGCTGATTTTCTCTCCGCGATCTTTAGCAAGCTGACGCATCCGCACATTGTGATCCTTCGAACCTGTAAAATGATGGAGTGTCGTGATGAATTCCTTATCCTTAACGATTCGGAAATCAACAGAAATATCATATTCATAATCAAGCACGACCGATACTTTTGTATCACCGGCCGCAATTACCTGCTTTATCCCTTTTATTGCAAGCAGTTGATTCTTAACCTCTTCGGGATGATCTGTCGAAATGATGAAATCGAGGTCCTTGATCGTTTCCCTCATGCGCCGCATGCTGCCGGCCCTGGAAGAACGGATGATGTATTCCATGTTAGCAAGGGCCGTTTCAATATCAGCCGCAATCGGCCTCATGAAGGCAAGGGGAAGTCGATCGGGCCTTGAACCCGCCTCGGCAATTGCAGACAAGATCTTCTCTTCCGTTTTTTTTCCGAAACCGGCAAGCGCCGCGACCCTGCCTTCTTCACAGGCGATTTTAAGATCATTCACATCATTGACATGCAGCTCTTTATGAAGCTTGGCAATTTTCTTCCCGCCCAAACCTTGAAGCTGCAGGAGCGGAATCAATCCTTTTGGCACCTGCTCCTGCAGCTCTTCAAGTACAGTCGATTTCCCCTCATTTATATACTCTTCGATGACGGATGCCGTTCCTTTCCCGATTCCATTTAAAGCGGTAAAATCTTCGATCTCCGACAGGCTCCGGTCATCCGTTTCCAAGGCGCCTGCTGCCTTTCGGAAAGCTGAAACCTTGAACGGGTTCTCTCCTTTTAATTCCATATATATTGCAATTTTTTCTAATAATTTAATGATATCTTTTTTATTAATTGTCATATAATTCACCGCCGAAAAAATTAGTAGGGTGTCCCAAGTTCACTTTCTTAAAGATACCTTTCTTGGAGGTAAAGTACAAGCAGTCCGATTCTTAACTTTCGAATCAAATAGGGGGAAGTTACATGCTGCTACATAAAAAGGGGCCTCCCCCGTTCAAAGTATAGGAATCCAGGACTTTGAGAAAGGGAGGCAGGCCCACTTATACTGACATTAAGATTGTTTTAGATCATGAAACCAAAGTTCCTTCACTTGCTCGGAAAGGAACGGCGTATGTTTCACGATCGATTCTGCCAGAAATGAGCCCGTTAATGGTTTCTGGATTGAATCCATTGGCAGCATGGCAGCTATATATAATATAATAAACATGATAAGATAGACTTCGAGAAAGCCCAATATCCCTCCACCCCAGCGATTCAGCTGCTTTAATATCGGAAGATGGGTAATGAAGTTGAGCATCGATCCTATCATTTGCCAAAGAATCTTGGCAGCAAAGAAAATGATTGCAAAGGCAATTGCATTGTAATACGCCGTATCAAGCCCGACTGTATCGAAAAACATATTAAGGGTCGAGGAATCACCCATCGTTGGAAACGGAATCCACAATTTCAAATTAGGAGCAAGATCTCCGTAAAATACATAGGCGACGATGAAGGCTACTATGAACCCTGTCATATGAACCGTTTGTAAAATGAAGCCACGCTTTAAACCGATTAATAAACCGATTAAAAGAATGGCCAGAATTGCTAAATCAAGCATGTACTCAGTCCTTCTCTCTCTTTAATTCCAGTTGAAGCTGGTCTAGTTCATCTTTTAATTTAATATATTCGTGGATGGTATTCACGGCCGTTAGCACCGCTAGCTTACTTGTATCCAAGTATGGATTTTTCATCCTGATCTCTCTCATTTTTTCGTCAACCATCGAAGCGACCAGGCGCATATGACTTGCGCTTTCTGTGCCGACGATTGTATATGGTTGTCCGTATATATCAACTGTTGTTTTATTTCGTTTATCGTCTGACAAAATGATGCCCCCAATCTAAACAATCCTAATTCTATCATATCACGAAGTTTTTCGTCATGAAAGAGAGTACATCGTCATTTCTCGCATAAAAATTTCAATAATTTGTCAAACGAAAACGAATTTTAGGAAGAGGATTACCTAATAAACAAAATGAAGTTAGGAGCTTACCCATTATGTCCCATGTTGTTTTACTTATCAGTCCTGAACAAATAAAGGCGATGAAGTCCCACTATTCTTCATCCTTGGCCGCCAAGCTGCCGCCCGGGAGCATCTTTTCCGCCAAACCGCCGCTATGTACGGTGACCGCCTATAAATCTGGAAAGGTGCTTTTTCAGGGTAAAAATGCCGAACTAGAAGCAGTAAAATGGCAAAATGGCACCACTGCTGCTGCTCCAAAGAAAAAAACGGCATCCCCTGCATCAGTCAATGTCCATCGATATTCGCCGCCTGCAAATATCGGGACCATGTCTGTGATTGGATCCGATGAGGTCGGAACAGGAGACTATTTCGGCCCGATCACCGTTGTAGCCGTATATGCAAAAAAGGAGCAACTAGCCCTATTAAAGGAGCTTGGTGTCCAGGATTCCAAAAATCTCAAAGATCCACAGATCATCGAAATTGCCAAACAGATTAAGGATGTAGTGCCATTCAGCCTGCTCACATGCGACAACCCGAAATATAATGCGCTTCAGGCAAAGGGAATGTCACAAGGAAAAATGAAGGCACTCCTCCATAACCAAGCAATCAAGAATCTCATGCAAAAAATCCACCCGGAACAAGCGGAAGCGGTCCTTATTGATCAATTCGCTCAACCAGAGGTATTTTTCAATTACCTAAAAGGGCAAGAACTATTTCAAGCTAACGCCACCTATCTATGCACAAAAGCGGAAGGCATACACCTTGGAGTAGCAGCCGCATCCATCCTGGCCCGATATGCATTCGTGAAACGCTTTGACTTGCTGAGTGAAAAAGCCGGATTCAAAATCCCTAAAGGAGCCGGATTTGCAGTCGATGAAGCGGCCGCAAGATTAATTCATGAAAAAGGAATCGATTCATTAAACGAATTCACGAAAACCCACTTCGCCAATACAGAAAAAGCAAAGCGACTATATCAACAGAAATATCATAAATAGAAGAAAGCGGCTGATCTTTTGGAAAAGCCGCCTTTTTCTCGTGAGTTTTCGCTTTTTACTCGTAGTTCGCGCCTTTTTCTCGTGAATTCTCACTATTTACTCGTGAATTTGCGCCATTTACTCGTGAGTTTGCGCCATTTACTCGTGAATTCGCGCTATTTACTCGTAAATTTGCGTTTTACTCGTGGTTCGCTCTATTTACTCGTGAGTTTCCACCATTTACTCGTGAATTCTCGCTTTACTCGTGAGTTCGCACCGTTTACTCGTAAATTTGTGCTTTTTACTCGTGAATTTGCGTTTAACTCGTGGGTTCGCGCCATTTACTCGTGAATTCTCGCTTTTTACTCGTGAATTCTCGCCATTTACTCGTGAATTCTCGCTTTTTACTCGTGAGTTTGCGTTTTACTCGTGAGTTTGCATCATTTACTCGTGAGTTCGCGCTTTACTCGTGGGTTTCCACCATTTACTCGTGAGTTCGCGCCTTTTACTCGTGAATTCTCGCTTTTTACTCGTGAATTCTCGCTTTTTACTCGTGAGTTTGCACCATTTACTCGTAAATTTGCGTTTTACTCGTGGGTTCGCGCGTGAGTTTGCGCCTTTTACTCGTGAATTCGCGCTATTTACTCGTGAATTCGCGCCATTTACTCGTGAATTCTCGCTTTTTACTCGTGAGTTTGCTCCATTTACTCGTGAGTTTGCTCCATTTACTCGTGAATTCTCGCTTTTTACTCGTAAATTTGCGTATTACTCGTGGGTTCGCTCCATTTACTCGTGAATTCTCGCTTTTTACTCGTGAGTTTACGCCTTTTACTCTAAAAACCAAAAAGACAGCTCCCCAAGATTCAGGGAGCTGTCTTTTTGGTTTTATCCTCTTAGTTCTGCGCCAGCTTTTTCTTTAACGGCTTCAAGAACTTTATCATGTGCTTTTGTAATGTCCTCGTCCGTTAAAGTACGTTCCGGGTCAAAGTATTTCAGTGAGTAGGCAATGGATTTCTTGCCTTCCTCCATTCTTTCACCTTCGTATAAGTCGAAAATGCTTACTTCTTTCAGCAGTTTGCCACCGGCTTCTTCAATAATATCCTGAATGTCCCCGGCTTTCGTAGCTTTATCCACAACGAGCGCGATATCGCGTGTGGTTGATGGATAGCGCGGAATGGTTTGGTATGCAATCGGCGCGACTTCGGCTTCGGCCAATGCTTTTAAGGAAAGTTCGAAAATGTATGTTTCTTTAATATCCAAGTCTTTTTGGACAGTTGGGTGCACTTGGCCGATAAAGCCAATCACTTCACCATTCAATAGTACTTCAGCTGTCCTTCCTGGATGCATGTCGTTGATTTCCGCTTGGCGGTAACTGATTTGATCAGCTAATCCAAGTGTGTCGAATAATGCCTCGATCACGCCTTTGGCTACAAAGAAATCCACTGGTTTCTTTTCACCTTGCCATGGATGTGACTCCCATAGGCCGGTGATTGCCCCAGCAATATGTTCTTTTTCTTCAGGCAGTTCATGTTCTTCACGCTTAAAGAATACCGAACCGATTTCATACAGTGCCAATGAATCGATTTGGCGGGCATTGTTATATTTCACGACTTCCAGCAATTGAGGCACGATGCTTAAACGCAGCTGGCTTCTTTCTTCACTCATTGGCATTGCTAATCGAATGGATTCTCTTGCTTCCAATGCGAATTGGGACGCTTTTTCCTCGCTTGTCAGTGAATAGGTCACCGCTTGATAAAGGCCAGCCCCTTCAAGTGTACGGCGTGCTTTCCGCCGTTTAATTTGATAGTCAGTCAATTGACCTGGGGTAGCAGCACCGATCGGCAGTGTAGCGGGAATGTTATCATATCCAAATAAACGTGCAGCCTCTTCGACTAAATCAGCTTCAATCGTAATATCGCCACGGCGCGTCGGGACTGTGATCGTGAACGTTTCATTGTCAAGTTCAACGCCAAATTGCAGACGTTTGAAGATCGATTCCACAACCGATACGGTCATGCTTGTTCCAAGAAGTGTGTTGATTTTTTCAAGAGTGATGCTAATGACCGCAGGTTCCATTGTCAATTCGTCAACTTCAGCTGCTCCTTGTAAGACTGTTCCGCCTGCATATTGCGCAATCAATTGTGCAGCACGTTCTCCAGCTTCACGTACACGGGCTGGGTCGACGCCTTTCTCAAAGCGGGCACTGGCTTCACTGCGTAATCCATGGTCCTTTGAAGCTTTACGAACTACTGTACCTGCAAAATATGCACTTTCAATAATGATGTTCGTCGTATCATTTTTAACTTCGGAATCCGCTCCGCCCATCACACCAGCTATCGCAACAGGCTCGCTGCCATTCGTGATCACTAAATGGTCAGGTGTCAAAGTGCGTTCAGTTTCATCCAATGTTACGATTTTTTCAGCATCCTTCGCTCTGCGGATGACGATCTCCTTTGAACCAAAGCGGTCATAATCAAAGGCATGGAGCGGTTGGCCGTATTCAAGTAAAATGTAGTTCGTGATATCCACGACATTATTATGAGGTCGGATACCTGCAGACATCAACCTAGTCTGCATCCAAAGCGGTGAAGGGCCGACCTTAACATCCTTGATGATTTTAGCGATGTATATCGGGTTATCTTCTTTCGCTTCCACTTTGACACTGATATAATCAGTTGCTTTTTCAGCTGCTTCTTCTTTCTCGACAACCGGCCATTTCACTTCCCGGCCTAGAATGGCTCCCACTTCATATGCAACACCAAGCATGCTCAAAGCGTCGGAACGGTTTGGAGTCAGCCCAAGTTCCAGCACTTCATCACTTAAACCAAGTTCCTCCAATGCATCTTTCCCTACTTCCACATCATTAGGGAAGACGAAGATACCTGTAGCATAATCCTTGGAAACGAGCTTGGATTCGAAGCCCAATTCTTGAAGCGAGCAAATCATCCCGTGCGATTCCTCTCCGCGAAGTTTCGCTTTCTTGATTTTGAAATTACCTGGAAGGACCGCGCCAACAGTAGCGACTGCGACTTTTTGGCCTTTATCGACATTCGGTGCTCCACAGATGATCTGAACGGGATTTTCAGCCCCGATATCAACTTGGCATTTATTCAATTTATCCGCATTTGGATGCTGTTCACGTTCTATGACATGCCCGATGACGACCCCTTTTAGCCCTTCACTTTTCTTTTCTACCCCTTCAACCTCAATGCCGCTTTTCGTGATTTTGTCAGCTAGCTCCGTCGCATTGATGCCTGAAAGGTCAACATAATCTTGTAACCATTTATATGACACAAACATGGTAGGTCCTCCTTTAAAATAAAAATTTATGCTTCGTGATGGTTGAATTGCTTTAAGAATCGAACATCATTCGTATAGAAATGACGGATATCGTCCACACCGTACTTTAACATGGCAATCCGTTCCACACCGATTCCAAATGCGAATCCAGAGTATTTCTTGGAATCGAAGCCAGCCATTTCAAGGACGTTCGGATGAACGATCCCGCCGCCAAGCACTTCGATCCAGCCTGTTTGTTTACAAACGCTGCAGCCTTTACCGCCGCAGATTTTACAAGAAATATCGACTTCGACGGAAGGCTCCGTAAATGGGAAGAAACTAGGACGAAGACGGATTTCACGGTCTTGCCCGAATACTTTTTTCGCAAATACGTCCAGTGTTCCTTTCAGGTCGCTCATGCTGATGTTCTCATCGATGACCAAGCCCTCAATTTGCTGGAATTGATGGGAGTGTGTCGCATCATCGTTATCACGGCGATATACTTTTCCTGGGCAAATGATTTTAACAGGTCCTTGACCTTTATGTTTTTCCATCGTTCTGGCTTGAACAGGTGACGTGTGCGTACGCATCAGGATTTCATCCGTGATGTAGAAGGAATCCTGCATATCACGTGCCGGATGGCTTTTTGGCAAGTTAAGTGCCTCGAAGTTGTAGTAGTCGCTTTCAACTTCAGGACCTTCCGCGACGGTATAACCCATACCGATGAATAAGTCTTCGATTTCTTCCACGACACGTGTTAATGGATGATGGTTCCCCTTGTTTACCGGACGTCCTGGAAGTGTGACGTCAATCGTTTCAGTTGCTAGCTTTGCATTGACTGCCGCGGTTTCAAGTGCTTTTTGTTTCTCCTCGATCTTTGTTGCAATCGCTTCCCGTACATCATTGGCTAGTGCCCCGATTTTCGGGCGTTCTTCGGCAGATAATTTACCCATGCCGCGCAATACCTCAGTGATTGGCCCTTTTTTCCCTAAATAAGCAACTCGGACTTCATTCAGTTCTTTCAATTCGGAAGCGGCGGCAACTTTTTGCAACGCTTCTTCCTGCAGTTCTATTAAACGTTCCTGCATCATGTCTTCCTCCTTTATTTTCCTTTTGTAAAAATGAACACAAAAAAACCCCGATCCCTAAAGGGACGAGGTTTATGTATCGCGGTACCACCCTTATTAGTGCACAAAACAAAAAACTTCTGCACTCACTTCATTAAAAATAACGGCTCTTCACCGGAACATTTTTCAGACATCCTGTCTTCCCAATGCCAACTCGAAAGGTGAATTCACTTAAGCAGTGCCATAAAAATGCTTTCAGTCAAGGCATTTTCTCCCTGGATATGGTTAACTAAAGCTACTACTCTTTGTCATCGTCGTTTCATTATAAAATTCTGTTTTATTATATTATAATTCTTCGGCCGTTTCAAATCGATTTTCGTAAATGGTACATTAAAATCCCGGCAGCGATACCCACATTCAATGATTCGCTTTTTCCGTAGATGGGAATATAAAGGTTTTTAGTCGTTTTCTCCAGTAATTCCTTCGATACTCCTTGGCCTTCATTACCGACCAGGAGGGCAAATCGGGAAGACTTTTCCACTTCCTCAAATGGCGATGCGCCTTCTAATGCCGTGCCATAAACCGGTGTGCCGCCTTGCTTCAGTTCATCGATGATTTCGGAAAGGTTCCCTTTAATGACAGGCATATGAAAGAGGCTTCCTTGCGTCGAACGGACCACTTTGGGATTATACAAATCAGCACACCCTTCGCCAAGTATGACCGCATCGATTCCAGCTGCATCCGCTGTCCTGATCATCGTTCCAATATTACCCGGATCTTGAACGGCATCGATCAACAATAGCTTATCCGGATTGATGGACGCCATGCTCGTTGATTTCTGTTCACAAACCGCGGCAATTCCCTGCGGGGCTTCGGTATCGCATATCGCCTTCATAATATCATTTTTCACATAAATGAGTTCTGTGCCTTCCACCTTAAAATGGGCAGGCATTTCAGTTTCTTCATTTATGATCACTTCCAAGACGATTTCTTCTTTTAAGGCTTCTTCAACTAGGTGAAAACCCTCGATTAAATATTTACCTGTTTTATCGCGTTCTTTTTTGGTCAAAAGTTTTTTCCATTGCTTAACTTGCGGGTTTTTTACGGATTCGATATATTTCAAGGGTAAACGCTCCTTTAACTTCACACTGATTTTCCTATTATAACGCAATTCACATACATATTGCATGCGAGTTTGTGAAATGCTATTAATGTTCAGTCATTATGTGTTAGAGGAGGAATAATTATGAATTTAAACTTACGTAATGCGATCATCCAAAATGTATCTGGAAATTCGCAAGAGCAGCTGGAAGACACGATTGTCGATGCCATACAAAATGGCGAGGAAAAAATGCTTCCTGGATTGGGAGTATTATTCGAGGTCATCTGGCAAAATTCATCCGAGCAGGAAAAACAGGAAATGATCACTGCCCTGGAAGCAGGATTAAAAAAATAACAGCCTTAGCAGGCTGTTATTTTTTTGATTTCGCTTCGCCAACCTTAATTTCTTCAATGGAGACTTCTTCATCAAGCAGCAAGATGAATTTTTTAGAGCTCACTTCTTCAAGCATCGCTTTTGTCTCAGCAAAAGAGTAGCCATATTTCGTGAAAAAGCTGCGTAAATCTCCAGATCCTTCATCTGTGAAGTAGTGGAAGATTTTCAAGAAAAGAGTGTCCTCCTTATCCTGATTGGCAATGATCAGTATATCCGTATGTTCATTTCCAAGCTGCACATAATTTTTTATATCAGCTGCCACTGTCATTTGGGTGCCAGATATGCCTTTAGCTTTTAAGTCTTGAATTGCAGCAAGTAGTTCCGGATTAGAGTCAAAAACACCATATACGTTTTTTTCCATGTTTCTCCCTCTCCTTGTTACTCTACTAAAAATAAAATTCCTTAGTCATTATACCTTGCGGCTTTAACAATAAACAAGCAAATAGTATAGCGGAGATTCCTAACTAATGAACGTGGAAACCCTTTGCCTAAAGGGTTTTACAAAAATAGCCTGTAGACAAACTAGATGAAAAATCGAGTTTACCTGCAGTTTCTTTCTTTATGGCTTATACAACTTGGATGTTGATTTCCATTCCAGGCACTCGCTTTCAGCGGGGGGCAGGGTGCTTCCTCGGCTTGCGCCTGCGGGGTCTCCCTTAGACGCGCTTTTCCCGCAGGAGACTCGCACACCCACTCCAACCAACTAGATCGAAATCAAATCGGAGGATATAAGATGTTGCTTTGGGTCAGATTGTTCGGGAACATAATTTGATGAAAGATATATTTTCCGAACCCTCTTTATCCACAAACTGAAGAACAGCCTTGTGCAGGCTGTTCTTTTTGCGTATTACAGATTGTCGGTATTGATTCGATTTTTGATGTATTCTTCTTGCATGCCTTCCTCTTCCTGTCCGCTCGCATTGGGGCTCAGAGTCTGATCGTCAGTATCGGCAGAAAATGGATCTACATGAGGGTCGCTTCCCAGTGTCCCTTCATGATTCCCTGGTTTTTGCTTCTTGAATTTTTCTGTGGAGTTCCCCCAGATTTCCCTTTCTTGAGCTCGCTTCGTACCCAGCTCTTCATTTTCAAGGATGTTAGCAGAATTCCCGTGCAGCTCTTGACTTCTTCCTGGCTGTGCTTCCACTTCTCCTGATTGATAGGCATTCGCTGTTGTTTCAGGAAAAAGGTTAGGGTCCGGATTGTTCACCACCCCTGTTTTAAGCGGATTCTCTGCAGGTTCGTCCGTATCCTCGATACGATTGGAAGTTATGTTATCTCGTGCTGATACGGTTTCCGATTCATCTAAAAGAATCAGGAACTTTCCAGCCTCCACTTCATTTATATAAGCAGTGGCTTCACTATCGGCAAGCCCTAACTCACCTAGTCGGTTCCTTATATCTTCAGAACCCTCGTTCAGGAAAAAGTGTTTCATCTTATCAATGAAGGAATCCTCATTAGAGTTAGTAACGACGTCGACATCCGGATCACGCTTTTCATTGACGAGATTCAAATCTTCTTTCCTATCAGCTATTACCGTTATTTCTCCTTCATGGACCCCCTTTCCCTTGAGGGATTGTATAGCCTGGATTATTTCTCTATCCGTATTAAAAACACCATATAATGTTTTTCCCATGCTTCTTCCTCCTCCTATTATTTCGATATTTCTTCTTATGTGTATTTATACCCTGATGGTTGCTAATTAAACAAAAAGGTTTGCCTTCCCCAGGCTCAGACCTTTATTATGTCTTTAAAATCAAAAAGAAGCCTGCAGTTTTAAAACTGCAGGCTTTTTCCTTCACTCTTAGAAGCGGTCGGTTCTACGTTCAGCTGCCTTTTTCTCATTTACGATCGATTCATTTGTACTATCAAGCTGGATATCTTCCTTTTTAAGAGTATCCTGAACTTGTTCCGTTTCTTGTACAGCATGTTTCTTGATGACAATCTCATCTGTGACGACCGGTTTTTTCGAAACTTCCAATTTTTCTTCAACAACAGGGATCCGTATCGTTTCCCCATCTTCAATGCTTCCAGTTTCCAGATCCGATTCACGTCCTGAAACTGACCTATGCTCGACTGTCACTTCTTCGTGTTCAACAGGGACATTAATCGTTTTATGCTGTTCATTGACTTCTTTGTTAATGACGACTTCACCTGTCTGTACTCTTTCTTTATCAATTTTCAGCTGTTCTTCCCGAAGTGTAAGCGTCCTTTCATCCTCTGGCAATTCACGGCCTTGGCCGTTGACTCCATAAACATCTTCTTTATTTAATGCATCGGTTTTTTCAGTACCATTATACAGTTGGTTAGTGGAATTTGTATTAAGCCTTGTACCTGCAGTGTCCATTGTACCAGTTGTGAATTTATCTCTTGCCGTTCCAAGGTGGCCTTCACCTTCTTCAACCAGAACCAGGACTTTTCCATTTTCTACATCAAAGACATGTTCAGCAGCTTCACTATTCGAAAGGCCTGCATTCGCCAATCTTGTTGAAAGGTCTGCCGTATCATCCGGCATGAAGAAACGTGCCACCTTGTCCATAAATGATTCGTCATTAGGAACATTCGTCATTGTGTGAACATCCGTTTCGCGTTGAGTGTTCGTGAAATCCAATGTTTCTTCCTTGTCTGCGACGACCGTGATATCGTCCCCTTCAAAGCCCTTTGCCTTAAGTGCATTTATTGCCTGGATCACTTCTGCATTTGATTCATATACTCCATATACTGTTTTATTCATTTTACATTCCTCCTTAGGTTTTGTTGTTTCGTTTAATTGATGCTATGTATAAACTCTACCCGCTATGAACCTAAGTAAACGAGGAATCAATATTTCTTTTTTGTTATAACATTTACAATTTGTTCTCAGCACAGAACGCATTTTTATCTAAAGTCCAGACTTTACAAGGGTTTCCTCATTTATTAAATTGTAATGTTTAACCAAATAATTCCATTTATTTTCTACTTGCATTCTTTTTCTTCTATTATAAAGCCACAGCCTTTATTAGCAGGTCTGCAAAATGCACCGCTTTCGTACAATCCCCCAAGTTTTCCCTCTCGATCCCCAATTGCATTTGTAACAGACAGCCAGGGTTTGCTGTTACAACAATATCGGCCTGTGTCGATTTTGTGTGCTCCATTTTAGAGTCAAGAATATTCATGGACATCTCTGATTCAACAATATTATAAATCCCAGCGGAGCCGCAGCATCGATCGGCATTCTTCATTTCCCTAAAATCGATTCCATCTATCGATTGAAGGAGAATTCGCGGAGCCAAGGAGGTGTTCATCACATTCCGTAAATGGCAGGAATCCTGGAAAGTTACGGTTTGAGCTGGCAGTTTCAGGCGGAATTTTTCCTGAAAACGCAAATCAACGAGAATCTCGCTGATATCTTTCAACTTATTTTTAAATGCGATTGCACGGTCGTGCCATTCCGGTTCAGCTTGGAGCAGATGGTCATAATCTATGAGAAAAGCTCCACAGCCGCCGGCATTCGTAATAATATAATCAACTTCCTCCGCTTCAAAAGCTTCTATATTACGCTTGGCCAGTTGCTTAGCACCTTCTTTTTCACCACTGTGCCCATGCAGCGCCCCGCAACATGCCTGGGATTTCGGAATCACGATTTCACATCCGGCCAGCTGAAGAAGCTTTAGTGTTGCCTTGTTCGTTTCCAAAAACATCGTATCCATCAAGCAGCCGGAAAAGAAAGCCACCTTTTTGAGCGGCGTTCCGATTGCAGGCAGCTCGGTTGGCCTATTTTTCATTTCTGATTTTTTCGGGACTTTCGGCAGCACTTTTTCCATGGTTGCCAAATTATCTGGAAGCAGGTTGAGGACTCCCGTTTTACGGGCCATGTATTGCAGTCCTGATCTCTGATAGAAGCCAAGCAAACTCGTCATGGCCTGCATTCGCTCCTGGTGTGGGAATAACCCACTAAAAACGGCCTTGCGGATCGTTTTTACAGGGTAACTGTGTTTTTTATTCTGATGGATGATATCCCTTGCTTCTTCAAGAAGATGTCCATATTTCACACCTGAAGGACACACAGGCTCACAAGCCCTGCAGCCGAGGCAAAGACTCAACGAACGTTCCACATCCTCATCAGGCTCAATCACACCATCTGCCACCGCTTTCATAAGTGCGATCCGGCCCCTTGGTGAATGGGATTCCTTCAGCCCCGATTCTATGTATGTCGGGCAATGGGGTAAGCAAAAGCCGCAGCGCATACAATTCAACAATTCATCTTCATTCATTTTTTCCGCGAATTGAATGGCAATGGTTTCCCTTTCCTGAACTGTCGTCATGAAGTAACCACCACCCTTTTTCTTGTTTCCTTGGCAAATACTTTGCCGGGATTCATGATGTTATTGGGATCGAAAGCTTGTTTAATCGCTCTCATGGCATCAATCCCTTCTTTCTTCAGCTTCCATTCAAGATACGGGGCCTTCATCGCTCCCACACCATGTTCACCGGTAATCGTCCCGCCAAGGTCGATAGCCGCGGCAAAAATGTCGGCAAAAGCGAGCTCCACCCTCTCCATTTCCTCATGATCACGAGCGTCGGTAATGCACGTTGGATGCAGGTTCCCATCCCCAGCATGACCAAAAGTGCAAATGTCCACGTTATGCTTGTCTGCGATTTCATTAATTGCTTTAACCATTTTGGCAATTTCCGAGCGGGGAACGGTGGCATCTTCCAAAATGGTCGTCGGCTTGAGGCGTGCCAGTGCGGAAAGGGCTGTCCGTCTTGCTGTTTTCAAGGCGACAGCGTCAGATTCCGTTTCGGCAATTTCCACTGAAACCGCCTTTTCCTCTAGACAGATATCGGCCATCCTTTTCATATCACGTTCCACCACTTCAGGCGGACCATCCTGTTCAATCAGCAGGACGGCTTCAACATTGGTGGGCAAACCGATTTTCGCGAAGTCCTCAACAACGATCAAAGTCGGCCGATCCAGAAATTCCAATGTAACAGGAATGATCTTATTTGAAATGATCTTGGCCACTGACTGGGCTGCAGCATCCAGATCTTGATATAAGGCAAGCATCGTCTTTGTCGTTTCCGGCATGGGGATCAGCTTTAGGATCGCTTCCGTAACGATTCCCAAGGTCCCTTCCGATCCGACAAATAGTTTCGTTAAATCATATCCGGCTACGTCTTTGGCAAGCTTGCCCCCTGTTCGAATGATGTCTCCATTCGGAAGGACAACTTCAAGCCCGATGACATAATCACGGGTGACTCCGTACTTTAATCCCCGCAGTCCACCAGAGTTCTCATTAATGTTGCCGCCAATCGTGGAGATTTTCATCGAACTTGGATCCGGCGGATAAAACAATCCCTTTTCTTCAACTGCTGAAATCAAGTCCAATGTGATGAACCCAGGCTGTACGGTCGCCGTTAAGTTCTCCTCATCTATTTCAAGTAATGAATTCATTCGATTGAATAAAAGGACAAGCCCTCCCTCTGTCGGGCAGGTGCCTCCGCTCAAATTCGTCCCAGACCCGCGTGGAACGATCGGAACATTATATTCGTTGCAAACTTTGACGATGGCTGAGACTTCAGCTGTGCTGCCCGGTTTAATGACAGCATCCGGCATCGCTTGAAAGCCTGGCGTTGCGTCATATGAATAGACTAGACATTCCACTTTCGAGTCATCGTAATTCTCCTGACCGACGATGTTAAGAAGTAGCTGCTTAACCTGCTTTGTTAACATGTACACCCTCCTCAAAAACATAGGAAATTCGAGATTTTTTATATGATGTAAGTATAAGAAAAAAACACTCAACCTTCTATGTATGAACATATAGAATTTAGTGCTTTCCAGAGAATTATTTTGTATGTTTATCCAATACTCTTACTGCTAGATACATAGTGACTAAATCGGCTAGCTTCCTAGGGTTCAGTCGGGTCAAATCCTCTATGCGCTTAAGCCTGTAATGAAGGGTATTGATATGGATATGCAGGGCTCTAGCGGTTTCCTTCAAAGATAGATCACATGCAAAATACATGGAAAGGGTTTTAAGCAGCTCCTCATTAGGAAGCAGCTCCTGAATCGTCCTGGATAAATATTCCTGTCTTGTTTCAGCGGTAACTTCATCAAGCAGGACCTCAAGCTTCAAGTCCTCATCAAATATGATCCCCGATGAAGGACACGCGATTTTCAAGGAACGTTCCGCTTTAAAAAACGCGGACCTGAAAACGGATCCTGATGCACGCGAACTAACTCCTGCACACACTTTATAACCCGAACTCTCCTCCAGCTTTTTTTGCAGTTTACTTAGTTTATTATATTGCTGGTTTTTTGAACCGATGAAATCGGCTATTGAAAGAATGACGAATTGGTTCCTCCCCCAACGGACTGCGATGTCATTGGGATGCTGCTGTCTTATGTAAATCTGAAGCGTTCTCCAAACATGAGGTTCAATGATTTCCTCAGTCTTGAATTCACCAAGAGTGATGATCCGGTCTGCATGAACATCGACCCCAAGCAACTTGGCCTTCTGAAGGAAATGCTCATTGAACGTCTGCAGCTGATGCCATTCAAATACAAAGAATTCCATCAGACGTGATTGGGATTCTGCTTGTTCGATATGATAGCTTTCCTGAATGAACATCTCCGTCATCTTTTTTAATAGTTCCGCATAAGGGGAAACATGTTTGGGGTCACCTGTAATTCCAATGACACAAACAGCTTCCTTGTTGAAGAAAATAGGTAGGTTTATACCTGCCTTCACTCCTTTCCAACTTCGTTCATCCTGTTTGTTGATGATCAATTTCTCACGATTGTTGAAAGCGTGGATGGCTCCTTCATGATAAGATCCAATACGGCTGCTGTCGGTGCTGGCGATAATTGTGCCAGCATGATCAATAATGATGATTTCCTCTTCAATCAGTTTCCGAACCTCATGAACCAATTTTCCTGCCACAGCTGCCAATTGCATTATATTTCCTCCTTTTTTGTATTGGCTTGATAAATATTTCGAGGCTCCCCTATGAAAGGAGAGCCTCATTCTACTTATGGAATCATCCAGGAAAGGACGCCATTTTGCAAGAAGGTAATCACACAAACAAGCAGTAATAAGAAAAGACTATGTTTGAGCGTGAATCTCAATAATTCCGATTCCCTGCCCGCCAATCCAACTGCAGCACATGCAATCGCTATCGATTGAGGTGAAATCATTTTTCCGGTCACCCCTCCGGAAGAGTTCGCCGCCAGTGCCAGGACCGGTTCCATCCCCACCTTAAGAGCGGTCACTTTCTGCAGACTGCCAAATAAGAGGTTGGCTGATGTATCCGATCCGGTAATGAATACACCCAGCCAGCCAAGAACCGGTGCGAAGAACGGAAATAAATCACCCGATTTTGCAAGGGTCATCCCTAATGTTGTCGACATGCCTGAAGAGTTCGTTACATAGGCAAAGGCCACCACGGTAGAAATCATCAAGATTGGTTTTGCCAACTCTTTCATCGCTTCAACAAAGGTGCCAAAGAAGTCTTTTGCAGACATGTGTGCGATGAACTTCGTTACGATGGCAGCCAGTAAAATGGCAGTCCCGGCTGCTCCGAGCAGTTCTATTTTATAGAAAGCCGCAATCGGCAATCCATTGCTTCCGATTATCTCATTATGCAGACCTGGGACTTCGATTTGGAAGGTTAATAGCTTCCCGATTTCATTGATTGCGCCAAGCAGCACATTGTTGCCTTCATAATGTCCGGAGAGTGCCGGCTTTATTGGGTTCATCCCCCATATTGTTATGAAAAGCGTTAACAGAAGGAATGGTGACCAAGCATGGAATATCTGCCATTTCGTGTATTTTGTTTCCGCTTCGGCTGTATATAAAGGTTCGACAGTGGCTGCCGTTTCCTCGGATGCAAAGCGAAAAATCGTTTTAGGTTTCCAGAATTTAAGGAAGATCGCCAATGCAAGTAGTGACACTAACGCCGAAAGGATGTCCGGTAATTCGGGCCCAAGAAAATTTGAACTTAAGTACTGTGTGATGGCAAAGGAAATTCCGGAAACCAAAATTGCCGGCAGGACTTCAAGCGACCTTTTCCATCCAGTCATTATCAAAATGAGATAAAGCGGAATGAAAGCCGAAAGGAATGGCAATTGGCGGCCGACCATTTTTGAAATCTCCATGGCGGCTATGCCAGTAGGGCCTTCCATGGCGATGATCGGTATTCCAACCGCCCCGAATGCTACCGGAGCGGTATTCGCGATCAAACAAATCCCGGCTGCATAAAGAGGGTTAAATCCGAGACCGACCAAAAGCGCGGCTGAAATGGCGACCGGTGCTCCAAATCCCGCAGCACCTTCTAAAAAGGCCCCGAAAGAAAATGCCACCAATAATGCCTGAAGACGGCGGTCTTCCGTAAGCGAAAGCACCGAAGAACGAATGATATTGAATTGTCCGCTTTTAACGGTCATTTTGTACAAAAATACGGAAGTGATGATTATCCATCCGATTGGGAGCAGCCCATATACAGCTCCTTGTGAAGCAGACATCACTGCTTTTCCTGCAGGCATTCCATATATCAATACAGCCACTGCAAGAGCTACAAGCAACGTGGTTATACCTGCAATGTAACCTTTCATACGTTTGATGGTAAGTGCCCAGAAAAAGTAAAGAATTGGAATGAGTGCGGCAAGAGATGATAAAACTAAATTATCGGTGATCGGCGTAAAGTTTTGTGTCCATGTCATTGATTTCGACTCCATTTTCTATAGATTTTTTAAAAAATTCAGAAATCAACCGCTAATTGAAACCCCTTACATATCAAAATATTCAAAGTCATCAGATGACTTGATGAGTACTCATTAAAATTAAATGATTGAAAATATAAAATCAAGATTTTTTTTTATTTTTTGTTGATTTTTCACCCTTCCGGAAGTGTCAAAGAGCATTTGTGTTATATAATATTAAGCAGAGAAACTCATAGAAAATAGAGGTGCTACTACTTGGTATATAAAAAAATAAAGCCGAAAAAAATTTATGAAGAAGTCAGCGATGAACTTTATGAAATGATTCGGTCAGGCAGCCTGAAACCAGGTGAACAATTGGATTCCATTCAGCAGCTTGCGGAAAATTTCCAAGTCGGGCGCCCGGCCATCCGCGAAGCATTAAGTGCATTGAGTTCAATGGGACTTATTGAAATAAAACAAGGTGAAGGAACATTCGTTAAAACCTTCGACCCCGCCATCATGAACCACCCCTTGTCTGCCGCCCTTTTGATGGATCAAGACAATATCAAGCATTTACTGGAAGTTCGGAAAATCCTTGAGTCCGGTACGGCAGAAGTGGCAGCGAAGAAGAGAACGGAAGAAAACCTTATCGAACTCAAGGACAGGCTTTTTGATATGGAAAAGGTATCAGATGATGAAGAGCTAAGTGATAAAGCGGACATCGCCTTCCATGTTGCAGTGGCAAACGCATCACAAAATGAGCTGCTGATTACATTGATGAACCACGTTTCAGAATTAATGACGGAAAAGATGCGTGATATCCGTCGGATTGCGCTTTATTCCGAAGAGATGACACTTAAGCAGCTTTACCAGCAGCATGTCAGGATTTATGATGCAATCTTGACACAGGATGAAGACGGAGCCCGCAGTGCCATGCTGTTTCACCTTCAAAGCGTCGAGGAATCCCTGGACCGGGTCATCCAAAAAAATCAGCAAAAGCATAGTTGACCTTTCTTTAATTTTAAAAATACCCTATACAAAAAAGGATTAAATTGATATATTATTTTGAAAACGATTACTTCATTTAAAAAATCTTGGAAATTGGTATATTCTCTAAACCATTTCCTTTTTCCATTTCCTGGTCATCAGATGACCTGTTAACCTATTTGAAAAAGGAGGAGTTCAGATTGAAAGTTACTCTCTTTGCAACATGTTTAGTGGATTTGTTTCAATCCAATGTCGGCAAAGCGACAGTGGAGCTACTCGAGAGATTAGGCTGTGAGATTGATTTCCCGGAGTCCCAGATATGCTGCGGACAGCCGGCATATAATAGCGGGTATACGAAGGAATCGAAGGAAGCTATGAAAAAGATGATTAAAACGTTCGCGGATGCTGAATACATCGTAACCCCTTCCGGTTCCTGTGCAGCGATGTTCAAGGAATATCCGGCCCTTTTCAAAGGCGATGCCGAATGGGAAAAGAAAGCGGCATCATTAGCGGCTAAAACATATGAATTGACCCAATTCATCGTGGATGTCTTAAAAGTGACCGACGTCGGGGCGACCCTTAAGGGAAAGGCCACTTATCATACTTCATGCCATATGACACGGCTGGTTAAGGTCAAGGAAGCACCTGCCATTTTGTTAAGCCATGTCAGGGGACTGGAAATGACACCACTTCCAGATGCCCAAAACTGCTGCGGGTTCGGGGGAACCTTTTCGGTCAAGATGGGTGACATTTCCGGGCAAATGGTCGAGGAGAAAGTCTGCAATATTGAAGCTACCGGGGCCGATTTTTTAATCGGCGGGGATGCAGGATGTTTGATGAATATCGGCGGGCGGATCCAAAGGAAGGGGCAACCGGTGAAAGTGCTTCATATTGCGGAAGTCTTGAATAGTATTTAAAGAAAGCGAGGAGGGGAAAAACTTATGGCTATGAAAACCAGCTCTGCCAAGTTTAAAGACCGGGTGGATGAAGGAATACATAATGATTTTATGCGATTGGCCGTATCGAGTGCCCAAGAACGATTACACGGACGGCGGCTGACTGCCGTTGATGAATTGGGTAGCTGGGAGGATTGGCGTTCCCTTGGGGAAGAAATCCGCCAGCATGTGCTTAGTAACCTTGATTTCTATTTGCACCAGCTCGCAGAAAATGTTTCGAAAAGAGGCGGTCATGTCTTCTTCGCTCAAACGGCCGAAGAAGCAAGCGGATACATCAAGGATGTTATTGTAAAAAAGAATGCCAAAAAGGTCGTGAAATCCAAATCGATGGTCACGGAAGAGATCAATTTGAATGCCACTCTTGAGGCAGTTGGCCTCGATGTCGTTGAAACGGACCTTGGTGAATACATTTTACAAGTGGATGATCATGATCCCCCTTCCCATATCGTCGCACCTGCTCTCCATAAAAATAAGGAGCAGATTAGGGATGTTTTTAAAGAAAAGCTTGCATATACGCAAACTGAAAAACCGGAAGAGCTTACCGCCCATGTCCGGGGCATTCTGCGGAAAGATTTCTTAAGCGCCGATGTAGGCATTACCGGCTGTAATTTTGCGATTGCGGAAACGGGCTCGATCGGTTTGGTGACGAATGAAGGAAATGCCGATTTGGTCACGGCCCTCCCAAAAACGCAAATCACCGTGATGGGAATGGAAAGGCTTGTACCTACATTCGATGAATTCGAGGTCCTTGTCAGCTTATTGACAAGAAGCGCTGTCGGCCAAAGGTTGACCAGTTACATCACCGCACTTACCGGTCCGCGTGATGAAGGCGATGTAGACGGACCCGAGGAATTTCACCTTGTGATCGTGGATAATGGACGCTCCTCCATTTTAGGAACTGAGTTTCAATCCGTTCTTCAATGCATTCGCTGTGCTGCCTGTATAAACGTCTGCCCGGTTTATCGCCAGGTTGGCGGTCATTCATATGGTTCAATATATCCGGGACCAATCGGTGCTGTGCTTTCACCCTTACTCGGAGGGTATGATGATTTCAAAGAGCTGCCATATGCCTCCACTCTATGTGCAGCCTGTACAGATGCCTGTCCAGTAAAGATTCCTCTCCATGATTTACTGAGGAAGCATCGTGAAGTCATCGTTGAAAAGGAAAAAATGGCGCCATTTTCAGAAAAGATGGCCATGAAAGCCTTCGGAATCGGTGCGGCCTCCCCTATGCTTTATAAGTTCGGCTCCAAAATGGCCCCATCAGCGTTGTCTCCTTTTAAAACGGGGGATATTATCTCAAAAGGACCGGGACCGCTCAAAACTTGGACAGAAAGCCGCGAGTTCCCTGCTCCAGGAAAGGAGAGCTTTCGCGACTGGTTCAAAAATCGGGAAAAAGGAGGGAAACCATCATGAATGGAACCATCCATAATGAAGGGACATTTTTAAACAATATAGCCAAAAACCTGGGAAGGGCTCCTATTACGGAAGGCATCTCCGTTCCGGAATGGAAGCACGCCCCCCAAAAAGAAGTTTTGAAACATGCGGCACCAAATGATCTTGTCGCGGAATTGGAGGAGCAATGTAAACGGGTGCATACTCAATTTCACGTTACCGACTCCAAGCAAGTGATGCATTGTTTAACACAGGTGATCGAGGAGCTTGGAAACGGACCCTTGATCATCCCTAAGGACGATCGATTTTCCGACTATGGGTTAGAGGGTATCTTAAAGGAAAAAGATGTCCATATATGGGATCACCAAGCCGGGAAAGAAAATGTCGAAAAAGCCGAAAGTGCTAACATCGGAATCACATTCAGTGAGATGACACTAGCAGAATCAGCGACTGTCGTCTTGTTCAGTGACAAGGATCACGGCCGTTCCATCAGCTTCCTTCCTTCTTGCCATGTTTCCATCATTCCAAAAAGCACGATCGTACCGCGAATGACCCAGGCTGCTTCGGCCATCCGTTCAAAAGTTAAACGGGGCGAGGTCGTTCCTTCCTGCATCAATTTCATAACAGGGCCGAGCAACTCTGCTGATATCGAAATGGACCTTGTCGTCGGCGTCCACGGACCCATCAAAGCGGTCTATATAATCGTCGAAGACAAGTAGAAATAAGAAAAAGAAAATGGAGAGGACCTAATTTAGGCCTCTCCATTTTTAACTTTCACTATATTATTCGTAAATGATCCGATCAACTGCTTCGCGATCGAGGCGTTTAATCACTTCGACAATGAGCTTAACTGCATTCTCATAATCATCCCTGTGAAGCATTGCTGCGTGTGAATGAATGTAGCGTGTGGCAATCGTGATCGCCAGTGCGGGCACGCCATTTGCCGTTAAATGAATGGAACCGGCATCCGTTCCGCCGCCTGGAATCGATTCATATTGATAAGGAATATTCATTTCATCAGCTGTGTCGGTGACGAAATCGCGTAATCCCTTATGTGCCACCATCGATGAGTCATATATGACGATTTGCGGGCCTTCCCCCATCTTACTCATCGCTTCTTTTTCGGTAACCCCCGGAGTATCACCAGCAATGCCTACATCAACGGCAAAGCCGATATCCGGCTGAATTTTGAATGTGGATGTTTTGGAGCCACGCAGGCCGACCTCTTCTTGCACAGCACCAATTCCATAAACTACATTAGGATGGTCGCTGTCTTTCAGCTGTTTAAGCACATCAATGGCGATTGCACAGCCAATTCGATTGTCCCAGGCTTTGGCGAGAAGCATCTTTTCATTATTCATGACCGTGAATTCAAAATATGGCACAACCATATCCCCTGGCTTGACGCCCCATTCCTTAACCTCTTCTTTGCTGGATGCACCAATATCAATAAACATATCCTTAATATCAATCGGCTTCTTCCGCGCCTCCGCTGACAGTATATGTGGCGGCTTGGAACCGATAATGCCAGTTATATCACCTTTACCTGTAACGATCGTCACGCGCTGGGCCAGCATTACCTGTGACCACCAGCCCCCTACCGGCTGAAAACGCAAAAATCCTTTATCATCAATTTGCGTGATCATGAAACCGACTTCGTCCATATGCCCGGTAACGACGATTTTCGGTCCGTTTTCATCTCCCGTTTTCTTGGCAATCAAACTTCCCAGGCCATCTGTCGATATTTCATCCGCAAATGGTGTTATGTATTCGGTCATCACTTTTCTTACTTCACTTTCATTTCCTGCAATGCCTTTAGCATCCGTTAAGTCCCGAAGCATCTTTAACGTTTCATCCAATTGAGCCATTCTTTAACCTCCCTATAACTTACATTACAAGAATAATTATACAGACAATCGATTACATAAACAATCAGTAGCCTTGCTTTTGCCTTTCGTAATTCACTTCATTTTTGCTTACATATGCTTTTTCCACATCCACTGCTGAAAATCCAAGCAACTCTCCTAAATGTAAATACGCAGCAAAAACCTTTTGGAAAGATGACTCTGTCAACTGTGTGCGAAATTCACTGATGTAGCCATAAATAGCAGTAAATTGAACAGTCAAATCCTCCTGATGCATGTTTGGGGCGGATGGAACTTCCGGTACAAATCCCCGTTCGATCCCGAGTGACAAAATGAAATGAATGCCATCCACGTATTCAGCCAAAATCGTTTCTTTATCAGAAGGGCCTTTAAGACTCCAGAATTTAAAACATCTCGTTTCATTGGCAAGCTCTCCAAGCTCCACTAAAAGAGCAAGTATCTTCCGTTCCACCAAGTCTTCAGCACCCAATTCATGCTTTGATTGTATATGCTCATCCAAAGCTGCCTGCATTTCCATTAATTTACCTATGTTCATTTTCATCACTTCTTTCCTTGTCTTCCCCTAAATTATATCAAATAAATGAAACTTATTAAAAACCCATACGTAAATGAAGGGAATCACTCTGTTTAAGGAGGTAGCTCCATGGTATTGATCATGCGGTTCATTCTTTTGGCTCTCATCATTTTCTTTATATATACAGTCATCAAATACCTATTTAATCCGAAAAGAAAATTAGAGCTGGCACATGAACAGAAAAAGTTCTTTCTGCTTGACGATACAGCCAATATACGAAAGAATTTTTTATTGACGTACAACGGGGTGATGTTTGAAGGGGAAAAGTATCTAGGGACGACGGAACGCTCCTTTGAGGTCATCTCCATCTTCATATGGCCCAAGAAAGTGGCCGGCCTGAAAGGCTTGAAGCGAAATGACTTCTTAAAAATCGAGGAAGCCATTAAAAAACAATATCCGGATGCCGTTATTGATTGGAAGAGCCCTGTTAAGGAATTTTTAAAAAAATGAAAAAAAATCACGCGTATTGAAGAGCCTTGAGAAAAATGTACTCAAGGCTCTATATTAATCATCTGAACGAAAAAATTCCTTCCAGGGTACGACCGTCTGCTTCTCTCTCAATAAATAGAGCAATAAGGTTAAGGATAATAAAATGATGACGATCAGGGTTGGACTGAAATCTGCAATATAGTGGCCAAAAACCGTATATACGAATGCTACAGGGAGATTGGTCATGAAGGATAGATAAAAATAATTTTTCAGCCCTTTATTGGATTCCAATAAGCAAAGCGACAGCAAGTAAAAGTGAATGAATGGTATTAGCCTCAGTACTGCAATTTGCCGGCTGTTCAGCTTTCGGTTTCCAAACAGCTTATTCTTAAGCCGCAGCAGCCTATCCTTTGTTTTCGGAAATTTGCCTATCACGAAATAAAAGGCCATACTGGACAACGTCAAACCGATTACCGAATAGATGGTTCCAAAAGCTGCCCCGAATAATACTCCGCCAGACATGCAAACCACAATGACGGGAATGAATAAAAATTGCCTTAATAAATGAAAAGTGATAAAAATCAACGGTGCAAACACGCTTCCTGATTGAACGTAGCTCATCACAAGTGTCAGTTTATCATTCATGCTCTCCCTCCAGCTACTCTTTGCTGCTTCTACAAGCATATACATTATACCGGCTACATATTACAATTGAATGAATATCTTAATCAATAAGCCTATCTGAAGAATCATCAATATAGGCAGGCCCCACTTAAAAGCGGCATGCTTCGTCTTATGGCGGAATTGCTTCATCCCCAAAAAGGACCCAGTACCTCCGCCTATGACCGCCCAAAACCAAAGTGTCTTTTCGCTGATCCGGTACTCCCCATTACGCGCTTTCCTTTTGTCGATTCCCATTAAGGCAAACCCGATGATGTTCGTGATGATCATATAAGCAGCAATGAACCATACTCCTTGCATCTTCATTTCCTCCTTTAAATATGTAAAAAGCCACCCTCTTAAAAGAGAGTGGCTGTATCAGTCAGACTTATTTGTCTAATTGTTGTTTAGCAGCAGTTGCTAATTGAGCAAAAGCTTGTTCGTCAGCAACAGCAAGATCAGCAAGCATTTTGCGGTTCACTTCGATACCAGCAAGCTTTAGACCATGCATTAAACGGCTGTAAGAAAGACCGTTGATGCGTGCTGCAGCGTTGATACGAGTGATCCAAAGTTTGCGGAAATCACGTTTCTTTTGACGACGGTCACGGAAAGCATAGTTTCCTGACTTCATTACTTGTTGGTTAGCTACTTTGAAAAGAATATGTTTCGCGCCATAGTAACCTTTAGCTAATTTTATTACCTTTTTACGACGTTTGCGAGTAACAGTACCGCCTTTTACACGTGGCATGTTATTTCCCTCCTATTTAACTCGATAAATCGAACTTATTTAATGTTGTCTAGCATATGACGAATACGTTTGAAGTCACCTTTGCTTACAAGGCTAGCTTTGCGAAGCTTACGCTTTTGCTTAGTAGATTTGTTAGCAAATAAATGGCTTGTGTAAGCGTTAGAACGCTTAAGTTTGCCGGATCCAGTCTTTTTGAAACGTTTAGCAGATCCGCGGTGAGTTTTCATTTTAGGCATAAGGTATTCCTCCTCATTACAAATTACTTTACAATTACTTTTCGTTTTTCGGTGCTAAGATAATGAACATGCTGCGCCCGTCCATTTTTGGGTGTTGCTCGATTGTAGCCACTTCTTTACATGCTTCAGAAAAACGAACGAGTACACGTTGACCAATTTCCTTATGCGTAATGGCACGTCCTTTGAATCGGATAGAAGCTTTTACTTTATCGCCTTTTTCAAGGAATTTAATACCGTTGCGAAGCTTCGTATTGAAATCATGTTCTTCAATCGTCGGGCTCAAACGAACCTCTTTCAGACTGATGACTTTTTGATTTTTACGTGCTTCCTTGTCTTTCTTTTGCTGCTCGAAGCGGTGTTTTCCGTAGTCCATGATCCGGGCTACCGGAGGCTTTGCATTTGCAGCAACTAAAACTAGATCAAGATTTACACGAGCGGCAATTTCCAATGCTTCGAATTTCGTTTTAATTCCAAGTTGTTCTCCGTTTTGGTCAATAAGACGAACTTCACGGGCTCGGATGCCCTCGTTTACCATCGCGTCTTTACTAATAGTTAGCCACCTCCAAAGATATTGGCGAATACGAATATTTGAATAAATTCGGTCACGCTCACAACTCGCTTACAGGATATAATCATAATAAAAAAGTGTGGATGCATGCTGCACCCACACTGATAGACTCATTCAGAAAGATCCAAATAATCAAATCATGACCTGTTAACTGCATTGTTTGCGTCAACCAGGTGAGAAGCGGGTGCTTCTTCTTTTCCTCAAACACGTATTCAATTCACTTTAGAAATATATCATAAACACTGATGACTTGTCAAATGCTAATTTATTCGTTTTTCACAACAAAATTAATATTATCAGACATTCTCATATTTGACAATACGTTTTTTAAAGTAATTTGGACAAAAAATATTCATCATGATACTTCCCATCAAAAAACAGTGATTCCCGCTTTATTCCTTCCTTTTCAAAACCCATCTTTCGATATAAGGAAAGCGCAGGGGCGTTGTTTGCAATCACGGACAATTCCAGGCGCCTGATTTCGCTTATCCGTGCATGCTCCTCCATTTTCTGAAATAGCTTCGTACCGATGCCTTTTCCCCTGTCCTGTTCATTGATGCCGATGACGATTTTGGCTGAATGCCTCGTTCGGCCCATTTGATTGCCCAATAAGATCAGGTAACCATTCAACTCATGGCCGCTAGCAGCAACGAGGAAAACGGAAAGGGGATTTTTTTCGATTTGTACCATTTGCTTCTCCATTTGTTTCGCTGTCGCTTTTCTTTCCCCAGGGTTGAACAGCATATACCCGGAATCTTCAACATGATTGAACAGAGCAGCCAAGTTACCCGCGTCTTCCCTAGAAGCCTTTCTAATCTCCATTTATCCCCACTCCCCCTTTGGTTACAGTCCATACTGACCAAGCCATAAAATGTTAAGAGTTTTCTTTCGCCTTTTTCTTTTTCTCAATGGCGTCCCAAGAAAATAGCGCTATCCAAAATAACAGGACCGGGACGATGGCATATTGTCGATAACCATCCAATAACAATAAGATGATGATGACAAGGAATGTCGGTCCGAATAGATAAGTAAATTTCTTTTTCACGCTGCCCCTCCTTTTCATTGCTGTACATATTTTCACATGATGGTTTCATTTTATCATGCCATAATTAAAAAGAGGGACACAACTATATGTGCCCCTCTTTTTGATGTTAACGGCTTACTTCAGCCTTAATCGCTGAAACGAAATCTTCAAAAGCGATCGTTTCGGATTTTTGTTCACCGTATTTACGTACATTCACGCTGCCTTCTTTGGCTTCATTGTCACCAACAACCAGCATGTACGGGATTTTTTGCATTTGCGCTTCACGGATTTTGTAACCGATTTTCTCGTCACGTGTATCCAGGTCGACACGGATGCCTTGCGCTTTAAGTTTTTCCTGTACTTCTTTCGCATAATCCAAGTGCACTTCAGGTGAGACCGGGATCACTTGTGCTTGGATAGGTGCAAGCCAAGTTGGGAATGCCCCCTTGTATTCTTCGATCAAGTAAGCGACAAAACGTTCCATTGTGGAAACGACACCGCGGTGGATAACAACCGGACGATGCTGCTTGCCGTCCTCACCGACGTAATTAAGATCAAAACGTTCAGGAAGCAAGAAATCAAGCTGAACCGTGGAAAGCGTTTCATCTTTTCCTAATGCAGTACGTACCTGAACATCGAGCTTAGGACCGTAGAATGCCGCTTCACCTTCCGCTTCAAAGTAATCCAGACCTAGTTCATCCATGGCGCCTTTTAACATGCTTTGCGCTTTTTCCCACATGTCATCATCATCGAAGTATTTTTCTGTATCCTGCGGATCGCGATAAGACAGGCGGAATGAATAATCCTTGATATCGAAATCTTTATAAACTTCCAGAACCAGGTTCACAACACGCTTGAACTCTTCTTTGATTTGGTCGGGGCGGACAAAAATGTGCGCATCATTCAATGTCATCCCACGTACACGCTGAAGGCCGGAAAGGGCACCTGACATTTCATAGCGGTGCATCAAGCCTAGCTCGGCAATCCTGATTGGCAGTTCCCGGTAGCTGTGGATGCTGTTTTTATAGACCATCATGTGATGCGGGCAGTTCATCGGACGCAGGACAAGCTGTTCGTTTTCCATCTCCATGACAGGGAACATGCCGTCCTGGTAATGATCCCAGTGTCCAGAAGTTTTATAAAGGTCCACGCTACCCATTACAGGTGTGTAGACATGGTCATAACCCAAACGTTCTTCCTTGTCCACGATATACCTTTCGATTGTCCGGCGGATGGTCGCTCCTTTCGGCAACCACATCGGCAGCCCTTGTCCCACTTTCTGTGAGCTCATGAACAAGTTCAATTCTTTACCGATTTTACGATGGTCACGTTCCTTGGCTTCTTCAAGGAAACGCAGGTGTTCGGCTAAATCTTCTTTTTTATAGAAAGCCGTACCGTATATGCGTTGCAGCATTTTGTTTTTGCTATCGCCTCTCCAGTATGCTCCAGCGATGCTCAATAGCTTGAATTCTTTGATTTTCCCAGTTGATGGAACATGAATTCCACGACAAAGGTCAAAAAATTCACCCTGCTCATAAAGCGTTACCTGCTGATCGGCAGGAATTGCATCGATCAACTCCAATTTATACTCGTCGCCTATTTCTTTAAAACGGGAAATCGCTTCATCACGACTTACTTCAATGCGGGAAATTTCCAAGTTCTCGTTGACGATTTTCTTCATTTCTTTTTCAATCAATGGAAGGTCTTCGGGAGTCAATGATTCCTCCAGATCCATATCATAGTAAAAGCCGCCCTCGATGACTGGCCCTACGCCGAATTTAGCGTTTTTGTACAAACGTTTGATCGCTTGTGCCATCAAGTGCGCTGTACTGTGACGCAATACTTCAAGAGCATCCGCTGTGTCCTGTGTGACGATTTCGATTGAACCATCTTGTTCAATCGGGCGTTTCAAATCATATAATTCACCATTGAATTTTCCGGCAATGGATTTTTTCCTTAAACCAGGACTGATGGATGCAGCGATGTCTTCAGTTGTTGTGCCTTTAGCAAACTCCTTAACCGCTCCGTCAGGAAAAGATATTTTCAGTAATTCTGACATTCAGTTTCACTCCTTCTTATTGTTCGAACAAATTACAGGTATTTGATTCCATTACAACACAAAAAAGCCCGTCCCTGTATAAAACAGGGACGAGCTTAGTAATAAATATCATTAACCCGCGGTTCCACCCTCGTTCCAGCTTGCTTTTCACGGCAAAATGGCACTTGTAACTTGGTAACGGCAGCTTCCCGTCAGCTCATATTCGCAGAATGCCTGCTTTCCGAGCCGAAGTTTAAAGGTGGTAAGTGTTCCATGCGAATAGGAAGCTTACAGCCTGTTGGCTCCCCTCTCTGATAATCGGCGACTAGAATACCCTTGTCCTCATCATAACTTTTAGTTTTTTAATAGTATGTAGGAAATTATAATTTGTTATACGGTGAAAATCAAGGTTAATTTTCTTTTTTCCACGAAAGATCATTCAAATGCATAGAAAATGACGAAAGTGGCAGGATAGTGGCCCGTTCTTCGAAAATCCTTGAAATGGTCTGAATCAGCCCCTCATCCTTGTCATCGGTATAGATACACAAGTTTTCAGGAGCAATCGATAAAAGCGGGGCAAGTATCACCGTATCGAGAAATAATGAACTTTTGGCAAGAAGCCTCCTGTCGATCATACTATTGATTTTTGGACGGTCGAGCTTGCTGAACTTCTGATCATAGAAATGAAAACCATCCCGGTTGACCAGGTGAAGTTTTCTTAATTTCGACTCCTGCCCATGAAGGCAATCACGGAGCGTAGCAATGAAATTTTGATAGTCCTGTTCCAGCTTGTATTCATCAATCGCCTTGACGACATACTTTTCCAACGTGTGCTGAAATGATTTCAAACGGAAGGTCGTAAAAGAATCGAATGAAAAAGATACCTTTCCAGCCAAGATGCTTTGAAGTCCTTCCTCAATCAATCGTTTCTCCGTACTGAATGCTTCATCTTGACTCCTGGCCCTTTCCACCTCGATGATTGATGATGCAATTTCAATGATGGCTTCAATTTCTTCCCGTTCCCTATAAAAAAATTTACCGACTATTATTTGCTCCAGAACTGGAAGCGTCTTTTCTTCCAATAAAAAAGAATGAAATGCATCACGAAGCAGAATTAGCCATTCATCACCTGAAGACTCCGTCATATCCACATACATGCCTTGTTGCGGAAGAAATCGAATATATGCTTGAAATTCTGCCCCCAGTGGATGGACAGAAACGAAATTCAGTAATTTCAATGCCTCTGAATCGTTTTGAAACGAAATTTGCACTACGACATCCCCCCTTCCCCCTTGCTTCTTTTTTCATGTATATGGGGATGGGGACGTGTTTAGAAGTAGGATGGGCCTTGTAAGAAGAAAAAAGTGACCTCCATTAAGAGACCACTTTTCTTCATCTTCTCCGATTCACGCCATCAAGCTTGACCGGCTCAGCTAAATATTGAATTCTTTCCAGTACCCTGGCCGCCTTCACTTCTTCCTTCTCACCACGCTGTGAAAAGGTCAGGTGGTTCTCCAGGCCATTCAAGTCAAAATTCGAAGTGAAAAACGTCGGCAGGTTTTCCAGCATCCTAAATTGTAAAATCGGACCAAAAACCTCATCGCGTCCCCAGCTCGTCATGGACTCCGCTCCAATATCATCAAGCATGAGGACAGGTGCCGTTTTCACCATTTCAATTTTTTCATTGACCGTATTATCACCTATCGATCCCTTAAGTTCCCTCAAGTAGTCAGGTACATAGACAATAAGGGAGGAAATTTGCCTTTTTGCAAGTTCATTGGCGATCGCACCTAATAAGTACGTTTTCCCAACACCGAATTTCCCATATATATATAAGCCTTTTTGCCTTTTACCTGGCTCATATTCCATAATGAACGACATCGCTTTACTTAAGACAGACAAGCGTTTGTTTTCATTATCCGTTTGGGTAAAGTCTTCAATGCTCGCCTTTAAAATATCCTTCGGTACATACAGGCTGCGGATCAACTTTTCCCGTTTCCGCTTTTCATCCTCTGCCAATTTCCGCGGGCAGACTTCATAATGCAGGTTCAGGGCTTTCCCTTGAACCACCAATTTGGGATAATACCCTTGCATCATATTGATGCAGCCATCCAAGCTCGGACATTTATCACACTTATTGCTTTGTGAAGTGAACTCATAAAGCTTCCCCAAGTTTTTATCAATCATTTCCTTCGTGACCGTCGAGCTGTTGGCATTCATAAATAACCGCACTTGTTCGTTTTCAAAAATCTCCTGTTTCAGCTTTTCATAACGCTGTTGAAATTGATTTGTATTGGCCAATTTATTAAGGGACCTATTAATCTTTTCCATCGTTCATTTCACCTCCTGCTTTCCACAGCTTCCATTTCTCCAGAAGCTCGCGTTTCTGGGCATCCAATTCAGGCTGATCTGCATTCTGCTCCTGCTGTGCTTCTTCTTTTTTCTCAAGCCACTCCGGAACCACTTCTTCCCGTATCGCCTTTTTCCGGCTGCCCTTCGCAGCATTCCTGCTTCCTTGAGCCCAGTCCTGATATTTCCGGTGTTCATTTTTAGCCAGCTCCATCGCCTCGACCACCGTGGAGACCTTCAGCCGTGCCCAATGGCCTGCCAGCTTTTCGACATAGCCCTTCGTGAACTTCATATCCGTTTTGAGCATGACATATTCAATCAATACATTGACGACACCCGGATTCAGCTTTTGATTGATCATCACGCCTTCAACCACTTTCAAATCACCGCTTGATGGCTCTGCACCGCCAGACAATTGCATCAGCCGCTCCCTTGGGGAAATCGTCTCCAAATGACGGATTAACTCTTGTTCCTGTGTTTTCGGTTCCTCTTTTTGTGTCCTTTCACGAATCGGCTGCACCCGATTGACAAGGGAAGGCATATCGGCCTGCCGTTCGATCTGGTACCAGTCCCTTGCCGCCTTTCTGAGCACTTCCTCATCGATCTCATCATCCAATGAAACGGCATCCATTACTAGTTTTTGCATTTCAAGCGGATCGATGCCATATAAAAAGGCAAGTTTGGCAATCGTACTTTTTATTTTCGGAGTAAAGGCCTTTTTCGGTACGATCGAGGATTTTATCCCGGCAAATAAAAGGTCAAAATCAAATAAGTCATCAAACCCCGATGGCTCGACGCCTTCCGTCCGATCGATGTATTGCTGTTCAGGCATCGGTTGCCATTCATCTTTCGCTTCATCCGTTACATATAAAGAGTCCAAATGATCTGATGAGAATACTTCCGCAAAAGATTTAGTCACACCTTCATATTGATCGGTTAAGATATGGTCATCACAAAAGAATCTCTTTAACCGGTTGAATTGCGCTTTACCGATTTTTTTGTATAAGTAAATATTCAGCATTCCATCCGTGAAAAACTGCTGGGGGGAAAGCGGCGGGTTTAACTCATAGATGAATTCCTTCGTTTCATTTTTCGATTTCTTATATACATTCAACAGACCGATTCCCTCAAGTAAAAGCCGTGCTTCATAAATATCACCTAACTTAAGGCCGATGGTATTCATTAATTGATAATGTGAGGAGGTTTCCGACCATAGCCTGTTTTCCTCCAACTCACTCCATAACGTCATATATAGGCTAATGCAGATAGGTCCAATAAGAGGTTGATATAGTCGGGTAAGTATTTTCCGATCATAATCATGAAGCAGCCCCGCAGATGAGACCAAATATGAATCAGCTGGGAGCAATTCTTGCCAATGCTTTGACATCTCCATTCAAACCTTTCAAAAGATGTAGTGAAAAAAGAGCCAAAGTGAATCTTCAGCTCTACTTTCTTTCTTTATTTATCAAATCTTTCAATTCATCGATAAAGACATTGATGTCTTTAAATTGTCGATAGACGGATGCGAACCTTACATAGGCAACCTCATCGACTTCTGCCAGCTTGTCCATCACCATCTCGCCGACACTGTCGCTTTTCACTTCCGATATGCCCTGGTTGCGTAGTTCTTTTTCTACATAACTGGTAATTTGCTCTAGTTCTTTCAAGGGAACCGGACGTTTTTCGCAAGCCCTGATTAAGCCACGCAGGATTTTATCACGACTGAACTCTTCCCGCGTCCCGCCCTTTTTCACTACAATAAGCGGTGTTTCCTCCACCTTTTCAAATGTCGTGAATCGAAAACCACATGCCTCACATTCACGGCGTCGTCGAATCGATTTACTTTCATCGACTGGCCTGGAATCGAGCACTCTTGTTCCGTTATATTGACATGATGGGCATTTCATCATTATCAGCTCCGTATTTTATGTAGGACTCCCCTATCTAAATGTTCCCCAAGGAATTACTTCTCTATCTTAATCTTATATTAAATGGAACGGCCAGTACAAGTAAAAAGTGTAACTCCCGGCAGAAGGCACTTTTTGTTCTGCCGTTGAAGCACCTTTGTCAAAGTCTTTATGCTGCAAGGGCATCCTCCCCTATAAAGGGAAGCAGACTGCCGATTGATTGCATTAAAAAAGAGATGCACCCATGGCATCTCTGTGTATACGTGTTTTTTATAGGGCACTTATATTGGCTTTTTTCATTTGTACAGGACCTAATCCACGTGGTAATTCTATGTTTTCACGTGTTTGCGCATTCAAAGCTTCTGCAATATAATCTGCCGCAATATTCGGATCCAAGTTACCGCATGTATAGACATCAATGCTCGCATAGCCGTGTTCTGGAAAACTGTGAATCGTTAAGTGTGATTCAGAAATGATGACAACCCCGCTTACTCCTTGTGGAGCAAATTTGTGAAAGGCAACTTCTCGTACCTCTGCACCTGATTTCAAAGCAGCATCAACAAAAATCTTTTCAATTAAATCGATATTGTTCAGTTTTTCAAAGTCACAACCCCAAAGTTCAGAAATGACGTGTCTACCCATAGTTTCCATAGTGTAAGCTGTTTCCATATTAAGCTTCCCCCTTACCATGATTTAAAAATAAGTTCTGATAACTACCACGGGGGAAAGTTAGTCCAAAGAGGTCCTAACCCTTTAAGTAGCCATCATGCAAACCGCTATTGAAGAAGTTCACGATTCATAGTATATATGGTTTGAATTTTTTTTGCAACTCCAAATTGAATTTTTGGAAAGATAAACTTTATATGTAATAGGGATATTGCGATTGGAGCAAATTCTGTTTTCTGGTTTATTCAGCGCCTTAAAGCAGCAAGGAATTGAATGATCACTGTATTAAAAATAGTCCGCTAAAAAAATTTTAGTGGGCTTAAACTGTGGACCATCTCGATAATAATTGAGTTTGTCTACATTTTTTTAGGATTTTAAAATTTGGACGTTGATTGGAACGTAAGGCATTCGCTTTCCGCGGGCGGTCCGGGAGCCTACTCGGCGCGATTGCGCCTGCGGGGTCTCCCTTAATACGCTTTTCCCGCAGGAGTCTCGAACACCCGCTCCAAACAACTTTGTTTTACATTAAGATAGAAACTCGTTTTGCCTACAGTCTATTTAAGGTAAAAAACCAAGGCGGTTAAAGACAGTTCAACTGACCCTGAGAGTGGCTACTATGTGAAAAAGAACGAACAAAACAAGTTCGCCTGTTCGTTTCATGCGGTATCAGACCGCAATGGATTTGTGTTGGGGACGATATTTCACCTGAAAATACACATGTTAGCCATATTAGAGCCTCTGGTTGAACGAGTGATTGAGAAAGTTGAATAACCAGAAGCAGTTGCCGCAGATGCAAAAGAAAAGTATGGTATGCGTTAGGTCACTATTCTCTATAACTGCTTCAAATCCAATAAAAAATCAAAAATAGCCCGCTAAAAAATTTTAGCAGGCTCGTTTTTTTCATTTTATTTTACTGATAATTCGACTTCGGAAGTTTTTTTCAACTCGGAGCCAACCAATTTCACTAGGTCCACTACCCGATTGGAGTAACCCCACTCATTATCATACCATGCAAGGACTTTCACTTTCCTGTCCCCGATCATCATCGTCGTCAAACCATCGATGATTGCAGAGTGTGGATTCGTTTTGAAATCACTGGAAACTAAAGGTTCCATCGTGAATTCCATGATTCCTTTGAGTTCATTTTCTGAAGCATCGATGAATGCTTGGTTCACTTCATCAATCGTGACATCACGGTTTAAATCCACAACAAGATCGACTAAAGATACGTTAGGTGTCGGTACGCGTATCGCCATTCCATGAAGCTTGCCTTTTAATTGCGGCAACACCAGTGAGATGGCTTTTGCAGCTCCTGTAGTCGTGGGAATCATGCTTTCCGCAGCGGCACGGGCACGTCTCAAGTCTTTGTGCGGGTTATCGATATTATTTTGATCATTTGTATAAGAATGTATCGTTGTCATTAAACCGTTGTTTATCCCGAATTTTTCATCAAGCACTTTTGCAACCGGTCCAAGGCAGTTCGTTGTACAAGATGCATTGGATATGACGAAATGCTTGTCAATGTCCAGCACTTCCTGATTTACTCCCATCACAATGGTAACGTCTTCATTTTTACCCGGGGCTGATAATATAACTCTTTTTGCTCCTGCGTCTAAATGAAGAGCCGCTTTAGAACGATCATTGAATTTGCCAGTGGCTTCAATTACAATATCTATGTTCATCTCTTTCCAAGGCAATAGCTTTGGATCGCGGTTATTTATTAGTTTTACTCGGCGGCCATTCACTACTAGTGAATCATCTTCAGCTATAATGATACCGTCGAATTTACCATGTATCGTATCATATTTTAGTAAGTGTGCTAAAGTTTCAGCTGGATAGCTTGCATTAATGGCAACAATGTCCAAACTCTCATCTAATATGGCTTTTCGGAAAACCATTCTTCCAATTCTCCCAAATCCGTTAATCGCTATTCTTGAATTCATTGTTCGGACCCTCCAGAAATATTAGTGTTATACTTATTACCTTTCACATGTAATTAGTATAACATAATTCAAAGGAATTGTGCTAATAAAAATGCGGATTGTTCTTATTTTTTCAACACAAAAAGAAGAAACCGGGCGGTTTCTTCTTTTTGTGTTGATTATATGACATACCATTCGCTAAGTATGGACTTCACTTGCCGCTTCGTTTCATTAATGTCACCATTATTATCGATGACGGCATCCGCTAAAGCCTTTTTATCGGCCAAGGGCATTTGCGAATTGATCCTGGCAAGTGCCTCCTTCTCCGAAAGACCATTCCTGTTCATTAATCGCTGCAATTGAACTTGCTCATCCACATAGATCAAAAGCGTCTTATCCACCATGAATGTCAGCTTGCTTTCGAATAGGAGCGGAATATCCATGAACACCGTTTCTTCTCCCGATGATAGTGCCGCTTCCGTTTTCAGCCGCATCCAATTCCTGACGGCAGGATGCACGATGCTATTCAATAGCAATCTCTTTTCTTGATCATTAAATATGATCGACCCGAGCTTTACGCGATCTATATTCCCATCCGTCAATAAGATATCTTCACCAAATGCCTTCACAACTTGGTGATAGGCTTCTTCACCTGGCTCAACGACAGCACGGGAAGCCAGATCTGCATCGACAATCGTGAATCCGAGTTCCTGTAAATAGAGGCTGACGGTGCTTTTCCCACTGGCAATGCCTCCGGTGATTCCGATGATTTGTCCCATAAGCTCCCCCTTTTAAACTTATCATAACTTGAATAAACCGATGATAATCAATAGTACACCTGGAAGAAAGGTCAAATGCTGGACAACTTTATTATTTGAAAGCAATTTCCCGCTTTGAATTCCGCTCCAAATGAAAATCGAACTCATAACAGCGATGCACCCTGCGAGGATGATCGGCGAAATCCCGATCATAGCCGCTCCTACTCCGGCCCCGAACGCATCCAGCGAAAGTGCAAAACCGAGAACAAGCGCTTCGACACCTGTAATCGTACCTGATTTATCAAAATCGGCATTCAATGGTTTTTGTAAAATATTAATGACTACTCCAAGTGATTTAATTTCAAAATTAAAGATGATCTTTTCATGATATCTATCATCTTTCAAATCTTTTTCAGGCTTAAAATACTGGTATACCATCCAGCCACCAAGAAAAATGAGGATGATGCCGCCCGTTTTTTCAGCCGCCCCGATAGATATGAGCTGACTGATGAATTGTCCGATGACCATCGCTATGCCTAAACTCAATGCAGAACAAAATGAGATGACCGCTATTGACCTTAAGGGGATTTTCATCTTCCGCATACCGAATGTCAAACCTACGCCAAATCCGTCAATACTAACTGCAAAAGCGAGAAAAATAATTTGTAGCCACATCGGAATATTACTCCTTCCCTACTCGTTGCTACCCTAGTATATGGAAGGAGCCCATCCGATGTGTTTGAAAAAACATTAGCTATTTTAGCGGCTGGCATGACGGGCAAATATGTGTACCGCGTCCTGCAACGACCAGTTTCTCAAGGGGCGTGCCGCATGTTTTGCAGTTCTCGCCTTTTCGTCCATAAACATTCAGTTCCAACTGAAACATGCCGATTTGCCCTTGGGAATTAATGTATGAACGAATCGTACTTCCGCCTTTTTCCACAGCTTCCCCTAAAGTCGCAATGATTTCTCGATGCAACGTCTTGATTTCCTGCAATGAGAGTGAAGAAGCGATTCTCTCCGGATGAATATGGGAGCGGAATAACGACTCGTCCACATATATATTCCCAATCCCAACGACTACCGTTTGATCAAGGAGAACGGGCTTTATTTTCCTGTTGGTTCTTGCCAGCTTTCTACTTAGCCCCTCGACAGTAAAATCTTCAGACAAAGGTTCCGGCCCTAAATGCAAAAGGGGCAGCCGATCAAGTTCTTCCCCTTTGGCAAATAAATGCATCGTTCCGAATTTCCGGACATCCCTGTACCGAAGTTCACTGCCATCAGTGAAAGTGAAGATCACATGGGTATGCTTATCATACGGCTCTTCTTTTGGATGCACGCCGTATTTCCCCTCCATTCTTAAATGCGAAACCATCGAATAATCATCCAAGGTGAAAATGAGGAACTTGCCCCGACGTCCTATTGCCCTTATCGTCTGTCCCCTTAAAGCATCCTGAAACTGTTCGACAGGTTCAGGCGCTTTAATGATCTTTGGCCAGAAGACGGACACTTCCTTGATCTCTTTTCCGAGTACGAGCTGCTCTAACGTTCTTCTGACTGTTTCCACTTCTGGAAGTTCTGGCATTGCAATCACCTATCTTTTATTATTTGGCATCAAACCATGTTGGCCCGAAAGCATAATCCACTTTAAGGGGCACGTTCAATTCAATGGCATTTTCCATTTCCTCCGGAACGATCACTTTAAGGATTTCCAGTTCCTCAGGAGGGGTTTCAAAAATCAATTCATCATGCACCTGAAGAAGCATTCTCGTTTTAAGCCCTTCACTTTTCAGGCGCTTATTCATGTTTATCATGGCAAGCTTGATGATATCCGCGGCGCTGCCCTGAATCGGCGTGTTCATTGCTGTCCGTTCGGCAAAGCTCCTTATGTTGAAATTCCTGCTTGTTATCTCAGGTATATAGCGCCTTCTTTGCATCAGAGTCGTGCTATACCCTTTTTGACGGGCCTCATGTATGCTTTCTTCCATATATTCCTGAACACCAGGAAAGCTTCTTAAATACTTCTCGATGAACTCTCCAGCTTCTTTTCTCGTGATGCCAAGACTTTGCGATAGCCCGTAATCACTTATACCATAAACGATTCCGAAGTTGACCGCTTTGGCATGGCGCCTCATGTTCGAAGTGACTTCCTCTGCCGATACATGGAACACATCCATGGCTGTCTTTGTATGGATGTCCATCCCGGCCTGGAATGCTTCCACCAATCCGCTATCATTGGCGATATGCGCCAGAACGCGCAACTCTATCTGGGAGTAGTCGGCAGCAAAAATGATCCAATCCTTTTCGGAAGGGATGAAGGCCTGCCTGATTTTCCTTCCTTCTTCCAATCTGATCGGGATATTCTGCAGATTGGGATCTGTTGAGCTTAACCGGCCGGTCTGGGTCAATGCTTGGTTGAACCGGGTGTGCACCTTGTCCGTTTTGCCATTGACCACCTTAAGCAACCCTTCAATATAAGTGGATTGCAACTTACCAAGCTGGCGATACAATAGTATTTCCTTAACGATATCATGCTTGCTCTCCAGTTTTTCCAGCACATCGGCTGACGTCGAATAACCTGTTTTGGTTTTCTTCATGACAGGAAGCTCCAACTTTTCAAACAGGATGGCCCCAAGCTGTTTAGGTGAATTGATATTGAACGCCTCTCCAGCCAAATCAAAAATTCGCGCTTCGATGTTTCTTAAGCGAATGGCTATTTCCTGTCCCATGTTTTTCAGTCGGCCTATATCCACCTTGATTCCCTGCCATTCCATATTGGCCAGGATGATCGACAGTGGCAGCTCCAGTTCCGTAAATAGGTGAAATTGCTCGAACTCTTGCAGCTTATCAATCATCGGTTCTTTCAGGGACAGAATCGCCTTCGCTTTTCTGGCGATATGCTCCCTCAATTCCGCTTCCTCAGGTATTTTGCGTTTTGCACCTTTTCCATAAAAAACGTCATCCGTTTCAAGGCGGATAGCACCTTGAGTTTTCGTGATTTCTGCCACTTCGTCCACTGACTCTGCCGGATCCAGGATATAGGATGCCAAAAATACATCAAAATCGATGCCTTTTATTTCGACTCCTCGATGGCGAAGTGCCACAACCGTACGCTTTGCATCGAAAACCGTTTTCTTTTTTGTTTCATCCTCTGCCCAGGATTTGAAGGCCCCGAAACTCAGAGCATCATCTCCATGGAAGTAAAAATGACCTTGTTCATTACTGATGGCGATCCCTATTATATCGGCACGATGATAATTATCTTCTAAAATTTCAACATACAAAGCACTTTCATCGGCAAACATTCCTTCTGTCATTTCAGCCGAGTGAACCTCAATCTTCTCCTGTTCAAGCGGTGCACTTTCCGTTACATCCAATTTATCGAGCAAAGTCGAAAAGCCAAGCTCTTTATAGAATGAGATGACTCGATCCTGATCCATGCCGGTATACTCGGTCTCGTTTACGGAAACTTCAAGCGGCGCTTCCCTCGTTATTGTAGCCAGCTCTTTGCTTAATAGGGCCAGGTCTTTATGTTCTTCTATTTTCTCTTTCAATTTCTGTCCGCTTACCTCATCAATCGACTGCAAAAGGTTTTCAACTGTTTCAAATTGATGCAATAATTTAAGGGCAGTCTTTTCACCAACACCCGGAATACCGGGAATATTGTCGGAGGCATCTCCCATCAGCCCTTTTAAATCAATGATTTGCAAAGGGGAAAGACCGTATTTTTCATGTATATGCTTTGGAGTGTATTCCTCAATTTCAGTAATCCCCTTTTTCGTGATGGAAACCGTCGTACTAGGGGAGGATAATTGCGTTAAATCCTTATCACCGGAAATGACCTTCACTTCAAAACCATCTTTTTCCGCTTGCAAAGAAAGCGTACCAATAATATCATCGGCTTCGTAGTTCTCCAGTTCATACCTTTTTATTTGAAAACAATCAAGCAGCTCGCGAATGAAAGGGAATTGCTCCGATAATTCTGGCGGCGTTTTTTGGCGCCCTCCCTTATATTCTTTAAATGATGCATGTCTGAATGTCGTTTTACCCGCATCGAATGCCACAAGTATGTGCGTTGGCTTTTCTTCTTCAAGAATGCGGTTGAGCATCATGGTGAATCCGTACACGGAATTCGTATGGACCCCCTTATCATTATTCAAGAGCGGAAGCGCAAAAAACGCACGGTATGCAATGCTGTTTCCATCTATTAGTACTAGCTTTTTATCCAAATCCGTCTTCCTCCAGTCATACAGGTTTATGTAGTTATAGCTTCTATATAAAAACGCAAAAAGCCGTTCATTTTCTTTCTCTATTCTACCATGAGTAGAAGCGGAAAGAAAAATGACGGCATCAAGGTTATTTAGTATTTCCCATTAACAAGCTGGCATAAGGGGAATCCGAAGGAAGAACGATGACCGTTTGATCTCCGATCGTTTTTTTGTAGGATTCAAGAGTCCGGTATAGTTTATAGAATTCGGGGTCTTTGGAAAACGACTTATTATAGATTTTCGCTGCTTCCCCTTCTCCTTCAGCCCTGATCACTTCTGCATCAGCCTCTGCAGTAGAGAGCAATTCTTTCACTTTCCGATCAGTATCCGCAATGATACGGTTTTTCTTCGCATCACCTTTTGATAGGTATTCTTGCGCTTTCGATTCCCGCTCGGAAATCATCCTCTTGAAGACGGACGCTTCGTTTTCGGCAGGCAGGTCAGTCCGCTTTATCCTGACATCCGTCAGACTGATGCCATAACTGTCCTTTTGCAGCATATCGTTGACTTTTTCGGTTATGCGGTCGTTTAAACTTCCCCTGGATGACTTCTCATCATTGATGATCTCATCATAATTCAGCTGGCCCAGCTCCGAACGAACTGCCGAATAGATGAACTCTCCCATTTTCGTTTCGGCATTCTCAAGTGTCCTTGCATTTGTAATCAATTTCTTCGGATCTTCTATTCTCCAAACGGCATAGTTGTCGATCAGCATCCGCTTTTTATCTTTCGTATTGATTTCCGCTTCTGAAACATCAGAACTCATCTGATACTTCGGCAAGGTCACGACACTCTGAATGAATGGCACCTTCGCTTTCAATCCCGGGGTCTTATCGATCCTTACCACCTCACCGAATTGCCGGACGACTTTATATTCTCCCTCTTTGACGATATATACATTGGTGAAGATGATTAGCAGCAGCGCGATGATAATAATCAGGAAAATGCCGAATCTCACATAGCCCCTCCAATGAAAATTCCCTTTTTTGAGTTCAGAGAAATCTATTATTTTTCCGCTCATTGTTTAGCGCCCCCTTCCCCTGTCGCTTTTTCTTCCGATGCATTCCCTTTTTTCGTTTCTTCTTCAGGTATAGCGGCTTCATCAGGGGCAGGAGTTTTTTTCGTTTCCTCCTTTTCAAGCGAGCGAAGCGGCAAGTACTTCATTGTGTTTCCATCATCATTCATAATATAAATCTCAGCATTCGGCAATACTTCCTCAAGGGTCTCAATAATAAGGCGGTCCTTCGTAATCCCCTTATTGCCCTTATACTCACTGAGTAATTTTTCAAAGACCGCTACATCCCCGCGGGCAGCTTCCGTACGGGCAGCTTTATCCCCATTAGCCTGAGAAATGAGGGCATCTTTTTCCCCTTCCGCTTCATTCATACGCTTATTTTCATATTTATCCGCTTCGTTGATTTTCGTATTCGCCGTTTCCCGGGCATCCGTTACATTGGTAAATGCTTTCCGCACTTCTTCATTCGGTAACTCCACGTCCTGGAGTTTAACCGCAGATATGGAAATCCCGACATCATATTTCTCCATTAGCTGTGACAATAAATCGCGTACATCCGCTTCGATTTGCGCTTTTCCAGATGTAAGGGCATCATCGATTTTCGTGCTGCCGATAATGCTCCGTAATGCAGCTGAAGTCGTATCGTATAATATTTTTTCTGGGTCATCTGCATTGTATAGATATTTTGGAGGATCGGTGATTTTCCACTGAACCACTAGGTCGGCCAGCACAATATTTTCATCACCCGTAATCATTTTGGTTTCACTCGGGTAATTCGTCACCTCTCCATCCTCTTCCTTATATCCAAATTTAAGACTGAATGTTTCTTTAGATAATTTCTCGACCGATTGAATGGGCCAAGGCAGTTTAAAGTGAAGTCCTGGTTCCGTTATCGTCTCCTCCACTTTACCAAACGTCATTATGACAGCTTGATCGGATTCATCAACCGTGTACCAGGTCGATATCGCAACTACACCTAAAATTAAAATAAGAAAGACAAGTCCTGTGATCGTATATATCCTTTTTAAGCTAACGATATGTATCACCCCTTCTTTGCAGTTATATCTTATTTACGCAAGAAAGGGCCTAAAGTTTCATGAAAATCAAATATTTTCCTGGAAAAATAGGATAGAGGAATGGTTCCCGGGGAATATAGCCAAAATTAAAAGACAGAGACTATGTCTCTGTCTAAAGTTTTTTAAGGGTTTGTACAATTGGAACGTTGGGCACTCGCTTTCCGCGGGCGGTCCGCCCTTTGCGCTTGCGGGGTCTCCTTGGACGGTCTATTCCTACAGGAGTTTCGCTCACCTGTTCCAATCATCTTTGCTTTAAAATTCAGATTGAACTTATACAAAAAAAATCAAACAGAGACTATGTCTCTGTCAATGTTTAACTCCTTGGATGAGGGGTTGTACAACCATTGTACCCCTGCATTATGAAGTTCGTTTTAAGGAATTGTAAAGGACTTGTAAATAAGAAACCCGCTACATTTTCCCTTTTAAGCTTTTATTTAAAGTGACTGTAAAAGTCGTCCCTGTTCCAGGTGTGCTTTCGACGTTGATTTTACCTTTATGGACTTCAATTATATGCTTGACGATTGCCAGTCCAATGCCCGTTCCTCCTGAATCGCGGCTCCTCGCCTTATCAATCCGGTAAAACCGTTCAAAGATCCTTGGCAGTTCTTTTTCTTCGATGCCGATCCCGCTGTCTTGAACTGCAATATCGACCGTCTGTTCATTTTCTATGATATCAACGGTGACCCTGCCGCCATTTGGTGTATAGGTCAATGCGTTCGTAATCAAATTGATGAAAACCTGTTTGATCCTATCAGATTCCCCTTCAATGAATACTGGTTCCGGTGATGTTTTAATTTCAAGGGATACTTCTTTTTCCTTCAGCTTGCCTATAAGCATCTCTTGTATTTCGCCAAGTACTTTCGTAATATCCACGACCCCTGCGTTTAAAACGAATTCCTGTTGCTCCATTTTGGATAAATTCAGAAGCTCCTGAATGAGTTCTTGCAGCCGGTCACTTTCTTTCAGGATAATCGATAAAAAGTGCTTTAGGGTCTTTTCGTCTTTTAGTGCGCCATCTAACAATGTTTCAGAAAAACCTTTAATGGAAGTGATCGGAGTCCTCAATTCATGGGACACATTAGCGACGAAATCCTTCCGCATCTGCTCGAGCCTTTTCAATTCGGTGATATCATGGAAAATGAGGAGAATCCCCTTCCATTCATCATGATTCCCGATAATGGGCGCCCCGTAAATCTCAAAATGCTTACGTTCTATGGAAAGCGGTATCTTCACCTGTCGTTTTATCGTTTTTTCCGTTCGAAAGATCTCTTCGATGATGGCTATCACTTCCTGATCTTTAATGACCGAATAATATTCCTGAAACAAAAACGTAGCGGCGTTCACATGGAAGCTTTTCTTGAATTCCCGGTTGATTAAGGTCGTATACCCTTTACTGTCTATCAGCAAGACTCCACTACCGATATTTTCAACAAGTGCTTCCAAACGATCCTGATTCATTTCCCTCGCTACCTCTGTTTCCTGAAGGTTCCTCGCCAATATGTTCAAGGAAGTTGTCAGCATTCCCGTTTCATCGGAATGCCGCCCGAATGTCCGGGTTCCGTAATTCCCTTTTGCCAGTTCAATGGCTGCCATCGTCGCCTCTTCGATCGGACGGGTATAATATGAAGTGATTTTGCTCGCAAGCATGAGAATGATGATCAAGGCAACCCCTAAACAAATGATCAATATTTGCCACATTTGTTTATTCACTTGATGGATGGCCTCTATTTCATTGCTATGGACGACAAAGCCTTCAATCTCGCCGTCCTTTTCAACCGTCTTCCAATAATAATGGAGGTCCGATTCCCCTTCGACCACTTCATACCCTTCCCCATGCTTAAGCCCTTTTTCCAAAGTTATTTTGCGAAGGACATTGGCATGGCTTTTAAGTATTTCATTGGATGATGTGGAATCGTATAATATTTCTCCACTCGTGGAGAGAATGGTTAAATTCGAATCTAAAAGGGGTGTCAATTTTGCCGTCTTCCCTTTTTCCAAAAAGGACTCGATTCCGCCATGCTCCTGAATATATGTAGAAATGAAAAATGTTTCGTTCTGTATACGCTCATTGAACGTTTTAATATAATAACTTTTGAACAAGTGTCCTAATAAAAAGCCCACGGCCATCAGGACGACCATCACCAATGTGATGAGGGTATATAAGAGCTTTTTACGATAGGTCGTCATTCTTTTTTAGGCTCCTCAAGCTTATACCCCAAGCCCCTTATCGTTTTAATATAGAGAGGTTTTTTTGTATCTTTCTCTATTTTTTCACGAAGATGGCTAATATGGACATCGACGATCCGTGAGTCTCCCGCGAAATCATAATTCCATACCGCACTGAGCAGTTGATCCCTGGTCAGCACTCTTCCTTTATTCTTCGCCAAGTATAAAAGTAATTCAAATTCCTTTGGAGTCAATTCTAATTGCTGTTCATCAAAGAATGCTTCGTATCGTTCCGGGAACACTTTCAATTCCCCTAATTTCAAGAGACCATCTTCCTGATCCTGACTTGACTCACTTCCGTTCGATTGCAACTGGGATCTTCTTAAAATGGCTTTAATCCGCGCCACTACCTCCCTGGGACTAAATGGCTTGGTCAAGTAATCATCCGCCCCTAGTTCCAGTCCCAGCACCTTGTCAAATTCATCGTCCTTAGCTGTCAGCATCAAGATCGGTATATTGATTTTTTGCTGGCGAAGCTGCTTACATACTTCAAGCCCGTCCATTTTAGGCAGCATCAAATCCAATACCACTAAATCGGGGCGTATATCCACGGCAGCCTCCAGCCCTTGTTCTCCATCCAAAGCTGTGATAACCGTATAGCCTGATTGTTCTAAATTGTACTGAAGTAAGGTAACTATTGATTGCTCATCATCCACTACGAGAATTTTCTTTGACATTAGATCCTCCTGAATTATGTATTACCCAAAAGACCAATTCCTTGGTCTACTCATCCAATTCCATTATAAAGAATATTATATGAAAATTACACATAAAAAAAACGGAAATATAGTTATTCCTATCTTCAGCATTGAGATTATAAGTTCCAGGATTCTTTTGAAGCGGATTAAAAAACTGCCCGGAGTCGGAAAAAGGCCTTTGCCTTTTCTTTCAATCCGGGCAGTCTATTCATGATCTCTTATTGAAGGACTTGCATAACGGCTTTAACTGATTCGACTGATTTTGAAAGTGCAGCCTTTTCATCTTCAGTCAAATCAAGTTCGATGATTTGTTCAATACCGTTTGCACCAAGTACAGTCGGCACTCCAAGGTAAATACCTTCAAAGCCGTATTCTCCTTCAAGATAAGCGATGGATGGAAGAACGCGACGTTGGTCTTTAAGTATTGCTTCGGCCATTTCCACTAGAGATGCAGCTGGTGCATAATATGCGCTCCCGTTTCCAAGAAGGTTTACGATTTCTCCGCCGCCAGTGCGGGTACGAGCCACTATTGCTTCTAAACGATCTTTAGGGATCAATGTTTCCAAAGGAATTCCGCCTGCATAAGAGTAACGCACTAGAGGGACCATATCGTCTCCGTGTCCGCCAAGAACGAAACCAGTTACATCTTTAACGGATAAGTTTAATTCTTGAGCTACGAAAGTGCGGAAACGAGCTGTATCAAGTACACCTGATTGTCCGATAACGCGTTCTTTAGGGAAACCAGATTCTTTATATACAGTGTAAGTCATTGCATCTACAGGGTTAGTCAAAACGATGATTGTTGTATTAGGGGAATATTTAACTACTTCTTTTGTTACTGATTTCATGACTTTTTGGTTAGTTTGAACTAAGTCGTCACGGCTCATGCCGGGCTTACGGGCAATTCCGGCAGTGATGATCACTACGTCGGAATCAGCAGTTTCTGCATAGTCGGATGTACCGATGATATTAGCATCGAAACCTAGAACAGGTCCTGCTTCCGCCATATCAAGGGCTTTACCTTTTGTAGGGTTTTCAGCTTGCGGAATATCAACCAAAACGATATCCCCAAGTTCTTTTTGCGCTGCAAGGAATGCAGCTGTAGCGCCAGTGAATCCAGCACCTACCACTGTGATTTTTTTACGTTTAGACATGTTATTTCCTCCTTAAAATATATAAATACTTTTGGAATACTTTTAACATTCTCATGAAATATATATAAGCCTCCTGGAAAAGCAGCCCATTCAGGCACTTTTCCAGAAAGCATATGATGAATTATTTAAGGTTTTTGATAAGCTCGTCTGCGAACTCAGAACATTTAACTTCTGTTGCACCTTCCATTAGGCGGGCAAAGTCGTATGTAACAACTTTAGAAGCGATTGTTTGTTCCACTGATTTCGTGATGCTGTTTGCAGCTTCGTTCCAGCCAAGGTGCTCAAGTAAAAGAACGCCTGAAAGAAGAACTGAAGATGGGTTAACTTTATCAAGACCAGCATATTTAGGAGCCGTTCCGTGAGTTGCTTCGAAAATGGCATGTCCAGTTTCGTAGTTGATGTTTGCTCCAGGAGCGATACCGATTCCGCCAACTTGTGCAGCTAATGCATCAGAAATGTAATCTCCGTTCAAGTTCATTGTTGCAACAACATCAAACTCTTTAGGACGAGTCAGGATTTGTTGTAAGAAGATATCAGCAATGGAATCCTTAACGATGATTTTGCCTTCAGCTTCAGCAGCAGATTGTGCTTTGTTAGCAGCTTCAGTGCCTTCAGCATCTTTAATTTTGTCATATTGGTTCCATGTGAACACTTTATCGGCGAATTCTTGTTCTGCAACTTCATAACCCCAAGTTTTGAATGCACCTTCCGTGAATTTCATGATGTTACCTTTATGAACAAGCGTTAATGACTTACGGCCTTCTTTGATCGCATAGTTAAGTGCAGAGCGAACAAGACGTTTTGTTCCTTCTTCTGAAATCGGTTTGATTCCGATACCTGAAGTTTCAGGGAAACGGATGTTTGTAACACCGAATTCATTTTGCAGGAATTCGATTAATTTCTTAGCTTCGTCAGAACCTTTTGCATATTCGATACCAGCATAGATGTCTTCAGTGTTTTCACGGAAGATGACCATGTCAGTGTCTTCTGGACGTTTAACTGGTGAAGGTACACCTTCAAAGTAACGTACTGGACGAAGACATACGAATAAGTCCAAAACTTGACGCAATGCAACGTTCAATGAACGGATACCGCCGCCGATTGGAGTTGTAAGAGGTCCTTTAATAGCGATTAGATATTCGTTAATGACATCAAGAGTTTCTTGCGGAAGCCATTCGCCCGTTTGGTCAAATGCTTTTTGTCCAGCTAAAACTTCTTTCCATTCGATTTTCTTTTCGCCATTGTAAGCTTTTTCAACTGCTGCGTCTAAAACGCGGGATGCTGCAGCCCAGATATCAGGACCGATTCCGTCTCCCTCAATATAAGGAACGATTGGGTTGTTTGGTACGTTAAGAGCACCGTTAGTAACTGTGATTTTTTGGCTTTGTGTCATGTCTCTTACCTCCGATTCAAATTCAAAGGTTAGATGGCCTGCCATTAAATAAGGCAGAACCACTAACCTTTTTTACTCACATCTATTAATTTACTACAAATTCGATGAAATAAAAAATGATTTTTCAAAAAAACTTTTAATTAGCGGTTTTCAATCGGTACGTATTTTTGCATACCTGGTCCAACATACTCTGCACGCGGACGGATAAGGCGGTTGTTTGAATATTGCTCAAGGATATGAGCGATCCAGCCTGAAGCACGGCTTACAGCAAAGATTGGTGTAAATAGGTCATGCTCGATACCTAAACTATGGTATACGGAAGCAGAATAGAAATCCACGTTCGGCGGAAGGTTTTTTTGACCGGTTACGATTTCATGAATTTTGATGGACATATCATAATATTGCGGTTGTCCAGTAAGTTCAGTCAGTTTTTGTGACATTTCTTTAAGGTGTTTAGCACGAGGATCACCTTTACGGTATACACGGTGGCCAAAGCCCATGATTTTTTCTTTATTGGCTAATTTTTCGTTGATATATGGCTCAACGTTATCAACTGAACCAATTTCTGTAAGCATTTTCATGACTTGTTCGTTAGCTCCGCCGTGAAGTGGGCCTTTTAAAGCGCCGATGGCAGCAGTTACACCAGAATAGATATCAGCTAATGTAGCCACACAAACGCGTGCAGTGAATGTAGAAGCGTTTAATTCATGGTCAGCATGAAGAACCAATGCTTTGTTGAATGCTTCTTCTTCGATTGCCGTTGGTTCGTTACCGCTTAACATATATAAGAAGTTAGCAGCAAAGCTTAAATCTGTACGTGGAGCAACAGCTTCTTTCCCTTGACGGACGCGAGCGAAAGTTGTTACCAATGTAGGGATTTTTGCTTGGATGCGGATTGCTTTACGATAGTTAGCGTCTTCACTCATTACATCTGCTTCTTCATCATAAAGACCAAGAAGAGATACTGCAGTGCGAAGAGCTCCCATTGGATGTACTTTATCAATTGGGTATGTTTTGAAGTGATTAACCACTTCAGCTGGAATTTCAGCATTTTCAGCAAGTTGTTTAGTTAATTCTTCTAGTTGGCTTTTGTTCGGAAGAGCTCCGTGCCATAAAAGATAGATTACTTCCTCGAATGTTGCGTTTGAAGCCAAATCATCGATGTCATAACCTACATACGTTAATGTGTCATCGATAATGGAGCTTACTGATGAAGTTGTTGCTACCACACCTTCAAGACCTTTTGTTGCTGTCATACTAAATCTCTCCTTTTCCTAGATATTCCCCTATGCCCTTGCTATTAGCGTATAAATGTAGCGCTTCCAAGAAATTAGCTTTTGTAAACAACCATCTATTTTTTAGCAGAAGACATACACCTTATATTGGAAGCGTTCACAGAATATGACCCCAACAATATAAAATGTACGATAATCTTTAATACGAAATTCTAAAAATAATGCTTGTAGCTATTCCTAGTGAGCGCTTGCTCAATAACTACATCTTTTTTTTAAGATTCCTCAAAAATATCAATGATATTCTGAATCCCAATTTTAATAAATCAGAGCAGTTACATGATTATTATAAACAATAAACACTTTTTTGGGAATGAAAAGCACTTAAAATGTGAAAAAATTATTATTTTATTAGAAAAATTAGCTACATATTCTCTTGCTTATTTTAATGTGATTCATAACGGTTTATTTGAAAATTTGCCTCAAAGCAGAATAAATGAAACATTAAATAGAAAATTTATATTCCCTGAACTGACGGACTTTTCTACCCTTAGCCACTCGCTTCATTTAAAGAAATTGAAGATCTGCATGCATAAATAAGCAATTCCCGCCCCGATTAACGGACCGACAGCCACACCTTTGAATAATGCGACCGCAAGAATCGTCCCAAAAACAAGAGCCGTGGTAATGTGCGGATCATGTGATAGGAGCGTAATCCCATTTTTTGCTATGAGCGCAACGGCTATTCCAGATGCAAGCGCAATCCAGGCATAAGGAGATTTTATTGCGTCTCCTAGTTCCTTGAAACCTATCGCTCCGTTTGCTATTGGTATGAGTACGGAAATCGTAATGATTGTAACGCCCAGGTTGATTCCTTTCGCTTCCAGGTATGGAAACACTTTGGCATCAAGGCCAATCAGTTTCATGATTAAAAGAAAACCCGCAGCCATGATCAGTGAGGTATTTTTCCCAAACCAACCGATTGCAGCAAGCAGAATTAAAAATACGACAGGACCGTTGATCATAATCCCTTCACCTTCTTCCTTTCTTTTTTTGTTATTTTAACATAACAAACTCCCTTGTTTCCTAGGAGAAAAATGATTTATGGAACGATGCATCGGCGAAAAAAGTTAAGCCGAAAGATGAAAGAATCTTTCCTTTCTTTTCCATCATCGTTACAATTATAATACAAACTTTATGATTGAAGGAGGATATGACTTGAATCCGGTATATATGTATCGTTTCATTCGCTCTTTACTGGTCGTTGGAGGGGTAATTTTAGGCGGCATTGCCGTGTTTTATTTATCTAAATATACATATCCATTCATCATCGCCATGATAATCGCTTTCTTGATGAATCCCCTGGTCACTTTTTTCGAAAGGAAAGGGAGGCTGCCCCGAGGATTGGCTGTATTCGTTTCCCTGTTACTCATTTTCCTTTTATTTGCAGGTCTTATCACCTTACTGGTTGCCGAGATCATTTCAGGAACCAATTACCTTGCCGGAGTCATCCCGAAACACATTGAAACCATCGTGGATTATATAGAAACATACATCGCGACCACCGTCATCCCTTTATATAATCAAATAGCTGCCATGTTCAATAATTTGGATATCGAACAGCAAGACACTGTCCTCAAGAATATCCAAAATATCGGTGAGTCCATCACTACCGGAGTAAGCGGCTTCATTCAAACTTTCTTGAAGAACATCCCCACAATCATTGGATGGTTTCCAACTACAGCAACAGCACTCCTTTTTACCCTGCTGGGCACTTTCTTCATCAGCAAAGATTGGGATACCTTTGGCCGAATGACCGGAAAAGTGTTGCCTGATAAGATTTTTGCGGGTGCAAAGCGTTTATTCAAGGATTTAAAAAGGGCTTTGTTCGGGTTTATCCGGGCACAATTCACTCTTGTTTCATTGACGACTGTCACGATTTTAATCGGATTTCTTATTTTAGGGGTGAATTATTCAATTACCATTGCCCTGATATGCGGGCTGGTCGATATCATCCCCTATTTAGGGACAGGTACGATTTTCATTCCATGGATCATCTTTGAATTCATCGCCGGTAATACAAGTCTAGCAATCGGTTTGTCCGTCCTTTACATAATCGTCGTTGTCCAACGTCAGCTAATAGAGCCAAAAGTACTTTCTTCCAGTATTGGTTTGGATCCGCTTGCCACTCTCATCGCCTTGTTCATCGGCTTCAAATTGATCGGTTTCCTAGGTCTGATTGCAGGACCGGTAGTGCTTGTCATATTCAATACACTTCAGCGTGCAAATGTCTTCAAGGCCATATGGACTTTCATCATCGGGGATACAAAGAAAACCACTTAAGTCGATCACGAATATCCTTAGCATTCACCGATTTCCATTTAAAAATCCGCCTCGGGTACAAGGCGGATCTTTGGTTTTAAGCTAAATTATTTTGACGTCTCGAATTGTTCTGTTTCAGTGGAACCTGCAAGTGCTGTTGTGGATGATGTTCCACCAGAAACGACTTGTGCCACTTCATCAAAGTAACCAGTTCCCACTTCACGCTGATGACGTGTTGCTGTATAGCCGTCGGGCTCACTAGCGAACTCCGCTTGTTGAAGTTCTGAGTAAGCAGCCATGCCGCGGTCTTTATAACCAAGAGCAAGATTGAACATGCTATGGTTCAATGAGTGGAAGCCTGCAAGTGTAACGAATTGGAATTTGTAACCCAATTTACCCAATTCCACTTGATAATTGGCAATCTCTTCATCACTTAATTTCGCTTTCCAGTTAAATGATGGTGAACAATTGTAAGCAAGCAGTTTGCCCGGGAACTCTGCATGGATCGCTTCGGCAAACCGGCGAGCATCCGCTAGATTAGGTTCAGAAGTCTCACACCAGATAAGGTCGGCATATGGAGCATAAGCAAGACCTCTTGCAATTGCCTGGTCAAGACCTGCGTTCGTGCGGTAGAATCCTTCTGGAGTCCTTTCACCCGTGATGAATGGTGCATCGACCGGATCAATATCATCAGTGATCAAATCTGCTGCATCAGCATCCGTACGGGCAATCAAGATAGTCGGTGTACCCATTACGTCGGCTGCCAATCGGGCGGAAACTAAATTACGTACCGCCGTTTGGGTTGGAAGAAGGACTTTACCGCCTAGGTGACCACATTTTTTCTCGGAAGAAAGCTGGTCTTCAAAGTGAACGCCTGCCGCTCCTGCTTCGATCATGCCTTTCATTAATTCGAAGACGTTAAGGGAACCGCCAAAGCCTGCTTCAGCATCTGCCACGATTGGAGCGAACCAATCGATATCATCTTTTCCTTCAGCAAAGCTGATTTGGTCTGCACGCTGAAGTGTCTGATTAATGCGTTTAACCACTTGCGGTACGGAGTTGGCTGGATATAAACTTTGGTCAGGGTACATTTGCCCTGCGATGTTAGCATCTGCCGCCACTTGCCAGCCGCTTAAGTAGATTGCTTTTAAACCAGCTTTCACCTGCTGCATGGCTTGGTTACCAGTCAATGCTCCTAATGCATTGATGAAATCCTCTGTATTTAATAGATTCCATAGTTTTTCAGAACCACGGCGTGCCAATGTTTGTTCAATATCGATGGAACCCCTTAGTTTAATAACTTCTTCTGCCGTATAAGGACGCTTGATTCCAGTCCACCGTGAGTCATTTTCCCAGCTTTGTTGTAATTTTTGCGCTCTCTCATTCATCATCATTATTTCCTCCTAATTTATATTATATTTTTTTGAATATTAAGATAATTTTTCGTATGCCGCGTTGGTTAAGAAATCTGCAAAGTCATCCGCTTCAATCAATTGTTCAAATAGTTTAGTAGACTCTTGAAACTTTCCTGATATGAAAGTTTCTTCCCCTACTTCCGATTTAATGACCGCCAATTCTTCTTGCTTGATTTGATGGAATAATTCCTCGGTTATTTTCCTGCCATCTTCGAGAATGCCTTTTGGATGACGGATCCATTGCCAGACTTGAGCCCTTGAAATTTCAGCGGTTGCAGCATCTTCCATTAAGTTATTGATGGGTGCCGCACCTCTGCCGCTTAGCCAAGAGGCGATATATTGGATGCCTACGTTAATATTCGTCCTTAATCCTGCCTCTGTAATCGTTCCTTCCGGTACAGCAAGCAGCTCTTGAGCTGTTACATGGACATCTTCCCGTTTTCGGAAAATTTGATTCGGTTTTGGGACGATCAGGTCAAAAACCTCTTTTGCCGTGCTTACCATACCTGGGTGGGCAACCCATGTTCCATCATGACCGTCTCTTGCTTCGCGTTCTTTATCTGCCCTTACTTTCGCAAAAGCCTCATCGTTCTTAACCGGATCATTTTTAACAGGAATTTGCGCGGCCATCCCGCCAATTGCAGGAGCATTCCGAGTGTGACATGTTTTGATTGCCAGCAGCGAATATGCCCTCATATTCGGGACGGTCATCGTGACCTGCTGCCTGTCTGGGAAGATAACATCATCCGAGTGACGGAATTTTTTCAGGAAACTAAAGATATAATCCCAGCGGCCACAGTTCAGGCCTGCCGAATGTTCTTTCAGCTCGTACAGAATTTCATCCATTTCGAATGCAGCAAGAATCGTTTCTATCAAGACCGTTGCCTTGATGGTTCCTTGCGGAATTCTCAAATCGTTCTGTGCATATACGAATATTTCATTCCATAATCTTGCTTCGAGATGGCTTTCCATTTTTGGTAAGTAAAAGTATGGACCGCTTTGTTTTTCAATCAATGCTTTTGCATTGTGGTAAAAGTACAGTCCAAAGTCAAAAATGCTGGCTGATATAGGCTGTCCATCCAAAAGGACATGTTTTTCCTCTAAATGCCAGCCGCGCGGCCTTACCTTTAGGACAGCTGTTCTTTTATTTAATTCATACACTTTGCCATTTGGATTTTTAAATGAAATGTTTCCGCGGATTGCATCGCGCAGATTCAATTGACCATCAATGCAATTCTCCCAAGTGGGTGAATTGGCATCTTCAAAGTCCGCCATGAATACATTGGCACCTGAGTTCATGGCATTAATGATCATTTTACGATCGACAGGTCCAGTGATTTCAACCCTGCGGTCCTGCAAATCATTCGGAAGGGGTGCAATTGTCCAATCACTTTCACGAATATGCTTCGTTTCTACAAGAAAATCAGGAAGCTTGCCTTGATTCAGTTCTTCCTGAACGCTTTTCCGCCGTTCCAGAAGTTCTGCCCTTCTTCCACTGAAATGCCGTTCAATTCTTTCGATGAATTGAAGAGCATCCGTTGTAAGTATTTGTTCATATCCTGGCTTAATGCTGCCTGTAATTTGTAAGCCTTTTGCTTCCGTAATCATGTTGCCTCTCCACATCCTTTCCAACTCTTCTATGTTATAATACAGTTGTTTTATTTCCTGTTTGTATTATATAACACATTGTATAAATTTGTCACCAGTTTTTTCTAAAAAATCTAAAAAAAGATTTTTTAGCATGGAAAAGCCTGATTTACCAATGTTTCCAAGGGGTTAATAATTTTTAAATCCTGTTATTATACACATTTCATTCTCATGGAAATCATCATTTAATGGTGAAACAGAGAAAATCCGATTTACATTGAAACTCCCATTTTAATGTAAATCAAAAAAGCACCCTATAAAAACTTGGATGCTTTTATTGACCTTTTTTCCAGGCCAAAAAGGCTGCCTAAAAGCTTGAGCCTTTAGACAGCCTTATATTATTTATGCCGAATGATGGTAACTTTCCCTTTATTCATCCTGTTCATGATAAACCGGATGACAATCGGTTTGAGGAGATTCCGGGTTGGCGGAAACACAAGAATCAATCCCATGATATCCGAGATGAGCCCAGGGGACAGCAACAGTGCAGCTCCAATAAAGATACAGATTCCATCGATGATTTCATTTCCTGGCATCATTCCGTAACGAATCTGTTCCTGTGCCTTTTTCCATGTTTCCATCCCTTGCCGTTTAGCCAAATAGGCTCCGATCAAGCCTGTAGCTACAATCAGGAACAGCGTTGGCCAAAAACCAATGAGATTGCCTGACAGCAAAAGGACAATAATTTCAACGACCGGCATCGCAATGATAAACATTAAAAAATATTTCATCCTACATTCCTCCTGCACAGCCCATTTCTGGTGCGGTACATCCATCTTACCTCATCGGCACGGAATCAGCCAAAATTTCGTTTTACAAAACGTTGGCATGTCCATCATAAATAACTCCACGACCTGCATCGACTGTTATTCTTTGACCATCCGTGAAAACCTTGGTCGCGTCCTCCGCCCCAACGATGACCGGTATGCCCAATGTGACTCCTACAACAGCTGCATGGCTTGTCAAACCGCCTTCTTCCGTAATCAATGCCGCACACTTTTCAATCGCCGGCATCATTTCGCGGTCCGAACCGATCGTAACCAATACAGAGCCTTCCGTCACTTTTTCCAAAGCTTCCTTGGCATTCTTAGCTATAACCACTTCACCTTTAGCTGATTTCCTGCCGATTCCTTGAGCCTTCAAAAGAACCTCTCCTAACACATGAATTTTCATCAAGTTAGTCGTACCTGTTTCACCTACAGGAACACCGGCTGTAATGACGACTAAATCCCCATGGGAAACTAAGCCAGAATGCAAGCTTTCATCTATTGCGGTTTGAAGCATTTCATCGGTAGTCGTCGCTTTTGGACCAATCTGCGGATAGACTCCCCAAGCCAATGCAAGCCGTCTTGAAACATGATCATTGGATGTAACCGCAATGATCGGTGCTTTAGGGCGGTATTTGGAAATCATTCTTGCCGTATGACCGCTTTCCGTAGGGGTGATGATTGCCCCGGCATTAAGATTAAGCGCGGTATGGGCAACGGATTGACCAATAGCATCAGTGACATTATGACGGTTCACTTTGCTTCTGACTGATAATATATCCCGATAATCAAGGGCAGTTTCAGCACGTGAAGCTATGTTATGCATCGTTTGCACCGCTTCGACAGGATAGGTTCCAGCAGCTGTTTCGCCAGAAAGCATGATTGCATCCGTTCCATCAAATATGGCATTGGCCACGTCACTTGCTTCTGCACGGGTCGGCCTTGGGTTACGCTGCATCGAATCGAGCATTTGTGTAGCCGTTATGACTGGTTTTCCGGCATTATTACATTTTTTGATCATTTGTTTTTGGACTAATGGCACTTCTTCTGCAGGAATTTCCACTCCCAAGTCTCCACGTGCTACCATCAATCCATCGGAAACTTCCAAGATTTCATCAAGACGGTCTACGCCCTCTTGATTTTCGATTTTAGGGATGATTTGAATATGTTCCGCTCCATTTTGCTGCAATAATTCACTTACTTCAAGCACGTCGGAAGCCCTGCGTACAAATGAGGCAGCAATAAAGTCGATACCCTGTTCGATTCCAAAAAGGATATCCTGTTCATCTTTCTCCGTTATTCCCGGCAGGTTAACCGAAACTCCAGGAACATTCACGCCTTTTTTGTTCTTAAGTGTACCGCTATTCAAGATCTTCGTATGGATTTCTTTTCTTACCTCATCTACCTTCAGCACTTCAAGACCGATCAATCCATCATCCAAAAGGATTTTAGAACCTGGGTGGACATCATGCAGAAGCCCTCCATAGGTAATGGAGAATTTTTCAGGTGTTCCCAGAACTTCATTCATGGAAATAATGACGTCATTTCCGGCTACAAGCTCTATGGAATCATTTTCCATATTATTTGTCCGTATTTCAGGTCCTTTTGTATCCAACAGGATGGCAACCTGTTTACCCGCTTTTTCGCTAGCTTCCCTGATATTGCGGATCCTAGCGGCATGTTCTTCATGATTTCCATGAGAAAAGTTAAGACGTGCCACATTCATCCCTGCTTCTATTAATTGAACCAGCTTTTCTATACTTTCACTCGCGGGTCCAATCGTACAAACAATCTTGGTTTTACGCATGTGTCATCCTCCTTTAAGGAAAACTCGCCGCCTGTCCACCTTTTGAAGACAGGGGCGCAGTGTTTTATGTCTTCTATTTAAATACCCAATTCTTTAAAAAGCAATTCCTATCAATAATGATTAAATCGATAGCTCTGCAGATAAATCATACATCTTCTTGTCAATTGTATGCGGTTTAGCAAGAGCTTCGATGATATCATAATCAACAAGTTGATTTTGTTCTATCCCTACAGCCCTGCCTCCTTTTCCTTCAAGAAGCAATTCAACCGCTCTTGCTCCAAGGCGGCTTGCCAATACCCGGTCATTAGCCGATGGAGATCCTCCGCGCTGAACATGGCCCAGGACAGTTACACGGGTTTCAATTCCTGCTTTCGCCTCAATTCTCCTGGAGATATCAACGGCACTTCCAACACCTTCAGCTACAATGATGATACTGTGCTTTTTCCCTCGGTCATGTCCGCGGTTCAGCTTCCCAATCAAATCATCTATATCATATTCATATTCAGGACAAAGAATCGTTTCAGCTCCGCCAGCCAATCCAGCCCAAAGCGCAATATCGCCGGCATCTCTTCCCATCACTTCAACTACATAAGTCCTTTCATGAGAAGTAGCCGTATCCCGAATTTTATCGATAGCATCGATGACTGTATTCAGGGCCGTATCGAAACCAATCGTAAAGTCCGTACCCGGTATGTCATTATCAATTGTTCCAGGAACTCCGATACAAGGGAAGCCCCTTTCCGTTAAAGCTTTCGCTCCTCGGTAAGAACCATCGCCACCAATTATGACAATGCCCTCGATACCAAGTTTATTCAATTGTTCAATCGCTTTCAGCTGGCCTTCCTCTGTCTTAAATTCCGGACAGCGAGCCGTATGTAACATCGTGCCGCCTCGATGAATGATATCCCCGACCGACCCAAGTTCAAGCTTCTTTATATTTCCATTTATTAGACCCTGATAACCATGATAAATCCCGAAGACCTCAATTTCATGAAAAATTGCTTTCCGGACAACTGCTCGGACTGCCGCATTCATGCCTGGAGAATCTCCTCCACTTGTCAATACACCTATTCTTTTCATAAATGTCACCTCTCTACAGCACTAATCAATTTCAAGCTTCATTATATCATTGTACCCTTTTTCAAGCTTCAATAAGCAGTAACTTGTTTCACTTATGCTTACTTGATGTTATAAGCCTAACCGATTCTCTTCAGAAATTGAAGTAAAATGGCGTAAAAGTTTACATTCTACACACAAACCATATTCTTTACTCGTTTCGGTAATGAATACATATGCGACCATGAAAGGATGAAAAAACGTGTTGCCCCAGGCAGCACGTTTTTCCATTTACAAAATGTGTTTATGAATGCTGTTCCACTTCCTTAGGTTCTCCCTCAGGTTGTTTTGCAAATTCATATTCACCGATTTTCTTGAATTTCATATAACGCTGGTTGATAAGATCATCACTATTCAATGGCAGAAGTTCATTGAATGAACGTTTCAGGATATCCTTGATGGCTTCAGCCTGTAAATTCGAATCCCGATGGGCGCCGCCCCTCACTTCAGGAATGATCTCATCGATGACTCCTAAGCGGTTTAAGTCGGGAGCCGTGATTTTCATCGATTCCGCAGCCCTCTTAGCCTGGGAGGCATCCTTCCACAGCAAGGCTGCAGCCCCTTCTGGGGAAATTACCGAATATGTTGAGTTCTCAAGCATGAAAATTCGGTCTCCGACGCCAAGTGCCAATGCACCTCCGCTTCCGCCTTCACCGATGACTATACTGATGACCGGTACCTTCAGCCCTGCCATTTCGAAAAGGTTTTTCGCAATGGCTTCACTTTGCCCGCGCTCTTCAGCAGCTTTACCAGGGAAAGCTCCCTTCGTATCAATGAAACAAATGATCGGCCGGTTGAATTTTTCAGCCTGTTTCATCAGACGCAATGCTTTTCGATAGCCTTCAGGATGGGGCATGCCAAAGTTACGACGGATGTTTTCCTTCGTATCCTTACCTCGTTGATGGCCGATGACCGTCACGGCAAGTCCATCAAATTCCGCGATTCCAGCGACAATCGCTTCATCATCCCCATAATAACGATCACCATGAAACTCGATGAAGTCATTGAATAATAGCGGAATGTAATCAAGAGTCGTCGGACGTGCTGGATGCCGGGCAATCTGAACACGATCCCACGGTTTAAGATGGTTATAAATATCCACTTCCAGCTTCTCTAAACGCTTTTCCAATGTTTCGATTTCAGCTGTAAGGTCTACATCAGCATCCTTCGAAATCGACTTTAGCTCTTTAATCTTATTTCTCAGGTCCGTTATGGGACGCTCGAACTCCAATTCGTAAATCATAACCACTCACCGCCCGGGGCATGGATTTTAAGGATCGTCGTCAAGGTTTCCTTCATTTCCGTCCGTTTGACGACCGCATCCAATTGGCCGTGCTTCATCAAGAATTCAGCCGTTTGGAAATCTTCAGGAAGCTCTTCATGGATTGTCTGTTCAATGATCCTTCTTCCCGCAAAACCAATGAGGGCTCCAGGTTCGGCTAGATTAATATCGCCAAGTGACGCGAAACTGGCCGAAACCCCACCTGTGGTAGGATGGGTCATCATTGATATGATCAGTCCGCCTTCATTGCTGAATATCTTGAGTGCTGCACTTGTCTTTGCCATTTGCATCAAGCTTAAAACACCCTCCTGCATCCGAGCGCCGCCTGATGCCGTAAATATGATGAACGGAATCTTCAATTCACCTGCACGTTCAATGGCACGGGTAATTTTTTCCCCAACAACGGATCCCATGCTCCCCATCCGGAAATTCGAATCCATTATGGCTGTTGAAACTTGGTACCCATTGATGCTTCCAACTCCTGTGACAACCGCCTCATTAATCTTGGCTTTCTTTCTATCTTTTTCCAATTTTTCCAAGTAATCCGGAAATTCAAGCGGGTTAACGGAAATCATTTCTTTATCAAATTCATTAAAACTGCCGGCGTCGAATAAAAATTCGATGCGCTCATGGGAAGACATCGAATGGTGATGCCCGCAATGTAAACAAACTTTCTTGTTTTTCACCAATTCTTTTGTATACATGATTTTTTTACAGCCGGTGCACTTTGTCATGATTCCTTCTGGTACATCTTGTTTCTCCCGATCTAAAGGAACCGTTGCATATTTCTTCTTAGACTTCGCAAATAGCTCTTTAAGCAAGCTTAATCCTCCCTTTACCACCAATTATCTATTTTATGATACTTGGTACAAACTATATCAGAAATAAAATTAGTATCGTGTAAAAAGGTGTCACTCGTCCTTCGACATATTTCTAATTCTAATAAGATACGTTTCGATGGCTTTTTCTTCATCACGTTCGAGCAAATATGTAAGAAGTGACAGATAATCTTCTTTTTTCACATTACCCTGTACCATCTCTGATGTTCTAGCATAGCTGTTGACAATGCGCCAAATTCTTTCCAGCAATCGATTGCGATTCAAAATGGCAATCCTTAAGAAGAAATCATCATCATGAAACTCATCCGCTTTGACCCAGACCATTAATCTTTTGATGTCCTCAGCCGTAGCGAAAAAGGCGACGATCCGCAAACAGTCAATTTCAATCAGCCTTTTCGTCTCAGACAAATCTTCTTGTACTTTTTTATCTTGCAAAAAAAAGGTTCCCAGAAGCTCGACTAGCTTATGCTCCTGGAAATCCCTGATAAACGTCCCTTCACCACGCCTTGTTTCTATTAATCCTAATAGCTCTAAGGCACGCAATGCTTCACGGACAGAGGAACGGCCTACATTAAAACGATCCGATAACTCCCGTTCTGATGGGATTTTATCTCCCGGCAGGAGGCTGTCCGCTTCAATCATGCTACGTAGGCTCTCAACTACATCGAGATAAATTTTGGATGAAGATGTACGACCTGCCAAATTAATTATTCCTCACTTTTTCCAATGATCGCTAATTTCCTTGTTTTTTCTTTAATTTCCTCGGGATCTACATTAATTCTGGCCACTCCCGTTTCCATCGCTGCCTTGGCAACAGCAGCCGCAACGGCAGGTGCTACCCTCTCATCAAATGGAGCAGGGATAACGTAGTCTTCGTTTAACTCATGTTCCTGTATTAAACCGGCAATGGCTTGTACTGCAGCAACCTTCATTTTTTCATTGATATGTGTTGCACGTACATCCAAGGCACCGCGGAAAATCCCTGGGAAAGCAAGGACGTTATTGACCTGATTCGGGAAATCCGAACGGCCTGTTCCTACAACCTTGGCACCCGCTGCTTTCGCATCTTCCGGCATGATTTCCGGATCTGGATTAGCCATCGCGAAAATGATCGCATCCCGATTCATCGAAGAAACCATTTCTTTTGTCAATGCACCTGCGGCAGAAACACCAATAAATACATCAGCGTTTTGAATGACAGTTTCCAGAGGTCCTGAAATCTTATTTCGATTGGTGACTTTCGCCACTTGTTCTTTTGTATCATTCATACCTGTCGAACGGCCCTCATAAATGGCACCCTTCGTATCACACATGATGATGTCACGAACTCCATAGCTATAAAGCAATTTAATGATGGCAATGCCCGCAGCGCCTGCTCCATTCGCCACCACTTTAATTTCCGACATTGATTTATTCACAAGTCGTAACGCGTTCACAAGACCGGCAACAGTAACAATGGCTGTACCGTGCTGATCATCATGAAAAACAGGGATATTCATTTCTTTCTTGAGTCGTTCTTCAATTTCAAAACAATTTGGTGCGGCTATGTCCTCTAAGTTCACTCCACCGAAAGTCGGTTCAAGTAATTTAACGGTCTCTACAATTTTGTCCACATCCGTCGTTTTTAAACAGATTGGGAAAGCGTCCACTCCAGCGAAGCTTTTAAATAAAACGGCTTTTCCTTCCATAACCGGCATAGCAGCTTCCGGACCGATGTTTCCAAGTCCCAACACAGCCGTTCCATCAGAAATAACGGCAACAGTATTCCCCTTCATTGTATAGTCATAGACGGTTTCCGGCTTATCGTAAATATCTTTACACGGTTCTGCGACACCAGGAGAATAAGCCAGGCTTAAATCTACTGCATTCCTTACCGGTACTTTCGAAACTGTTTCTAATTTCCCTTGATTCAAGCGGTGCATATGTAATGCTTCTTCTCTTAATGTCATAGTTTCACTCCTAAAACAAATTGGATAACCCATATCTTATATGCTGAAATCTAGTGGTCAGACCACAGCGGCCTGTTTTCAATATAACATAACTATTAAAGTTGTAAAACAGTTATTCTTTCTTGTAAACCACATTCCCTTTTCCGACCAAGTCAAATAATGCCTGCATCAGACTATCTGAAGGATTGACCCAATCCCAATAAGATAGCTGTACATAGCGGTTTTCCCTCTCGTAAAAAAGCATGACCTTGGTTTCACCGCTATGCTGCATTAAAATTTTTTTTATTTTTTGCAGTGTATCCTTCGTTTGCTTGCCGGCCTCAATTTTCAGGAATATCGTTCCGTTTTGTTCCTCTTTCATCTGCTTCACTTTTTCAAGCGGGTATACGTTCCTGATCAGGAGCTGTGTTTTTCCATCCCGCTCTTCCAATGTTCCTTGCAGCATAACGAGTTGTCCATGATTCAAGTCGGCAGAGTGGTTTTTATAAACATTTGGAAAAACGACCGCTTCAATATCCCCCTCTTCATCACTAACGCTCAAGAAAGCCATCACATCGCCCTTTTTTGTCCTTATTGTTTTAACCGACGTAATGTATGCGCCAAGTAAGACTTTTGATTCCTTTTTATCGGTAGCTTCATCTATGGTCAAGCAGCCGAAGTGCTGAAAAAGTTCTCTGTAGCTTGTCACCGGATGATTCGACAGGTAAAGCCCCAAGGCGCTTTTTTCCAATGAGAGTTTGTGCTCGATAGGGATGGGATCAACTCGGTTGTATTTCGGTTTGAGTGAAAACTCACCATCCGAAAACATATCGAATAGATCATCATCCGGATTAACCAATTCCGTATGATTGATCGCTACGTCCAAGCTCGCCAACAATGTTGCCCGGTCTTCACCGAATTCATCAAATGCACCTGAATGCACAAGCGCCTCCAACACTTTCCTATTTACGATTTTCCCTGAAACGCGCAAACAGAAATCGAATAAATCAGCGAACTTCTTCTGCCTCCTCGCAGCAAATATTTCTTTCAGGACCGTACCGCCTATCCCTTTTATTGCTCCAAGGCTATAACGGATCCCGTCCTTTTCCGGTAAAAATGGGTATCCGCTCCGGTTAATCGAGGGAGTCAGAACCGATATCCCTTTCTTTTTTGCTTCACGGATATATTGCGAAATCTTTTCATCATTCCCGACGACTGATGTCAAGAGTGCTGCCATGAAATATTCCGGATGGTGGGTTTTCAAGTAACCAAGCTGATAAGCGATGAAACTATACGCCACCGCATGGCTTCGGTTGAATCCGTAGTTAGCGAAGCGGACAATCAAGGAATAAATCTCATCTGCCGTTTTTTCGGAATATCCTTGTTTCAATGAGCCGCTCACGAAATGCTGCCGCTCTTGATCCAGAACATCCTTCTTCTTCTTGGAAACGGCACGGCGGAGCAGGTCAGCCTCCCCTAGTGAAAACCCGGCTAGGCGGGAGGCAATTTGCATGATTTGTTCTTGATATACGATGACCCCGTATGTAGGCTCGAGGATATCCTTCAAATCCTCGTGAAGGTAATCAATCGGAGCCAGTCCATGTTTTCTCTCGATGAACAGCGGTATATTTTCCATCGGACCTGGACGATATAGGGCATTGACCGCGACGATATCCTCGAATCGGTTCGGTTTCAGCTTGATCAAAACCTTCCGGATGCCATCCGATTCGAATTGAAACACCCCGGTTGTTTCTCCTCTCCCTAAAAGGGCTAGCGTCTCGGGGTCATCCATCGGGATATGGGACAAGTCGAGCTTTTTCCCCGTACCCTTTTTAATGTTATTTAGAATATTATCGATGAGCGTTAAATTGCGAAGTCCAAGAAAATCCATTTTAAGAAGTCCCAGCTCTTCGAGAAGGTCCATTGGATATTGAGTCAGATGGATTCCGTCATGCCCTCCCTGAATCGGAATATGCTCGGTCAGTGCCTGGTCGCTGATGACGACGCCGGCAGCATGAGTCGAAGCATGGCGAGGCAGACCTTCAAGCAATAACGCGGTTTGAAAAAGTTTTTGATTCAGGTCACTCTCATTAACGAATTCCCTGAGCCTTTTCGATTCCTTGAAAGCCTCGGGAAGCGTGATGCCCAGACGGCCTGGAATCATTTTCGATACCGCTTCCTGTTCCTTTGAATTCAAGCCGAAAACACGTCCTGTGTCCCTTAACGCAGCCTTGGCAGCCAATGTTCCGAATGTAATGATTTGTGCTACATGAAGTTCCCCGTATTTCTTCGCCACATAGGCAATCACTTCTTCGCGGCGGTTATCCGGAAAATCAATGTCGATATCCGGCATCGAGACACGTTCCGGATTCAGGAAACGCTCGAACAGCAAGGAATGTTCGATAGGATCGACATCCGTTATCGACAGGACATAAGCGACCATCGATCCGGCGGCAGAGCCCCTTCCAGGACCAGTCAGGATTTGATGGTCCTTAGCGAATTTCATGAAATCCCAAACGATTAAAAAGTAATCGCTGAATTTCATCTTGGTGATTACATCCAGTTCATATCGTAGGCGCTCTTCATATTGAATGGATGGCTCCGGCAATCTTTTCTTCAGCCCTTGGAAACAGATGGCTTCGAGCATTTCCTCGGCTGTGACTCCATCTTCAGTAGGGTACTTAGGCAGCAGTGAACGATGAAATGGAATTTCCAGATTGCATTGCGCGGCAATATGTAGTGTATTTTCGAGTGCATCCGGTCTGTCATGGAATAGTTCTGCCATCTGAGCCCGGCTTTTCAAATAAAATTGATCTGATTCAAGAACCGTATGCGTCTCATCCGCCAGCTTGTCGCCATTTCCAATTGCCAACAGGACTTCTTGTGCGAGTGCATCGCTTTCGTTCAAATAATAGACCGGATTCGTCGCGACAATCTTTATCTCTAAATCTCTCGCCAGCTGACTTATGGCTTCGTTACCTTTTTCCTCATCCGTAATCGAAAGTCTCTGTATGGATACATAAAAATTGTCATGACCAAAAATTTGCAGAAATCGCCCTGCTGCCTGTTTGGCTTCTTCAGGGTTTTCTTCTCTCAATAGCGTTTCTATTTGCCCCTCCGCACCCGGTGTGATTGCAATCAAACCCCTGGAATAGGCTTTTAGCCAATTCATCGGAATGCCTGATGGGGATTTCGTTTTTATGGCACTGCTTATTTTAAGCAGGTTTTGATATCCTTGTAGACTTTTTGCCAATAAAAGAAGTCCATGTGGCGATTCCCGTTCATCAAGGACATCCGCAAGTATGCCGATGATCGGCTTTATACCCTGTCTCTTGCATTCTTTATAAAAATAGATCGAACCGTACATAACATTTCGATCGGTTAAGGCAAGACTTGTACAGCCATCCGCTTTCGCTTTGGCCACAAGTTCAGTGATCTTCACCGTACTTGTCAGCAGGCTGTATCCGCTCTGAATATGGAGATGAGTATACACGTTTTTTCTCCCACCTTTGTAAGGCATGTTTCTTTTCATTATAGTGTTTATTTCAAAAAAAGAAAATATGTTCTCATTACCAATGCAATTTAACTTCCTGATTTCCGGCGACTATCATATTACCTCTGAACTTCCCATATAAATGGAATAGAAGAATATCAAGCAAAAAAGGATGATGATATATGAATGAAGCCTTTGTTCCCGCCTTTCTCAACAGCTTTTTCATATCGCTTGGCGTATTGCTTGGCGGCTCGATAATCGGGGGCCTCGCGGCTTTTTTTACAGGACAAGCCCCGATGACGACTGTATTCCGGCTGTCGGACAGCCTTCGAATTTGGGCCATTGTCGCTGCGATCGGGGGTACTTTTGATATGGTCTATAATTTCGAACGCGGTATTTTCCACGGAGAAACGAAGGATATAGTCAAGCAGGTCCTATTGATTCTATCTGCACTTGGAGGGGCACAGACAGGAGCACTGATCATAAACTGGTTCACGCAAGAGCATATTTCACCATGAGAATTCCTCCCTATCACAGGTCTCCCACCTGGCAGCGTTTTTTTGCCGGAGCCGCACTTGGCGGATTGATCAGCTGGGTTATTTTCTTTTATATGCATGGAGTCCAGCAGGAGAATCAGATCCGGACCCTTCACGAACAAAGAGAAGAGATCAAGGATTTAAACGGGGAAATCGCAATTTGGGAGCAGGATTATAAAAAATTGAACGAGAAAAACGAGGAAATCCTGACGATTCAGGAAGTGGAAGTAACCATCACGAATGAAAAATACAGTCTGGATCGGCTGAGTATTGCAGAAGCGGAGGATGTGATTGAGGACGACCTTTCCTCTCTTCTCGCCAAAGATGTCGCCAGTGTCTATAACGGAAAGGTGCTTTTGAAAAAATCGATAGAAAATAAGATCGTGACCATCAATAAAAAGCGCTATCAACTTGAAGTCGTCGAGATCATGTTTTATACGAAAATGAATATTGAAATCAAACTAAAAAGGACTACTTCTTAGATGTTGGCTTAATTGATTTCTACCAAATTTAAAGACCAAATCATATGCGATTTGGTCTTTAAATTTTTTCATTCCGCTTTATTCAACTCTTCCATGTCGGCAAGGATATTATCCACTTCATCCCAGGAATGAATCGAAGCCCCTGCTGCAAACGGGTGGCCTCCGCCGTTGTATTTACGGGCAATCGTATTGATGATTGGCCCTTTAGAACGGAAACGGACCCTGATTTCTTTATCCTCTTCAATGAAAAAGACCCATGACTTAACATTTTTAATCGAACCGAGTGAGGAAACGAGCTGAGATGCCTCAGATGTAGAAGCATGGAATTTTTCAAGTATATCTTTTGTGATGATCATTTTCCCTGTGCCATATGGAAGGATTTCAAAATGCTGCAGCACATAGCCATTCAACCTGACTATGCTTTCCTCGACGTCATACATCTCCTTATATAACTGAGGGCGGGAGAACGAGTAGTGAATCAACTCACTGGCATAGGCAAATGTCTTTTCAGTCGTACTTTGGAATAGGAAACGACCTGTATCGCCAACAATGCCTGCATATAGAAGGCGTGCCGCTTCATCATTCATCTTCAAGCCTTCCTCTTTCCCGAACTGGTAAAACTCATAAATCATTTCACTTGTCGAACTTGCCGATGTATCGACCCAGCGCATATCGCCATATGGATCTTCATTGGGATGATGATCGATCTTAATCAGTTTATCCCCCGTTGTGTACCGTGCATCACAAATCCGGTCCGTATTTGCGGTATCACAAACGATGACCAGAGCACCTTGATATGTTTCATCCGAAATCACATCGAGCCTTCTTAAGTAATTCAATGACGGTTCTTCTTTCCCGACCGTAAAAATTCGCTTTTCGGGGAAAGATGCTTTCAGGATTTCCGCCAATCCTCCCTGTGAACCATAAGCGTCCGGATCTGGACGGACATGACGATGGAGAATGATAGTATCATAACGCTTTATATCTGCTAATATTTCAGCTTTCATTTAGATCTCCCCTTAACATATGTATTATCGAGCCTAATAAAGATGATATATTTCATTTAATCAAAAAATTGCGGAAATAGGAAGACTCATCTTGTTTACTGTGGCATTCTCTTTCATTTCCCGCTACAATAAAAAGGTACATATGTTAAATTGGGGGAATTTCAAACGATGCCTATTCTTGTCACCTTGATCGTTCTTTCATTAGGGGTCTATCTGTTTTATAAAATCAAATCGGTCCGAACCAGAATGCCGATGGAGAAAAAGTGGATTTCAGGGAAGTCTTCCATTGCCCTTGGTGCGTTTGTCGCACTATTCGGAATCAATCAGCTTTTTCTATTCCACACGACCATCACTTATATCATTGCTGCCGTTTTCATTTTCGTTGGCCTATTCAGTGTTTGGGGCGGCTATAAAATGTATAAATTTTATTTGCCGCATGCAATCGAAGAAGCTGCAAATCAAAAAGGATAATCGAAATTCGATTATCCTTTTTGATTTTTCATGATCGGTCGAGCAATTGGCAAGTCAACATCGCCTTGCCGACAAGTTTGCCTTGGTTAAACACTTCAACATCCACTTTTCCGAATTTACGTCCTACATCGAGGACACGCGGGTGGATTTCAAGCGTACTGTCGATCTGGACTGGCTTGATGAAATAAATCGTCATGTTTTCCACGACCAAGTCACCGCGCTTATAGCTTCGAAGTGCACGATTTGCTGAGTCGGTGACCAATGTCGTGAACACACCGCTTGAAATGGTCCCAAGGTAATTGGTCATCTGCGGAGTGACTCCATAGTTATACACTTCCTCGCCCTTGCCGCGATTCGAAGTCATCACAAGCTGGCTTGTAATCGTATCGTCGATCGTTTCGCCGACCTGAGGCTGCCTTTGGCTCATTTGCAGTGCCTTCAGGACATCCTGCCTGCTCACGATACCCTTGAGGATATGACTGTCATTCACGACCGGGATTAACTCAATCCCTTCCCAAACCATCATATGTGCAGAAGATGCTACACTCATTTTATCGCCTACGGTCATCGGGTTTTTCGTCATCACCTTATCAATGAGCGTCATCTCTTCCTGTCCGATGATATCTTTTGATGTGACCATTCCTTGAACCTTCATATTGTCATCGACTACAGGGAAACGGCTATGCCCGGATTCCTGATTCAGTTCATGCCAAGTCTTAACCCGGTCACCCACCGTTAAAAAGGTCGTTTCCTGTACGGGTGTCAAAATATCCTCCACCAGCAAGATTTCCTTTTTGATCAATTGGTCATAGATTGCCCGATTGATCATCGTTGCGACGGTAAAAGTATCGTAACTTGTTGAGATGACTGGCATCTCCAATTCATCGGCTAACCTTTTAACGGGCTCTTCCGTATCGAACCCCCCGGTGATCAGCACCGCTGCACCCGCTTTTAACGCGTGCTCGTGGGCCTGTGTACGGTTCCCGACGATCAGCAGGTTTCCTGCACCCGTATATCTCATCATGGCATCCAGCTTCATCGCCCCGATGACGAATTTATTTAATGTCTTATGAAGTCCCGTTTTCCCGCCCAGAACTTGTCCGTCAACAATATTGACTACCTCTGCGAAAGTGAGCTTTTCAATATTCTCTTTTTTCTTTTTCTCAATGCGGATCGTGCCTACCCGCTCAATCGAGCTCACGTAGCCCTGGTTCTCCGCCTCTTTAATTGCCCGGTATGCCGTACCTTCACTAACATTCAATGCTTTAGCTATTTGTCGGACGGAAATCTTTTCGCCGACAGGGAGCCCATCGATATGTTTTAATATTTGTTCATGCTTTGTAGCCAAGCGCTTCACCCTTTTCACGGTATTCCTATTCTCCATTATAAGGTCAAAGAGCCTAGTTTATCAAACAACTACTAGTATTGGCGCAACCTTTTGTATTCCGGCTGTCGTTTTACCTTTTGTTTCTTAGGAGAATATAGTATGCCCGTCAAGTTTCCAGCTACCGCCAACAATGCAAACAACAGCCAGGATCCAGCAAACAGACCCTCCAGACCGCCACTTTCCAACGACAAACGCGGTACGGCATAATACAGCATCACACCGCAGAGAAGCAAACACAGTAATAACCTCTGTTTCATCCAATCCCCCCTTTTTTTTCATCTATTCATTTTATGCCTGTGAAAGGAAAAAAGACTTGGCTGCAAAACGAGACTTTACTTTCCGATTGGCTGTAATGACCCCTGCATGAAAGGCAATGCTGCTGGGAAAACCCGTCATTTCGGCCGGTCATCCCCACATGTACACATAAAAAAACGGAAGCCCTGCAGGCTCCCGCTTCTTTTATAATTCGATTTCATCCCCGGCTTCCATGATCAGTCCATTTCCCTCTTCAAGCAAATCTATGAATTTGTTAGGATCCTGTTTGATGACAGGGAAAGTATTGTAATGAATCGGCACGACTTGTTTGGCTTGAAGGAATTTCGCTGCAAGTGCGGCATCTTCCGGGCCCATGGTGTAATTGTCGCCGATTGGCAGGAATGCCAAGTCAATCGGATGTCGCTCCCCGATCAGCTTCATATCGGAAAATACCGCTGTATCCCCTGCATGATAGATCGTTTTCCCTTCTATCGTAAGCAATATGCCAGCAGGCATTCCCAAATAAATGATTTGCCCATCCCCGTTATTGAATCCCGTTCCATGGAATGCTGGCGTCAGTTTCACCTTTCCAAAGTCGAACTCGAAAGCTCCGCCGATGCTCATCCCGTGTGTTCGAACTCCTTGAGCGCCCAGGTAGTCGGCCATCTCTGCAATGCCGATGACAAGTGCATCATGCCTTTTGGCCAATTCAACCGTATCACCGACGTGGTCATTATGACCATGTGATAAGATGATCACATCCGGTTTCACATCTTCCACCTTCAAGTCGGTCAATTCGTTTCCGGTAATGAACGGATCGATTAAAATCGTTTTGCCATTCGTTTCGACCTTTACAACTGCATGTCCATGAAAAGATACTTTCATTTTTGATGCTCCCTTCCCATACCCACTAATTTTTTTAAGTAGCTTTCTTAGGCCTTTCCCATTTACTATACTATTAAATATTGCTAAGGTAATTATAACTTATTAATGGAGGTATCGTCATGAATGAACGTTTGACAGAACTACAAAATTGGCTTCAGGCCAATGAGGCTGAAGCCGCTTTACTTACATCTACAGAGAGCATCTTCTATTTGAGCGGTTTTTTTAGTGATCCTCATGAAAGACTGCTGGCACTTGCCATTTTTGCAAATGCCGAACCATTCCTTATCTGCCCGCAGATGGAAGTCCCGGATGCTAAACAGGCTGGGTGGAATGGGGATATCATCGGTTACACCGACATTGAAGATCCATGGGAAAAAGTTAAGCAAGCAGTGGAGAATCGCGGGTTATCCATTCATAAAATGGCCATTGAAAAAGAGCATATGAATGTAGAGCGTTATGAAAAGGTCCAACAACACTTCGGAGCCCCAAAGCTCGTTTCCGCAGAAGAAAAACTTCAAAGGATGCGAATGATCAAGTCGGAAGAAGAAATGGTCAAAATCCGTGAAGCATGCCGCCTTGCCGACTTTGCGATTGAAGTGGGTGTCAACGAAATTCATGAAGGTAAAACGGAAATGGAAATCCTTGCAGCGATAGAATTCGAATTGAAAAAGGCCGGAGTCAGCCAAATGTCTTTCTCCACCATGGTCCTGACTGGTAAAAATGGCGCTTCCCCACATGGCACACCTGGGAATACGAAGGTTCAGCGCGGCGACCTCGTCCTCTTTGACCTTGGCGTCGTTCATGAAGGGTACTGCTCTGACATCACTAGAACGGTCGCATACGGAGATATCAATGATAAACAGGCAGAAATATATGAAACTGTACTTAAAGCACAAGAAGCTGCCGTTAGAGCCAGTAAACCTGGTGTATCCTGTTCCGAGATAGACTTGACGGCCAGAAACATCATCAGCAATAAGGGATACGGTGAATTCTTCCCGCACAGGCTCGGTCACGGACTTGGGATCAGCGTCCATGAGTATCCATCCTTGACTGAAACGAATTCCCTCGAACTTCAATCTGGAATGGTTTATACCATCGAACCTGGCATATATGTTCCAAATGTTGCAGGTGTCAGGATTGAAGATGATCTATTGATCACCGATACCGGCTGTGAGGTTTTGACCAAATTCCCGAAGAGCCTGCAAATCATAAAATGATAATACATTAACCAATTAATATAACAAAAACCGGATACCCCCGCCTTCATTTAAGACGGGGGTATTTATTCAACATTTCAACTAATCGGTCCGCAGTTCATACTTCATTGCTTTATCACTGCCGTCAAACCAAATGACCAGCCATTCACTATCTATTCTTATGATTCCCCTCTCGGCACCGAGATAATAAACAACATTATCTTCCTCTTTAAAATATTCCGTTTCTGTTGGAGACCCTAAAAGCGTGAACACTTCATCTTTTGTCATGCCTATCACTTCATGTTCATTCATTAAATCATCTACCAGATATACTCTTCCTTCATCATCATTTAACCATCTTTCAGCAGTGAAGCTTGATTCAAATTCATTTACCCCCAACAGAACCACACAAAAAACTAGAAGGGCAAAGCCAAGGCTTGAAATGCCTATAAATCTCATTTTAATTTTCCTTTTGTAATGCTTATTGGTATATTTCCATGAAATCCATTGAAAAAATAGTAATAGAATAAATGGAAGCAGCAGTGCTGATATACTCATTAAACTGATTGAAGCATGTACAGCATTGATGAAAAAAATATAAATGAAATAGATCAAAGCATACAAAAGCACGAATGAATATAATGCATAGTTTACTATTTTTGAAACACTCAAAGAAAAAAACTCCCCTCTCACATTAAAGGCTACCATAAATAAACAAATAAGGTAAAAAGGAGAGGTTTTCGTTCCTGCAATGATTCATTACATCATAATAAGGTTGGAATCATATTGTTTCATTTTGCGATTTCCAGATTATTGGCATAAACATTCGCTAATTTGTTACAATTGAAATCAGATCCATTAGGTAAATCATAGTATAATAGGAATGAAATAGAAGGAGGAGATTCACTTGAATAGTATAGATTATAAAAATATTCTTGTAGCAGTGGACGGCTCGGAAGAAGCAGAGTGGGCCCTAAAAAAGGCAATATACTTAGCAAAACTCAGTGACGCTACCCTTGTGCTCACACACATCGTGGATACAAGGAATTTCCCTACTGTCGAAGCTTATGATATGACTATCCGTGATCACTCTGAAACCTTTGCCAATGAGCTATTGGACAAGTATAAAACGGAAGCCATTGCCTCCGGGATTACAAAAGTCCAAACAGAAGTTGCATATGGTTCTCCTAAAGTTCAAATTCCAAGGGATTTAGCGAAAAAGCATTCGATCGACTTAATTGTTTGCGGTGCAACAGGCCTTAACGCAGTCGAACGTTTCCTTATCGGCAGCGTGTCGGAAGGCATCGTTCGCCATTCTAACTGTGATGTAATGGTCGTGCGTACGAATTGATAAAAGAAAATGATATAAAAAGCTCGTTCGCCAAATTGGTGAACGAGCTTTTTCCTGTTATTCACTTACCAGTTTTTCCGCTTTTTCAATCGCCAGCAAGACTTGGGCAAAACCTGTACCGCCCGCACTGTTACGGCGTTTAACGGCCTCATAAGGATTTAATGCATCATAAATATCATGTTCAAACAACTCGGAAGCTTCCTGGAATTGTTCAATGCTTAGGTCCACTAAATAGCAGCCATTCTGGACACAGAACAATACAAGCTTCCCGACCACTTCGTGTGCCTTACGGAAAGGCATTCCCTTTGAAGCTAGGTAATCAGCTAATTCCGTCGCATTCGAGAAGTCATTTTTTGTTGCTTTTTCCATTACGTCCGTTTTCACTTTCATCGTTGAAATCATGCCGGCAAATATTTTAAGTGAACCAACAATGGTCTTAACCGTATCAAAAACGCCTTCTTTATCTTCTTGCATATCTTTGTTATAAGCAAGCGGCAGTCCTTTCAAAACAGTTAATAACCCCGTTAGGTTTCCATAAACCCGTCCTGTTTTACCACGGATCAATTCCGCCATATCAGGATTTTTCTTTTGCGGCATAATGCTGCTTCCCGTGGAAAAGGCATCATCCAATTCAATGAATTGGAATTCCTGGCTTGACCAGAGAATGATTTCTTCGCTGAAACGGGATAAATGCATCATCATTGTCGCACTGTTGCTCATGAATTCAATGGCAAAATCACGATCACTTACCGCATCAAGGCTGTTTTCGTAAATTCCCTCAAACCCCAATAGCTCGGCACTGAGGGCACGGTCAATCGGGAAAGTCGTCCCAGCTAATGCCCCAGCACCCAATGGAGAAATATTGATCCTTTTGAAACTCTCGGTGAAACGCTGCTTATCACGCTCAAGCATCCAAAAATAAGCCATTAAGTGGTGCGCAAATGAAATGGGCTGTGCACGCTGCAAATGTGTATAACCTGGAATTAACGTTTCCACATTTTTCTTGGATTGTCCCAAAATCGCTATTTGCAAATCATTGATGAGTTCCAGGATCACTTTCGTTTGGTTCCGCATATATAGATGAAGGTCGGTTGCAACTTGGTCATTACGGCTTCTTCCTGTATGAAGCTTTCCGCCAACTGGACCGATTTCGCTTATTAGCATACTTTCCAGGTTAAGATGGATATCTTCCATCTCAACCTTAAAAGTCAATTCACCCTTCTCAGCCTTTTCCTGTAAACTTTTCAGACCTGCAATGATCTGATCCGCATCTTCTTCAGGTAAAATGCTGCATTGCTTTAACATGGTTACATGAGCTAAACTGCCTTGAATATCTTCAAGGACAAGTTCCTGGTCAAAGGAAATGGAAGCTCCAAACTCATCTACCCATTCTTCGGCAGATTTCGTGAATCTTCCTCCCCAAAGCTTGCTGCTCACACTGTCACCTTCTTGTTATTGACCATGCTGTTCACTTTCGTTGGAAGTCCCCATAATTTAATGAATCCAACTGCTGCATCATGATCAAATTCGTCTGCTTTGGTATAGGTAGCCAATTTTTCGTCATATAGAGAGTACTCGGATTTTCTTCCTTCAACAATCGCATGACCTTTGAATAGTTTGACACGGACCGTACCCGTTACATTCACTTGTGTTTCTTTCAGGAATGCAGCCAAAGCTTTTTGAAGCGGAGAGAACCAAAGTCCTTCATAAATCAATTCAGTCATTTTCTTCTCGATCACCGGTTTGAAGTGAGCCAATTCTTTTACAAGCGTGATATCTTCAAGTTCTTTGTGTGCAGCTATCAATGTCATCGCACCAGGAGCTTCATAAACTTCACGGGATTTGATTCCTACTAATCTATTTTCAACGTGATCGATACGTCCAACTCCGTGTTTGCCGGCAATTTGATTCAACTCGACAATCAGGTCAGCCAATTTATAGTTTTTATCATTCAATGTTACCGGCACACCTTGTTCAAAACCAATTTCAATGATATCGGCAGTATCTGGCGTACATTCAAGGCTTGCAGTCAAATCATATGCTTCTTCCGGCGGAGCTGCCCAAGGATCTTCCAGGATTCCACACTCGTTACTTCTTCCCCAAAGGTTTTGGTCAATCGAGAACGGACTCGCCATGCCAATCGGAACGGGAATGCCATTTTTCGCTGCATATTCAATCTCCTCTTCACGAGACCATTTCCAGTCACGAACAGGTGCAAGAACTTGCAAATTAGGGTTCAAGGCGGAGATGGATACTTCGAAACGCACTTGGTCATTTCCTTTTCCCGTACAACCGTGCGCAACGGCTACCGCGTTTTCCGCTTCAGCCACTTCCACTAATTTCTTCGCGATCAGCGGACGTGATAAAGCTGATACCAATGGATATTTCCCTTCATACAAAGTATGTGCCTGAAGAGCCGTCAATGCGAATTCATCAGCGAATTCGTCCTTCGCATCAATGACATAGGAACTTACCGCACCAACAGTGATCGCTTTTTCTTTAATGAAGTCCAAATCTTTTCCTTCACCGACATCCAAACAGCATGCCACAACTTCGTACCCTTGATCTTGTAACCATTTAATTGCAACGGAAGTATCCAAACCTCCGGAATATGCTAAAACAACTTTTTGATTTTCCATTTCCATCGTCCTTTCGTGTGAATAAAAATTCATCGTTTGTTATTTTTATTCAATCTATGATTAGTACTTTATCATCTTTATTAAAGGAATACAAGGGGTATTTTAAAGATTTTGCTAAATAATCCGCTAATAATTTTTGTGAATTTACACATTGGATGCTTCCGCGGGAATATAGTAAACTAGGAGTATGATAAATCGAAAAGTGGAGGGCATATGAAAGAACTATTTACCTTTGATGAACGGCTTGGCATCTCAATTCCCGATTTGAATCTGGAGTGGGATGAATATACAAAAGGCGAGCAACAGCAAATACTCGTACACTGGGAGAATATCCGGGGAAGCATCCCGGACCGCATCAAGGAACTGGAATCCACCATTAACCGAAAGCAGTTTCGGCTCTCCGATGAAAGTAATTTCGCCAAATCATGCCAGCTCAATTCCGAAATTGCGGAACTTGCTTCCATCATCAATGATTTATGGCTATGGTATCGTGCCAATCAAGTCGTAAGTGAAAAGATGCATAATTAAGGCCTATTCCATGCAAAAAAAGCCACAGTTTAAAACTGTGGCTTTTTTTTGCATCCTCTTATAAATCCTTGCGAAGTTCACCAACGACATGTCCCAATTCCGGAAGAATCAATTTATTCATCGCAAGCCGAACCGCCCCTGATGAGCCTGGGGTGGAAAAAACGGCTTTATTGTTCACGACTCCGGCAATCGCCCTGGATAGAATGGCGGCAGACCCGATATCCTCTTGATAGCTGAGCATTCGAAAAATCTCGCCAAAACCGGGAATTTCCTTGGTCATCAACTCTTTGACCGCCTCGATCGTTACATCCCTATTGGCGATGCCAGTGCCACCATTTGTTAATATGACATCGACCTTGCTGCTTTGGCTACCAGAAGTGACCGCATCCTGAATCGCTTTCCGCTCATCTTTAACGATTACATATTCATTCACTTCATGACCATTCGATTTCAGCAATTCCATCATCAGTGCTCCGCTTTTATCCGTTTCTTCATTACGTGTATCACTTACGGTTATCACCATGCAGCGAACTGGCTCCGTGATGGCTTTTTTATGATTCTTGACACTCATTCTTCATCAGCCTTCTTCTCCAGTAAATAACGATATTGATAGAACTTCTGGGCAAATTCACTGACACTCCGGGTCATTTGATAATTGGCTCCAGCCCCGATGGCCATGCTGATGAACGGTATGCCCCGAACCAGTTTTTTTCGAAAAACAGTAATGGATAATGCTTTCAACAGCTGCTTCAGAGGCTGTTCCATCCAGGTAGGGTTTGTCAGTTCTTCTATTCCTAAATAAAAATAGTCATCTTCTGCGGTCTGGACCTCGCGGATCAATTCTTCCCACGCTATTCCTTGGAGCCTCTTTGGCATCGCTCCTGCATTGAATACCTTAAGGGCCAACATCATTTCAAACGGCGTATTCACCTCAACACCATAAGACATCGCAATCAGCTGTACGATCCTGACATTGATGACCGTCATGGCTGGAATATCGCTCCCTAGCAGAAGCAGGCCTCCTGATCCGCTCATCCCGCCCTGTGCAAATGAATATAAGCGATGCTTAGCGATATGCTGATTGGCTATGTAATTCAACTGATCGATCGATAAATGATTCAAATCACTCAATGTTTCGATTTCTTCATTAAACACGCGCGCTGATGCTAAAATCCGCTCTCTTGCATCTATTTGAACTTGTGAGCTCTGAACCATGGCATGTAAATGAAAAAGCCAGGTATCCAGCTTTTCAAAAAACTGTTGTTGGACGTTTTCAGGAAGCAGTGCAAACCCCTGCTCCAGCCATTTATCATACAATGCAGCAAGGTCCGTGGGCTCATATTGATAAAGTTTTTCCTGCCATTCACTAATTTCATTCCAAATTTTCATTTCCCGGTTCGTGAATTCCATGCATCAAGCCTCCTATGTACAGAATTGGTGGATTCTCCCTTAAGTATACCATAGAGGGAAGCTTTTCAGAGAACGGATGATGGGAATCCAGTGTAAATGGGGATGGGCTGAATGGACTTAAACTCCATGAGGAGTCGGACTTTGAGGAGGAAATTTCACGGGAAAGACCCCTTACCAGAGGGATAAGGGGATCATTATAAAAAAACAGGAAGTCATGTTTTCCAAGTTTCGCGCAAAGCTATTTTCATGGTATCCCTGACAATCATGATTTCTTCATTAGTGGGGATGACCATGACTTTTACAGGGGAATAGGGTGCATTGATGAACGCTTCCTTACCCGAGGTGCGATTGAGATCCTTATCCCAATAAACCCCCATGAATTCAAGTCCCTCCAAGATTCGCCCCCTAATGGTTTGACTGTTTTCACCGATGCCCGCTGTAAAAATGATGCCATCCACACCTCCCATTTTAGCTGAATAGGAGCCAATGTACTTGTGAATTCGGTCTGCGAATACTTTAAGTGCGAGTTCAGCCCGCTCATTGCCTTTATCCGCTTCAACTTGAATATCGCGCAGGTCGCTGGAAAAACCGGAAAGGGCAAGGATGCCGCTTTTCTTATTCAGGACATCCAGAACTTCATCTGCTGTTTTACCCGTCTTCTCCATGATATAAGGAATCAATGCAGGGTCGATGTTCCCTGAACGAGTTCCCATAGTAACACCGGCCAATGGTGTAAATCCCATTGATGTATCAATTGATTTGCCGCCCTTTATGGCCGTGATGCTTGCACCATTCCCTAAATGGCACGATATCAATCGAAGCTGTTCAATTGGGCGGCCAATCATTACGGCAGCCCGCTGAGATACATATTTATGTGAAGTACCATGAAAACCATACTTCCTTATTCCGTATTTTTCATAATATTCAAGAGGCAAGCTGTACAAATAGGAACCTGCTGCCATCGTTTGATGGAAGGCAGTGTCGAATACCGCAACCGCTGGCACATCATCCAGTGCTTGCCTGAAGGCTTTGATCCCGGTGATATTGGCGGGATTATGAAGGGGCGCCAACTCGGAAAGCTTTTCGATTTCCGCTATTACGTCCTCCGTAATCAAGACCGAGTCACTGAATACCTCACCGCCATGCACCACCCGATGCCCTACGCCATCTATCTCTTCAAAGGAGTCAATGATGCGATGGTTAATCAGCTTTTTCAATAAAAGCCCTACAGCCACTTCATGATTGGGTATATCCAGCGTTTCAGAGACCTTTTCGCCTTCGACGCTTAAAGTAAATGCGGAATTTTTCAAGCCGATTCTTTCTACAAGACCTTTTGTAATTACTTTTTCACAAGGCATCTCAAAAAGCTGAAACTTCAATGAAGAGCTGCCCGCATTAATAGCCATGATTTTTGACATCCATCCTGCTCCTTTTCTCTAAGCTAGTTCTTCCAATGCTATCTCAACGAAACGTGCAGTGTATTGTACAATCTTATCATGACAAGCGGATTCAACCAAATATTAATGAATAATTGCAAATAATCACTCTCAAATAAAAAAATGAAAGCCAATGCCTGGGGCATCAGCTTTCATTGACTATTTTTCCTCTTTAAACCAATCGTCCATCTGTTGCATGACGGACCTTGTCGCTTCGAAATCCGACAACTTCGGAAGCTGTACGAGCAATGCCTTCTTCGGTGCTTCGATACCCTCTTTTTTCTTTTGAAGGATCAGGATGCTTTTCGCAGCCGCTTCACTCTTAAACATGGATAGCGGCAATTGCACCATCCCTTGGATATGTGTATGCTTCTTCAGGAAATCATTGAGTTTCGGCGCTTCCTCCGAGACGAACAGGTTATTCGGGACAATGAAGAATAGATGACCGCCATCCTTCGCGTGTTTAACACCTTGTTCAATAAACAAATGGTGTGCATACGAATGTCCCTTATCGGCCTTCAATTCATATTCAGCTGCACGCACATCATTCGGATAATAACCAATCGGCAAATCACTGACCACAACATCTGAAGGATCGATGAAAAGCGGCTCCAGGCTGTCCTGGTTGAAAAATTGCAGCGGGTGTTCTTGCAGGTTGGCACCTGCATAAGCAAGCCTGATCAAGGTTTCATCAATCTCGACACCATATGAAGCGATGTTTTTATCAGTAAGTTGATTCAAGATCGCAAATAGTAAGTTCCCCGTTCCGATGGCTGGATCGAGCATGACTATCTCTTTTTGATCCTTTGTGAATTTACCGACTAAATAACTGACGAACATGCCGACTGCATCAGGAGTCATATGATGATTCGGCTGAACGCTCTGCTGCATGCCTTTTAAAATGGCAAGCTGGTACGCTTTTCGGATTGCTTCTTTTTCATATTTCTCTGGTGAAAAATCTGCATAATGCTTCACTAACCTTTTTTTCGATACTTCACTGATTTCCTCCTGCAGGACTTTCCCTTCGAAGAAATTCTCGCCCGTTTCACCTAAGGCATCCAGATACGTACATGATAGTTCACTTTGCAATATTTGGGCTGTTTCATCAAATTCATAAAATAATTGTTCAACTGGGGTAGACTTCACTTATTAATTCCTCCTGTTTGCTTCTGTCCCTATTTTAAAGGTAAGAAGAAAGAGATACAAGCCGTACGTCCTGCTTATCATTCTTCGTTTGTTTAGCGTACTGTTTTCCGATTCGAAAGTCCGCATATAATGAATTCGCGCGAGACACTCTTTTTCAAAATTTTTAACCATGAGTAATTAAAACAAATAAAAAAACAGGGTTGTTCCCCTGTATTAGGTATGGTTTGTATCTAAATTTTATAACAAAGTTGATTGGAACGGAAGGTACGAGACTCCTGCGGGAAAAGCGCGTCCAGGGGAAACCCCGCAGGCGCAAAGGCGCCGAGGAGGCTCCCGGACCGCCCGCGGAAAGCGAGTGCCTTACGTTCCAATCAACGTCCAAATTGTACAAGCCATAAAATAACTGTGACAAACTCGATGAAAATGATTTTGTCTACAGTTTTTTTATTAATTGGATAGGCTCAATGAATGCCCAAACAGAATATCATGCATGAGGTGGTGATTATATGGATAATCAATATCAAAACTATCATGGGCAGGTTAATCCGATAAATCAGCAACATGATATTCAGTCAGAAGATGAATTTAACAGGCAGCAACAAGGGTTTCAACAAGGGTTTCGTCAAGGGTATAGACAAGGGTATCGTCAAGGGTATCGAGATGGATATCGAGCAGGGCAACAAGCGGGTTTTTTTCCAGGACCCCATCAAAGACAAATGCCGTCGTGGCCTAATGAAATTGACATAAAAGTCGGGACACCTAATGGCCAAGAGTGGTCTGGCAAGATTGTCTTACCATTGAATGGCCCGAGTTTAGAGCCATAACTAAATTGAGGATATTAATGATAAAAACAGTGTATAAGAAACGAACAAAGACTAATATAACCACAGCTCCATTGAAAATCAGGGCCTAAAAAGCCCCTGTCCACTCCAATGGTGTTTATTCAACAACATCCGTTAAACAAAGCACTCTGTAAAACAAAAAACCGGGCACATCGCGCCCGGTTTCTTAGTATTCGCATCTTATTTTGCCGCTTTAGCCGCTTCGATTGCACCTTCGTAATTAGGATGGCTTGTGCCTTCACTTACATATTCTACATATGTGATTTCATCAGAGCTGTTCACTACGAATACAGAGCGAGCCAATAGACGAAGTTCTTGCATGACGACACCATATGCTTCACCGAATGAAAGGTCACGGTGATCGGAAAGAACTTGAACATTGTCCAAGCCGCTGGCAGCACACCAGCGTTTTTGCGCGAAAGGAAGATCGTTACTGATCGTAAGTACTTTTACATTATCCAATTTTGCCGCTTCTTCATTGAATTTACGCGTCTGTGCATCACAAACACCTGTATCCACGGATGGAACCACGCTGATAATGCGGACAGAACCTTTGGAGTCGTTTAATGTAACCGGTGATAAGTCATTAGCCAATACTGTAAAGTCAGGCGCTTTGTCCCCAACTTTTAGTTCTGGTCCCACTAAAGTGATCGGGTTGTTTTTAAATGTAACTGAAGCCATTAAAAATTCCTCCTTTTTCTGCTATATGTACAAGCATAATAATATTTGTTTTGCCGGAATTTTGCAATTAATTGGTTTGGGAAATGAGATTGGTGCCCGTACATGACATCCAAGCTTTTGAAGGTGTAATGGCAGACTGCAGCAAAAATAAAACTCGGCGGATGCCGAGTCGCAGTTAGAAATCTATATCCATTTTAGGTTCTTGGTACCTTTTTGCAGCTGGTTGACTGCCGCCTTGGTTTTGATTACTGCCCTGCTTTTGATTATTGTCTTTCTTGGATAGCATGGACTGAATCTTATCGACGACTTGAGGAGCTAAATCCATCATTTTTTCGAGAAGATGCGTCCCTTCATCCAGATGGATCATTTTCACTCCATGGGATCCGACAATCAAAAAGGCAATTGGTGTTATGGAGACCCCGCCGCCGCTACCGCCGCCAAAGGGTTGCTTGGAACCACCTTGCTGTCCTTGATGGTTTCCATCCATTACAAATTCGCTGCCACCGGCTGCAAAACCAAATCCCACTTTGGATACGGTTAAAATGACACTTCCATCCGGAGTTTCCACCGGATCCCCGATGATCGTGTTCACATCGACCATTTCTTTCAGATTTTCCATCGCTTCTTTCATTAAACCTTGGATCGGATGATCTGACATTTAAATTCCTCCACTCTAGAACGATTGTTTATTGGAATCACCTGATAGCTTCGCTAATTTCCTCGACTTGAAATGCGGCTTTCCGCCTTTCCAATAACGAAGCAGTTTTATTCCAGTCACCATAGCCTGCCCGATTCTAAATTGTAATATGCAGGAAATCGATGTGTTTGCCTGCCATCTCTGAAAGTCGGGTGTAATGGAATAGGAGGGCATGATCAGGAAGTTGAAATAGGTTGTCAGCAAACCGATGATGGAACCTTTGAGTGCCCAGCATGCTCCTGTTAAAACACCGGTGTGTGCAGCGTTTTTAGTACCGACCTTACTATGCCAGGTGAATTTTTTGACTTGGACTTTCCCAGCGAAGTGACGGACGATCTTATGGAATCCGATGATATGCTGAAGCATCTCCAGAATGTCTGCAAATCCTTCACGTAAATCTTCGGATGTGAATTTGTTCTTTTCTTCCTTTTTTGTTTTTCCGTTCATTTCTTGCTCTTCGTTTACTACTACAGTTGCCGAGTCATCTTCCATTTTGATGACCGGAACCTTGAATGTATAGTGAAAAAGCCCATACCAAGCTGATAATTTAATATGTATTAGGTCATTAGTTTGGACACGTTTGTAGTCGATGGACACACTTACTTTAGTGAAAACAACTATTAGCAGCACCAAAATGAGGATACCTATAATCAAAAAAAGCCACTTCATGCACCCACACCCCTTCAGCCTATCATTATCGACATATGCAAAAAAAATAAACCTGCAAAAGCGAAAATCACGCTCTTACAGATTTATGAATAGAAGAAATCATCTTCTGACCAACACAACGCCCGTGTCTGCAAAGACATCATGCAAAGCCTGTTTCTTCGGTAATAGGCCTGCCAAGAGATAGCCAATCCAAGTGACCTTTGAAATATAGCGGCCAATCAGCTCCCTGAACAAAATCGTGCCCCATGAAATGTTTTTTTTCTCTTCCTTCAATGCCACGACTTTCAGTCCAAAAATCATTTTACCAAGAGTTTGGTTCAAGAATTTGGTCATCAAAACAAAGTATAAGAAGAATACGACCCCCGTTAAAAAGCCCTCTGCGGAAAACCAGAGATCATCTGTCCCTTCATAAAACTTGAAGATGGGATGAATCAAAATCCGGTTCAAACTTCCGATAACCAATAGATCGGCTAAATAGGCCCAAAACCTCATCCAAAAACCGGCAAAATGCACTTTCTTGACACCGTCATCATCCACGGCCTTACTGACTGGTGAAAATCCCTGCTGAACGGGAACCTCTTGATCTGCCATTAGATTGGATGAAGCGATTTGTTCATTATTTTCATTTCGTTCCGTCATCCTTCAGCCCCCCTATTCCGCATACAAATACATTAAGCGTGGAGAATTTGAAGAGGAAAGGATTTTTGTCAAGACTGCCGTTTCCACATCATTTCCCAACATTTTTTGCGCACCCATACTGAATAATGAACCGAATCCTGCCTCATCTGTATAACGGATAACTTGAGCATCCTTTTCGCCGATATCCGTTTTCATCGCGGCAATTACATCATCCAAATGGCCGAAATCATCGATTAGATGGTTTTCTTTAGCCTGACGTCCATCATAAATGCGGCCATCGGCGATTTCCCTTACTTCCTTCTCTGACATACCGCGTCCGTCTGCAATGATTTTTACAAATTGGTCATAAGAATTATCGATCATGTCTTGGAGTATTTCACGTTCTTCACCAGTCATTTCCCGGGTCGGACTCATAATATCTTTGTGTGGTCCGCTTTTGATGGTTTGGAACTCAACACCATACTTCTTGGCCAACTTCTCGTAATTATACCCCTGCATGATGACACCAAGTGAACCCGTCATCGTTTCCGGACTAGCATAAATCTTATCGGCTGGTGCAGAAATATAATATCCTCCTGAAGCTGCCATAGACCCCATTGATACATAAACAGGTTTTTTCACTTTCTTGATATCAAGGATCTTTTCATATATCTCTGCACTTTCGACGACACCGCCGCCTGGAGAATTCACCCGAAGGATGATTCCTTTGATATCATCATTTTCCTCAGCCATCTTCAGCTTATCCATGAAGGCACGGTGATTATATGTTGCCGAACTAAGTAATGATGCTTCTCCTGTATCTTGAATCGTGCCTTCTACATCGAATACGGCAATAACATTAGAGAAATCATCGCCTTCTATGACTTCCTCGTAAAATGCACTTTCAGAAGCAAATAAATCATCAATGATATTTTCCGTATCCTTTGTAAATAGAGTCGTAGAAATCCCTACAGCAATAGAAACAAAAAATAAAACGGCTGCAATTCCAAGTGCCGCCCAACGCTTTCCATTCATCTGTTTTCCCCCTTAAATATATGTATCCTTCTTACCATACGAACTAATAACAAAAATGTTTCATTCCATGATAAACTAAGACATATAAAATTGTAGCAAAGAATCCTCAATTTGGAAATGAATTGGTGCATTTTGCACAAATTGCATTTATCGTAAACAGGATAAAGAAAGCCCTTTCATCACCATACATACTAGGAGGGATCATTATGAACACTCGAAGGAATATTTATTTTTTCCATGCACCGAATGCAGAGATGCTTAGCAAGGTTGAATACTTGTCAGACTTGGCGAAGCAACATTCGTATGAAGTCATCCAGGATTTCACAAAAGCAAACATTATAGTAAGCATCGGTGATGACGGCACATTCCTGCAGGCAGCCCGTAAAACCGGGTTCAGGGATGACTGTTTATATGCGGGCATTTCCACCACAGGTAATTTGAATATGTATTGCGATTTCCACTTGGAAGATACGGATAAAATGATCGATGCCATGACTAGAGAGCAAATTGAGGTGCGTAAATATCCAACCATCGATATCCAATTGGACGATCAGCCTTCCTTTTATGCCCTTAATGAACTCAGTATCCGGTCTTCCATCACCAAAACGTTCATCATGGATATTTTCATTGATCGACTCCATTTTGAAACTTTTCGCGGGGACGGAATCATCATTGCGACTCCGACCGGAAGCACCGCCTATAATAAATCGGTCAATGGGGCGGTTGTCGATCCCCTTCTCCCTTGCTTTCAAGTGAGCGAGCTTGCTTCCATCAATAATAATACCTATCGGACCTTAGGTTCCTCATTCATACTTAGCGGTGATAGGACGTTGACCATCCACCTTGAACAAAACGGACCAAGCTATCCGATCATCGGAATGGACAATGAAGCCTTAAGCATCAATCATGTCGAACAGGTAAAGGTCCGGTTAAGCGGTAAAGTCATCAAGACCGTTAAGCTAAAAGACAATTCCTTTTGGGAAAAGGTTAAAAGGACCTTCCTTTGAACGAACTAAAAAGGTACCGGATATGATAGCCGGTACCTTATATATGATAAAAATCTTTCGTATTTTGATAAAGGGTTTCATAAACATCCTCAATCGGCAATCCTTTAATCGAAGCAATTTGACGCACACTGTCATGCATCATGCCGGGATGGGTCCATTTCCCTTCGAAAACCCCTTCAAACGGCCATGGGCCATCCGTTTCAATCATCATCAGCTTAAGTGGGTATGCCGAAACTAATTCCTGTATTTCCCTCTCATAACAAACATCAGGTGTAATCGAAATGTGGTAGCCCTTTTCGGCCATTCTTTCGACTGTCCGGATATCGCCTTTAAACCAATGAAAGTGCGCCTTTGTGATTTGATGCTTATCCAAAAGGTCGCAAACGATAGGTGCATCTTCATGGACGGCATGAAGGATAACCGGCTTTTCCACCTCTTTAGCAAAAGCCAGGAACTTCTCCAGTATCAATATATACGCTGAGTTATCAATATCGGGATTTTCCTGCCTTAAGTAATAGGGCAGTCCAACCTCACCTATGGCAACCATATCTTGACGATGTTCCCGCATCCAGTTCAATAATTCGTTCACTTCTTCATCACTCGGGAGGGGCTGCTCTGGATGAAAGCCAAAGGCAGGCTTAATTCGGGAATCTTTCAGTGAAAGCTGATAATTGTTAATCGAAGAAGCCAAATTCATGGAAACAGTCAGCAAGGATTGCAAATGAACCTTTTCCATGTCAGTCAGAATCTGCTTCCGCTTAACAACATCATATTTATCCAAATGGATATGGCTGTCGATGATTCTCAAATTTAATAGCCTCCTTAAGTAGAAAGAGTTGGCATTAGTGCTGCATATAACTCTCTTTTCAAATGAAAAAATTCATCACTAAGAAGCTGTTCTTCACTTCTTGGCCTTGGAAATGGAACTTTCACTTCTTTGATGACAGCAGCCGGTTTTGCTGATAACACATAAATTCTATCGGATAGGAAAACCGCTTCATCTATGCTATGCGTAACAAAAAGCACCGACCTCCGATTTTCTTCCCAAACCGACAACAGCCATTTTTGCATTTGCAATCTTGTCAGTTCATCCAAGGCAGAAAAGGGTTCGTCCAGGCACATCAAGTCCTGTGGACTTAAGATACTCCGGATGAATGCGGCCCTTTGCTTCATGCCTCCTGATAATTCATGCGGATATGCTTTCTCATACTCTTCTAATCCAGCTTTCATTAAAAGGGCTTTTGCCTTTTCTTTATCACTGATCCCAGCAAGTTCACTTCCAAGCAAAACATTTTCCAATACCGTTCTCCAAGGTAAAAGGGAAGGCTGCTGCGGCATATAGCTGATATGGCCCTTTAAGCCATTTATCTTTTTACCATCCAGTGAAATGATGCCATGATCCGGCTTCAAAATGCCGCCGATCAAGTGGAACAATGTACTTTTACCGCTGCCCGATGGCCCAAGGATCGTGACAAATTCCCCATCATCCACATGAAAATTCATATTCTCCAATATATTCTGTTTACCATCGAAAGAATAGGAGACATCTTTAATTTCCAGCTTCATCCTTGCCGCCCTCCTTTCTCTTCCAAGAAACTAAGTATTTCTCCAGGAAGGTGATGATTCCAAAAAAGATCAGGCTCATTCCCATGATGATGAAAATGGCAACAAACACCCGGTCTGTCCTGAACGCAGAGGACGCGAGCGTCATATAAACACCAATCCCCGATTTTGCCCCGAGCCACTCTGAAATAACCGCACCCATTACACTATAGGTGGCCGAAATTTTCAGGCCGGAGAAAATGAACGGGATTGAGTGAGGAAATTCCAGCTTCCAAAATAACTGGTTTTTTCCAGCTCCCATCATCTTGAAATAATGCTTAAGTTCGTATGGTGTCTGGCGAAAACCGTCCAATGATGCAACCGCAACCGGAAAAAAACATACAAGCGAAATCACTATTAACTTAGGCAGCATGCCAAAGCCAAACCAGATCACCAAAAGCGGGGCCAAAACTATGATAGGTATATTTTGTGATAGTATGAGCAGAGGATAAACCGCGTCCTTCACACCTTGAAATAGGTGTAGGATTGCTGCGATCAATAAGCCGATGCAGCTTCCAATAAAAAAACCCGACAACGCAAGCTCAGTTGTCGATATAAGGTGTCCGTAAAGATTGCGCGACGACTCAATTCCTTCAATGAAAATGGCCGATGGAGCGGGAAGCAGCCATTCTTCAACCTTCAATAAGACTGTCACTGACTCCCAAACTATCAGCAACAATAATAAAAGAAAGAAGGGAGCCCCCTTCTTCCAAATTCCCCTTCCGATCATGCCCGATATTTCTCCGTTAACGTATCCATCGTAATCCCGCTTGGCTGATATAATATTTTCACTTGCGAAATGACATTCGGCGATCCTATTTCAATCATTCTTACATTCATTTTTTCTATCACGGCAAAAAGTTCGGAAAGCTCGCCCTCCATTGTCGTTTCAAGCGGGTGAACCTCATACTTGACACCAGATTCTTCAATGATCTTGATTGCTTCATCGACCATAGGGATGACATTTTCCCCTTTAGGAATAATTTGTATACTAATTAATGAATTGGCCATTGTATTTCCTCCTATTTTGGTAAAAATTCATTGGTAAATGCCTTTTCAGGATCGAAATCACCTTCAAGAAGTTTGTTTTCAGTCATCCAATCACTGTAATTCTTCCAGATTTCCAGTTTTTGTTCACCCCAACGCGGAGCATCATCCTGATACTTGGCTGCAAGCCACTCCTGGCTTTTCTTAACTAGTTTTGCATCAAGATCCGGCGCAGACTTAATTAACATGTCTGCTGCATCAGCAGGATTCTTAATCGCAAACTGGTACCCTTTCGATGCTGCATGAACGAATGCTTTAACAGTTTCGGGATCTTCTTTTATCATCTTTTCATTTGTAGTCAAAACAGGCGTATAGTAATCAAGCTTATCAGAGTATTCGGTTAAGTAAACCATATTAAGCTTTTCATTTCGCAACTCAGCCTCAATGCCTGTCCATCCATAATAAATCCAGGCAAAATCTATATCCCTTTTAACCGAAGTGAAAAAGTCCATGTCTCCTGTATTGACTATATCCACTTTATTTACATCCGCATTTTCTTTTTTCATTAGTGAATCAATAATGGCCTTTTCAACCGGAGACCCCCAGCCACCATACGTTTTCCCTTCAAAATCCTTGGGAGTTTTTATATTCTTTGCCTCAGGGGAAGCGAATCCAGAGGTATTATGCTGGATGACGGCAGCAACCGAAACAATTGGCACGCCCTGCACGCGGGCCTGTGTTATGCCCTCCTGGTAGCTCACGCCAAATTCAGATTTTCCTGAAGCGACAAGCTTATCCGCTCCAGCTTCACCTGGCATGATAATTTCCACATCAAGACCTTGCTCTTTAAAATAACCTTTTTCCTTGGCAACATACAATCCTGTATGGTTTGTATTCGGTGTCCAATCGAGAACGACCGATACCTTTTTTAATTCTTCATTTTTGGATGCTTCTTCTTTTTCATTAGTTCCGCCTGCACCACATCCAGCCAAAAGGAACAACGAAGTTAACAGTGGTAAGAATTTATTCAAGTTATTATCCTCCTATACATCATATAAGATCCATATGCCGGAACCATAATGGGACTCCAGGGTCTATTCAAATACTGGATAAAAAAGCAAAAAACGCCCGAAGATGAATTCGGACGTTAACATACAAAACAGAAAATCAGTAATAATATGTTCCCTCCGCTGGCATCATCCAGATCAGGTTCAAAGAGTCAGCATCTAAAGGATGCAATCTCAGCCAGCAGTACTGGCCCCCCTACATTTCTCGCACATATGAACTTTTCTCTCTCATTATATCAATTCATAGGGAAAAGGGAATACTAATTTGCTTCTTCTCACTAATTGGAAAGGTATTCCTTGCTCTTAAGGATATCTAGCAAAACATCTTTAGGAACGAAAATCATTGAAAGCAAGGTAATTCTGCCTCTTACCATTCCAATCATTCTTGGATGCAACGGTGGCAAATAGTCATTTCTTTGCAGGCGTTCATATAATGAGCATTACATGTAGACATTTATGTTTACTGGTTTTATAAACCGTTAATTTAATAAGCAAAAGGTGGATATGATCATGATAAAGATTAATCACAAATGGTTAGATGTCAGTCAAATCCAACCAGGAATAGCATCTGCTAAATCACTTGAAATTCTCCAATGTTTGGCGGGAGATTCTAACGTTCTTGAATACCGGAACTTTGGTGAGTTTAATTTCGATATGCAGCTGAGGCACCGAGTCATTGAGGCAGCTATTGCGTTGGATAAGAGTGATGCAGAATTTTCCACACTTGAGGAATCGCAATCCAATGAACAATATTGGCGCCTTTCAAAGGGTGGCACCTTTACTCTTCAGCCAGGGATTTTCCCTCATGCTGCACTTCTGGACATTTTCATGAATGGAAGGCTTTATGCTTTCGAATGCGGGACAGCAATAGTCGTCACTTTTTTAAAGGCGATTTTGGATTTAATCGGACCTAGGAATTTCGACTATCTTTTTTCAAACCTTTTTTTATATGACTGGCGCCCTCCAGAGAATATGGCTCTTAATATTCATCAAGGAAGGGATTATTCACCAGGCGATTGCGTTTACTTCATTAACCCTGATCACGACAAGTCAACTCCTGAATGGCAAGGTGAAAATGCCATATTATTAGGGAGAAACCTCTTTTATGGCCACGGGATCGGGATTACCACTTCACAGGGAATCATCAATGAATTAAATAGCAATAGAAAGCCGTACGCCACCATATCAGCATTCCTGACAACGCATATCATTTTCCTGGATAGTTCCTTCTATAGACAATTCCAACTAAATAGAGCAAAGCCCGAACACTGTCCTGTCAGCCTTTCCAATTGTATTGTTTCTGAAATAGGTTCGAAGATATACCTTTCATGACCTTTCTGTTTTATATACCGGCGTAAAAAAATGCTTGGGGAGAGATCTCCCAAGCATTTTTTCTTATTCATGCACCAATATTCCCTTTGCCTTTAAGCCTGCGGGCATTGGCCTGACCCCATTTCGTTATGGATAGTGTATAAACCGCCAAGGCTGACCATATGAACAAAAAGGCTAAAAGATGTGCTTTGGTAAAACTTTCATGATAGATGAATACCCCGATCAATAAAGATAAGGTCGGAGCGATATACTGAAAAATGCCAAGCATCGATAACGGGATTTTCTCCGCCCCTTTTGCAAAATATAAAAGAGGCAAGGCCGTGACAATCCCGCCGCCCACCAACAGCAAGCTTGTGCTTCCTTCTGTAAAGAATTGCATTTCTGATCGGTTCATCAAGTATATCAGGTAACCCAGGGCCAGAGGCGTTACCATCATCGTTTCGAGCGTCAGCCCGATCGCCGCTTCGGCCTTGATCATTTTTTTTGCCAGACCGTATAATCCAAAGGTCATGGCCAAAACAAGAGAAATCCACGGGATCGTGCCAAAATGAATGCCCAGGATCAAGACTCCGATTCCTGCAAGCAGGAACGAAATGATTTGGGCCCCGCTCAATTTTTCTTTTAAGACTATCACTCCCAATAGTACACTGACTAGCGGATTGATATAATATCCAAGGCTCGTGTCGAGGATCCGTCCTGAGTTAACGGCCCAGATGAACACTCCCCAATTAGCTGTAACAAGCAGTGACGCCGTAAGTAATGCCGCAAAGAGTTTGGGATTTCCCATTATGTTTTTGACATAGACAAGAAACGACTGCCATTTTTTCATGAACATCAATAAAACCAGCATGAACACGAAAGACCATAATACCCTCTGAGCTAAAATTTCTATTGCACCGACCCCCTGAAGGAACTTCCAGTAAATCGGCACGACTCCCCACATCATGTAAGAAAGGGCTGCATAGATCGCCCCTTCTTTTTGTTCATCCACGTTCATAACCTGCCTTCTTTCCATTTACATTCCTTTTATCTAATTCCATCTCACAATTTTGTATTTCCATTTCTTTTTTGCAACTGTTATTTTTTATCATACATGATTTTGTCATCGATGACCGTCATGACCGCCTCAGCTTTTAGGAGGTCATCCGGCGCAACAGCAAAGACATCCAGATTAAACACGGTAAAATCGGCATCGTACCCTTTAATGATTACACCACGTCGTTTTTCCTGGCCAATTGCCGCAGCACTCCCTTTTGTATACAGTGCAAAGGCTTCGTAAACGGAAAGCCTTTCACCCAGGCCATATACGGTATGGTCCTCACTATTGATTTTCATCCTTGTGACAGCTGCATGAATGCCCAAAATTGGATTTAATGGCTCAATGGGTGCATCCGACCCTCCCGCACAAATGATGCCCAAATTCAAATAGGTTTTCCAGGCATAGGAGGATTTCAACAGATTGGCTGGAACCTTTTCTTCCACCCACGGAAAATCGGACGGGACGAAGCCCGGTTGGATATCAAAGATTAACGGCAGCTTTGCCGCCCGCTGCAACAGCTCTGGCCGGACGATCTGCGCATGGATGAGCCGGTCCCTCTGTCCCTCTTGCGGGGGGAGGGCCTCAATTGCATTCAAGACATATTCAAAAGCGAGATCGCCAATCGCATGGACAGCAATCGGCATTCCGGCATCCCTTGCTTTTTTCACCAATTCCTGAAGCTCGTTTTCAGTGAATATCGCGACTCCATTCGTATTCTTTTGATCTACATAAGGCTCGCTCAAAAGGGCTGTGCGTCCGCCTAAGGAGCCATCCGTAAATATCTTCATGCTGTCGAATTTAATATATCGCGTACCTTTCTGATAGCCGCCGCCTGCTGCCAGCATTTCTTCAAACGCTTCGTGATGGACGAGTAAATTGGCGCGGAAGGCCATTTCCCGGTCCTCGATCACCGATTTAAACGCCTGATATGTCGGCATGAAGCCATTGTAATAATAGAGGTCCTCAGTATGTCCCCCAGTCAAACCTAGCTTATATGCGTCTTCTATGGCCTCTGTGAGCGCGTTTTCGATATATTCTTGATCAATGCCCGGAAGACTGTCTAAAATTAGGTTTTGTGCCTGACTTTCTTTAAATAAACCATTTAAACGTCCGTCCGGATAACGGCAGATCACCCCGCCTGAAGGTTCTTTGATATCTTCTTTAATTTCCGCTTCCAAAAGGGCACGGGAATTGACCACCAGGGCATGACGGCAGATCCTTTTCAATACGATGGGATGTTCTGTCGATATAACATCAAGCTCATCCCGTAATATCAATTCAGGACTCGGCCATTCGTTTTCATTCCACCCTTCGGCAACAATCCACTTTCCAGCCGGGGTCTTTGAGCACTTTTCCTTCAAGGATTTCATGATGGACTGCCTGCTATCCATCAAGGAGAGGTCTAAACGAAGCAGCCTTTCACCATGCCCGACCAAATGAAGGTGACTATCCACTAACCCTGGCAGCATCGTTTGTCCTTTTAAGTCGATTTCCCTGGAAATATTGCCGGCATATTCATTTTTCAAATAATCCTGGCTGCCAGTATCAACAATTACCCCCTTTTCAGTGAAGACTGCCTCCACTTGATCGTTTTCTTTAACCATCGTATAAATCGACCCATTGAACCATAACGTTCCCATTCCGGCTTTACACTCCTTATTAAATGATTGTTACTGTGCAGATATGCAGTAAGTGTACCATCTCATATCATGAATTCCCATATTTATGCTTTTAACCTATCCCCTATGTAAAAAAAAACGCCAGCCATGGAGGCTGACGATAATGCTTACAATCAATTGTTAAGGAGTGCTTCTTCCCTTTTCCGTAAATCCACCCGTTTGATTTTACCCGAAGTCGTTTTGGGCAGCTCTTCCAAAAATTCGATTTTCCTTGGGTATTTATATGGGGCAGTCAATTCTTTCACGTGAGATTGGAGCGTCTTGATCAAGTCTTGGCTGTTCGGATCAACATCATCCATCAAGACGACATATGCCTTGACCACATTTCCCCTTATTTCATCAGGACTTGCTATAACGGCACACTCTTTAACATATGGATGCTTAACGAGTGCATCTTCCACTTCAAACGGTCCAATCGTATATCCCGAGCTGATGATGATATCATCGGAACGACCTTCAAACCAGAAGTAACCATCCTCATCCTTTTTCGCCTGATCGCCAGTGATATAATAATCCCCACGGAATTGCTGCGATGTCCGCTCGGGATCTTTAAAATATTCTTTAAAGAGAGCAGGTGTATCGACATGTACGGCAATATCCCCCACTACACCAGGAGAACAAGGTTTACCGGAATCATCAATGATATCCACATGGTTGCCCGGCGTCGGTTTGCCCATGGAGCCCAATTTAATTTCCATGCCTTTTGTTACACCTACCAACAGGGTATTTTCAGTCTGTCCATATCCATCACGCACTTCAATATGGAAATGGTTTTTAAAGACCTCGAACACTTTTTGATTTAAAGGCTCTCCCGCTGATACAGCACTATGAAGATGGGATAAATCATAGTCATCAAGGTTATCCACCTTTGCAATCAATCGATACTCGGTTGGTGTGCAGCATAATGCATTCACTTTGTAGTCCTGAAGCAGCTGAAGATATTTTTTCGCCTCGAACTTCCCATGATAAGCAAGACCGGTCGCTCCCGTTCCTAGAACCGCCAGGAAAGGACTCCAAATCCACTTTTGCCACCCTGGACCCGCAGTTGCCCAAACCACATCCGCTTCGCTGATGCCAAGCCAGTTTGCAGCAGACGTTTTCAAGTGGGCATAAGCCCAGCCATGTGTATGGACGACCCCTTTTGGATTTCCTGTCGTTCCGGAAGTATACGATAAGAACGCCATATCCCCACTCTTCGTGTCGGCCATTTGCAGCTGATCGGATTCTTTGTCGGCAAGCTCATTCAAATCCAGCCAATTTTCGATTCGTTTTCCGATTGAGAATTTCAGAAGGCTTTCCGCTCCTTCTATTTCATTCAATTCATGAGTATATTCATGATAACTGATGATTCCTTTGACATCACCATGGTTGACTCGATACTGCAAGTCCTTCGCACGAAGCATTTCCGAACAAGGAATGACAATCATGCCAATTTTCAATGCGGCTAAATACACTTGATATGCTTCCACCAAACGAGGAATTATGATAAGGACCGTATCACCTTTACCCAGTCCTTTTTTCTTTAAGGCATTTCCAATTTTATTTGCACTCTTTAATAAATTCTCATATGTAAGTTGTTTTTTATCTCCGGTTTCGTTCTCCCAGAGTACGGCAACTTTTTCTGGATCTTTTGCATAACGTTCCATTTCACTCACTAAGTTGTAATGTTCCGGAGCCAATAAGTCTTCACGCTTCATATTCTTCCCCTCCAATTATGAACTCTTAGTACCTACTCATTATACAAGATACTTCTCTACTATTTCTATTTATTTTTACAAATAAATAAAGAGAGCGGGTGTTGAACCCGCTCTCTGCAGACTGTAGACAAACTCGAAGAAAAGCGAATTTGCTTTCAGTTTTTTATTGATAAACGTTCCAATTGATTTCAGAAATCAGCTCCCTTTCCGCCGACTGTCTGCCAAGCGTCTGTGGGGTCTCGGCTAGCCAGTATCCGCAGGCGTGTCGCAAATTTCTTCAATCCAATAAGAATTACAGTAAAAAACCATGTAGTATAACGAAGTCGACAAACAGAAGAGAGCGGGTGTTAAAACCCGCTCTCTGTAGCCATATTTATTAAATTATCTGTTGAAGCCTCCGCCTAATTGTTGTTCAGCCATTTGAACAAGGCGTTTTGTGATTTCTCCACCAACTGAACCGTTAGCGCGAGATGTTGTGTCGGCACCAAGTTGTACGCCGAATTCTGTAGCGATTTCATATTTCATTTGTTGTAGAGCTTGTTCTACTCCAGGTACCAATAATTCGTTTGAGCTGTTGTTGTTTGCCATGTGTTTTTCACCTCCTTGTGATTATAGAGTGTGTTAAAACACATGGCTTCATTCGCACTATTTTATTGGTAATTACAGGATATTAAAATAAATCTTCCATCGCTTCTTCCTTATCGAAAGTCTGACCAGGTTTAACCGTCAATACTTCTGTTTCGGAGACCGCTTTTTCAATCAAGGATTCAAAGTCGACGAAGCTTTCATAGTAATTGACTTTTTCACGTTTCGGTTTCGTTTTTGGGCTTGCCGGCGTAAAGACCGTACAGCAATCTTCGTATGGCAGATTGGATATTTCAAAAGTATCAAGCTCTCTTGCAATTTTGATGATTTCCGTTTTATCCATAGTAATCAGCGGGCGCAGGATCGGTGTATTCGTCACCTCATTGATGGCGAACATGCTGCTCATCGTCTGGCTCGCAACCTGTCCAAGGCTTTCACCGTTAATCAGTGCCATGGCTTCTTCCTTTTCACGAATTCGATCGGCGACCCGCATCATTAAACGACGGGTAGTAGTCATTGAGTAATTTTCCGGGATTTGTTTTTGAATCAATAATTGGATTTCCGTAAATGGAACGATATGCACTTTCATGCTTCCATTTATTTCGGCAAGCTTGCCCGCCAAATCAATGACCTTTTGACGTGAACGTTCGCTCGTGAACGGTGGGCTGTAAAAATGGATCGCTTCCACGTCCAATCCCCGTTTCATCGAAAGGAATCCCGCAACAGGGCTATCAATCCCGCCTGAAAGCATCAGCATCGCCTTTCCGCTTGACCCGAATGGAAGACCGCCTGCCCCCTGGATGATTTCACCTGTCAAATACACGGCTTCGCGTCTCACTTCCACTAGCAGGTTCAAATCGGGGTTCTTTACATCCACTTTTAAATCCTCTGTATTTCGAAGCAAATGCCCGCCGATTGCCCTGTTAATTTCATCGGTATTATATGGAAAATCCTTATCCGCGCGCTTTGTCGTGATCTTGAACGTTTTTACCTCGTCTAGAGTATGATTCAGGTAATACAGCGCTGCCGTTTTCATCACTTCCAGATCACGCTCTATTTTTATCGCAGGGCTTAATGACTGAATTCCAAAAATGCCTTTCAATCGGTCAATGACAGGCTTATGGTCCGCACCGTTAAGGAGAACGTACATCCGCTCCCGGTTGGCTGTAAGCACTACACCTTCAATATCTTTTAAACTCCAGCGGATATGTGCCTTCATTTTGTCTACAAAGCCTTTACGGTTTCTTTTTTTCGTGGAGATTTCTCCATAACGGATAATTATATGATCAAATTTCATTTTGCAACCCTCATTATTTTTTCTAAATTAGCGACTATTTTCTGTATCGCCGCCAGAACTTGCTTTGCTTCTTCCATTTCATTGCCATAGGTAGTACTGATTCGGATGACGCTTTCGGAACGAGCTGAATTATGGAACATTGCATCCACCGTTTTGCTTATCGTCCTTTTTTTCGAAGAACAGGCACTAGTTGTCGAAACATATATTCCTTCCGATTCAAGTGCATGCAGCAATACCTCGGATTTAAGTCCGGGAACGGAAAAATTCACAATATGGGGTGCCCCTTCTTCAGGACTGTTAACCAACACCCCGTCCATTTCCTTCAAACCTTTATATAAATAAGTTTTGATTTGCTGCAGCTTATCATGATACAGCAATTGATTGTTCATACTAATACGCAAAGCCTTCGATAGGGAGACGATTCCCGCAACATTTTCGGTGCCGCTCCTGATTTTCGTTTCTTGATTGCCACCATGGAAAAGCGGATCGACCCGAACGCCTTCACGAACATAAAGGATGCCCGTCCCCTTCAAGCCGTGGACCTTGTGGCCGGAAAATGTACATAAATCCACATTGGCATCACGCAATGATAAAGAAACTTTGCCTGCTCCCTGCACATTATCGACATGAAAGAGCACGTTTGGGTATTGTTTTATCAATTTGCCGATTTCAGCAATCGGCTGTATCGAGCCAACTTCATTATTAACATGCATGACGGAAACCAAAATGGTATCCTCCCTCAATGCATCCTTAAGGTCCGTTACATCAATTTGCCCAAAATCGTTAACGGGAAGATATGTGATCTCATAACCCATTTTCGTCAATGATTGGCATGCATCTTCTACAGAAGGATGTTCAATCGCTGTCGTGATTATGTGTTTGCCGCGATTTCCCTGAGAGTGTGCGGCCCCTTTAATGGCAAGATTATTTCCTTCCGTCCCCCCGGAAGTGAAATATATTTCCGAACTCTTCACCTTTAATAAATCAGCGATCTGCTTTCTTGCAGCGGAAAGCAGTTTTTCGGATTGCACCCCAAGTCCATGAAGCGAAGAGGGGTTCCCGAAATAGTCCGAAGTAACCTTCATGAATGATTCGATTACTTCGGGATATGGTTTTGTTGTTGCACTATTATCAAAATAAATCATGGGCTCACCTTCCATGTTTTTGTATCTATGATGGTCACTCTACTAAATATAAGTTTCAATGTTGCTGTTGCAACATCTAATATTAACATAATTGAATTTGAAAGAGAATGTAAAACACTGGTCAATGAATGATAGGAGAATTGCTTCTTTTTATTTCTCAGAATGATTTAAACTTCCCGCCTGTTTATTCACGGTACGTCCGATAAAAGAAAAAAACCCGCCATGGCGGGTTTTTTAGGAAAGGACTTCTTCTATGTTCGCCCCGATTTTTCGTAAACTGCCCGGGTCGACCTTTTCTATGGCCGTTGCTGCCGTTTCCAACGCTGCTTGATATTCATAGCTTCGGAATTTCGCTTCGGCTTCCCTTAGGCTCTCGGCAACCATATCGTGACTGCTTCGATAGCGATTTCCGAATTGGATCACCTTTTCGGCCAAATACATATGTTCGATCAATTCATGGGCTTTTTCGTGGACCCTATTCACCTGTTGAACCGCTTTTTCCAAATAAATATAAACAGCGGCCATGTCAAGCGGCTTTTCTTCAAGTTTCCCTTGAACGTCATCCATACTTTCTTTGGCATCCTGAAGCACCACTTTATACTCTTCTGGAAGACCTGGAATATTGCTTTTTGCAATTAAACGTCCAGTATCGACCATTTTCCGTTTCAATTCAGCCAGTGAATCCCTGGCATCCATTTCATCTTTCCGTAAAGCCTGTAATTTAATGGTGAAGTCTTTCTGATTTTCCTGTAATTCCTTCAACTGTACAGCCAGCCCCTGCATCTCTTCGCTGATAAGGGAGCTTGCCATCACATTATCCTCCATTTTCAAGACAAGCAATTGATGGCGTTTCGAAATCTGGGCAATCTGCTTTTCCATTTTCCGTTGTGCATCGAGCTCATTTTCCGTCAGATGATATGTGTGTTGAACATGTATGGTTTCAACTTTAAGTTTATCGTTTTCATATTCAAGGTCACTGATCGTTTTCCTGAGAACTTCATCATTTTTCAAGATATACTGTTTTGAAAGTACTTCTTTTTCCAAAAGGTCATAAAGCACCTCAATGCTTTCGCGCATATCTTTAATGCCTTTATCCACTGCTTCCGTTTCGGCATTTTCCAATTGTGTTTTATATAGTTCCAGTTCTTCCTCAAGCCGGGATATTTCCTGCTCGAATTGGATATGGCTCAACAGATACCCCTGTCCTGACATCTCCTCATAACCATCCTTCAATTCTTGAAGCTGGGAATGCAGCTCGGATTGGCTATCTACCAATAATTTCGGGAGCATTTCCATTTTAACTGACAGAACCGCCAATTTTTCCTGAATGGATAGAACAAGCTCCCTGGCATTCAAATAATTGCCGTTCACGGTCTCTTCGTCATACTTTTGAAGGATCTGCAATACCTCATCCAAGGTATTTTCCAGCTTATCAGCCGCTTTCCCGTAATTATGCCTGTGTGCAAGCAGGGATTTCTTCAATTGACGGTAGGATTCCTTGATATCCTCAATTTCCAATCGGTTTTTTTCCTCACTGCCTACAAGTTCATTCAGTTCGTATAAGATCTTTTTGATCATTTCCTCGATTTCATTCAGCTTGACTGTAATTTTGCGCTGTACTTCTTTTGATCGGCTGAAACGGTATTTATCGACGAATTCCTCGGCATCAAATAAAAGCTCTTCGACTTCCGGCATATGATCAGTAATGATGGCGTCCCATTCAATGCGCCAGTTTTCGAACATTTCCTCTGTTTCACCTGTCATGTTCAATTGTTTGACTTTAGAAAGCTCTTCCAGCACGGGGCGGTGCATGATGCTTATTTTCCAGGATTCCAGTCGATCGATTTCTTTAAAATATCTCTTTTTGAAAAAATAACCCCAAATGATGAAAATCAAAATTAATACAATTACCCCAATTATGTAATCCATGGTAAGCCCCCTGTTCTAGTCCTTACAGTCTTGCTCGTTTATATATCAATTTTAAAAATGTTAAATTTAATGCTTTTATGATACCATGTTAGCAATAATTTTTGACGAGAAAAATGTTTTTTTTGTAGAAAATTGCTACAAATACCTGTTTTTTGGGAGGGAAGGACCATGAAAGCTGACGGTCATGTGCACACTCCGTTTTGCCCTCACGGCTCTACGGATAAATTCGATGAATATATTACGCGGGGAATCGAGCTAGGCTTAAAGGAAATCACATTTACGGAACATGCTCCATTGCCACGAAATTTTCAAGATCCTACGCCTGAAAAAGACAGCGGCATGGACGCTGCCCTGCTCCTGGATTACTTTCAAGAGCTCCGCGTACTGAAAGAACGCCATAAAGACAAAATCCTGATCAAAACAGGTCTGGAGGTTGACTTTATAGAGGGTTATGAAAAAGAAACAAAAGAATTCCTCGACGAAATCGGAGAATTCCTTGATGATAGTATACTTTCCGTCCACTTCATCAAGCATCAAAGCAGTTGGCACTGCATCGATTTCAGCGAAAATGGGTTTGGTGAGATTGCCAATGAACTAGGTTCAGTGGAATCGGTGTATGCCAAATATTACGATACACTGGAAAAATCAATAATTACTGATTTAGGCATTTATAAACCAAAACGGATCGGGCATATTACGCTTGTCCATAAGTTCCAGCATCGATATCCGCCGGCTTCTGGTTTTGACGAGCGGGTTTACAAAGTGCTCGACATGATCAAAGAACAAAGGTATGAACTAGATTATAATGGAGCCGGGTATGTAAAGCCGCTATGCGGTGAACCATACCCTCCTGAACGGTTTGCAAAGCGTGCTTTCGATCTCGGCATTCCGCTTATTTACGGTTCCGATGCACATCAGGCTAAGGATTTGGGTCAGGGCCATCAGGCACTGATTGAAGGGTTCAATGGGTAACTCTGTATACACTTCAGCTCCGGCCCGCTAACAGTGGCTGCAGGTCTATGAAAAGGGTATCCTGCAAAAAACGTCCGACTTCATTGGCATAAATATTCGTGTAATAGGCTTCCTGCGGGAACACATGAAGCACATCCATCGCATAATGGGTATGCAGGACAGGGGCCGTCAATAAACCCTTCAACTGCAGCATATACATGGGAACCGAGACCTGCTGGAAACTCCTGCTCTTGATCCCCTGTTCCAAAATATATTGAAAATAAGACTTTTCCTTTGTAAAATAAGTCGAATGAATTTCACGATTTAAATTGGAATCGAGTGAAGATTCCCCATATATGAACCGTGCAGCAAGGAAGTTTTCCCTCTGGAAAGCGAGAATATCCTTTACAAGATTCATCAAGCAATGCTGCGGGCCTTCATGTTCCAGCAATGTCATGTTCGTCTCAAGGACCAGGATATACTCTTCTAAATAGGAAGTGAAACAGAATTCCAGCAACCCCTGCTTATTCTTGAAATAGTAGGCAATATTTGCAGCGTTCACTTTGGCTTTATTCGCAATATCCCGTATGGATGTAGCATGATAGCCTTTTAAATGAAATAAATGCAATGCTGCTTCCACAATGGCTTGTTTCGTTGGCGTCTGGCGATTCATTCAGGCAATCCCTCGCTTTCTTTGAGACAAGTCTTGTGGACTACTTCTTCACGGAAGAGCCTGAATCCTTTAGTAAGTTCTCGACAATTTTCCAACAATAAAGCAACATGATTAGAAAGTGCTGTAAAAATATGCGGAAGACAGGTGAACGCTTTTGTTTAATGTCGAAATGTATCAAGGAAAAAAAGAAAATAACTATGAACTGGTCCAAAAGCAACTTCTTGCCTTAATTGAAGATGAAACGAACCGGATAGCCAATTTAAGCAATGCGGCAGCTTTACTTAATCAGTTTCTTGATGAGATTAACTGGGTCGGCTTCTATTTATACGAAGAAGGCCAATTAATTTTAGGACCCTTCCAGGGTCTTCCAGCCTGTGTCCGCATTCCAATGGGCAGGGGCGTTTGCGGGACTTCAGCGGCGACTGAAAAAACCCTGCGCATAGAGGATGTCCACAAATTCCCTGGACATATCGCCTGTGATGCGGCATCAAGATCTGAAATTGTCATACCGCTCATGAAGGATGGCAATTTGATCGGTGTCCTCGATATCGACAGCCCGGTCACGGACCGTTTTGACGAAATGGATCAGCAAGGACTGGAGAAGTTCGCTGAAATCCTTTCCAGGCATCTATAAAGTTAAAGGGAGCGGCAATCCTTGCCTGCTCCCTTTTCCATTACAGGCCCCATGTACCGGTCCTTCCTGAATTCTTCCCAATATATAACGCCTCATCGGCCCATTTGATATTTTTCGCCATGTATTCATTATCTCATCATAACGCTTACAATGAAAAAACCTCACTAAAAATTGCATTTTTTAAATTTACCTGCTGCGATTCTCTTTATCTACTCCTTAATTAATCACAACTGTCCTTGACTCATTGAGCCAAATATTATACAATACTCTTTGTGTAAAATATTGCAGCCTATGTGACAGCCTTTATGTTCTCATTTTGTTCCTCAATACAGAGGTGTATCTCGTAACCCTCTGCTGCTAGGGCGAAGGTACATGAAAACAAAATGGTCATGATCGTATATTCACACGGTTTTTATTTTACCAAAATAAAAACATTTAAAGGAGGAGTCATCCTATGGCTCGTTATACTGGCCCAAGCTGGAAACTATCCCGTCGTTTAGGAATTTCCCTAACAGGTACTGGTAAAGAATTAGAAAAACGCCCTTATGCTCCAGGACAACATGGTCCTAACCAACGTAGAAAAATTTCTGAATACGGAATGCAACTACAAGAGAAACAAAAACTTCGTCACATGTACGGAATCACTGAACGTCAATTCCGCACAATGTTCGACCGCGCTGGCAAACTTAAAGGTGTACATGGTGAAAACTTCATGATTCTTCTTGAATCACGTCTTGATAACCTAGTTTACCGTCTTGGTTTAGCTCGTACACGTCGTCAAGCACGTCAACTTGTTAACCACGGTCACATCACTGTAGACGGAAGCCGCGTAGACATTCCATCTTACAAAGTGTCTCTTGGACAAACAATCGCAGTTCGTGAAAAATCACGTAACTTCTCAATCATTAAAGAATCAGTTGAAGCAACTAACTTCGTTCCTGATTTCCTTACTTTCGATGCTGAGAAATTAGAAGGTACTTTCACTCGTTTACCAGAACGTTCTGAATTGCCTGCTGAAATTAACGAAGCTCTTATCGTTGAGTTCTACTCTCGTTAATAACTTCAAAAACCCCATCCTTGGATGGGGTTTTTTTTGCACCTAAACACCCCTGCATGAGAAAACCCGGCTGTGATTCAGCCGGGCCTTGAACAATCATTTCACTAATGTATATTTCTTTTTGCCGCGACGAACTAGGATGAACTCCCCTTCAATCTTAGAAGCTTCCGTCACTACATATTGCAGATCAGTCACTTTCTCCCCATTTATGGAGATTGCCCCATTCTGAATATCTTCCCGGGCTTGACGCTTTGATGGCGAAATTTTCGCTTCAACGATTAAATCGACCAAACCGATATCTTCCTTGCTTTCACGTTCGAAGCTAGGGACATCTTTGAAGCCCAATTTGATTTCCGCCGCACTTAAATTCTTCACCTCTCCGCTGAATAGGGCGGCAGAGATTTTGATTGCCTGGTCAAGAGCTTCCTGACCATGAATCAAACGGGTCATTTCTTCCCCTAAAGCTTTTTGCGCTTTACGCAAATGCGGTTCGGACTGTACGGATTGCTCTAACTCTTCAATCACCTCACGAGATAGGAATGTGAAGAATTTCAGGTATTTCACGACATCAGCATCGGCTGTATTGATCCAGAATTGGTAAAATTCATACGGAGTCGTCTTTTCAGGATCAAGCCAAATTGCTCCGCCTTCCGTTTTACCGAATTTCGTTCCATCCGCTTTCGTTACGAGCGGGATCGTCATACCGAATGCTTTAGCATCCTCATCATTGGATTTCCGGATCATTTCCAGCCCAGTCGTAATATTGCCCCATTGATCACTGCCGCCAATTTGCAATTTACAGTTGTAATTGCTGTATAAATGGCCGAAATCAATTCCTTGTAAGATCGTGTACGCAAATTCAGTAAAGGAAATTCCCGTATCCAAGCGGGAAGCAACCGTATCTTTTGCCAGCATGTAGTTAATGCCGATGTATTTCCCGTAATCACGCAAGAACGTGACCATATCGATTTTACCTATCCAGTCATAGTTATTGACCATGACCGCACCATTTTCACCTTCGAATTCAAAGATGTGGGATAGCTGCCCTTTTATGCAGTCGGCATTATAGAGCACTTTTTCCAGAGTTTGCAGCTGGCGTTCCTCTTTTTTACCGCTTGGATCACCGATAAGTCCAGTCGCACCACCCACTAATACAATGGGACGATGGCCGTGCTGCTGGAAACGGCGCAATGTCAGGAATGGCAATAGATGTCCGATATGCATACTATCCGCAGTTGGATCGACACCACAGTATAAAGAAATTTTCTCTTTTTCTAAAAGGTTCTTAAAACCCTCTTCATCCGTTTGTTGATAAATAATCCCTCTCCATTCGAGGTCTTTAAGCAATTCCATTTAATATTCCTCCTCCATCTTAGAAAAAAACCGCAAAAAGCACACAAAAACGCCCCTTCATATATATGAAGGGACGAATGAATTCGCGGTACCACCCAACTTGAGGACATAATATGCCCTCCGCTCAAGACGAATAACGGTCGTCAACCGTTTCCTGCTACTAATCATTTCACAGCAAATGCTCCAGGAAGTAATTCATCATACTATTTGTACCGATTTCCACTAACCACCGGCTCTCTGAAAACAGGGATAGTCTGACTACTGGGTCCTATCATCGCGATCATTTAATCATTTTATTGTTGTTAATAAACTTTTATCATACATAAGAATCCTTGTCAACATACCCTTACAGATTATAGAAAAATAAGAAAGATGCCCTTTCCCCTACCTGTTGTATGCTATAATATATGTGATTTCAGGGGGTATGATACGATGAATAATCAAAAAGATAGATTTCTAACAGTCTGGAAGCAGCTGACCCGTTTTTTTCAAAATGAAAAAACACATAGGAACGCGCGGGTTACATACCAAGTCATTTGGAATTTAACGCTGATCCTCATTATTGTCGGGATTCTAGGATTCTCATTCGCCGGCGGCGTCGGAGCCGGCTATTTCGCTGCCCTCGTCAATGATGAGCCGGTACGCTCAAAAGAAGATTTGAAAAAAGACATTTACAATTATGAAGAGACCTCTGAAGTATACTTTGCTGATGAAGTATACTTGGGCAAGCTTAAGAGTGACCTTGAGCGTGAAGAAGTGTCCATCGATAAAGTTTCCGAGCATCTAAAAAATGCAGTCATCGCTACAGAGGATGAGTATTTTTATGAGCATGACGGGGTTGTCCCGAAAGCCATCCTGCGTGCCGTTTACCAGGAATTTTCGAATGCAACCGTCCAATCGGGAGGAAGTACATTAACACAGCAGCTCATTAAAAACCAGGTCCTGACCAACGAAGTATCGTTTGAACGGAAAGCAAAAGAAATCCTGCTTGCGCTCCGGGTCGAAAAATTCTTTGAAAAAGAAGAGATTTTGGAAACCTACTTAAACGTTTCCACTTTGGGACGAAATTCTTCAGGACGTAACATCGCTGGTGTCGAGTCCGCCGCTGAAGGTATTTTTGGCGTGGAGGCCAAAGATCTGACACTGCCCCAGTCTGCGTTTATCGCTGGATTGCCGCAGAGCCCTTTCGGATATACACCATATACCCAGAAAGGAAAACTGAAAGAAAATCAAGAGCCCGGCATCAACCGGATGAAAACCGTTTTAAAGCGGATGTATAGTAACGGATACATAACAAAAGAAGAATATGATAAAGCAAGCGCATACGACATAACAAAAGACTTTATCGGCAAAACGGAGATGCCATCCGAGAAATATCCATGGCTCACCTATGAAATCGAAAAACGCTCCATCGAAATCCTATCCGTCAGTCTGGCAAAAGAAGATGGATATGAAGAGAAAGATTTAAAGAATGATGATTTAAAAGCTCAATATCTAGCACTTGCCGATCGTAAGCTGCGGCAGAACGGCTATCAGATTTATACGACAATCGATAAAAAGATTTATGACAAGATGCAGGAAGTGACGAAAAACTATCCGAATTACGGATACGATAAAACGGCACAAGTCGTCGATCCTGATACGAAGGAAATGAAAACGGTGAGTGAGCCCGTTGAAGCAGGGGCCATTCTAATCGAAAATAAAACAGGAAAAATCATCAGTTTCGTAGGCGGCCGTGATTTCAAGCGGGAACAGACGAACCATGCAACCGCATCACTGCGATCGAACGGATCAACGATGAAGCCGCTGCTCGTATATGGCCCAGGGATCGAGTTAGGAAAGATCTCACCTGGAAGCGTATCGGCCAACGTACCCATTTCCATTCCAGCAGGAAAAATGTGGCGTCCAGGAAACTATGGCGGCGGTAGCTATACGGGAGTAACGACAGCGCGTGAGGCACTGAAGAATTCCTATAACATCCCGGCAGCGCTCTTTTACATGAAAATAATCAACCAAGGTCCAGCTTCCTATTTGGAAAAAATGGGCTTTACAACAGTGACGAAAGAGGATTACTCTAATCCTTCCATGTCATTGGGAGCTTTGTCAAAAGGTGTAACCGTTGAAGAAAACGTCAATGCATTTGGCACATTTGCCAATTCAGGGGAATTCGTCGATGCCTATATGATCGATAAAATCGTATCGAAAGATGGCGAGGTCATCTATGAACATAAAGTGAAACCAGAGGAAGTATTTTCTCCGCAAGCCGCTTACCTGACGCTTGATATGATGCGAGATGTCGTAAACAGCGGGACGGCCGCTTCGGTCAGGAACCGACTTGCATTCTCGAGCGATTGGGCAGGTAAGACCGGAACTTCACAAAATTATTGGGACGCTTGGTTCGTCGCTACCAATCCCAATGTATCATTCGGTACATGGCTTGGATATGACACACCAAAATCCTTGCAAGGGACCTATAATGGTCTTGAATATAATAAACGTAATATGTATTATTGGGCTGATCTGATCAATGCCGCATATAAAGTCGACCCAAAACTCATCGACCCCGATAAGCGATTTGAGATGCCGGGCGGAATTGTCAGCCGTTCCTTCTGTGGCGTTTCAGGACTGCTGCCTTCAAGTTCATGCCAAAAGGCCGGGCTTGTCAAATCGGATTTATTCATTGCCAAATATGCTCCATCCAAGGCGGATGATAGTTTCATAGATGGACAATATGTATCAGTCGGCAGCAAACGCTACGCAGCCCTTCCGCAAACGCCTGGCGAATTCACAAGCGGCGGGTTCATGTTGAATCCCGATTCCTTTGCAGATATCGGATTGAAATATGTCGATGACCCGGGATCCGTGATTCCTGGAGCCGAAAAATCAGGAAATGTCGTCGGGGCGACAGCGAAATTGAATGATAATGGAAAGGCACCAGATCCCCTATCCATAACGATCGGTAACGATAAGATTACATGGGGCTTGCATGATGAAGGAGATGTCGTCGGTTATCGTGTCTATAAAGACGGCAAGAAAGTGGCGAGCATCAATGCTGGGGAGAGCCTGGTTTATAAAGTCGGCTCAGGCGGTTCCTATTACGTAACGGCCGTAGACATAGTCGGCAAAGAATCAGCCCCTTCTCAACGTGTTGAAAGCGGCGCTAAAAAGACAGGTTCAAAAGAAGATTCCACAAAAACTAAAGATGATCGTGGAAAAGATAAAATAGCTAACGAAGATAAAAAACCAGACTCAAAAGAAGAGAACGGTTCAGATAAAGAAAAAGAACCAGAAAATGAAACGCAAACAGATAAAGAGCCAGCTCCAGACAAAGATCAAAACAAAGAGAATACAGATCAAGAAAATCAAGAGACCGACAATGAGCAAGACACAGTCAATGATAAAGAGCAAGACTCGGATAAAGCTGAAGAAGAGGAAGAATGACACTCTTTCTTGAACTAAAACAGGCTGTCGGGTTACCCCGACAGCCTGTTTCCTTATAAATCTCCCAAAAAGGCATCCATGGAAGTGACCATGGATGCCTTTTTCCTTCTCAATAATCAGTAAGACTAAGTTTCTCAATCCTCCATCGAGGATAAATCACCAGTTGGCAGATCAAGTTCCCAAGCCTTCAAGACACGGCGCATGATTTTACCGCTTCTTGTTTTAGGAAGTTTATCCCTGAATTCAATTTCACGAGGTGCCGCATGTGCCGCTAGACCATGCTTTACAAATGTACGAATTTCCTCAATCAATTCATCGTTTGCCTCGTATCCGTCACGAAGGGCGATGAACGCTTTGATAATTTCCCCCCGAACCGGATCCGGCTTACCGATGACCCCGGCTTCGGCTACGGCTGGATGCTCGACCAATTTGCTTTCCACTTCGAAAGGTCCGACCCTCTCCCCTGCCGTCATGATGACATCATCAACACGGCCTTGGAACCAGAAATAACCATCTTCATCCATATATGCGGAATCTCCGGAAACATACCAATCACCTGGCATAAAGTAAGATTCATATTTAGCCTCATTCTTCCAGACGGTCTTCATCATCGAAGGCCAGCCTTTCTTGATGGCAAGGTTCCCCATTCTATGCGGCGGAAGCTCGTTGCCTTGATCATCCACTATTGCCGCCTTCACACCTGGAATCGGTTTGCCCATCGAACCCGGTTTGATTTCCAGGCAAGGATAATTGCAGATGACCTGTGCCCCGGTCTCCGTCATCCACCATGTATCATGGATACGGTGATTGAATACCTTCATTCCCCAGCGCACCACTTCCGGGTTCAACGGTTCACCGACACTTAAAATATGGCGGAGAGAACTCAAATCGAACCGCTTAACGATTTCGTCACCTGCGCCCATCAGCATCCTGAAGGCAGTCGGGGCACTATACCAAACCGTGACACCAAAGTCCTCCAAGGTCTTGTACCAGGATTCAGGCTTGAACCGCCCGCCTACAATGACATTCGAGGTTCCTGTCAGCCAAGGTCCAAATATCCCGTAAGACGTCCCTGTCACCCATCCAGGGTCGGCTGTGCACCAATACACGTCCTCATCCTGCAAATCAAGAACCCATCTTGCCGTTTGATAATGCTGGATCATCGCATTATGAACGTGTAGCACTCCTTTTGGTTTGCCTGTGGAACCTGAGGTGTAGTGAAGAATCAGACCGTCATTCCGATCCACCCATTCAATTTCAAATTTTTTGTCGGCTTCTTTTAATTTTTTATTGAAGTTATGGTAATTTCCTTCTTCTTTTATATTTTCCCCCACCAAGAAAATATGCTTTAAATGGGGTAATTCATCCACCGGGACACGCGGCAAAAGTTCAGGTGTCGTCACTATCACACTTGCCTCACTATCTTCAAGACGATCCCTTATGGCGCCTTCCATGAAAGCTTCGAACAACGGCCCTACGACCGCTCCCGTTTTAATCGCACCCAACAATGCAAAATAAAGCTCCGGGGAGCGAGGCATGAAGATGAAAACACGATCTCCTTTTTCCACATTGGCAATGTTCTTGAACACATTGGCCGCTTGATTCGTATAATCTTTCATTTCCTTGAATGTATACTTTTCCTTTCTTTTATCGTCTTTGTAATAAAGGGCCACTTTATTCTTTTTGTATGTTTCGACATGGCGGTCAATGGCTTCATACGCAAGATTCACTTTACCGGTTTCAGACCAGGAGAATTCCTTTTCGGTCTCAGACCAGTCAAACTTATTGTATTTTTCATCATAATTCTTTAAATTAAAATTACCTTCCACTACTGGTAACGCTTTCACATTCATACGACAAACTCCCCCTTCATTCGGCTCTATATTTTCATTATAGTATAAGAATCGAATTATCTCAATTTTTAAAATATTGAATACTTCCATATTAGGGAAATCCCTTCTTGGTGAATTTTGAAAGTTACTGGTATATGGTTATGGTTAAGGTGAATGCATATGATGGCCGTGAAAGAAGAGGCACTGTAACAAAAGAGCCTTGAACTTTCTGAATTATGCCCCTCGTTTTCATGTATAATTTATGTAAGCTTTCCATTCAATCAGTTTTTAAAAGCAATGCTTCGTATACTCCGGAATGCGAGAGTGTAAGATTACTATATAACAAGGGTGGTGAAAGAATGGAATATAGTAAGACCTTTTACACCAAGGAACTGCAGACATTAAGCGGAACGCTCATCATCGAGGGGCCGTTAAGCGGCGAAAAAATGTCCGCTTATGAGTTTCACGAAGACTTGGTCGCCTTTCGCCCGCCTGCTTTGCAGCATAAAGCGTTAATAGAGATTGCAGACTTGCCTGAGGGCAGGATCTTTATCGCCCGTGAAAATGAAACAATCGTGGGTTATGTAACTTACTTATATCCCGATCCCTTGGAGCGCTGGTCTGAAATCAAGATGGAGGACCTGATTGAGCTTGGTGCAATCGAGGTCATCCCTAAATACCGGGGTGCCTCCGTCGGGAAAAACCTAATCCGCCTTTCCATGGAAGACGATTCGGTTGAAGACTTCATCATCATCACCACTGAATACTATTGGCATTGGGATTTGAAAGGGACAGGTCTGAATATTTGGGACTATCGTAAGGTCATGGAAAAAATGATGAGTGCCGGTGGTTTGGTCTACTTTGCAACAGATGATCCTGAAATCAGTTCCCACCCAGCCAACTGCCTGATGGCCCGTATTGGCAAAAGGGTCCCGCCGGAATCCATCCAGAAATTCGACCAATTGCGTTTTATGAATCGGTTTATGTATTAAAGAGGCGAGTAAGAGGAGGAAGGAAAATGATTGTTGAAACAATAATGAATGAGGATATCATCACCCTCACTCCAACGGATACAATCCATAGCGCTGTCTTGATCATCAAGGAGAAGCGAATTCGCCATATCCCCATTGTCGATGACAGCTTTCAACTTGTGGGATTAGTCAGCGACCGTGATATTCGGGATGCTGCCCCTTCTATATTCCGTACCGAAGAATACAAAAATGATTTACAAAAACCACTATCAAGCATCATGAAAACGGAAATAATCACGGGGCACCCGCTGGATTTCGTGGAAGAAATCGGGGCTGTTTTCTGTGATAACAATATCAGCTGCCTTCCAATCGTAAAGGGAAGGAAGTTAGTGGGCATCATAACCGGTTCTGATTTACTTCATTCATACGTTGAGTTGACTGGAGTCAATCAGCCCGGTTCCCAAATCGAAATCAGGATCCCGGATAAGGCAGGTTCCCTTCATGATATTGCCCATATTTTCAAAAGGCGCAATACGAATATCCTGAGCACCCTTGTTTATCCTGAAAAAAATGGAACCGACTATAAAATTCTTGTAATTCGTGTACAGACGATGAATCCATTTATGGTGGTGGAGGATTTGAAGAAAGAAGGCTATACCGTTTTATGGCCTAGTCTACCGGGGATTTCACATGAATGATACATCCCTTTTCGTTTATTCGGATGAACTCCTTACCTACAAATTCAACGATGAGCATCCATTCAATCAAAAACGGCTTAAACTCACGCTTGATTTATTAAAAAAACACCATGCCATCAATGATGATCAAATTATCAAGCCCAGAATGGCAACCGATGCAGAATTGGAACTGATCCATGATCACCATTATGTAAACGCTGTCAGGTTGGCGGGCCAGGGAAAGCTCCCCCCTGAAAAGGCTGTAAATTATGGGCTAGGAACGGAGGATACCCCTATCTTCCCCAAAATGCACGAAGCAAGTGCATTGCTTGTAGGCGGTACCTTGACGGCTGTGGATGCCGTCATGACCGGCCAGTCCCTGCACGCACTTAATCTTGGCGGTGGCCTGCATCACGGTTTCCGCGGGAAAGCCTCGGGCTTTTGCATTTACAACGATAGTTCGGTCGCGATTAAATACCTGCAAAAGAAATATGGGGCGCGTGTCTTGTATGTCGATACCGATGCACATCATGGTGATGGAGTCCAATGGTCATTTTATGATGATCCGGATGTATGTACATTATCCATCCATGAAACAGGTCGCTACTTATTTCCCGGCACCGGCAATATTAACGAGCGGGGCCAGGGAAAAGGCTACGGCTATTCATTCAACATCCCGGTCGATGCGTTCACTGAAGATGATTCCTGGCTCGAATGCTACAGGGCTTCCTTTAAAGAGGTCATTGAATTCTTCAAACCGGATGTCATATTAACGCAAAACGGAGCCGACTCCCATTATTACGATCCGCTCACCCATCTATCAGCCACCATGAAGATTTATAGGGAAATACCAAAGCTGGCCCACGAAATGGCCCATAAGTATTGCGAAGGACGGTGGATTGCAGTGGGCGGCGGCGGATATGATATATGGCGCGTCGTCCCGAGGGCTTGGGCGAGGGTCTGGCTTGAAATGACGAATAATGATATATCAGGTCCCTTATCAAAGGAATGGCTCGATTGCTGGCAGCCTGAGTCCCCTGTTCCCCTGCCGTATGAATGGGATGACATGGAGGATATATACGAACCCATTCCGAGGAAGCCTGAAATTACCGAGAAGAATGCCCTGACGCTTGAAAAGGTCCTTTATCCCATCAGGTCTAACAGGCAAACAACTAAAAGCAATGAACAAAGTTAACAAAAGATCGTTGAAAAACGATCTTTTTTGTTCGGGCAAATATTTGAGAAACAAAAAGAGAGTGCCCTCGGGACACTCTCCAAACCAGTTTATTTCGTTGATTGACGATTTTCAATCCGATGTGGCAGGATCACTTTTTCAAGACCTTCCTCCACTTGTTCTTTATTCATCAACTTTGTAAGAAGCCTCATCGCAACAGCACCAATATCATATAAAGGTTGAACGATCGTCGTGATTTGCGGACGCACCATCAATGTCAATCTCGTGTTATCGAAGCTGATCACTTCAAAGTCTTCCGGTACATTAAACCCTTTGTCCTGAGCGGCATGGACAATTCCAAGCGCCATTTCATCAGCACCGGCGATGAATGCTGTCGGTCTGTCTGCAGCTTCCAGGTACTTTTCAAAAGATTCAATTCCTGAATCATATGTATAATCACCTTCAACGACATAACTTTCATCAAATGGAAGCCCAGCTTCTTTCAATCCCCGTTTATAACCAGTCAATTTCATTTCATTAATCAGCGCCGAAGGGTTTCCGCTTACAAAAGCGATATGCTTGTGGCCTTTTTTAGCGAAGAAGGTCACTGCGTCGAATGCCGCCGCCTCATAATCAATATTGACAGATGGAACTTGTCCGCTATCATCCACCGAACCTGCCAGAACGATTGGAACAGGTGAATTCTTAAACTCTTTGACATGCTCATCAGAAATGTTGCCGCCCATGAATACGATACCATCCACTTGTTTTCCAAGCATCGTATTCAGCAAATGGAATTCCTTATCTATATTCTCATCAGAACTGCTTAGAATGATATTGTATTTATACATGGTGGCTATATCTTCTATGCCCCGTGCCAATTCGGCAAAAAAGATGCTTGAGATATCCGGGATGATGACCCCGACTGTAGTCGTTTTCTTTGAGGCAAGTCCCCTTGCCACTGCATTGGGACGATACCCTAACTTCTCAATCACATCTGAAACTTTCTTCCTTGTTGCAGGCTTTACATTTGGATTCCCGTTAACTACGCGGGAAACGGTGGCCATGGAAACATTCGCCTCACGCGCCACATCATAAATGGTTATATTATTCATTCATCCATTCCTCCATTTCTTTCATTTTCCCCATAAAAGACCCGAATTATTTCGGAAAAAAATCTTTTATGCGTTTTTCTCTATAAGGAAGATTATTTTAGGAACGATCTGCCTAACAAAAAATGCAGTCCTACTCTCTTCTCAGTCAAATATTCAATACCCTATTCAAGTATAAAATTCACATAGATATCACTTTATGTATGACTCAATCTTCCGAACAGTTCTCATTCTTGTTATTTATCATACGATAGTCGAATCTTTCCTGCAATCCAATAGTGCTCATTTCGAAGCTTTTTCTGCAAAAACTAGTATTTTACCATTAAAAAAAGCCCTTGCCAAGTTGGTAAGGGCCGTAAATAGATCATTTAAAGACTTTCTTAGCTTATACAGTTACCCAGTTCAAACGTTTAATTTCTTCGTAGAATTCATCAAATTGTTTGAAGTCCATTTGCTGTGCAGAATCCGATAAAGCAACGGAAGGATCTGGATGCACTTCAGCCATAACACCGTCAGCACCGATTGCAAGAGCCGCCTTAGCCGTAGGAAGCAGTAGATCGCGACGTCCAGTTGAATGCGTTACATCAACCATGACCGGTAAATGAGTTTCTTGTTTTAAAATCGGTACAGCAGAGATATCAAGTGTATTTCTTGTTGCTTTTTCGTAAGTACGGATACCGCGCTCACAAAGGATGATGTTGCCATTGCCCTGCGACATGATGTATTCCGCTGCATGAATGAACTCTTCAATCGTTGCAGCCAGTCCACGTTTTAAAAGAACTGGTTTATTTACAGCACCTGCCGCTTTTAGCAAATCGAAGTTTTGCATGTTGCGCGCCCCGATTTGGATGACATCGATATGATCGATCGCCGCTTCGATATCGTTGGCACTCACGATTTCACTGATTACAGCCAAGCCGTATTCATCAGCAACACGTTTAAGTATTTGTAATCCTTCCAAACCAAGCCCTTGGAAGTCATATGGAGATGTACGTGGCTTAAATGCACCGCCGCGCATCAATTTCAAACCTTTAGCTTTAATGACTTCCGCCACCGCAGCTGTCTGTTCATAAGATTCAACGGCACATGGTCCGAAAACGAAGCTAGGGATCCCGTTACCGACCAATTCACCCTTAATGTCGATGATAGTGTCTTCAGCCTTTTGCTTTCTCGATACAAGAAGCGTTTTCTTCTGATCATCTTTTTGTAGCTCCAAGCCCAATTTAAAGATTTCTTTGAAAATATGTTTAATCGAACCAAGATCAAGCGGTCCTTGATTATTGGCTTCGATAAGATCCAGCATTGTTCTTTCACGGACCGGATCGTAACGGTTTACACCTTGTTTTTCTTTAACGCGACCAATTTCCTGTACAAGTTCAGCACGTTGATTAATAAGATGTAATAACTGAAGGTTCACATCATCCAGTTGATTACGAAGTCCATCAAGCTCTTTGTTGCTCATTACAAATCCATCCCTTCGTTTTTTAAAATAGAAATCGGTTCAGCGGACTCAAACTAATAAAATCCCATCTGGATCCACCCCGATTGTTTTATCAATGAAAAATTTAGAATATTTCATGTATGATAAAATCAATTATAAATGAAGTGCCCATAAATGTCACTATATTTTTCTTTAATAATTAAACGCTTTTAAGCATTAAAGTTATAAATGCATAAAATCAGGTGTTACACATGCAGAAAAAACGATTTAGACTGAATATTGGAACAATCCGTTGTAGGAATTATATTGGAAATAGAACAAGAAAGCTATAATTTAATTGATATTTTATCTCAAAGAGCATTGGACCATGATCAAATCGTCTGCCACTTGAACAGGAAGGGCCTTTAAAGAAAGGTTCCCCTGGAGATCGTTTAAAAATCCTATGGAAATAATAAAAGGCCGGAACCCTTGCCAAAGGGATCCGGCCTTCATGAATCATTCTGTGATGGCCTTGCTCAATGAATCATATGTAATACGCCAATGAGATTCATTCCAGGCCGGTTTTCCACTTTTAAAAAGGATGGCCTGAGGTGATTGATGTTTGATATCAAATGTTTCTGCCACATAATTGGATAGTGGACGAGCTTCCTGAACGGCTAAATAGGCCGTTTTAAGTTGTTCATTCTCTATGATGTACCTCTCATATTGCTCAAATGCTTCAGCACTGACCGGGCATGTTACGCTATGCTTGAAAAGCAGGAATGTATCCTCTTTTAGAAGCTCATTGAATTGTTCTTCTGTTTCGATTTTGCTCATGACCATAATACAGTCTCCTTTCCTTGTCCATATAAATTTTACCATCAAAAAGGCGATGAAGCCATTGAAGCACTTCACCGCCTTATTCTTCATCCGTTTATGCCTCTTCATCCGCATTAAAGGAATTCAAGGAATATTATTTCTTTAGATTATTCTCTGTTTCATCAAATGCCTTTTTCGCTTCATCTAGTTTTAATTTTGCCGCATTCTTATTTCCGCTTGTAGGATCTGCAGGATTATTTTTCGAGTCATTGCCGTTAGCAAAGTTCGTTTCGACGGATACGATAGGAGAATCGGAAGTTCCGGTTACATCAATATCCTTATTGCTTGAATTCGTCGTATCATCAGCCGCGTCGCCGTTTTCTTTTCCCGTTTTTAGGTTTTTCACTTTATTGACGATATTTGAAGATTTATTGGAAACGATTTCCGTGACAGAGCTTGTTTTTTCTTTTGCAGTATCAGCAAGGGATGCACCTTTTTCCATCGCCGTCTGTCTTAATCTTTCTGTTTTCTCTGAAATGTTTTTAGCTTGTTCATTGAAGTCATTCCTTAATTCCTTGCCTGCTTTCGGGGCCATGAACAATGCTGTAGCCGCTCCGATCATCCCGCCGATCAAGGCGCCGATCATAAAGTCCTTCGAATTGATCGAGTCGCGTTCGTCCTCATATGATTTCTGATATTCCTTTGTCGCGAATTCTTTTTGAGTCATAATACATTCCCCTTTCAATTTTCAGTTCATTTTTTTAACTAGCTTTTAAGATCTAGAACGTAAAAACCTCTTTTTAGGCAGGTTATCTGTTTCCAGCGCTTCCCTTTCTAACTCCGCCCTTTCGGTTGGGGTCGGGGCAGCCTGTTTGCTTCTGGACTTCCATTTGTCCCTTATCTCCATGGCTACATTGCTCCATTGTACAATTTGTGAGATTCGGTCTTGATTATTATCAATCTCAGCCTGCACTTTATGGGAAACCTTTTGGATGGAAGAATTGAAACTAGAGATGGATGTACCTACATCCTTCACGGCATCCACCACAGTGTTCAGGTTTTCTGACTTATGCTGCAAATCTTCAGCCAACGTATTCGTTTTATGTAATAACTGAGTAGTTTCCAGCGTTATGCCTTGCATTTGGCTCTCTAATCCTGTCAGCGTCCGGGCCACACTGTCCAGGGTAGTTTGAAGTGATGTCAGTACCTTTGTCAGGAAAATGACAAGTACCAAAAAAGCTATCGCTGCAACAGCAGCACTTACGTATAAAATGATCTCCATTGGAACACCTCCGAAAAAATTCGACTTATTTAATAGCTGTTAGATATTAATTACCCCTTCCCTATTATTATAAACGTATTTATTTTTTCAATATACCCTATCTAACCCTAATCTGGAAATATTGTTGTCTCCATCCAGTTCTTCGGTGAACTTCATGGGTGACACTTATCGCAGGAAATCGGGTATGATAGAAAAGATAAGTCGAATTTAAACAATGGAGGTATTTTTTATGAAAGATCCCAGAATTGTAACATTGGCCAAAAACTTAATCAATTATTCCGTGAAGCTTCAAAAAGGTGAAAAAATCTTGATCGAAAACTTTGGTTTGCAGCGTGAACTTGTTAACGCACTTGTGAATGAAGCCTATGCAGCAGGTGGTTACCCATTCGTCCTTTTAAAGGATCACCAAGTGGATCGTGCCTTGCTGATAGGTGCCAAAGAAGAACAGTACAAGCTGATGGGTGAGTTTGAAGCAAACGTAATGAACCAGATGGATGCTTATATCGGGCTTCGTGCCGGGGATAATATCAATGAACAATCCGATGTCCCTTCAGAGAAGATGGCGATTCATGGACAGACAGTCGGTAAAGTACATAGAAATATCCGCGTGCCAAAAACAAAATGGGTCGTACTTCGCTACCCGACAAATTCCATGGCCCAATTAGCCAAAATGAGCACAGAAGCATTCGAAGACTTTTATTTCGAAGTCTGCAACCTCGACTATGGCAAAATGAGCGCAGCAATGGACAACCTTGTTGAATTGATGGATAAAACGGATAAGGTCCGCTTAACTGGGCCCGGTACGGACTTAACCTTCTCCATCAAAGACATTAAAGCCATCAAATGTGCGGGTGAGCTGAACATTCCTGACGGTGAAGTATATACGGCTCCGGTTAAAGATTCCATCAATGGAGTGATTTCGTATAATACTCCGTCCCCTTATCAGGGTTTTACTTTTGAAAACGTGAAGTTAACATTCAAGGATGGGAAAATCGTTGAAGCGGTTGCGAATGATACGGAACGCATCAACAAAATTTTTGATACTGATGAAGGCGCACGATATGTCGGTGAATTTGCAATTGGTGTAAATCCTTATATTCTACACCCGATGCAAGATATCCTCTTTGATGAAAAAATTGATGGAAGTTTTCATTTCACTCCCGGACAATGCTATGATGATGCCTTTAACGGAAACCATTCAGACATTCACTGGGACCTGGTAAATATTCAGCGACCTGAATATGGCGGCGGGGAAATCCATTTTGATGACGTCTTGATACGTAAGGACGGACGCTTCGTTTTACCGGAACTGGAAAATTTAAATCCAGAAAATTTAAAATAACGTAAAAACCAATAAAAAAACGACCGACCCGTTAGAGCGGATCGGTCGTTTTTTTATTTTACCTGCAGTGAATGCTCATAGGCAGCTTGGAACTTTTGAATGTCCCCCGCACCCATGAATAACACGACACTATTTTCATGATTTTGCAATATTGATGTTGTATTCTCCGTAATCAGCTCGGCACCGGGAATCTTATCTTGAAGGTCTTCAATCGATAACTTCCCTTGATGTTCACGAGCAGATCCAAAAATTTCACATAAGTATACTTTGTCGGCCAAATTCAAGCTGTCGGCGAATTCATCAAGGAATGCCTGAGTTCTCGAGAAGGTATGCGGCTGGAATACCGCAACAACTTCACGCTCTGGATATTTCTGACGCGCCGAGTCAACAGTTGCAGAGATCTCCGTCGGATGATGTGCATAATCATCAATGATGATCTGACTTCCGATTTCCTTTTCGGAGAACCGGCGTTTAACTCCGCCAAAAGTCCGCAATTGGGCTTTCACAGCTTCCGTATCCAAGTTTTCATATTTACAAAGTGCAATGACACCGAGTGCATTCAACACATTATGCTTCCCAAAGGTAGGAATAGTGAATGTATCATAGTAATTGTTCCTTACATGCACATCAAAAGTCGTGCCATCCGGAGTGACGGAAACATTTTTCGCTTGAAAATCATTTCCTTCTGCAAATCCGTAAAAAATAACCGGTACTTTCGCCTGAATATGTGGTAAATGTTCATCATCCCCGCACGCAATGATGCCTTTGTTGACTTGAAGGGCCATCGTTTGGAAAGCCTCGAACACGTCTTCGACATTGGCGTAATAATCAGGATGATCGAAATCGATATTCGTCATGATTGCATAATCCGGATAGTAGGAAAGGAAATGACGGCGATATTCACATGCTTCGAATACGAAGTAATCAGAATTCGCGATTCCTTTACCCGTTCCATCCCCAATCAAGAAGGATGTCGGTTTAGCGCCCCCCATCACATGGGCAAGTAAGCCGGTCGTCGATGTTTTACCATGCGCTCCCGTAACCGCCACGCTGATGAAGTTTTTCATGAAATCACCTAGGAAACGGTGATAACGGATGATCGGCAAATCAAGTTCTTTTGCCTTAACGATTTCCGGATGGCTATCCGGAAAAGCATTTCCTGCAATGATGGTCATTCCAGGTTGAATATTTTCCTCATTGAAAGGAAGGATTTTAATCCCGGCTTTTTCTAATGCCAATTGTGTAAAAAATTCTTTTTCGTAATCGGAACCCTGCACTTCAATATTCATATCATGCAGTATTTGTGCAAGAGCACTCATACCCGACCCTTTAATTCCCACAAAATGGTAAGCAGTCATAAAGCGAACCTCCACCAATCGTCTACCTGTATGACAGTATATGACGTCATCTTTTATTTGTTTTTTCATTACGAGACTTGTTAGTAACGCAATTTCTTCATAGGTTTTTCAAGCTTATATTTTCAATCATTCATCAACAAAAAACTATTATATCACTTTTTTATTCATTCATCCATGTCAGGCAGATGCCAATTTATCAAATCATTGGTTTTTCCCTTAATTAAGGTGATAAAAAAGGGTTTTCACCCTTTCACATTATATACAATTTCCTTTTATTAGGTTCTCTTAATTAACATGTAAAAATTCCAGTTCTTCTTCCGTAATCAATACATCCCTGGGCCTTGAGCCCCTGGATTCGGAAACTACTCCATGTTGCTCCATCATTTCTATTAGGCGCGCTGCACGGTTATAACCGACACGGAAGCGCCTTTGCACACTAGATGCAGATGCAGCCTGCTGGCTTACGACAAATTCACAGGCCTCGAAAAACAGTTCATCCGCTTCTTCCGTGACCTGGGCCCTGTTCAGCAAGTCTTCCTGCTCGAACAGGTATTTTGGCTGCTGCTCCAGTTTAACATGGTTGACGACTTGGTCGATTTCTTCATCACTCACAAAAGTCCCTTGCAGGCGCACCGTTTTTGAAGAACCGTTTTCAGCGAATAACATATCTCCTCTTCCCAATAATTTTTCTGCACCGCCGCTATCGATGATCGTACGGGAGTCGACTTGTGAAGAAACCGAAAAAGCGATCCTTGTCGGGATATTTGCCTTGATCAATCCAGTTATGACATCGACTGAAGGTCTTTGAGTGGCTACAATCAAATGAATGCCGCAGGCACGGGCCTTTTGGGCAATCCGGCAAATCGCTTCCTCTACATCAGCCGGGGACATCATCATTAGATCCGCAAGCTCATCGATGATCACCAGGATATAAGGCAGCTTGCTTGAATATTGACCGGCTTTTTCCGCTTGGTCATTAAAGCGGGTGATATCACGGACACCGGCATGTACAAACAATTCATAACGCCGTTCCATCTCCTCTACAGCCCACTTCAACGCAGCCGTAGCGGCTTTTACATCGGTTATGACTGGACTGACCAAATGCGGGATCCGGTTATATGGGGCGAGCTCAACCATTTTCGGATCGATCAACAGCAATTTCAACTCCTGCGGCGTGGCTTTATAAAGCAAGCTTACCAACATGGTGTTGATACAGACACTTTTCCCCGATCCCGTTTGCCCGGCTATCAATCCATGCGGCATCTTTCTCAAATCCGTGATGATCGGCTGACCGGATATATCGAGTCCTAAAGCCACAGCAAGCGGTGATTCATGCTCTTGAAACTCAGTACTTTCCAAAACCTCCCGCAAAAATACCGGTTTGCTTTTCCTATTCGGAATCTCGATGCCAATTGTATGTTTACCCGGAATAGGCGCTTCCATCCGCATATCCTGAGCAGCAAGGCTTAATTTGATGTCATCCATCAGGTTCGTCACTTTATTCACCTTCACTCCCGGTTCCGGATGCACCTCGAAACGAGTTACTGCCGGTCCTTGAGTGACATTGACGACCTTTGCACGGACATTGAAATTTTTCAATGTCTCATCAAGTAATAAAGTCTGTTCCTCGAGCCACACATCATCATGCACAGCATAAGTGGGAGGTGTCAGCAATTCGATATTCGGAAACACATAGTATGGATTTTCATTCTCATCCGCTTCCACGGAGCCAAAAACTGCCGGGATTTCGCCCTTACTGCTTTCTGCCGCTGCCTCTGTATAAACTGCTTCTTGATACCCGTTTCCAGAAATGGGGGATTCCTGTTCCAAGAGCGGCATAAGGTTGGAACCGATGTTGGATTCGACTGTATTTTCAGGCACAGCGTCGGTTCCGGAACCAACCTTAGTGTCCGAAAAGGTAGGTGAAATGGCCGGAGTCTGCTCTTTCGGCATAACTCTTCCTTCCTCCTGTTTCCGTTCAGGAATGGCGGATGGTTTCGCTTGTCCTGCCTCCGTTTGGGCAGCATCATCCATTGGCCGCTTACCAGGTGAAACTACCGCCTTTTCCGAATTAAGGCTTTTTTTTTCCGGCATCATTTTATTCATGAAACCATTTTTTTCCCGATCTTGCTTAAGCATCATCACATTAAATGGGATATGTTTTTTCGGACGTTTGTGCTGCTCTTCAGGTATTGCCTCAGATGGGTCTTCAGGCATTGTCCCTTGACTAACGGATGGTTGATTGGATTGTACAGCAATCTCCCCAGGAACCGATATCGCTTCAGACAGTGTGTCGTCCGTCTGTTCCATGATGGATACAGCAACTTCGCGTCCAAAATCGACTTCGTCCTGTTCAATAGCCTCTTTTTCCACCTCAGGCTCAATTATGTTAGGCTCGATTACTGCTTGTTCTGGCAGTGTCTCAATGGAATTCCTGCGAAAGAAAGCGGGTATCTCCGAATCTTCCCGTTTTTCTTCCGCTTGTTCCGGTATAAGAACGGATGGTTCAGTCGTCAATTCCTCATGTGACACTTCTTTTGGGATTTCAGGAATCGATACTGGAATCCCGATATCGGGTTCTTCCTTTTTCAGGACGGGCATTTTGCTTTCTAATTCATATTCGACAATTTCTTCAGAAACGACTATTTTTTTTTCCGGACGACGGAACCCATAAATGGGTGAAGGGATTTCCGTCGGGCGGAATGGAGTGTTTGAAGGGACTATTTTTGAGGTTTCCTCCCGTTCAAAGCTTCTCCGTTTTGGTTCAGGATCCCTTACAGGCCTTCTCGTCGTTTCTTTGGTCACATTCTTCCCCTGTTTTGGTTCGTGTTCTTCCCTATTTCTTTCCCTAGGCTTTCTTTTGTTCTGTTCACGGTCTGGAATGAGCGGAAACTTGAACTGCCCTTTTGGATATTGAAACAGGATTTTCGTATCCGGGTCTGGCGTCTGCGACATCTTTTCCACTTTTTGATTGTAAACCTTTATTTCTTCTTCCTTTGACTTCGAAAGCTTCGAAAAATCCATTTTCCTTAATGTCTCTTCATCAAGCGGTTCATCTATAATAATTTCTTCGATTTCGATAATTTCCTCTGCTTGGAACCATTTTTTCATCTTATTTAGCCATTTCAAAACTATCACTCTTTCTACATCTGTAGTTATGTAACTAATTCTACCAGTTATTTTAAAAATATCGAGAAAATTTAAGCTAAATTGGGATTAGTATCTATTTTTTTATCGCACTCTTACTAACTTAACGTATTTCGCAGAACTCCTACCCTATTAAACCCCTTCTGGAATGAGTTTAAACCTACCCATCGCGAAATAACATTAGCCCCTAGTCTACTATTTAAATAAAACACCGCTGTTAAATCGCGTTTACAAAGAGATTAAGTTTTCATGCAGCGCAAGAAGCAGACTGGTCAATTCATTAAAGCAACCTTCACGAAACCTCCGGCGGCATTCTGAAGCCCATAAAACACCGTTCGTTAATACCGAACGGTGTTTTGTGGGTTTCTGCATTTTTTTGCAAACAAATATACCAATGCGACTATTCCCATTCATAAAAATTGCATACAACCTGGGCCACTGATTTGGATGCAATCAAAAGGGCATCTTCATCAATGTCGAATTTAGGATGGTGATTGAAATATGCCTTCTCCACCCCTTTCGGTTTACAGCCAATGTAAAAGAAGCAGCCAGGAATCTTTTCGGCATAATACGAAAAATCTTCTGAACCTGAGAAAACCGGAAATTCCAAGACATTTTTAATATCTTTGTCATTCATGCTTTCCAGACTATTTTTCACGAATCCAGTCAGTTCAGGGTCATTATATAACGGAGGATAATCAGGCACATATGTTAGTTCGCACTGAACATCAAATTCCGTTTCTATCCCTTTGACGATGCGGTGGATTTCCTTATCGATCAGCTGTTGGGTCTCTGCTGTCATATAACGGACATCCCCTTCAATTTCTATACGATCTTTTATGACATTAAAGCTTCCTTTTCCATCGAAGGAGCCGATTGTGACCACGCCCATATCAAAAGGATTCAAGCGGCGGCTGATTACAGTTTGTACGGCTGTCACGAAATGGGCCCCTGCCACAATGGCATCATTAGCCATATGCGGGGAGGAACCATGTCCGCCTACACCCTTTATCGCCAGCTTGAAATAGGTCCGTCCAGCCATCGAATAGCCGCCGTGATACCCGACAACCCCTGCTGGATGCGACGGAAATAAGTGGATTCCAAAAACGGCATCCAGTTCATCCAAACACCCTGATTCCATAATGCTTTTTGCTCCACCTGGGGGCGTTTCTTCTGCATGTTGATGGATTATTTTAATCGTACCGGATAGGGAATCTTTAAGCTCATTGATGCAGTCTGCCAGAACCAATAAATAAGCGGTATGCCCATCGTGTCCGCAGGCATGCATGACACCTTCATTTTTTGAACGGAACGGAACATCCGCTTCTTCTGTAATCGGCAATGCATCGAAGTCCGCACGGAGACCTATCGTTTTCCCAGGTTTTCCGCCTTCAATCGTTACGATGATCCCTAATCCATTTCCTACATTCGTTTGAATCGACACATCCTTTCCTTTATAAAAATCAATGATATATTGTGCCGTTTTCTCTTCTTTGAAGGATAGTTCCGGATTCTCGTGTAAATGACGGCGGATTTGAACCATTTCCCCTTTACGGGCTTCCAGCATGTTCATTAATTTGCTTTTCACGTTCATGATCATTCTCCCCCTTATTTCAAGTTGAGCATATTAGTAAGTTCCAGTTCGCTGCATACCTTCTTATACAAAGTGCCAAATAAAAAAGGGCAAGGAAGGATTGCGTAAACTTACCGCTCCCCTTCTCTGTCCTTTTTACCTGAGAGTTTAGCTCCATTTTTGGTCATGGAGATTTCCCCTTTGGTGGCACACTGCTTCCTGCGCGCTCTCCAGAGTTGCGTTCAGCTGCGGTTCCATTTACCTGAGAGATTTGCTCCAAGGGATCTTTTTGGAACTTGCTCCTTCCCGGCCTCAATGCTTGCACTCTCCCACAACGTTCATCCGCTTGTTCTATCATTATATATTTTCAAAATATTCCAATTATATTATCACCGATTAAAAAATAAATATCAACTCAGAGTTATAAACTCTATTAAACTTTAAAAGGACCGCTGTCAGATGCTGACACGGTCCTTTTGTGTTTCAATATATTATTGTTCACGTTTTTTGTTTTTACCCATAATGAAGATGGGCTCCAACTCATTTTCTTCGTAAAGGAATGATAGAGCCGTTATTGGAACATGACCGCTGGCAAAGAAGCTCATCGCCATTTGCGCAAGAATATCATAGCCCGTATCATTCTTCACATCGGCAATGATGATGACATCCTGATGGGGAATGGCCACAGCCATGGTTCCCTCGATCTTGTCCTTCATTTCCCGAAGCCATGATTCATTTAAAATCCTGCTGGCATCATATCCATCATTCGTGTTCAAAAAATAAAATGCATTACCTGCAACGATATCCGACTTCATTTCAGTGGAGAGGGAACGGGCATTAAAAAGGGCAATTTCACGGATCCTATCACCCTGCCAATTTTCCCGTTGAATCATCTTCTCATCTATAAGACGGTAGGTTTTCCCTAAATCAAGGGCATAAAAAACCCGGGTTTCAGCCGTATGCTCATCGAATAAAAATGGATTTCCTTCTTCCGATTCCATTGGAAAGGAGGTCGAGCGGATGACTGGGAAAATGAATTTCTCCTTGCCTTCCATGCTGTGTTCCTCCCCCATCACATTCAGGGCCTCTTCCACGTAATAGGTAATTTCATCGATGGCCTTTTCCTGTACGTTTTCATAGTTAGCAAGCACAGGAGGCAACTCGATGGTAATCCCCTTCCCGGTCTTCACATTTTCCACCCGTAACGTATCTTGCTTGCTATTGAATTTGAATGTGCGATTCTCATCTTTTAAACGTTCCTTCAAGATATTTTTCAGCTTCGTGCTGTCCATTTTCATGACTGACCCTCCTCTTCATTGAAAAATCCCCAGCGAGAAGGGGAAATTGATTATAATGATTGAATGAATTCCTCAATTTGTTCTTGAGTTTTGCGATCCTTGCTCACAAATCTGCCTAGCTCCTTGCCATTATCATACGCAATGAAACTTGGTATTCCAAACACATCATTAGCCGCACACACATCGATGAATTCATCACGGTCCACATAAATGAATGTAAAGTCAGGAAATTTCTTTTCAATCTCCGGCATTATCGGTTCGATTACACGGCAATCCCCACACCATGTTGCTGAAAAAAGAAAGATATGTTTGCCTTCATTTTTCAATGCATCATATTGCTCAACGGTTTGTAATTTTTCCATTTGAATATTCCTCCTGCTCTAAATAAAACCTTAATTTTTATAACTCCCATCATACCAGACTCTCCACGAATCAACCATTAATACGGATCGGTTGAAAGGCACGGGTCAGCTTATTTTTGGGGCACGGATGAAACGATTTCCATCATTTGTTTTGCATCGGTTTTTAATTGGTCTTTATCCGTTTCGGTTGTCAGCTTCACCCCGCCGATCCCCACTGCAAGCTCATACTTTTCTTTCGGTATCTCTTTAATCGAGATAAAGCCAAATTTATCATCAGTCTGAAAAGAATGCAGCATTACATTTTGATCATGTTGTTCCTTTATCGCCAAATATAACACGGAGCTGTCTTCTTTTTCATTTGGATTGACAAATAATATATAAATCTTATCACCTTTTTGTAAAATCAAATTATTATCATGTTCTTCCACTACTTTAAAATCCTTTGGCAGATAGACCTGAATTAGCCCCGCCTCTTGATTGGGCTGTTTTTCATCGTCACGAAAAGCCACTTCAGCAGCCTTCATTGCCTTTTCGGTTTGTCTCTCGATACCTGAGCAGCCCACGATCAAACTGCTTATCAACAGGAAAACAAGAAAATTCTTATTCGATAAAGCCATCATCATTCCTCCAGCCGTCTCTTTTACTACCATATGGATAATATTATCCTTATTTACGGAATTCATCCATTATCTAAAAAACATGGTACAATGAAAGCAAATTTTAATACCGAGGAGGAAAACAATGAAGTTAATCGTGTATCTTGCTGGGGAGATCCATTCAAATTGGAGAAGCGAGTTGAGAGATAAGGCCGCTGCACTGAAGCTCCCTTTAGAATTCGTCGGCCCGATGGAAAATCATGAACGCTCCGATAATATCGGTGAAGATATCCTTGGGGAACAGCCGAATCCTATCCTGAAGGATGCGGCCGCTTCCCAAATCAATAATTTGCGGACAGGTCTTTTGATGAAAAAAGCCGATCTTGTCGTCGCTCTGTTTGGCGAGAAATATAAACAGTGGAATACTGCCATGGACGCAAGCACCGCCGTTTCCCTGGGTAAACCGCTTATTTTGATTCGCCCGGAATCCCATCATCATGCCTTAAAGGAATTATCGGAAAAGGCGAGTGTCACAGTCGAATCCGTGAACCAAGCCATGAAGGTGCTTTCTTATATTTTTGAAGAAGGGCTGTAAATCTCCCTGTCCCTTAACCTTCCAGCTCAAGTATGAAGAACTGATCATTTATAAAGAAACGAATAAAAAGCTTGCAGGGCCTCCCCTGCAAGCGAAAAACGTATATTTTTACCTTATCCCTTTTTAATGGGAATCCAAATTTCGGAGTAATAGTCAGGGTTTGAAGCGTCGTCATTCGCGTATACTTCCAATTCTGGAGTTCCGGCATGTTCATAACCGCTGGTAGGGAACCATTCAGAAAAAATTCGTTTCCAAGCTTGTTGGATGCTATCGGGCATAGGTCCGTGAACTTCGAATGCAACCCACTTGGAAGCCGGTATCGTAAGGGTTGAAAACTCTTCAGGCACTTTCCCGGCATACTCTGCACCTATCCAATAATCCATCGTTTCATTTTTTTCCACAGCCCGCTTATCGACACATACACCAATCAAGCCATCTATTTGGCCATTGTTCAACTTCGCCAACCTATCTCCTGTTCCATCCGAATTCACTTTCTCCCACAACTTTGGAATCCCGATCAAATTCTCTTCATTAACCAAGGAAAACTCTTGCTTGATTCCAATCAATTGAAAGGAATCCCTTTCAAGGATATTGTATTTCATCGGTTTTGCCCCTTTCAGAATCACCTGTATCATCAGGCGTTCATAGAATTTCAGCTTCCCCATATACTTTCGGGCTTCGCTTGGAGATACCCCATGCTGCCTTCGAAAAGCTTTTGAGAATGCCTCGGGGGTGTCATAGCCATACTTGTAGGCTAAATCAATGACCTTGCCATTTGTTGATGAAATCTCCTGGGCCGCCAAGGTCAGCCTTCGACGACGGATATAGTCACCAATGGTTATATCCGTTAAAATGGTGAATGTCCGTTGAAAATGAAAAGCTGAGGCATTCGCCTGCTTGGAAATACTCTCGATCGTGAGGTCCTCCAATAAGTGCTCCTCGATATAGTCGATGGCCTTTTGGATTGATTCAACCCACCCCATATCCGCTCACCCCTTGTCACTATACTAGCAAGGCCGCTCTATAAAATCCTGTCTTATTCTGCTCTGTTTTGGCAGTGTTCGTTTCCATCATTCGAAGCCCGCCTTTCCATGACAGTGATTCAAAAATCATGCTTTTTCATTTTCAGCTTATACTCGTGTTGACCGGCTAGCATCCTCATGATATGAAGGAACATTTCCCCCCTGGTGATTCGCTCATTTGTAAATACGCCGATCGCTCCTTCCTTTTTGCTAATATTCTCTTGCCTTGTGAAGGCGTCCATCACCGGGCCCAACTCTTCACCGTCCAGCAGCTTCCCGGCAACAATTCCCGGAACCGGGATTCTCGCTCCGGCAGCTACAAAGACCTCACCGTCCCTCATGGCCATTGCACCCCAATTACACAGAAACAGGGCTTGTCCCATTTTCACGACACCGCCTTCAAGTCCGATACCCATATCGGCATCACTGTGAAGCAAGCAATTCCGGGCACGTGTCATTGCCCCCTCCATCGTTTCCTCGTCCGAAAAAGGCTGTTCCGGGACCCCGCTCTCCACTTGAAGGGAAATGATGTCAGCATCTTCATATACACCAAGCACGGCACTTACTTTCGCCGGATTCTTACTTCCTACTGCTATTTTCAATATAATTACCTTCCTTCTATGTAAAAAAAGCTGATGGAAAAGGATTCATGACAGCATCCCTTTCCATTTCAGCTTCCTCCGTCAACCGTTTTTTATCAAGGTCTCGAATGTCGTTTTATCACAGGAACGAACCAATTTCCCAATCAGTTCACGTGCAGCGGCATAATCATCAATATGAATCATGGATGCATGTGTATGAATATAACGGGAACAAATGCCAATCACCCCGCTTGGAATGCCTTCGTTTGCAATATGGACTTGCCCTGCATCCGTGCCGCCTTGGGAAACGAAATATTGATACGGAATCTCATTCGACTCGGCCGTATCAAGGATGAATTCCCTCATGCCGCGATGCGTAACCATCGAACGATCGAAAATGCGGAGCAGTGCCCCTTTTCCAAGCTGACCAAATTCACTTTTACTGCCGGACATATCGTTCGCCGGACTTGCATCCAAAGCGAAGAAAAGATCCGGTTTGATCATATGAGCTGCAGTTTGAGCGCCCCGTAATCCCACTTCCTCCTGGACAGTTGCCCCGGAATATAAGACATTTGGTAACGTTTCACCTTTTAAATCTTTTAACAATTCAATCGCAAGTCCGCAGCCGTAACGATTATCCCACGCTTTTGCGAGGATTTTCTTCTCATTGGCCATCGGCGTGAATGGACAAATCGGTACAATCTGCTGACCTGGCTTAATACCGATCCTCTTAACATCTTCCTTATCATCCGCCCCGATATCAATCAGCATATTTTTGATATCCATTGGTTTTGAGCGTTGCGACTCATCAAGCAAATGAGGCGGAATCGAACCGATGACACCAATGACCGGACCGTTATCGGTTATGATTTCAACTCTTTGGGCCAAAAGCACTTGACTCCACCAGCCTCCTAGGGTCTGAAAGCGAATCATTCCATTTTCCGTTACGGAGGTGACCATGAATCCCACTTCATCCATGTGGCCGGCAACTAGTACAGTCGGACCATCCTCATTGCCTCTTTTTACGCCAAATATTCCGCCAAGGCGATCTTGGACGATTTCATCCGAATACTTTTCCAGCTCACTTTTCATGAAACTCCGAACTGCATGTTCATTTCCCGAGGCTCCCGGTAATTCCGTCAATGTTTTAAAAAGCTCCAAAGTCTCATGATTCATTTTTCTACCCCTAACCTATGTATTGTTTCTTACTATTTTACAGAACTTAGCATCGTGTTACACTAGAAAGTTCTAATTTATCAGTTAATGGGTAAAATTTCAAATTATTAGTCAAATAAAGCGTTCTTCTGTATACTGGAAGAAGTGATTTTAAAAAATGCAATGGAGGAGAAATCAATGAATTGGAAAACGTTTTTACTGGGTACTGCAGCCGGGTTTGCTGCGGGCTATGCGACAAAACAACTATTGGATCAATCAAGTAAACCTTCTCCCGATAAAGTCTTGGCCCAAGTGAAGGAAACAGTCAAAAAAGATGGAAATATATATGGCTCATGGATCTTGATGAAGCCGGAAAACTATACAAAAAATGATTTGGACTATGAAGTGTACAAAGGCGGGATCACCAGAAACACAGAGGGTAAACGCGAGCAATTCGAATTTGTTGCAGATGCCTCAACAGGAACGATATTGGAGCTTAATGCGCAAAATGATTGAAACAAAAAAGGAGGGCCGTCAAAATGACGTCCTCCTTTTGCTTTCCCGCTTACCGCTTCCGTTTCAATTCGTCTATTATTTCCTTACCCGTTACATCCCATTTGATGGCACAATATTGGGCATCATGGTAAAAGCTGTACCAAGACCCATTTTCCAGTCCGGATTTCATCCACTTTTCCTTCGCTTCGATGGAAGTCATGGGATAATCATCATAAGCGAGGACCCAGAGGACATTCGCATGGGCGTGCGTCGGCATGATATCTGCCATGTGAATCAATCTATCCCCGTCATCCTCAATGATGATGATCGCATGTCCATCACTATGTCCCCCAGTATGGATCATTTTAATACCGTCCGTAATTTCCAGCTCACCTTCAAAAGGACGTACAAGAGAAGCGACAGCCTCCCAGTTTTCTGCCCAATATGTACTTTTTGAACGAATATTCGGGTTTTTCATTTCATCCCATTCAGTTTGGGTCGTAATGATTTCTGCACGCTCGAAAACAGGCACCCAAGTTTCACCTTCACGTTTCGTCAAACCGCAGGCATGGTCGAAATGTAGATGGGTCATTAAAATGTAATCGATATCATTTGGCTGAAGCCCAAGTCTGCCAAGATCTTCGACAAGATTGGATTCCTCCGTCACCCCAAAATTCCGTTTCTGCTTGTCATTCAGCTTTCCATTGCCAATTCCGGAATCTATAAGCATGTTCAATCCATTAGCCTGCACCAAAATCGGATCCGTTCGTAGTTCGATTTGGTTATTTTCGTTAACAGGATACTTCTTGGACCAAAGCGGTTTCGGTACAACACCGAACATCGCACCGCCATCCAAGTGAGTCACACCGCCATTCAACCATGTTAATTTAATTTCCCCTATTTGCATCTTTTCCATTATACCCCTCCTCTTCCTATAGTTTAACACCCACTTCCATATATTGAAATTGATAACGATCAAGTCATCCTCGTGATAGAAATACACCCGCTTTAACAGTAAAAAAACCAGATGCTGTGCACCTGGTTTCTGATCGGTAATTATGATTATTGGAACTTTGCTTCCAATCTGTATATCCGGTTGCCTTTACTCGAGAACTTTTCTTCATATTCAGTCATGATATTGCCTTCAAAATTGCTGTTATGCAGATCTAGGCTTACATATTTCAAGAGCATGCCGTATTCGGAAATACTTTTCAAGGAAGATTCGAATAACCCTTGGTTATCCGTCTTGAAGTGGATCTCGCCTTTGTCTGGCAGGATGCCTTCATATACTTCGAGGAAGGTCTTATACGTTAACCGACGTTTTGCATGACGTGATTTCGGCCACGGATCAGAGAAGTTCAAGTAGACGCGATCAACGTCACCTTTTGCAAAATAGTCCCCCAAGTTCGCTGCGTCAACATTCAACAGCTTTAAATTTGGAACATCCGCTTCAATCAGCAAATCCAATGCAGCTACAATGACGCTTCCATATACTTCTATTCCAATGAAATTCACATCAGGATGGGCTTTTGCCATTTCTGTGATGAATCGGCCTTTGCCCGTACCCACTTCAATATATAACGGATTATCGTTACCGAAAACTTCATGCCATTTACCTTTATGGCTCACTGGCTGCTGAATTACATATTGTGGAAAATCATTCAAACGGTCTTCAGCCCAAGGTTTATTTCTTAAACGCATGATGACACCCCTATTTATAATATAATCGTTCAAACCATACCACGAGTGGATGGATTCCTGCAAGTTGATTTTTTCAGGAAAAAGCCTGCATGCACCGACTTAACAAATAAAAAAACTGCCGGCCATCCAGGCGACAGTCTCTGTAGTTTTCATGTATAAAACTTTCCGTAAAACACACCATAAATAAGTGAAGGGCAGGCAAGAAAACCACCTGAGAATCCCTTGAATCCATATTTAAGAAAGGAGAGGTATTATATGCCGCTTTCCCATGAACATCAAATGTCACTATTGAAAGATATATTGACCAATCATCAATCAGACTGCTGTGGATCCGTTTCTGAATGTGAACAGGTTGAAAGGCTCGTCAAATCCTTAATGATCAATATGGATATTGACAGCAATGTGAAAACGATACTGACGGAGATTTACGAATACAGCCAAACTGGCATCGGTACCGCCGATTTAGATGCACATATTTCAACCCACCAGAACGACTTGTCCCAGTGGGTGGATGATATAGATCAATTCTGATCAGCCAACCATCAATAATGCTTCCAGTTTTTGCAGTAATTCATTTCTTTCCTCGTACCGCTTTCTGCGATGATGCCATTGGATGGAAAGCACAAGTTGTGAAACCGTGTGCCATTTCATCCTCATCTCCAGGCCTGCGTCTAGCTTCTTGCCGTATCGGGCAAGCCATTGATTCCATTCTTCCCTTGGGACATATGAATACAGGAGTATGCCGAGGTCAATGGCTGGATCGCCAATGACCGCTCCGTCCCAATCAATCAGGAACAATCCGTCGGTTTCGGTCATGAGCCAATTATTATGGTTCACATCACAATGACAGACGACTTTTTCGTCGCATTCAATCAACAGGAGATTATTCTGTAAAAAATGGATGGCCTGCTTGATAATCGGAATATCCGTAACATCCGAAGATAACCCGGTTTCTATGTCTGTAAGTATACTTTCAGGTCGTAAAGGGGATTTCCCAAGCCTTTTGAGCATGCTTAACAAAGGATCGGATTGATGAATTTTTTGAAGCAGCTTTGCGACTCTTATATTGTTCATTTCCTGCTGAGATAGCTCCCTGCCTTCCATCCAATGCTGGGCCGTAATTACATCCCCGTTTTCCAGGCGTTTTGTCCACATTAACTTTGGAACAATGCCCTCAGCTGAAAGAACAGCTAAAAATGGCGATGAATTTCGTTTAAGGAAGAGCTTCTGCCCCTCTTTCTCGGCAATAAAGGCTTCTCCCGTAGCTCCTCCAGCAGGGGATATATCCCACTCCTGACCTAATAAATGTTCCAACTGGTTCACCTTCGATTTCCTCGCTTAATCATACAAATGTGGGTACGTTCACCTAGTGTATGTATTACCACTACTTTGAGTCCATGTTTTATAAAAAATCCGCCTGCTGGCGAAGCTGCATATATACTTGCATCGGGATGATACCCGCAATTAAAAACATCCTCATTTTAGAGAAATAAAAAAATAGCTATTGAGCAATTAAACAATAGCCATAAATTAAATTTTAGTTGAAAAACGGTTTCTTCGTCAAGTACTATAAAACGATTATACGCATAAAACAAAAACAAATAAATCATTTCATATTTTTGTATGGGATATCACCCTTGAACATGACGCGCATTTTCTCTTTCAAAACCATTGCAGCAACTTCGTCCCTACCAACAATTTCTCCATCAGACTGGATTTTTACTGACCCTTTATTCTTCATTTTTATCATTTTACCAGAAAAAGAATCAACATTTTTAATGTTGAGGTGACCGCCCCATAAAACGGTGATGAAGACGGTCAATAATTTCAACAAAGTAATATCATGGACCGCAATCACGTTCAACCTGCCATCATCCACCTTCGACATCGGTGAAATTTTCATTCCACCTCCAAAGTAGGGCTGGTTCGCAATGACGATGAACCATACCTTTTTCAAAAGATGCCGGTTTCCATCAATGATCAATTCCATGCAGCTGGGCTTGTAAGAAAATAACTTTTTTATAAAAATGAACAGATAAATTAAATTACCCGCTCTGACAAAATTAAACCATTTTTTCAGAGGGGAACGGTTTGCTTCATCGGAAATTTCAGCATCAATCCCCATTCCCAGGCTGTTCACGAAATAACCCACCTTGCCATTCGTCATGAACTGTCCAATATCAATGGTATTAAAGGCATTATCCTGAAATAAAGAAAGGGCTTCTTCCATACTCTCAGTTTTTTGAATGCCCCTTACATAATCATTGCCGGACCCAGCCGCAAGGGAGCCGATGATTGCGTGAGGGAAACCAATGGCGCCATTTATCATTTCATTAATCGTGCCATCTCCCCCGACAGCAATCACCCGGGTATCCTGTTTCGTCCCTGATAGAATTTCCTTCGTCAATCTTAGCGCATGCCCCTTTTCCCTTGTAAAAAACACCTCATGGGGAACAGCTTTTGATTTCAGTATTCCCTCGGCTTTTTTCCATATCTTCAAACTCTCTTCATTTCCAGCCACTGGATTGACAATGAAATACACCGTTTCATTAAGGTGCGGCATGCTCATTTCCTTCTGTTTGGTTATATTCGGCTTCCCATTCAGGTCGCAAGCTGGATGTAGTTTGGCAATATTCAAGCAATGCCTGCGCCCCTTTTAACTGCTGTGCCTTAAGAGGAGACGATATTGCCCGCATCCTTTCAAACCATTCCGGGAAGTTCCGTTTATCCAATATCGTAATATCATAAGGGGCTTCGGGATAATCGACATATCCATTCCGGGATAAAATCACCTTTTTAATCGGCATGTTCACTTCATATAGCTCAAATAACTGTGAGACGATGTTCGTCATCCGGTTTGCGCCCAACAAAGGATTGAGAACTTTTTTATCAGGATGATTATGATGCCTGCGGACCCAGAACCGATCACTCGAACCGATGAACGCAGCGTCTTCTTCCGCTTCCAGAAAAGTGATGCACCAAGCATCAACAGGGGTCAATAAAATGACTTCGACTTCAACAGGCGCATTTTTCAATAGAAAGATAGGTTTATATAATAAGAGAAACGTATCCGGAAAACGCTGCAGAAAAAAGCGGAGCCTCTCATCCAAAAAGAATGATTGGTCCACAAATGACTTTTCACGAAGCGTCGAACTGCCCCATTTCATTTGAAAGCGGAGCAATTGATTTAAATAATTTTGCTTTAATTCATCCAGACTGGCCGGACGGAACGGAAATCTTAATGAAAAAACATTAGCATCTTCAATCTGGCCCGGTATTGGCAGTTCTTCTGCTTCTGCCTCCTGTTCACCTGTCCTCCGGTGGAAGATGCCTTTAACCTTTTTTAACAGGCCCTTTGACTCTTCCTGAGGCGAATCGAATTTGACTTGTGTTTCAGTATGTTCGCTATACAACCGATCTAGCTCGCACGCATTATAAGAAGCCTTCAATTTATCCCATTGCTGTTTTTTCAACCGTGCAAATTGTGTTGGATAACGATAAATATCCTGCTCATACCGGGAAATATAATCCTGCATCTTTATGAGCTGTGCCATTCGACCACCACCCATCTCTCTCTATTTTTGAAGGTTTATCGTGAAAACCTTCTCGTATGAAGGGGAAGCTCCAAGATGTGTTTGATATAACGCAACCTGATCTGCTTCAAAATGCTTATCCTTCAAATTCGCTATCTGGCGGACGATCTCCAACGAAAAGGGACTATCCCCCTCGAATTTTCTTGCCAGCGTTATATGAGGCTTAAACGGCTTTTTATCAAGTTCAAAACCCGCTTCGATACAAGAATTATAGACTTTCCTTTGGATGGAAAAAAGCCTATCTTGCTGCTTGACGCCTGCCCATAGAATCCTTGGACTGTCACTCTTGCCAAAACCGCCGATATCGCCGAGTTCCAAGCCGAATGAAGCCTCATTGGAAAGCTCGCTTTCCACACGCCCCATGGCATCCTCTTTCAATGTATCGGGAGCATTGCCCAAAAATGCCATCGTAATATGATAATCGGCTGGATGCAGCCATTTCTTAAATGGAAATTCTGGCTTCAATTGTTCCGTAACAGCATTTAAATGAGCCTTAATATCATCAGGCAATACTAAAGCAAAGAAAAAGTGAGTATTCATGGTCACTTCATTCCTTCCTATTTTCCCTTTAATTTTACCATAATTCCCATTGCATATACCTTTTCTTGGGCTTCCTATTAAATATTCCCTCCATCAGGAATATTCCAAATCTTACTTACTATGAACCGCGGTCCAAGAGGGATTTTTTTCGGGCTGGGTCGAATTATCTCCGCGCTAGGTCGGATTATACCCGAGCTGGGTCGGATTATCTCCGCGCTAGGTCGAATTATCTCCGCGCTAGGTCGAATTATCCCCGAACTGGGTCGGATTAACGAAACACACAGCAAAAATCCATACAAAAAAGGACCAAAGATTGGTCCTTCACTGCTTCTTTTAACTGAAAATTGTTTCGTAAAGCAGGAACAAGTTCAGTCCAATGATAAGTACAGCTATAAGCCAGGCGATGCTCGAGGTGATTTTATGGTTGACCAGGCTGCCCATGATTTTTATATTGCTTGTAAACATGATCAAGGGCACTAGGGCAAACGCGATGCCAAACGAGAGTACAACTTGGCTCATCACAAGTGCTTTGGATGGATTCACTCCCCATAATATTATGAGCAGGGGCGGAACAGTGGTAATGGCCCTTCTTAAATAAATCGGTATATGTCTTTTAATGAATCCCTGCATGACTACATCACCGGTCATTACACCAACGGATGAGCTGGATAAGCCGGCAAATAAAAGTCCTATTCCAAAAAACAACGCGACTGATGGTCCAAGCATGGCCCCGAACTGTTGGTAGGCAACATCCAAGTCCTCAACCAGTGCTCCATTCTTATGAAATAGGGCAGCTGAAACAATGACCATGGCGGCATTGATCGCACCTGCAATCAACATGGCGATGACAATGTCAATGAGCTCAAAACGATAAATCCTTTTTCTTTCCAAATCGTTTACTCCGACTATTCTTCTTTGCGTCAAAGAGGAATGAAGGTATATCGCATGTGGCATAACGGTGGCTCCGAGCATGCCGGCCGATAGTAAAATACTGTCCACTCCCTCGAATTTTGGAGTGAAGAGCCCTAAAACAACGGCTGATGTATCAGGTTTTGCATAAAAAACTTGAGCACCAAATGCTATCACAACTACAAATATCATGACAGTGATCAGAGCTTCGAATGTTCGATAACCCCTGCGCTGGATTTCCAAAATGGCAAAGGAACCAATCGCGGCAATTATTGCCGATGTGATAAGCGGTAAGTCAAATAGTAAAAAAATCCCTAGTGCCGCTCCTATGAATTCAGCCAGGTCGGTTGCCATTATAACGACTTCGGCCTGAATCCATAAGAAGAAAGATGTTTTTTTCGAAAATTTTTCCCTGCATAACTCTGGAAGGTTCTTTCCAGTGGCTATCCCCAATTTAGCTGATAGTGATTGGATTAGCACAGCCATTAAATTGGATGCGAAGATAACCCATAATAGCGTATAGCCATATTTTGATCCGGCTGTAATATTGGTCGCATAATTCCCTGGATCAATATAGGCCACAGCTGCTATAAAGGCAGGCCCTAGATAGGGAAGCAGTCTTTTTATTCCTCTCGAAGAGGATTGATGCAACACATCGGACATATCTATTCATACTCCTTTTTACACGCAACTCAAATTGTTGCAAGAGGTAAACTTTTTAGGTTATTAGCAAGTATATTCCTGGTTCTTGAAAATGTCAAAAAGGGAGGATTGCATATGGAGTAAATTAACTCGGAGATGGCCATCTCGCTTCCGACTACATATATAAAAACCCCTTTGCCAATAGTGGCAAAGGGGCTTATATCTAGTTAACGGAACCGCATTGCTTCTCGATTTCCTCGGAAAACAGTTTCTGCAGTCTTCGGGTAATCGGACCGGGTTCCCCGGCTGCAATCGATTGGCCATCGATATTAATAATTGGTGTCACTTCGACGCTAGTGCTTGTATAAAGGACTTCGTCGGCTGCCATCATGTCCTCGACCGTGAAGGCTTCTTCGACATAGGGAATCCCATGATCCGCGCAAAGTTTCAGCATCACCTGACGGGTAATTCCATTCAGGATCAAGTTTGTGGCCGGATGCGTTTTAAGTTGTCCATCCACCACGATTGAGACATTTGACGAACTACCCTCCGTCACCGTACCATCACGATGCTGGATCGCTTCATCACAGCCGGCTTCGGCAGCTTGCTGTTTAGCCATTATATTACCAAGTAGATTTAAACTCTTGATATTACAGCGCAGCCAGCGTATATCGTCGGTGGTAACAGCCTTGACCCCTGGCTTCATTTTACCTGTATAAGGCATTTCCTTGGTATAGGCAACAAAGACCGGTTCCGTCTCCGCAGTTGGAAAAGAGTGTGTACGCGGAGATACTCCCCTTGTCAGCTGCATATAGACGATACCGTCCTTCAGTTGATCTTCAGCGATCAGCTCTTTCATACGGGTTGTGATTTCCGCTACAGTAAAAGGAACTTTCATCTGAATCAACTTCGCACTGTCCATCAGCCGGTTCAGATGCATATCTCCCGCAAATAATTCGCCATTATAAACCCGAATGACTTCATAGACGCCGTCACCGAATTGATATCCCCGGTCTTCAATATCTACCTTTACTTCGGACCTGCTTTTAAGGTCGCCTTTAAAAATGATTTTTCCCATGTCTTTCTCCCTCTTTGCCTCTTATTTAGCCAATTCATGAATGGCACGTGCATAAATGGACGTTGCCTTAAGCATATCCTCAATATCAATATATTCATCTTTCTGATGCGCAATGTCTTCGCTTCCAGGGAAAAGCGGGCCGAATGCTACTCCTTCTTTCAATGAACGGGCGTATGTGCCGCCACCAATCGAAAGGAGTTCAGCTTTGTCACCTGTCTCCGCTTCATAAACTTCCTGCAAGGTCTTAATTAAGAAGCTTTCACTGTCCACAAAATGTGGAGTCGAATGCGAATTGGTCTTCACTTTCAAATTATATGCAGCAAGTCTTTCTTCCAATGCCGCCTTTTGCTGTTCCCACTCAAACGTTACCGGATATCGCATACTGAAACCGATCGAGCTGTCCCCTTGTTTTGAATAATTGAAAACACCGGCATTTAGCGTCAGTTCACCTGTTTGCTCATCCGAATAAGCTACACCTAAATTATTTCCGCGGGAATCTTCAAACAAACGATCCTTAATGAAAGTGAAGTAAGCTTTCGCATGCGGATCAAGAGTAAGATCAGCTAAAAATGCTGCTAAATAGAGACCTGCATTTCTTCCATTTTTCGGTTCCATCGCGTGTGCCGAGACACCATTCATTTCAAGCAGCACTTGATTTTTTTGCGGAACGGCTTGGCCTCTCAATGAGTATTTTTGCAAATAATCCTGATAGTTTGCCGCCACTTCAGCAGGGTTGGCCGCTTCCACAATGGCCGTAGCAAAATCCGGTACCATATTCGTCCTTCGACCTGAAGAAAATTCGATAACATTCACGTCTGAGTTCGTGCCATTTCCTGCATCGGCAGGGTGTATGACCGAGAAATCCCAGATTCCTTTTTCCGCACTGATGATCGGGAAATCAGCATCTGGTGCGAAGCCGATCGAAGGCATTTCCTCCACTTCAAAGTACCGGTCAACGCAGCGCCAGTTCGATTCTTCATCGGTTCCAATGATCATCCTCACACGTTTGTTCAAAGGTTCTCCTAGCTCCCGGACCAGCTTCATCGCATGATAAGCAGCCATCGTCGGCCCTTTATCATCGATTGCCCCACGAGCATATATGCGGCCATTGCGGATTTCAGCGCCGAACGGATCCGAACTCCAGCCATCTCCCTCAGGTACCACGTCGACATGGCATAATATCCCGATTAACTCCTCGCCTTCACCCATTTCAATATGACCAGCGACATTATCGACATTTTTCACAGTAAAACCGTCTTTTTCGCCTAATTGAAGCATGAATTCAAGCGCTTCCTTCACCCCTTTACCGAATGGGGCCTCCTCTGTAGGATGTTCCTCATCTAGTACACTTTTTATTTTCAATAAGTTTTGTGTATCCAGTAATAAGTCCATTTTCCGTTTTTCAACTTCTTCTCGCCAATTCAATTCACTCAAAATACGACAACTCCTCTTTTATATATATTTTTCATTTTATCACTTTTACTACCTGATTCGCCAAGCGTTGCTACCTATTCTTCGTATTCCCGTATTATCGCTACCGTCAAACTACCGATAAAATCCCTTACATAAATAAAAAACACCCTCTTTTATTAAAAAGAGGATGATTTCATTAAACTATCGGCATCCATAAGCTTTGTAACTTTTCGATTTAGCCTTGGGATGTATAATGCTAAAAACACGGAACGTCCTAAACTGAAAGCCAGGAATGCAAGCCATAATCCATGATTGCCATGATTGCTGACTGCTGAGAATTGGACAAGCAAAAAAGCCAATAGTGCAAGGAGCATCGAGTTCCTTACTGGAACGGCTTCAGTCGCACCGGTGAACACTCCATAAAAAATGAGTCCGATAAAGGCACTGAACGGGAATAGGACTATCCAAAGTCCATATTCATGGGCCAGCTCGATGACACCGGGAATATCCGTGAAAAGGAGAATGACCTCATCGCTGAATAGATAGTAAGATGCGGCAAGTATGACCGAAGCATATAAGCCCCACCGCGCCGATAGTGAGAGTGTTTTTTTATAAAGGTTTATATCTTTCGAACCAATAGCCTTCCCGACCAAAAGACTCGATGCATTCGCGAAGCCATCAAAGCAATAGGCCATCAGGTAATGGATTTGAATAAGTACGGCATTTGCCGCCAGTGTCTCTGTCCCGAAAGTGGCTCCCTTGGCCGTAAAAAGATTGAAAACCGTGATCAGGCAAATGGTCCTGATGAATAAATCCCTGTTGACCACCATCATTTTTTTCAGGGAAGCCCGATCGAACCCCTCCCGGAATGAAAATGAATCCGGTACGTTGACCGCTTTCCGGATCACCCACAAGCCCAGGAAAAACGCGGCAACCTCTGATATCAATGAAGCGGCAGCAACCCCTGATACAGACCATGAAAAGCCATTTACAAAAACGAGGCATAAGACTATATTGATCACGTTCATGAAAACTTGAATGAACAAAGATGTTTTTATCCTGGATTTCCCGATTAACCAGCCTAAGATGACATAGTTCAATAATGCAAAAGGTGCACCCCATATCCGGATGCCGAAATAGTCTGCGGCAAAGGCGGAAACGTCCGATTCCGGACCGATTGCGCCTAACGAAACATTCAAAATGGGCTTTTGGATCACGATAAAAAGAAGACCGATGATCGCTGCTATGAAAAAAGGCCGAACCAAGGCCATCAGGCTTTGCTTTTCATCCCTTGCCCCCTCCGCTTGTGCAGCGAAGGCAGATGTACTGACCCGAAGAAAACCAAAAAGCCAATACATCGTATTAAAAATAATGGTTCCGACAGCCACCCCGCCAATATAGGCGGGATCGCTCAACTTTCCAACCACAGCCGTATCGACCGCACCGAGCAAGGGCGTACTCATCGTCGAAATCGTAAGCGGGATGGCCAAGGAAAGATACATTCTGTTATTCATAAAATGATGACCTCCAATGTACAGAAAAGTTCTGAAAAGTTAGAATTGGAATGACGTTATAAAAATTTGTATTTAAAGTACAAAAAGATTGCAGTATTCCATTTTAATCACTAGAATTGAACATATGGTGCTCCCCAACATCATACGATGCCTCTACAAGATTACTTGTGAATCGGTTCAAATAGAACAGATTAAGCTATTTTAGATATTGATGATCTACGGTATCAAATTTGTAGATTAAAAGATTGATAACGCTCTCAACGTGGAAATTCCTTTTTCCACAAATATTTTTTTATCCAGCAAGAAAAAGTTTGCAAGCGGAAAAATAAAAAGCTTGACGGATTCTTGAAGGAGTTATAGTATTGCTCGTTGATAATATAACTTTTGAACTATGCTTGAACATATATTCATCGTTATAACAACCAATTAGGAGTGATCATGATGGGAAGATTGACCAATAAAGTAGCCATTATCACTGGCGGAGCATCTGGTATGGGCAGGGAAATGGTTGACCTATTCACAAAAGAAGGAGCACAAGTCATTGCTGCTGATATCAATGAAAAAGCTGTAGCTGTTGTGAATGAATTGGATAACGTCCATGGAGCTGTACTTGATGTATCTTCAGACGAAAGCTGGAAAAAAGTGACGGATGAAGTTATCGCTAAATTTGGCAAGATCGACATTTTGGTTAACAATGCCGGTATCTCAACGGAAAAAGGCATTAACGATACGTCATTGGCCGATTGGCAGCTAATGTTAAGCATCAATGGATTTGGACCATTCCTTGGAATGAAACACGTTGTTCCTTACATGGCTAAAGAAGGTAAAGGCGCAGTCGTGAACATTTCTTCCTTTACTGCTCAAATCGGAATGGGCTTAAACTCTTATTCTGCTTCAAAAGGTGCCGTTCGTGCTATTTCCAAGGCAGCTGCAACGCAATATGGCCGCATGGGTGTCCGCGTCAATGCCGTATTCCCTGGTATCATCGAAACACCGATGACTCAAAAATTAGAAGAGTCAAAAGAGTTAGTGAACCAAATGATCAAGGCAACTCCATTACAACGCTTGGGTCAGCCGGCGGATATTGCAAATGCCGTACTTTATCTAGCATCCGATGACGCTTCATACGTAACTGGTGCCGAGCTTGTCATCGACGGTGGATACTCAGCTCAATAAATATAGGCAGAAATGGAAAAACCCGTTTCTGGAATCAAGAAACGGGTTTTTCTGATTCAATAAAGAAATTTTGAAGTTGAAATAATTTAAGTTAACACACCAATGAAATAGCCAAAAGTCGTAAATACCAAACACCAGCTGAAAGCCCCTGCTCCGGCAAAGATAAAGTACTTTCGTTTCCCCATACCATTCATACCGGAAATGTAACTGGCGAAGTGACGGACTCCTGGGATGAAATAGGCTATGATAATGGTCCAAGGACCGTATTTATTGAACCATTTCTCCAATTTTTCCAACCTCGCGGGGGTCATTTTGATCCACTTACCATACTTCCTCAAAAAAGGCTTCCCTACCTTTTTCCCGATGAAATAACTGAAAAGCATCCCGGATATCGATCCAAGGAAACTGACAAGGAATGCTCCCTGGACATTCAAAACGGAAATGGATGACAAATAGCCGACAAAAGTCATCATGAACTCATCAGGAACCGGCAAGCCAATAATCCCAATGGCCAATAGCCCATATATCGCGAAATAACCATAGTTTGATATTAAATCCTTTACTATATCCATCTATAGTACTCCATCTCAGCACCCTTTTTTAAAGTAATCCAATTTCTTATGCGGGCCTGGGTAACGTGATTACTTCTTTTTAATAGGATAACCTAATTTAACCCAAATGAGTTGATTTTCATAAAAAAAGATAAAAAAAAGTAGACTCGACACGTTTTTTGTTGAAAAACCTGTATGACAATGGAATGAAAAACGCAACAATAAAGCGGACTCTAAACCTGAGTCCGCTTCTTCTTATTTCACAATCTTTATTTCATTGATCGGCCAATACACTAGATTCGCCTTTCCTACAATTTCATCGACGGAAATCGTGCCGATTTCACGGCTATCCAAACTATTTTGGCGATTGTCCCCCATAAGGAACAGCTGATCTTCCGGCACAGTCATGCTGCCTGTTATATCTTCGAGCTTGAAGGATTCAGTCAGCGGCACCCCTGCCATCTGATTCTTATATTTGTCCAAGTATGGTTCTTCATAAGCTTTCCCATTAATATAAAGCGTATCATCTTTATATTCAATATGGTCACCTGGCAGACCGATAACCCTTTTTATATAGTCTTTATCTACCGTTGCATGAAAAACGACAATATCAAACCGGTCGATATTATCGATATTCGTTCCAAACTTGGTAAGAACAATTCTTTCGTGGTCTTGCAGAGTCGGCATCATTGACTCACCGTCCACGACAATCGGTGCAAAAATATACGTTCGAATTAAAAAAGCTAGAATGACTGCAATCAATATCGCTTTTATCCATGAAAAAACTTCTTTTCTATTTTCCAATCGAAGTCCCTCTCTCTGTTTTTTATTCATGCCATTATATCATAATCCTTTAATGATCACGTCATACAAATACCCACATTTTACACATTATCAATTACTTCCATTTTTCATATTGGATATCGATGCTTTCCAACTCTATTTCCCTGCGCTGCATTTTGGCTGGACAAATCGCATTATATGTACGGACTTTCTCATTTATTTCATCAATTCGTTTCATTATTTCAGATTCAGGTCCATTCATTTTTTTCAATCGAACCAATCCGGATAGCTCTTCACGAATTTCTTTTTGCCATTTTATCCAAAGCGGAAGGTAGCCGGCATCCTTGGCCTTTGTCAATCCCGATAATGCCGACTCCGGAAGCGGTTTTCCAAAGCCAGGATTATTCTTCAACCCGACCTCACGTTCACATTCCTTAAAAATCTGATCCATCCAGTTTACATGCCCGTGTTCTTTGCCCATAAACAATCCCCTTCAGATCACTTCCTGTTACATCTATTTACAATTATAACATTTTTATCAATATCTACTCCACCCCCAAGGACACTTTCTACTATTATATATGCATACCTTTCAACCAAACACATTCAGACATCAAAAAGGATTCCCTATGACGGGAATCCTACAGATTGTAGACAAACTCGATGAAAATCAAATTTATCTACAGTTTTCATGTGGATTTGAAAAATCTTGGACGTCGATTGAAACGTAGGGCACTCGCTTTCCGCGGGCGGTCCGGTAGCCTCCTCGGCGCTTTTGCGCCTGTGGGGTCTACCCTCGACTCGCTTTTCCCGCAGGAGTCTCGCACACCCGCTCCAATCAACTTTGTTTAAAAATTAAGATAAAACCTTGCCTACAAACTCAAGGATTCCCCTATTGCGGGAATCCTTTTTTGCCTTCTATTTAACTGTTATTTTTCTTTTTACTTCTGCCTTGTTCTTCGATTTATCCGTAACTGTGTACGTCAATGTATAGGTACCTTTTTTCTTAGTATTCACAGTCCCTGTTATTTTGATCTTACTTGTTAAACTTCCATCAAGATTATCTTTAGCAGATACACCTGATTTAGGATTGAATGTCGAGTTATAGGCAATGGTTTTGCTTTTGGCACCGGAAATGACCGGCTTGGTGCCGTCTACCGTAATCTTTCTTGTGACTGTCGCAGTATTTTTCGATGAATCAGTGATTGTATACTTTAATGTATACGTTCCCTTTTTATTCGTATTCACCGTACCTGTCACTTTGATTTTACTTGTCATGTTGCCATCCAGGTTATCTTTCGCAGAAACACCTGATTTAGGGTTGAAGGTCGAATAATAGCCAACTGTTTTACTATTGGCTCCCGAGATGACTGGCTTGGTGCCATCTATCGTGATCTTCCTTGTGACTGTCGCTGCATTTTTCGATGAATCGGTGACCGTATACTTCAATGTATAGGTCCCCTTTTTCTTCGTATTCACCGTACCTGTCACTTTGATTTTACTAGTCAAGTTGCCATCGGCATTATCCTTGGCACTCACGTTCGTTTTTGGATTGAATGAAGAATTAAGTTTGATGGTTTTATTCCCGGCACCTGAAATCACTGGCTTGACTTGATCATAAACGGTTATTTTCCTTGTGACCTTGGCCACATTCCCAGCCTTGTCAGCTACCGTATAAGTCAAATTATAGGTGCCCACTTTCTTGGTATCCACCTTACCTTCAACACGTATGGCACTCGTTAAGTCACCATCTTTATCATCCTTCGCCTTTATGCCGGTTTTAGGATTGAAGGTTGAGTTGAATGGAATCGATTTACCGGTAGCCCCTGAAATCACAGGCTTATCCGTATCTTTGACAATCGATGGCCTATTGGAGATGTAAGCCGATGAAACATACCCCTTAATACTTTTGTCTTCCGTTTGTACGGGGTAAAAGACAAATTTATTTCCGTTAGATTCGTGATAGTCAAAATTCCCTGTGATGATCAAGCTTGTATTGGGTGGCACACGTACTGCACCTTCCGTATTGCTTATTTCTTTCCTGATATTCGCGCTTGATGATGTCACCACTTTGTCTCCTGCCTTGAACCAATAAACAGAGTCATGCGTTTGATCTGTCAGTGTGTATTCAAGATTTTTAAAGATGATATTTTCAGTGCTATTCCGATCATATTGAAAGTCCGATGTTTTGAATGGATATTTTGCCAGTTTTGTATCCTTCAAATAACTTTGGATTTCTATCTCAGCAAAAACTTCCTCTTGGTAGGCATTTGCATTTCTTTGTCCGTTTTCCTGGTAAAGTGGACTGTTCACCGGTTTTGTCCCATTGTATGCCATGACAGGGAAATACCAATTTTCGATGACCCTGCGTCCTGCACCTTTGATCTTAGGCAAATCCCTTCTTGAATACATGCCATTCAAGACCTCGACGCCTGCCCTGATATTGTAGACTATATCATTTTCCAGCTTTTTCTGGTCATATCCAGTTTTATTGGTAAGCTGCATTAGACCGATACCGCCATCGTCGGATTTAATCGGTTTACCGTCCTCATTAAATTGCCTCCAATCCCCGTTTTCCTGCGTAGCCACCGCTTTTACCACTTCAGGGGGAATTTCAGCTTCTATTGCTGCATTCGTCAGTAAGCAGTTAATCTACTTATGGGAAGGATTTTCATTGGGTTGAATCCCACCAAATGATGAACACGCATTAGTTAGACCAGACTCCGCAAAAGCCTGTCCATTGAACAAACCGAGTGTTAAACAGGTTAGTGCCCCAACCTTCATTAATGGTATTTTCATTGATCGAACTCCAGTCTATTTATATTTAAATCTATAATAATAGTAACATGATAGACTGGTGATTTCAGGTATAAAAAGGTATATCCTCCTAAAATATCCGTACAGCAAAAAAGGAGCTTACCCGCATTCTCGGGCCAGCTCCTTTATTTTCAAATCACAGAACTATGTATGGTGTCGGATTATACGATCACTTCCACCGTTTCCCTCGGCTTCCTTACAAGGCACATGATTCCCGGTACGATGAAGAAGATAAGCGGCCAAACATGAAAGATCGTCAGAATGCCCGTAATGATCAATAAGATTCCAGCTCCCTTCGCTTTGCCGCCTTTTAATAGAAAGATAGCGATCAAACCGCCTGCCAAGGCAATGAACAGCGATATAATCCCTGCCCATAATAAGCCCATGAAAAATTTGACTGACATATCTATCTCAGATGAGGAAAACTCCTGAGAATCTGTCATTAATGAGTAGTCCACCATTTCTTTCAAATCGATACTGTTGAGATAAACGGCCGTTATGATCGTCACGATTAAAAAAATTGCAGCGATGCTCACGCCTATGATACTTAATACGTATTCCCATGTCCGTTTCATTTGCTTCGCCTCCCTGGAAAAGTCACTTATATATAATACCCAATCTGGGAAGGAATAAAAGACTTTTATTCTTTACTCCTCAAAATCTTACGAGCGTCCATTTGGCAAGGCTAATCCCATCTATCCATGCCATAACTCGCAAACAGGAAACCGGCCCGGAGATACGGCCGTCACTCATCCTTCTTTTTCAATCGTTCATTTAATTCATCTCTTTTATTTTCAAGGTTATTCATTTTTGTCATATGTTTAATAAAGAAACGGATTGACTTCACAACCATTACGAATAGCAGAACTAGTAGGGCAAGGTAGAATAATTGCCATAAAATATCAACAATATTAAACATTAAGTCACCCCCTGTCTTTGAATGGTAAACATCAATTCTGGAAATCCTCAATAAAAGCAGTAAGTGAGGCCTTTTCAAACTTTCCGCATTTTCCAGTTATGTCCCGTAATTAAATGATAACACGATAGGCCATAACACTGAATGCAAACAACATTTCTATAGAAATGATTAACGAAGCCCCTCCAAAGGAAATAGACTCTGTTTTTATCAGAGCCTAAAAAACATTCCTATTCACGATCAACTCCACCAATTGTTCGACAGACGGTTCATTGGGCATCATATCCAACATAAATCCATAGTCTTTAAGTCTATTGCCGGTACTTTCCCCGATTACCCCGATGGAGGCTTGATTTAGCAGCCCTTTAACATCCACGTCTGCCTTGTTCCCATATTGCATCAGCATATCAACAGAATGCCGATTCGAAAATAGTACCGTTCCGACAGCTTTCCCGTCCAGCATTCTCGGAAGGATTTCAAGGAATCTTTCATCGACAAATTTATCGATTGATTGAAAATAGTCTCCGTCCCCATGAGCCGGATCTCTTTGATCTCTGGTTCGATCTCCAACAACCAACAGTGTTCCGGCTTCCGCCATCTCGGATTTGAGCTCTGCCATCAGTCCCCGTTGCTGGAAAGCCTTCTTCGATTTCCTTGATAACACATAAAGTTTCGAAGAAATCCGGCGGAAATCAATAGCATGTTCAGTGAGTGAATCCAAGAATCCATGGACACTTTCGGGCGAAGTGAAGAGTATTCGATCATACGAAAGAAAAGAAAGCAGCTGACTTTCTTCTATTTTCACTTTTGCCGCATTCCATTTAGGAAACTCGATGACTTCGCCGCCAAGTTCATGCAGGGCTTCCGCCAAGGAACTCTTTGCCGTTCCGGTCCTGGCCACTAAAAACCGTTGTCCATATAGTGGCTTCTTTTCGAACCATTGCAGTTTTCCCCTTAGTGAAATAATATCCCCGACCAAGGTGATCGCAGGATTGCCAAGCGACCTTTCACTTACCCTTTCGACGATATCATCCAAGGTCCCCTCGACACTTTCCTGTCTTCCATATGTGCCCCATTGAATGACGAGTGCCGGCGTGTTCCCCGACTTTCCATGATTGATCAAATTTTCACAGATATAAGGAAGATTGGCCACACCCATATAAAAGGCGACCGTATCTATACTTTTCACAAGCCCGTTCCAATCTATATCCTTCTTCGTTCGGTCATGGCCCGTCACCATCGCAAAGGAGCGTCCGTAATCCCGATGCGTGACGGGGACTCCTGAATACATGGATGCGGCAATGCTGGACGTAACCCCCGGAATGACTTCGAATGGGATTCCCTCATCCTTCAACGATTCCGCTTCCTCCCCGACTCTACCAAAAACGGCAGGGTCACCGCCTTTCAATCGGACTACCCGATGCCCTGCCTGTGCTTTGGAAACAAGCAGCTCATTGATTTCACCTTGACTGATGCCAGTAGTATAAGGTGTCTTGCCACAATATATCAATTCACAATCGAGGGTGGCAGCCTCCAACAGTTTGGGATTTAGCAACCTGTCATACAAAATGACGTCCGCTTTTTCAATCTCTTTTTGACCCTTTACGGTAATCAGGCCCATATCACCCGGACCTGCACCCACAAAATAGACCTTGCCCTTGGTCATGCTGCACTCACCCCTATCTGCTTGCTATTCCCTGATAATATTTCACCAGTTCCACCATTGCACTGCCCATCCGTTGATCTTCAGGATAAATGACCCGCTCGATCCCTTCATCGATTACCACCTGCGCCGTTACCTTTCCGACCGCAAGAGCAATTACATCTGATGCAAACAGGTCGGCTATCTTATCCTCCACACCTTGTTCACGGACAAATCTCATTAAATTTCGCGGCTGCGGTGCACTCGTGAACACAACCGAATCGATTTTGCCTTCAAGGAGTTCTTGGATCAGCTGCTGCATCATTTCTTTTTCGGGCGGTATATGTTCATATGGCAGAATTTCTTTATGCTCCACTTTTTGTTCATCCAACCAGTTCATCAAAAGTGGCGCCGGATCGCCGTGAAGCTGCAAAGCAACCTTTACACCTCCTGGCAGATGGCCTTCCAGATTGCGAACAAGCCCTGCCGTACTGCCATCATCATCACGGATTAATGGCTGCAGGCCAAGCTTTTTCAGCATATTCACAGTTTTATAGCCCCTGGCTGCAATTTTCATAGACTTCAAGGCTTCTACGAAACGATCTCCCGCTTCCATCTTCACGGCCGTTTTATATAATAATTCCGTCCCCACTCCCGTCGTGAGGATCATCCAATCGAACTCCCCTTCCATCAACCGGGTGACATCCTCTTCCAAATGGGAATCATCAAGGAATACCGTCCCCTGTGCCGGGCGAACGAGCGGGACTCCCCCAAGATTTTGAACGATTTTACTAAGTTCTTCCGTCTTCCTTGCTCCCAATAAAGCAACGGTCCTGCCATTAAGCTTACTCATCCATGCCCCTCCTATATGTACATTCAATTAAATCCATCTCACCCATTATACAAATTTTCAGTCTTTGAAACTATAAAAAACCAATTTCCATATCAAAATCAACGCTTTTTCTTTCTTTTATCCTATATGAAATCAATGGAAAAATGAATTAGCAGCACTTTTCTTTTTATAAGTCCCACCCTCGTTAGTTTTGGGCTTTTACTCATAAGTTTGGAGCAAATACTCGTGAGTTTCGGGCTTTTACTCGTGAGTTTGGAGCAAATACTCGTGAGTTTCCAAGAAAGTAAAACTTGACCTGGAATTCACTCCAGGTTGTATACTGTGTTCATCATTTAAAAATAATTATGAAAGGGGATGTAGTATGTCTGAACACCGGCAATAAAAAAGCTGTCATCAGGACAGCAATTTTCAATGTTTTTCCCTTTGTTAATTCTTGTTTAGTGCTCTTTGGGCAATATGCTTCTGTTCTTTTTTTACAAAAACATCATATTGAGTCGTTTCATGGCGTTTTTGAAAGCTTTCGGAGCCTAAATTCATAGGCGTTTTCGTTTTGAATTGTATCCCTTCCCTTTCCAATTTCGCAACCGCCTTAAAATAATTTTCATTCCCGAATGCTGAATAAATACATGTCCAATATTTATAGGAAATTAGTTTGGCAGTTACTGCACATGCAATCACGAAGACTAGTATTCCAATCATTATATACACCTTTTAGCTCCCTTTCATTTCGGACTTTTTCGAAAAGTCATCCTGTACACTATATTCTTTGCCATACATAACATTTCCTTTTTAAGTAAAAAAGGAGACCCAGTTTCGGGTCTCCTTCTTCATATCTTCATTATTTTTCCGACACGTTACAAGAACCGTCCGTACAAGCGTCGCTTGTTGCTGGATCATTCACGATCGTAAGCGGATTTTCCTCAGCCCATACTTTTTTTAGCGTATCCAGGAATGCTTCTGTTGGCTGGGCACCAGAGATTCCATACTTGCGGTTAATGACGAAGAATGGCACGCCTGTAATTCCAAGCAGGCTTCCTTCTTGCTCATTTCCTCTAACCTCAGCCGTGAATGCCGTTCCTGCCAGCATGGCCTCCGTCTCGGACTTTTCAAGGCCAACCTCTTCAGCCAAACTAGCCAATGTAGCGTGATCGCCAATATGTTTGCCTTCCGTAAAGTAAGCTTTAAATAGGCGTTCATTCATTTCATTCTCTTTACCTTTTGATTCAGCAAAATGCATCAAGCGGTGAGCATCGAACGAATTCGTTAAGACCACTTTGTCCAAATGATAATCGAGTCCCAATTCTTTGGCCTGTTGAGTCAGGTTTTGGCTGTTCGCTTCCACCTGCGCTTGAGACATTCCGTATTTCTTGGCCAGCATTTCATTTTGAGTCATATTGATATCCCGCTCAGCCTCTGGGTTCAACTCAAAACTTCGAAATGAAACCTCTACCTGATCTTTATTTTCAAACTGCTTTAACGCCTCTTCGAATCGACGCTTTCCTATATAACAGAACGGACATTGATAATCCGACCAAATTTCCACCTTCATGAAAATACCTCCTTATTTAAAGTGCAATCGCACTAAGCACATTATATAATCCTGGGTATCCTCTTGCAAGGATATTACCCCAGACACTCATTTTCAAAATTGGTGAAGTCGACTTTTTTCATGAATTCTTCCAATGTATAGCCCTTTAGCAGGCGCAATGTTTCCTTTTCGGCTTCGTTCATGATCTCCTCCAAAGCTGTATCCAGCTGCTTCCCGACTTCACCGCATTCGCTCGTTTCCATACAAACAAGACATTCCGGCCGTACCGCTTGATACACATCGGCCAAAGTCAGCTGAGACGCAGGCACCTTCAAGCTGTATCCGCCTTCCCGTCCTTCCTTTGTTTCGACGATCCCCGCAGCTGCAAGCTGAGCCATCACCCTTCTTAAAAAAGTGGCATGTGACTTCACCTTTAAAGCGATTGCCGAACTTGTCAGGAGCTTCTCGCTTTGTGCGAGCCAAACCAGAGAGTGAATGGCAATAGCGAACCGCGGCGGTCCAATTTGATTGTTTCGATTACCTGAAGACAAGATTTATCCCCCCTTACACTCTTATCCATTGTAAGGCCATTATACTATGTTACGTTCTCCCGAACAAATGGCGCCATTTCTGGATTTTTTCGACCTTGGCTCACGATAATTCAGCCGTTTCCGGATTTCGGCAAAATTTCGGCACCAAAACCCGGCAAACATCCTTTTGCCGGGTTTTCCACTGCTACTGAATGATTTGTACATTTTCATATAAATAAGCTTCTTCGGGTGCCTTTATTTTCTTCGACTCTTTTAAATCGATCACCGGTACGGGTTCCCCTTTATAGCTTCCCTTTTTTAATGTTCCTGTAATCGTATACCAATCATTCGTCTTCATTCCTTCGACATTCCCGTTGACCATATATCCGTATAACGTCGCATCGACCACACAGCAGGACATGGAGAGGCGGGAGATGGCCATTTGTTTTTTCGTAAATGTATCCTCACGGTATATGAACCCCGAAATCTCTATTTCCTTCCCCTCTATCTTATCGAGGTTGTTCAGTAAATCATCCAGGACTTCAAAATAATTATCATCGGTTACGGAGATTTTCTCCCCATTCGCATGTTTCCCTGAATCATAAGAACTTACCATCTGTGCCTGCTGCTTCGCCATCCCTCTTTTGGCCAGCACTTCACCGCTTAATGTAAAATCGGTCAAGACGAAGCCCAGAAGAATCGGAATGAAGAACAAACTATATTTCAGGACCAGTGCGGACGAGGAAGGCTCTCCATTCGATCCGCAATCACAATGTTGTTCACCCTGTTTTTGTTTTTTCATTCGGAGAAGGCTGATCATTAAAAAAGCAAAAAGCGCTGCCAATGCATATGGAACCATTTTAGGTGCAATCAGTTTCGTTAAACACCCTGAAACATACAATTTAAAGATCATGAGGCCCAGTCCAAGCAGCAGCAATCCTTCAAGTCTTTGGATAAAAAAACGTTTCATCAGAAGCCCCCCTTACTGATCAATCCGCCTGCAATCAGGCATAGGCTGAAGACGACTGCGAAAACAAGCAGGACATACGTGACGACGAAGCTCCGTTTAAAACAGGACATCATGATCAGGACATTTTTCAAATCCAGCATGGGACCAAATACAAGGAACCCCAGTATCGAGCCTGGCAGAAAACTATGGGAAAAGGAGGCGGCAACGAATGCATCAGCTGATGAACAGAGTGAAAGCACAAATGCAATTCCCATCATCAACGCCGTGCCTTTTATTGGCGCCTGACCAATATCTGCCATAACAGATCGATCCATAAACACTTGAAATACACTGGCAAACAAGGCCCCAATGATAAAGTATCTGCCGACCATAAAAAATTCCTGTGAAGTATGATCAATGAAGCTTGTCCATTTACTGGACTGAATATCATGTTCATGCCCGTGTACCAGTTCCAGCTTCTCCTCTTTCACCACATCTTTAGTGCTGAATATATGAATGAATAAACCTGCGATTATGGCCGTCAGGACACAAAGAATGATTCTTCCATATAGAATGGACGGATTATTTTGGAACGCATAATAAGTTGAGCCGAACACGATGACATTCAATATTGGGGCAGTTACGAGCAAGACCACACCCGCATGGACAGGAACACCTTTTTGAATCAATCTCCGGACGACCGGGATGATTGCACATTCGCAAACCGGAATGATCAGCGCCGCCACTATCGCAGCAAAAATGGCTGTCAGGGGTCTTTTTGGTATCATTCGCTGAATGATTTCTTCACTGATGAACAACTGGATGAACGATGAAGCAATGGCCCCAAGGAACAGGAAAGGAATCGACTCTAAAAACAATCCCAAAAACACGACGAATACAGAGTGAAGCATCGGGTAGCCCGAGAAATCAATTGCTTTGGGAATGAAAACATCGCCTAGAAAAAAGAATGCCAGCAGCAAAAACAGCAGAATCAATAACAGCAAATTTCCCGTGTAACGTTTCAAAAGCATATTTAACCACCTCACAAATCATAATTATTACGATTTAAGTTTGGATTCGATCTAGTATATGCTTTTGATAGGATGAACAGAACAAAAAAAAGAGAATGGAAGACATTCCCCACACTCATTTATTTCTACGATATAGATCCCTGCTCTTGTAACCCTCTCCTAAAATCATTTTCATTTCCTGGCGCCGTTTCACTTGGGTCGCCTCTTGTTTTGCACTATACACGTAACGGGCCCAATCCTTGCGATACCCTGGGGTAAGTGATTGATAGAACGCAAGCAAATCAGGAGAATCCTGCAAATCTTTCTCAATTTCAGAAATCATTTCGATATAATCATCTACTGATTGGCTTGCTTTGGTAGATGTACGGTTTCTATTTTTCGAATCTTCTTTCAGTCCGACTACCGTAAAGACATCATCCAACCCAACCATACGTGCAAACTTCAGGTCACTCGAGCCAACATAACCTTCATCATCCGCACCAAGGCCTTGCATCAGATCATCACGATGAATATATGTAGCATATTCTTTATTCCCCTTCTTGGGGTACGCTAAATAAATATAGCCGTTTTTACTCAAATGATTCTTCTCGATTACCTTATCCACGATTCCTTTTAAAGAACCCATATCCAATACAAAGGCAAATATAAGATCATAGTCACTTTCAGTAAGCTCTGCATCGTAATCCGGCAGCTCCGCTAAATAATCCGCCCCGGCTGGCAGATTCAAGACTGCGACCCGTTCATATTTATGTAAATTCAGTTTTTCGACTATTGTTTTAGCCATTCGCATTCACCATCCTAGTTCATTTTGTCTATCTTCAGTTTATAAGCTCCCCATTGCGTTATCAACTTTTCTTATTCAAGAGAAAAAGGACAGGAAATAATTCTCCCGCCCTTTTTAAATATATTGGCGCATGCTTTTAGAAAAAGTCAATTCCAATGCCCGGCTTCCTCGAGTTTCCTTTTCCCTTTGAAAGCAAGGATAATCAAAGCTAAATTGATGATTAACATGATAGCGATAGCATAGAGTACGGATGTATAGCTACCTGTGAATTCAAAGATATAACCGTATCCCGGTAAAGCGACGATACCCGCGACTGCTAAACCTACCACAGCAGAAGCATAGATTTCACTGTATTCTTTATTGCCGAACAAAGCAGTTGTCAGCAACGGTCCCAATGTGCCGATAGATGCAACTACAAATCCATAGATAGAAATGGCCAATGTAAACATTGCTGAATTTTCCGGAATGGCCAAAAGGATTACAATTGGAACCAAACCTATTATCATCGCAAAGAGAGCTGTGTTTTTCGCTCCAATTTTATCCGAAAGAACACCGAAGGCTAAAGTTTAATCCTCAAAAACACCCAGCTATCAACCGCTTAACGTAATTTAATGGAACCGCCATCCACCATGATTGTTTGACCAGTAATATAATCAGAATCCTCACTTGCCAAGAATACAGCTGTACGTCCGATGTCACTTTCAAGCTCACCAAGTCTTCTTAGCGGAATTTTCGCAAGCATGTTTTTATAATATTCTGGTTGCTCCTCTGCCCATTGAAGCATGCCTGGTGATTTGGCAATCGGGGCAATGATATTTACATTGATGCCGAATGGACCGAATTCATTTGCTGCAACACGGGTAATTCCACGGATTGCTTCTTTTGCTGCTGCATACGTACCTTGATTGACATCGCCATTAATCCCGGCACCTGATGCAAAGTTAATGATTTTGCCCTGTGTTTCTTTTAAGTATGGCAATGCAGCTTGCATGAAGTAGAAGGTTGGATAGAATCCGGTATTAAAGGATAAATCCAATTCTTTTTGTGTTGTGTCAGCAATGGAAGCCATTCTTGAAGCGTGTGCATTATTTACCAAGATATCAATTTTCCCGAATTTATCAGCCACTTCTTTAACGATCGAAGCCAAATTGTCATGCTCTGCAAGATTAGCTTGAATGAAAATGGATTCTGGTTGATATTCTTGTAATTCTTTTATGGTTTGGTTCCCAAGCTCTTCATTTAAATCGATGATCGCCACTTTTGCTCCTTCTTTAACGAAAGCCATGGCCATACCTTTACCAATACCGCCAGCTGCCCCAGTGATGATAGCGATTTTCCCTTTAAGTCTACTCATTTTTCCATCCCCTTTTTAATACATGTTTTTTTTGAAATGCAATGAACTGCTCTCTAGGCATATATCAAGCTTTTTAAATCAGTATCGTGAATATGCATATTAGCATGAACCAATAATATATAACGTTGACTTGTAAGTCAATCAAAATGTTGACTGATGAGTCAATCAAAAAATCATTCGCTGAAGAACGAGGATAACCGCCCTTTTCTATCGAATATGTTAGTGAATGTTAAAAAGACCCATCACTATTTTTTATGATAAACTTTTATGGTAGGGTGTTTATGAACAGAAAAGTTTCCTACCGGTATTTTTTAAAAAATTACCCATATGCAACAGCGATGAAATATTATTCAGCAAGTGAGGAATCAACAATGGCTCCAAAAAATGATGAACAATTTAAGATAATCCGAGATCAACGTTATGAAGAAATCAGTAGTGCTGCACTGAAGATTTTCGCACGCAAGGGCTTTGCTGCAACAAAAATCAGTGATATTACTTCATCCGTGAATTTAAGTCATGGACTGTTTTACCATTACTTCAAATCTAAAGAGAATATTTATGTTTCCATTATCATGAACGTACTGGATATGTTTATTGAAACAGTGAATGAAGCGGAAAATAGAAAAGGCACACCTTGGGATCAACTGGTTTGGTTCACTGAACTTACTTTTTCCGGTTCACCAGAGGAAGCCTTAGACCGCCGTGTTCTTGTTATTGAAGCCCAACACTCCGACACGCTCTCTGATGAGACTAAACAAGAATTGAATCAAAAATATGCCACAGCCATGAGAGGGATTGCCCGTATTATCAGTAAAGGACAGCAGGACGGAATTTTTGTGGATGGTGACCCGTTGGAACTGGCCATTTACTTCATTTCACTTAATCAAGGACTTTTATTATGGAATTCAAAAGATATCCATCCCATTAAGGTTTCCATTAACCAAGTAATGCGTCAATTACAGGCATAAACTTAAGTAATGTGCATAGGCATTAGGGTATCAACGCTCCTGAAAAAATGATTCTCCTGGAAATACAGACCTGACTTCAGATCTGTATTTCTACCTCAAAACATTATAAATACCGATAAACATTGTCTTTTCGTTGTACTATAAGAGATTGTCTTTTCGTTGTACTATAAGAGATATCTTTTAACACTCTTTACTAAATAGAAAAACTGCTTAAAATCCTAGTCTCACACTCCTTTAATCATCATGAATCCACTTTAAATCAGATATTTTTTTCCGTAGTTTTTATGCATTCTTTATGCAATCAGATATCCCTTTGTTTTTTCTTATATCAAAAAATTCAGTGATGCTTTCATATGGGGGTGTCACAAAAGGGGAGTTCTCATGAATTTTATCGAGTATGATTTGCTATTTGAATCAAGAAAACAGTTAATAGAGGAAATTACGGAGTTGGATGAAAAAATGCTCCACCATAGGCCTGTGCCTGAAGTATGGAACATCGCCCAAATTTGCCATCATTTATATCTTACGGAACAGGTATTTACAGAAGTTATAGCAAATGGCATTCGGGAAAGGGATTTTAATAATATCATTCAAAAAAACATTTACTTCGTTACTGATAGAACAAGGAAATTCTCATCCCCTGAGGTCATTTCACCCTCTTCAACCCCATTTCAATTATCGAGCCTTATGGATTTGCTGGCAGAATCAAGAGATCGATTATTACAGGTTCTTTATGATATGGATTCAGATATCTTGTTGAATAGAAAGAAAGCCAAGCATCCCCTGTTCGGGGACCTCTCATTGGATCAATGGATAGAATTATTATCCTTACATGAACAAAGGCATATCAAACAGATACAAGAAATAAAGTCCTCCCTTATTTAAGCCTTTCAATGACTCCATTAGTAATCAGCCGGGGACAGCATTTAAATCGATTTTCAACAAATAAAGAGACCACTTCATTTTGTGGTCTTCTTTCATGCATACTATTAAACGAACGTGACTGTCAGGGGCTGCACCAAATTGATAGATGGGCATAACCGATATTTAACCATTCCAGTATCAAGATGATACTTTTAGTTTCCTTTTGATTTGTGTTGCGAAGATTTCAAGACAGATTGCAATTATCAGGATAAAATAAGTGATTGCTCCAATTTCACTCAAGTCAAAGTAAAATCCACTTGCCATGAACATATCGAAGCCGATTCCTCCTGCGCCTGCCGCTGCTCCCATTGCGACTGCCACTGCAAAATTGATTTCAAAGCGCATGAAAGTCCAGGAAACGATATAAGTGATTGAAGATGGAATGATGACTTGGAACACGATTTGCCACCAATTCGCACCGCTTGCTTGCAGGGCTTCTATAGCACCTTTATCGATTTCCTCGAAGGATTCCGAGTAGGCCTTTACAAGGTAACTTATGGAGTGAAACGTCATCCCTATAACTGCCGCTACACTGCCCAACCCTGCTGCGACTGCAAAAATGAGGACCCATAACACGGTAGGAACGGCTCTGATCAGGGCAACCGAACCCTTTATGATAATCGATAATGGCTTGGACGAGATATTTCCAGCTGCTAAAAGTCCTAACATCAGGGCAATGATTGCACCAAATATTGTCGTCAAGAAGGCTAAACCTAATGTAATCGACACCTGATAAAGCGCTTGAGTAAAGGTAAAGTGCTTCAGATGCGGTTCAAAAAACATGGTCTTCAAATTGTCGACGGTCAATAATAGCGCGTCCCACAGTTTAACATCCTTATAATCAAAACTGGCAAAAGCGTATATGGTCAAAACCGCTAGTACCAGCACACTCAACCTAATCGCGATTGAAGATTTCGAGAAGGGCTTTTTGGATAGCCGTTCAAGTAGCATTTTATCTAAATCCTGACCAGTGGGAGAAGGAAATGGTTTGATTGGACCCTCGGCCTGCATTATAAAATCACCCTCCTCACATAATTTGAGATCAATTCAATAGATAATATCGAAATGATGATCGTAATGACGACAAGACTGGCAATGTCATAACTCAAGTTTTTATAATAAAGATTAAACGTAAAACCAATACCCGATCCTGTAAGCAGTCCGACCAATATTGCATTCCTGATATTCGTTTCAATCATAAAAAGTACCCAGCTAATCATTTGCGGAATGGTTGAAGGGATAACAGACTGCGAAATGACGGTTAGATAACTTGCTCCGGTTGTCTGCAAAGCTTCTACGGAACTGCAGCTCACTTCATCGATCGTTTCAATAAAAGCTCTTGTTAAAAAACCGAAAGATCCAAAAAACAAGGCAAAATAACCGGTCAAGGAACTTTGTCCAAATGAAAATAACAGAACTAATGCCCATATTGAGACATCAATGTTTCTAAATAAAACTGCTATCCCTCGGCTAAAACCTCCGAAAAAGGCATTCACCCTTGTCGTATTGGAACCCAATATCGCAAATGCAAAGGCCAATATTCCCGCGAGTGTGGTAGCTGCAACGGATATTAAAAGTGTTTCTTTCAGTTTTATCAAAATGTCTGGCAGTTTGGTAAGGGAATCCTTTGTTGGATAAAAATTCGATAACGACCATTGTATGGCCTTAGGAACGGAAGTAACCCCTTTTACGATGCTGAATTCTGTAATGATAATGGAAACAGCCGTCGCAGCCCCAATAAGCAAAAACAATACAAGTGAATTTCTTCTTTTTCTAGCAAAAACATCAGCCGACATGGGAACCTCCCAAATCAAAAATCAACTTTCCTTCATCTGATCCATAAATCTGATGGATATCATTTGAGGTTATATTTTGAGTTGTGCCATTGAAAACAACCTTGCCACCATTCACACCGATGATTCGATCCGAATATTTCAGGGCCACATCGACTTGATGCAGGTTGACTACAACTGTGATTCCCATTGAAGTGCAGATATTCCTTAAATGATCCATGATCACCTTGGAAGAATTCGGGTCAAGAGAGGCAATCGGTTCATCGCATAATAGCAATTTAGGATTTTGGATAAGCGCCCGCGCTATACCAACCCGTTGTTTCTGGCCTCCGCTCAACTGATCGGACCTTTTATAGATTAGATCTTCCAGACCGAGAATTTGGAGAACTTTAGCAGCCTGAAGTTTCTCCCCTTCACTATAAAGGCCAAGGATTCCAGCCAGTGTAGATTTATAGCCTAAACGTCCATGCAGGGTATTTTCAATCACACTTAATCTATTTACTAGATTGTAATGTTGAAAAACCATCCCTATTTTCCTGCGTACTTTCTTTAACTCCCTTTTATTCACTTTGTATACATGATCATTATCAAAAATGATTTCTCCGCTAGAAGCATCGATCATCCTATTGATGCATCGAAGAAGAGTTGATTTCCCTGCACCGGATGGCCCTATGATCGAAACGAACTCTCCTTCTTTCACAGTGAAGTCAATATTGGATAACGCCTTTGTTCCATTTCCAAAATGTTTTGAGACATTTTTCACTTCCAATAATGTTTTCATGTATGATCCTCCCACATTGTATTGCCTTTATTTAGATAATTCCCGAATTGGATTGAACCAGTCATCCTCGACTTCTACCAATTTTTCTTTTCCGCTCACCCGTTTAAATAGACCTGATAACTTAGAGTCTTCTGGTACAAAAACTTTCTCGTTATTTGCTATTTCATCAGACATCAACATTTCAAGAATTTTTTCACGTGTTTCCTCACTGACTAATTCGGTGTTAACAACGAAAGGTGCATTCAAAACTGGAGTTACTGAAATGAGTGAGAATGTCTTATCTACAACTGTGTTGAAGGGCTCAGCTGCATCCTTCTTTACCTTATACACGGCACCTGCTTTATTCTCTTCCCCATCAGCCAGCTCCACATAATTATTGACACATGTGTCACAAAAAGCTGCCACTTCCGCTTTCCCGGTCAAAAGATTTACAGCCGACCCTTGGTGTGAACCTCCATAAAGCACTTCACTGAAGAATTTATCTTTCCCGCCTTCCAATAAATCCTCGGCCTTTAATTCCTTAAACTTATCTTGCTGCGAGAAATAATCAACGATTCCTGTGGAAGGAACTTTGAAGCCGGATGTAGAGCTATTGGATACGAAAGAGAACTTTTTCCCTTGTATACCGTCTATCTTATATTCGCCGTTAATTTTATAGTCATCCGCATTTTGAACAGCCAGCCAGCTATTATAGACTGCATCTTCCAACGTACCTGATTCACCGCTTGGAACAACTAGAGGTTGAACACTATCGTTTTTGTTGTTTGCTTCAATATATCCTTGTGCTCCCAGGAATGCTAAATCTGCGTTTCCATTAGCAATTGCCTCGATTGCAATGTTATAATCCGTAGTGGTCTTATGTTCGACTTTCTTTCCTGTGGCATCTTCTAAGATCTTCCCGATTTCATCGCGGGCTTCCCCTAAATCTTCCCCTGATTCATTTGGCAGCCATGCAATGGTTAATGTATCATCCTCATTTGCACCTGTTGAACTACTAGAAGAACATCCTGTAAACACCAGCAAACAAACTAACATCAATATGGACATCATCGATTTTTTCACGTTAAATCTCCCTCCAATTTATACAGTCTTTTCTTATTTCAGTCACTTCCCATATAACAATACCGGTACAATACTAACCTGCCGTTAAGGAGGCTGAATATTCAGTAAAATTTGTGTGAATTCATCATTAAATTTTTTGAACAGCTTGAGTAAAACATCCATTCTGCATGCTATATTCCTTAGTTACTAACCGATTCATGAACCCCAAGTCATGAAAAATGCCCAGCATTGTCGTTCCTTCGTTCATTAGCTGTTCCAGCAGGGTTTTCACCTTCACTTTAGAATCGTGATCCAAACTTGCTGTCGGTTCATCCAACAGGAGGAGCCGCGGCCTTTTCACCATTGCTCTTGCAATATTTAACCTTAGCTTTTCTCCTCCTGAAAAAGTAGCAGGGTAACTGTCCCATAGCTCTTTTCCTATTTCAAAGTGGCCGAGGATTTTTTCTGTTTCGAAATTGGCCATTTCCCTGGTTTGTCCCATTTCAAGGATGGCCCCGGTAACGAGCTGCCTTGCTGTAGTTCTTGGCATGACATTTAAAAATTGGGATACATAGCCTATCTCATGCTTACGCAGGTAAATCATTTCCCTTTCTGTTGCTTTTGCCAGATTGATCGCACCATAGTGGGAAGAATCATACCAGATGTCCCCTTCTTGAACCCGATAAGTACCGTAAATCGATTTTAGGATCGTTGATTTTCCGCTGCCGCTCTTGCCTGTAATGCCAATGAATTCGCCTTTTTTCACTATGATCGTAATGTTGCTGACTGCATGGATATTCTTGCGTTGATTATGTAAAATAAAAGACTTGGATAAATCATTGATCTCCAATATGTTCTCCACTTTGCCACCCGCTTTCTAGAATTTATATCCTGTAATTCGTTTTTTGAATCAATTTCCCATCTACAATCACGGTTGTTATTACAGGGAAATCACCAGAAATTTTTTCAATAATAAGTATGTCAGCCTTTTTCCCTTTGCGAATCGATCCAATTTCGTCCTCCATCTTGACTGCCTTTGCGGGATTTAACGTAACTAGCTTAAACATATCGACAAGATCCATTCCATGGTTTTCGACTAATTCAAACATTGAATGCAGAAGGGCTGCAGGGTAATAATCACTGCATAATATGTCTATGCTTCCATCCTGAATGGCTTCAGAGGCACTTAAGTTCCCGCTGTGAGAACCTCCCAAAAGCACATTTGGTGCACCGGCTATAGTATACATCCCCATATCATGGGCCTTACGGGCAATCTCAAGTGTGATTGGAAATTCACTTATACTCGTTCCAAAGCTGTGAACCAATTCAAGCTTCTCTATTGAATCATCATCATGTGAGGCAACGGCAATATTGTTTTCTCTTGCCAGCAGTGCGATTTCCTTCATTCTTTCAATCGTCAGCTTTTCTTTCACTTGATGAGTCCGGATCATGACATCAATGGCTTCATCACTATAATCGTTATACCCTCTTAAAGTGTTTCGATAAATCTCTAGATGCCGATACTGCCCTTGTCCTGGAGTGTGGTCCATGAATGAGACCAGATGCACTTTCTTTTCCAAAACATATTCTCTTAGACTATCAATATCCTCCAAATTATCGATTTCATAACGGGCATGAAACCGATGACGGACCAGGTGCTTCATCTTATGTGTTTGATCAATTAAGTCAATAAGCTTCCTAACATTCTCAGGCTCCCGAATTGGCTTATATGCGTATTCAGTGGATTTATAGAGCGACAGAGAGTGGAACATGGTCGTGATCCCGTGCGTAATCAGTTCCTTTTCCGTTTCTCTTAAGCTCAAATGAAAATTCATTAAAGAAGTCGGGCGCGGCGCAGTCATATGTTCTATATAATCCGAATGGAGATCAATGAAACCGGGTGAAACATATCCACCCATAGCGTCCAGCACTTCCATCTCAGGACTTCTTTCGATTTCTCCCACAGGTGCAATCCGGCAAATTCTATCATCCTTAATTAAGAGATCATGGTCCATCAATATCGAGGCTTCCGTTATTATCTTTCCATTTTTAATCAGCAACAATGTCTCTTCCCCCATTTTCTTTAGTTTCTTTTACAGCAGCGAGTGTACTAATTGCTGGGTATAAGGATGCTGTGGATCTTCGAGTATTTGATCTGTTAAACCTTGCTCGATTACTTTACCCTCCAGCATAACGAGCGTACGGTCTGCAAGCATTCGGATTACGCCCAAATCATGGGAAACCAATACAATGCTAATATTCAAATCTCTTTGGAGGCCTTTAATTAAATCCAATACACTTGCTTGAACTGATAAATCTAAACCTGTGGTGACCTCATCCAATAGCAGTATGGGTGGATTGTTGGACAATGCTTTGGCTATCTGGACCCGTTGCTGCATTCCGCCTGAGAAATTCCTTGGTTCTTCTTTCATTCGATGAATGGGAATATTGACTGCTTCCAAGAGCTCGGCGCCTCTTGATTCCATGCTGCCAACATGTCTGTTCCCAGCTGAAATTAACTTCTCGGCAATATTGCCTATCGAGGAGAAATCCATTTTCAACCCTAGAATCGGGTTTTGATAAACCTTCCCCATCAGGTGGTTTCGAACGTATCTTTTTTTCTGGGCAGACTCCATGAATAAATTCTTTTTTCCTTCCTCAAAGCCAGCCACATACAGTTCTCCATCGGTTACTTCTTCGTCAAAATACAAACTTTTCATTAAAGTGGATTTGCCGCTGCCGCTTTCCCCTACTATTCCGAGAACTTCACCGTGATACAAATCAAATGTCAGATCTCTGCAGGCATAAACCGTCCCGCATTCGTGACAATAGTTTTTCGTCACTTTTCCTGATTTCATTTGCTTGCATGTCGAACATCCGTCACCATACTGTTTGTTCATTTTTTTAACTGATAATACGGGCACCTCAAGCACAGACATTTAATTCACTCCCAATGATTGTTTTTGATTGACCATTTCAAGGCAATTGCTTGTATCATTGCATTGGAAATACGTTTCACCTGACTCCTCATCAACAAGTTCATCCAAAAACACATCGTTGGACCCGCAGAGAATGCAAGCATGATTTACAAAGGACTCGACTTCAAATTCATAATCATCAAATGCCAAAGATGATACATTTGTATATGGAGGTACTGCATATACCTTTTTCTCCCTGCCTGCACCTAGCAAAATGAGCGCTTCATTATCGTCCAGCTTGGCATTATCGAATCTTGGTATTGGACTTGGTGCCATGACATACCTGTCGTGAACCATGACCGGATGGTCTGCATCCGTCGCCATTATTCCGTACTTCATAATTTGTTCAAATAACATTAGCCATGCTCCGCTATACTCTCTCTCAGCATGCAGCTTTTTCGTTTCATGTTCGCTCGGTTCAAAATTCCTTAAAGGTTCCGGTAACGGAACTTGAAGAACTAAAATCTGGTCTCGTTGCAGCGGCACTTCCGGCACCCTGTGTCTAGACTGGATTAAAGAGGCTTCTTTTGTGCTATCCGTTGTCCTTACCCCAGTGGTATCAGATACGAGTTTTTTTATGTTAACGGCATTAACGGATTCATCCGAGCCTTGGTCGATCACCTTAAGGACGTCATCCTTTCCGATCAATGACAATGTCAACTGCAGGCCGCCTGTGCCCCAACCACGCCCAATCGGCATTTCCCTTGAAGCGAATGGTACTTGATAACCCGGAATGGCAATCGCCTTCAGTGTCGCCCTTCTAATCTCCCGTTTCGACCCTTCATCAAAGAATGCAAAATTATAGGTCTTATTCATGCAATCCAACCTCCTGCTCTGTGGTCTTATCTTTCGACTTCCGAATGCTATCAAGCTTGGATTGGAACGTAACATAATGAGGCATCTTCAAATGGGAGATGAAACCCGTTGATTCCACTGAATCTATATGATAAAGAACGAATTCCTCGTTGTGACTTGGAAACTCCTTGTTGGGTTTTTCCAGGCAATTATCCAAGATGCCCATTGCGATTGCTTTCGTTTCATTTTGTCCCATGCACATGCCATAGCCAATTTCAAACTCTATTTCTTTTTTGCCTTGTTCTTTCTCTACCGTAAGCGGAATGAGCATCTCTGCCTCAGTTGCTGTGAAATCCCCAATATAATAGCTATCTTCTCCTTGCCCGTCGTCCAGCAGCGGGTGATCGAGATGAACGGGCAGCTGGCCTACGCGCAGCTCCCCTACTGTCGGGTGCAGTGCACCATATCCACGAATGACTGCATAAGCAAGTGATGTCACTGCACCGGTTTGGCCTCTTGTTAAAATTTGCAGGCGTTCACTCCGCATTGAAGGAAACTCCAGACTTTTCCTTGTCACATCCCCAGGCTGCAAATCATTGTTTTCACAGCTTGCTAATAAGTCTTCACTTCTTAAGTAGTCCAAAACTTTAGGCAGAGAGTTTAAATCATCCATATCGTTCTGATATTCCGTTGAACGATTTTCTTCTTGAAAAGCCCGTAACCACTCTTGAATGCTTATATCCGATTCATTTTTCAGCTCCGAATCTAGTAACCGGTGGGTATAATCGGTCGTGGCACCTAAAATCTGCCCGCCAGGTACATCCTTAAAACTAGCTGAAATCCGCCTTTCCACTTTCATATTTTCAGAACTGATCACTCGTGAAACATGCTTTCGCGGCAAAGTGGATCGATAGGCTCTCAAGAGGAAAACAGCTTCTTCCGGATTGCCTTCAGCTTGTTTAATGGCAAGTGCAGCCAGTGATAGATCATACAAACTGCTTTCTGACATAACCTGATCAATCAACCCTCTCATCCCAGCTTCTATCTTATGCAGCTCTATAGCCGTCCCTTTTTTGACCCGTTCATACTTTAAGCGTTTGATGGATTCCTCAATCGCTTTTGTTCCGCCCTTTACTGCAACATATCCCATATAATCTCACCCCCATTTTCTTTGATTTGAGTCGTTCTCGGTAAGGCTATCAAACGATCTTGTTGATCCACAAAATACATATCGATCCCTAACGGGAATTCTATGTTTTTTTCGTTCCTTACACCAAGCCAGGCGGAGACATTCGGGAGGCTTATGAATGATTCCTCTTGAATTCCCGGTCCAGAAAGGATCATAAAGTCCCCTTTCGTCACATCCGGTACTTCTAGAATGATCATTGCCGATTCATGAGGGTTCAACAGATTTCCTACCTTTGCTTTAGTCAGCGCTTCCTTCATTTGCTCGTCGGAGGCATCATGTAAAATGAAGATAAAATCCGCTTCCGGCAAATCGACAGGCTTTGAATAAGTAAGCTGATTAATCATTCTTGACACCGCCTCCTCCTCCTTTGCAATGACATTAAAAGTCACTTCAGGGTCAAGTACAGTAAGTGCAAGCAGGATAGTAGAAGATAAGCATTCCATTTGAACATCCAATGTCTTGGCTTCCCTCTCCAAAACCACTAAAGTTCCAGGTCTTGAAGTCGCCGTTACAAGCTTTCTATAAACAGTTTGTATATCATGAACTACATCCAAATTCATTGCTTTCCCCCCTCTTATTGAACATCCATTGTTTCAAAATTAACCTTGGTTCTTAAGATTGATCGATTCTGCTCATGAAGAATTTTCTGTATATTCTTCTTCTCATTTTCTAAAACATGTGACCATAATCTTGTTTCTCCAAGATCAGCCTGATAAGCAGCATCAATGATCGCTAAACTATGTGCCAGTTCTTCCCGATGTCCCTTAACGATACCAATCCCGATTGAATCCTGGATTTGGACCGTGCATTCTGTCACCAGCATTTCCCCAAGATAAAACAAGCTCTTTTTTGCCGTCTCCCTTGTCTTTAGCAACACGAGGGCAGTCTCTGGCTTTTGAATGACGGTAATTTTATATTTCATTGCTATTTCCTTGGCAAATTCCTTCGCAATGTCCTCAGAGCCTTGAATCAAAATCTCGGTTCTTTCCCTTCTTCTCATTCCATTGGCCTCCAAATGTTTTAGTTTCAAGCTAACATCTTCAATGTATCTTGTTGCCAAGTGAACGTAAGTTAAGAAAGAGTAAATCTTTGTAAGAAATTTGTTAAAGCCGGACCTGCACTATTCAAATTTCGTGCTTCACTCGTGAATTCGGAGCATTTACTCGTGAGTTCCGTACTTTTACTCGTGAATTCGGGACATTTACTCGTGAGTTTCGTACTTTTACTCGTGAATTCAGGGCATTTACTAGTGAATTCGACCGATATCTGGAATGGAAATTTTTATATAACATATGTGAAACAATCGCTCCGATAGATTATGTTCGTGTGCTCAAGGACTTGATTGCTCCGCTTATCCCGGCATAACGATTCCACTTGCAAAAGTGGAATTAAACTTGAACACTGTAAAATATCCCGTTCGAATAGAGTAGGAAAAATCACATTCAGCGTGCTCCTGCTGGATCCGAATTCTACATAACCACGCTGCCGATAATATTGAAACATAGAGGTAATATCCGGACCATCCTTTTCTATTTCAGGAAATGTTGAATTTGCTACAAAAGATGTATGAAGAGCAATCGGGAAATCGTCCATTAACCTAAGCCTGCCAATTTTAAAGACCTTGTCATCACTTTCCGCCCCGAGGCTTTGAAAGATCTTCTGATCATAAGAAATTTCTTCGCAAAAAATAGTACTCGTTTGAAAGGAAAACTGAAATTCTTTCATTTTCTCCGTGAAACTAACATCTCCGGATAGAATTAACGGAATTTGTTTTTTTGTTTCCTGGACATAACTTCCCTTACCTTGCTTTGAATAGATAAAGCCTAAATCTTGAAGCTGCTCATATGCCTTCCTGACAACCATTCTTGGTACATTAAATTGATCGGCGAGTATATGCTCTGAAGGTAACTTTTTATCCAATTGAAAGGTTCCACTCTTAATTTCAGATATCAAATGATCCACTAAAAAGTTTTTTTCCGCCAACAGAAATCCCCCTTTACATATTCGATCTGCATAATACCTATTTTTCCTTGTTAATGTCAGTGTAATGAGAAAATATGAAGCTGCCATGATTTTCTTGTAAAAAAAAAAGTCCTGGTCAATTACCAGAACAAAAGGAATACTTATTTTATGGATTTTTCTCAATACGACATCCAGCATCGTTCAGTCATTCAAATTGCTCATCCAGCAATGGGCAGGCCGCTTTCACAGCAAAACTTCTGGTTTCATAAATCGATATTTTTCAATACCATATCATTAATGGACATGCTTTTTTTCCTTAATTTCAAAGCATCCACACATTCCTTTCCAGGGCTCATACTGCCAAGCCGAATCGGATTCTCCCCATAATCCCCATGAAAATCCGAACCTCCTGTCTTAATCAGATCATATTGATCTGCATATGAAATCGCTCTTTCCTCTTCTTCATGACCATGATGAGGGTGAAGAACTTCAATCCCTTCAAGCCCTGCTTCGACAAGCTCAGGAATAATTTCGAAGCTCCCGTATTGTCCAGGGTGAGCAAGGACCGGGACGCCTCCGGCAGCACGAATCGCCTTTACAGCCAGAATGGCATCCACATACTCCATAGGAATAAAGGCAATGCCTGGCTCTTCTCCATTTTGGCCGCGACTGAAGATCTTCTTATACAAATCTCCATAGATGGAATCCGTATACCCCGATTCCCTTAGTGCTAGCATAATATGCTGTTTATAAACACCGGTTCCTCCCCTGAATTTAGAAACCTGATCCCACGTTATTCGATAGCCTGCATTGATTAGTCGTTCCACCATTTTTTCAGAAGCTGCATTCCTTTTTTCAATCAATGGATTACAAAGCTCCTCAAGTGCCTTATGACCAGGCTCAACAAAATAGCCCAAAATATGTACACGCCTGCCTCTTGCAAAGTCATAACCAGAAACTTCTATACCAGGGATGATTTCAATTCCTATTTCCTTTCCCCGTTCCACCATCTCTTGCAATCTTATCGTTGTATCGTGATTCGTAATTGCTAAATGACCAATGCTCTCCCTTTTTGCAACCTCCAATAGTTCTTCAAAAGAACTGGAACCATCTGAAATGTTCGTATGACAATGTAATTCAACCTTCATGCCAATCCCCCCATTCTTTTTCGTTACCCATTATCATTTTAACTTAGTGCCATGTCGGTCAACGTTAAGATGATGTAAAAAAACGTAAAGGTGTAAAAGTCACCCAGATTGGTGAAAATACTTAAGTATTTCAAGGCTGTAGACAAAACTATCTTTTAAAACAAAGTTGATTGGAACGGATGGCGCGAGACTCCTGCGGGAAAAGCGTGTCCAAGGGAGACCCCGCAGGCAAGCGCCGAGGAGGCTCCCGGACCGCCCGCGGAAAGCGAGTTCCTGGAGTGGAAATCAGCGAATCAGATTTACGAACCCTCAAAAAAAACGTTCGAGTCGATTTCATCCTAAAATAGTAATACAAGATTGTATTAAAAGAATGTAAGGGTTGAGACCATTTCGAATCGCCCAAAAAAAGTTCCAGTTGATTGGAACGGATGTACGAGACTCCTGCGGGAATACGCGTCCAAGGGAGACCCCGCAGGCGAGCGCCGAGGAGGCTCCCGGACCGCCCGCGGAAAGCGAGTTCCTGGAGTGGTAACCCAATTTTGTCGACAAACTGAAATACATTAGTAATTTTCTGCTGATTCGTCTTTTTCAGCTTCCTACGCTGTAACGGATTTTCCATCTAGCTGAAATAAAATCAAAATAAAACCAATAAAATTTTTGACTTACTGTCAAAAATGATGTACATTACCTAATGGGCGAACAATTTTTATGTAAAAAGACAAAAATATTCGTATATAGAGGTGCATAACATGGAAAACGTGTTTGATTATGAAGATATTCAATTAATTCCCGCAAAATGTGTAGTAAATAGCCGTTCTGAGTGTGATACATCCGTTACTCTGGGTAAACATACATTCAAGTTACCTGTAGTACCTGCCAATATGCAAACGATCATTGATGAAAAGATTGCCATTTACTTGGCTGAAAACGGTTACTTTTATGTAATGCATCGTTTTGAGCCAGAAAAACGACTGACTTTCATTAAAGATATGCATTCACGAGAATTGATCGCTTCCATCAGTGTCGGCGTTAAAGAAGAAGAATACGGATTCATTGAACAATTATCGGCTGACAACATTGTACCTGAATACATTACTATAGATATTGCACACGGCCATTCCAATGCCGTGATAAAGATGATACAGCATATTAAAAAACATTTACCTGAAAGTTTTGTCATTGCAGGAAATGTAGGGACTCCTGAAGCGGTACGTGAATTGGAACATGCCGGTGCCGATGCTACAAAGGTGGGCATCGGGCCAGGGAAAGTTTGCATCACTAAAATCAAGACTGGATTTGGAACGGGCGGCTGGCAGCTAGCTGCACTTCGCTGGTGTGCAAAAGCGGCAAGCAAGCCAATCATAGCTGACGGCGGCATTCGCACGAATGGTGATATTGCTAAATCAGTTAGATTTGGAGCTTCCATGGTCATGATCGGCTCACTATTTGCCGGACATGAAGAATCTCCAGGTCAAACGATCGAGAAAGATGGAAAGGCCTTTAAAGAATACTTTGGTTCAGCTTCTGAATTCCAAAAAGGTGAAAAGAAAAACGTTGAAGGTAAAAAGATGTATGTCGAGCACAAAGGATCTTTGGAAGATACGTTGAAGGAAATGGAACAAGATCTTCAGTCTTCCATTTCATATGCAGGTGGTACCAAGTTGGAAGCCATCCGGAATGTGGATTATGTGGTCGTTAAGAATTCAATCTTTAACGGTGACAAAGTTTATTAAGAAGGAACGTAAAATAGAACGGCCTAATCAATGGATTAGGCCGTTTTTTATCATTATACCTTTTTAACAAATTGGGACTTTAATTTCATTGCACCAAAACCATCAATCTTGCAATCAATATCATGATCTCCATCAACTAGACGGATGCTTTTGACTTTAGTGCCCATTTTTAAGACGGATGAGCTCCCTTTCACTTTAAGGTCCTTGATTACCGTAACGGTATCACCATCGTTCAAGGCGTTTCCATTAGCATCCTTGATGACCTTCTTTTGATCACCATTTTCCGTTTCCGCTTCCACCGCCCACTCATGGGCGCATTCCGGGCAAACAAAAAGACTTCCGTCTTCATATGTATATTCTGAATCACATGCAGGGCAATTAGGAAAATCTGACATAAATTCACTTCCTCCATTCGTTATAGCCAATTTTAATATAATAATGGTTTACACACAACCAGTAGGCTATACTGCTCCTGTTCCCCCCTTCCTCTAGAACCTATAAAGGTTTTACTATATACTTTTAAGAAAAAGCTGGAAAGTGCGGTGAATCCATTGTTTAAACTATTATTGATAGAAGATGATACGACATTATTCAATGAAATTAAAGATAGATTGGCGCAATGGTCTTATGATATTTACGGAATCGGCGATTTTAGTAAAGTGGTTCAGGAATTCACGGACATAAAACCTGATTTGGTCATCATTGATATACAGTTACCGAAGTTTGATGGATTTCATTGGTGCAGAATGATCCGTTCCCATTCCAATGTTCCCATCATCTTTTTATCTTCACGCGATCATCCTACCGACATGGTGATGTCCATGCAGCTTGGAGCTGATGATTTTATCCAGAAGCCTTTTCATTTCGATGTACTCATCGCGAAGATACAGGCCACCCTTCGCCGTGTATATAATTACAATACCGAAAAGATCGAATTGAAAACCTGGCGCAACGCCACTGTGGATTACGAGAAGAACACGGTATCGGCCGAGACTGGCACGATCGAATTGACGAAAAATGAAATTTTCATTTTGAAAAAGCTCATTGAGCAGAAAAACAAGATCGTAAGCCGCGAAGAATTGATCAACAGCTTATGGGATGACAAACGTTTCATAAGCGATAACACCCTTACAGTGAATGTGAACCGTTTACGAAAGAGGTTGGATGAACTGGGATTAGGACATTTTATCGAAACGAAGGTCGGACAGGGCTATATCGCCGTAGAAGAGGCAAATGCATGATCAGAAAATATCTCATGGAAAGGTTCAGCTGGATCACATTCTACATAATTCTTCATCTATTCATTATCTTTGTCGCTTATCTTGATTCGGCCATTCCGTTAAAGCCCATACTGTATATTGTTTTTTTATCATTGCTCATATTCAGTATCTTTTTGATATTCCGCTATAAAAAAGAAACCTATTTTTATAAAAGTTTAGAAGCGCGGGAAGACAATCTGGATATTACGAATATAGCCGAGCCAGAAAGCCCTTTCGAAAAAATCATAGAAAACAGCATCATTAACCAAACCGAAATATTGAAGCAATCCGCAGCAATTGGTCAAATGACTTTAGAGCAGGAGAAGGATGAATTATTATCTTGGATTCATGAAGTGAAGACACCATTGACGGCGATGCATTTAATGTTTGACCGCTTGGATGATGAATTGCTTAAATCACACTTGACTTATGAGTGGCTGCGCATTCACCTTCTTCTTGATCAGCAGCTCCATAAAAGGCGCATGCCTTTCATCGAAAATGATTTGTATATGGAGAAAACCGATTTGGAAACAATAATCTTTGATGAGATTAAAACGCTGCGATCATGGTGCATTCAAAAAGGGATCGGCTTCGACATACAATTGGATGTAACCGAAGTGCTTACTGATGCCAAATGGCTGGCCTTCATCATGAGACAGCTCTTGACCAACTCCATTAAATACAGTGAAAACTCAGATATCATGATATATAGCCATGAGCAAGCCGGACAAACTGTTCTTGAAGTGCAGGATTCTGGACGGGGCATCGACCCAAAGGATTTATCCCGCATATTTGATAAAGGATTCACTTCCACGACAAATCATCGTGACACTGCGGCAACTGGCATGGGTCTATATTTAACCAAGAATGCAGCCGAGTCCCTATCCATCTCCATTGACGTGAAATCAGAGCTTGGAACCGGAACGACCTTTACCTTGACCTTCCCAAAAAGAAATGATTTCGTTAATATCACAAGCATGTGACAAAAGTGTCACATGCTTTTATTCTTTGTTCGTCCAAACGAAGGAAAAGAAATACATGGCCTTTTATAATGAGGATATAGAAAAAAAGGAGTGTATCCAAATGAATATATTAGAAGCGAAAAAAATCCATAAAAGCTATGGTAATAAATTTAATAAACAAGAAGTATTAAAGGGTCTCGATATAAGCATACAAGAAGGTGAATTCGTAAGTATCATGGGTGCATCCGGTTCAGGAAAAACGACTTTGCTTAATGTCCTTTCCTCGATCGATAAAATCAGCAACGGCACCATTACGATTGATGGAAAAGAGATTTCGGGGATGAAGGAAAAGAAGTTGGCCGAATTTCGGAAGAACCATCTGGGCTTCATCTTCCAGGAATATAACCTATTGGACACACTGACTGTCAAAGAAAATATCCTTCTGCCCTTATCCATTACCAAAACGCCCAATAATGAAGCGGCACTAAGGTTTGATACCGTGGCGAAAGAACTGGGCATATATGAAGTGAAGGATAAATACCCAAATGAAATTTCCGGCGGTCAAAAACAGCGTACATCTGCAGCACGGGCTTTCATCCATGATCCAAGCATCATTTTCGCGGATGAACCTACTGGGGCGCTTGACTCCAAATCAGCTTCCGATTTACTGAACAAACTGAGCGAAATGAATCAAAAGCGTCAAGCGACCATCATCATGGTAACCCATGATCCAGTGGCGGCCAGTTATTGCAGCCGAGTCATTTTCATTAAAGATGGACAAATCTATACGCAATTGAATAAAGGTGAAGAATCCAGACAAACCTTCTTCAAGGACATCATGAAAACGCAAGGTGTATTGGGAGGGGTTCAAAATGAGCATTAATCAACTCATCTTTCGAAATCTGAAAAAGAATCTGAAGAACTATTATCTGTATGTGTTTGCCCTGATTTTCAGCGCTTCCCTTTATTTTGCCTTTGTCACCTTGCAATATGACCCATCGATGGATAAAGCGGAGGGCACGGTGAAAGGAGCTGCCTCCATCAAGGCTGCATCGATCCTGCTTGTTGCGATCGTTTCCATATTCCTTTTATATGCCAATAGCATTTTCATAAAAAGACGCAGTAAAGAAATTGGCTTATTCCAATTGATTGGCATGACCAAGAACAGGATATTCCGTATCCTGAGTATGGAAAACCTGATCCTGTATTTCTGTTCCGTATTCCTGGGAATCTTTGTAGGGTTTGCCGCTTCAAAATTGATCATCATGATACTATTCAAAATAATGGGAGTCCAGGCAATCGCGACTCTAAAATTTTCTTTTCAGCCGCTAGTGCAAACCATTCTCGTTTTTAGCGCCATCTATCTTTTCATCATGTTGATGAATTATACCTTCATTAAAAGGCAGACCATTCTATCATTATTTAGAGTGACTTCAATGACGGAAGGAAAAGTGAAAAAGGTTTCGATATTTGAAATGATCATCGGGCTATTCGGGATCATCATGATCATTGCCGGCTATGTCGTTTCATCCAAATTATTCGATGGAGCTTTTTCAGATATGACCGAGCTTTTTATGGCCATGGTCTTCATTCTGGCAACCGTCATCATCGGGACCTACCTATTCTATAAAGGATCCGTAAGCTTCATCTTTAATATCGTCCGTAAAAAGAAAAATGGATATTTGAATATCAATGAAGTATTGTCCCTTTCATCCATCATGTTCCGGATGAAATCGAATGCGATATTATTGACGATCATCACGACCGTTTCCGCTCTGGCTATCGGGTTATTATCATTAAGCTATATCTCCTACTACTCGGCGGAGAAGAGTGCACAAAGCAGTATCCCCACCGATTTTTCGATGACGGATATGAAAGATGCAGCTGCATTCAAAGAAGCTTTATCAGACAGTAAAATTGATTATGACGAAAAGGTGATCGATGTCATTCAAGTGGATGTCAATGTAAAGGAAATAATGGAGACCAGCCTGGATGAAGTGAACTTTGATCCGGACATCATGACCGTTGCCGTCATCAGTGATGAATCCGTTAAAGGTATCAACCTCGCTGAAGATGAGACCCTTTTCAGCGGATACAGTAATATGATGGAAAAGGTCATATCCTTGAAGGATTCCGGAAACATTGAGCTGAAAGGCAAGCATGAAGTGATTCCGCAAACATATATGGGATTGAATGATGATACCTTCGTGTCCCATTACTTCACGAACGGCGGAATGCCCGTTGCCATTGTGGACCAAACGATATTCGACCGTTTGAAAAAGGATATCGACCCGAAAATCCAAAATGTATCATCCGTTAATATCGGCATTGATGTGAAGGATGAAGCTGAACTTGAAAAAGCGAATGATCTATTCAAAAAAATGAGTTTTAAAGAAGAACATGTGAATGAGTCCCAATTTGAAATGTTCAACACTCAGAAGAAGAATATGGGTCTTATCATGTTCATCGTCGGATTCTTGGGATTAACCTTCCTCATCACATCCGGTTGTATCCTCTATTTCAAACAAATGGATGAAAGTGAAGGTGAAAAATCCAATTATACCATCTTAAGAAAACTGGGATTCACACGTGGTGATTTACTAAGAGGAATCCAAGCAAAACAAGTTTTCAATTTCGGCATTCCTTTAGTCGTCGGGCTGCTTCACAGTTATTTCGCAGTCCAATCAGGATGGTTCTTTTTCGGGACCGAAGTTTGGACACCGATGATCATCGTCATGGCATTATACACGGCATTGTATTCGATCTTCGGAATACTATCCGTATTTCATTACAAGAAGGTCATCAAAGAATCTCTATAAGTGCTAAAAAGCTCCAGGACCCAAGAGGCCCTGGAGCTTTTATTTTCCCTTTAAAGTACCCCAGCCGGTTTCATCATTTCCTTGATCAATTCCCTATTGCGCTTTTTAAAGATTTCATTATGGGAAGAAACCATCCCCACTCCATGAGCGTCAGGCTGGATATATCGCTTCGCCTTGTTTACGGCATTTGCTGCGTCTTGAAAAGTACCTGCTATCAGGTTCAATTTACCTTCATGCTTTAAGATATCACCGGCAGCGTATATCCCATCCATCGAGGATTCACTTGCAGGAGTACCTTCAATATAATAATTGTCGGCAATGGCAATGTCCACTTTACTATTTAGAAGCAGCGATGTATCACGCTCATAACCATGATTGATGATGACCTCATCGATCGGCAAGTAAGAAACCTCTCCGGTTGCGTGATTCGTCAGTTCAACATGTTCAATTGATTCATGATCAGCGCAGGCAATCAATTTTGTAATCGTCGTATTCAAGAAACAAACAGCAGAGCTTTCCATCAATTGCCTTGCTTGTGATTCATGACCTGCCAAACTATCTTTCCTGTATGTCAGATACACCTTTTTGGCGATGGGCTCCAATTCATTTGCCCAGTCTATAGCAGAATTCCCGCCGCCTGAAATGATCACCGTCTTATCCTTGAATCGATTGAAGGACTTAACCGTATAGTTTAAATTGGAGACTTCAAACCTTTCTGCCCCGTCTATTTCCAACTTTTGCGGATTCAGAATTCCGCCGCCAACCGCGACAATGATCGTTTTGGAATAGTGCATTTGCCCTGAAGCTGTATGTAAAACGAAGATACCTTCTTCATTACGTGTGATTGATTCCACTTTTTCATTCAAGACGACTGTTGGATTGAATGTTAAGCCTTGCTCCACTAGCTGCTCAATTAATTTTTCCCCAGTAGTGGGTGTCAGCCCCCCTACATCCCAAATCATTTTCTCCGGATAGACATGAATTTTTCCGCCTAGCCGAGGCTGGTATTCAATCAGTTTAACTTTCATTTCTCTAAGTCCGCTATAAAAAGTGGAGTAAAGGCCTGCTGGCCCTCCTCCAATAACCGTTACATCAAATAAATCCTGCTGTTCCATTTCCGTCCACTCCCCGGTAATCAAGTGTGATTGATTATCATTCTCATTTAATCGTACACTCTTTTTTCATTTTTTACAATAAGCAGTCGAGTTAAATTTCAAAAAAATCATTGATTCTGCACGTTTGTATGAGATTGGAAAAAAGCAATATAATGATGTTCAGGCAAGCGAAAAAAAGTGCAGCTATCCTTCATCTCATTCAAGGATGAAAGATGCTGCACTGAATGTTAGCTTGAACGAGGTCTTTTCCCTTCTGCTATAAGGAGGTTGATGCGATCTATGAGTTCAGGTAGTTCCTCCATCGTTTTGATGGTGAAGTCTGCCCCGTTTTGCGTAAAGATATCTGCCGTTTTAGAGATGAGGTTTTGTTTATCTTGTTCTGGTAAACTTGTATACTCATCCAAACTCAATCCCATCTCAGAGCTTCCGACAATGATTCCAACCGACCATACTCCAGCATTCACTCCCTCTTGCATATCGGAAATGGTATCCCCTACCTTCACTACCTTCCATGATGCCGTTAACTTCAATTCTTCCATATTCCGATATATCATGTAAGGATAAGGCCTGCCAATCGAATCGGTTGCATCCGGAGTTACATGGAAATCCGGCCGATACCCTTTTTGCAAAGCATTTGCTACGACGACCTCCATCATTGTATCCGTATACCCTGTTGTCGACCCAATCTTCAGGCCGTGATTCCTTAACACTTCCACCGTCTCGATAACCCCTGGAATGGGATCTGTATAATCCGCCAATGACATCATCAGTGCCGGTTCAAATTCAGCATATAGTTTTTCAACGTCTTCCTCATTGAATGGTCTTCCGTATTGTTCTTCCCATAACGAAGATATCCTTGGCATGGTCAGCATCGCACGAATATGGTCGATTTTCAGCATGCCCATCGGAGCTCTGGCTTCCCCCATCGTCACGTCCAGTCCAGCATTCTTAAAAATATCCACAAAAACATTCACTGGTGCAAAACATCCAAAATCCACAGCTGTTCCTGCCCAATCCAAAATGATTCCCTCTACCTTATTCATACTGTCACCACTTTCATATATTTTTTTACGATCCTGCCAAGTTCCTCGATATCTTCTTCATGGATTTCGCCAATATTGCCGATTCGGAATGTATCTATGTCAGTAAGCTTTCCGGGGTATATTACGTATCCCCTCTCTTTGATAAAATTATAGAAGTCCTCAAAATCAAAGGTTTCAGTTGGAAAAAGGAAAGTTGTAATGATAGGCGATTGTTTATCAGGTGAGATATATGTATGAATGCCCAATTTCCCCATCAGCTCCCTCAGCCTATCATTATTATTTTTATAGCGGGAGAATCTAGCTGGGATGCCGCCTTCTTCCGTTAATTCTTCCAACGCTCTAGCAAACGCGGCCACTACATGTGTTGGAGAAGTAAAACGCCATTTCCCATCCTTGTCCATCTCTTTCCACTGATCATATAAATCCAAGGACAAACTGCGGGCATTGCCTTCACAAGCCAACAATTTCTCAAGCTTTGCGATGACGAAACCAAAACCGGGGATTCCTTGAATGCATTTATTCGCACTGCTGATCAAATAATCGATTCCGAGTTCAGGTACATTCATGTCCACTCCGCCAAAGCTGCTCATCGCATCAATGATCAAGGTTTTCCCTTGTTCCTTTGATATCTTCGAAACCATCTCTATCGGATTTAAAATCCCTGTCGTCGTTTCACAATGAACCATTGCAATATGTGTGATGTCACTATCATCCAGTAAAATGTTCCGGATTTCAGCTTCCTTTGGAAATTCATTGTACTCAACGCCATATTCCATATGATTCAGTCCGATGCACTCCGCCATTTTCACAATCCGTTTTCCATATGCACCATTCGTTATGATCAGCACTTTATCGGATATTGAAAGTGCAGTCGTCAGCACAGATTCTACAACAAACGAGCCGCTTCCCTGCATAAGTACAGCCGTATATTCTCCGTTTGCAGCATACGCCAATTCAAGAAGCTGGGATCTGATTTTTTGTGTGATTTCTTTATAATCATTTTCCCACGTACAGCGGTCAACAAGCATTTCCTGTTTCACCGTACTTGTAGTGGTCAGCGGTCCAGGCGTTAATAGTTTATAGGTATTCATTTTACTTCACTCCTCACTGTATTTATCATTGTGCTGATTTAAAGAACTCTTGATGCTGTTTTAATAATTCAACCGTTAGGGGCTGCTTGTATTTCTTAGGGTGGGCCGGTTTGTTCTTTTCCGTTACCTTTTCACCTTCATAAAGTGCGACCGGGTAATGTTTCAGCAATTCTTCTCTAGCATCTTTACTGATTGTTTCTGCCATTTTCATTGCTAAACTTGTTTTAGCTTCATTATCTTTATTCACGACAGCCACAGATTCCGTGTAGGAGAAATTCCCCTCAACCGGATCGACGAACTTGATCGGTAAGCCCGACTCTTTAGCCATCACAGCTTGGTAGCGTAAACCAAAACCGGCAGCCACTTCCCCTGCTTGAACTTTATTGATTGGGCCTGAACCTGAGCTTTCAAGATGCGGACCGCTATTTGCTATTAAGTCATGGAGAACCTTTTTCCCCTCTGCGTCACCGTATTGACTGATTATTGCTTGAACTAACAGCCACCCTGTTGAAGAGTCCAGGATATTAGGAATTGAAACGAACCCTTTATATTCCGGCTTTGTCAAATCCTTAATCGTGGTCGGCATCGGCAGGCCTTTTTGTTTAAGCACTTCCGTATTTACAAAAATGGAACCGGTATTTGCCAAAATCGGCGTATAATAAGCTGGATTTTTTTCCAATGCTTTTGTACTGAATGACAGGTCCTTGAACATGGTGTGCTGATCTTGGGCACTTTCGATGAAATAAGAACTCATCGTCACGACATCTGCCTCGATTTCAGCGCCTTCTGCCAGCAGTTTCCCGCCTAATTCTGATGTGCCTAATGATTGAAGGACATATTTCCCTTCGTATCCGGCATCTTTCAGGGAAGTCTCCATTGCTGCAGTGGCTTCTTCATCGCCATTCGTATAAATGACCACCTTTTCCTCATCCGCTTTGCCGCTGTTACGGCCCACCAATACAAATACCAAACTTAAAGCAACTAGAGAAAGTAAGGCTATCTTCAACGTTTTAGACATAATATCCCCCTCATTAATGTTTGAATTGTCTTTTTTGATAATGATCACAAAGCAGCTTCACGACTAGATTTGTAAAAAAGATAAGTAAAGACAGGATGAATATTTCATTGAATTTGGCAAAATGCTGAAGCTCTTTAATTTTACTGGCCACTAATGTGGTTTGGGCCGTGACCAAAAAGATGATTCCGCTGATCGTCACCATACTATTGATGAAATAGTAGCTGAACATCTCGATCACCGTAGATGCCGAATTTGGCAGAATGACACGATAGATTGTCCTGATCCAGCTATCCCCCAATAGATTCCCGGTGGTTTCCCAACCAGGGTTCATTTTGGATAAAGAGTTCTTCGCCATTAAATAGGGTGTTGTAAAGAAGTGGACAATGTTACATAGAATGATGATGGCAAAGGTCCCCTTCCAGCTGCTGCCGTTGAACAGCAGCAAATACGATAAGCCCAACACCATTCCCGGTACTGTATTCGTCAGCATCGAAATGACATCCATTGACGATTTCCCCTTAAGGGGCGTCCGGACATTCAAAACCGCAGAGCTAAAGGCGATGAACGTTCCCATTACAGCCGTCATCAAGGCAACGAATAAGGAGTTTTTATAAACTGCCGTTAAATCGCTCGATTGGAATGTGTCGATAAAGTGCTTTAAGGTGAACGAGAGATCGTAAGGGAAACTAGTTAAAAATGGTGCAATGAACATGACCGCAAATACAGAAAACATCCCTATCAAGACCAGCAGCGAGATACCCCCAAAACATATATCCCTTCCTATGTGCTTCGTCAATTCGATATCGCTGAACTTGTCATAATGAAAATTAAGTTTTTCGAGATAGTTTAATAGAAAAACACTGAATACTACCGGAATGAGCATGAGAATGGCAATCACTGCACCATTATTGAAATCAGGGATTGAACCTAGCATGACTTGATACAGTTGCGTCGCAACAACGGAGTAGGTCCCTCCGACTGAAGCCGGTATCCCAAAATCGGTGAAGCTCAAGATGAATGAAAGTACAAAGGCTCCTCCCAAAGTTCCCGATAATGGCCGTATGATCGTATTCATGAAACTTCTTATCGTTCCGTCACCCATTAATTTTGAAACGATGATGAACTTTTTATCCATGTACTTGAAGGAATTATTAATGAGCAGAAAAGCTGATGGCAATGTATAAATCACATAACCTATCAATAATCCATTAAATCCGTATATATCGAATAGATTCCTTCCAAAAATCTTCGTTATGATTCCTTGATTGCCGAAAGAGTAGATAATCGCAAACCCGAACGTGATCGTCGGAAGCAGCATCGGAATAAGGATCCCTGTTTTAATTACACTTTTTAACGGCCTATATAATCGGGTGCAATGGATGGAATAGGCCAGGAAAAAGGCTAAAACGGTTGTAATGACGGCTGTGAGCCCTGAGATTTTCACGCTGTTTCCAAATGACATCATCAGCTCTGCATTTGAAAGAACCGTTAGATAATTCGAGAGATTGATTCCATCAGCCGTTTCAAAAGAACGGACGAACAATATCCCAAGCGGCAAGAAAAGAAAAGCGGCAAATAGCAGTAAGATAGGTATATAAATGACTCTCATTGCCGGTTTTACATCAGGCATACTTTTCACCAAATAAGTTGTAAATATTTTCTCTCTTGATCTCCAGTTGTTTAAGAATGAATTCCTTCACAAAATCATTGGCTGGTTGATTGATGATTTCTTGAGGCGATCCAAATTGAGAAATATTCCCTTGATTAATGATCAAAATCTTATCGGACATCGTCAAAGCCTCTTCCGGGTCATGTGTCACTATGATCGTCGTCAGCTTAAATTCTCGTGCTATGGTTTTGATGCGTTCCTTTATCGATTCCTTGATCACACCATCCAAAGCACTCAGCGGCTCATCAAGTAAAAGGATTTTCGGTTTCATTACAAGAGTCCTTGCGATCGAAACCCTTTGTTTCTGACCCCCGGATAATTCGCTGATCCTTTTTTTCAAATGCGGTGTTAATTCCAGGAAATCGATGTATTCCTGAAGCTCTTCCTTGGAAACGGATCCCTTCCTGTTCCTCAATCCATAAACGATATTTTCATAGGCATTCAAATGCGGGAAAAGAGCATAATCCTGGAAAACGATATTAAATCCCCGGTCTTTCATGGGCACGTTACTCAAATCGGTATCATTGAAAATGATTTTTCCATGATTGATACCCGTCAAGCCCAAAATTATATGTAATAAAGTAGTTTTGCCGCTTCCACTTGGTCCTAAAAGTGAAACGATCTCCCCCGTTTTAATTTCAAGATTTATATTATCCAAAACTGATTTTCCATCGAATTGCTTGCTAATATTTTGTAATTTTAGCAAACCGTTCACCTCCTTTAATACACCCTTAGTATAAAAGCCCTTTGTAAAACGAATTTGAGTTTTTTGTAAATACTCTGTAAATATTGAACACTTTATTACTAACTTAATACTAACTTTTGACTAACTAGTGATATTTTTATCATCTATATGTTGAATATGTTCGCGGTAAACAGTACACTTAAACTGAATATCAGGAAGATAGATATGAAGAATAGGCGGGTGTAACTTATGCTTCCTCTTGAAAGGCAAAAGAAGATCATCGAGTTATTAACGATTAGAAAAGTTATGAAGATTGCCGAGCTTACTGAAGAAATGCAAGTTTCCATCGAAACCATCAGAAGGGATATAAACCTTCTTACAAGGCAAGGAAAAATTGAAAAGATCTATGGCGGCGTTAAGCTGGTTCAATCGAAGTTTGGAGAATCGACGATAGATGAACGGATGTTCAGTCAATTAGAAGAAAAGGAAACCATCGCTCAAAAATGCAGTGAGTATATCGACGATGGTGATTGCATTTATATCGATAGTGGTTCGACAACCTATCAAATCGCTAAATATATAAAACAGAAAAAGAAACTGACCGTGATAACCAGTTCCATCCCCGTTGTAAATGAGCTCATTCATAGCGACATCGAGATATTGATCATTGGCGGGAAAGTCAGGCGAAATGAACAATCCATCGTTGCATTTGACTACTTATTTAACTTTAGTGAATTGAATATTACAAAAGCATTCATTTGTGCGAGTGGCATAACCGTTGAAAAAGGCATATCCGACTATAATTTAGAAGAAGCGAACACACGAAAAAAAATCATAGATCTATCCCAAGAAGTCTATGTTGCCGCTGACAGCACAAAGTTCGGGAAAGACGTGACCATCGGGATATCGTCACTGGATAAAATCGATTACATCATTACTGACGATCATCTGCATAAAGATTTCATCTCTTCGTTTAAAGAGACCGGCACACATTTGATTCTTTCTTAAAAGCAAGAAAAAAACGGGAACTATACAATAGTATAAGTCCCGTTTTTCAGGTACGGCGAATGCCAAGTGTATTCGGAAAGAAGGACGTTTAACCAGTCTAATTATAGCGATCACCTTCATCACAACGTTGATTTCCTCTTCAGGCACTCGCTTTCCGCGGGCGGTCCGGTAGCCTCCTCGGCGCTTTTCCCGCAGGAGTCTCGCGCCTTCCGTTCCAATCAACTGGAATGTTTTTTTTAAAAATCTGCAGGTAAACTCACTGGATTGAAGAAATTTGCAACACTCCTGCCGAAAAACTGACTAGCCAAGACCCCACAGGCGCTTGCGGCGAGGAGGCTGGATTTAAAGGAATGATTGTGCTGGATTCCCGTTTAACGGTTCCGGACAAATAAAAAAAATGCCCATTCATACCAGGGCATTTTGATGATCCATTTATTAATTTACAAATAGATATAACTTCCTATTATATTCCTCAAATGCCTGCTGGTCCTTTTCCGTGTAGTCCATCCACTTCACTTTCTTGCATCTTTCCTCTAATCTCTCATTCAGTTCATCTTCTATTTCATTCATGAAACGAATGATTTCCCCATAAGGCATATTGAAATGACGGGCTGCGAGCCTAGGCGGAGAATGCTTTACCAGCAATCTCATGAATTGATCGACCGTATCCGCCTTCGATGCAAGATAATCTTCTTCGTTCACGATGAATTCATACACTTGTTTTTTGACGCCAGAAAGTCTGGTTACTTCGTCGCGCAATAAAAACTCCATTAATCTTTCGTTCATATGGCTCTACCTCGAATTGGTTTATATTTAAATCCTTTTAGATATGTATGAAAAGTCTGTACTGCCCGATACCTCATTATGACATCGTGACCGCAAGCCATCAAGCAATTCCTGTATCAATACACAAAGCGTAATTATTACGATTTATGATCCGTTTTAAGTAAAATAACATGTATATGCTTTAAAAGTCAACGTTCGTGTTGTGTGCATAGTAAGCATCCTTTATTGGCAAAATATGAGCATGAACAAATGGAACAGCTTTTTATTAATTTTCTATAGGTATAGAGAATAATTTTGTTAAAATTTGATATAATAAATGTAATATTTAGTCAATTAGTATCTTTTCCTAGAATTTGCTTTTGCAAAGGGGTAGAATGAAGCTAATGACATCTTATTTTTTCTAAATGTTTCCGAGGAGTTATAGGGTGGGTATAGCAAGTACATAGTGACAGCTGAAATGCTGTCCGACATATCGGTTGTTTTCATTTGTTCAAAATAACAATGAAAAGAATAAGGAGTGATTTTTTGAAACCTTCAACAAATCGCATGTTAACCCGTATTAAATCCGTTTATATGTTCATTAGTAATAACGGTACGGTTTCTACTCAAGAGCTTGTAGAAGAATTTGGCATCACTCCTCGAACTGTGCAGCGCGATTTAAATGTCTTAGCATACAATGACCTTGTTCAAAGCCCAAGCCGAGGCCTTTGGACGACAACAAGTAAAAAGGTGAAGATGTCATCGTAAAAAGAACGACCACCCGAACAAGATCGATATGTAAAATACTTTGAGGCGGACAATATTGTCCGCCTCATTTTTTGTATCCAGCTATCATTCAGTCGGTTGGCCTGCCTTTAACTGTTCAAGCTCCTCCACCGTCAACTCACGGTATTCACCAAGCTCAAGTTCCTCATCAAGCTGTAAACTCCCCATGGAAAGACGCTTTAGGTAGACGACACGTTTGCCAACGGCCTCAAACATCCGCTTCACCTGATGGAACTTTCCTTCCATGATCGTTAGCTCGATATCCGATGTCAGACCTGATTTTAAAATGTTCAATTCACCTGGTTTTGTTTCGTATCCATCATCCAAGGTCACGCCGTTGCGGAATGCCTCGATATCCCGTTCCGTCACTTCGCCATCAATGACCGCAAAATATGTTTTAGGGACATGTTTCTTTGGAGAAAGCAGTTGGTGGGCAAGCTTTCCGTCATTCGTGATCAGTAATAAACCTTCTGTGTCCTTATCAAGACGGCCTACAGGAAATGGCTCGAATACCGAATCTTCCGGCTCCAAGATGTCGATGACCGTTTCTTGGTAGTTGTCTTCCGTTGCCGACAATACGCCTGGCGGTTTATTCATCATTAAATATATGAATTCCCTGTATTCAACCCGTTCACCATGAACCGTAACGATTTCCGTATCAGGGTCCACTTGTTCCTTCGGGTCCTTAAGCAGCCTGTCATTGACCTTGACGGCGCCGGATTTCAGGAGCTTTTTCACTTCTTTCCTGCTGCCATAACCAATATTGGATAAAATCTTATCTATTCTCATCGTTTCCTCCTAAAGCCTTTTTCAGTAAAAAGCCTTGCCCACTTTAATGACAGGCAAGGCCAATATATTTTAATCTGGGGATTCACCATTCAATACCCTTTATTTTACACATCAAACTTCCAGCTTATAATCCTAATTTAGCTTTTAACCGATCGATCCGGGTACCGAACAAACGATGGGCAAGTTTGCTTTTCAAGGAAAGCGCCGCATAAATGAGCGCTCCAAAAATTGCACAAACGGCCACGATCAAAATCGCCTGGAAGCGCCCTTCCGTTGTAAGCCACAGCGATAATAAACTGTTCATGCCCCATGCAGCCATTCCCATGATAATTGAAAAAACAGTGATCAAAACAGATCTTCTGATGGTAAGGCTGTAACGATATCCAGTAAAGTAGGTAATGACATACAAATTCAGCAGCACAGCAGCCAAGTAGCCGAATGCCGTGGCATAAACGGATCCTTCCGTTTCAAACAACTTGATCATCGGGATATTCAAGCTCAATTTGATTAAAAAGCCTACAAGCAGGCTTAGCACCGTATATTTTTGCTGATTGATGCCTTGTAAAATGGCCGCCGAAACGGAAAAAAGCGCAAATAAGATGGAAACGGGAGCATATGCCTTCAAGACACTGATTCCAAGTGGATCATGGCTGTAAAAGGCACTATAGATTGGATCCGCTAGCACCGACATGCCAACGACAGCTGGAATCGTAATGAACAACAAAATTTGGAAGGCTTGGTTCAGCTGGCGGTTTAACTCTTCCGAATCCTCGCTTACATATGCCTTCGTCACCGAGGGAAGAAGCGCCATTGAAAATCCGGTTGCCAGCGTCATCGGAATCAAGACAAGCTTCTGGGCATATACATTCAACACCCCAAGGGCATCTTCTGCGACGTGCTGCAAACCGATTGAAGACATCGCCTTATTGAAAGACAATAAGTCCGCAAACTGAAACAATGGCATCGCGATTCCGACAAATATGAAAGGAATCGACGAAAGAAATATTTCTTTATAGATCTCCTTCAGGGAAATTTCCATCGTCCCCCGGTCTTTCTTCATCAAGCTGTCCAAATGGGGTTTTTGTTTTTTCCAATACCAAAATAATACCACTAAACCGCCGACAGCCCCAACCGTCGCCGCGAAGGTAGCTACTTGGATGGCTCTCACTAACTCTCCATCAAGGACATTCAAAACAACATACACACCGGCCAGAAGGAACACGATGCGGACGATCTGTTCGATAACCTGAGATATGGCCGTTGGTTCCATCGCTTCATGACCTTGAAAGAAGCCGCGGATGATACTCATGAACGGTACAAAAATCAAGGCGAAGCTGACTGCCCGTATGATCTCCGTGACATCACTGACATCTTCCTGCCTGACCCCAAAGACTCCAGTAAACAGCGGAGCCATCGTATAGAGAATCAAGAAAGCGAGAAAACCGGTGACAACCATTAATTTCAGGCTAGATTTAAATAACTTTTCACCGACTGCGTATTCCTCAAGCGCATTATACTTCGAAATAAATTTAGAAACAGCAAGCGGCATGCCTGCCGTTGCAAAGCTAATGAAAATGGTATATGGAACGTACCCATATTGATAGAGGGTAGCCCCTTTATTCCCAACCATATGTTCAAATGGGATGACGTAAAATAAACCAAGTATCTTGGAAATGATCGCTCCCAGCGTTAATATAAAAGCCCCTTTTAAAAACTTAGATGACATCTAATCCCTTCCTGCCTCTGTCAGTTACGTTTCACACGCTCTTTATCTTATCATATTAAAGTATTTTTTCTATAGAAAACTACACTCAAGTTTATCGTTTTCGATGATAATACACAAACAAATAATTCCTTTTCTTCTACATTCGCAATCTGACGGGCTCTTGCTATATAATGAAGGGACTGAAAATGATAAAGTGGTGATCAATTTGAAATATGATGTAGTGGTAATTGGCGGCGGTCCTTCCGGATTGATGGCAGCAATTGCAGCCGGTGAAAAAGGTGCCCATGTCTTGTTAGTGGATAAAGGCGAGAAGCTTGGCAGGAAACTTGCAATCTCGGGCGGCGGACGCTGCAACGTGACGAACAGGCTCTCAATCGATGAAATCATTCAGCATATCCCTGGAAACGGGCGATTTCTATACAGTGCTTTCTCAGAGTTCAATAATGAGGACATTATTCAATTCTTTGAAAAATTGGGCGTGGCTCTAAAAGAAGAGGACCATGGCCGGATGTTCCCTGTCAACGATAAAGCACAAAGTGTCGTGGATGCCCTTCTGACGCGCCTGTCGAATTTAAAGGTAACGATCTATAAGAACTCTCCAGTTGCGGAAGTTCTCTATGAACATGGAAAAACCAGCGGTGTCCGGTTAAAAGATGGCCAGACCATTGACACGGATGCAGTCGTGATTGCAGTCGGCGGGAAATCAGTTCCCCACACCGGTTCAACGGGAGACGGCTACGCATGGGCTAAAAAGGCGGGACATACGATTACCGAGCTGTTCCCAACTGAAGTTCCCGTACTTAGCCATGAAACATTCATTAAAGATCGAACACTTCAAGGTCTTGCACTTCGCGATGTTTCATTGAGTGTCCTTAACCCAAAGGGCAAGGCCCTGATCACACACCGAATGGATATGCTCTTCACCCATTTTGGCGTCTCCGGTCCAGCTGTTCTAAGATGCAGCCAATTCGTCGTGAAAGCGATGAAAAAATGGAACTTGTCGGAAGTGACTATGAGACTCGATGCCCTGCCGGACCGAAACAAGGAAGAGGTTTTTCAAGATATCATGAAGGAAATCAAAGCCGAACCGAAAAAAGCCATTAAAAACACCTTAAAAGGCTTAGTTCCTGAACGATACCTTCACTTCCTGCTTGAGCGAAGCGGCATCGACCTTCAAGAACAAGGAGCGACGATATCAAATGAAAAAATCCGCCGCTTTGCAGAATTATGCAAGGACTTCCAATTCGGAGTGCACGGCACCCAGCCGCTGGAAAAAGCCTTCGTCACGGGCGGCGGCGTATCCGTCAAAGAAATACATCCCAAGGAAATGGCATCCAAACTAATGGACGGACTGTATTTCTGCGGTGAAATTCTGGATATACACGGATACACAGGCGGCTATAATATCACATCGGCATTAGTAACCGGAAGACTCGCCGGAATGAATGCTGCCATGTATGCCCGTTCATAATTCGTAAAAGAGGCTGATCCGCTTGGATCAGCCTCTTTTATTGCGATTTCGTCAGCCTACACATCCATTCGGTGTTTGTTAGCTTTGATTCTGGCGTAGGTGCTGTTATTTGGGCCTTCACCGTACTTTTTTTTCCGCACCCGCGCCGCCTCTACTATCCGGCTTTTCGATTAAAACATTTCTGGATGATGGCGAAATGCTTCGAGGTCAATGGTATTCCGTTTCGTGAATGTGACGCCTTCACTCTCTAGCATCGCCTTCTGGTGTTCTGCGGCGCCTTCAGCTTTTATGCCGATTTCGCCTTTGGCATTGATTACCCGGTGCCAAGGAAGGTCATGTTTTTTACTGCTTGAATGAAGGATCCTTACAACCTGCCTTGCACCGCGCGGACTTCCGGCGAGCTGTCCAATTTGACCATATGTCATCACTTTACCGGAAGGGATTTGTTGTATGATATTAATTACCCGTTCAGTAAAACTTTCCAAATAACTTGCCCCTTCCATTCTATCCGTTTGCTAAAATCGTGATTTTTTCATCGGTTATCAGGACCCCATGATGCTTGATCAAGTTTGTTTTAAGCTCGGCAGGCACTCTGCAGTCATCGTACGCACAAACAGAAATCAATCCTCGTTCCTTGATCAGTTTGTTGATTCCTTTTTCATATTCGCCTATCGCAAAGCTGGCTTGATCGTCTTGGCCCCATTCAACATGGCCCCAAGTCCTCACGTGCTGATTGCGTTCAGTGTATGTATCGATATTTTCCAAGAAATAATTAACCATCGTCGAAGGATGGAAGTCTCCATGAAAACAATAAAAATCAAAATTATTCATAAGATGCACTTGCCCCAATTGCTCCTCATTTAAATGAAGCTGCAATTTCTTGTACACGAAAGGAAAGATACGGTCATTTTCGACGACCAGGATATGGTCTCCCTGTTCAACACCTGTAATGATGAATGTTGCCTCATTTTCAATGTAGGCTTCCAATTCATTAAAACAATATAAGATATGGCCACCATCCGATTGCTGTATATTTTCTAGTAGTTGTTTCATATTGTTATCCAAAATGGATCTCCCCTTTAAATACACCAGTCCGCTCTATGTATTATGTATAACTTTACCCATTATCTCCGTGTTTGTAAAATTCATAGAAGAAAATAATCAGTTTTTCCTAATGTCATCCGTTATGATCGGGAATTTTGTTGAGTCGAATGGAGGCTGCTTTTAGTCACTCATTGAATGACCAAGGCAGCCCAATTCAGCAGATTCCGTTCTTCATGCATTTTCCCTTTTGATGTTCGTCCCTAAATCACAGGATAATACGGCACATAACGCGGGTTATAATAATATGGCGGTCTTGGTCCTATGAGCGGCAATTCAAAGGTATTTGGGTTGGAATCATATAACAACTCCACTTTTTCATCCGATTGTTCGACCAATAATAACTTCACTTCTTCGCTATAATAATATGGCATATAGAGGCCCCCAAAAACTTTTTTTCTCCCCTTCAGCATATTCGAGCCGCACGGCAACGAGCCCGTACCCATACATGTTCTTCATGCACGGCGTTTACTTGCTATACATAAAGTAAACCGACTAAATTCTTTTTTAGGAGGACTCCTCATGGCAGAAGATAAGAAAAAAAAATCATCCGATAAAGGCTATCCCATGCAGCCGAATTATGGAAAGATCACCCGTTATCAAGACGTTCCCATCACGGTTCCGGAGCAACGCCAATTCCGCCAGCCTGGTGTAGAAAAATTAATGGTGCCCCGGCCCATCATCGAAAATCCCAATTATAGGGGCAGCGGGAAATTAACAGGTAGTGTCGCATTGATAACTGGCGGAGACAGTGGGATTGGAGCTGCGGCTGCCATTGCCTTTGCTAAAGAAGGCGCAGATGTTTCCATCGCTTATCTGGATGAACATGAGGATGCCAATCGGACTAAAATGGAGAATTGAAGAGCTTGGACAACGTTGCTTACTGCTTCCTGGTGACTTAAGGGATAAACAGCAATGCATCAATATCGCGGAAGACAGCATCGAAACATTTGGAAAGCTCGATATTCTTTGTAACCATGTGGGTATTCAATTTCAGCAATTAAGCTTGCTTGATATTACGGATGAGCAATTCGATGATACCTTTAAAGTGAATATCTATTCCCACTTCTACACGACCCGTGCTGCCCTTCCCCATTTAAAGGCCGGGGCCTCCATCATTAATACATCTTCAGTCGTGACGTTTAATGGGAATAAGCAATTAATTGATTACACGGCGACTAAAGGGGCCAACATTGGTTTTACCCGTGCCTTGGCAAACAGTCTTGTCGATCAAGGCATCCGGGTGAATGCCATTGCGCCCGGAAGGTTTTGGACACCCCTCATCCCGGCAAGTTTCTCGGCAGACGAAGTGACACAAGTCGATAACCCGATGGAGCGTCAAGGCCAGCCATTTGAACTGGCTCCCACCTTTGTCTATCTCGCTTCTGATGATTCCCGTTTTGTGACAGGACAAACACTTCATGTCAACGGCGGGGAAGCGACATCGTCCTAATTTCCACATCGCATTTCACGAAAAAAAGACTACCTTGATTGCACGCCTTGCAGCAATAGGAAGTCTTTTTTTGATTATAGGCCAGCCGGCCTTTATTTTTTTTTATAGATGATCATCGCACTAAAACAGTAGATCTGTTCCTCTTCCTCTTCACCTGTAGTGGCGACATTGTATTTGATATCGACGATTTGATTATCACGAATGTCTTCAAGGAAAAAGTTCATTTCATCCTCAAGATCCTTTTCATGCTCATAATCAAATAATTTGACTTGTATCATCGGCTCTCCCCGCCCTTTTACTATAATGATAGTTATTGTGCAGGATGCCCATTTTACATAAAGATTATACTTGATTTGTTTGTAAAGCGGATATTAATGCAACCACTTCATCCCCGACTTCTTCTGTAGAAGCTGTCCCGCCCATATCAGGGGTGAGCGCCTTTTTATCGACCATCACCTGTTCGATCACGTCCAACACTTTAGCACCCCAAACCTCATGTCCAAAGAAATCGAGAATCTGACTGGCGGACCATATGGCCGCAAGTGGATTGGCGATGCCTTGATGTGCTATATCCGGGGCTGAACCATGAATCGGTTCGAACATCGACGGATAAATCCGTTCAGGGTTTAAATTGGCACCAGCCGCCAGTCCCATCCCGCCTGCAATGGCAGCACCTAAATCCGTGATGATGTCACCAAACAAATTGGAGGTGACAACGATTTGAAACCGTTCGGGCTGCTTGACAAAATACATGCTCGCCGCATCGACCAGATAGGAATTCGTTTCTACTTCCGGATACTCCTGTCCAATTTCTTCAAAAACCTGATCCCAAAAAACCATTGAATAATTCAATGCGTTCGCCTTGCTTATGCTGGTTAACGTCCTGCCCGTCTTACGTGCAAGTTCATACGCATAACGGATGATCCTCTCCGTCCCTTTTCTTGAAAAGACCCCCGTCTGCAGGACGACTTCTTCCGGTTTGCCTTTAAAAAGCCAATCACCGGCACCGGAATATTCCCCTTCACTGTTTTCACGGATGACAACCATATCGATTTGGTCACGAGTCACGTCTTTTAATGGACAGGGTGCACCTTGAAGCAATTTAACGGGTCGAACATTCACATATTGGTCAAATCCCTTTCTGATTTTCAGCAGGAGTTCACGTAAGGAAATATGATCCGGGACACCAGGATAACCGACCGCTCCAAGATACACGGCGTCAAACTTCATCAGTTGTTCCAGTCCGTCGTCGGGCAGCATTTTGCCGTTTTCAAGGTAATATTCACATCCCCATGGAAAATAGGTGAACTGGAAAGAAAAATCCCCGGCAATTGCAGCCACTTCTTTAAGGACCTTTACACCCTCATCAATCACCTCAGGGCCTATCCCGTCACCCGCAATGACCGCAATTTTATGAACATTCATGCTTCAACTCTCCTTTTTCTATATTTTCTGATTTTAACCCCCTAATTTTAACATATAATTTTTTGCATTCCCGTTAGAAGAGGTCCATACAGAAAAAAAAGAGACCTTTCATGATGAAAGGTCTCTTTTTTTTACGCCTTCAAATATGCGCGTCTTTCTGCATATTCACGGCATTGTGAACAAACCATGATCTTTGTTCTTTCTTCATTCAAATAAACCGTCACATTCCTGGATTTACGCTTACAAAAGTAACAGGTCTTTTTGAGGAACCTCACTTAACGATGACTTCGCCGTCCCATTCAAGCATTCCGCCAACCATGTTTGCCACTTTATATCCTTGTTCCTGAAGATAATGGCATACATTTTCACTGCGGCGTCCTGAACGGCAGATAAAAATATATTCTTTTTCTTTATCAAAGTAGTCAAGGTTTGCCGGGATATCATTCATGCGAATATGTTTCGCGCCTTCGATCATTCCCTCTTGCACTTCTTCGTCTTCACGAACATCGACAAGTTCCATCGCTTCGCCTGCCTCAAGCTTAGCTTCCACTTCTTCAGTTGTAATGATTTTGATTTCTTCCATAATTAGCACCTCGAATTATCGTTTGATTTATCTTTTTCATTATAGCAAAATTTCCAGTTAAACATCACGTAATGGATTTCCATTATGAAAATTCCCCTCACGCCTGATTGTAAAAACGCCGGCGAATATAAAATTCGCCGGCGTTTTAAAGCATAAATTTGTATTAATGCTTGAATCCCAGTTGATATTGTTCAGGGATCTCCGTTTTTTTATTCAAAGTCTTAGATGCTTCCAATGCCCAATAAGGGTTTCGCAGCATTCCTCTGCCGACGGCAACCAAATCGGCCTCTTCATTACCAATGATTGAATTTGCAAGAATCGGATCATCTAATCGACCTACAGCAATCACCGGAATATCCAAGGCTTTTTTGATTTCCCTGGCCAACGGAGTTTGATAGCTAGCATGTGTACCCGGCCTTCCGTCTGCTCCAATCGGGCCTTCTCCTCCAGAGCTTACATGGAACATATCGACGCCTGCTTCTTTAAAGACTTGTGAAAATGCAACGCTTTCTTCAATACCGTATCCGCCTTCAACGTATTCTTTTGCAGAAATACGCATGATTAAAGGCATGTCGGCAGGCATTTCGCTTTTCACTGCTTTAATGACTTCCACTCCGAATTTTGTCAGTTCTTTTCCATATTCGTCATCACGTTTATTCGTAAGCGGTGATGTGAATTGGTGGATTAAATACCCGTGTGCACCATGTAATTCAATTACGTCAAATCCTGCTGTAACAGCCCTTCTGGCCGATGCCCGGAATTTATCGACCATTTCCTTCACTTCTTTCGTTTCTAAAGCTCTTGGTGTTTTGTACGTTTCGTCAAACGCAATGGCTGATGGTGCCACCGGAGTTTCGGCATCCTCCGCTTTACGGCCTGCATGGGCAATTTGTATCCCGATTTTTGCACCGTATTGATGTACTTCCTTAACGATGTTGGAGAAAGCTCCAATTTGGTCGTCGGACCATAATCCAAGATCGCGATTCGAAATGCGCCCATCAGGCTCCACATCGGTCATTTCCACTATAATTAACCCCGTGCCGCCAACTGCCCTGCTTACATAATGCTGCTGATGCCAGTTTGTTGGTATACCATCTTCCGCTTCGACGGAGTATTGGCACATCGGCGGCATGACGATTCTATTTTTAAGTTCAAGTTCTTTTATTCGATAAGGTGAAAATAAATCATTCATAATTTTTTATCTCCTTTTTTATAAAATGCATGCACATGCATTTATATCATCTCAGTAATACCGTGTCAACTAATCAGATTCCCGAAGCTGTCATTGTAAATGCCGATGTGGTAATCCAATAAAAAAGAGAAGGGCGGATATCCCGTCCCTCTCCTTCCTTCGTGATTAAAAGTCGAAATTATCAGGATCTGGACCAACACGGTGATTCTGGTTCAATCCGTCAATTTGGTTCATTTCTTCTTCCGTCAATTCGAAATCGAATACAGATGAGTTTTCTACAATACGATGTTCTTTAGTGGATTTTGGAATCGTAACAATCCCATTTTGTAAATCCCAGCGCAAAATGACTTGTGCAACTGATTTGCCATGCTTGGTTGCAATAGCTTGTAAAACTTCATTATCCAGAAGTTCACCTTGCATCAATGGTGACCACGCTTCAAGTTGGATTCCTTGTTCCTTACAGAATGCCTGAACTTCTTTTTGAGTTAAACGCGGATGGCATTCCACTTGATTGACCATCGGCTTCACTTCTGCATCTGCCATTAAATCTTTAAGATGGTGAATCTGGAAATTGCTCACACCGATAGCTTTCACTTTTCCTTCTTTATAAAGAGTTTCCAACGCTCTCCAGGCTTCTTTATATTTTCCTTCCACTGGCCAATGGATAAGATATAAATCCAAGTACTCCAAGCCAAGTTTCTTTAAGCTTTTTTCGTAAGCCGCGATTGTCGATTCATATCCTAAATCGGCATTCCAGACTTTTGATGTTACGAATAAGTCTTCCCTTGAGATTCCAGCTTCTTTTAAGCCCTCACGGATTCCTTGGCCGACCCCTTCTTCATTTTCATAAATGGCAGCCGTATCGATACTGCGATAACCATGTTTAATGGCCACTTTAACTGCATTTACCAGCTCCGGACCTTCTTCCACCTTAAATACGCCCAATCCGAACCAAGGCATTTTGACGCCGTTATGCAATGCTGTTGTATCTTGTAAATTTTTCACCATTATCACTCTACCTCCAAATTCTTTCTTTATTGTTTTTATAGATTGTAATGCGCTTTTAGTATCAGTATCATTACATCCCTTCAAGGAACCTTCCATCATTCGCTGAAGGGATGCAATGATACTGATGTTATCGATACTCTATACGCATAGCATGCTTTTTCTAACATGCATCACTTTTTTAATCCTATGCTATCATGTCCGTCCCCTTGGTACGGTCTTTACCTTCCAGGGCCCGGCTCCATCCTGTTAAAATCACTGCTGCAAACACCATGACTCCACCTATCCACGCTGTATGGATCAATCCGATCGAATCCGTTATCACCCCTCCTAAGTAGGCACCAATGGCGATACCCGCATTGAAGGCGGCAATATTGATGGCTGACGCCACGTCCACTGCACTCGGCACGAAACGCTCCGCTAACATGACGACATACACTTGAAGCCCGGGAACATTCATGAATGCAAACAATCCCATTAAAATGATCGTAATTAAACCAGCTATCTTGAACGGTGCCGTGAAAGTCAAAACGACAAGTACTATGGCCTGAATAAGAAACATATAGAATAGGGCATTAATAGGATTGCGATTGGCGAATTTCCCGCCAAGGGTATTTCCTATCGCTATGGCTACTCCATATATTAACAAAATTAAGGCCACAGTTCCTTCTTTAAACCCTGTCACTTCCTGAAGTAATGGCGACAGGTACGTGAAGACAACGAATGTACCTCCATACCCTAACGCTGTAATGATGAATACTAGCAGCAAACGCCCATTCGTCACCAATTTGATTTGGTCACGGAAAGTGGTCCGTGCTGCTTTTCTTAAATCGGACGGCACGAGGATGCCGTTTCCGATGAAAGCAATCAAGCCGATTGCCACAATGATGATGAAAGCGAACCTCCAGCCGAATTGCTGACCGATGAACGTTCCAAAAGGAACTCCGGTCACCGTTGCCACCGTCAGACCTGTAAACATGATGGCGATGGCACTCGCCCTGCGGTTTTCAGGGACCAAATCAGCCGCAATCGTAGCGCCGATTGACATGAAGATGCCATGTGCAAGTGCTGAAATGACACGTGCGATCAATAATACACCGACTGTGGTTGCAGAAGCCGCTAATGCATTTCCGGCAATGAACACGACCATGATCCAAAGCAATAAAGTCTTTCGCGACATATTCGATGTCAGTGATGTCAGGATAGGTGCCCCGAACATGACCCCCAAGGCGTATAAGGATACCGTCAATCCGGCCGTCGTCACTGTAATGTGTAAATCTTTAGAAATGAGTGGTAATAATCCCACGCTGATGAACTCAGTTGTTCCAATCGCAAAGGCACTGATCGCTAAAGCCAGCAATGCCCATGTACTTCTATTTTTATTTGAAATCATATCCTCTTCTCCTTCTTGTCATTTTGTACTATCATTGAAATTGCCTTAGCAACTTTTTTATAAATGGTACAGTGGAATTCGGTGTGCAAATGTTATTATGAGATATAATAGGAATAAAAAACAGTACGTACTTTAAAGTGATATAGGCACCTTTTAGTACCTATAAAATAAGGAGAGTATCCAAATCATGCAAAAAAAGAAATACAATATATCCGTTGAAGCGACACTTGAAGTAATGGGCGGAAAATGGAAATGCGTTATCCTCTGCCATCTGACCCACGGAAAAAAACGGACTAGTGAATTGAAGCGCCTTATGCCGAACATCACCCAAAAAATGTTGACCCAACAATTGAGGGAGTTGGAAAAGGACGAAGTCATCAATCGTATCGTTTACAACCAAGTCCCACCTAAAGTGGAATATGAACTTAGTGAGTATGGGCAAAGCCTGGAAAGTATCCTATCCGCACTATGTACGTGGGGGGAAAATCACATAACCAGAGTGTATGGAGATAAGTTTTCCGTTCTAGAGGAAAGTGTATTGAATGATCAATTAAAGTAATCCCAAACAAAAAAAGATTAGCTCGAAGTGGCTAATCTTTTTTTGTTTATAACGAATTCTCCTGGTTTAACTAATAATGAAAGCTAGCCCTGCACCGTATGAGGCACCTGTTTTATTCCCCTCTTTCTTTTTGGTATAATATGTAATATCGCATCATTTAAAGTTTTTATTTTTTAATCGAAGAAGTATAATGGTGAAACCAAGGAGTGACATATGAGGGTCTTATTAGAATTGATACGCATCATATTAATATTCGGGATAGCCGGAACAATCATTTCAAGCATTGTAAACGGCATATATATAAACATAGGAGTGAATCAGTATGGCTGGATAGGATCGATTGCGATACTGCTTTTATTATTCGTCTGGTATAGAAATAAACTTCAGTTCAGTGGCTGGTACTCGGGAAAAGGGAAGGAAAAGCTTCCAAAAACGGCCTCACAAATACTCATTCTGTGTTCACTATTATTGTTATGTGCCCCACCTGTCTTAAGTTTGGTGCCGATGATCTTTCATTAAACGGGATTTTATATCTTGGATAGAGCAGGAGTGAACGATTTGCGGAAATTGTTTAATATTGTGGTCCTCATACTCCTACTCTCTGGATTATGGTATGGATATGGTAAAGATATTCAGGAGTCTGGATTCAAAGCGGGGGTTGGTGCCTTTGCATCAGATGTTCGTTCCTTTATAAACGGGCCCGAGGTTTCAACCGCGTTGGAAAAACTGAGTACTGGAGTCAGCAGCCTGATTGGCTCGCTGACGGAAACATTGGATACCGTCTCTGAAAAAGAATCGCAGGAAACGGAAAAAGTGAAAAAACCAGCACTGGAAGCACCTGCTGATGCATCCTTCTCAGTCCGTAATATCGAAATTGGTGACACGAAGGATGATGTAGAAAAATTGGCTGGTGAAGCTAAACGGAATACGCGGAATGAATATGGCGTGGACTGGTTCGCATATCACGAAAATTATCAAAACTTCTTCATGGTTTCCTATGATAACGACAATAAAGTTGTTGGTTTATATACGAACCAAGATTTGATTTCCTCAAAGGAAGGCATTAAACGCGGCACTCCCAAAGAAACCGTGACTGGGAAAATGGCGGAGCCTGTAACAAAACTGCTTAAAGGAAACGTCTATTACCAGATTCAAAGTGACAGCGGCGAATACGATATGTTTGAAATGGATAATAGCTATGTGACCATTTTTTATGACAAACATGAGAAAAATACAGTCACGGCAATCCAAATCATCGACGCAAAACTCGAAAAGCAAAAGAGCGGCTATTTTGCAGAAGCCGGTTCCGGATTAAAGAAGGGCTTTGAATATCAATTATTCGATTTGACCAATGCCTCACGGGTCAATCATGATCTCTCAGTGCTTTCATGGGATAAACAAGTAAAGGTCACTGCACAGGATCATAGTTCAGATATGGCCGTGAATCAATACTTCAGCCATACAAACCTTGAAGGAGAATCCCCTTTTGACCGGATGGAAGATGACAAAATCAATTTTCGAATGGCGGGGGAAAACCTGGCTGCCGGTCAGAATAGCAGTATCTTTGCCCATGAAGGCCTGATGAATTCCATTGGACACAGGGAAAACAAATTACAGAAGGATTTTGAATCGCTCGGTGTCGGAGTTGCCTTCGATGAGGAAGATAAACCATATTATACGGAAAACTATTTGACGAAATAAACAAAAAAGCTGTGCAAGGGAAAATCCTGCATAGCTTTTTTCATACAAGAGGGCATCCATTTATAAAAATGGATGCCCATGTTTTAAATCACCAAACGAATAATCCAACGACCATGGCACTTAGCAAGGAAACAGCCATCCCGCTAACCAGCAACTTCCAAACATTCCTTCCGATAATGTTCGATTTCTCATCATTGAGAATGGAATTGAATGTTCCATAAATCATGCCCACTGTACTGAAGTTGGCAAATGACGTCAGATAAGTGACAGCCACAGCGACTGTATGCGGTGGCAGTGTACTGACTTTATCTTTTAAATCGAGCAAGGCAACGAACTCATTTGTGGCAAGCTTGATTCCCATCAATTGAGCGACATACATGGCATCATGTCCAGATAATCCAAGCAAGAATGCAAATGGACTAAAAATGACAGAGAAAATCTTTTGAATGGTCAATCCATCCACGAAGAAACCGAAAATGCCGTTTACGCTGGCCGTTAACGCCACATAGCCGATAACCATTGCCATGATGACGAAGACCATTTTGGCACCAACCAACATACTGTTGGAAATGGTGGAAAAGAAATCTTTACGCTCCTCTTTGGAAGGTACATAAACGACGTCTTCTTCTTTACTGACATCGACGGGATTCAGCATGTTAGCTATCAGCAAGGCATTTAAGCAATTCAAAGGTATCGCTACAAAAACATAGGTTGCCGGTACCATAGACAGGTAGGCTCCAATGATTGAACCGCTGATGCTGCTCATGCTCATGATTCCAAATGTCAAAAGACGCTGATCCTTAATCGCACTGAGTTGAAGGCGGAGTACGGCAAGTGCCTCAGTATTTCCTAGGAACATCATCTGAATCGAAAAGAAACTCTCAAGTTTTGGCAAGCCGGATACTTTTGAGATGAGCCATCCCACTTTATCAATGATCCAGGTAAGTATACCGAAATACGATAAAACATCAAAAAACGTGATAATGAAGATAATTGGCATCAATGCGCTGAAAAAGAAATCCACTTGTTCATTTGCCATAAGTGAAGGAAAGACAAAAGAAATCCCTTCATTCGCACATTCAATCAACCAGGTGAAGAATGAAGCGATCAGATTGATGACCCACGCCCCTATTTTTGTCGATAACATGAACCATGTGATAAGCAATTCAAGAACCAGCAAGGTAAGAATGGCTTTCCACTTAACGTTCCTTTTATTAGGTGAACAAAGGTAAACGATGCCCATTACAACTAAAACACCTAGTATATTCAATAAGAAATACATGCTTTCATCCCCTTTGGCTATATCATTTCCCATTCGTTTTTTTTATATAAAAAGCCCTCACCTTTTTACACTTTCAGCCGCAGGAAGAAAGTGTGAAAAAGTAAGAGCCTTTATTCAGACATGTTATATGGATCACAAGCGAACCAACATAAACCTGTCCATCTCTTCTATTTTCATACTTCCTTGTAGTCCGGCATTACGGCTGCCAGGTAGAAACTATCAGACCATCGTCACTGATATTATACAAGGATATTTTTAAAATAAATTTCTTAGGAAAGATATCATTTTAAATCAGTTTATTTTTAATTACAATACGTTTTAAAGTTGTTATATTAATATAAATTTTTTGAAAACAGTCAAGAAAGTCTTAGAAGGACCGATGTTGGGTAATACTTAAGAAAGAGCTAGCTTAAATTATAAACGGACCCATCTAAAGAGTTCTTTAAATAAGCTTCCCAGTTGTTTCAATTCATCCTTCTGACCATTACATCTCCTTTGCAGGAAATAAGGACGTGAATTTTTTGTGGACTTTTTTAATAGCCAGGAAACTCTTACTGCAATCCAGTGGACTTTAAGAGCCATTATATCCTTCTTCTTCTTACTTTTTTCGGTTAAATTGATGGGGCAACGGTCCATTTCCCAGTTAAGATTACTTGATTTCATAATGGCATTAATTATTGGAAACATTCTTGCCCACCCTTTATCAGATGAACAGTTAGGTTTAAAGGGTTCAATGATTACGACCTTTGTTTTAGTGATTTTATATATAATTAGTGTGTTTACGGGTCTTAAGTGGGGCAAAATCCGAAGATTTTTTGACTCCGCCCCCTTTCCACTTATCGAAAATGGGCAAATCATTTACAAAAGCTTAGCAAGGGCCCGAATCTCCATCGATTTTTTATTATCGGAATTAAGAAAAGAAAAAGTCGAAGATATTCAAAAAGTATCTCTCGCACTATGGGAACCGAGTGGTACCATTTCATTGTTCTTATATCCTCAATATGAAGCCGTCACCCCAGCAGATATGCACCTAGCAACAAATGCCTTCGCTTTTCCTAAAACGATTATTAAAGAAGGGAAGATTGATTCTAAAGAATTAAATCGGGGCGGTAAAGACGAAGCATGGCTGAAAAACAGAATCAAAATAACATATAATGCCGACGTGAACGATATTTTATTGGCAACTCTTGATAATAACGATAACTTAAAGGTCTTTTTCTACCAATAGATGCTAAAAAACACTTTTCAGCCAAAATAAAATCCCCTCAAGCATTGTGTAAAGCATGCATATGAATGCAGGCTTTACACATGTTTAACTTAAAGGGGATTTATAAACTCGCTTACTACTCCGACCAGTTCAGTGTATTTAAAAACTTATACACATCTTCATACACCTGTTCACGTTCTTTGCCCAATGTGATAATATGACCTGAATTTTCATACCATATCAAGTGTTTATGCTGCGTATCGACTTCATTGAAAATCGCTGTAGCACTCTCAGTATAGTCGGGATCATCCAAGCGCCCTTGTAAAACAAGAGTTGGTGATGTGATTAAATCTAAATTTTCACCTGTCTCATTTATAATATTCAGCACATCTTTTAGTTGAGGCATAGGCTCTTCTTCCAGCAGCTTCACTTCTGCAGCAATTTGGTCTGCATCTTTGCCCTCAAACTTCTTATAAGCCTGTGCATAATTGAGCAAGCGGTTCTTTTGTCGATCGATACTTTTCCCTTGCGTCGGAGCGCACATTGAAACTACGCCTTTTACAGGCAATTCAATTCCCACTTTTAATGAGAAAACTCCTCCTAAAGAAATTCCTACAACAGCAATTTCCTCATAGCCTTCTTCTTTAAGGAATTTATAGCCATTAACTACATCTTCCCACCATTCCTTTGGACCAGTCTGAACGAGTTCCTCACCAGACACTCCATGCCCTCTATAAAGAGGTCCGTGGCAAGTATAGTCGAGATCATTCAAGTATTTCCCTAATTTCTTCATATCTCCTGTACTTCCGGTAAACCCGTGAAGTAAAAGAACAGCTCTCTTTCCACCAATATATGTGAATGGCTCAGGTGCTTTCACTTTCATCTATCTAGGACCTTCTTTCTTTGCTCTTGTTGATAAATAGAATCTAAATGATTTTCGAAAAAAAATCAATTAATACCCCTTGAGTAGGGATTCTTCTATCCTATTCCGTATTTTCATTAAAACAATTAAATCATGTATATAGTATCCTTACCACACTCTTCACAACTCATCCGTTCCGAAGCACATTTTACTATGATTAAATTTATTTAGCAATCGTCATTTAACCATTTTTTTTAAGAAAAGTAAAATGCACCTTGTGATACGATGTACAACGTATTACACTTTAAAAATGAAAAGGAGGAGAATTTATTTGGATAAAGAATTAATGAAGGGAAGCATTGACCTCCTTTTGCTTTCACTTCTTTCACAAAAAAAGCTATACGGCTATGAAATCACGAAGATCTTGAAGGAAATGAGCATGGGCAAATATCAAATAAGTGAAGGCACCCTCTACCCCGCCCTTAAACGGTTAGAAAAAAAAGAATTCATAAAAGGCCATTGGAAAGAGTCCGAGTCAGGCCGCAGGAAATATTATCATGTCACCGAAAATGGACAAACCGAACTTGAACGGAAGCGAGAATGCTTTTTCTTCCTCGAAAAATTAGTTCGGAAAAGCACAGAGCAATTCTAAACAAAATACAAAGCTTCCTAGCCCCATTAATGAAACGGTGCAGGAAGCTTTTTTTGATGTTTACTCGTGAGTTTGGGCTAATTACTCGTGAATTTGTCCTGCACTCATAATTTCACACTGTTTATTCGTGAAATTCATGTTACACTCACGATTTTGAGCCGTTTACTCGTGAGTTCCGCACTTTTACTCGTGAGTTTTGCACATTTACTCGTGAATTTCACACTTTTACTCGTAAGTTTAGGCTATTTACTCGTGAATTTGCACTGTTTACTCGTGAATTCATGTTACACTCACGATTTTGAGCCGTTTACTCGTAAATTTTCACTTTTACTCGTGTATTTGCACTGTTTACTCGTAAATTCATGTTACACCACGATTTTGAGCCGTTCACTCGTGAATTCCGCACTTTTACTCGTGTATTTGCACTGTTTACTCGTAAATTCATGTTACACCACGATTTTGAGCCGTTCACTCGTGAATTCCGCACTTTTACTCGTAAATCTTTCTGTTTTATTCGTGAATTTGCACTGTTTACTCGTGAATTCATGTTACACTCACGATTTTGAGCCGTTTACTCGTGAGTTTTGCACATTTACTCGTGAATTTCACACTTTTACTCGTAAGTTTAGGCTATTTACTCGTGTATTTGCACTGTTTAATCGTGAATTCATGTTACACTCACGATTTTGAGCCGTTTACTCGTGAGTTTTGCACATTTACTCGTGATTTTCACACTTTTACTCGTAAGTTTAGGCTATTTACTCGTGAATTTGCACTGTTTACTCGTGAATTGTTACACTCACGATTTTGAGCCGTTTAATCGTGAATTTTCACTTTTACTCGTGAATCACACATGATCTTGCACGTTTTACTCGTGAGTTACTCCGTTCACGAAAAAAAAGGACCTAATTTGGTCCTTTTTTGTCTATTCCTTTATGCTTGCGATAATTGGCGCAGGAGAGCTTCATACATTCCCCTTGAACATGCGGGCCATATTTTTCACGAAAGGCCTCGAGGCAATAGCATTTATCTTCTTCTTTTTTTGTTCCATCCATGTAGTCCATCCCTCCTGGCATTTAACTGGAGACTACACGTTTCTCCAGTTCTACGTTGATTCGTCCCAAAAGTACGGCACCTATTGACTGAATGATGGTTTTCACGATGATTTGGCCGATAACCGCAGCGGGTACAGCTTCCCACGGTAATATATTGGCACCCATTGGACTTAGACCAATCACGACAAATATCACCGAATCGAAAAATCCTCCAACGATCCCGCTGTAAAACACCCTCCAACTCATCGGAAGTTTTAAACGGGTATAAATTTCCGTATCCGCTGTTTCTGCGACCATGAACGATAAGGCGGAAGCAAATACAATCAATAACGTATCCCCTAATAAAAATGATACACATGCAGATAAAATAAGTGCAGTGACGATACATATATAGGTCTTTGCGCGGCCGAATTTATTCTGGACCAGATCTCGGAAGATGAAGGTTCCCCCGATGAGCAATGTCCCCATCGGGATGATGAACATGCCAAAATGTAATGGCGCAAAAGCTGCTGTAACCACATTCGCCGTGATGATGGATACCAAATACAATAAAATTCTTAACATTTCTTAATTCTCCTTATACAGAAAAAACAGCACCCTAAGAAAGAGCACTGTTCTCCTTAGTTTTTTTGAGAGGGTAGCTAGAACCTCTTCCGCCCGGGCGGATTATCATTTTCCTTATTTATCGTAGCTTGAAAGCGATTGGAAATCAAGAAGTTTCCATACTGCCCTTTTATGTCACGGAGAATCCGGTCTTAGCAATGCATTTCAAATCTTCTTCAATGCAATGACTTTGCCGATTTCTGTCGCAAAAAACTGCTTGACCGGCTGTATATGAAAGACGACAATCAATGATAGAGTTAGGTTACGTTCTTGATATCTTATTTGGCGAGGAGGAAAAAGAATTATGAAAAAAACTACGTTTGTCTATCCTATTTATATCGCAACCACACCAGAGAAGCTTTGGGAAGCCCTGACGAGTGGTGAAGTCACGAAGAAATATCACTTCGGATGCCAAGTCCAGTCTGACTGGCAAGAAGGTTCAAGCGTCAAATATATGCTGGTAGATGGGCGGATTACTGATCATGGGAATGTACTTAAGTGTGATCCGTTCCACCTGCTCTCGTATACATGGAACATGGCAGGAGACGAAACACCTCGCGAGCAGCCTACACGGGTCACTTTTGAATTACAGAAAATGGATGATTCGACTGTAAAGTTAATGCTTAGGCATGAGGAGCTTTTGGAGACAGACTTTGTATATGATGACAATACCTTTGAAGGCCTGAATAATGGTTGGCCAGCCATTCTGAGTAACCTGAAGAGCTTGCTTGAAACTGGATGGACCCTGCCGCCAATATCAGTAGATTGGGATAGTGGAAAACAATAAAAAACAAATCGAAAGAGAGTTGATTTAGTATGGATACCCAAATAATTACGAAATTTAAGATAATCAAGCCAGCTAATGAAGTGTTTGAAGCCATAGTGAATCCTGAAAAAATCGGGAATTTCTGGTTCTCATCGAGTTCTGAAAGATGGGAACAAGGCAGGACACTTACATTGAGATACAACGAATACGATGCTGAAGTGGTTATTAATGTAATGGAAGTCGAGGAAAATAGGAAAATCGTGTTTGCGTGGGGCGGAAATGATGAAGAAACGATTGTTACCATTACACTAAAAGAGTTGGATAATACGAGTACAATTATTGAAGTGAACGAATCAGGATTGAGTGAAGACGACCCTGAAATAATAAACAAAATGATCGGACAAAAGGAAGGTTGGGTTTATACTTTAACCTGTTTAAAGGGTTATTTGGAAAATGGCGTTAATACTTTGAGAGCATCATTAGTTTTTTAATTATTAAAGGGTGCTGGTTCAGATGTATTAGGCATCCGTTAATCAAGCTCCTTCCTAGATGTCGATTGTCTAAATCAACTAATTTTTAAATGACTTTCCGTATGGTTTGACACGAAATTCAATCGGAAATCACTTTTAGATACATGCCCTTTGAAGCTTTTTTGTAGGCTTTAATTCCCATTCTCTGGACTTTTTCCGATAAACTGGATGCTCTTACTACTTGGGTTCCTTGAATAACGGAAGGATCAATGAGCCGCATTTTATTTTTCCGATGATATCGTATTCCACTTGATCTTCTTTCACCTTTACGTTACCATGGATCCGTTTTAACAGGTTTTGAACTTCATGGTCTTCAGTGAAGCTTAACAAGGACATGACCTCTTCATCTGTACCGAGTAAGTCATCAAGGCTGATCAATTTTTTAGCTAAAGCCAATTTTAAGGTCTTTGCCAAGATATCATAGCCAAATATATTAAGCGGGTTCATGAAAAAATCAATAACTTCGCTGTAATACGTTTCTACAAACCATTCCGCCGATTCAATATTATCCAGATACATCCTTCCATTTATTATGATTACATGTTCTAGAAATTCTTTAATGGCTTCGATTGTGATATATCCATATTGATACATATCGCGGAGAGTATAATCTACCCGATCGGCACATAACTCAGGTGCTGGCTGTTCAAGCAATTCCCATTTTGATTGAAAAATGACTTTACAATCATATCCATATTCCTTCAGTATAAATGGGATTTCGGATTCCATAATGACTTGATCATATATCTTTTCATGATAATCTTCTTCCTTACAATCCAGAACAAAATCAATAACATGTGAAAATGCAGTGTGGGATACGTCATGCAGCAAGCCCGCGATTTGTTCCTCTAATGAACCTCCAAGCGCTTTAATTAAAAGCATCACACCAATTGAATGGTCAAATCGTGTGACATCCCACTTCTCATTAACTAAATAACTTGCCCCGCCTTGATGTATCCCCTTCAATCTTTGGACAGGTTTGCTTACTATCAGCTCTTTCAGAACTCCCTCTACAATGTGTTCCCCATAGATACTATCCAAAACTATCAATAACTGCCGCCTCCCCCATTAGTTTACTCATTACAGGTAGGTGATTTCACTGATTTTTTTCTGTAAAAATTATTTCCCCCTTTTGATTTTGCTCATATTGCTTTCTTGCCAATTTTCTTAACTCCTCTTCATCATTCAAATCGATATCACCCGGATTGTCCTCATCAACTCCCTCCATGATCATCATTTCATTTATTATTACCTGATCTCGTGGAAACACTTTAATAAAGTCTTCTACAGGTTTTGTTTTATCTTTATACGGTTTAGTGAATAAAAAAAGGCCGGTCAAGACTATGAAAATTGATGCCAAAATACCGAATTTCTTTTTCATTTATTCATCTCCTCAACGCACTAATAATACCCTTATAATACCATATAAGGGTATTAACGGTAAAAAATAAGTCAAACGCTGCAATGTCCTGAATCCTCCCCTTTGCAACAACTGGTGGAATTCCGCTTCAATAAATGGTAAAGTTTTTCTTTAAAAACAGGAATTTATCATTCAATCTAATAATTGACATTTGGAAATCAGTGAGCTATCATCCTAATTAACCAGTGGTCAATAAATAGGAGGTGTCAAGATGTCGCCAAGGAAATCGGCAGGTAAAGAATTATCCAGGGAAATGGTGTTGAATGAAGCTAGAAACCTTTTTGCAACGTTAGGGTATTCGAATGTCTCAATGAGGCAATTGGCTAAATCATTGGATTGCAGCCATGGAGCCATTTATTATCATTTTAAAAATAAGGCGGAAATATTTTATAGTTTGGTAAAAACGGATTTTTCCGTATTAAATAATTTAATCGATGATATCATCATGTCGGAAAATGATCCTACTGTAAAAATGGAAAAGATTTTATTGTGCTTCTTGGAGTTCGGTTTAACCCAACAAAATCATTATTCCATCATGTTTTTATCGAAGGAAAAAGAAATTCAGCAGTTACTTCAATTTGATTCTAATAAAACATATGAAAAGCTAATCCAGTCCCTGACGGACCTAACGGACAACAAATTGAATCCTGCATCCATATGGTCGATTTTTCTTTCTCTTCACGGATTCATAACTTTTTATATTAATTCTGAGCTAACTTATCAAGATGTAAAAGGCTTAGCTTATTTTCATGTAAAAAATATCATCAGGAACATCATATAATTTTTTTGAATATTATTGACCATTGGTCAAATAAATTTTTGGAGGTTTTAATATGGTAAAGAAATTCCTTCATATTGAAGGACTCATGGTCCTTTTAGCGGTGATTTACATCTATTCGTTATATGAATTCAGCTGGTGGATTTTCCTTCTATTGATTTTATCGCCTGATGTTTCCATGCTGGCCTATCTGATCAATGATCGGATTGGAGCAAGGGTTTATAACTTATTTCATACTTATACCCTGTCCATCTTCATGATTTTGCTAGCCATTTTTCTAAAGTCTGATGCATTGATGCTGTTTGGTTTAATTTGGACCGCGCATATTGGAATGGATCGCTTATTTGGATATGGCCTTAAATACACATCATCCTTCAAAGATACACACATTCAAAGGTTGTAATAAGCTTAAAAGGCAGTGTGATTACGCATCACACTGCCTCCTGCTCTCTTTTCTTTATACGCCCCGCTTGTTTCCCCATATATAGGTATGCAGCTGGGGCAGCACTTTCACATCATTCAATTCATCATCCGCTATCACTTTATCAATTAACTCTTCGTACTTCTTTAAAAGACCGCTGATCAATTGACGATCATCCGCCGTCCTGCTGTCGTCATTGCCGACCTGCAGATAAAAAGGAATTTCCGGGTAACGCCCATGTACATGTTTGGCATATTGATAATCTTCCTCATTAAAGACGACGATTTTCAATGAGACATGGTTCTCAGGATTTCGATTGGCAAGGTTCGAGATGATTTGGTCAAGCACCGTAAAGTCCGTGTTCATACCAGAGCTCGGCGGCTTAGGTGAAATAGTCAGTTCATCAATATCGAGAAACCAATCCTGCCATCGGCTCCCTTGGGTTTCGACACCTATTTTCATTTTATTTTCATGTAAGATCGCTATCAAGCCGTTTAGGTTTTTCAGTAGAGCCGGGTTTCCTCCTGATATCGTCACGAAGGAAAAGCCGGAACCCCCAATACGCTTCAGCTCATCCCATATTTCTCTAGCAGTCATCTGGACGGTATCTTCCTTACCGGTGCCATCCCAAGTAAATGCGGAATCACACCAGGCACACGAATAATCGCAGCCGGCCGTCCGAACGAACATGGTTTTTTGGCCAATGACCATTCCCTCTCCTTGGATGGTCGGCCCAAAGATTTCCATAACCGGGAGTTTACTCACTTTCCATCCACTCCCGTCTGGCTTCGGCATAGCTTGTCGGCGTTTCGTACAGTCGAACAAATTCGACTCTAGCACCCTCATATTCTTTTAATGAAAGGGATTCGGCCATTTTTTCATAAATCCAGACAACCATATTTTCAGCTGTTGTATTCATGAGCGGCAGGGTTTCATTCAAATAACGGTGATCCAGGTGGATTTCAATTTCATTTTTCCATATATCCTTGATGTCCCCAAAATCTATCATCAACCCGCGTGAATCTGTATACCCGCTTAATCCGAAAATGACCTTATACGTGTGGCCATGCAGGTTCTTGCATTTTCCTTCATAATCATGCAGATGGTGTGCTGCATCAAAGGTGAATTCCTTACTCACGAGAACCCTCTTGTTTGTATACTTCAATTGGCTGCGCTGAATATCTTCATCTATTTTTTGGAGTTTATCCACTATCTTAAAACCGTACATCATGAAAGCACCTTCCGTCTGCTTACATAGTCATCCAGTCCTTTTTTACGCAGATTACATGCCGGACAATCTCCACAGCCGTCGGAGATGATTCCGTTATAGCAAGTCAGGGTCTTTTCGCGGACAAAGTCGAACGCGCCTAGCTGATCCGCTAGCTCCCATGTTTCCTCTTTATTAAGCCACATTAGCGGCGTATCAATCACGAATGACTGGTCCATCGACAAGTTCAAGGTCACATTCAATGATTTAATGAATACATCGCGGCAGTCCGGGTATCCGCTGAAATCCGTTTCACAGACACCGGTGACAATATGTTTAGCGCCAATCTGACTCGCCAGCACTCCGGCAAACGAAAGGAACAGCAAATTCCTCCCTGGTACGAACGTCGACGGCAATTCCCCTTCTTCTCCATCCGCCACCGCAATATCACTTCTCGTCAGCGCATTTGGTGCCAGTTGGTTCAGCAGCGACATGTCAAGGATATGATGGTTTACGCCCAATTCCTTGGCAATGTTTTGAGCGCATTCGATTTCCAAGCTATGCCGCTGATTATAATCGAACGTCACCGCTTCCACTTCCTCAAATCTTTCCATCGCCCAGAACAGGCACGTCGTACTGTCCTGACCTCCGCTAAACACAACCACTGCCTTTTCTTTCTTCTTCATTTCTATAAAACTCCTTTTTACGGAAAAAAACAGCACCCTAAGAATAGAGCACTGTTTCTCCTTAGTTTTTTTGAGAGGGTAGCTAGAACCTCTTCCGCCTTAACGCGGAATATTATATTTTTCCAAGTCAATAGTAACTTGAAAAGGATAATAAATCAAGATGTTTATATTAAGAGAACATTAGATCTGATGGAAAATTTGGTTAACTTTTCATTGCTTAAATATCCTTTTATTTATCCGATAAAACAGTGTGAATAAAATATCGATAAAGGGGTCCAATAATTTGAAAAGCATTAAATCAAAGATATTGGTGGCATTTTCACTCATCATATCTTTATGTGTCATCTTAGGAGCATTCAACATCTATAGCAGCAACAAGTCACTGGTATATTCCCAGGATATCATCGAAAAGGAACTTCCGCTTCTTATCCAAGACGAAAAGCTGCTATACAATCTAGCACAAAGAACCGCATACGCCCGAGCCTATATTCTTTATGGTGACGAGAGTTATAAAGAAGGGTTCTTACAATATACTGAAGAAAGCCAGGTCATCCAGGAGGATTTCCTTGCCTTAAGCGATTCTGATAAAGCGAAGGAATTAATCGAGAAAAGCGTGGATTGGAGGACGATGATTGTAGACCGGGTGTTTCCACAATATGAAAATGGAAATGAAGAACGCGCTAAAGAGATACTCAAAAATGAAGTGGCGCCAATTAGCAATGAAGTTATGGAGGGTTTCAAGGAGCTTGCTTCGGAACGCGAGGAATTGATTGTCGCTTCAGGTGAAACCGTCATCGCCAGCGGGAAATCGGTTAAGACGACAAGTATCATCATATCCATTGCGGCAGTCCTTATCGGCCTTGTCCTTGCGGTTGTTACAGCCAACCTCATTACCACCCCCCTCCTTAAAATCAGGGATAGGATGAAATTGGTGGCTGCAGGAGAGCTGAATCATGAGCCCCTGGAGCAAAAATCAAATGATGAAATGGGTGAACTAACGGTATCCGCCAATCAAATGCAGAAAGACCTTCGTGATACGATCGAAAAAATGCTCATTGTTTCGCACTCCGTTTCCAACCAAAGCGAAGATCTGACTCAATCAGCAAATGAAGTGCAGCAGGGCAGCAAACAGATAGCGACTACGATGTATGAACTTTCGGAAGGCTCGGAGTCACAAGCCAACCGGGCATCTGAAATGGTTCGCATCATGGATGATTTCACCGGCAGGATTAAGCTTGCCCACCTAGAAGGGGTGGATGTAGCTAAAAGTTCAACCGAAATCCTTTCCTTGACCAAGGAGGGCACCACTTTAATGCGCAGTTCGGTCCAACAGATGCAAAGTATGGATGGAATTGTCAAAAATGCCGTAGAGCAAGTGAAAGTGCTCGATTCTCAATCACAGCAAATTTCGCAGCTTGTGCAGGTCATCAAGGATATATCCAATCAAACTAATCTATTGGCGCTGAATGCAGCCATAGAAGCTGCTCGTGCTGGTGAACATGGCAAGGGCTTTGCCGTCGTCGCCGATGAAGTGCGGAAACTCGCTGAAGAGGTCACACACTCCGTTGGGGATATCACCAATATTGTCTCCGCCATTCAAACAGGTTCAAAAACGGTCGTCCACTCCCTGGAAGATGGTTATACACAAGTGGATGAAGGCACGAAACAAATCACGCTCACAGGCCGAACCTTTGAAACAATCAATCATTCTGTCGGGAATATGGAAATGAAAATACAGCATATAACAAACGAATTGAACTATATCTCCACAAATAGCCAAAAAATCAATCAGGCTATTGAAGATATCGCAGCCGTTTCTGAAGAGTCCGCAGCAGGAATCGAACAAGTCTCCGCCTCCGCTCAGCAATCCAGCTCTTCGATGGATGAAATCACGAATCATGCCAGTGAACTTGCATCTTCGGCAGAACTGCTCACTGAACAGGTTAAGAAGTTCCAATTATGACACTAGCAATTTCCCGAATGCGGGAAATTGCTTTTTTCCTTCCATTATAAGGTTGTTTCATTTTCGTATATTCGGGGAATAAATAACTATACACAATAATAAACCATTAAAAAATAAATCTATCAGCAGCGGCTGGAAGTGAATATTTTCATTTGTTTTCAGAATATTTAGTGTATAATTGATTAAAGGAATATTTTAACTTAAATAATCATCACTTCCAATATCTGCTACTGCAAATCCCGACATTTCCTTTCAACAACATGCACGGGAACATATACCCAGTAAGGTTCCATTGCATGCTTTCTCTCGAATCAAACCATTCACAACTTTATTCACACAAAAACACGATTTCCACTCCAAATTTTTTAAAAAGGTTAAATTTCACTAATGATATGTTACTATTAAACCAAGACCTTTTAACCCCATAAGGAGGAATTCATATGAAACGTTTTTTCAAATTCATAACAGATTTTAACGAAAGAAAAGCACTGGAACGGGAAACCGAAGAACTCTTTCGCAAAGAATACGAAAATTATATGAAGATGAATCCTGACAATCAAGGAAAAAGAAGGAGATTAGCTCCTAGACTTTATGTAATTGATGGCGGTAAAAAGGGCTCCAACCTTGAAATTTCTGACAGAAAGAAATCCAGTTAACCTGATTCCTTCCATAATCAGCTACCCAGCAGCTCAAGACCCACAAACATTAAATCTCCAGATGAACGGAGATTAGTGACCATTCCATTCATTTACAATATATATGCCGAAAGCTCAGAAATGCTTCTGAGCTTTTTTTATTTTGCATTCTTCTATAAACACTATATCTATAGAAGAAACTAGGTATTTTTTAAAAAAAATGGGTTAACTTTAGTTTATTTCATGTTTTAGGTAAAAGATCAATGATAGACCCAATGGGTATTGCCTAAGGAAAAAACCGGAAAATATCAAAAAAAGAGATGTGTTCTTTTACTCATCTTTGTCCATATTCAAAAGAGTTCAACTAATTGAGTCGTTAGATGCAATATTTCACATTGAATGACAAATGTATCGAAATTGTTACTTTTATGTCAAACAATGGGTATAAACAATCAACAAACTGTAATAAACCTCACATTTCAAAAACAATTATTATTCAAATACAGCCATTAAGAATTAGGTTCAAATGCTCATGAATCTATTTTGATTCTGACCAAAATGGGTTTTTATTAAACTTTCCATAATTTAGTGTAAATGAACCGAGGATTCCCTTGATTTCCAGCCATATCTTTGTACTCATAAAACAATTTATTCCATTAGATACTATTACACTCCAATATACATTTATTTGAAAAAGCTGATAATAACTATATTGCAATAGAATAATTGACTATTGCCTATTAAGTTTAAAATCATGTAGTGTGTATTCAGTAAATCAAATATTTTAAAAAAGAGAGGTTAAAAAATGGCACCAATATTTATTTGTGCGATCTTTTTGCTTGGCTATGGCATTTTCGAACAAAAGCGCCATCAGAAGCGTCTCGACTCCATCCCGGTACGTGTGAATGTGAATGGGATCCGAGGGAAATCGACTGTAACGCGCCTGATTACAGGTGTGATCCAGGAAGCTAAGTACAAAACAGTAGGTAAAACAACCGGAACATCAGCAAGAATGATCTATTGGTTTACCGACAAGGAAAAACCGATTGTACGCCGACCGGAAGGACCCAACATAGGAGAACAACGGCGTGTAATTAAGGAAGTTGCCGATTTAGGAACCGAAGCACTGGTTTGTGAATGTATGGCCGTACAGCCTGACTATCAACTAATCTTCCAAAACAAAATGATTCAAGCAAACATCGGGGTCATCGTGAATGTATTGGAAGACCATATGGATGTCATGGGACCGACTTTGGATGAGGTTGCTGAAGCCTTCACTGCTACCATTCCCTATAATGGTCACTTAATAACCATCGAAAGTGAATATTTGGATTTTTTCAAGCAAATTGCCAAAGAACGCAACACAAAAGTGATTGTGGCAGACAATTCCAGAATTTCGGAAGAATTTCTACGCGAATTCGACTATATGGTATTTCCGGATAATGCATCACTGGCATTGGCCGTTGCGGAAGCTTTGGGCATTGATGAAAAAACAGCATTTCGCGGCATGTTGAATGCGCATCCCGATCCAGGTGCCATGCGGATCACCAAATTCGGAGATCCCATCCAGCCAACTTTCTTTGTCAATGGCTTTGCTGCCAATGACGCGTCATCGACGTTGAACATCTGGGAACGAGTCAATACATTCGGATACAGCACAGAACCTCCTATCGTCATCATGAATTGCCGTCCCGACCGTGTGGACCGTACCGAACAATTTGCTAGAGATGTATTGCCTTACATAAAATCTGAAATCGTCATTTCCATTGGTGAAACCACATCACCGATCACTCGGGCATTCGAGCAAGGTAAATTGGATACAAAAGAATATTGGGATTTGGAAAACTGGTCAACTGAAGAAATCGTGGCCCGCCTCCGCCCAATGATGAAAAATCGCATCGTCTACGGTGTCGGGAATATTCACGGTGCAGCTGAACCATTAATTGAAGCATTCATGAAATCTAAAACGAAGCAAAAAGCGAGTTAAGTAGGAGGAACCTTAATGTTTGGATCGGATTTATATGTAGCCCTAGTGCTAGGAGTTACGCTTAGCCTTATATTTTCAGAAAAAACGGGTGTCGTACCCGCAGGACTTATCGTGCCAGGTTATTTGGCATTGGTATTTGACCAATGGGAAATCATGCTGACCATCCTGATCATCAGTGTCGTAACTTATTTGATCGTCACTCATGGCCTTTCAAGATGGGTGATTTTATATGGAAGAAGAAAATTCGCAGCCATGATGGTGACTGGGATTTGCTTAAAGCTCCTGTTGGACTTAGTCTACCCCGTCATGCCATTTGAAATATTCGAGTTTCGGGGAATCGGTATAATCGTACCTGGATTGATAGCGAATACGATTCAAAGACAAGGAATGCCATTGACACTTGGCAGCACGCTTTTATTATCCGGCTTGACTTTCGGTTTAATGAACGTGTACTACCTATTCTGAGGTGCAAAAAATGAAACGGACTTTAAATGCAAAAGAAAAAACACTTATCTTTATTAAACGCACAAAGAAAAAGAATCTTTTATACTCTGGAATCATACTACCAATATTACTAATCGCTTTGGTCATTACCACTTGGATGGGACAGGCTGAAGAAGTGAAAACAACCGCTCCAAAATCCGATCAACCATTGACGATGACAATGGTCGGTGATGTGATGATGGGACGTTATGTTGAAGAAGTGACGGAAAGGCATGGGTATGAATACCTCTTCCGGTATATGAAGCCCTATTTTGCCAATTCGGATTATGTCAGTGGGAATTATGAACATACCGCTTTAAAAGAAGAGGTATCTAACTACAAGGAAGCAGATACGCCCATCCGGTTAAACTCCAATACTAGTGGTGTGGAAGCCATTAAAGATGCTGGCTTCTCTGTGATGTCTTTGGCAAATAACCATATGATGGACTATGAAGAACAAGGCCTCCTTGACACGATAGATGAATTCAAAAGTGCAGATATGCACTATGTCGGTGTTGGATCGAACACTGCGGAAGCTAAAAATAGCATCGACTATGCGGATGTTAATGGCGTACGTGTCGCAACACTTGGCTTCACGGATGTTTACGGTAAGGATGCCGTGTCAAAAAATGATAAAGCCGGACTATTGAACTCCAACCCTGATTTATTATTTGAAATGATCGGCAAAGCAAGGAATGCCAAACAAGGCAACGCAGACTTGGTTGTGGTGAATATGCACTGGGGACAAGAGTATTCAACATCAACAACCGCTCGTCAAAAAGACTTGGCAAAAGCTATCATCGATGCGGGGGCTGACATCATCATCGGCCATCACCCCCACGTGCTTCAATCGTTTGATGTTTATAAAGATGGAATTATTTTCTATAGCTTAGGAAATTTCATATTCGATCAAGGCTGGACACGCACAAAGGATTCGGCCATGGTTCAATACCATTTAGCGGAAGACGGAAAAGCTACAATCGATGTGGTTCCACTGCAAATTGAAGAAGCAACACCAAGGCCAGCTACCTCTTCAATTGACAAATCACGTGTTTACCGGCAGTTGACGAAGGAAACGAGTGAAAAAGTCCAGTGGTCGAAAAAAGAGGATCGCATCGAGATTACCTTGGATCACAAAAAGGTAATCGACCATAAGGCACACCGTGAACTAGAGGAAAAGGCAGCAATGGAAAAGAAAGCAGCACAAGTGAAAAAAGCAGCACAGGCTAAACAACAGGATACGCAGCCCATTCAGTAAGGAACGCATTGTTACTACTACTTGAAGAATAAAGACACACAACTTAGAAGCTCAACGAAAAGGGGGAACAACCGATGATTAACCGTATGACGGGAAAAGTACTCATATCCCTTAGCATGCTCATATATATTGCTGGATGTTCGAAGACACCCCCTATTTCTGACACGAATGATCCGATAGAGAGTAAAACGGAACAATCATATGGGGTCAGTTCTTCAAACCCAATCGCAATAGATGTCGGGATGGATATATTGGAAAACGGCGGAACGGCGGCGGATGCCGCCATTGCCGTATCTTATGTATTAGGTGTAGTTGAACCTTATGGATCTGGCGTGGGTGGCGGCGGCGGTATGCTGATTGCCCCGGAATCCGGCGATCCCAATTTTATCGATTATCGTGAATCCTCTCCGGAAGACCCAAGTTCAAGACACGATACAGGGATTCCAGGCTTAGTGGCCGGCATGCAGGTTATAAGTGATAAGTATGGGAGCGTACCGATGGAGGATCTTCTTCAGCCGGCGATAGATTTGGCTGAAGACGGATTTGAAGTCGACGAATCGTTATCATCACGCTTAGAAGCAGCTCAGCCAAGGATATCTTCCAATGCGACTTCTCTTTTTTATCCTGATGGTGATGCCATTGAACCAGGCAAAACTCTCGTCCAAGAAAGACTTGCTGAAACATTGAAGCAGATTCAAAAGGAAGGTCCTGATGGTTTTTATAAAGGGGAAATTGCCCGTGATATTAAAAGAGAATCAGATATCGATTTGAAGGATTTAAAGCGCTATGAGGTGAAAGAACGTAAGCCGGTCCAAGGAGCATTTGCCGGTTATGATGTTTTTACCGCCCCTCCGCCCTTTTCAGGAATTACAGTTCTTGAAATGTTAAAGCTCGCCGAGGAAATGAACCTAGGTGATTCTTCAAGCAAATCAGCTTATATGAAAATCTTGGGGGGCATCACGGATACTGCGTATCAAGATCGGTCCGCCCATGTTGGAGATGGAATAAGTCACTCTAAGGCGGAAAAATTGCTCTCCCCCATTCACTTGGATAATCTTAAAAATAAGATCAAAAGTGAAAAATGGGAAGATAAAGAATCGAATGGTTCTGAAGAGCATGAAAGTACGACACACTTTGTGATAATGGACAAGTATGGCACTGTCGTTTCCACAACAAATACGCTCAGTAACTTTTTCGGATCTGGGGATTATACGAATGGATTTTTCCTTAACGATCAATTGAAAAATTTCCGGTCCGGCTTGAATTCTCAAGAGGCATATAAACGGTCAAGAACTTTCACCGCTCCGACCATTCTCAAGAAACCAGGGCAGGAATCGATTGGGATCGGCTCACCAGGCGGTGATAGGATTCCGCAAGTATTGATGCAGGTTCTTTATTCTTATACAGAGAATGAAGGCCCATTTCAGGATATCGTCGACCGTAATCGGTTCGTCTTTGATGGAAAGAAGATTTATACAGAATCCAGGCTTTCGGATGAAATAATATCCAACTTGGAAGATTCAGGATATGAAGTCATTCAGAAAATTTCCCCCATGTATTATGGCGGTGTTCAAGTTCTCGTTAAAAACGAGAAAAATGGACAAATATCCGGAGCTGGGGATAAAAGAAGAAATGGAAGCTGGAAAGCTCAGCAATAAACGAGGAATCCAGCACCTGCTTTTCTAAATATCATATGAATTTTAACGATGTATAAGGGGACTTAGAATATGAATATCGTAAAAAAAATAACAAGCTGGGTCATACCCGTTTTTATAATAGCGGCCCTGCTTGTGACCATGAATACGTTTAAACGGACAGAAACTTTAACACCCGACGAGCAAAAAAAGATAGAACAATATACGACTGTCGAAAAATGAAAAAAGCCGGGGCATCCCCGCTTTTTTTATTTTTGCCGTCAACGGGTGAAAGATTAAAACCAGTACAGATACGGAGGATAACCATGAAGGAAAATAACTATACTGATTTTATTGAATTAGAGCAAAATGAACAAGAAGACCTCGATTACCGTATCATCGTTCATCACAGGAATCCTGATATTGCAGTTCTAGCCATACATGGCGGGAACATCGAACCAGGAACTAGCGAGATTGCAGCCGCACTTGGAGAAAGACTTTGTGCAAGCACCTACCTATTCGAAGGTCTTAAACCAAGGGGTAACCAGGTCCTCCATATAACATCCCGATTGTTCAATGAACCGGTCGGCGTTTCAATGGCAGCGAACGCACAAACCACCCTTTCCATCCATGGCCACTACGACGTACATAATGCGCTGGTTTACATTGGCGGAAGGAACGAACCCTTTAAGAACCTGATACAGCATTGCCTCAACAAAGCTGGATTTCAAACTGATCATGCACCGCAGCACCTTTCAGGGATGAAAGGAAACAACATCACTAACATCTCCAAAACGGGTGCAGGCGTGCAATTGGAGCTTTCCACTAAGCTTAGAAAAAGCTTTTTCAAAGGTGATGACTTTACCAGTAAAAACAGGGTCAATCACTGTGATCTTTTTAAACGGTTCGTTACTGCCATTGAAAAAGCCACTCTTGAATATAAACAGATTGAATGACCTTCTTAGTCCATAAGGCTTTCAACTTGACCGAAGCTTTCGAATTTCTCGGCAAAATAACCTGACGAAAGATTGGAGATATGAACGCCCGTGTTTTCCGTTGTATGGAGAAAACGGCCATCACCTAGATAAATACCTACGTGGGTCACACCCAGCCTTGTTCCTGTGTCCCTAAAAAACACTAAATCCCCTGCCTTTGGATTTTCGATTTTGGGCAGTAATGAGAAGTAATCTGCTGCAGAACCCCTTTTTACTGAAAGGCCCTGTTCCTTCATGACCCAATAAATGAATCCGCTGCAATCCATTCCGATCATCGGATCTTCTCCCCCGAAAACATAGTTGAATCCGCGTAGAGTGTATGCATACTTGATGACATCATATGCTTTATCATATGCAGCATCCTGGTTTACATAAAACGGATACAACGGGTTGCTGTATAGTTGAAGATACTGCCCTTGCATCAACTCATCCGTACTTAAAGCGTTACGACTTTTGATCGTACTCATGGAAATGCTGTAATTCTCCGATATACTTTTAAGCGTTTCTCCCGTTTGGACGATATGCTCTCCTTTAGGCGTATATGTTTTGTACGCCACTTGGTATTTTGCAAAGTAATCTTCTGTAGTGGATCTCACCTGAACCGTTTCCGCACCATATCCAGAATTGACAAATTGGTTTTTGCCGATATAAATACCCGCAGTCACGACTTTTAAGCTGTCTTTTTCCAGAAAGAATATAATATCCCCCGTTTTCGGAGTGGCTGTATCCATCCCTTGCTTATAAAAACCATCTACTGTCAAACGGTCGACCGGCACATTTTGCCGGGAAAGCACCCAATGAATCAATCCGCTCGAATCAAACCCTTTTTCAGGCGTCTCCTCTCCAGCTGTCTTTTTAAACCCTATAAAGGATTTCGCATAGTTTGCAATTTTTTTTCCTCTCTCCGACCATTGATAGATGGAAGGAATATACGCCGTTTGAATGATTGTCAACCTTTGGCCCGCAAATAACTTATCATCCGGTAAACCATTCGTTTTCATTAATTGCTCAGCCGATATATCATATGTCTTGGCAATCGATTCTACCGTTTCGCCAGAGGTTACAGTATGCACAGGATCTGCTGCCTCGGCCTTCAAGCAAGGTAAAAAAGTGAAACTGACCATGAATACCAATGTAAGTATCATACCGCTTAATTTTCCATTAAACATTTTAACCCTTCCTTTATACGCTTTGAAATATTTTAAATATACGATGTTCAAGTAACCTCCATCATATGAATCTTTTATCCTATCATCCACCCAATCAGATGAGCCTTAACTCTCACCCCAACAATATTATCGGCGAAATGAACAAAACCTTTAGCCTATTTTTTACAAATATTCATCAATCCGATTCAATAAATCACCTTAAAAATAAACCATTATTCCTATATTATGTTCTTTTACCGTCACAGTGTTACTTTCCCTAGAGTTACCCAGGTCATGGTGAAATGTTCATGGTTGGAAATCGAAGAATTACTAGAGGATTTTATTTTTTTGGACAGAATAGGTAAAGTTAGATTAGAGACATTCCAGTGATGATAAAGCCGTACTAACGATATAGGAGTGAAGATATGCAACATAGTTTAGGAGGGGCAACGTATTTGAGGTTTGGCATAAACAGACCTTGCTCTGACGTGATGAACTACAACGGAAATTGATTACGAAGGCGATGGATTTTTGATCAGGAACTCACCCATCATCTTGCAGAAGAAAATAAGGGGAAAGCTTAAATGGCCTTCCCCTCGTTTCTATGAATCTATGGCATGTACACCGTTTTAATATGTGAAAGCTTCAAAAACACATGATCTCCATTAGCTGTCGTTAATTCAACCAAGTTGTTTTCCGCCTTTTTAAGCATACCGATTTTCATCGGGTCCTCTCCCCCATCAAATACTACTAGCTTTCCTGCATTTTTCTTTAATTGGTCTTCCAAAGAACGCAGCATTGGCACATCTGAAGGGTTGACGGGAAAACTCTCTTTACTGAGGGTATAGGGTGTGGAATTTTGATTGTACGGAGTAAGCCATTTAAGGTGATGCAGCGAGACATACATCATTTTATATACAGGCGAGTAGAATGCAAAGTAATCATTGAAAACATTGGTGATATAGCCGTGTAAAGGAATGTGTCCAGCAACATGGATTTCTGAAAAAACCCCTTTTGCGTTCATTAGTGTTTTACGATAGGAAATCGACGCCATGTCTTCCATCATGGGGGACTCCATAGGATTTTTAATCTCGTTATCTATCTCTGTACTCAGATTGAATCTATGGACGTGCAGCATAGGAAAATACAAAAACTGCTGACCATTGAACAACACTAGAATATCCGTGCTCAGATCAGTTAGAATTCCTTTGAAAGTTTTTTTTCCTGAGATTTGGACATCAATCTGTTTACCCAGTAATGCAAACGCATCACTCATTACTATCTCCTCCTAGGGGGTTATTCAGCTAAAAATCATTTGCACCCAATAAAATAATAAGAGCAGTGTCACCACTGTCGTAATTGGTATGACTATCAGGGATACACTTAAATAATCTTTCCACTTAATTTTCACTTTGTTTTGTTTCAGGATATGCATCCAGATAAGTGAGGCAAGAGTACCGATGGGCAATAACAATGATCCCATGTCACTACCGATTATATTAGCTAGATAGATAGTTTTTAATGTGATCGGATCCAGGCCCATTTCGGTTAAGGTAATGGTACCTATCATTAATGCTGGATGATTATTGAAGATGTTTGATAGAATCGAAACCAATCCTCCCATGACAAAGCTCGCACTCAGTAACCCTTGATTTACAATCGGTTCGCATATCTGTACGAGCATGGCTGTAAGGCCTACATTATGTAGACCATAAATGATCACATACATGGAGAAGGCGAATATCAGGATGTGCCATGGGGTCTTTTTTAAGATATCGACAGGGTTTGTCCGTAAATGGTACCACCTCCAGATCAGTAAAGATAAAGAGCCAAGTACAGCAACCCACTCGATTGGAATGGAAAAATAAGAAGCTACAAAGAGTAAACAGCGCACCACGAACACATAGAGCAATACTTTCAACATGAATTTTGTGCGTTGCCTTTTTGTTTCAACCGTCATTTTCCCCTTTAAGGGGTGGAAATTCTTAGTGAAGAAACTTTCCTCAATGTCATAAGAAATATTCGGCAGTTTCTTGGGCAATTTTTTCTTGACCACTACGAACATCAACCATGACATGAAGACCAACCCCAAAGTTGCAGGTACAAACATCATGGCAGTATGCATATAAAGCGTCATGTGCACAATTTTCAAAGCGATTAAATTAACAATATTACTCACACCAATAGGCGCACTCGAAGCTGTTGCAATCAATGCTCCACTCAAAAGATACGGGATGGCTTCATGCGGCTTTAATCTGAGATTTTTCAAAAGCAAGATCAAGATGGGGGTCGTAATCATGATGCTGCCGTCGTTATTGAATAACAAGGTCATTAAAAAGCACAATAATTGAATGTACCAATACAGACGATACCCCGATCCTCTGGCAAGGATAGCAAGTCTCGCAGCCGCCCAGTGAAAAAAGCCGAAACTTTCCAAGATGACTGCCATGACAATCGTTGCCATGATGGTGATCGATGCGCCCCCGATTTTATTGATGATATCCAAAATATCGCCTTGGGATACTGTGCCAGTCAGTAAAATTATCACTGCACCGATTGAAGCTGGCCATGCTTCATTGATACCTCCTGGCCTCCACAATATAACTATCATTGTCATGACGAACACAAAAATAGTCATTCCTATTTCGAAATGCATGTTGTTCTCCCCTTTTTGGGCCTTGAGCCATTGGACCCTACTTGTCCGATTCCTATATATTATTCCCCTTTGTAAAAAAAGCATGGATACTTGACCAGCCCCTCTAAATTGTACTTTTGTACTTCTAGTGATTTTGTCCACTAAAGAGAGATGCCCAGTTCACAGAAATCAGGGTCAATGCAATACAACAAAAAAAGGGGAAACCACTTAGTGGCCTCCCCTTTTCGCAACGCTTATGTTTTCCGTTCCTCTAATTCTTTATCTGGAATTCCCCGAGCGTATGCTCCAGATCATTTATTAACTGTGTTAGCTGCTGTGTATATTGAGCTAGTTCATTGGATGAAGCTGCTTGTTCCTCCATCGATGATGCAATTTCTTCTGATGAAGCAGTCGTTTGCTGAGAAACGGCGGTGATTTCTTCTATTACTTTAATAACCGTTTCTTTCTGTTGATTGATGCTTTCAATGGATCGTGTTTCTTCCTGAATCGAATTGGATATCTTCCCGACTGAATCCTCCAGCTCTTTCATGGCTTCACTTACCGTGATCACGGCATTTTTCTGATCCTTGCTGATTTGATTCGTTTCATTGGTCGTCCTTAGCAATTCCTCTGTATCTGAAAGAATGCTTTGGATGATGGCTTGAATGTTTTTTGTAGCTTCTTTTGAATCATCAGCCAAGCTCCTTACTTCATTCGCCACGACAGCAAACCCTTTGCCGGACTCACCTGCCCTTGCCGCTTCTATGGATGCATTCAAAGATAACAAATTGGTTTGTTCCGATATTTTCGAAATGGCATTCGTGACATCGGAAATGGTTTTTGATTTTTCCACAAGTCTTAAGCTCATGCTGTTGACTGCAGCAAAAGCCATTTCTAATTTATGGTACGACGTTTCCAAACCACTTACCTGTTGTTTCCCTGACTCTATTTTTTCAGATGCAAGCTCCAATACGGTTTGGGTCTCCCTCGATTTTTTTGATAGCCCATCGATTTCTCCACTAAGTACCTGAATCGTGCCCGCACCATGCTCCACTTGTTCAGATTGATTCGATGCTCCCGCTGCAATTTCTTCTATCGCGCGTGAAACATCTGTAATGGCCGCACTATTCTCAGCAGCTATTTGGCTTAAGCCGGCATTGGCCTTTGTCACCGATTCCGCATTGCCGTTTACCTTGGCAACCAATCCTCTTAATTTCCCCAGCATCGAGTTATAGCTTTTGCTTAAGTCCCCAATCTCATCATTGGATGAAATGGCAAATTCGGACACTAAATCCCCACTAGCTGTCTTTTCTATGATTTTTTGGAAGTCGGCCATGATCTTCGTTAACTTTCCTGCTAGATAAAGAGCACATGCCGTCCCGAATAGAAGACCTAAAATACCTGATATCACTACGATTCTATTAATGTCATCCAGCTTTGATTGCAGTATTTCGTCTGGAGTGAGCGCCAAAACCTTCCAGTTCACTTCAGGGACCGTACTCAATTCACCTGTATAATCTTCACCATCCAACGTCAAGGCCTGATTCGCCTTGACGCCCCCATTATACATGTCGGCCACCCACTTGAACTCTGAATTGAATCGGTCAGTATCCGCCATGAAATCCTCCACACCTTCTTCCATGCCGCTTTTTTCAGGATTCATATTCTTCCCGTCCATACCCTGCATGAATGAACTCACGATAAAACCTTGTGAATCCAATATCACCAGATTGCTAGGAGACTCTTTTTCGATGGTTGCCCTCATTTTCCCGATTGTCGAAAGGTCGATATCATAACCAAGGGCTCCTGCCATTTTCCCGTCCGATAAAACGGGCGTGACAACGGACGTCATGATCATCCCTGAAACTCCATCCTTATACACATCCATCCATTTCGTTTCTGGTCTTTCGGTCAGCTGCGTATAAGTCTTAGTCTCCCTTGCATCCTGATTGAAATCCATTTGGGGCGAAGCATACAAGGAACCATCCGATCCATCCATATAATAAACAGAAATTAAATCTTCATTGTTCTTTTGAAATGCCTCTATCGTTTTTTGGATATCCTTGATTGAATCACCATTCTTGATCTGATTGGAAACTAGCTGTGATAATTGCTCTAGCGAATTCTCATACGTGGCCATGCTCAAATTGATTTGTGCCGCCGCATTTTGGGCCGAGCTTTTGTTGATGGATATACTATCTTCTTTAAAAATGGAGGTCACTTTTACCCCCATTATCGAAACGGATACGACTATAGCTAGAAAAACGGATGTGCATATAAATAATAACCATTTTATCCGGAGCGATATCCTCCTCTTCACTTTTTCTTTCTTTTCAATCGATGAACTTCTCATTAATAATTTCCCCTTTTTATTTGACCTGCAATTGCTCTCGCTTACCTGTGTGAAAACAAAGATTCAATCTATGCTCAAAATGGATCCTTCCTTATTTACGATCACTTACTTTATTTTTCCACATAAACATACTATATACCTAATTAAATCTTGTCAATTGCCAATTAAGGATAAATATGTAGGCATAAAGAACTTATTGCGTTTTCAAATTCAAAAAACCTTGGATTACATAGAATCCAAGGGTTTCACATGGGGATATTAGGTCAGCAGTAAAAAGAGATTTAGCGTAATGCTGCGGCTAAGCTTTCTCCGAATTCTCTTGCACCATCCGGACCATCACCTGTTATGATATCATCATGCGCAACGACATGCTGTTTTGCATATTCAACGGAATTGGCTTTCAATTCGTCAATTTGAACATCAACTGGGTAACAAGCAGCTTTGCGGCCAGAAAGTAAACCCGTTTTCGCTACAGTTACAGAACCTGCACAAATTCCCGATACAAGAACTTTTTGTTCATGCGCTTGTTTCAAAAAGCTTTGCAATTCTTGATTGCCCCATAGGTGATCATTCGTGCCCGATCCCCCAATTACAGCAACTGCATCATAATCACTTGCTGATACATCAGAAAAGATCACCTCTGCCAACGCCTTGCCTTGATAGTCTCCAGTTATTTCACCTGTTTTCGTACTTGCTATCGTCACTGCCACTCCTGTATTTTCCAAAACTTCTTTCGGCTGAAATAATTCATCTTCATTAAAACGTTCCGGTGGTATAATTAGTAATGCTTTTTTACTCATATATATTGCCTCCTGAATTTAATTGTCTGATGACTACTCAAATTGTAACGCTGGAAATCAGCGCTGTGAAGAATGCACTTTTTTGTGCGGAGGTTACCTAAAGGTTACTGGTAAAATTAAAAAGGAGCTAATGTCCATGTCAGAATCATTAAGAGATGAAATCAAAGAAAAGATCTTAAACGGCTATTATAACTGCGAAAAAGAACTTACGTTATCCATATTCAGCGGCAAATGGAAAATCGTCATTCTATGGCATTTAGGTGTAGAAGGCCCACACCGATTCAGTGATCTCCAAAGGCTTTTCCCAAAAATATCCCATAAGATCTTAACGAATCAATTACGTGAACTTATGGAAGACGGCGTCGTCCATCGGGAGGTATATCCCGAGATCCCTCCTAAAGTCGAATATTCCATGACTGACCTTGGAATGACCTTGCTGCCAATCGTTGAAATGATGTATGAGTGGGGGAAAAACAGGATGAATGAAATTAAACAAGAAATGCATGTCAGTGAAAATGATGCCAACAAATAATGCATTCGTGTTCCGAAAAATAAAGTCGGGCGTACAATTTAAACGTTGAATGTCCTCATCCCGAATCCCTTTCTTGATTTACCCATGGGGATGATTACCTTATTTTTGTGACAAGACTTGGTTATACTCTATTAATTATATGGAATGAAACCTCATTAGATTTAAGTAATTTGCGACACTCCTGGCGAATAACTGGCTAGATCACCAAAGGCGCTTGCGGCAAGGAGGCTTGGCAGACTGTCGGCGGAAACGCTGAAATCAATTGGAACGTTTTCAAATAAAAATCAAAAGACCGACAATAGAATATGTCGGTCTTTCAAGCTGGTCATTTCCATTAGGTTGCCGCGGCTTCAGCTGGACACAAAAAAAAAGAGGTTGAAATCGTCTCTTTTTTTCACAAAAGCGTAAAATGAAGGTTTCCTTAAAAATAGACAGACCATTCCCATTTACCCTGCGGACATGCAGAGCCCTTGAACGTATTCAATTAACGGTTCAAAGATTGGAAACGCAGTCTGATAAATGTCACAGGAAAACCTCCATTTCTTAAAAGTTAAAGACATCTTAACATGGAGCCAACTGGAATATCAATTAAAAACTTCCTTCATGGCAGAAGCATCACTTCGGTTTTGGCCGATATTCACTTTTCCGCTTCCTTATGTATCCACCTGCATGTCACACATTCCATTCATCCTTCAATTCGTTTGACGGCGGCCGTATATTCCTTATGCCTTTTTTCCCATTCATCCATCGGGAAGTCCTGATGATGACCATCAAGTAAATCACTAAACATATCAAGGCAAATATGCCAGCCTGCCAAATCTTTTGATGTATGATCATTAACTGGCGTGACGGATTCTTTCAATACTAATGAGCATCCATCCTTTTCAGGGGATACCTCGAAACGAACCCAGCCGTCCCCCCATTCAAAATCTAAAACGGCAAATTCTTGGAAGTCCCTGATCTTCATATCAAAAGATTTCCCTGACCCATCATTGAAATTGAATTTTATGGTCCCGTCTTTTCGAAGGTCTTTCATCTCCAGGTTGGACATCCACTTTTCCACCTTATCATTCTCCGTTAAAGCACCCCATACCTTTTCAACCGAATGATTGAGCAGGCAATCGAATCTTGCGATAATCCCATTACCCTGTTTTTCGATTATAGCTTGCATATACATTCCCCATTCAATTCATTTTTTTATAATAAAAAATGGTTGGATGCAATTCACCATTTGCAGATTTCGCATAATCAGGAATCCTGCCTGCCTGAATATATCCCAATGAAGTATACAGGGAGTTAGAAGGATCCCCTTCCCTTGTATCCAGGACCAATAATGTCCGTCCCTCTTGCTTGACCCTTTTCTCAGCCTCTAGCATGAGTGAACGCCCTATTCCATTTCGTCTATAATCAGTATGCATCATTAATTTTGCGATTTCCGCTCGATGGCCGCCGTTCCGCTTTGAACATAAATGTAACTGTACGCTCCCGACTATCTTACCCTGTAATTTAGCAACTAATAAAATCACATCAGGATTTATGGCACTACTCCAATAATCAATTGCCTCAGACCGTTCCATGGGAGGTAAAAAACCGATGGACGCGCCATCATCCACAACCTGCACCAAAAGGTCGGAAAGTTCATTAAGATTGCATTCGATTGATGTTATTTGTTCGATTTTCACATCGGCGTTCACAGTAATCACACCTTTCTCAGTCATATTCACCATCCCTGGCGCTTTGATAAAGAAGTAATATGAGCCAGATGATGACGTCCATGCCATGCATAAATTCCTATGTTTTCACCGACTGTCACCTCTCCTGAATCAGGATGGATGAATGTTCGGCTCAGATCATCCGCATGAAGACCCGATAAAAGTTTGCCCATGCGGATATGTATACCTTCGAGCAGTGATAGAGAAACTTCAATCGGCAAATCATAATCAGGCAGCTCTGCCCATTGCCCCTCTTCGTATGGTTTAATGACCGGACTATCTTCCGTAAGGGCCAATTTGAAGCGAATATACGCATTCATATGACTATCAGCAACATGATGCACCACTTGGCGGACCGTCCATCCTCCAGGCCGATAAGCCGTATCAAGCTGTTCATCATTCATGTTACCTACCGCTTCCCGCAGCATCCGAGGCAAAGCATCAATCTCATTGAGCCACCCCTCGGCTACACCACTAGTAATCTCCCCATCAAACTGAAACTTTCCAATCGGGTATCTTAAATCCATCTTCATTCCCCCTTGATGTTCAATAAAAATAGCATCTATATATATTCTTTATCGATTGAAACAAATCCTTTTTACCGGCAATTCTATGTTTACAATCCTAAAAATGCACCTAGAAAAATGATTAATCAAAAAAACAGGGATTTTTATCCATATAACTTAAGTACGTATACTAATTCCACATTTAGCAACCATAACAAAAGAATGCCATGTACATCAATCCAACCTTTAAACAATGGAAATGGGGATAGGATCATCTTGAAGAAAATAAGTTCGATACAAACCCTTAGCATCTTCTTTTTATCAATCGGCCTTCTTAATCACGTTATTTTGATCCCTTTCCTCCTATCCACCGGCGGAAGGGATGCTTGGTTTTTTTCTATCCTAATTATTGGATTGATACCGATTTGGGTCTACATATTATCGAGGATAATCAAGAATATGGATAATCAATCCCTGACGGATTGGCTTGAAAATAGATTTGGAAAACATATTAAAAATATCGCTTTATTCTTTATAGTGATTTATCTGATCAGCCTTGTTTTGGCCACTACAAAGGAAACGATTGATTGGATAACTACAAGCTTTCTTTTTGAAACCCCAAGTTTAGCGATTATCATTCCTTTTACGCTGCTATGCATTTTTCTTGCCCATTCCGGCATGCGCTCCATCGCCATTTGCTCTTCTGTATTATTGCCAATAGTCGTCATTCTTGGCATTTTCGTTGCGACCGGAAATATACCGACAAAAGAATACAGCCATCTCTTTCCCCTTTTCGAGAAGGGCTATTTTCATGGCGTTAAAACCTTTCAATATTCTGGTTATGGCCTTGCCGAACTGATTTTAATCGCTTTTTTTCAAGAAAAACTTTCGGATAAGCTCAATCTAAAGGTACTAGTATTCTTATGCCTCGGATTAGTGTTTTTACTTCTTGGCCCATTGACAGCAGCACTCGCTGAATTCGGGCCGATCTTAGCCGAAGCCATGAGGTACCCCGCCTATGAACAATGGCGTCTGCTGACAATTGGTAAATATATCGAACATACAGACTTCTTTTCCATTTATCAATGGCTTGCTGGTGCCTATATCCGTGTTTCACTGGCGTTATTCTTAATAACGGAAGTCTTTAAAGGAAAAACTAATAATATGAAGCTGGGTATTCTTTTCGCTGTAGGCTTCCTCATGGTCGTCATCTCCATCGTACCATTCAGTAATTTCAAGTTCTTGCATGTAAGTCAGACATTCTACTATCCTGGCGCTTTTTATTTCCTGTTACTTTTGTCCGCCTTTTTGTTTATCGGCACTTTCATCAGTTCTAAGGAGGGTAAACGACATGCGAATGAAACGATCCAAAAATGAACTACCCCCGCCTGAATTAAGGGAGGAGACATTTCGGGAGTTATTCAGTTCAAGTTCAGATATCATATTTGACACGATTTATATCGGAGAAACCGAAAGACTCATTCCTGTCCTAATTTTTTATTGCTCGGGTATGGCCGACATCAGTTTACTGAACGAGGGTATTTTGGAAAAGTTAAACAAAATGATGGAATTGGATGAGAGAATCGATGCTGAAGAAGCAATCAACAAGCTAAAACCCTTGATTGACCTCAGGAAAGTAACCATTGATAGTGAATTCAATAGCGTCCAACAGCTAATTTTCTCTGGGCATGGCTTATTATTCATACCATCAACCCAAGAATTATTTTCAATAGATTTGTCCAATGTGCCGAACCGGCAGCCTGAGGAGTCTTCTTTCGAGGTCTCAGTAAGAGGTCCAAGAGACGGGTTTGTCGAGGACATATCCATCAATACTGCTTTAATCAGAAAGCGACTAAAAACAAAATCGCTTGCCTATGAAGACTTTATCGTTGGCAGGCGCAGTCAAACGAAAGTCGGACTGATGTACATGGATGACATCATCAATAAAGAACTCGTTAAAAATGTAAGGTCGAAAATTAATAACATTGATATTGATATATTGGTGAGCAGCGAACAATTGGAAGAATTAATCACAAACAGTAAATATAGTATTTTTCCACTCACTCATTATACGAGTCGCCCTGATTTTGTAGTGGAAGCACTCAATCAAGGAAGATTCATTCTAATCGTGGACGGTATGCCCACAATAATCGTGGCTCCTTCTACATTATTATTGCAAATAAAAACCGCAGAAGATTCGAATCTACCTTATCTATTTGTAAGCCTTGAGCGACTGCTTCGCTTTATGGGGCTAGGCATTACCGTTTTATTGCCGGGGTTTTGGATATCCATTTCCGCTTTCAATATTGAACAGGTGCCGTTTCCGTTACTAGCAACCATAACCCTTTCAAGGCTGGGACTTCCCTTATCTGCTACGATGGAATTCATTCTCATGCTCATTTTATTTGAATTATTCCGTGAATCCGGAGTCAGGTTACCTAAAGCGGTTGGACAGACAGTTGCCGTTGTAGGCGGCCTCATTGTCGGTGATGCCGCGATAAGGGCAGGTCTGACCTCACAAACCATGCTTGTGGTTACTGCCGTAACTTCTGTCGCATCTTATACCCTTGTAAACCAGTCTTTAACAGGTGCCGTAACGATTTTACGTATGTTTGTGCTGTTACTCAGCTGCATTTATGGAATTTACGGCATGATAATCGGTTTACTCTCGATTGTCACTTTATTATCCAGACTTGAATCATTCGGGGTTTCTTATATTGGCGGACTGAACCCACCAAGATTTGCAAAAATAATGGATGCATTTATAAAGAGGCCATGGAATTCCATGAGCAAGAGATCATTGGCAGCTAACGATAAGACCAGAAAGGGGCAGTAAGAAATGTTCCGCATCTGTAAAATTTGCTTGACCCTACCTTTAATCCTTTTGCTTTCAGGCTGTTGGGATGAAAAAACGATCCAGGACTTTCATTATATAACGGCCATCGGGATTGATTTCAAGGATGGGGAGTACATTGTTTATACGCAGCTTGTAGACTTCGCTGCGGTAGCTAAAACGGAGGCAAAGCCGACGCAAGCACCTCCCGTATATGTAGGGAAACAAAAAGGACGGTCCATTTCGATCGCCATTAATAAACTAATGCGCAATACCCAACAGTCTCTCTATATAGGGCATGTTTCCACATTTGTCATCAGTGAAAATGTTTTGAAACAGCAAAGTGCAGAAATAGTGGATTATATATACAGAAACCAATTACTAAGGTACTCAGCCAATATATTTGCTACAAAAAGTTCCATGGATGAGCTTTTCTCCATTAATGGTTATTTTAATTTATCGCCTTTATATACTACATTATATTTACCAGAAGATGTTTATCGTAGCAGATCATACATCGAACCCATTACCGTCCAAAAGTATTATTCTAATCAACGGGAAAAAGCATATACAACCATCTTACCCTCCATTTCCTGGAACGATAAAGTTTGGAAGGAAAAAGATAAAAATCGAAAAAGCCTCTATATGGAAGGTGCATTTGTCATTTACTATAAAGTATCCCAGCCCTGGTTCTCTGAAAAGGAACTGAGCGGTGTACGCTGGCTCACTAAAAGGACCAACAAAACTCCAGTGAACATTACCATGAATAAGCAAGACATCTATGCCTCTTTCTCCCATCCGGATCATAAAGTAAAACCTGTTCTCAAGGATGGAAAGTACAAATTCGATATTGAAATTGACGTATCCGGCAAAATACTGGGGCTTGATACCCAAATCGATATCGAGAAAATAAAACGTAAATTCGAAAGCCAAATAAAAAAAGAAATCCAAACATCCTTCAAAAGCGGGATTCAAAAGAACGCAGATCCTTTAAACTTTGGCAAAATCCTTTATATCAAAGAAACAGAATACTGGCAAAAGAATCATATAAAAGAGCCTAAGGATTATTTGGATAAGGATTCAATACATGATATAAACGTAAAGGTACATATCCTTAACACAGGCGGATTAGAAGCTAAACCACTGCGGTAATGAAGATTTTGCTTGTGATTTTAGGGCCAATTTTTATTTGTTAATGCATCATTCACGAGTAACGCTTATATATCGTGAGTTACTGCTTCATTCTATGGATAATGATCCTTTCACGAGTAAAACGGCTAAACTCATTGCTCCGATTTCACGAGTAAATCGACCAAACTCACGAGTATTCGCTCTAAACTCACGAGTAAACGCCTATATATCGTGAGTTTACTGCTTCATTCTATGGATAATGCTCCTTTTACGAGTAAAACGGCTAAACTCACGAGTATTTGCTTCATTTTAACGAGTAAATAGGCCAAACTTACAAGTATTTGCTCTAATCTCACGAGTAAACGATGATATCTCTTGAGTTTGCTGCTTCATTCTGCGAGTAATGCTCATTCACGAGTAAATCGACCAAACTCACGAGTATTCGCTCTAAACTCACGAGTAAACGCTATGTCTCGTGAGTTTACTGCTCATCTTGGCTTTAATAGCCCTCTACATGATGAAAAAAATCAGGATGGTCCCTTTTGGGGCTCCATTCTGATTTTTGGCTGGAAAATGAGTTCCAGAATTTGTCGAATAGCATAATTAAATGGTAAATTTAGAGTATTCTAAAATTGGAGGTCCAATTATGAGCGTACAAATGGCTACATTACATGAGCTGGAAACACTGACGGAACTTTTTGATTTATACAGAGTGTTTTATGAGCAAGCATCTGATCCTGGTCGTGCAAGGGAGTTTTTAAGAGAAAGACTGACAAATGGGGATTCTGTGGTTTTTATGGCCTATGATGAAGGAAATCCTATTGGTTTTGTACAATTATACCCTTCTTTTTCATCTGTCAGTATGATGCGTTCATGGGTATTGAATGATTTATTCGTAAGGGAATCCGCCCGCAAAAAGGGATTTGGCGAGGAGTTATTGAACGCGGCCATCACTTTTGCACGGGAAACAGGTGCCAAAGGGGTTTCACTGGAGACAGGTAAGGATAATGTTAAAGCACAGAAGCTTTATGAAAAGAATGGTTTCGTCCGTGAATCGAATCATTTTTATTATTTCACCATTTAATATAAAAAAGTGTAGGGAAAACCTCCCTACACTTGGATGCTATTTATCTAGCATATTAATTATTTAGCAGTTTCCATGCTGGCTTGAATTTCTTTAATTAGAAGTTCGGCACCTTCAGGGCTAAGTATTAATTTACCGTCAACAAGTTTCATATTGTCATCGGAAACTTCACCTGTAACCTGACAAGTCATGTTTGGTTTATATTTTTGAAGGATGATGCGCTCTTGTTCTACATAAATCTCCAGAGCGTCTTTCTCATTAATTCCTAATGTTCTGCGTAGTTCAATTGGAATGACTACCCGTCCTAATTCGTCAACTTTACGTACGATACCTGTAGATTTCATATAATTTACCCCACTAACTTTCTTGCGAATGTTGCATCTATATATTTCGTCACCATTCGACATTATTTGCACTTCTATAAAGATACCACTCCCTCCCATATTCGTCAATTCTCGTATCTTCGTATATTATCTGCCTCTATATGATTTTTATATAAAACATTAGTAATTCCTTCATAACACACGTCCTAACAACGTTTTCCGCTTGCGGTGTTGGTATATTTTGTTAATCAAAATATTAAAATGGAAACGTCTTCATTTAATTCCAACAAGCATTCTTTTCATCCATGTCGAATCATGGAGAATGAATTTCACTAGTCTAAAAGAATCCTGTTGATTTTCTTTTGCTTTTGAAGGACAATTTAAATTGATCGCTTATAATATTCCGAAAATTCATTCCGCTTTTGACACAGTGGATATATCTGAAAAATTTTTCAGAAAGCCGAAACGATTGCCATCCATCCTTCCAGAGTCTTACTGACTCATAAAACAGATTGAGGTGAGTCAATTGCGTCCGATTATATTAGGTATTTGTTCTGCTTTCTTTTTTGCATTTACGTTTGTTTTGAATCAGGCCATGGAGTTGTCTGGCGGCAGTTGGATATGGAGTGCTTCGCTGCGTTATTTCTTTATGGTGCCTTTTCTGTTTTGTATCGTATTAAGCAGAAAAAATCTGCGTCCCCTTTTACGAGTGATGAGAGAAAAACCAGGTCCTTGGCTGCTTTGGAGTTTTGTCGGTTTTGGGTTATTTTATGCTCCTTTATGCTTTGCATCCGCCTACTCACCTGGCTGGCTAATCGCCGGCACTTGGCAAATCACGATCATTTCGGGTGCATTACTTGCGCCGCTGTTTTTTGAAAATATCCAAACAAAAGATGGGCTCGAAAGGCAAAGAGGAAAGGTTTCTGTGAAAGGTCTCCTCATGTCCATGATCATCCTGCTAGGAATCATCCTGATGCAGCTGGAACACACCAAGCATATTTCTATGGCCAATCTTTGGTTGGGAGTGATTCCAATCGTCATCGCCTCGTTTGCATATCCTTTGGGAAATCGCAAAATGATGGAAGTATCCGAAGGACGTTTGGATGCTTACCAGCGTGTATTGGGAATGACTTTGGCGAGTTTGCCATTCTGGTTCCTGCTTTCATTGTACGGTTTCTTTACAGTAGGGGCGCCGACGAAGATGCAGAGTTTCCAATCCCTTTTGGTCGCACTATTTTCAGGTGTCATTGCCACGGTCCTTTTTTTCAAAGCGACCGATTTGGTAAGTGGAAATATGCAGAAATTAGCTTCAGTCGAAGCTACACAATCGATGGAGGTCCTTTTTGCCCTAGCCGGCGAATTGCTATTCCTATCTTTACCTATCCCTTCTCCGTTATCGTGGTTCGGTATCTTTATCGTCATCATGGGAATGATCCTGCATAGCTATGTATCACATAAAAAAGAAGGTTCATCCCGGAAACGGACAGTGAGTGCCTGAATAGCAAGTCAAAAAAGCCCCGGATAAGATTTCGGGGCTTTTTCGACCTGAAAACAGAAACTGACTACGTTCTTTTTTTCCATTGACAGGTCATGATAAATTGATGATTTTTTAAAGTGGCAAAAAGCTCACCATCCATTTTTTATCATTAAACTTTTACCTTGAGTAAGTTCAAAAAGTATGTATAATGAAAGGTAATTGCATATGTCAAAGGTTTTCTAGGGTTCCGCAGTGCGTCTTATTACTGGTCTGGTCCGAGAGAAAACTCACAGCATGCTGTGTCACGGAAGGATAAAAGCCTGGGAGAAACTGTTTAACAGTTATCTCTTGGGCTTTTTTTTTTGGTAAAGAATAAAATCGGAGGTGCGATATTTCATGAGCACAAACTGGATTAAAGTATTCATTGCAGCTTTTTTTGAAGTAATTTGGGTGATTGGCTTAAAACATGCAGATGACTTTTGGACTTGGTCTGGAACGGTCATTTCGATCATCATCAGTTTTTACTTGATGATCATGGCTGGCAGGAAGCTTCCTGTAGGAACGGTATATGCCGTTTTTGTCGGTATGGGGACAGCCGGTACCGTTTTTTCCGAAATCATTTTCTTTGGAGAATCCTTCAAGCTGAGCAAAACGCTATTGATCCTGCTCTTATTATCAGGTGTGATCGGCTTGAAGCTAGTGACTGATGATAAGGCTGAGAAAGGGGATGAATCATAATGGCTTGGGTCTCTTTAATCTTAGCGGGGCTATTTGAAATGTTTGGGGTGGCGATGATAAATAAATTGCACAAAGACCGTAATTGGCAATCCTTGCTGCTGTTATTCATCGGATTTGGAGCAAGTTTCCTTTTTCTTGCTTATGCCATGAAATCCTTGCCGATGGGGACGGCTTATGCTATCTGGACAGGAATCGGCGCATCAGGCGGAGCGATAATCGGGATGCTATTATATGGGGAATCCAAAGATTGGCGAAGGGTCGTTTTTATAGCCATGGTCCTTGGCGCAGCAGTGGGATTAAAACTTGTTTCATAGGAATGAGTTAAGGTCATTTTGCTATTGTAGAAATTCGGAATATGACACCGCATTACCATTATGTTATCAAGTATATAAAAGCATAGAAAAAACAAAGACGACACAATTTAGATATATCGATTAATGTGTCGTCTTTACTTATTTATTTTCTTGTGTGAAGTCATTTTATAAAAAATGATTGGCATCCATCTTAGTGGAATCTTTCCCCTTAACCTGCTTTAGCGTCGCTACTATAAGAAAGCTAACAATCACTAATAAGAGCCATGAGCTTACCTTCCCTAGATGAACGAGACTCCATGCGTCGGTTTGGTTTGGATATTCCCAAGCTCCAAAGAATGTTGCGATATTTTCGGCTATCCATATAAAAAATCCGATGAGCACAAAAGAAAGCGCGATTGGCATACGATATCGAGTTCCACCAACCTCGTATGTGACCCATGACCGCCAAAAGACGATGATGACAAGTCCAGATAACCACCAACGAACATCAATCCAATAATGGTGGGTGAAAAAATTCAAATAAATCGCAGCTGCAAGAGATACAACGACCGAAAACGGCGGCCACTTGACCAGTTCAACCTTTAACCTCCTCCACGCCTGGCAAAGATAACTCGCTACACTTGCGTACATGAATCCGCTATACAGAGGCACTCCAAATATTTTAAAGATACCTTCCTCTGGATAAGTCCAGGAGCCCATATGTACCTTGAAAAGTTCAAGAGCAAGTCCAATAAGGTGGAACAATGTGATAACCTTTAGTTCATCCCGTGTTTCAAGCCCGGAACGCACCATCCACCATTGCATCAGAAGGCAGATGATGAGCAGCCAATCATACCGCGGCAGGAAGGGAAGCGGAATGAATTTTGTAATAGCCAAAGAGGCAAAAATAACGGCAGGAAACAAACATGACAGGGCCTGCTCCCAACCAAACCGAACGAGTTGTTTTAGTGCCCGCATGATTGGTGTCTCCATTTTTTTAATGGTTAAATTCATGTTTTACTCCCCTTTACCATTATCCTTGGGTGTCTTCATCATTCCGGTATTCTAAAATATCTCCGGGCTGACATTCTAACGCCTTGCAAATCGCCTCTAAAGTTGATAATCGAATCGCTTTTGCCTTGCCGTTTTTCAATATGGAAAGGTTAGCCATCGTTATTCCAACCCTCTCAGAAAGCTCTGTAACACTCATTTTCCTTTTAGCCAGCATCACATCAATATTGATTATAATTGCCATGTTATTCACCTCAGACTATTAAGTCATTTTCTGATTTTATATCGATGGCCTCTTGCAAAAGCCTTTGAAGAACAGCAGCAAAGACTGCAATCACCATTGAAGCAAAAATGACGACCAATCCGATTACTATGATGCCTGGGGCGTCGTCCATCTCCGCCATGAGATAAAAGAGCGGCATTCCTACCACATACAAGCTGCTGATTGTGATTGCACAATTTTTTATAGTCTTTAAAGCTCTTACAGATAATTCCGAGAAAGCTTTGTTCTTGTCAATATAGCTTAAAAGTTTAAAGGCTTGATATAGAGCAAAGTAAAAAGGTATCGCCGATGCATACAAATCGATTAAAACGAGATATTTCAAATAAGTCATATCCGGATATAATTCTGCTGCAAAATTCGCAATCTCAGGCACCACAAAGATGCACAAAGCAAGAACCGGCATTCCAATAAGAATAACGGCTATCTTCAAAAAGGTCGTTGACACTTGTTTCATAATTAGCACCTCATTTATTTTTTATCAATTTGAATTTAACACACATTTTATCGTTTTACAATAAAACATTGTTGTTTTTTATTATATTATTATTGTTATCGAAATATCCTTTTCTCTTTTAAAAATAAAAGAAGCATTCCTCATTACAAAGGAATGCTCCATAACTGAACTATTCAATTCATTACTAAGATTACCTTCAGCTGAACCCTTATATCATCAATATTTCCCTGATATCCTCTTCTGTAAGTGCAGACGACGATTTGTCTCCAGGGTCGATGATTTCTTCAATAAGATGTCTCTTTTTCTCTTGAAGTTCATTCATTTTTTCTTCGATTGTGCCACGGGCAATAAGTTTGATGACTTGAACCGCATTCTTCTGTCCCATTCGATGGGCACGGTCCGCAGCTTGTTCTTCAACTGCCGGATTCCACCAAAGGTCATATAGAATGACTGTATCGGCACCCGTCAGGTTGAGACCCGTACCTCCCGCTTTCAATGAAATGAGGAATATATCCCGCTCTCCTGCATTAAATCGATTGCAGATTTCCACACGTTCCTTTGATGGGGTTTGTCCATCCAGGTAGAAAAAAGGTTGTCCCTTCATGGCCAAATCCCTGCCGATAATTTGAAGCATTTTTGTAAATTGCGAGAAAATCAGCACCCGTCTTCCAGAATGCTTCGATTCCTCGACAATTTGCATCAGTTGCTCATATTTAGCTGAACTGCCTTTATATCCGTCAACAAACAAGGCGGGGTGACAGCATATTTGCCGAAGCCGGGTCAGGCCAGCGAGGATCCTGATCCGATTTTTCCGGAGGGTGTCCTTATCCAGGTGTTTCAGCGTATCATGCCGCAGCTTCGCCAGATAGGCGCCGTACAGTTTCTTCTGATCAGGAAGCAGTTCCATCGATTCCAGCGACTCGATTTTTTCCGGAAGTTCACCTAGCACGTCCTCTTTCATTCTCCGCAGCAAAAATGGGCGGATCCTGCGGGAAATCTGCTTCCTTGAGAGATTGCTATACTCCTTTAACCCCATGAATAGTTCAGGGAATACGACGTGGAAAAGGGACCAGAGCTCTTCTAGTGAATTCTCGATAGGCGTACCAGTCAACGCGAAGCGATGTGCCGCTTTGATCTTCTTGGCCGCTCGTGCGGTTTGTGTCACTGGGTTCTTAAAGGCCTGTGCCTCATCGAAAAACACCGTATGGAAGTCCTGCTTTTCAAACGACGCGATGTCTTTCCGGAGCAATGGATAAGAGGTGATCACTACATCCACATCCTTTGTTTCCTTAAGCAGCTTCGTCCTTTCCGTCTTGTCGCCATCAACGACGACGGCTTGTATGTCTGGAGCGAATTTGGTGAATTCGTTCAGCCAATTGTAGGTCAATGATGATGGGCAGACAATAAGCGCCGGAACCCTTTTCTCACGGATGTCAGGCAGCTCGGATAAAATGAACGCGATGCTTTGCAGTGTTTTTCCCAGTCCCATATCATCAGCAAGAATTCCGCCAAAACCGTATTGGGCAAGTATTTTCATCCATTTATAGCCGTTTTTTTGATACTCGCGCAAGATCGGGACTAGACTATTTGGCACCGTGAACTCCAAGGAGCCTGGATTCCCAATGTTATCCAAAAACTGACGGAATGACTCCTCCATTGTGAATGTCTGGCTGTCATTCACGGAATCAAGGAGCTGAAGCCCTTTTACGAATGGCATATTCAGCGTGCTCTCCAGGTCTTCATCCTGTACAGGCAATGCATTCAGAAAACGATTGATTTCCTCGTATTCCCTTGTTTCAAGGGAAAGCAGCGATCCATTCCTTAAACGAAAGTACTTCCTCTTTTCTTCAAGCGCTGCTAAGACCTCACGAATTTGTTTATCTGGGATATTATCCATTTCAAATTTGAATTCGAGCCAATTAGTACGTTCTTTTTTGATATTCACCCTAATTCTCGGTGCAGCATTTCCACGGGAAATCCGGTTTCTTACTGCCGTCGTGGCATAAATTTGTACCAACTTTTGGAGTTTCGGAACGATGTGGTACAAAAACTCATACTCCAACTCTTCATTATGCAAGAAATAGCCGCCGTCCGTCTTGGCAAACTGGCTATCTTCCATCAGCTTCAGTATCTCCGACTCCTTCTCAACATCCCTTATAACCTTGGACTCCTGCTTTTCCAAAGGGTTGATCACAATATTTTCATAGTGGAATTCCAGCCCCGCTAGCAGCCTGTTTTTTACGCGATCCAAGTATAGCTTTGCAACAAGCGGTGTCTTCAAAAATAATTCGGTGATGGATCTTGCTATATGGACTTCACCGAGTCTTTTCAAACCTGGTACCACTTTGTCCAGGAATAGTTCCAGCTGGTCATGGTGGATTGGAATTTGATTCATTCCCGAATCCTCCATCATTTGCTTTAACTCAGAAAGGCGCTGGCAATCCTCATTTTGGAGCTGAACCAATTTCCCTTTAAATAGAACAAGTTTGTATGCATTCATGATAATCATCTCATGCAATCCATTAATTTTCAGTTGATACCCTTTGACCGTGCTTTCGGAAAAGTCAAACTGTAAAGGAAGCGGTCCATTTAATAAACGAAAGCCATTGAATGTATGGCCCCCATGGGAAAGCTTCACCAATGGCGCTACTTCAAGGATGGGGACAAGCCTTTGAAAAGAAGATGGAGGCAAGAGTAATAAGTGATTGTCCAATGTATATTCGGATTTATCCGTCAGGGCGTCAACATAGACTTTTTCATCCGATATTACTGTAATGAGCTCCTGAAGCACGGAATCATTTTCATTCTGAAAACAATGCAATACCGGGTCATATATAAATGAATGGGACACTTCGGCAGGTTTTCCGTCTTTAACGCGCTTCAGGAAATCCCGGATATTCGACACATTGAAAGAACCGATTTTCATTTCCAGTCCTAACATATATTGTTCCGTGCCCAACCATACTGATTTGCACGTAAACTCTGCTTCAAGCACCTTTCTTTTTTCAAAGTGGCGCTGATGACCGCTTTTGCGGACAGGCTGATTATCGAAAAGGGTCAGCAAGCCCTCTGACAGCTTCTTATTGGCTGAAGCATCAGAACCGGTTGAATGCAGGCCCTCAGGGATCGTTCCACCTTGCTGATGGTCGTAAACCGACATCAGGACGGCTGCAATATGCTGGCAATCCCGATGGAAGGAAGCTAGCGTAGGACAGCTGCATTTTGTCTGAAAACCGCCGACAGCATCCGCCTCGATCGTGACATGGAAGTCTTCCTTGCCTTTAACTGTTGCTTCACAACCATCATGACGGTAGCTTTCAAATTTCACTTTATTGGCACGATGAAAAGCTTCCCCTCTTTTGAAGGAGACGGCCCCGCACATGTCTTTTATGATTTTTTGATTCAATTTGATATCCAAATTGCCGTCCTCCTCCCGGGGGTTTTTTTGTTGAGTGATTTTACATTACGCTAAAAATTAAGCTCATTTAATCATCATACTATGAAATGCGTTTACAGGGTGGAAAAAAGCAAAAAGACAAACTCCCATATTCGGAGTTCATCTCTATTTCAGCAAGGGGAATTTGCACCATCATTGTTGTCCTTTGGTGTTGCCTTTCTTTTTTTTTCGATAAAAGAAGCTGAACACAAGGAATGCAAGAAGAATGAGAAAAAGGATAAGTTCAGCGGGATCCTTCACCAAAAATGGGTTAAAGGCATGCTTGATTGAATTATCCAAATCAAATCCCATTAGAATATCCATACCTAAAGATATGACCACTAAAGGGGCTAGGATCAAAACTGTAATACCAAAGATTTTCATTTCTCATCAATTCCACCTTTTAGGAACTTTTTTTGGTGCTTGTCTTCCTTTTTTTTCGATTCTTAAAAAAGGCAATGATCAAGAGAAGCAACGGAATGATCACCTGAAATGGCAGATGGATGTAATTTGGTACGGCATCTAGCCCTTCATGGATATGTTCCGTATAGCTGCTTGCCATAATAATCGAAATCAATAAAATGACCATGCCAACAGGGTATGCAAGTCTGGAGGGCTGTTTAACATTGAAAACATTCGCCGTACCCGTTACCGCTACATAAGTAAATACACATATCTTGATGAACCCGCCAATCATCAACAAAAACAAGAAGTACACATCGAGACGTTCAAGAAAGCCAGCGACCTCTATTGACTGAATGAGGGTAAGAAGAGGGTATTGCGAACGGGTCGTAAGGTCCACACCAAGTACAGCAATATTTACAGCCATTATTATCGCGAGAAAAATACCGCTTGTCGCCAAGCTCCCTATCCCAATTTTTTTCAGTCGCTGAGGTTCATTCAAATAAGGAAAAATCATTAAAAACACTATGATCTCGCCAAATGGAAAAAATACGGTTTTAGTGAAAGCCATTTTCACCATCTCTGGACCGCTCATTTCAAAAATGGGTTTTAAGTTGTTTAAATGGATCATGCCTGAAGCAATAATCAGAAGCATGAAGGTCATTAAAAGTAAATTCTCCAAGACAAAGAATAGTTCCCCCGTCCTCGTCAATACTTCTATCCCTTTACGGACCGTATACACCACGACTAAAATGAATGCAGCGTTCGCGACAAATAACGGAATATGAGGATAGGCAAAAGTAAGCAGCGTATCTCCGAAATCCCTCAGCACCCTTGCAGAAAGATAGATGAAATAAAGGATGTATAGAAAAGCTACGATCCTGCCTAGAAAATTCCCCAATATCTGTTTTACAAACTCTGTTAACAGCTGCTCAGGGTAGTATTGAAAAAGGCCATAATAAATGAAAAATAATAAAAATCCTCCTATCATCGCAATAAGGATGACTAGCCAAGCAGCCTGCTTGGCTTCACCTGCAAGCGGAACCAAAAGTGCACTGCCCATTTCAAATAGGAAAATAAGGACGAACAGCTGGTAACCGCTGATTTTTGCCTTTTCCATGAGGATGCCACTTCCTTTCCATTATTGATCTTTCTTTTTTAAATTTGAAAGAAATGGCTTATTACGTAATCCGGTACGGCGAATGAAAGTTTCCACTTGCACATCTACTTCCAGTTTAGGAAAAGAATCATTGTCCCAATTCTTCTCCAACTTCTTCCATTCTTTCGGATGGGATTCGTGCATGAGCTCCCCAAAACCAAAAATATCGGATTTATTTTTTTGTGCCCGAACAATCGCATCTTCCATCTCCTTCTTCAATTCTTTCGCTAACTTCTTTTCAATATCTATCAGAACATGCATATCGGTTAGATTCAAAGGAACATTCACCTCCCGGATATCTCCCTCTGCACGGACCTTTATCGATATTTTCGGTTTGCCGTTTTCCAATTTTGTCCCAATGTTGGTTTTTTGGCGAATTACTGAATAGGTGATTGCGTCTTTTTTACCCTCCCAATCAAGGTTTAAATGGGTATTTTCGATCCTATCCATTACCCACATTGATCCTATTGCCTTATCGCCATCCAGCCAGTCAATCAATTTGCCATCTTTAAAAACACCAATTCCCGCTGCATTAGGGTTTGCCTCAATATCCGAGGACATGGTATTCTCCATTTTATCCTCTTTACCTGTGTTTCCTTTCACGGTAAAACCGCTTATTATCGGTTCTTTTCCGGTACTAAGCAGATTCTTGATCACCTCTTGGAGATTGATGCTAATACTTTTCCCCTGGGTTTTTTCAGTGGTTTCAATTGTCCTAATGACTTTTTCAGCAGATACCTTATCGATTGCAGTTAACGTTTCGACAATATCCCTTGCTTTCACACCCCGGGCAATCGCAATCCTCGTAGTTGCCCTGAATTCCGGTGAGCGCTCAAATGCATCAATAATATCGTTGAGACCCTCTTCTTTTGCTAGTTCCTCACCGATGACAACCAGGTTGGCATGGGCAAAATACATATCTCGGGAGATTTTAGTTGAAGCGATACTATCCAGTTCAAGCACATTATTTGCAGTGGCTCTATAAATGGATATCGGTGGATTTGTTCCGCCGCCTCCCTGAAGAGCTCCCGCTACATTGCTTGGATTAATGATTTGGAACGTTCCCACTAACTTTCCTTCTTTATTTCTATCGAGTCCAACCGCCGAGACGATGGCCATTTCATTTAACTCTGTTTTATCCCAGCAGCCAGTAGTGAATGTGGTGGCGATCAACATCATCAAGAGCGGAACTAATCTTTTACGATTCATTGCCTTCACCTTTTTTCTCGTCAGAAGTTTTCATTCCGCGCGATTCAGGAGGCAATGGTCTTTGATTTTCGCCTTCCCTTATCAGATTATTTTCGTTGGTTAAAAATTTTGGCCTTTCCTTGAATGCCCACATCGGTCTTCTGAAGAATGTGTCGCCCAGCCCTTCAGGATTCAGAGGTGCGAGCGGAGTCATATAAGGAACTCCAAGTGAACGCAGGCTGCATAAATGGACGATGAGAATGATAAAGGCTAAAATCATCCCATAAAAACCTAATGTGCCGGCACAAATGATGAAACCGAACCGGACAATGCGGGCAGATATTGCTATGGCATAAGAAGGGGTTGCAAAACTGGCGATCGCCGTGATCGAGACGATGATGACCATTGCCGGCGATACGATACCAGCCTGGACGGCCGCCTGCCCAATGACCAGTGCCCCGACAATGGACATCGTCGAACCAACGGCCTTTGGCATCCGAAGACTTGCTTCCCGTAATATTTCAAAGGTCATTTCCATAAGTAGCGCTTCAACGACGGCAGGCAAAGGAACCGTTTCCCTTTGGGCCGCTACAATGACCAGCAACTTCGTTGGAATCATTTCCTGATGAAAAGTCGTGGCGGCAACATAGACAGCCGGCCCGACTATCGAGATGATGAAAACGATGATTCGTAAAAAACGTGTGGCAGAAGCAATGTCAAAGCGATTATAGTAGTCTTCGACAGATTGAAAAAACTGTACGAATATTGCCGGGGCCACCAAGACGAAAGGCGTTCCATTAACGAATATCGCCACTCTTCCTTCCAGAAGATTTCCCGCAACCATATCCGGTCTTTCTGTATGGTTAAGGGTTGGGAATGGGGTCATGACCTGGTCTTCTATCAATTGTTCAATATATCCTGATTCAAGAATGCTATCGATGTTAATTCGATTTAAGCGCTTCTTGACCTCCTCGACAATCCCTTCCCTGACAATTCCATTTATATACATGATGGAAACGTCCGTTTTTGTCACCGTGCCTATTTTCATCGACTCTATCCATAAGTCCGGGGTATTGATGATGCGGCGTAACATGGCGATGTTCGTTCCATTCGATTCCGTAAACCCTTCCCTAGATCCCCGGACAGTCAAATGCGTGCTCGGTTCCTGAATCGAGCGCTTCTCTCCTCCTCTTGTACTGGCAACCAGGGCGATGTTTACTCCATCAACAAAAATGATGCTGTCCCCTGATAATAATGTCAAAAATAGTTTTTCCCAGTCCGTGACCCTTTCTACGCCACCGAGGGAAACCACGTCCTCAGAGATAATTTCCAATGCTTCCAGTGGAAGTATGTTTTTTGATAGGTGAGAATTTTTCATGATTGATTCAATTAAAAAGTCCGTTACGCTAGGATTATCAATCAGACCCTGCACATACAAAATAGTTGTTTTTATCTCCGGATTTTGACCGATTTTCAACGTTCGGATAATGATGTCGGGACTTTTCCCCGTCTTTTTCTTCACGATTTCCAGATTGGCAGAAAGGGAACTTTCAATATAAATTGGCGTTTTGCTTTTGGATTGACCTTCATCTTCCTTTTTCTTTTCACGTTGCTTTACTTGTCTCTTTTGTTTGAAAAAAGAAGCCATATTCCGAACCTCATTCCTTTTTCGTTTCACTCATTTTGCCCAAAGCATTCCCCCTTTATTCTGAGTTCAGCCTACTTCCTTCCATAAGAAAAAGGCTGTCGCAATGACAGCCTTTGGCGGTTATTTTCCGTTATGTAATGAAGTGCCGATTATAACGCCCAATCAACTAAACTCTAAATTATACTTTCCCTTTATTCCTTCTAAAAATCAAAACAACGAAAATAATCAATAACAAAGCCAATATCGCATAAACGATGTTTGAATAAATGTCCATATATCCTACTATATCTTCCCAGGAAGACCCAACAGCTGCCCCGATATTGACTAATATGATGTTCCAAATTAATGTTCCGGATGTTGTGTAAAGCAGAAAGAGCCAAAAGCTCATATGGGACATGCCTGCAGGAATTGAGATCAAGCTTCTGATCAACGGAACCAGCCTGCAGAAAAACACGGTCCATGCCCCGTACTTGTCAAACCATGAATTCGCCTTATGGACGTCCGATACCGTTAACCTAAGAATATGGCCCCATCTTTCCACGAACTTTTCAATAACCTTAACATCAAGAAGTAAACCAATTCCATAAAGGACGACTGCCCCTGCCACTGACCCTATAGTCGCAGCAATCACGACGCCGATAATCGTCATATCCGCTTTTGTTGTCATGTAGCCGCCAAAAGTAAGAATGACCTCTGACGGGATAGGCGGGAAAATATTTTCCAATGCTATTAATAGAAAGATTCCTATATACCCAAAATCATTCATGAATTCCGTAATCCAGTTTTCCATTTAATACGCTCCTAACTTTCTTGAATCAACAGCTTACTTGTTACCCGCCGGCTGCTTAACTTGCAATAATCTTGCTCCCTTTATTAACGATCTTTGTTCTTCCGGCGGTCTTGATACCTTTGGAAAAACCAAATGGCAATCGCGATCCAACAACCACCCGCCAAATATCCGGCAATGATATCACTAGGATAATGGACCCCCAAGTATATACGGCTAATACCTATCGAGAGAATCATCATCATGCTGATCAGAATCAATAGAATCCTTGCCCACCTAGCTGTAATGTGACGCCATAGCAAAAATGTAAGAATACCGTATAAAGAAAATGCATTCATGGCATGTCCACTAGGGAAACTGTACCCCCCTATTTCGATGAGTCGATGTAAATCGGGCCGGGTGCGTTGAAACAATAGCTTAACCATCAAATTGAGAAGAGGTGAACCAACCATGACTGCAGTGAATAAGACCAATTCCAAACGATGCTTCAAAACCCTATATAAGAAAAACAAAATGATCAAGGAAAGTATGATCAGGGAAACGGTTGAACCTATGTAGGTAAAGAACTTCATGATGTCAGTCAGAAGAGGCGACTCCCATCCCTGCACCAAGGAAATCACATCTTCATCAAATTTCAGGTATTCATTTGCACTTATGGTAAATGCCATGAAACTGAACCCGATTAAAGAAAGTACACTTACTATAAAGGCAATGGTTAATTGCTGCTTTAATTTCATAATAACATCCTTTCACTTATTTAAAACCGATTCTATGGAAATTTCCATTTTATCATATCTTCTTCATTGCATGGTGAGTGTAATCGCCCGCCAACCGAATTCAGGAATTTGCCTCGGCACAAAATTTCCTACTTTATCATACTACTCCATTCTTCATTGTCACCTCAACTTCAGGTTACTATAAGATTTCCTGACGACTTCAGGTACATCAATTGATTTAACGGGTGCCAATCAACATGTATCCATGCGTCCCTACTAAAAAGAAAAAAACCTTATGCAGGTTAGTGCACAAGGTTTTTCGTTTTTTAAATACGGCTAGCCTTAAGCGGTAGTGATGTCAAAGTTTGCCCGGTCGCTGAATCGGTAAGATTCTCTTCTAACTGGAAGGATGGCACCGCTTCAATCCGCTTGAATTTCTTCAGGAATGCAGTAAGCGCAATCTTTGCTTCCAGCCTGGCTAGCGGCGCTCCCAGACAGAAATGAGGGCCATTTCCGAAGGTTAGATGCTTCTTATTATTAGGGCGGTGGATATTAAGGGTGAAGGCGTCTTCAAACATCTCTTCGTCCAAATTAGCTGCACTCATCCAAACAACCACGTTATCCCCTTCTTTCAATTCCACTCCCAATAGATCGTTATCTTCCTTTACGGTGCGATCTAATTTAATAAGATTGAATCGGAATCGGAGCATTTCTTCGACCGCCTGCGGAACTAAATCCAGGTTTTCATGTAACTCTTGATAAACTTCTATGTCATCATATAGCAGGGAATAAAAGCTATTGGCCAGTAAATGACTTGTTGTCTCGACCCCGGCCCCTAAAATCAGCATGGTCGTCCGGACAACCTCATCATCCGTAAACATTTCCCCATCCACTTCTGACTTCAATAGATCTGAAATGATATCATCCGCCGGGTTTAATCGTTTTTGCACAACAATCGGATACAAATACTGATAGTATTCTTTTGCTGCCACTTGCTTCAATTCATTTACTTCTTCTTGTTTTTCTCTATCAAAAGGAAGAAATAAGGTATCCACCCATTTCTTAAACAATAAACGATCTTTCGAGGGAACGCCCATCAAATCCGACATGACAATGATCGGAAGCGGACTCGCCAATGATTGCACAATATCGATTTCCGTTTCCTCATCCATTTGTCCAATCAACTCATCCGTAATTTCCTGAATGCGAGGTTCCCAGTTTTGAAGACTTCTAGGTGTGAATGCTGCGGCCAGCAGTGAACGGCGTTTTCTATGCTCAGGTGGATCCGCTTCAGTGATTTTGATTTTATCAGGCACAGAACCTTCATCACTATCCGTTCCAACCGATATGGTTGTCCGTTTCCGTACACTTGAAAAATGTTTATAATCACTGAGAACCCGCTTCACATCTTCATATTTAAAAACGTTCCACGTATCCGTTCCTTCGTGATAACTCACCGGGTCATTTTCTAACATCCGTTTACACCAAGCGTACGGACTAAATTCCTCCGTCCGTGTTTTAAACCTAGTAATTTCTTTTACTGCAATAACTTCTTTCATGATACCGACTCCTCCCACTTCTTAAAAGTTACATAACAAAAGGATCGAATGTTCAGCATTACCATCTCAGTCGATTTGTTAAAGGGTCGAGCATTCCTGATAGACTTTTTCACCAAATCCTTAAATACACATCTATTCCATTATAGGGTAAAATCCCGCAACAAACCATGCATCTTCCATACCAGCAGCCTTACATGAAATTTGCCCCACAATCCCAACTCCCCTATGTAAAACTGCTTATTTTTGACAATTCCCTTTCTTTTTCAATTTTTTTATGTCTCTCAATTGAAGCTTAAAATCCAATCCTCATTTTCAAATTCGGTGAAAGTCCTTTCACTAAGTTATTTCAGTATAAATTATTTTACGTAGATTTCCACTCCAGGCACTCGCTTTCCGCGGGCGGTCCGGGAGCCTCTTCGTCACTCTTTGCGCCTGTGGGGTCTCCCTTGGCCACGCTTTTCCCGCAGGAGTCTCGAACACCCGCCCCAATCAACTGGAACGTTTTTCAAATAAAAAAACTGCAGGCAAACTCGCTTTTCTTCGAGTTTGTCTACAGTCTGAACGGCTGCACTGTAGCCGTCAATTTTTGCCCCTTTTAATCAGTTCATGCAAATCATCCATCTTCTTTTCCATGATATCCAGTCTGGTTTTACGGTGCTTGATTGAACGGAAAAGGGATACGGTTCCCACGATGATCAGGATAAGAAATACAAGGCAAAACAATTGGTATACCAGATCCGCAATATTATACCCACTCACTATGTAATCCCCCTAAATGGCATTCTCAATATTCTATTATACACCAGGCAAAATGAACAATTTAACCTTTTTAAGGGGAATCGGGAATAAAAAAACCGATAGCCAGTTGCTATCGGTTGATCTTTTATACCTCTAATTGTTGATCGTCATCTTGAGGCACAATTAATTCATTATAAAATGCAGCCATTGTTGTTCCTGCATAAGGAATCAACCATAGTAAACCAATTCCCAGCGTGAACATGCAAAGGATGCCCCATCCGATGAAGCTTAGGTGCATAAGGAAATACTTCCATTTCAAGCCCTTCATCCTTTTTCTGCTTTCTGTAATGCCTTCAAGCACCGTGTATTCAGGATGATCCTTCAATAAGAAAAACAGCTGCGAATAGGCGATGCCTTTAATGATACCCGGAATGATTAATAATAATGACCATAAAAAAATGAAAATACCTTGTAAGATGGATGCACCAATAAGCTTGAAAGAGGTTTTTCCTTCTTTATAGATAGCAAATACTTCTGGAATATCAGGGTTTCCTTCCCTAACCAAATTCAGGTAGAACCAAGTGGTTGAAATGGTAAGCGGGATTAATGCAATGGTAAAGACTAGGCTGAAGATATCAGACCATATCGGTGTTTCTTCCTGCATGAGCCATTGTGAAAACCCACCGCTTCCGATCACTTCGACAATAAAAGGCAAAATGATGTTGATCAAGAACAGAAGCAACATTAGCGATACAGTTACTCCCCATTTACCTCCCAACGACTTAAGGGCGTTCCTTTTTAATTCTGAGATTCTCATACTCTTATTTAACTCCCCTTTTTTAAACAGTGGAATTCTGAATATTCACCATTTTATTGTCAAATCTGGTTGAATTAAGAAAAACCACTATTTTTTTGATGTTTAAATCTCATGTTGTATTTTAACATAATATTTCTAGCCGTGGGCTTAATTTCCTAGAAAGCACACACGGATAAAGAAAAGCGGTTGAATCGGTTTCGAGCAACCATGATCAACTCCTTTCTGGCCTTGGTTATTGGCTTGTAACAGTTTATGAAAGCGAATATGACAATATGCCATCAATCATTTTCAGTGCCACAAAACCATTTAATTCCTTCCAATTGAAAAAACCTTCGCGTAACCATACCCAATTAAGCGTACGGTCAGCGAAGGTGCTTTCATAAATCTTGGGTAATGTACATTCTAGTTCTTTTTTCCTTCCCGGCAAGGATTTCTAATGTTCTCCAGTAATTTGCCCCTTGGATTCTATCCTAAAATCTTACGAACAGCATGGATAAAAATATTAACACCGTATTCCATGGCATCTTCGTCAAAAGTAAAACGCGGATGATGGTGGGGATAGGTTATTCCCTTTTCCTTATTCCCAGCTCCTATCAAGAAATAATTGCTAGGTGCCTTCTGTTGAAAAGCCGAAAAGTCCTCAGCCCCCATCGTCGGTTTCTGATGGTCGATAGCCTGTTCTCCATAAACTTCACGGACAGTTTCTTCAATGTGCTTGGTGACTTCATTGTCATTTATGACTGGTCGATATCCAGTTAGATAGTTAAATTCATACGAGGCACCATGAGCTTCCGTAATGCCTTTGATGACCCTTTCCATAAGAATTGGCATGGATTCACGGAATTTCAAATCAAAACTTCGAACCGTCCCGCTTATCTCTACGGAGTTTGCAATGACATTGGCCGCTTCCCCTCCAACGAACTTTCCAATGGACAGAACCAAGTTGTCGAGCGGATCTGTATTGCGGGACACGATATATTGAAGATTCGTAACGACCTGGGCCCCGATCGCGATGCTGTCAATCGTTTCATGAGGTGCAGAACCATGGCCTCCCTTTCCTTTAATGGTCAGGAAGAAACCATCAGGCGCTGCCATCATCGGTCCATACACGATGCCAACTTTCCCGACTTCAAAGGTGGACATGAGGTGGGCTCCAATCACGATATCCACACCTTCCATAACGCCTGCATCGACCATTTCCTGCGCTCCCCCAGGAAAATACTCTTCGGCATGCTGAAAAAAGAAGCGGACTTCACCTTTCAGGCTATCTTTCATTCCGGAAAGGATTTTCGCCGTACCAAGAAGCATCGCCGTATGTCCATCATGACCGCAAGCATGCATGACACCTGGTGTTCGGGATTTAAAATCGAAAGAATTCTCTTCCTCAATCGGCAGCGCATCCATATCTGCACGGATGCCCAATGTTTTCCCCGGTTGGGAACCAATCAAGCGGGCCATCACACTGTATTTTGTCGGACGTGTAACTTCCAGGTTTCCAAATGACAACAGAGTTTCGTATACGAATTGCGATGTCTTCTCCTCTTGATAAGATAATTCCGGATGCTGGTGAAGATGACGCCGCCAAGCAATCACATCTTCCCTTACACTTTTTATTTCCGGATATAATTTCAAACTTTGCATGACCATTTCCTCCTCAAATATGAACAATAAGATCTATCTATCTAGTAATCAGCAAGTTATGTGCCAATTATTAATTTTCCGGATTACCCTTCCCGCTCCTTGAAAAATAGGATACAGCAAACCCTTTGCGCCTTATACACCATGGAAGTGTAAATTTTTTACCCTCTAGCGTAAAATATTTTTTACTACTATTGAACACCGTACTAAGAAACGAAAGGGACGAAAAGGAAATCCGCTCCCTTTTCGTCCCTATTTCTTCTATTTATTTATCGTCTTTTCTTTTTGATAAACCAAAGAACCGCCCATATAGGTTTCTTCCACTGTAATCCTATCGATTTCCTCCGGTCTTATCGCCAAAATATCCTGGTCAAGCACAATGAAGTCTGCATGATAGCCGGGAGTGAGCTGCCCGACATCCGGGATTCTCGTTATCTCCTGAGCGGCCCGCGTGTAGAGTGTAATCGCGGTAGGTACATCCACACGCTGATCCTGACCGGTGTCCGTACCGTCATAGGCAATTCGCGTGACGGCTGCCTTGATTCCAACGAACGGATTGACCGGATCAACCCACGCCGTTGCAGGTGCATCGGAAGAGAATGCCAGCTTTATGCCTGCCTTTAACATGGATTGGATGGGGTACGTTTGCCTTGTGCGTTCTGCACCTAGATTATTAAGGTAGCTTTCGATTTCGGCATATAAGAAGATTGGTTGGGGAACAAAAGCGATACCCGTTTCAGCTGCTCGCTTAAGTGCTTGCTTTGTAGGCATGGCTGCATGTTCGATTCTTATTGATGGACCATCCGCGATCCATCCCGTTTTTCCGTAAAAGGTATTCACGATCATATCGATCGCTTGCTCCCCCATTGCATGTATGACCAATTGAATATTGTTTTCCCTGGCTGCCTCAGCTGCACTTAACAACTCCGCCTCTGAGGTCATCTGTATGCCCTGGTTCTTTTCTTCTCCTAAAAATGGCGGGTCGACCCACGCGGTTTGCCCCGACACGCTGCCATCCGAGAATAACTTAACCCCACCGATATGATTCTGGCTTTCTCTGTTTGTTTTACCCTTATCCAGGATCATATCATTCTTCATATCTTCCCAAATATAGTATAAAACTGTACGTTGCTTTAAGCCCTTTTCGCTCGCAGCCCTATACATATCCAAGTAATCGATCGGCTTGGTCCTTGCCAGGAGTTCAGTGATTGCAGTAATCCCATGTGCTAATAATTGGGGACTCAGTTCGGCGAGAGTATCTGTTTCTTCTTCGAATGTTTGAACCGGCATCACTTTATTGATCAGTTCTTTAGCATTTTCCCGTAATATTCCGGTCGGCTCCCCTTCTGAATCCCTGTCAATCTCTCCCCCTGCTGGATTTGGCGTGTCCTTTGTAATTCCCGCCAATTCCAATGCCTTGCTGTTCACGACAATTATATGGCCGCAGGTCCGGGTTATGACCACAGGGACTTCCGTCGTCGCCCTATCCAGATCGTAGCGTGAAGGGGACCTCCCTTCCATCAATTTCCCTTCATCATATCCCCAGCTTTCAATCCAATCCCCTGAATTTTGGGATTCACACTGTTCACGAACGGCCTTGATCAAATCCTCAATCGATTCAACGACAGGAGGCATACATGGAATTTGCTTGGCTGCCTTAGCTAAAAATAGCGGATGCAGATGTGCATCAATTAGTCCGGGAAGCACCCGCCGCCCTTGTAGATCAATCCGTTCCCCATTCAATCCGTCTGTCTCTGACTGTTCTCCAACCCACTCGATGCGCCCATTACGAACAACCATGGCACTCGCATAAGGTTGTTTTGGATTCGATGTAAATATTTTTCCATTTATATAAATAAACTTCATATTTCGTTTATTTTCATTCATACTTTCTCTCTCCTTAATTAGTAAAATCCAACATGATGAAAGTTCAAACTTAACTTCATCCTTCCATATTTAAACCTTATGTCGTTTCACAACATTTAAGATGAATGGTTTTCGCCATTCATGGGGCTTGAAGGAATTTCCTGAGCCTGTTTTCCGTGAATGAACGTTCCCACGACGGATCCCAGTACGGCTGGAATCAGCCATGCAAAACCATATGAACTGAATGGAATGATGGAAATGAAATCATTCATGAATCCCATATGGATACCGATGCTTTCCAATGTTTCGCATAAACTGATGATGAAAGTGGCCAGGATCGACCCCTTATAGGCTCCCGCGTTTGGTATGTATCTGCGGAAAACGCCAAGTAAGACAATCACAATCGAAACAGGGTAAATTCCCATGAATAACGGTACGGAGTAGTCGATGATCTTTTCGACACCCATTAGCCCCATCAACACTCCAGTGGCACAAACGACGATTACCCAATTGCGGTAACTCACTTTTTGTTTCGTCAACCCGCTAAGGAAATCTGCTATTGAAGCGGTTATTCCAATTGAGGTGGTAAGGCACGCTAATGAAACCGCTATAGCCAAAGCAATGGTGCCGTAATCCCCAAGCAGTTTATAAACCAGGCCCGTCACCAACTGCGCACTCTCCATGTCATAAGGGAATAATCCGCTTCCTGTAGCACCTATATATAGAAGTCCTCCGTATATGATGAGCAATCCCAAACCTGCCACGATGGTTCCATTCATGACCACTTGCTTCATTCTGGAAGGTTCCGCATATCCCTTTGCTGCAATCGAGCCAATGAAAACCGAGGCACAAAGAAGGCCCGTGAACACGTCACCCGTCTGATAGGCACTAAAAAACGAGTGGCCAAACGGATTTTGAATTTCCGTATTTACAGGCGCCCCCAATGGATCGATAGTGCCTTTGATGACGATAAAAAGAAGAATGGCGAACAGAGCAGGCGTTAGCACTTGTCCGACTTTATCAATGAGATTGGATCGATCGCTGGCAAAATAAAAATTCAATCCAAAGAAAACGACCATCGTCACGAAAGAAGGTACATTCGGGAATAATGTATGTACCCCCATCTCATGGGTCGTAGCGGCCGTCCTGGGTACAGTGACGAGCATCGCAATCCCAATCATGACGACCAGATTGAATACCTTATAAAACCAAGTGCTGATCGGCCTTGTCAGTTCTTCAAATTTCCCTTTTGAATTCAGGACCGCCACAACTCCCAGTATAGGGAGTACAATTCCCGTAAGAATGAAGCCCGCTAGCGCCGGAAGCCAATCCGACCCTGATGCAAGTCCGATCGACGGAGGAAAAATCAGATTGCCAGCCCCAAAAAATACGGCAAATAAAGCAAAACCAAAAATAAGGCTGTCACGTACTATCTTGTTTTTATTCATCCATTCACCTCTATTTTTTTATCACTAAATGAAACCAGCTATTAATACGCCTATCACTTATATAAGCAAATGCCGTGCCAACCTTAACAATATTTTAATTATTTTTAACGTTACTTGCATATGACGCTAAACACAAGGCAAAAAAGGGTCACGATTCTATTTAGCGTCTAGAATCGTGACCCTTTGATTATCAAAATCCAATAAAAGTGGTGAAATTTTTCCCTCTAGCGTAAAAAAATTTTTACCGCAATTTATGTTTTTCCATTTTATATTTCAATAATTGTTTGGAGATACCAAGCTGTCTGGCAGATTCCGCCATTTTCCCATTCGTATTTTTCAACTGACGCACAATGATCTCTTTTTCATATTGCTGAACCGCATCTTTTAATGAATCCACATTAAGACTGTTGTTATTAGCCATTGGAGCTTCGGTATAATCTCTGATTCTTCCAGGAATATCATCAAGGGTGATCCTACTGGACTGGACATGATTATATGCCGTCTCGACCGCATTTTTCAATTCCCTGATATTCCCTGGCCATGGATATCTTTTGAAACACTCCAGCACTTCATCCTGAACACCATCAATATATATATTCATCGCATTGTTGTAAAAATTCAGATAATGATCAACAAGGACTTCTATATCCTCTTTTCTTTCCATCAAGTTTGGCAAGTCAATCTGCACGACACCAATTCTATAGAATAAATCTTCCCGCAACCGCTTCTCCGCCAGTAAAATATCCGGGACCTCATTCGTTGCTGAAATCACCCTGATGTCCAAGCGGATATTTTTCTTCCCGCCCAGTCTTCTTATCGTTTTCTCTTCAATCGCCTTCAGAAGCTTCACCTGAAGATTCATATCCAGGGAATTGATTTCATCCAGAAATAAAGTTCCGCCTTCCGCCTGTTCGAATAGACCCGGCATGTCTTCCGATCCGGTGAAGCTCCCCTTATTCGTACCAAACAAAGTGCTTTCCCATAAACTAGCAGGGACCGCACTGCAGTTAAGTGAAATGAAGGGCTTTCCAAATCGATCGCTTAAATTATGGATCGCCTGAGCGATAAGTTCTTTCCCTGTGCCCGTTTCCCCAACGATCAAAATATTTGAGGTCGTTAACGCAATTCTTCCAAGTTTATCTTTAATGCTTTCCATTTTAGGGTTAACCGTGATAATATCATCGACCGTATAAACGGTATTATTTCTCCTGAAGATTTTATGGCTCGAATATTTGTCCAAATATTGAATGGCATCCTTGGAAAAGAAACGCTTAGAGAATTCTACGGCTCCAATTATTTTACCGTTTTCGGCTATCGGAAATGTGGAATTGATCGTTTCGATGACCTCTCCCGTTTTGGTGATCATCTCTTGTTTTATATTACATAACGGTTTTCCCGTCCTTAACACATTCATCAGCGTACTATTTTCGTTCGTGATATTTTTATAAAAGGAAGTGACACTCTTCCCCATGAATTCTTCCGGCCTTATCCCAAGCTCTATAAGGACATTTAAATCTGCCATATCATAAAAAATGATAATCCCTTTATCATCTACGACCAAAACATTATCAAAATCGGATAATCTCCTGAATATATCCACATTCATATTCACCCTTCCAGCCTCCTCTCAACTTTACATATTCAAACCCTGACAATCTCCGCATATCGGTCCATTCACTTTGTAGCTTCTTGGTTTGGAACTGCTTGGTGCATTGTCCAATCATTCTGATATTTTACCATGAAACAGGGCGTTTTTTCTTTTCAAACTTTTTCCTGGCTTGTCATCACCATATAAATGATCACAACAAAAAAAGAGCATCCCAAAGCAGAAATCGCTTCCGCCTTTGGAACACCCTCTTTCCTATAATCAATCAGAGCCAGTTATAACAAAATCGTCTTGGAGCAAAGCTAAAGGAAGCTTTCTATTTATAGGATCCCCTGCCGAAACATTAATTTCAGTAATGTGACCACTGGCACCTATTGAAACATCAATCAATTTCCCATCCTCCGTTTTCACTAAAAAGAGCCTCTCCCATTCATAAACATAGGAATTCTTTTGAACGTAAACTTGTTCGACGGTCCCATCCTGAGCACACTCGATGGTATGAATCGGTTTTAACACGGAATCACTCCTCCACTCTCCATTATTTGGCTAGCTTATACCCAGCCACGGAATATCGAGGCTTCTGCCATTTTTCTGACACCCACCATATACGCTGCTAGCCTCATATCCACTTTTCTTGTCTCGGACATTTCATATACTTGATTAAATGAATTGACCAATAACTCTTTTAATTTGGTTTGGACTTCTGCATCTTCCCAATAATAACCTTGATTATTTTGAACCCATTCAAAGTAAGAAACTGTCACACCGCCTGAACTTGCCAATACATCAGGTACGAGAAGCACATTGCGTTCCGTCAAGATCTTGGTTGCCTCCAAAGTGGTAGGTCCATTAGCTGCTTCCACAACAATTTGGGCTTTGATAAGATGTGCATTTTCTTTGGTGATTTGATTGGAAATGGCAGCAGGCACTAAAATATCACAATCTTGTTCCAGAAGTTCCTGATTGGTGATTGTATTATCGAATAGTGTCGTTACCGTTCCAAAGCTATCCCTTTTATCAAGTAAGTAATCGATATCCAGACCATCCGGTTTATAGATGGCACCATATGCGTCCGATATGCCAATCACTTTCGCACCAGCATCATGCATGAATTTGGCCAAAAAGCTTCCTGCGTTCCCAAACCCTTGGACGATGATGCGTGCACCTTTCAATTCTATGCCCTTACGCTTTGCCGCTTCCTCGATACAGATGGTGACACCTTGTGCCGTCGCCTTTTCCCTACCGTGTGAACCGCCCAGTACCAGTGGCTTGCCTGTAATGAAACCAGGCGAATCGTGTTCTCTTATTCTACTGTATTCGTCCATCATCCATGCCATGATTTGTGAATTCGTATAAACATCCGGGGCCGGAATATCTTTAGTCGGCCCCACTATTTGGCTGATTGCCCGAACGTATCCACGGCTAAGCCTTTCCAATTCACCGATGGACATTTGGCGCGGATCACAGATGATGCCACCTTTTCCTCCGCCATATGGCAGATTCACGATTCCGCATTTCAAACTCATCCACATTGAAAGTGCCTTGACTTCTTCCTCATCGACTTCAGGATGAAAACGGATTCCGCCTTTCGTCGGACCGACAGCATCGTTGTGCTGTGCACGGTATCCAGTGAAAATCTTCGTTGAATTGTCATCCATCTTGATTGGAATCCGGACGGTCAGCATCCGAAGAGGTTCCTTCAAAAGCTCGAACACTTCTTCAGAATAGCCAAGCTTATCCAGCGCCTCCTTGATTACGACCTGTGTTGAATCAAGCAAGCTGGCAGTTTCTTTTTCTTCTTTGACTGTTGTACTCAATGGAATTCACCTCATAGGTATATTAGGATAAAACTTTTTTAATGCGTTCGATTGCCCAATCCAAGTCTTCTTTTGTAATCACTAATGGCGGAGCAAAACGGATAACTGTATCATGCGTTTCTTTACATAGCAATTTTTCTTCTTTAAGCTGCTCACAATAAGGTCTTGCTGCTTCCGTTAATTCGACTCCGATGAATAAGCCTCTGCCGCGGATATCTTTAATCATTGGATTCTTGATTTCTTTTAAACTATCCATAAAGTATTGTCCAAGCTCCAATGAACGTTCAGCAAGCTTCTCTTCTTCAAGGACTTCCAATGATGCGATGGAAACCGCACATGCCAATGGATTGCCGCCGAATGTAGAACCATGGGAACCAGGATTGAATACGCCAAGGATTTCACGGTTTGCAGCTACGCAAGAGATTGGGAAAACCCCGCCGCCCAGCGCTTTACCTAAAATGTACATATCCGGAACTACTCCATCCCAGTCAGAGGCGAACATTTTTCCTGAACGTCCAAGTCCTGACTGAATTTCATCAGAAACGAATAGGACATTATTTTCTTTACATAAGTCGTAAGCTTCTTTTAAGAATCCTTGTGGCGGTATGATGATTCCCGCTTCACCTTGAATCGGTTCGATTAAAAATCCAGCCGTTTGCGGTGTAATCGCTTCTTTCAATGCATCAAGGTCGCCGTAAGGGATCAGCTTGATTCCTGGCAGCATCGGTCCAAAGCCCCTTCTATATTCATCATCGGATGACAAGGACACTGCTGCCATCGTCCGGCCATGGAAATTCCCGATACATGCAATGATTTCAGCTTGGTTTTCTGCGATTCCCTTAACATCATAACCCCAGCGTCTAACAGCTTTGATTGCAGTTTCAACAGCTTCAGCACCTGTATTCATAGGCAGTGCCATGTCTTTTTGCGTAATGCGTGAAACCATTTCATACCATGGTCCTAATTTATCACTATGGAATGCACGGGACGTCAATGTTACGCGATCAGCTTGTTTTTTTAATTCGTCGATGATTTTTGGATGCCTGTGGCCTTGGTTCACTGCTGAATAGGCACTAAGCATATCCATATATTTGTTGCCTTCAGGATCTTCCACCCAAACTCCTTCTGCCTTCGAAATGACGATTGGAAGTGGATTATAATTGTTTGCACCATATTGTTCTGTTTGCTCGATTAATTTTTCCGTTAAAGTTGTCATGTTGATTCCCCCTAAAATTTATAGCGTTTCAGATGTTGTTTTTCCTTGAAGGTGAAGAACTAAATAATCAGGACCGCCCGCTTTTGAATCTGTACCTGACATATTGAATCCGCCAAATGGCTGGTATCCTACAATGGCACCAGTACAGCCGCGATTGAAGTACAAGTTACCTACGTGGAAATCCTCACGCGCTTGTTCGATATGTTCAATGTTGTTCGAGATGACCGCACCCGTTAATCCATAATCCGTGTTATTGGCAATCTCGATTGCATGATTGAAATCTTTTGCCTTACAGAATGCAACCACTGGTCCGAAAATTTCTTCTTTCATGACACGTGCGTTCTCATCCACATCGGCAATGATAGTTGGCTGGATGAAGAAACCTTTTGAATTGTCTCCTTCTCCCCCTGTAACAATTTTCCCTTCTTCTTTACCGATTTCAACGTAGCTCATGACTTTGTCGTAAGCTGCTTGATCGATAACCGGACCCATGAAGTTGTTTAGATCTGTTGGTTCCCCGACTGTTTTTTCTTTCGTTAATTCAATGGCACGATTCAAGACTTGGTCATATACATCTTCCACTATGACGGCACGTGAACAAGCAGAACATTTTTGACCGGAGAATCCGAATGCAGAAGCGACGATTGATTGTGCCGCCAATTCCAGATCAGCCTCTTTATCAACCACGATCGTATCTTTACCGCCCATTTCAGCGATGACACGTTTTAACCAGATTTGGCCTTCATGAACTTTTGACGCACGCTCATAAATACGGATTCCAACATCACGAGATCCGGTAAAGCTGATGAAACGTGTACGAGGATGATCTACCAAATAATCGCCAACCTCGGCACCGTTTCCTGGAATGAAGTTCACAACTCCTGCAGGCATGCCCGCTTCTTCCAGCACTTCGATGAATTTAGCTGCAATGACCGGTGTTGTACTGGCCGGTTTCAATAAGACCGTATTACCTGAAACAAGAGCTGCCGTCGTCATGCCTGCCATGATCGCAAACGGGAAGTTCCAAGGTGAGATGATGACACCGACACCAAGCGGAATATAATTGAAAGCATTGTGTTCAATCGGACGGCTTTCCACTGGCATGCCGTCTTTAAGCTTCAGCATTTGACGTGCATAGTATTCCATGAAGTCGATCGCTTCCGCTGTATCTGCATCCGCTTCATTCCAAGGCTTTCCTGCTTCTTTCACCAATAGAGCCGAGAAATAGTGTTTTCTTCTCCGTACGATGGCTGCAGCCCTGAATAAAATATTTGCACGCACTTCCGCTTTCGTTTTTCTCCAAGTTTGGAATGTCTTATCTGCCGCTTGCATCGCTTGCTCAGCAAGATCCTTATTCGCTTTGGATACGATTCCAATAACTTCTTCTTTATTTGCTGGGTTTACAGAGGTAATGACTTCATCAGTAAACACTTTTTCACCATTAATGATCAGCGGATATTTCTTCCCTAAATCATTAGCTACATCATTCAATGCCGCTTGAAAAGCTTTATTGTTTTCTTCGATTTTAAAATTAGTAAATGGTTCGTGTTTATATGTTTGGACCATTATAGCTCATCTCCCTAAAATTTTATGTTTTTTTCTTCACCCTTAATTAACAAGCAAGTTCCGTGCCAACTTTTCATTTTTTTGAAAAAATAATGATATTTCATTAAATATGCAATGAAATTCAGCACTTTTGGGGCAAAATTTACATAGTATGCCATTATTTTTTGCTCTAATCCCTATTTTCGTCGCTTAAACCTTACACTTTTAATTAATGCAAGATTCATGCCAACTATAAAAAACATAAAAAACAGCGTTTTTTCACTTTTTCCGCAAAATATTTTTGCACTTCGATGCAAAATAATCTTGCTGTGCAAATTTTATTTGCGCCTTTACTTCAATTCCTCTACAATAGCTCTAAGAAAAGAAGAAAAACGGGAGGCATTCATGAATTTAGATCAAATCCTTAAAATAGATGGTTTCCAACCCATCCTCTATTCGCTTGTGGATGTAATCGATACAGGGATACATATAATCGATATAAAAGGGCGGACCATTGTATATAACAAGAAAATGGCAGAAATTGAAGGAATGGATTCAGAAGAAGTGTTAGGGAAGAAGATTCACGAAATCTTTAAATTCAAGGAAGAAACGGAGAGTACATTAATAAGGGCACTTCATTCGGGTAAGACAACCGAGAACTCGAAGCAGACCTACTTCAATAATCTTGGACAGGAAATTACCACAATCAATAATACGTTTCCGATTTTGGATCAGAAGCAAAATATCATCGGAGCAATTGAAGTGGCAAAGGATATAACGAATCTGGAAAGAATCATTAAAGATAATATCTTAAATAAAGGCGATACCAAATATACGTTTGACAGCATCATCGGAACGAGTGAAAATTTCCTGGAAGTCATAGAAAAGAGCAAGCGCTCGACCAGAACGGCATCCTCCATCCTAATCGTCGGGGAAACGGGCACTGGAAAAGAGCTCTTCGCCCAAAGCATCCATAATGGCAGCAGCCGTTCGACACATCCTTTCATCAGCCAAAACTGTGCTGCCCTGCCGGATAGTCTAATTGAAGGAATACTCTTCGGCACAAAGAAAGGCGCCTTTACCGGATCAATTGAAAGGCCTGGATTATTCGAACAGGCACAGGGCGGTACCATCCTGCTAGATGAAATCAACTCATTAAATCCGAACATGCAAGCGAAATTATTACGGGCCCTTCAAGAAAGGACGATTCGCCGTGTTGGGGATACAAAGGATAAAAAAATTGACGTTAGGGTCATTGCAACGATAAATGAAGATCCGATAGATGCCATTGCAAATGATCATTTACGAAAGGATTTATACTACCGATTAAGTGTCGTTTCGTTATTCATCCCGCCTCTTCGTGAACGGAAAGAGGATATTCCTTTGCTGGCGCAATCCTTCATCGAGAAATTCAATGCGCTGTTCGAATTGAATATAGAAGGAATCAGCGAAGAGGTCTACTCGCTTTTTTATGATTACGACTGGCCCGGGAACGTAAGGGAACTTGAACATATCATTGAGGGAGCCATGAATTTAATGGAACCTGGCGATACAAAGATTGCCATCACCCACCTTCCGGCTCTATTTAGGAAGAAAGCCCATTTGGAAGACATTCTTCCCGATAGAAAAGAAAATCATGAAAATGGAGATTTACAGGAGTCGACATTATCTCTTGATGATTATATCGCCCATACTGAAAAGCAATACTTGGAGAAGATTTTAAAGGAACATGGGATGAATATCTCCAAAGCAGCCAAGGCCCTGAATATTAGCCGCCAAAGTCTTCAATACCGCTTGAAAAAGTATCAGGTCAAATAATATCATTTCTGCACGAAGAAGGCCCCCATTAATATGGAGGGCCTTTTTTGCTTCTATTCATTTCACTTCGCAATCAGAATGCTTCAGCCGCTTTTACAACGTTCTCCAAACCATCCGCGATGATTTTTTGTGTCCGATCCGGATACTGATTATGTCCTTCAATGACCACGACATCCGGATTGTTAATTCCCCATAGGCCAATGATATTTTTCACTAAATTCACGGCCATTTCAGCAGAAGCCATTCCTTCTAATGCATAATCAGAACCGCGGGCATTCAATAGCATGACTTTTTTATCACCAGCATACCCGACAGGACCTTCCGCCGTATAATTGAACATTTTACCTGCTTGTGCCAAATAGGAAAGATATGTGATAAGCGGCGCAGGAACCGTTGAGTTCCATAGAGGGAAAGCGAATACCACTTTATCCATCCCCATGAATTGATTTAAATATTGGTCAACCAGTTCGGCCGCCTTTTCCTCTTCGGCTGTCAGTTCAAGACCTTGGTTACGTTTATACAAGCCGGTAATTGCCGTATTTCCATAGTAAGGAAGTTCTTCTTTAAATAGATCCAGCTCTGTCACTTCATCTGTACGGTGTGTCTCTTTATATGCTTTTAAGAAGGTGTCATACATTTTCGAGCTGATTGCCTGTTCTGCAGGACGATCGTTCACTTTTACGAATAATACTTTTGTCATTTTTCCATTCTCCCCTACCGCGGTTTCTTTATTTCTAAATAATCTACTTAAAAATCCCATTATCCTCTCACCATTGCTTTCTGCTTTATAATATTTAGACGACTAAATGAATCTCATTGCCTGATGGATCTGTTACAGCGAAAAACCCTTCTTTTTCCGTGACGACAGCCCCGATTCCTTTCAGTTGTTCCGTTACTTTTTTTCTCGCTTCTTCGTCTGCAAAAACGAGAGTATACCAGTTTAGCCCCACACTATTTTCCTTAGGAGCAGGGGCGCCAACGCCATTCCAAGTGTTCAATCCTATGTGATGATGATATCCACCGGTTGAAGTAAAGAGCGCTCCTCCATATCGATTCACGACGCTAAACCCAAGACCTTGCATGTAAAACTCCTCCGTTTTACGTAAATCCGCTACATGCAGATGTATATGCCCCATCAAGGTGCCTGCAGGCAGTTTGCTCCACTCACCATCGCTTTCTTTCAGAAGGTCATTCCCATCCAGCGGATCCGTGCCCATTGCGACTTCCCCTCCGGCCCATCTCCAATCAGTCGATGGCCGGTCAGAGTATACTTCAATCCCATTGCCATCCGGATCGGTAATGTACAGCGCTTCACTCACTTCATGATCAGCCGCTCCAAATGGATATTTCGTTTGAAGTAAATGGCGTAAAAAAATCGATAAGTCAGCACGACTTGGCAGTAAAAGGGCAAAGTGATATAAGCCCGTCGTCCGCCCTTCTTTCGGAATCACATCAGCAGGCTGCTCAAGTGTCAGCAACGGGGTTTTACCGTCTGTCGTCAAAACAGCTTGCCGATCGGTTTTACTCAATACTTTAAGACCGATGATTTCTTGATAAAACAGAATGGCCTTATTCAAATCCAAAACATTTATACTGACTTCGCCAACAAAGGTAATTGGTTTTTGATGAAAATTTTTATCCATATTGTCACTTCCCTTTTTTATTGAAAATCACATGATCCAAAGAAAGAACCGTGCGGTTTGCACACGCTAGATAGACAGACATGGCAAGCAGTGCCAAGTCCAGTTCGTAACCCGCCGCTTGCCCGTTTCCAAGAAAACCAGCAGGTAATTTAGCCGTGAAAATCGCCCCCGCCATAATGACCGCAAATAGGACGGATACGATTCGTGTTCCCAAACCCAGTATAACCGCAATTCCCCCGATCAATTCGATTCCTGCAACGAGGTACGCCATGAAGCCAGGAATGCCAAGGCTATCGAAAAATCCCTCCGTATTTCCTATGCCCCCTTGAAACTTTGAAACGCCGTGAATTAAAAAAGTAAGACCTAAAATCACCCTTAAAAAAACTTGACCTGCATCATTTTTATTCATTATGAATTCTCCTTTTTGTTGGTTACTTTATGTAAGTAATTATATTTTCACAAGCTTATAATGTCAAGTAAGTTTATTGGAATTTCTTTTTTCCCAAAATAAAAACGAATTGCCGAAGCAACTCGTTCATTGCGATTAACCAAATTAACACAACCTCATTATTCAAACATCGAAATCAGTTCTTTTGTGTATGAATGGCGATCGCTGCAAAAAAGCCGTTCATTTTCGAAAGAATCCACAATTACACCACCTTTCATCACCATGATCCGATGGCTCATCTCCTGTACTGCCGACAGATCATGAGAAATAAAAAGGTAAGAAATGTCCAAAGTCTCCCTCAGCCCGCCTAACAATTTCAGCACCGCCGCTTGAGATAGAACGTCCAGGCTTGAAGCCGGTTCATCCAATATAATGAGGGCCGGTTCAATGCTGATTGCGCGTGCAATGGTCACACGCTGCTTTTGTCCGCCGCTTAGCTCATGCGGGTAACGTTCAGCAAAACTCCTTGGAAGCTCCACAGATTCCAGCAGCTGTCCGATAAAGTTCGCTTCACTTGTATACGAAAAATGTTTCAGATTGACCTGGCTGCCAAATTGAAGATATGGATCCATTAGTGAATCTTTTATCCTTAGTTTTGGATTCAAAGCCGATGCAGGATTCTGCAAAACGGCCTGGATGTTCTTACGATACGGTTTTAAACTGCGTTCGTTTTTATTCTGCAGCGCGGTTCCTTCAAATAAGATGCTGCCCTGGTCAAAGGATTCAATTTGAAGGATGAGTCTTGCCAGTGTGCTTTTTCCGCAGCCGCTCTCTCCCACTAATCCGAGGCATTCCTTCCTTTCGATGCTGAAATTCACGTTCCTTAGTATTTCCACTCCGTTATCATAGCTTTTATGGACATTTCGTACGTCTAATAAACTCATCCTGACACTCCTTCAAGCTTAAATGGAATTCTGCTCAATGTTGGAGATGATTGAATCAGTTCATTCGTATAAGCGTGCTGCGGATGATTCAATACCTGATTTTTATCACCGGTCTCAATGATGGCCCCGTCTTTCATGACCGCAATGCGATCCGCATACTTCCTGACATGACGTAAATCATGGGTAATGAACAAGATCGCACATCCGGTTTCTTTTTGGAGCCTTGATAACAGCTGTAAGACCTTAAAGGAAGATACACTGTCCAAGGCTGTGGTCGGTTCATCCGCTATCAATATATCCGGCTCAAGCAGCATGGCTATTGAAATGGATACGCGTTGAAGCTGCCCGCCGCTTAATTGAAAAGGGTATCTGCTGTAGATATCTTCATTCAGGCCCACCGAAATGAGCGCCTTGACCGCTTGCTTGCGCCTTTCCTTTTTGGAAAGGTTCAAATGTGTTCGCTGATATTCGTCGAAATGCTGACCGATGGTAAGGAACGGTGTAAATGAACCCTGGTAATCTTGAAAAATATAAGCCAGGCTCTTTCCGCGAATCTTCCTGATTTCTGAGGAAGATATCGTTAATAAATTCTTTTCCCTGTACCATATTTCCCCCTTCGCTTGGAGATTGGGTGCAAGCAGCTGACATATTGCCATTGCCGTCATGCTTTTGCCGCTCCCGCTTTGTCCGACAAGTGCGAACCATTCACCTTCCTGCACATCCAATGAAACATCCTTGACGATATGATTTTGCTTCCCCATGATATGCAACTGCCTCACGGATAAAGTGCTCATGATTCCACCTCCTTTTTCACATCGAATGCATCGCGCAAATAATCACCGAGTATGTTGGATAGAAGGACGACAAATACAATGGCGAGCCCCGGGTAAATCATCAGCAACATATTGGATTGAAAGAATGGACGGGCATCATTCAGCATGGCTCCCCACTCTGGTGCCGGCGGCTGCGCCCCGAGCCCGATATATGATAAGGAAGATATGAGCAAAATGATTTTTCCTAAATCGAGGCTAGCCAATACAAGCACGTTGCCGACCAGGTGCGGAAATAGATGCTTCCGCATGATCCCAAATGAACTTAATCCATTGATTTTAGCAGCTGTGACATAATCCTTCTGACGTTCGGTGATCACAGTACTTCGCACAAGCCGGGCATAATTCACCCATTTCACTAGAACGATTGCCAACAGGAGATTTTCGATTCCTGGTCCTAATAAACCACTAAGCACAATGGCAACGATCGTATCAGGGAATGCGAGAAACGCGTCTGCAATGCGCATGAAAATCCGATCGATCAGACCTCCTTTAAAACCGGCAATCACCCCGAACGGGACGCCGATGATAACCGCGGCAAACAAAGATAAGAGACCGTAGCCAACCGTCAGCTGTGCGCCAAGCAGAAGACGTGTCAATACATCACGCCCTAGATGATCCGTCCCTAACGGATGTTCCATGCTTGCCGGCCGTAGCCTTTCTCCCAGATTGACCAGTGCCGGATCATGTTCCAGAATAAGAAAGGTGTAAGCCGAAACGGCAAGGACTGTAGCCATCACCGTAAAAAGGAATGTCATTCTCCAGCGCCTTTTGGATTTTTTTTTGATAACTAACTCCATTTTCCATGCTTCCTTTCCTTCAGTCTTAGCTCCGGATTTAAATACCGATAAGATAAATCCACCGCACTATTAACCATGAATACAATGATGGCCATGACCAACAGGTACCCTTGGATGACTGGATAATCCCGTGACCGAATCGAGTCCACGACCATCTTACCTATGCCTGGATAGGCAAAAATCACTTCGATCACCACTACACCGCCGATCAGGCTGCCAAGGCTGACACCGAATACGGTAATGACCGGGGGCAAGCTATAACGAAATGCATGGGCAAAGAATATCCGTATTTCTGATATCCCCCTAGATCGGGCAGCCCTGATGAAATCATGACTGAGGGAATCTATTAAACTCGAACGGAGCAAACGTACGTACACACTTGTGATGGCCAGCCCCAGCGTGAGTGACGGCAGAATCAAAGAACGAAATCCATCCCTGCCCATTGTTGGAAGGGCCCCCCATCGTACCGCAAATAAATCTATCAAGAGCAGCCCCAGCCAAAAGCTAGGAATGGCTGCGCCCAACAAAGAAACGGCACGGCTTAACTGATCAATCCAGCTTCCCCTGTACAAGGCAGCAAGCGAACCTAATGGAATGGCTATACCAAGCATGACAAGCAATGCGCCAATCGCCAGCTCAAGTGTTGCAGGCAGCCCGCTCATCATCATCTCCATCACAGGCTGATTCGTCAGATAGGAATGCCCGAAATCCAATTGGATAAAGTCCATAAACCAATCGCCATACTGCACTAACAGCGGATCATTGAACCCCAATTCTTCACGAAGTTCATTGACTTGCTCGTTTGTGATCGACACATCATCCACTTGAAGTATCGAGAGAACCGGGTCCCCTGGAGCAAGCCGAACAAAAAGGAAAGAGATGAATGTAATCACAAGGACAAAAATCACGACCTCAATGAATCGCCGGACTAAGATGCGCAACATTCACTTCACATCCAGTTCATTCGTCAGCATGTAGTATTCGCTTCTCGAAGTTATCCAGTTTTCAACTTTATCGGCATCATAAGCAACAAGTGTATTCGGATGTAAAATGAATGAATTATACACCTGTTTATCCACATACATCGCAATCTCCTCAGCTAAATCCGAGCGCTTCTCCTGTCCGACCGTTACATTCAGCTCATCAATCAGGGACGTCAGGTGATTATCATCGGCCCCACTGAAGTTCAAGGCTCCCTTTGGATGATAAGTAGCATTTAAATAATAACCGGCATCCCCGCGCGGAGCCGTTAAATTGCTGTAGGTCGTTAAATCCCAATCGCGATTGGCAGCCATATACTCTTCAGGGATTTCTATTTGCTTGATTTTCACATCAATCCCCAACTGGCCGGCATCCGATTGAAAAACTTGGGCAATTAACGGCAGATCGGCACGTGAACTGTATGTAAGAAGTGTAAACGTTAACGGTTTGCCGTCTTTTTGCATGACACCATCCACTTTCTTATATCCCGCCTGATCAAGAAACCCCTTAGCCGCTTCCATTCCATTCTCTTTTTTCGGATAGTCCGGAGCAAAAGAGAATGTGGATGGAAATGGCCCTGTTGCCACTTCTGCATGACCATGTAAAATCGTATCCGCAATGGATGATCGGTCGATCAAGGCATCTATCGCCTTTCGGACGTGTATGTCCTGCAATGCTTTACGTTCCAAATTCATCGTCATTTGATGTACACGGAAAGTGGATGTCGATTCAACCTTCACACCATCTATGGCCTTTAAATTTTCCAGGCTTTCCACTTCCGGACGGAAAACAATATCGGCGTCTCCCGATTCAAGGGCAAGAGACCGTGCATTGGCATCTTCATTAAACGAAAACCTGGCGCTCTCAAGCTTTGCGGCTCCATCCCAGTAAGACTCATAACGGATTAAATCAACAGCCGTACCTGGTATGAATTTCGAAACGGCAAATGGCCCTGTTCCTATTGGCTTGTTTATATAGTCACTTTCCTTCACGTCAATAATCGATGTATTTGGATGAACCAATTCAGAAGGAAACTCAGGAAAAGGAACCTCCGTCTTAATCGTCAGCGCATTTCCGTCCGCTTCAATCGATTCAATGCGCAAGGCATTCTTGATCGCCGGACTATCTTTCATCGCCCTCTCCAACGAAGCCTTCACCGCTTTGCCATCCATCGGCTTTCCATTCTGAAAAGTCACACCCTCCCTTAACTCGAAATTCCATAATTGACCATCCTTGCTATCCCAGCTTTTCGCCAGCCAAGGTTCGATGGTCAAATCCTCATCATTGAGATGCACCAATGTCTCAGTGATCCCAGCCCTTAGTGACACATAACTAGTATCGACATTCGGATCAAGCGAGCTAGTCGCAAAATTAAAAAGCAAGTTCACTTCCTTCTCCCCTCCCACTTGATCTTTCGAAGACTTGGTGGAACAGGCAGCCAAAAGAAAGAATGATAAACAAACAATAAAAATCGATATACATTTTCTGAACACGATATATTTCCTCCATTACCTCAACTATTTTTACTAGCCGCTTCAAAATCGTATTGATTACGATTTATAATGCAGCTTTGCTTTACTATCATGACAAAACACGTAACGCATTGCCGAATGCTTATCCGAAATCAAACTATGTAATGCTCCTCGACGAGAGTAAACACCAATTCACGAGTATTTGCTTCAAACTTACGAGTAAATGCGCCAAATTCACGAGTAAATCCTCCAAACTCACGAGTAAATCCCCCGAACTCATGAGAAACAGCACTAAATCTCATCAATAGCACCACCTTAAGTAAATGCTCCGAAACTCTCGATTTATTGCACTATCCGCCTTTGTTCAAGCAATTCCCCATATTTTCAACATATAAAGCCCCTTTCACCAAACAAATCAAAATGATTACGATTTATTTTTTAAAAAAATCCTCTTGTCTTGACTGCCTTTTATTATAAAACGTAATGATTACTGTTTACAAGGGTTTTTTTGAGTTTTAAAGATTATCGGATGCCAGTTCCTTCTTTTATTGGCTTTTTGTTTAAGAAAAAAACTCCTGAAAAAAGATTTCAGGAGTTTTTCGCTTTTATTTCAAGTTGTTGTAGTGATTGATAACTTCTTTTGTTATTTCGCTACCGCCGAACGGTCCCATTATCATGGCTCCAAGGAACATCGGGATGTCAGATCCGACGATGACGCCCATTGTCGCAATGGCACCGACTACGCCGCCTCGGTGGTCATGGATTAGCTTACCACCCGTATACCCAATTAAAAGCGGCAGTAAAAACGTAACCATCGGTGTAACCATTTTGGCAAGGCTTTCATTTGGCAGGAAACCAGATGGGATGAATAGGGCAGTGATCAGCCCCCATGCTATGAAAGCTGATATATTCGGCATGACCATTGAACTTAGAAAGTTACCGAACTTTTGAACTGCAACTTTTATATTAAAGTGAGCCATCTTGCTCTCTTCCCTTCATATTAATATAGTTTCCTCTAATCTTAAGGTACGTACCTTCCGCATTCAATAAAAGAAAAAGCTAACTTTGTCGCGAAGGAGAAGACAAACATAATGTATCTCACTTTTCCAGATTTATTCAGCTCTTGATGCAGACAGAAAAGAGCCCCGTTCGCAACTTGACGAACGGGACTCTTTAGAACCTTATAGTGGGATGATTCCCAATAGGACACATACCACTATCATGACAAGCGTCGATCCGCATGCCCATTTCAGGAAAGTGCGCTGCAATGCCCCGAAATCCTCCCCTACCATTCCAACCAAAAGATAGGTGGATGGAACAAGCGGGCTTAATAGATGGACGGGCAACCCTAATAGTGAAGCTCTACCGATTAGGGCAGGGTCAATTCCATAAGCAGCTCCCGCTTTAGCAAGTAATGGGAGCACACCATAATAAAATGCGTCATTAGACATGAAGAACGTAAAAGGTGCTGAGATGATGGCTGTGATGACAGCAAAATGTGCGCCCATTTGATCTGGAATATGCTGAATCAAAGAGTTTGCCATGGCATCGACCATTTCCGTACCGGCAAGGATTCCAGTGAAGACACCTGCTGCAAAAATCATCGAAATTACAGATAAAGCATTGTCCGCATAGTTTGCCACACGCTCTTTCTGATCACTAAGTTTCGGATAATTAACCGTAATGGCAATTGCGAAACCTACCATGAACAGAACCGCTGAAGGCATAAGTTCCATAATCAACGCAACCAGCAGTGTAAGAGTCAATGCGTAATTGAATATTATCAATTTAGGACGCTTAATATAAGCATCTTCCGTTGCAGCCGCGTGCTGTGCCACAGCACGATAATCGACTTCAATGATCCCAATTCTCTTTCTTTCTTTTTTACCCAGGCAATATGCCATGAAAAGGACGAATAGGACTCCGCCAATCATCGCAGGAATGACAGGGGTGAAAACATCGGACATTTCAAGTTTTAAAGCGGTCATCACCCGTGCTGTAGGGCCTCCCCAAGGAAGTAGATTCATGACTCCAGATGACGAAACAGCAATACCGGCCAATACTAGCGGTCTCATTCCAATCCGTTTATATAGCGGAAGCATGGCTGAAATCGTTATCATATATGTCGTCGTACCATCTCCATCCAAGGAAATCAGCAAGGCCAGGACTGCCGTGCCGATGGCAATTTTCACAGGATCTCCTTTTACAACCTTAAGGATCGTATTGATGATCGGGTCAAAAACCCCAGCATCAATCAAAATGCCAAAGAAAAGGATCGCAAATAAAATCATGATTCCCGTTGGCGCGACGTCTTTGATTCCTTCCAACGCCATCTCACCCATTTTACCGCCAAACCCGCCAATAAGTGCAAAGGCACTTGGTACTGCAATCAAAGCTATCATGGCTGAAAGTCGCCCTGTCATAATTAAAATCATAAACACTAATATCATCAAGTATCCTAATAAAGCGAGCATATCTATCACTCCTATCTTCTAATAAGATAAAGTGTATATGAAACCGCTTCATTTGTAAGCGTTCTCAATTTATTGTGTTTTAAAACTATTTTGTCAATTGTGTTCATTGTGTTCACGGAAGCGTTTTTTCGAGGCTGAACCGGACGCCATTCCCCGGGTTGAATGGCGGGTTCTTTAAGGAAATGAGTGAATATTAAGCAAACAATCCGCGCATTTATTCTTCAAATGATAAATTTTCCGGTCCATCCAAAAGGTCACAGCCGTAATCTATATTGGTCGTTGGTATATCGGTACTGATTTCCTCGAATTCCAGTTCATCGATCCATACTTGGCCACGCCCTGAAAGAAGGACCCCGAATGAAATGATGGCACTGTTTTCGGGTACATCCAAGACGATATAATAATGGTTCCATTCCGTATCGTTAACGACGGGCCGATTCCCCATATTGTCGAATTGCAAAACATCAAGAAGCGCATTATCCACCCTCATCCATAAACCACAAAATCCATCAACATCTTTTGATTTTAAAAAACCCGACAGTTTCATTCTTTTACCAAGGTAATTTTCCGCCTTGAATTGCTGCATCATCGTTGCAAATTCCTCCTTGGATTCCTTAGTGACGGATTTCAGGAAACCTGATGCCTGGCCTTTATGGAATGTCTCCCGGTCAATTCCCATTTTATAATTGAATGGATGACTCCCGCTTAAATTCCATCCTTTTAATAATTGTTCGTTTTTCATCGTCATTTCCTCCTTTTGCAAGGTTAGCTTACTTACGAGTTTCCGGTATTGCCCTGGCGGCAGGTCATAATATTTCTTAAATGAACGAGTAAAGGATTCTTGTGTTTCAAAGCGGTAATATAAAGCAATGTCGATTATTTTTTCATCAGTATAAAGCAGCATGTTTGCTGCATTGGCGATCCTTCGATATCGAATATATTCAGATACGGTCACGCCAACCTCCTTGTGAAAAATACGATGATAATGAAACTTCGAAAAACCTGCGAATCGTGCGATGTTCTCTAAAGACAATTCATCTTGTAAGCTATTCTCTATATATTCAATCGTTTTTTGGATGATGGGGCTGTATCTCATTTCCGAACCTCCTTAAGAAAAGGATAACAGAAAAAAATATCGACTTTTTGACATATATTGCTTTTTTTATAATCTTATAAACCATGCACTGCATAAAAAAACACCTCCATAATGAAGGTGTTTCACATAATTCAATCTCTATTGAATTTTATAATATCTTCGCTCAGGTCTACCCACTACCCCGTATACGACTTCCGCTTTACATTTCTTAACGGATATCAAGTATTCCAGATAGCGTCTCGCGGTTGTCCTGGAAGCTCCGATCTGTCCGCTCACTTGCTCAGCCGACAAACCGATATCGCTTGCTTCGAGTACCTCGATCACTTTCGCCAAAGTGATTTCGTCGACCCCTTTCGGCAAGGATTGTCCATCGTTCGTTTCCGAAGCGGAAGAACCCTTTTTCAAAATGAGGTCAACAAAATCCTGATCTATTTCTTGTTTGGATTTCATCAGATGGACTTTCTTCAGATACTCTTCGATAACTTGGTTGAAGCGCTTCATTTCCACTGGTTTAATTAAATAATTCTCTACACCATAGTGAAGCGCCTTTTCAAGTAGTTCTTTATCCGTTGCCGCTGTAATCATGATGATATCCACATTCGGGAATTTTTGCCGTATGTCCGGAAGGAGGTCTGTACCAAGCTGATCTGGCATATAAACATCAAGCAAAAGCAGATCCGGGCTTTTTTGTTCCAAGATCCGAAGCGTTTTTTTGGCATTGACAGCTTTTCCGACCACTTCTATTTCATCAAAGTTTTTCAGGAATTTTTCATGGATATCCGCTACACGAAAATCATCTTCTGCAATGACTGCTCTTATCTTCAGCATTCTTTCCCTCCTCTCTGTTCTTTAGGAAGATACACGGTGAATATGGTGTTGCCATCCTCGCTGTGGACTTCGATGATGCCGCCTAGCTCTTTTACAACATGATCAGCATTCGAAAGTCCATAACCACTCGGACTTCCGCTGTTTTTCGAAGTGAAACCCCGATCGAAAATATGGGCGATCGCATCCTCTGGTATTCCTTTTCCGTTATCACTCACTTCAAATACCATATCATTTCCGATATCTGTGGCGAAAAATTTCACGAGCGGCTCTTCCATGCTTGAAACCGCTTCTAGTGCATTATCGATAATATTGCCTAGAATCAATGTTAGTTGAGACAATTTTATATGATCAGGCAGTTTCTCTAGGTAACTTTGTGCGTCTATTTCAAAAAAGATCTTCTTCTCCGATGCTTTCCCTATCTTGCCTAGTAACAAGGCTTGTACCTTTGTATCCTTTATCTGTTCGAACACAACACGGTTTAGGGAATGCAATTCGGATGTTTCGCTTTGAATCATTTCTATTGCTTCATCGTATTCCCCTAATTGTATCAATCCCGAAAGGACGTATAGTTTATTGGTAAATTCATGGGTTTGTGCCCTTAAATCCTCTGAATGCATCTTCACTTCAGATAATGTGTTGACCATTTCCTCAATTTCCGTTCGATCACGGAACGAAGCTACAACGCCGCTTACCCCTTCACTATCGAAGATTGGCGTACAATTAACAATGATGGATTTGTCTTTCCATGAAATCTCCTTATCCATTTGCGGTTCACCGGACTTCAGCACTTCGAATAAATATTTCGAAGGAAATAGTCCGTCCACGTTCAAATGGCGAACGGATTCTTTAATATCCAGCAATTTTTTCGCCGGCTGATTCATCGAGGTAATCAGCCCATTTTGGTCAATGGCCAGAATACCTTCTTTCACCGATTGAAGGACTGCATTTTTTTCTTTATATAAATTGGCGATTTCAAATGGTTCCAGCCCCAGTGTATCTTTACGGATGCTTCTTGCCAGCATATAACTGCCAATGATCGATATCATGATGGCCACTAAAGATACAACCATCTCTTTGGACAAATCCTTGAAAATCTGGGCGCGGACATCGTCCACTAAAAAACCGACGGAGACGATTCCAATTATTTTTCCATCCTCATTGAATACCGGTGACTTCCCCCGAATGGAAAGACCGAGTGATCCTGCCGCTTCGGAGACATAATATTCGCCTTCCCTAATGGCCCTGCTATTATCCCCGCCTTCCATCCGCTTCCCAATTTCGGAAACCAGCGGATGGGAATAGCGAATTCCCTCTGCATTCCCTACAACGATGAACTCAGCACCTGTTTCCCTGCGGATCTTTTCGACAATCGGCTGAATTATGCCAGCGGGATCATCCGTTTCAAAGGCCTCTGTAACGGTAGGCATGAAGCTAATCGTCTTTGAAAGTTCCAACGCCAATTGACCTTTATCCTTCGCTATTTGCCTTCCTTCCATATAGGAAAAAGTAGTCGTCAATAAAAGAATCAAAAACAGGCTCAACGATAAGACTAACCCGAGAATCTTGGTTTCCAGCGATACTTTCCTCATATTCAACAGCATCCTCTATTTTCATTTTCATACACTAAATTTTATAGGAGCATAATGATTTTACCATTTCTATTAAATATTGAACATTGTTGGCCGTTTATTTCGCCACATTCAAAAATGAAAGGATTTAAGCAACAAAAAAGGGAGTGCGAAATGAATTTCTTGAATCCTTTTCAAATGATTTATATGATCATCATCACCCTTTTGCTGATTTTTTCCCAGACTTTTTTCTTTCTGTTAACGTTTCACCTGAGCTACTATCGGTTTATTTCTCAGTTTCCTATTTAAGTTATTTTACACCTTGTATCTCCTTTCCCTAGTCGGAATGTTGACCGCTTTAGGGCGACGATCCACGGTAGGCATTTCTCTTAAAGGTGTTTTTCTTTGGATAGTGCTGCTTCTGTCTTGCTACCATATCTTTTCTTATTGGAAGAAAGCAAAACAAGCTGAAACATAAAATGCTCAAAGGAAACATCTCCTTTGAGCATTTTTTCAAAAACAGCTAAATGAATTGATTTGTCTTCTATCGATGCCAAAAATCGTCCAGACCCTGCCATTCCACCTGAAGCCGGCAACAGAACGCTGACCGACGAAGATGGGGTAATACCAGAAACGCGCACCATTGTTTAGCATATAAAAGTATTCCTGAACAGACAAAACGAAATCGCACCTGGATCTACGGCAAATGTTGAAGCCGATTGCTGTTGGGGGATAACGCTGGCGGGGGAGCTGTTGGTGCTTGCGAACCCGGCGGTGGTCCTGGCTGCCCTGGAAATTGAGGTAAACCAGGTATGCCCGGAAAGCCGGATAGACCGGGAAACTGCCGTTCAAGATAAGCTTGATCTTCATAATGATACGTTGGGTACATATACATGGTCATTCACCTCTATAAGATTGAATGTAATAAGTTATGATATATGGACAAAGATGTATGGGCTGGAAATGCAATTTATCCCCGAGATTGTTATATCGACGATACTTGCTGTTTTATCTCCGAAAAGTGAATTATATCGACGATACTTGCAGGTTCATCTCCGAAATTAGGAATCAATATAGCAATCTCCATAAATAGAAGGTCGCATAGGATTCCCAATCGGCCCACGCTTCCGAAAGTTTCAGGATTTCCGTTTTCGTTGGTTTTGCTTCCGTTTGCATGACCAGTTTCATGGAATTATGCAGCCCGACGTCATCGATGGGAAAGGCTGCTGGAAAGCGCAAACAGCGCATCAAGACATAGTTCGCTGTCCACGGACCGATTCCCCGTATTTTGGTCAGCATTTTTTCAGCGACTTTTACATTCTTTGCATTCAACAGCTTTTCTTTAGTAAGTTCCCCTTCTGCAATCAGTTGAGCAACACCTATTAAATATTCACACTTCTTCACCGTCATCCTCAAATCGGCAAAATCTTCGACCGTCAATTTCGCGATCACCTCAGGCGCCGGAAACAGCCAATATTGCTTTCCATTGAATTCAACAAAATCACCAAATCCCTCCACAAGCCTCCGTTTCAAGGTATAGGCATAGGTCAAGTTTATCTGCTGACCAAGTATTCCCCAGGCAATCGCTTCAAATAAATCAGGGATGCCCATATTTCTCAAACCGAAGAATTGGTTTACCGGCTTTTGCAATATAGGGTCATTATGGGCGAGCTCATAGAAAGGAAGCAGATTTGTCTCAAGATCGAACCAGTGACGAATGTATTGGGAAACAGCATCCTTTACCTTATTATCCATCGTTGCAGTTCGTCCTGGAAACCGAACGGTCAGCTCCGTTTCATTCATCGCACTGATTTCTATTAAAAGAGTCTCGTTTTCGACAACAAGTGCTCGATAAATTTTTTGATCAACAATATCGAAAAGACATTCATTGGAGGATCTCGATAAGTATTTAAGATTTTCCGAAAAACTGAACTCCTTTGGTGCACGAATACTTAACTCAGGCATGCCTTCATCATTTGATAATGTCTCTTTCATTCCGCTCCTCCTTTAGCTTTATTCTAATGAAAAGTGAGTACGTTATCTTGCTCTTTCCTTCATCCAACTCCCTTATTTTAACAGACCAATAGTGATCTCCTCTAACTTGAACATTACGTTATCTTGCTTTTATATTATCAAAATGTTTGTATATCAACCCTTTCTTGTATACTAAATGTGGAGGTGAATGTAGTGAATCCTTTCCCGAATGAATATTGGAAAGCTATTATAGATTGTGATACCGCATATGATGATCATTTTTTATATGGAGTAATTACGACAGGCATCTTTTGCAGGCCCTCCTGTAAATCCAGGGTGCCGAATAAGGAAAATGTGAAGATTTTCAAAAATGCCATGATGGCTTTGGAAGAAGGTTTCCGGCCTTGTAAACGATGTAAACCGGAAGGACTGAATTTGCCGACGGAAGAATGGGTTGAACAAATAGCCGAATGGATTGACACCCATTACAGCGAACCCCTCACATTGAATAATTTGGCGAATATTTCCCACGGCAGCCCCTATCATTTACAACGATCATTCAAGCGCGTGAAGGGGATATCGCCCACTGAATACATTCAACGGCTTCGCCTTGAAAAAGCAACGAGGCTGCTGGAAAACTCCGAACAGCCGATAACTGAAATAGGCTTGGCTGTCGGGTTCTCTAGTACACCCTATTTCATGACGCTCTTCAAAAGAAAAATGGGGAATACCCCTTCAGGATATCGGAATGCTTATCTCAAAACTCAAGCTTTGGAGCGTGAAGAAAATGAAGAATGATAAAGAACAAACCATTGACTGGGCCATATTGCATTATGATAAGTGGCAATTATATGTGGCCAAGACGGAAAAAGGGCTATGTTATGTAGGCTCTCCGGGTCAAACGTATGAAGAACTGAAGTCTTGGCTACAAAAACGCTTTCCAATGGCAAGCCTTGTTGAAAATGAGAAAGCATTAAATCCCTATCTAAAAGAACTACAAGAATATTTCGAAGGAACCAGGCAGACTTTCTCTCTTCCCGCAGATGTAAAAGGCACGCCCTTTCAACAAGAAATATGGGCAGCGCTGAATCAAATACCTTATGGAAAAACCTGTTCCTATTCCGATATTGCCCAAATCATCCAAAGACCTGCAGCTGTTCGGGCAGTCGGTACGGCCATTGGCGCCAATCCTATTCTGATTACGGTGCCATGTCACCGGGTTATCGGAAAAAACGGGGCCATTACCGGCTACCGGGGAGGTACGGAGATGAAACAATATCTACTTCAATTGGAAGCAGAAATGAAAGCGTGAGTACAATCTGACCGCAAAAAAAAGCATCCGACTATAAGATGCTTTTTTTTTGCGTTTTTGTTTTTCAGTACCAAATGGTCACAGCTTTATTATATGCATCACTATTAGGGATCGCATGTATCCCTTGGGCCTGTGCTTTGCGCGGGTCATAATCATATACCATTGGTGTATAGCATGAAGTCTGCCCGATATTCACAACACCATTGCCCCCGGAACTGGAGCATGTATAGGCCTTACCATCAGTACTTCGGACGATCCTGGCATCTGCTTCATGGTTGTATACGGCGGGGCGTGTTACGGTCACTTTTGCCCAGGCGGTTTTACACACAGTGCTGAATTTCAATTCTACGTACGAATTGGAATCGATCCATTTTTTATCCTTCGTTACCGCCGAACTTGCACAACTATTATAGTATGGACTTTTTCCGTCATAGGTGTGTGTTTCGGCCAGTGCTTGATTTTTTCCAAATCCAAAGTCGACAAGAAACATCGACAGTGTCATCAAAATGGATAAACCTATCATTTTAAGCTTTTTATTCAATTCATTCATCCTTTCTTTGCAAAAATATAGATGAAGGTCTTTCCTTTTTCATTAATACCAATCGGTTTCACCTGCTGTATATGGCCAAAAAGCGACCGCTTTTGCTTTTCGCGGATCTAAATCATATACCATTGGTGTATAGCATGACGTTTGACCTTCATTTATTTCACCATTTCCTCCGGGAGATGCACAGCTAAATTGTTTATTATCAGTATTTCGGACAACCAATGCCGTTGCCTCCCCATCTGCTTTAGCCGGTCTGCTTAGAGTCATCTTTGCCCAAGCCGTTTTGCAAGTTGTGCTGAATTTCAACTCCAAAAGGGCAGAAGCACCGTTGGCATAAATTTTCACGGACTTCTTCGTGACAGCGCTATTCGCACAACCATTATAGTAAGGACTTTTTCCATCATAGGTATGTGTTTCTGCTGATGCTTTGCTCGCAAAAGAATCAAGGGACCCAAAAAGGACTAAAAAAGCAACAAAAAATGAAATGCATAAAACCATTTTTTTCATTATTTCACTCATCCCCTTAACAAAATTTACACACTGTTCATCTTACAATTTTGTAATATTCTTACAAGTGATAAATTCCCTAGTTCATGAAAAACTACATCACCGCCTCTAACTTGCAGCCTGCCATCACTATTACAGTCTGGTATGTCTCGCTTTATCAACTGAATCAGCACAGAGACAAAGTCATTATCCCTATGATCAATTCAGGACAAATAAGGTAACAACTAAGGACTTATGCGTATCGAGCTGAGACAAAACGAGCCAATAGGCGCTACGTTGATCGGTAAGGATACAGGTCGATGTACTTAATGTTTTTTTCAAGAAAAAGAAAAGCCCCATCAAAACTCGAATCGTTTTGTCGGGGCTTTATTTTCATTAAGCGAGGTTTTCTCTAATCAATCTAATGGTGCTTTCATAATAAGAACGATCATGCGGAACGAAATCATCCCGTCCAACAAATCGATCGATCATCATCCTACGGCCTTCGTGATTCATTTCAAATCCCTTAATATTCACTTTGTCCTTCGCTCCGGTCCAAAGCTCTTCGAAGTCATTCAGCACAACCTTCACCATCCCGGAAACCTCTTCTGGCTGCAGGTTGAAATCATCGAAGCTATGTACACTTTCATACAGAAAGACATTTGCCAGTTCTTTATCGATGAAATTCTCTTTCGTTTGATGGTATTCAATGATCCCTAATGGAACCAACTCGTCAAAGGAAACGTCAATGCCTATTTCTTCTTTAATCTCCCTGACTCCGTCGTATACCGTTTCATGAGACAGTAAATGACCGGCAGCCGTAATATCCAATAGATTCGGATAATCTTTTTTCATCGCACAACGATGCTGAAGGTACAGGTAATCCACGTCCGCTTCCGAACTTGCGAACCAGCAATGGAAAACCTCATGCCAATGTCCCAATCTATGTACTTCCTCACGCGAAGCTACGCCGGTTTGAATGCGATCGGAATCGAAAACTTTCAACAACTCAGTTTCCATGGAGCTTCATCCTTTTTCTTTTCTCCAATTTTTCGGGTTTAAATAACCTTTATATTTAGCAGCCACTTCTTTCCCGACCAAAAGTGCGCCTGCCCAAAACATGACTTCCGCAAAGACGATTGCACCTGTTATGACCCCCGCTTTAACCGCAGTCGAAAATGGCGTAAAAGGAGCTACGACAGGAATGATCCAAGTGAGAAGGGAAATGATCAGGAATCCCATCCCTACTTTGTAAAACCTCGATTTCTTTATTTCCTTACTTTCTTTATCCAATTAAATAACCTCCGTCATGATGATTTCATTTAATTACCCTGCCGAACATTCCACTTTCAAATATACCATTTAATATATTCTTTTTTTATACGTTTGAATGTTCATTTCGTTTCATAAATAGTGAAATAAAGATATTCCATTTGAGGAAAGCTAGGGAAAACTATCTATTAATGAATTGACTTTACTATTCTTAATGGATTTAATATTCATATAACACTTGCATGCAGGAAAGGAAAATCCAATGTACATTGAATTCATTGCCACAACGATAGAAGATGCCCTTATAATCGAAGAATCGGGCGCTGACCGAATCGAGCTTGTCAGTTCTCTAGCCGAGGGGGGATTAACTCCCAGCCACGCCCTGATAGAAGCTGTCGTCAATTCAGTAAAGATACCAGTCAACGTGATGGTAAGGCCTCATAGCCAGTCGTTTTGTTATACGCAAAATGATTTGGAAATCATGAAAAAAGATATCGAAATCATTCGATCACTGGGGGCCAACGGGGTCGTAATGGGTACATTAAACGAAAAAAATGAGATAAATCGAGTATTCCTCGAAGAACTATTGACGGTATGTGATGGTTTGGAGATTACATTCCACCGAGCCATCGATGAAACAAACGACCCAGTCATTTCAGCTGAAATGCTAGCACAATATCCAGAAATCACAACGGTATTGACCTCAGGTGGTCATGGGGATTTCCCCAGCCGCATGAAAACCATTCAACAAATGAAAAGAGTCTGCGGCGACATAGCGATACTGGTTGGAAGCGGCCTAAATAAGGATAATATCCTTTCTATCCATTCCGAACTGCATACCGGTCACTATCATTTCGGTACGGCTGTTCGAAAAAATAACAGTATCATTGAAGGAGTTACATTAGAAAAAGCTAAAGAAATCGTAAACTTGCTAAAGAAATAATGTCGGGAAGGGACCATTCATCTGGTCCCTTCTGTTTGTAGACAAAAGGGGTTCTATCTAAAATCAAAGTTGATGAAACGGAAGGTGCGAGACTCCTGCGGGAAAAGCGCGTCCAGGGGAGACCCCGCAGGCGCAAAGGCGCCGAGGAGGCTCCCGGACCGCCCGCGGAAAGCGAGTGCCTTGAGAGGAAATCAAAGTTCAAATTTGTCTACAGTCTGAAGGTCCCTTTTTATGATGCAGAGCTATCTTTTTGTAAAAAGACCGAGTCCCAAAACCAAAAAAACAGTGCCGCAGAAAGGCTTATTGCATAGTAATTCTTTGTAGTTAAAACATCCATACCGAAGTCAAAATTAAGCACCGAACTATAAATGAATACAGCCAGCAAAGAGAAAAAAATATAAAGGCAAAAATAAATTAAACTGAATTTTTTAGGATGATTATTGAAAAGGACCTGTACGGGAACAGCAAATAATAAATAAGGGATAACAACATAAAAAGAAAACACGATAAGGCCAAGCCCCCCCCAGGTACCGAAGCTAAATATAACCAACACCGTGGAAAGCGACAGACAGGAAAAGACTAGACTAAAAAAATAATAAGGAATCACATCGCTTAGCTCCGATACCTTTTGACTCATTTTCCAAAGTTCCATTTTAACCAGCACCTCGCAGTCTACAATATTATAATGGGAATTTTTACATAATCATTATACTATATAAAATGGAGGTGTTTTTATTTTGGAGCTATACATCGAATTATTCGTGTTTCTGGCTCTCATCTTTTTAATAGTCATTTCCAATAGATTCTTACCCTGGTTGGTAAAAGCCTCCATTGTCGTTTCCTATATCTTCATTACCACAAAAAATAAAATCGATAAACCGTATGAAAATATTACCCCTGTGCCTGACGCCTACTGGGATAAAAATTCAGCCTGGGTTGACACTATGACTGATTATTATTTATGGTCTTTTTAATAATTCTCCTGTTCATTTATTTTAAATGGTTCACAAGTGTGAAAAGTAAGGAAGCGAAGGGATGGGTGATAGTTAGTTTCATTCCATCATTGGCCCTTTTTTTACTTTTCATTTTCATATTCAGTTTTTCATACGGGTACAGGCCATAGCGGTTGGATATTGCCTGACACAAAATTAGAAGGTTGCCGCAGCAACCTTCCATCATGAAATTTCTCTATCTTGAGATTTAATTTTTGTTAGCATCAGCAAAGTGCCCCATCGCATCACACATGAATTTTGCCAATCCTTCACCATATTGGTCGATATTTTTGGTGAAGCGTTGATCGTCCATGTACATTTGACCTAATCCTTTGAAAGCATCCAGCGAGTATGTGCCGAAGTTATTGTTCAAACAATCATACCATTCTTTAATTGCCTCCTGTGCCTCCTCCGACTTTGGCGAAGCATTTCGGATTGACGCAAGTTTTAAATAGATCTCCGATACGACTTTCTGTGCATCTTTGGACATGCCCGCCACTTTAGCCTTCGACTCATCGACAGCTTTATCCCCCCAAAGCTTGCGAGCTTCTTCTTCATATGGATTCTGACTGAAGTCAAATCCTTCAAATTTTTCTTTATTCGTCATTTGAATTTCCCCTTTCATATGCCTAATCGATTTTTCGACCGTCTTAATTAATTTATCGAGCTGACTGCGTTTCTCCAGTAACATTTTTTGATGTTGCTTTAACGCATCTTGTTTATCAAACGAAGAGCTGCTTATCATTTGTTTTATTTCCTTTAAAGGCATGCCGAGTTCCCTGAAAAAAAGGATTTGCTGCAACATCTCAAGATTATCATTCGAATAAAGGCGATAACCTGCATCGGTTATTTCCTCTGGCGATAATAACCCGATTTCATCATAATAATGCAGTGTCCGCACACTTATGCCAACCAAATCCGCTAGCTCCTTCACTTTCATTGCCACTGCTTCTTACCTCCTTTCGATATCATTTACATTAAGGTATTACGCAACGTCAGAGTCAAATGGAAAATGAAAATTTCCCGCCCAATTTTAAAAGACGATCCTTCCTGATGAAGAATCGCATGTTAATCAGAGTTCAATCTTTGTAAAAGCTTCGGATTAAAGCAATTTTACGCTTTTATTCGTGAATTTGGCGCATTTACTCGTGAGTTTAGCGCTTTTACTCGTGAATTTCCGCCTTTTACTCGTGGATTTCCGCCATTTACTCGTGGATTTCCGCCATTTACTCGTGAATTAAACAATTTTCTTATTCGTAAAGCGTTTGCTCTGCATGAAATCTCGCTCCGATCTTGGCTATACCTCTACCTCCAATGATCGGGAATGCTTAATGAAAGCGGTAATTTTGTCTTTGTGTCGCCTTTAGCCGAGTTAATCTGTGCTTGTGTGATAAAGAAGCTTCCGGTGAGATCGGCACCGCTTAAATCAGCGTCCCTAAAGTCGGCACCGATAAGATCCGTCACTCTCATGTCGGCTTCTCTGAGGTCAGATGCAATAAGCAAAGCTCCTCTTAAGTTCGCTCCCCTAAGGTCAGCACCTCTCAATTTTGCACCGATCAGGTCACTTCCCCTACCTATTTTGTTCTGCTTTTTTTTATTTTTCTTAAATGAAACCTTTGCACGTACCAGTTCACTTGTGCGCAGAAGTAAATCATTAACGATCGCTCTATGAGCTGGTACATTCAGGTCCATGATAGACTTTGGACTTTGCTTAGTGAGATATTCCGTGTCTTCAAAAGCGGCCTGCAATTCTCGGTGAAGAGGTTGCGCATCTTCTAAATTCAGTGCTTCATTTAAGTAGCAAAGCATTTCATGAAGTTGTTGCATAATGGGAAATACATCGAACATTTCCTTTGCTGACTCTGGGTTGTTCCTCCAGTCGTTTCCATCATAAGTGAGTTGGGATACCTTTTGACCGGCACCGAAGCATTCATATACCGTGCAGCCTCGAAAGCCTTTTGCTCTGAGATTTTCATGGATGCCGCAACGATAATCCGATTGCAGGTTTGAACATGGTGTACCTCCATCTTTATCAAATGCAAAATCAGCGGATTTTGCATAAGGCAATGCTACACAGCACAAACCAAAACAATTCTCACAGTCTGCACGTAAATGATTAAGAATATTATCGGTATTCGTTAATTGATTAAACAATACTTACACTTCCTTCTATAAAACCAATCGTTTCATACTAGTAGATTTTTTAGTTTTTACTATTTTATCAAAAATCCCAATTAATCTATATATTAACAAAATACAAATAAACAAGAAATGGTAATCCACTTGATATGGCTGTTGTTTTATTGCTCGAGGTTTATTGCAGAACTGAAAATATGAAATTAATCATTAGAGGGAAGCAAGTGATTTCCATTACATTTTGAAGAATTATTAATCATGTTATAATTTATTCAAAATCACAGTACTCTAGGGGGTGTAGACATGTATCCTTTTGATGGCAGGAAAAAAGGGGAGACAAAAAAAGAAATGCAGGATTGCAACTATACGTTGGATACAAATGCAGTTGGTGAAATAGACGAAATATCTTTTCAAATCGCAAGAATTCTTCGGCCAACGTCCAAAGAGATCATCTTTTTATGTATTGGATCAGATCGTTCCACAGGAGATTCATTCGGGCCTTTAGTAGGGACGATGCTTAGAGAAAATCAAGTCCCTTATCATGTCTTCGGAACTCTCGCAGATCCTGTTCACGCCCTTAATTTGAAAAGTGTTTTGAAAGAAATTAAAAAGCAATTTAAAAATCCCTTTATTTTTGGTATCGATGCTTGTTTGGGTGGTTATCATCAAATCGGTTCTATATTTCTGACAAAAGGTCCTTTTAGCCCTGGTGAAGCGATCAATAAATCTTTACCTGAAATGGGTGATTATCACCTAAAAGCCGTCGTAAATTATTTAGATCCCCTTTTGCCCCAACAATCTTTAAATGATACGAGACTGCATACTGTCATGAATCTGGCGAAGATTACCACAAGAATCATTGTTAAAAGCGTCTAGAGCAACAGAAAAACCCCAATAAAGCCTTAGCTTTTAGGGGTAAACAATGAAATGCATGGTCTTGAAGGACACTCCCATGATTTGTGTTTTAATCATGCATATTTTGTAAAGTTCCATTTTTCGTTTGCAATAACCTTTTATTAAACACCCTACTATTCATTGCTATCATTATGCTAAACCTGGGTCATTAAAGTAAATAACTTCTGAAAGAACCTTATTGCCCCGAATATTACAGAAAACTTCCCTTGCTGCTTGTTCTGTTTCAAATTCATACATTACAATACCTCTGCTTTTATAGAGTGTGATGATCCACATTGAAAATCCTCCAATTTTAAAATATCGATCTGCAAGATAGAGTAACCATCCCTTTTACTAAATGACTCCCAAGATTATCGCGGCTATTGTCATAACAGTGACAGTCCCTAATGCCCATTTCACGGCGAACCGCTGTAGATCCCCGAAGTCAGTGCCAACTAAACCTATTAGCAAATGTGCTGCGGCTACCAAAGGACTCAATACGTGTATCGGCTGCCCTATTAATGAAGCGCGCCCTATTTCTGCCGCGCTAATTCCATAAGCATCAGCGGCTTGTGCGATAATAGGAAGTACGCCAAAATAGAATGCATTATTTGACATAAAGAAAGTAAAAGGGGCACTGGCATACGCAACAATAACCGGTAAAAATGGTCCGAAAGATTCCGGGATTAATGAGACCAACGTAATGGCCATTGCATCAATCATTTTCGTTCCAGACATGATGCCGGTAAAAATCCCGGCTGCAATGACAATTGAAACGACGGCCAATGCATTTTTCGAATGAACGGCGATTCTATCCTGCTGATCTTTCAAATCAGGATAATTGACCAATAACGCAACGGCGAAAGCAATCATGAATAAAATGGTCAAAGACATAAAATCAATGATTAATGATGCCATGAGCACAATCGTTAAAATGAAGTTGAACCAGACCAATTTCGGTCTGCGATAATCACGGGAGACCGTTGTTGCCGCTAACTCGGAATTGGCCTCCGAATTCATTTCATTAGTGTGATTATGCTGGATCTCCACTACGCCCAATCTCTTTCGTTCCCCTTTTCCCAATATAAAAGCCACGACAAGAACCCAAATTAGGCCAAATCCCATGACAGGAATCATCGGCAGGAACAATTCCGATGCGTCAAGGTTCAACGAGGCCATCGCCATAGCGGAAGCTCCCCCCCACGGTGTCATATTCATTACACCCATAGATAACATGGCTACAGTGGCTAATATTATTTTGTTCATGCCCAGACGCTTATAAAGGGGTAAAAGTGCTGAGACAGTAATGATGTAAGTAGTTGTCCCGTCCCCATCTAATGCGACGGTCATTGAGAGAATAGCGGTTCCTAAAACTATTTTTAATGGATCTCCTTTTACTATTTTCAATATTTTAGAAATAAGAGGATCAAATAAACCGGAATCTATCATTATTCCAAAATATAAAATCGCAAACAAAATCATTATGGCTGTTGAAGCTATACCTTCAACACCATCCTGCATCATGGGTCCCAGCTCTGTAAAAAATCCTCCAATCACTCCAAATATGATTGGAACGAGCATAATGGCCACTAGTGCCGATAGTCGCTTCGACATAATTAAATACATGAATACTGCAATCATGGAAAATCCTAAAATGGATAACATCTTCAAGCCCCCTTCTGTTTATCACCATCTTGTTTTGATAGCGCTTTCTTTAGAGACTATCATCCATTAAGCCTTATTCACATATAAAGAAAGTAATAAGAGTTTTTTTCATTTTTTTCACGCCTAAAAAAGAAAAAACCCCATTGATGAAAACGAATTTCATCAACTGGGATTTACATGTGTTTTATTTTATATTTTCTTTCAGGCCTTCCTACACCGCCATACAAAACCTCAACTTCCATTTCATTACAGGAAACTAAATACTCCAGGTATCTGCGCATGGTTGAATAACTAATTCCAACGAGTTGACCTAGTTCATCAGCGTTTAAACTGCCATTGATGTTTTGAATCTTGCTTCTGACCATTTTCAAGGTATGTTTGTCAATTCCCTTGGGAAGAGAATTTATTTGGACATCATTTGCTGTATTTGAATTACTTATGGTCCGAAAAAGAGTATCCACTTTATCTTGATTTACTAAGCTGCTATTATGCAGCTGCCGTCTCGTCAGGTCGTATTGGTTGAGTGTCGCAAGAAGCTTATCGATAATGATCGGTTTTATAAGGTAACCAAAAGCCCCTCCCCTAATCGCTTCACTGACTGTTTCGGTATCATTCGCGGCGGTGATCAGAATTACATCAATCCCCCGGTATTTCCTCCTAATTTCCCGAAGAAGGTCAATTCCATTCATATCAGGTAAAAAGATATCCAATAAAATTAAGTCCGGTTGTGCGGCATGCAATATATTCAGCGCTTGCTTGCCTGTGCTAGCTGTAGCTATGACAGTAAATTGATCTAGTTGATTCGTAAATTGTTTATATATATTCACTGCATTCTCGTCATCTTCAACAATGACAACTGTAATAGGTCCTTTGGACATTCTCACGCCTCCTTTTCTGCTTTTATATCCTTCGGGAAGACGATTGTAAATCTTGCTCCCCCCAAATAACTGCGATCAATATAAATTTCACCGCTTAAAAGACCAATGGAGTTTTTTACAATGGCCAAGCCGATCCCATGATTTTCCCCATTTTTAGTCGTATAACCATCTGTAAAAATAATATCTTCCATTGCATGAGGGATACCTGGACCGTTATCCTCGATATCAAATATGATTTCGTTTCCTAAATCCGTAAACGAAACTTTGACCTTTCCCTTATTTTTGTTCTTTTGCCGTGCTGCCTCCATCGCATTATCGATGACATTACCAATAACGGAAACCAAGTGATGAGAATCCTCAGGTTTTAATGTACTGTTTAAATTGCTTTCCTGTTCTATTTCTAAAATAACCTGCAATTCTTTTGAACGGTTTATCTTTCCAAGTAAACAGGCGGCGATTAAAGGGTCTTTAACCGATGACATAAGAAACGAAATGATATCTTGCCTCTCTCTCACTTCAGAAGAGATGATGTTCATTGCCCTTTCATACTGTTTTAAACTAAGTAATCCATAAATGGTATTTAATTTATTTAAAAACTCATGATTTTGTGCACGCATATTTTCTGAAAAGGCCTTGATTTCTGAAAATTCATTAGTTAATTGTTCAATTTCTGATACTGTTCTTATTGTTAAAACGATACCCCTGACGTCATTATGATTTAGGATTGGGGATAAATCCAAAATGTATAGCTGTTGGCCTAAAAGTAACTTACGATTGAACTGTCCCACTTTTGTGCTGATTACCATTTTGATGAGTTTTTCTAAATGCCCATTTACAACTCGCTTTCCCACCATAAGCTGATGATCATGAAACAATTCACGTGCTCTTTTATTCATGGAAGTAACCTGTTTTTCAATATTAATCGTAATGGTAGCATATCGGATGGCATCAAGTGTCGCTTCCCTTTCTTGAAAAAGAAAAGAAATTTCCTCAGGCTCCAGACCTAATATAAGCTTTTTTAAGCGTCGCGCTATAAATATTGCCCATACGATTCCTACACTGATCGGGATAAGTGACAAATGAATAATCTTCATTTTATAATTGGATAGTTGATCTTGCACATTCTCTACCAAAAACCCTACAGATGAAACACCGATAACTTCCCCTTTATCATTCCAGATAGGAGCCTTAGCTTTAATCGCTGGCCCCGATATCCCATTTCCTTGATAAATAATAGATTTGTGTTCATTGAGTACTGCATCATTACTAGTAGCCGTAGGCTTCCCAATATATTCTGGATTAGGATGAGAGTATCGAAGTCCTTTATGGTTCGCAATGGTTACATAATCTGCACCTGTTGTTTGACGAATCATTTCTGATACGGGTTGAATCACCTCTGAGGGCTGTTCATCGTTAAATCCCTGGATGATTGTTGGATTTTGAGCCGCTAATTTGGCCACCGTCATTGCTTGCTTACCCATATGGTTTTCGACGATGTCTTCCAGCAGTGTAGAGAATAGAATGCTCACAAGTAAGGTACTGATAAAAACAACGAATATGATTAGTAATGTCATTTGAGTTAATAAGTTCACTCTAATTTTAAACATCTATATTTATGTCCTAAGCCTTTCCGTATTGAGTTAATAGTTCTTCCCATTCTGCAAGTGAAAGTTTTTCTGTCATATGCTTATATGCATCAGGAACTTTTATCGAACACATAAGTTCGAGACTATTTCCATCCGGGTCATTAAAATAGACGGAAGCGTTACCTTGGTGCGGGCGCACAAAAGGTTCAATAGATGTCCTTTTTCCAAAAGGGACGACTTCAATTTTCAGGGATTGGAGCCAAGTTAACGCATTTTTCATATTTTCATAAGATACCCGAAAGGCGATATGTCTTAGTGAAGGGTGGTATGGAGTTCGATATTCCTTCCCTTCCCACAGACCAACCCAGCTTTTGTTTTCCTCGATCCAAAAGAAGGCAGTATCTTCATCCCTCCAAGCTAGTTTCAAGCCTATTTTCTTATAAAAATCCATTGAGGCGGCCAGGTTCTTGACGGGTAAATGGGCTTCATATAAACCTTCTATCATATTATATTCTCCTTTCTCCTTTTAAGTAAATGAACTCTTTTGCCGCGAAAATATCTTGAGATTATTTCTTCATCTCTTTATGCGGTCTATTTAATAGAAGAAAATGGATTTAGAAGTTCTTACTATAATGGTAGAATATCAGCTTTTGACCCGTATCCGCACTAATTTCCTCATTAATCGAAATCCGTTCAAAACCGTTTTTCACCAAGACCTTTTGGGAGGCGATATTGTCGCTTGTCGTTTTGGCATGTATTTGAGTCACATTCAAATCCGGCGCCAGCTTCACCAAAAGCTTTAAAGCTTCATTCGCAATCCCTTTTTGCGTAAACGCTTCACCGATTCTATAACCGACATGAGCCGTCCCTTTAATCGGGTCGATATCCACAAGATTAATCCTGCCGACGATCATGCCTGAACCATCCTTAATCAAATAAAAAGAGGAGATAGCATCTTCTTGCTCTTTTAATAATTCCTTATGCCTGATTCCAAACGTTCCAAAGCTATAATAATCATCTCCACGGCCTGGGACCGTTTGCTCGAAAAACCTTCTATTATTGCATTCAAATGCAAATAACGCTTGTGCATCCCGTTCATTAAGTCTGTCAATGTATATATCCATCATTCTTTCACCCTTTCAAAAAAACGCTAAGCATGTGCGGCCTGATATATCATTCAAGAAAACCAAGGGCTTATCCTTCCTGATGAATATATTTAGAATAATTTTTCATTCAACAGTCTTTAATAGCAATCAAGTGTTTTTGTTAAAGAATCTATTTATAATCGTTCGATTTTACCAACATACCGTCTATATCGATAACACTGTCGCATACTGACAAAATTTGATACCCTCAATACCATATCATTCCAAGTGCGAATGGAATCATCATACCGACTAACTTCTATAAAAATCCAAGGATTGTTGAGAATAAATCTTTTTACACACGTTGTATTAAGTGTAAAAGCTTTTACAAAAAAACAAGGGGAATCATGTCATGAAGTCTACTGATAAAAATTTTATAAAGCGATTGCAACGCCAAGAAGAAGACGCATTGGAATTCATAGTGGATACCTATTTGCCACTAATCAAGGGGGTCACATATAAGGTTCTCTCTCCTCTTAAGAACGACGGTGTCATGGAAGAATGCATCAATGATATTTTTCTTTCAATATGGAACCATTCAAAAAAGTTCCATGGGGATACAAAAGATTTCAGAAAATGGATTTGTGCGATCGCTAAGTTTAAAGCGATTGATTATTACCGAAAAGCCATGAAGAAAATGGAGCTTACATCAGGTTACACAGAAGTAGTTCCAGAAAAATCTGCAGAAGACGAACTAATTATTCTGGAAGACAGAAGAGAACTGCTTCAGTTAATTGACCTTTTAGAACCTGTAGATCGGGATATTTTTATCATGAAGTACTTTCTTGGTTTAAAAAATGAGGATATCTCGATAAAACTCGGGTTGACCAAAGCATCAATAGACAATCGAATTTATAGGGGAAAAAAGAAGCTAAGTCAAAAAGCTACGAATCTTAAGTTAGGAGGCAGTGTCGTATGAAGGATATTTATGAATTGTTAAATGATATAGACATAGACGAAACTGAATTTAAGGAAATGGAAGTCACCGACCTAGAAAAAGCTAAAGTCAAAAGGACCCTAAAAAAATCATTAAGCACAAAGAAAAAAATGAAACGCTGGCAAAAGAATGTTATGGCTGCTTCTATTATATTCGGGTTATCCACCGCAACGATTGGATTCTCGTTTACCGCTTCTGCTAAAAGCATTCCTTTGATAGGGGATATTTTCAGCTATTTTAGTAATGAAAACTCAGGTTTCTCCGATGATATCAAGAATAATGGAAAGGGTCTTTATAGTGATTATAAGGCCTACTCTAACGAAATTGGCTTTACCGAAGAAAGCAATGGCCTTACTTTCACGATAAATGACGCCATTTATGACGGAAAAACGGTAACCATCACTTATACTATTGAAAGCGAAGAAGATTTGGGTGACGGATCATTTCTTATTCCCAGCCCGAATATAAAAGAAATGAAAGCCCAAGGAGGATCGGATGGAATTTCAAAAGTAGCTGATAAAAAATATGTAGGCTTATTAACGGTTAGTAACTTAGAAGATCTTAAAGTAGATAAAGTAAATATAGACTGGGATATAAACAAGATTAGCATTACCGACATGGATAAAGAGATAAAAGGAAATTGGAACTTTGCTTTCTCTCTAAAAGCAACTGAAAGTAACGAGAGGTTCGTCAATAAAAGTGTGAATCAACATGGTGTAAAAGTATCCGTCGAAAAACTATCGATCTCGCCAATGTCCTTTGTGGTTGATTATCATCAAGAAGTGTCCGACTCAGTCAAAAACAAATGGGATGAAGCCAATGTGAAGTTGACCATTAAAGATGACTTAGGGAATGTATACGATGGTCAAGAAAACGGAGGAAGCGGTATTGATTCTTATAATTTGAACTTCAGCAAAACATTTCAAAAAATCGATCCAGATGCTACGCAACTGATTGCGACACCACATGTAACATTACGTAATTTCACTTCAGAGAACCACGGAGAAGTAACCATAACGGAAGATGGTGAAGAAAAGGTGTCATCCTTCCCAACAAAACCAAGAAGTGCTCCAAAAAAGTTGGTATTGGATGATATCGTGATTGATTTGAAAAAATAGCAATTTTACCTACAAGAGGTATACTGAACCCTAGATCCCAGAGTGGGAAAGGTTCATGTATACCTCTTTTTTGTGACTTCTTATTCATTCCATGAATATGGATAAATTCATGAATTACTTGAAAAGTCAAAAATAAATTATTTTCTTCTGGTAAAAAATCAACGGATGATGTATCATAGTCATCAGATATTCATTATTCTCATTTGGTTAATCGGAATTAGGAGGAATATATATGATTGGTTATGTGTTTTTAAATCTTGCCATAATGCTCGTACTTTTAGGCGTTTTATTTTACATGAATAAGAAGCATATTTCCTTTACAAAAAGGGTCTTTACTGGACTTGGTTTAGGGATTGTATTCGGACTTCTTTTGCAGTATTTCTATGAACCTCAGTCAGAAGCGATCGTTAAGTCGGTCGATTGGTTTAACATTGTGGGTTCCGGCTATGTGAAGTTCCTGCAAATGATCGTCATGCCGCTTGTCTTCATTTCGATCTTATCGGCATTCACAAGATTGAAACTGACTAGCAATATTGGAAAGATCAGTGTCCTGATTATCGGAATCCTGCTTGGAACGACTGCGATTGCAGCAGCTGTCGGGATCACTTCGGCAACTGTATTCAATTTGGAAGCCGTTCAAATTGAGCAAGGGGAAGCGGAGTTAAGCCGCGGAGATCAAATATCGGAAACATACGGTACAATTCAGGATAAAACGATGCCGCAGCAAATTCTTGAATTGATTCCGTCCAATCCGTTCCTTGATTTAACGGGTGCACGTCCGACATCAACCATTTCCGTTGTAATTTTTGCTGCATTTCTTGGGATTGCCTATTTAGGGGTCAAAAGGAAACAGCCTGAACATGCTGAATTTTTTGCTAAAATAGTAGATACATTGCACAGCATCATCATGCGCGTAGTAACATTGATCCTGCGTTTAACACCATACGGGATCTTGGCGATCATGACGAAGACTGTAGCTACGAGTGATTTGGATGCCATCCTGAAATTGGGGAAATTCGTAGGTGCCTCTTATGTCGCCCTGATTGTCATGTTCCTCATCCATTTACTGTTGCTGGCGCTTGCAGGATTGAATCCAATCGTGTATTTGAGAAAAGCTTTCCCAGTATTATCGTTTGCCTTCACTTCAAGAACAAGTGCAGGAGCTCTGCCATTGAACATCCAAACACAGAAACAACTAGGGGTGTCGGAAGGTATTGCCAACTTTGCCGGATCCTTCGGCTTGTCGATCGGTCAAAACGGCTGTGCCGGAATCTATCCGGCCATGTTAGCGGTCATGATCGCTCCAACGGTTGGAATCAACCCACTAGAGCCTTCCTTTATAGCCATGTTGATTGCCATCGTGGCCATTAGCTCCTTTGGGGTTGCAGGTGTAGGCGGAGGTGCAACATTCGCTGCCATCCTCGTATTATCTGCAATGAACTTGCCAATCGCCTTGGCCGGACTGTTGATTTCCGTCGAGCCATTGATCGATATGGGAAGAACGGCTGTGAATGTCAGCGGAAGCATGACTTCCGGTATTCTGACCAGTAAAATAACAGGTGACCTGGATAAAGAACAGTTCAGCGAAGAATCATCTTTGAAAATTGAAGCTGAAATGTAAAAGAAAAAAGCATCGAACTTCCTGTAATGGGAGGTTCGATGCTTTTTTACATAGGCTGACATTCAATTCAACCAAAATTCTTGGTGCAAAAAGTAATAAGGGAATGATGCTTGAAACCCAGTTAAGATAAAATTCATTTTAAATAAGTACATGCAAGATATTTTCTTGTTTCTTATATCTTCCCTTTATTTCTCCAATGCCATCAATTGTAAGCGAATCAATGTTTTCAGAGGGTTCATTCTCTACTATCAGATGTAATTTAATTATGTTTTGAATTCCATCATCGACATGGGCAATAACCGGTTTTTGAATAAGAAAATCTTCATTGTTCATTCTTACTTTTATAAAGCTCTTATGTAAAAGTCTATCTTCTAATGGGATTATATTCATCGGGTCGAAGGATACTGCAGTTATTTTCCCTTCAATATATAAATGAATGCCTGCTTGTTTATTAAACTCTTCAAATGCTTTCATTCTCTTTTCCATAGCAAAATTAATGACTTCCTCTGTTTCAGGACTTTTTTTCACATCAGCCATTGAATGCTCCATATAGTCACCGGACTGCTGTTTTAATAGGTCATATAATGTATCTTCTCTATCAAAAAAACTTTCCATCCAGCCTGGTGAAAGCTCCTCCAGTAACAAACACATAAATAAACCGGAACTATAACAACTTCTTCTAATACGAGAAGTAGATTCATATTTGTTTGTTAGTTGTTGTGCATATTTTTTTTAAACTGAATGGTAATCAAGCGGGCTTTTTTCCGAGTAAGCCTTCAATTCGACATACCACGCAGGTCCCTCAATGGTTTCAACCAATTTTTCATATGTTAGGTACTCTTCAATCTTGGCTGCTCTTTTTTCCCTTAGGGCAATGAAGGCATTAAGGTATTGTTTCTTCTTAATACGGTTATTTTCCAACATTGCACGATAAAGATTTGTTCGTTCCTGATTTCTTAATTCCACATTTTCTTTTGACAACGGATATGTGACCCCTATCATTTCATCGGGAAACCGTTTTTCATCCTTTATATATTGATAGCCGTGAAACAATTCATGAACCAGCATTGAAAACAAATCTTCATATTCCTTATAGTGATCCATATTAACAATTGCAGTGGGATATTCTTCATACATAATGATTGTGTCAGCATTAAACTGGGCATCCCACTTAAAAATATGATATGTACATGGTGGATTGTTACTGAATTTAGGATGATTGAATAGATAAACATTGCTCTTATCATATAATGCATATGCAACACGTTCAAAACCCGGCCAATAATTTTCCAACTTTGCATTAACCAATTCTTCAGCAATTCGATTAAAAACATAATACTATCTATGTTTTAACACAAATATCCAAGTTTTAACAGAACAAAAAAACCACTGTAACATATCAGCTCATGGGAGCGAATATTCTTACGGTGGCTTTTTTCATATGTCACTTTTTAATTTGCCTCGCTGCGTAATGATGGGCCTGAAAAGCCGATAGCCCTTGGAACGTATACTGGACAGCTGCATATACGCCACATGCAAGGAGTATTCCTGCGAGTACATCCAATACAGCATGCTGTTTCGTAAATAGCGTGGAGAGGATGATCAGTGTTCCGAATGCAGTGACACTGGCATACTCCCATTTGTGCTCTTCTTTCCGCTTATGGGCGACGATCATCATGATGAATGTGGTCAGTACATGTATGCTGGGAAGACAGTTGACTGGTTGATCATGACTATAGACGAATCGCATTAACTGGGCAAAGATATCATTGCCCACCACTTCTGGACGCGGAACTGTCGTTTGCCAAAGGCAATATACAAGAAAACAGAGAAGTTTCCCTGATATCAAACTGCCTAATCCTACGACATAGTGCTTTCGGTCAACAAAACAATAGTAAATCAGCAATCCATAAATAAACGGATACCAAAGTAAATACGGAACGGCAAATTCTTTAATAAAGGGAATCTCCCCATCTATTATAGTCGTAACATCGACAGCATGACCTGAAGATTGATTGATGATTGAATAGATGGAACTAGTAATCACCAAAAGTATTAAATAATATAACGGGTGAAAGGATAGTAAGGAATTGTTTTTCATAGCTCGCTCCGACTTTCAATATATTGGTTTTTTTCCAAAGATTATTATACAACATTTTACACTAGATTAACTCTTTAATTGCTAAAGTTAATGAATCCCATGAACTAGTAAAATGGATATCTCTTACTTTCCATCAGACCAAGAATACATAACGAAAGCCATGGCATATACCACGGCTTGAAACGGAAACTTATATGTGAGAAGGCAAAAGTGATATCTCCGCCTTCTCTAGATTTTGTTATGGCGTTTTTTCCATACAAACGTTAAGGAAATGAAGATGTAGATGCAAAGTGTAATGACCGTAACGATTATGGAAGTCGTGAAAATGATTCCGATCAGGATCGTTATTAAAGCGATGATCGCTGCCCAAGTCGTATACGGGAACCATTTAACCGAATAGGCACTTGTTTTTCCGGACTGTTTACGTGATTTCAAATGGGCGAAAGCAATGATCAACCAGATGAATAATACGGTATATCCCAGCGAACCCATTAGGAAATCGAAGGTCTTGCTTCCAGCAAATAAGGAAATCAGTACACCGCCATATAAAGCGGAAGTACACATTAAGATTGCGGGAACAGGTACTTTCTTCTTGGATAAACGGGAAAAGATTTTCGGAACGCGACCATCCACGGCTTGAGTATACAGAACGCGGGATGAACCATACAACCCGGAGTTCATCGATGAAATGATCGCTAAAAGAACAACGGCGTTCATGATATGGTCGGCACCAGGAATACCGATCATTTGAAAGACCATTACAAACGGACTTTCCTGCACTCCGTTTACTTCGTTCCAGGGAATTAAGCTAACGATGATGAAAAAAGGAATGATATAGAAAGAAATGATCCTGACCAATGTACTGCGAACGGCCTTTGGAACCACTTTTTCAGGATTTTTCGTTTCAGCTAATGTGACCCCGATGATTTCCGTACCGCCATATGAATAGATTACCACCAGCATCGCCGTGATCAAACCTGTCGATCCATTCGGAAAGAAACCGCCATGCTCGGTCAAGTTAGAAAAACCGACGGCTGTATGATCACCAAAAGTAACGAGCAGCAACAATAATCCAGCCATGATGAACACAATGATGACGGTAATTTTAATTAAAGCAAGCCAGTACTCCGTTTCAGCAAAAACCTTTACCGACAGCAAGTTAACCGCAGTAACTAAAACCGAAACAGCTAATGCCAGTATCCAGATTGGATATCCAGGCAGCCAATATTGAAGGAAAATCGCCGCAACCACTGATTCGGCCGCGATATTCAATACCCACATTTTCCAATAAATCCAATCCAGGAAATAGGCAGGATACTTTCCTAAAATCGATTCGACCAAATCCCTGAATGTTCGTGCACCGCTATTACGGACCGCCATTTCAGCTAAACCTTGCATGATGAATAATAGGATGATGCCTCCTATCAAGTACGCAATGATTACGGAAGGTCCTGCCATATCAATGGCTGAACTGCTTCCTTTAAATAAACCTGCCCCGATGGCACCGCCTAATGCCATCATCGTAATATGCCTTGAAGTCATTGTCCTCTGTAAATTCCGTTTTTCCGTTTCCATATCCTTACCTCCCCAAAATCAAAAAAAGCATATCGTCTCTTCCTTCATAATCAAATGAAGAAAGAGACGATATGCCTTAAGCTTACCGCGGTACCACTCTTATTGGCTCTTTTCTAGAACCCTGCTTTAAAAACCTTGTAACGAAGGTCAATCGTTAAAACAAAAGAATGGAATAATTCCTATCTTTCGCTTTACCACTCCCAGGCAAGTTCAAAGTATCATTGGACTGCGTTGCACCAACCCGCAGCTCTCTTTACCGAATAATGAGCTTTTACTACTCCTGATCATTGCGTTTCAAAAATTATATCTGAATATTTTTAATAATATCCCATACTATACGGACTCAAGGTAAATTTGTCAATAACTTTCTTAGGATAATATTTTCAAAGAAACAAATTAGGGGAAATCGTGAAAGCCCTTGATCCAATTATAGGATAATGGTGGACAAATAATATACAAATTTATTAGCACTTAAGGAACATCCTGCGGCTGCAGAATCAAGTGTTAGATAGTCTTAAAAGATGAAAATGAAGATCACATGATGGTTGAAGCGTATTTGCAAGGTTTCCTAAAGACAAAGAGTTCCCTTTATGGATACCCTCAATTTACCAGTAGTTTCGTAAATTCAACAAAAGTTCTTATGACTTATTTAGCAGGCTCTATATAGAAATAAATCCCACTTTTCTTGTCTATTGCAGGGCTTACTTCACTAGTTTGTGTTTTAACGATAGGACTTTGATCTTCACTTAATCCAGTGTAAATTGTATAATCCTTTCCTGATTGTGTTGTTGTTCCCCAACTGATCTGGGAAGAATACTTTTTGACTTTATCGTTTTTAACAAGAACTTCTTGATCAGGGTCATACCAAGCAAACTTTCCTTCTTGCTCACTTATGCTTGAAACCCCTACTCCCAAGCCTTCTTCTAATTGTTTCTTATAAATAACAAATGTTTCATCCGTTTTCACTAACTTCTCCAATGATGTCTTCTTTTTTCATCTTTTCTTCTTTAATGCCATGTTTAATTGTTTCTTCTTTGGTTTTATACCATTTCAATTCACTGGTTCCATTATCAGCTATTGCAGAACACTGTAAGTGCAATCATGGCTATTGCAAAAGATAGCACTACTTTCATCTTAAAATCCCCTTTTTAAGAAAAGATGTAATACTTAAATCATACATTCGTTGCGAATAAAATTACAATATATAAAAAAACCTCTTCCTATCCTTCAATAACAACACTCCTGCTCACCTAATCAATCAATCTATTCATAAAAGCCCAGACTCTCCTAAACGTTTAAAACTCCATCCCTGACCAGGATGCAGCCACCATCAGAACCCCAACGACAATCACTATAACCGGTCCTACAACAACTAATCCAAATAGCAGTGAGCCTACTGCGTCCAGGAATATTCGAAATGGTCCAGCTTTTTCCTTCTTATTCTGCTGTGTTAATAAGTCTTCAAGATGACCGACTTTTTGCTTCAATTCCTGCAACTCTTGAATCACTTTTGTGTCTTGATCCATGAAATACCACCCTCTCAGATTGACAATAAGTGTTAATTCTATCATTTACATCCATTTTACAAAAGTGAGATTTAACCTCGAAACCAAACTATTTTAAAACTATTTTTTCAAATTCTGTCATCAATGATACAATAACATGGTCTGAAATCAATCCACTCTACAGAACACGTGAGGTATCATACTTTTTATGAAAGCATTACGATTATTAAAGAGTTTTAACTTTTTATATTTTGGACTGCTTGCCATTTTCATTCCGTTTCTCCCAGTCTATCTGGCTGATCAAGGTTTGCGTCCAGCCCAAATCGGATTCATCGTCGGTACAGGAGGTTTTGTCACCCTCATCACCCAGCCTTTATGGGGAATGATCAGCGACAAAACAAGGACTATACGAAAAGTCCTGTTGTTACTCATCTTTTTCTCGAGCGTAATCGGTTATTTCCTCTATGATTCAAGCAGTTATCTTCAGCTCATCCTGTTTGCCATGCTGCTATATTTCTTTCTGATGCCGATCGATCCCCTGACGGAAAGCCTCAATTTTACGATTGCAGAGAAATCCGGGATCAGCTACGGCTCCATCCGGACATATGGTGCATTGGGTTATGCGGTCATATCGCTGATCACCGGCTATGTTATGTCATATTTCGGAGCGAACAGCCTTGCGTTCCTTTTTGCGGGCATAGGTTTGATCAGTTTCATTGTCAGCTGGATGATGCCTGATGCACCCGTTTCAGGAAAACCTGTCACCTTAAGCAGCCTTAAGCATTTTTTTAGCAATAAAGAGACACTTCTCTTTCTGTTATTGGTCTTTATCTGTGCTGTTCCAGCAAGGATGAACGATACTTTCCTCGGAGTGTATATCCGGGAACTTGGAGGAAGTGCCAAGCTTGTAGGCTTGACCTGGTTCTTAGCGGCGGGAAGTGAAATCGTTGTATTCGCCCTAAGCTTCTGGTGGCTGCGCAAAGGTAAGGAAATCATCATCATTTCGTTTGCAGCAGCGTTTTTCTTTATCCGTTATTTCGTCTCTGCGTGGATTACCGATCCACAGCTATTAGCTTATTTGCAAGTCATGCAGCTATTGACTTTCCCGATTTTCTACTCGGCGGCCATTCAATATCTTTACCGGATTGTTCCGGTGGAATGGCGTGCCACAGGCCAGACCGTACTGGCGCTGCTATTCTTCGGGGTTTCGGGGATCATTGCTTCTTATATAGGCGGAGCCATATATGGAGCATATGGCGGGAAGACCCTTTACTTGTTCATTTCCTCCATCTCCTTTATAGGAATGGTATTCGCTTTGGTTCTTTATCGGATATACGGAACGAGGCTCGATACCGCAGAGGAAGATTGACTTAATTCTACGGATTCTCTGGAATAGAGTCATTGTAGAAAACACTGAATTGTCTACACTTATCTGGCCAGATATTTTAAGGGCAGTTCAATAACTAACTACAAATAAGTCTAAACGATTCGAACCATCCAACTAGTTCGTGAGGTAGACGGTAAGCAATAGCTTTTCCATTCAACAAATAAATAAGCATCTCAAAACAGCAACGTCCCATTTCAAAATTGGAATTTCGTTCCTCTCACTTTGTATTACTATAAAGTTATGAATTAAAATATCTATTAAACACAAAGTGAGCTTAAATTTGTCTTTGGAAGGGGAATGTTCGTGAGAAGTAAAACTTTATAAGCCTTATTGTCCGTTATCCTATTAACCAGCATGTTTAGCATTACATCACTGGCAAAACCAGAACCGGCAGCAGCATGTTATCCTGCATATAAATGTATGAAAGTACCTCCAAAAGACTATTCATTGGTCTACCAAAATCCGGATAGGCTTAAAGGTCTGATTATTGGTGGGGTTGTATTGGGTGGTGTAGGATTTTTAGGGACTACTGCAGGTGTCGGCTCTTTTGCAGTTGCTACATATACTAGTTGGAAAGAGTTATATCATGGTAGTCTTTCATTTAGAAACTACATTAAGAAAAGTGACCTTAAATCTTATAAATTTAAGTCAAAAACAATATACTATGAAAAGATCAACTACAAAGGTAAGACTACAACTAAGTACAAGTATCACAACTAAATAAAAGAGGTGTTTTGATGTCAAAACATCGTTTATTCCACACTCTTATCGTGGTCATATTCTTCGGATGCTTTCTATATGGTGTCACCACCAGAACACCTGAAAGTTTCACAGTAACCATTATTGGTGGGATTGTTGGAATAGGTTTATTGTTGGCTAATCATAAGATGAATAAAAAGAGTGAAACATAAAGACTGGGGCTACAAGGTAATGTCCTTTTGAGACCCCAAGAGGGTCTTGGTACAGCAGCGAGTCTATCAACTCCTTATCCCTCCCGTTCACAGACGTTAGATGGCGATTTCTCGCCTTATCTAGTCTCTGCCTAGAACCATAGAAAAAGGGGGCTGTCTCATAAGTCCAATTTAGACTTATTGACACCCCTTCTTTAAAATCAAGATTTTGATTTAACAGCATTCTTGATTTTTTTATTTGCTTTTTTTTGGCTGGTTTTATCCTTTTGGGACAGCCCCTTTTTTTTTGCATCATTGTTCGTCATGAACGAGCGAATGCTTAAATGCGTAAATCACTGCTTGCGTGCGGTCCTGCACGGCCAGCTTACTTAATATATTGCTGACATGCACTTTGGCGGTTTTCAGGGCTATGTATAGTTCATCGGCAATTTCCTGATTCGTTTTCCCTTGTGTCATCAGCAGCAAAATTTCCATTTCACGGTTTGTCAATTGATCATGAAGCTGGGTGATCTTTGGGCGACGCAGCTTTTCCATCATTTTTCCCGTCACTTCCGGTTCAAGTACGCTTTGACCCTGGAAAGTGGAACGGACGGCTCTCGCAATCTCGCTGGCCTTTGATGTTTTCAGCATATAGCTCGTCGCTCCCGCTTCCAATGCCGGGTACACTTTTTCATCATCCAGGAAGCTTGTCACAATGATGATCTTTGCTTCTGGCCATTTTTCAATAATTCGTTTCGTCGCTTCTATGCCGTCCATTTCCGGCATCACCAAATCCATCAAAATGATATCCGGACGCAATTCCATTGCCAGTTCGACTGCTTTCAAGCCATTGTCCGCTTCCCCAATCACATCGATATCCGACTGTGCGGATAAATAAGCCGATACCCCTATCCTTACCATTTCATGGTCATCGACAAATAATACTTTAATCATCATGATCACCTCCAGCATTTAATAATGGGATTTTCACTTCAAGTTTCGTCCCTTTATTCGGAACGCTTACAATTTGCATCGTTCCGCCTAATTCAACAGCCCGTTCATGCATGTTTTGCAGACCATATGATCCCGTTTTCGACTCCTCGACGTTAAAACCGATGCCGTCATCCGTTATTCGCAAAATGATCATCCCATCACGAACGATCAATAGCACTTCAAGCGAGTTCGCTTTTGCATGTCTCAGTGTATTGGAAATTGATTCTTGTAAAATCCGAAACAGATGGTCCTCAATCCCCTTATCCAGAGTGACAGGCTCCATCTTCCAATTAATATCCATCGTCACTTTTTGGGCCAATTCCAAAAGAAGCTCCTTCATTCCTTCATGTAAAGATTTTCCCTTTAATGCAACAGGTCTCAAGTGAAGCAATAACGCCCTCATCTCAAGCTGGGATTGATGGATCATTTCTTCCACTACCTTGAATTGTTTCATTTCCGTTTTTTCCATATCGGATTGTGATTCGGTGATGGCCGACATGAACATCGAAGCGGCAAACAGTTGCTGGCTCACCGAATCATGCAGCTCCCGCGCCAAACGGTTTCGTTCCTGGGAAACGATTTCCTGGATTTGTTTCTCCTGATCAATGGCCTTTTCATTCGCCATTTTTTGCGATAATTTTGTCTGCTCATTGATTTGCTTATGGATTAGTTGCATCCGTTCCGCCATTTTAGCCATCTCTTGAACCGGATACGTTTCCTGTTGCGAAGGTAAGCGGCCCTGTTCAAGGAAATGCAGCCCTTCATCCACCCTTTCGAGCTGCCTCTTCCAAAACATTCCCGAAACGACTCCATAAATCAGCCCTACCGTCATGACCAGGCTTGGCAGGAATATGACGAAGGGTAATCCCATGACCACTTTCTCCCACAATAAACTCCAGTCGGATAAAGGAAAGATAAAGAAAACCACCGCCGGCAAGGCAAGGGAAAGAACGAAAGCAACACCAAGGGCAGTCAATATCTGCCGTGTCAGTATGCTCATATCCGCTTCACCTCTAAATCCCCAACTAAGATTGAAGTAATGATGTGAACCTTGTGATCCGTTTCATTGAACCCTTCCGTTTGGTAGGAATAAATTTGATTAAAGACCCTGGATTCAGGCTTATTTTCAAAAATCCGCGCTCTGCCTGCAATGACAGAATGATGGACCCTGATTTCGATGCCATACGGTACAAGCACCGTGATATTGCCAATGATATTCCTGATCGAAATGACAGCGTCGCCTTTCGGTAAAATCGTTTTGCTTAAATCGATAACCGTATCTCCGACCCCGCCCTGAATATTCACGGAATTCCATTCATATACATGTTCGGCCGTTTGTTGATGACCGAACAATTTATTTTTAAATAGATAATCGGTTTTCAGCAATCGTTCCTTATTGATCTTTTCTTCGTCCAAATCATCATTGGTTAAAATGGGACTGACCCAATCAGGATTCTTTTTGGACTGATAATATAAAAGCAAAAGATAAATGAGGATTGCCATTAGGAAAAATCTAAAGACGAACATATTCAAGACTGTGATGATCAGGGAAATCAGCCCTATAAAAAATAGGATTTTCCCGATTGTCCGTTTTGTGAATTTCCTGCCTAAATAGATGCATCCTATTGAAAAAGCGAGGGAAAAAAGGAGACCTCCACCCGTAAATGAAATCTCTAAAAAAAGCAGGACGACTCCGATGAGAAGTATCCATCCCATATAGTCCGTCTTCATCTTGTTCAACATCGGTTCGCCTCCCCTGTATATGATCATGATATTCTTAAAAGGCACAGAAACCCGTGCCTTTTAAGAATACCATGAAATTATCACGTTCTGACAGCCTGTTTTCCCCCGCCCTCCATTCCAAAAGGTCAGGGGGTAACAGCGATGCCTTAAAAAACCTTTACGCTTCTTTCTGTTCCAATTCTTTTTCAAGCTGGACAATCCTGGCATCGATCGTATGCCGATTATAATCTGTATGGACCTGGTGCTCGATGCGATCGATATAATGCTCCATTTCTTCAAACATCGCTACCGGTTTGGCTTCGGAACTGCCCCCGTCCAAAACCCGATTGATCCGGTTGTTTGCCCGGGCAATATTTTCCCTGCCCATCAGTTCCAACCGCTTTAGATGCATATCCTTAAGCTTATGCTTCATTTCTTCATATTTCCGCTCCAGTTCAGCCAACTGAACCTCTGCACTTTTATGCGCCTCTTTCAAACTTAACGCCCGATCTTCATAGTGCAGGCTTTCCTTGACAGCAAATTCCATTAGATCGGTTTCTCCCGACTGCTTGGCAATCTCAGCCTGATGCTTACGTTTTTCAGCTAGATTTTGCGCTTGATTATATTCACGGGTAAACTCTTCTTTCAAAAGATATTGACGTTCAAGCAGCTTACCGACCTTTTCTGTCTCCTGCTCACATTGACGCAAATATTGATTTAACATTCCAATCGGATTTTTTTGCTCCTTCTTATCCAACAAGTCATGAAAATCCGCTGAAATCGTTTGTTTCATTCTTGAAAATAAATTACCCATTTCAATTCCATCCCTTCTATTAGTTCTTATTCAACTCTTTCCACTCTCTTTCAAAATTTGAGAATGGGTCATTTTCTTTCGATGATGCACTTTCATCATTTTCATTCCATTTTTTATAAACCAGGTAAAGAACATAAGCTGCCACCAGTCCCAATATTGCCGGGATATGGGAAATAGAAACGATCAGCACGATAATGGAGACTGATCCCCACGCAATCTTCGCCCCTGTCGATTCGGACTTCATGAACTGCTTGAATCCAAAGTATAGGATCGCCAAGCAAATCGCCAGGCTGATCAGTGGACCAACGTTCGCCAGCAACAGGAAAAGTGCGATCAGTCCTACAATAAATAAACCAAATTTCTTCATTGTTTTCGTCCTCCTTTCTATGTTTATATCTTATCTACTTTTACAAGTTCGTATAATGAGCCTTAGCTATATTTTCTAGTAAGACTTAAGGCGTAGACGCTGTAAGTCCGATGCTAATGAGGGTGTTTTAATCGTGGTTTTGGGCAGTTTACTCGTGAATTTGCGCTTTACTCGTGTGTTTTAGCAGTTTACTCGTGAATTTTGCTGTTTTAATCGTGAGTTTAGGCGTTTTACTCGTGATTTCTGCTGGTTTACTCGTGTGTTTTAGCGTTTTACTCATGAATTTGCGCTTTACTCGTGAATTCTACGACTTTACTCGTGAGTTTTAGCGTTTTACTCGTGAATTCTACAACTTTACTCGTGTGTTTTAGCGTTTTATTCGTGATTTCTGCTGGTTTACTCGTGTGTTTTAGCGTTTTACTCATGAATTTGCGCTTTACTCGTAAGTTTGCGATTTACTCGTGAATTCTACAACTTTACTCGTGTGTTTTAGCGTTTTACTCGTGAATTCTGCGACTTTACTCGTGAGTTTTAGCGTTTTACTCGTGAATTCTACAACTTTACTCGTGAGTTTTAGCGTTTTACTCATGAATTCTACAACTTTACTCGTGTGTTTTGAAATAAAAAAATCTTCCGATAAAACCGGAAGATTGGTGAACTGTCATTATCATTACAAATACAAGCCTTCGACGTAAACTGAGGTGATGGTTTGAGCAATTTCTTCGACAGTACTTTGGTGTTCGTTTCGGACGATTTCCCACAGATACATTTCATTTGTGAAAAACCACCCTCTTGCCACAAGCTCATGGTTTAGTTCAGCTCTTGCCAGCCCATTGTGCTGTGCGTAGGCGACGTCTTTTGAAATTCGCTGAATGAACTTCATGCGGATCGCTTTCCATTTATCTGAAATAATGGTTGATATCCCAATGGCCTGTTCGAAAACTTGCATCATATTGCGTTCAGCTTCTGCCATTTTCAAAAATGCATTAGCTTGTCTGTTTATGATATGTTTTGCTTCGTCTTTTGATTTTGGAAAGAAAGAGGTCTCGGCAATTTCATAGAATTGCTCCATTACATTCTCCATTAATACAATTAACAGATCCTCTTTCCCTTTAAAATGAACATAGGCCGTTCCGTATCCGATGTTTGCCCTTTTGATCATTTGGGAAATAAGCGCAGCTTGATAACCTTCTTCAAGAAATATTTCCTTTGCAGCTTCCAATAACTTTTGTCGTGTCATGATCGAGCGTAAATGCCGTTTATCCCCTACTTTTCCATTCTCCATGCTTATTCCTCCCCTTATCTTCTAGCATAAAGGATTTCCATAAAATAAAAAACATTTGTTGGAAAGTTCGATTCAATGTTTATAATTTTCTGAATTAACTTATTGACATCATGTCATATTCTTTGGTACGATTCTCCTAGAATTATTTAAAAGACTAATATAGGAGGATGATTATGGTTTCTGAATATACATTGGATCACGCTAAACAAATGGATGAGAATGATACGCTTAAAGGTTTTCGAGAAGAGTTTTATTTAAAGCCGGATTCCATCTATATGGATGGAAACTCATTGGGGCTTCTTTCGAAAAGAGCTGAACGCACTCTTCTGGAGTCTTTGGAAGATTGGAAAGAGCATGGGATTGATGGATGGACGCAAGGGAATCACCCATGGTTTTTCATGGCTGAGAAATTGGGCGCGAAGATGTCCCAATTGGTCGGAGCTTCTCCCGAGGAAGTTATTGTAACCGGCTCCACAACTGTGAATCTGCATCAGCTTGTAGCTACTTTTTATAAGCCTGAAGGAATGCGCACAAAAATTTTGGCAGATGAATTAACCTTTCCGACTGATATTTATGCTCTTCAAAGTCAGCTGCGTACACATGGATACGATCCGGAAACCGATCTCATCCGCGTGAAAAGCCGCGATGGCAGATTTCTTGAAGAAGATGACATTATCGAAGCAATGACCGATGACATCGCTTTGATCATCTTGCCAACGGTCCTGTATCGCAGCGGTCAAATATTGGATATGAAACGATTGACTGATGAAGCTCATAAAAGAGGAATTGTAATCGGATTTGACGGATGCCATTCTATCGGTGCCATCCCGCATTCATTCAGCGAATGGGATGTGGATTTTGCGTATTGGTGCAATTATAAACATCTAAATGGCGGCCCTGGCGGTGTTGGCGGTTTATATGTAAATCGAAAACATTTTGGAACGATGCCTGGATTGGCTGGATGGTTCGGCTCCAAAAAAGATAAACAATTCGATATGGAACATACCTTAACACCAGCTGAATCAGCAGGGGCGTATCAAATTGGCACGCCGCATGTGTTAAGTTGTGCGCCTTTGATTGGGTCTTTGGACATTTTTATAGAAGCGGGAATTGAGAATATTCGCGAAAAATCCCTGAAAATCAATCAATATTTAATGGATTTAGTCGAATTCGAATTGGAAGACATGGGATTTTTCATTGGAACTCCTAGAGAAGACATACGCCGCGGAGGTCATGTAAGCCTCGAGCATAAAGAAGCTGCACGGATATGCAAGGCATTGAAAGAGAACGGTGTCATTCCAGATTTCCGAGCACCTAACATCATTCGTCTCGCTCCGGTTGCACTATATACTTCCTACGCAGAAGTTTGGGAAGTTGTACAAATACTAAAGAAAATCATGTCAGAAAAACAATATGAAAAATTCAAGAATGAGCGTGAAGTGGTCGCCTAACATGGAATTCCGCCAGATGAGGCTCATCCCTCAAATGGTTAGTTAATTAGGGCAGGATAAAATCTTTTTTGAAAAAAAGGGGATGAACTATGGAGAACAAAAATACTCAATTGAACTTTAAAGATGGGCCAGAAAAAGGATTAAAACGTGAGCTGAAAACAAATCAGCTTTCCATGATCGCGATGGGCTGTGCCATCGGGACGGGGCTATTCCTTGGCAGCGGGCTTGCGATTCAAGCTGCAGGGCCAAGTGTATTGCTCAGTTATGCTCTTGGGGCGTTCATTGTCTTACTGTTGATGGGCTGTTTAGCCGAAATGACGGTTGCCCATCCTACTTCCGGATCTTTTGGAGCCATTGCGGAAAAGTACATGACTCCTATGGCAGGCTATCTTGTCCGCTATTCTTATTGGATTGGCAATGTTTTGGCTGTTGGGGTTGAAGTAAGTGCAGTCAGCGTATATATGAATTATTGGTTTCCGAGCGTTCCGGGAATCGTATGGATTTTGTTGTTTGCAGGGGTCCTAATTTATGTAAATGCTACCAGCGTGAATACATTCGCGACATTTGAGTATTGGTTCTCCTTTATTAAAATAAGTGCCATTGTTGGTTTTATCCTTCTTGGAGCCTATGTACTATTCGGTTCATCCGAACAGCCCCATATAGGACCTGAGAACTTCGTGAATGAAGGCGGTTTTTTCCCATTTGGTTTGAAGGGGATGTGGATAGCCGTATTTATCTCTTTATTCAGCTTTCTTGGAACTGAATTGATAGCGGTTACATCAGGGGAAGCAAAAGATCCGGATGCAGCTGTCCCAAAAGCATTAAAAGCGACTGTGTTCCGTTTATCCACTTTCTATGTGCTGACAATCGGCATCATGCTGATGATCGTTCCTTGGAAAACGGCTGGGATCGAGGTAAGTCCATTCGTAAAAGTGATGGAAATATTGAACATTCCAGGTGCATCCGGGATCATGAACTTTATTATTTTAACGGCTGCCATATCTGCCATGAACGCTCAGCTCTATGCTTCAACACGGATGATGTTTTCATTGGCACGTGGGAAAAATGCACCTAGCTTTTTAGGAAAGTTAAACAAAAGGGGTGTTCCTACAAAAGCACTTGCAGTCTCTTCAACGGGGATTTTCATCGCTGCAGGCGTTCATGCGTTACTTCCTGGTTCATCCTATGCCTTCATGATGGGGATTTCCATGTTCGGTGCTATGTTCACATGGCTCATGATCTTCATTTCCCATTTGTTTTTCAGGGTTAAATGGGATAAAACAGGCGGACGCAAGTTACCGGTAAGGATGATTGGTTTTCCCTATTTAACGATACTAGGAGCCGTTCTTCTATTTAGTTTGATGATTACGTCATGGTTTACGGATTTCAAAATCATGCTTCAATTCGGGATTCCTTGGTTACTATTTTTAGCTGTTGCTTATTTTATTTCAAAAAGAAGAAATATTAACCATAATGTAATGGAAGAATCTCTGGAAAAGAAGATAGAATAGAATGACGAAATAAATAGTTTTTGCATATGGAAAAGTGAGGAGATTGCGGAATGAAAAATGTGGATAACAATGAACAAACAATAACGGGTCTAGAGAAAGAAATTCAAACCGACTTTCAAAAATCGATGTCATACGGAGATTATCTCCACCTTGATAAGATTTTAACCAGTCAACATAGATGTTCCGATCATCATGATGAAATGCTATTTATCATTATCCATCAAGCGAGTGAGCTATGGATGAAGCTCATTTTACATGAGTTGACAGCAGCAACTGAGTCCATCCGCCAAAACAAGCTGGAACCTTCGTTTAAAATGCTGTCGCGCGTTTCAAGGATCCAGCAGCAATTGATCCAGTCATGGAATGTCCTTTCAACCTTAACACCGGCTGAATACATGGAGTTCAGGGATAAACTGGGACAATCTTCCGGATTCCAGTCTTATCAGAATCGTTTGATTGAATTTGCATTAGGAAACAAAAATGTCCATACGCTATCAGTCTATCAGCACCAAACAGATTTATACGAGCAAATGCAGCAGGCCCTTCATGAGCCAAGTATTTATGACGCGGCGATTAATGCTCTTGTAGCGCGCGGATTACCTATTGATCAAGAAGCCATCAGCAGGGATTGGTCACAAAGATATGAGCCAAATGCAAGTGTAGAAGAGGCGTGGCTGACAGTTTACCGCGATGTTGAGCAATATTGGGACTTATATGAGCTGGGCGAAAAGTTAGTGGACATTGGCCACCAACAGCAATTATGGCGTTTTAATCATATGACCACAGTGGAAAGGATTATTGGTAATAAGCAAGGTACTGGCGGATCATCAGGTGTAACGTATTTAAAAAGAGCACTCGATCAACACTTTTTCCCAGAACTATGGAGTTTAAGAACGAAGCTATGATGAAATAAGTAGCAAAGAAACAGCCAGAAGAAATGGAGGTAAATGCATGGGGACATGGATTGATATTTCACAACGTCTGGATGATAACATTGCAGTCTGGCCTGGAGATACACCTTTCTCTTATAAAGTAAATTGGAGTAAAGAAGAAAGTGGATCTGTCAATGTAGGTCAAATCAATATGAGTATCCATACCGGTACCCATATTGATGCACCTTTTCATTTTGATGACGATGGAAAAAGAGTGATTGATTTGGATCTCGACTTATATATGGGAAATGCCCGAGTTATCCATTTACCAAACAAGACAAGCATCGGAGTCGATGAATTATCCAGTATAAATCTACAAGGCGCTACCCGTCTGTTAATTCGGACGGATGCATGGCAGGATCGAAGTGTGTTTCCACAAACGATTCCTCATATCCAGCCAGAATTAGCTGCATATCTTTCAGAAATCGGCGTCCGTCTTATTGGACTTGATTTACCATCAGTAGATCCACTGGATAGTAAAGAACTGTCTGCCCACCATGAACTTGCCGATCATGGAATTCACATTTTGGAAGGACTTGTATTAGACGATATAGGACCAGGTAATTATGAGCTGGCAGCCCTCCCACTTCCTTTAGTTGAAGCAGATGGAAGTCCGGTACGTGCTGTGTTGAAAAAGTTACCCTAACAAAATTTTTCAAAAAAACGAGCCAAATCAAAAAGTGATTTGGCTTGTTTTTTTATTGCCTCCCTTTCTACTGAGGTAATCATTAACTAACAAATTTATCTCCCTAAACCAAGTACATCTATGTTATAATTTTCAGAATTCATCACTAAGAGTGGAGGTCCGAATATGGAAAACTTTTATTTGTTCATCATCATGTGCATCCTTCTCATCATCTTACCCGGTCCAGATACAGCAATAGCCACAAGGAACACCGTTACCGTGGGGACGTCGGGAGGTTTTAAAACGATGTTCGGAACGTGCTGTGCCCTGCTTATTCATACATCAGCTGCCGTGTTCGGACTTTCGGCAATCATTGTGAAATCCGCTTTACTATTTTCCATCTTCAAATATGTCGGTGCCGTTTACTTGGTATATCTAGGCTTCAAGACCCTATGGGGATTAAGGAATAAACAAGTGGCCGCAGCGGCGGAAACATCAGTCAAAAGTAAGTACGAAAACCAGTCTTGCTTTAAGCAAGGGTTCCTTACAAATCTGCTGAACCCTAAAGTGGCCGTCTTCTTTTTAACGTTTCTGCCTCAGTTCGTAAATCCGGGAAATGATACGTTTTTACCGTTCCTGATCATGGGCATAACGTATACCGTTTTAACTGCGTTGTGGTTTGTATTTTATATCTATCTGCTGAACCAGATCAGTGCTTTCATGAAAAAGCCCAGAACCCAAGCGATTTTCGAGGGTATAACCGGGACGGTGTTGATTGGTTTCGGGATAAAGCTAGCTCTGGAAAAAGCTCATAATTAATCTGAACTGCACCTCTGATTGTTAGTCAACACCTAACAATCAGAGGTGCAGTTTTTTGCAGATGCAGGAATAAAGGTACTTGCTGAGTTACAATAAATGAAACCATACTGTTTTCAAAAGAGAATCATATGTTTACTTCACTATTTTTCCTAATCCTCGTTTCCTTCCATCTTCAAATCTTACTATGTAATACAGATCATTACCGATACCAACAATTTGACCAGGTTGATGGTCATTCAACTTTTTGTATAGGGTTGTCCAAACATCTTGAGGAATTTTTGCATTTATTAATCATGTGGCAATTTTATAAACAAAAAGGATGAACGCTGTGTCAAAGAATAAAAATAAGAAAACCAGTAAGAATAACAACGGTCAGAGTACTCGGTATACGACTGATGTTTGTGTTTTCATTTTAGGTAACGCTGCTGAAGTAAGAGAAGATGATATAAGAACACAATTTAAATACGCCAGTGACATATGGGGAATTTATTTTCGGCCTAATATTTGTGATTTAAGAACTAGAGAAGGAGCACGGAAGTGTGGTTTGAAAGCTGATGCCACTATAGCAAGGATCTTCGTACCTTTGCAGGTGAGGCAACGGGAGAAAGTTTTTAGAGCCTTAAGAAAAGGTAATTGTGGCCGTCAAACTGGACTTGCTGTGTTTTACATTAATGCACAAGACCTTAAAGATGGAAAGGCTATTGGTAACGTCAGCTGGGATAATAAAGGAACTCTGGGTAATATCGTCATGACATATGATACATTCCAACAAAAAAATATGGATATCTTAGCTCATGAACTCGGACATGCCTTGTTAGTCAATGCACGTCATTTAAATGATAAAAACAACATTATGTATCCCTCAGGGACAGTAATCGTACCACCAATCTCACAAAGACAACTAAGGGCTATGACTACCTCCAAACAAAGAGCAAAAGCCTATAAAAGACCTTATGTTTATAGAATTTGAAGCCCTATAGAAATGAATCCTCCCTCGTGATACATGTACAAGCTATATAAAACTCCCCAAAGGGAGCTTTTTCATTTTAGTAATAATAAACGGGACCAGAAATAAGGCTATAAATGTTACAATATAAAAAAAATATTTTGTTATTTTTATACAGGGAGAAAAGAAATGAAAACTATTGTAGTTAGGAAAACAAAGGATATCGGAGTAGGTTCCCTTTCTTTTGCACTATGTTTAATCGGAATATTGTTTACCTTTCAATTTGGCGATAAATCATGCATTGGAGATAATATTTTAAATAATATCGGACTAAGCGCCTGGTCAAATGGAGATTCAGGTATTCATTATACAATGTTCTATTCGGCTATATTTTTCATCCCTTCCTTTATCATTGGTCATATGCATCCCGATAATAGAGGAGCAAAAGCAGGGAAAATTATATCAGGTTTCCTATCAATTCTTATTGTTTCGGTACTATTAACGATAATTATCGATTTGGTGTGGGGACCATGAATGAAAAAGGCCAAATTAAAGGGTATGAGCCCAGCATTACCGGCCTTATACCCCAAGCCAACCCTATGGTGTTCAATCACTCAAAGTAACCATTCACGAAAAATCCAATTGTTTCAAGTTCGTCCTCAGTTAGATCCCGCTTTAGTTCTTTAGCCAGTTCCTGCTCCATTAAAGCTCGGTTTCCCCGGTGTTCGACCACCGCTCTGGCACATTCCTTCATTAGCTTAAGCTCCGCCTCCATTTCCTGTCTCGTGCAAGGCTTATCATGATGGGAAAGTATGTATGTTTCGGCATCATAGGCTTCAATTTTCTTAATGAGCAGCGAAGCCTGTTCAGCCGTATAATTCCATTTTTCAGCATAAAGATTGGCATAAAGGCAGTCTCCCAGAAATAGTGTTTTTTCCTCTTGTACATAGATGATGCAGGAATCTTTGGCATGATCGCCGCCAACATGTTCAATGACACAGGTTATATTGCCGAGATCGATCGTCATCGTTTTTTCAAAGATGATATCGGGCAGGGGAAAGGTAATTTCTCTATTCGTTTCATGTTCCAATTTGATTGCATCGGCGCAAAAGGGAATCTCCGTCCCTTCTTCGACCCGTTGATCAAGGGCCTGATCTTCCCATGAAAGCTGTTGCATATCTTTAATGTTGGTGTATGTTTTTTCCTGACAAATCACCGGAATCCCGATATTCTCCAGTCCGAATACATGGTCCCAGTGTGAATGGGTAAGAACTAGTAAATTCCCGCTTATATCATTTCGAAGCAATTCGTCCTTAAAGAGCTGGGCATGCCGGACAGAGTTACCGGCATCGATGATGAGCGTTTTCCTGTGTCCCGTCACGGCGGCAAGAACCGGTCGATCCGTTTCCTGAACTGGCGGCAGGTAGACAATATGCTTCGATAGGTGCTGTAATGTTTGCATGTTTCTATTCTCCTTACGATAGTTGTGATTAGCTTGCTCAAGTATAGCAAATTACACATGTATTCATAAGAAAATCTCCGCGAAAGTCTAAAAAGACAACAATCACCATGATTGCTGTCTTTTCGTCATCATTCAAATGAACCTATTCCAATATACCGTGATTTTCGAAAGGGCATTTAAAAAGGTGGCTTTAAAAAAAGACTCTTCCCTTTTCTGATCTTCTGGCGGTTCTATATATTTTTTATTGTCGGCAACGAGTGTACTTTTTGAGATTTTCGATTCGATGGCACCTATCAACTGCGTTGCAAATGCTTCACTATCAATGACCACCATCGATTCCGTATTCAAAAAGGCAGATCGGGAATCCAAATTATAGGAACCCACTGCACTTAATCGTCGATCATAGACAACCGATTTACCATGCAAAGAATAAGGCTTTGAATATTCATAAAGCCTTGCCCCCGTCTCAACGACGCTATCCCTAAGCGCCAAGTAACCGGAAAAAGCGATCACATTCGGGGTTGATGCCGCCGAGTTGGTAAGTATTGTCCAATCAGCCTTTGAATCCATTTGCTTCGGTACATATTCCTTCAAGGCATCCGCAGGAACAATATAGGGACTTTGGATGTATACCGATTGATTGGCGTTCGCAGCAATATCCAATAGAGATCTCCACACAAAAGGGTATTTATTGAAACGTTCGATTGGATTATGAATGAAGGACACTTTTTTAGTAGGTGTTGTAGCCTTGCTCCAATCAACGACTGGGTTCACGAAATCTGTTTCAGTGCGCAAAGCTAGGCTGTATTGATTCGCTAATGAACCTCTTTCACGTTTCCCTTTTTCCGTTTGCCTTTTCGAAAGGTCCGAAAAAACATCGCTCGTGTACGGATGATTCCATAATTCATTCAAATAGTCCTTCATTTCAACGATTACACTATCTTTTTCCTCTTTAGCATTGAAAATGAGGACATCCCTGTCATAGACAAAATTCCTCGTCGGCTTGCTTGCTAAATACTTATCGGCAATATTTCTCCCTCCGATTATGCCTAACTTTCCATCTACAGTGATGATTTTGTCATGAAGGCGATTATGCCAGGTCCACGGCTTAAATGGCTTAAAGGTTTCGTAATATCTTAATTCAATGTTTTCATGCGAGGCCAATGCATAACGGGCACTACTTAATTGACCTCTAAGTCCATGAGTAAATCCATCCAGAAGGATTCGGACTTTGACACCTCGGTCAGCCGCTTCGATCAAGGCTCCAAGAAAAAGCTCGGTTGATATGCCTTTTCCAAAGGAATAGTAGGCGATATCGATTGAATGCTGGGCTTCCTGGATCATTCGCATTCGGGCGAGTCCCGACTCATAACCGTCTTCGAGAAGCAGGACTCGATCCACGGTGGCTTCCCTCTCTCCCATATATTCACTTACCTGTTTAATCGGCCTGTTTTCTTCTTTTTCTGCTTTGGGGAAAAGAACAACAGCCGTCACCACTACATAAAGGACATATAATAGAAGAACAAGCAAAAATCCTTTAATTGCCGTTTTTACAGACATTGAGCACTCCCCCCCTTTAAGCGATATTTTATTACTATTCGTAATATGCAAAGACTCTATTCAACATCTGCAGGCTTGATGAAGCTGACTAGTTATTGAGCGGTGCCATTTACCCATCTACTTGATTCTGGGTGGAATTGGGAGCATTTATTTTCCCTTTTTAAATGTGACAAAGTGGTGAACATGAAAGCAGTTGCATAATATGATATAGGAGGAGGGATTTCATGCTTAAACAACCTGATAGAATAAGTATCTTCAATTATTGTTTTGCATTAGGGGTATCTGAAGTTTTCTTTTTATCCAGCTTTTATCTTTCCATTCTTGACGTTTCATTATTTGCGTTCGCTTTACCATTTTCCGCTTTATTTCTAATGTACTCCTTGTACCTATTCCTTCAAACGCACAAATCAATAAAGACCTTACCCGACCAAGATGAAAAAAGAAGGGAAATTCATGCATTCTATCATCAATCTTTCGGGATTTTCGCGATCATTTTTTTCACTTTACTTTTTGTTGCTTTAGCCTATATTCCCTTGCTGGACAACGGAGGGCATTTCTATCTTCTTTATTGTTTACCGATGGCCTTGCTTTGTATGATTCCTTCAATTGTTTCTTATAAAGGAATGAAATTATTCAAACTGGATACCGGCAGGGATTTAACGAAAATCTAATTGATTTTACCAAAGACTCCGTTAAGCAAGATCTCACCCATGTTTTTTAGTTGAATGTATAGGCAAAATGAGGATATAATAATGATAACTGATAAATATAAAAAAAAGACACTGGTTTAACCAGCGTCTCAATGAACAGCAAACTGCATAAAGAGCAGCGGCTTTCTGTGGTAAGTCAGTAGCTACTCGATCATGAAAGTAACCCTTTTCCTACATACATCTGGCCGGATGGTATGGAGGGGGTTACTTTTTTAATGTAACCGCGATTATTGCGACGATTAAAGAAGCGAATGAAATCATTAGCATCAGTCCGTCCATAATTGAAATCACCAGCGACACCCCCTTTCTGAAAAGGAGTGACCGCTGCCCACTATACCAAATTGCTGTCCATTTACTATTATATCTATATTTACTTGTTATTTATAGCCATAAATGGATGTATTTAGTCATCTTAGTATTTCCATGCTTCACATAAAAAAATCCCACTAAAGTGAGAACATTCTTTGCATGATATATCCCTTTATTGTTCCATTACACGGCCATCTTTATAAATGTGGTACCACCCAATCGTTCCTGTGCCGCCTTGATCGATCCAATCTTTATTAGCTGCTTTATAATGGTAATATGATTTTCCTTTGCCATCTTTCAGCAATCTGCCATCACCGCTGAATACGATGTTGTTACCCAGCTTCTTCTTCCCTAACGCGATTGCGTCTTTCTCCGTGAACTGTTTTCTTTCCACCTTATTTTCATCTAAAGCAGCCCATGTCAGCGGACCGACGATACCATCCGAACTCAAGTTATGATCCACTTGAAACTCCCTTACCACATTTTGTGTTTGGGTACCGAAAATCCCATCAACACCTACATTATATTTAACATCTTTAAGGCTTTGCTGTAAGTCTCTTACATAGCTCGAACGTGAGCCTTTCCTGAGGGTCGGGCGTGTTTCCGCCTTCGTTTCGATTTTCTGGATTTCACTGCCCTTTGATGCTGCGTGAGTAATTGAAGTTCCCGTTCCTAGAGGGGCCAACATCAGGGCAACTGTTGGAATCATGACCAATAATTTTTTCTTCAACACATATAACCTCCATTCATATGATCACTCCTGCAGGTTTCTGACACTTCCCTTGGAGCCCATTCATTATAACGTATGGAGTTATATTATTGGTGTTTTATTACTTTAATTATAAAAAATGGTAAATAGGATCCATGGAGTGCATTAAGCTTATATGATGGAGACCACGTTTCTTGAATAAAAACAAAATAATCCCCATAAGGGGATTATTTTGTTTTATTGATAATCTGACTGCTGTTGATTCTGCCCTTGCATCCCTGTTCCCATTCCCATTAAATTAGTGGCAAGCGGCACCATATTTTTCATTTTCCCGCCATTTCCACTCAACATTTGATAAGTGGCGATACCCACTCCGACCGAAGCGACTACTGGTAAAATTTTATCCATGTTTGCTCTCATTTACATCACCTTATTTTATATATTTTTGTTCATTTCCTGAACTCTTATATCTTGTTCAAAAAAACCCCAAAAATTCAGATTGTATTTTACCAAAACAATTAGTAATAAAAACATGTTGCATAGGGAAAATTCTTTTAGGAGGGATATTATGCAAGTACTCGGCGAAAGAGGTGAATATTCATGCCAATGTTAGATGTGGACGGTAATAGCTTGTATTATTCTGTTAAGGGAAAAGGGGTTCCTATTGTTTTTATTCATCCCCCTGTACTGACTAGTGTGAACTTCCAATACCAAATGGAGGAATTATCCGAAGAATTCAAAGTTATAACCTTTGATATTAGAGGACACGGTAAAAGTCAGTATTCAAGACTGCCAGTAACTTATCCCCTGATCATAGAAGATATCAAACATCTGTTGGATCATTTGAAAATTAAAAAAGCAATCATATGCGGATACTCGACCGGCGGCTCTATCGTATTGGAATATTTGCTGAGTTGTGCCGATAGGGCTCTAGGTGGCATTGTAATAGGTGGAATGTCTGAAGTGAGGGATAAATCTTTAAAGCAAAAGATTTCTTTAGGAATATCACTTGCCAAGAAAGACGCAGTTCCAATTCTTGCGCTTTCCATCTCATGGAGCAATTCAAATACCATAAAGTTGTTCAACAAAATGTTTAATGAAGCCCTAAAAGGGGATGCCCGAAATATCGAGCAGTATTATCATTATAGTTTGCATTATAACTGTACCCATCAGCTTGAGAAAATCAATCTTCCAACTTTACTGATCTATGGTAAAAAAGATAAACCATTGTATCGCTATGCCAATTTATTGCATGAAAAATTGCCATGTACGGAATTAAAATTCATTGATCATGTAAAGCATCAGATTCCTACAAAAGCGGCTAATGATTTAAATGAAAGCATTAAGAATTTTATCCATTCACAAACTGTTTGATTTTTCGATTGCAAATTTCAAACTGGTATATATCCTGAATTTATGGAGTGAAAAAATTGGGAAGAGATAAAAGTACACTGATTCATTTAATATTACTATTGCTAGTAACTGCTGTTTTTATTTGGTCAGTTATTAAGCCTGAAGGATACTTGATATGGACAATGGAAGTACTTCCTGCCGTTGTGTTTCTGATTTATGTAATCGCTACATATAATAAATTCCGCCTTACTACATTATCCTATTTCTTTATTGCCGTTCTTTCAATTACCATGTTCATCGGTGCCCATTATACGTACACAAAAGTTCCTCTATTTAATTGGTTAAAAGATCATTACGATCTAAACCGGAACCATTATGATCGGTTTGGTCATTTTCTAAAAGGTTTACTTGCAATTGTGATTAGAGAAATAGTAATACGTAAAACTCCTCTAACAAAAGGACCGTGGTTATTTGGTGTAACATTAAGTTTTGCACTTGCCATTGGAGCACTATATGAAATAATCGAATGGATAGCTGCCATCATTTCAAAAGGCAGACAAGCTTCAAAGGACTTTTTAGGAACACAAGGTGATATTTGGGACGCACAATGGGATATGGCGTTAACATTAATCGGCTCTATCCTTGTATTGTTCACCTTGTCCAAACTTCATGACAAGCTGTTACGAAAAGTGAAAAATTAAATTAAAAAATAGTGACTTATATCGATCACTATTTTTTAATTAGGATTTGATTGTTAATATGATGTTCCATATGTTCTAGATAATCTTTTATTAGCCACTCCAATGATTTTAGTTGATTATTTCCTATATCACAAAGATTAGATAATCTATCATTTGGTGTATTCGTTATTATATGTATGATTTGCTTATTTAAAGAACAAAAAAGATTAACGATCTCATCCAATGGTCGCTCTTGATAATTCTGAACCAATACCCATTGGTCTTGATTATATGGTTGTATAACATATGGTTGTTCTTCGTACTGAATCTTGATAAACCTATTCATATTGTTCAATGCAGAATCGCATAGATGTCCTAAAATCTCTTTTTTGGACCATTTGTGTGGCATTGGTCGATGATTTAATTCTTTTTCTGTCATCCGGTTGAACTCTCCTGGTATAAAACCTATCCAATGATTGATTCCATCTATTACATTTTTCAATTTGCACTCCCCCTTAGTTTTACCTAAAGGATTTTTATTCGGCAACCAACCGGAAAATACCTTCTTCTTCAACTAACTGCATTGTTTGTTGAATATGGAAACCAACAGCATTCAATAACAGACCCAAAAGAAAAAAACGAAATAAAAAATGGATTTCGGTTCAGACTTCAGGCAAACCCGAAAAAAAGCCAGTTTCCCTGCAATTTTAAAAACGTTCCAGTTGGTTTCAGAAATCCGCTCCCTTTCCGCCGACTGTCTGCCAAGCCTCATCAAAGCAAGCGTCTGTGGGGTCTCGGCTAGCCAGTTTTTCGGCAGGAGTGTCGCAAATTTCTTCAATTTAGTGAGGGTTTTATAAACAGGAAAAAACCATAAAGGATAGACTAGTCTTATCAAGGTTCGGGATGAGACCAGCCTACAGTTTTTTCTTAAATAAACATTCCAATTGATTGGAACGGAAGGTAAGAGACTCCTGCGGGAAAAGCGTGCAGAAAGGGAGACCCCACAGGCGCAAAGAGCGCAAGGGAGGCTCCCGGACCGCCCGCGGAAAGCGAGTGCCTGGAGTGGAAATCAACGTTCAAATTTTATAAACCCTCAAAAAAGGTTTCAGTTGTTTTCAGAAATCAGTCGACAAACTGAACCGAAATCAAAAAATGGATTTCGGTTTTGATTTTTAACTAGTCATGATTGTACTTGCTTACTTTCCTTTTTTTCATTGATGGCTTTTTGATCGATTTTTGTATAGATGCGTTCCACTTCTATTTTGTCATGCAACAGAAGTTCGCGGTTTTCTTTTAGCAGTTCAGTATAAGATTTCTTTCTCCTAGACATTTTTTAATTCACCTCTCAAGTGATTGAATTCCTTCTGTAAAACTACTATCGGAAGCTCGTAAAGTTGTTTATTATATTTTTTAAAAATCCCGAATTTCAGAAGTTCTTGTATAAGTTCCTCTTTTTTTGCTTCTCCCTTTGTACTTAATTGGGTAATCATCAAGGACCCTCCTTAACAAAAATACAGACTTTTGGTATTTGGGGCTGCTTAGCATCCGATCCCACATGTAGAATCTCCACTTCTTCCTATTGCTTCCCCATATAAGGGCATGCTCTGCAAAGTCTTCGCATTTCCTTAATTGTTCGTATGTACTGCTTTCATGGTGTATTTTCAATACTCGATCATATACATCAAATCCAAATTGCTTCATTTTATCGGAAAGGATATCTATCGCGGCGCAGGGTTTCGAATGGGTCAGGTCGCCGGCACCAAAGAATGCAACTTTCACTCCAGCAAAGTCCACTTGATCAATTTCTTCATAAAACTCGTTTGCTTCATACGGTAACTCTTCTAGATTCCATGTATATAAACCAATAAAGGCCAAATCAAAATCCTTTAAAGCATCAACTTCAACAGTATCCAATCTTTCCATATATACTTCACAGCCGACAGCCTTCATTCTATTCTTTATGTTTATAGCCATTTTCTCGGTATTACCGGATAAACTGACATAACCAATGAATACCTTCATCTATATCACCTTCCTAATTGAGAATTGATTTCATTACACATCTCACTATAAATGAAAATGATTCTCATTGTCAATTATTTACCTCCGCTATTATATGCTGATGAATATCTGGAACGGATATTTTAGCTTCATTTTCCCTATTTCTGTAATGCTGCTGGGACGTTCAAACTAAAAAAAGAGCCCTTTTTACTCATAGAGTAAACGGGCTTTTGATTAATCTATTATCCTAAACCTTTAACTTATAATTAATAAAATTTCACAATATCTTCGAAAGGCAGAAACGTTTTTTCTCCTGGTTGTTCATTCGGCTCACCAAATGGCATTTGAGCTATCAACGACCATTTCCCCGGAAGATTCCAAGTCTTCATCACTTCTTCATCAATGATCGGATTATAATGTTGTAAAGATGCCCCTATGCCTTCCGCTGATAAAGTCATCCATATTGCATACTGCAGCATAGCGCTTCCTTGATGGGACCAATTTGGAAACTGTTCTTTATATGAGGGGGCTTTTTCTTGCATTTGTTCTATCGTTTCTTGATTTTCAAAGAATAGAACGGTGCCCACTCCATCACGAAATCCTTGTATTCGTTCTACTGTAGATGCAAAGTTCCTTCCGGAACACGGGAACGAAGTGTTTCTTTTACAATATCCCAGAACTTTTCATGCTGGTCATCCATCACTACCACCAATCGTCCGCTTTGCATATTAAATGAAGTTGGTGCATGTAAAGCCGTTTTTAACACTTCATTAATTCTTTCTTTCGTAATATTATCGTTCTTTTTCACTTTACGGATGGAACGACGGTTGATGATTGCTTCTGTTACATTTGTTGTAGTTGCTGACATGTTGATTCCTCCAAATGATATTTTCATTTAATTTTATTTAATAACTCAAAAGACATTTAGCAATTCCCCTTGCCATCACATTGCAAGCCATCAAATTCATTCCGTTTATTTTTTGCTTCTTCCTTCTCGATGACTTGCGCTAACCTTTCTTTGCTGGCTAGTCCTTGAATGACTTCATCACCAATAATAAACGTTGGGACAGCCCTGATATCTGCTTCTTCATAAGCATGTTTGAGTGCTTCTTGGTGTACTTCCCGATACTTTCGTGACTCTAACGCTTCTCTAAAAGCATCTACGGGAAGCTCAACTTCACCCGCTAATTTTGTCAATACCTCAATATCTTCAATATTTTGTTCCTCTTGAAAAAACGCTGTAAATACTCTGTTGTGGAACTCGTTCCCTTTTCCGTGCTCCTTTGCAAAATGGCACCCTTCGAACGCCAAATGTGTATATGGATGCGGGGAGACACGGGGTAAACGCATATCAACCCCTAGCTTTTTCGCAGCAGGAAGAATGTAAGAATCCCATGAATTCAACTTATCGGGTTCCTTCCATGGATCAATTTTGGAATATGGACTCGGACGCAATTCAAATGGCATCCATTCCACTTCTACATCCTTTTCCTTTACGATTTCGTCCAAAGGACCTTTACCTAAAAAACAAAATGGGCAAATAAAATCAGAATACGCTTTAATTTTCACTGTCATAATATATTCCCTCACTTTTCATCATTAGCTCAAGTTGTAACCAAACTAGTTACAATACGAAACAAAAAAAATACCAATATAAGTACATTGCATTCAGTAACTACAAAGTCAATTGCTTCCTGCAATTGCATGAGTCTGCTGTAATCATTTTAGTTACAGGTTAAAGGAAAGTCAATCATTATTTAAAAAACTATAGAAAAAAAGTTTGTAGAGAAAGCGTTGCTTCCTCTACAAACTTTTTTATTAAAGCTTCCTTACATCTCGATTTGTTCGTTAACGGGTTCTCTCTTTTTCTTTCTCTGTTTTTTCGATTTTTTGTAGTAAAGCAATTCATATATACATGGAATGACGATAAGTGTGAGCAGTGTAGACACAGCTAGCCCGCCAATGACAACGATCGCTAAACTTTGTGAAACCAAGCTTCCTGTTTCCGCTTTTTTATATAAAAGCGGCAGCATGGCACAAATCGTTGCTACAGCCGTCATTATGATCGGCCGGAATCTTGTGGCAGTCGCTTCGACGATCGCATCACGGATGATCATTTTTTCTTCGTTTTGTTTGACTCGATCCAGAAGAACAATCGCGTTTGTCACCACAATTCCAATCAACATGAGAGCACCCAGCAGTGCTGTAATATCCACTGGAATTCGACTGATAACCAATCCTAATACCGCTCCAATAGCAGCGAATGGCAAGGAAAATAGAATGGCGATCGGTGCTTTGATCGATTTAAATGTTATAACCATGATTAAAAAGACGATGCCGATCGATATTAACATCGTAAGGAACAAATCGGAAAAATCATCTGTCTGCTGAGCACTCGCTCCCCCGACTAAAATGTCTACATCATTCGGAATATCAAGGCCTTTATTCTCTTTATCTCCAAATATCTCAAGATTTATTTTGCTTGCAATATCGGAAAGCTTAGTCGGATCAACCGTTGCCGTTAATTGAAGATATGTTTCTCCATCTTTATGAAACTGCGTTGTTGCACTCTCTTCGCTATTTAAAGATGCAACCTTAGACACCGGAGCTAGACCGCCGTCTGTCATAATCGGAATACTTTTTAAATCCTCTGGTTTTTTAGGATCCAAGATGGGTTCAAGGACGACAGGTGTCTGCTTATCCTGCAAAGTTATATGGCCGATAGCCGTTTTATTAAGCATAATACCTAATTGTTGACCGATTTGTTCTGTATTGCCTTTAGCCGGATCTACCTTGAATGAATAAATGGTTTTCTTTTCGTCTTGGTTTGTTGTAACATCTTCAATCCCTTTAATATCCTGAATACTTTCTTTGACCTTATTGGCCGTCAATTCCAAATCTTCAACATTACTGCCGATCACATCTATCGTAATGTTCGTCTTTGATGCCCCCATCATAAACGAGGAAGCGGTGGCCGTAAGCTTCGCATCAGGGTAATTTTCTTGTTCCTTTTCCATTTTTTCCAGGATTGTATCTACATTTGCTTTATCCTTCACCAGGATGCCGAAAGTTGCTTCTGTAGGTGATGTAACTGCCCCATATTGGGCTGTCTCGGCTGAGTTTCCTAATTGCATGAAAATATTATCCACTTCACTCATATCCTGCATCGATTCCTCAAGTTCAATCGCTTTTTCCTTTACTTTCTCATAGGGCTGATCATTTGGATAAGTTAATGTCACGGAGACATAGTCTGCTGAAGAATTATCAATCGCCCCTTTTGGCATGGCAAAATATGTACCAATGGAACCGACAAACAACAGCAAAGCAACAATCAAGACAACCCATTTATGGTTTAGTGACCAGGTAACCAGCTTCGTAAAACGCTTGGCCGGTCGATGTTTTGGCAGCTCCGTCCTTTTCAGCAATCCTGCGCTCATTAACGGAACAACCGTCAATGCCACAATTAATGAAGCCAGCAAAGAATAAGTGACCGTCAAAGCGAAAGGAAGAAGAAACTCCTGAAGCCCTCCATTCAATAAAGCAACCGGCAAGAAAACGGCTACAGTAGTAAGGGTTGAAGCTGTTATCGCCACTCCCACCTCTTTAGTTGCATCCATCACCAATTCGACTGAAATCTTCTCCTGCTGCATTTTCCGGAAAATATTTTCAATAACGACTATACTATCGTCCACCAAGCGCCCGATCGCTACAGCGACACCGCCCAGCGTCAAAATATTCAGCGTCACACCCGACAATGACAGCAAAAATAACGTAAAGCCAAGAGATAACGGTATGGAAACGATTGTAATGAATGTGGATCGTACATTCCGTAAGAAGACCATGATTACAATCGTAGCGAATAGCGCACCTAGCAGAACTTCTTTTACCATCGTCTGAACGGAAGTCTCCACCATATCAGCTGTGGATAAATAAATGGTCGATTTCTGGTCACTATACTTTTCATTAATTTCTTTTGCTACTTTTTCAACCTCTTTACTGATTGTGACAGCATTTGATTGACTGTCCTTGATAATGCTTAAGTCAATGCTTTCCTTACCGTTAAAACGACTGATGAGGTTGCCATCCTTCGCTTCTTCAACTTTTGCTATCTCTCCAAGTGCGACATTTGGAGTTACCTTTAACGCTTTTAATTTTTCAATACTTGTTAAATCCCCGATAACCTTGATGTTACTTGCCTTCCCATCAATCACTTTTTCGCCAACGGCCAGAGCTGCATTCTGACCGTTAAGGACGCTCATGACATCTTGAATGGAGACTTTCTTTTTCGCCAATTCTTCATTATCCACTTTGACTGAAAGAACGGATTGCGAAATTCCAAATGTCTGTACATCCGAAACCCCTTTAATATCTTTATACAGAGGCTCTAATTCTTTCTTGGTAAAGTCTATATTTTCAGCTGTTAATCCATCCTTAAAAGTAACAGCTACAAATGAAATGGGAATCATAGATGTATTTAACTGTGTAACAGTAGGCTTTGCCATGCTTTGCGGCAATGCTACACTGCCTAAAGCCTCTTGAACATCAAGTTTCGCTTGTTTCATATCCGATCCTGCTTCAAAGAATAGATCTACTTTTGAAAATCCATCTCCAGTGGTGGAGTATATTGAACTCTTTCCTTTAACTCCCGTAACTGCTCTTTCAATTGGATCTGTAACTTGTGCTTCCATTGTCTTCGAATCAGTGCCCTGCCCCATTGTGATAATCGTAACTTGAGGATTATCGGCGGATGGTAAAAATTCCATCGGCAGTTTAAAATAACTGACAACTCCTATCAACAAAATAAATATGGTTACCAATGAAACGGCAGCCTTGTTCTTAAACGACCACTTAGTAAAAAACTCCACGTACATATCACCCCTGATTATAATTTACAAGAAAATAATCCCATTTCAAATATTACCATATATTACTAATGGCGGAGTGTTAATTTTTTATTGATTTTTATATTTTTTTATGTATCTCGATACAGAGAGCTTTTTCCACATAAAAAAGGCTGCGCAGCAGCCTCTAGTTTTTAGACAAAAGGAGTTCTTTCTAAATTTTAAAACTAAGTTGATTGGAACGTAAGGTACGGGACTCCTGCGGGGAAAGCGTGTCCAGGGGAGACCCCGCAGGCGCAAAGGCGCCGAGGAGGCTCCCGGACCGCCCGCGGAAAGCGAGTGCCTGGAGAGGAAAGCAACGTTCAAATTGTACAAACCTATTTATATCCTTTGAAAAAAAGCATAACGATAGCAAAAACCATTACCCCGATAAGCAATAACGGGCCGATACCCGAGCTATACACGAAGTATACCGTGATGTGGCGAAAAATGAGCACGACAAGAAATAGGAATAACAGGAAACACAAAATCATGATCAGAGCGGTATTTTTATTCCGGTACAAGTAACCAGCCCCATTTTAATAGCTTTATTTACACTAAGGAAAAATCATGCGAATGCATGCTAACATCAACATTCCGTTAAGAAACAATATGCAGCACACGTTTTGTACTATTCTGTATATCAAAAAAAGGGCTGCCGCAGCAACCCGATTTTTTAAAAATCGTTCGGACGGTAAAATGAAACTACATTTCCTGAAGTTCATTGACCGTTACAAACCTATACCCTTTGTTCGTTAACTCTTTTAAGATCCCTTCAATCGCTTGAAGTTCTTTACCCGTATCATCATACATCGGATGCATCAGGATGATCGAACCTGGTTTTATATTTTCCTTCACATACTTCACTTTGTCAGAAGCGGTAGTGTAATAGCTATCTGGTTCCAGATTCCAGGTAATGGTCTCTCTATCATTTTTATTTAAATAATAAGGCAAACCTAAGATTTTTTTCCCGTTTGGCGGCCGGACATCAATTTCACCCTTATATCCGGAGTTTTGAATTAATTTATCCGTTTTCTCGATTTCCGCCTTGATATAAGAGGCGGATTTAAACACCATCCGCCTGTGGGAATACGTATGATTCCCAATCTGATGTCCTGCTTCCGCTATTTTTCCCGCTTCCTCTGGATACTTTTCGATTTCGTTACCAATCAGGAAGAATGTAGCCTTTACATCGTATTTATCCAATAACGGAAGGATTTGATTTACATTGTTCGATGGGCCATCATCAAAAGTCAAAGCGACCACTTTTTCATTCGTCTCGACATTATCCGTTAATCCACCGAATATCTGATATGTTCTTGAATTCATTAATTTATACGTACCAAACAATAGCAGGAAAACAACCAGGATTCCCAATCCAATGAATATCAGTTTCTTTTTCATGCAAATACCTATCTTTCTATAAGTTTTTTAATCCAATGACCTATTATAGCAAATCACTGAAAGAAAACACTTATTGCTCTATTCCGAACGAGCCGTCTACACTCACTTTACATGTATCAATTCAAAACGCTCACACACTAGCAGCATATCTACTTGAAAGGTGTGTCCGATTTTGTCCAGTTCTTCTTTAAAAAATTTTTCATGTGCGTCCCACCAGTATGTATATGTTCGATCGCCTTCCCCTTCTGCAATCGCAAACTCTTCGCTCACTTCATTCATGGGCAATACTTCGACTTTCACTGTTTGGATGATCGCTAAGGGCTCATCCTCACTACTTAAAATAATGCTATAATCACCCACGGATGGTAATGGTTCATTTTCTACTTCATAAAAAACATACCCAGAGCATGTAGCCGTTTTTATCCCATCCATCACTAATTGAGCCAATTGATCGGGATCGGCCCCGAATTGCCACGCACTGACTGACTGGGGTTTTTCTTCTTCTTTCCCCTGCCAAAATGCATTCCAATATAATTCCGCTTTGACATTCATTCTATGATTCCCCAATTCTGTTCTGACATGATTATTTAATATTCTTGAAATTCCCGCCTATCTGTCATTCGTTTTTTTCAATTCTGTATTCATGTTCCCATTCACTTAAATACATACGATTCTTGATTTTTTTTGGATTCTCCAGTTTACTAATTAACTCCAAACTGTTCCCATCTGGATCATTAAAGTGAATTTTAGCGTGGGCATATTCCCCGTGAGGCATCACGAAAGGTTCAATTGGTAGAAATCCAAAAGCCTCTCTTGGCGCATAGCCTCTATCTTCAAGCCATGCGACTGAGCACTTTAAATCTTCCAATGATACTTGAAAAGCGATATGCCGTAAGGAGGGATGATACTCAACTTTCACTTTTTCCGTTTCCCAAAGCCCCAACCAACTTTTATCCTTTTCAATCCATAGAAAAGCCAGGCTGTCTTCAACCTTATGATCCAACTGCAAACCAAGCCCCTCATAGAATTCAATGGAAAGTTTCAAATCACGAACCGGTAAATGTGCTTCATATAAACCTCTTATCATTGAACCGCCCCTTTATAGTCAGACCCCATTAGCTTAGACCTACATACAACCCCTTTATCTAATTTGTTTTACGGGGCAATTCTATTTCACCAGTTAACAGCAAAGTGATGACGATAACCCAAAATATAAAGAAAGATGAGGAAAAAACCAAAGAAATGATAGAAATCACTTTTTTCTCCGTTTTCTTCAAAATTCCCATGACAGATAGGACGATGCCGGTAATCGTAAGGAAAAGTGTTATATAATCACCCGTCAGACTCCCGATATTTGCCATTCTGATAGGTGTAATAAAAACAGTAAAAAAGCAAATGATTCCAATGATGAATGAAGTAAAACTAATTACACCGTACCTCTTCTGAATACATGCTTCGTTTTCCATCGAGCTCACCCTTTCATCAGTTTTTAAATTCTATATACATCTATTAATATCTCACAAATAATATTAACATATAATACCAGACAAATTGTTATGGACAAAAAAAAGGGATAAAAGACCGTCAATTTAAAGCTTCATTTTCATGCCTTCATGAGTGGCTTTAAATCCTAAACGTTCATAAAAACGCAGCGCTTCTTCCCGCTTTTTATCGGTCGTCAGCTGAATGATATGGCAGCCCCGCTTCCTTGCACGGTCAATCGCATATTGAATCAACTTGCTTCCAATACCTTTCCCTCGTTCTGAAGATGCCGTCCGAACCCCTTCGATCGTAGCTCTCCAACCGCCTTGATGGGTAATGTAAGGAGTGAACGTGATTTGCTGCACCCCAACGATTTCCTCACCAAGACATGCAACGATCAATTCATTATTCTCATCTGCATCAATGGATTCAAATGCTTTTAAATAGCTTTCAGGAAGCGGATTTTCATACCGCTCCCTCTCCCTCCCCAAAACATCATCCGCAAGCATCTGTACGATTTCACTTAAGTCTTCTGCTGTCGCATTCCTGAATGTGACCATGCAATCCCTCCTCATGTGTACTTAAGTATCACCCTGATGAAAATCATTCGTTCATTAATAACTTCTGCCAATAGTCCGGCGGTCCTCTTTTCTGAAAGAAAAAAGGACGGACTTCCTCTATTAAAAGGAAGTCCGTCCAGTAAATCATTATTAGGTAATTGGCGCAGGATTGAACAGTGCCAAATCATTATGCAAGCCCCAATGCTCTGCCCAGGTTTTCTTTTTACCGCTGGCTACTTCCAAAATAAGGTGAAATATTTCCCATCCTACATCTTCTATGGTTGCTTCACCAGTAGCGATAGTTCCAGCATTTATATCAATCAGATCTTTCCATTTCTCGGTCAATGTATTTCGTGTAGAAACTTTGATGACAGAAGCCATTGCCAGATTATAAGGCGTGCCTCTTCCAGTTGTAAAAACTTGAAGGTGCATACCGGAAGCAAGCTGCAGTGTTCCGCAAACAAAGTCACTAGCTGGTGTAGCGGCAAAAATCAGTCCTCTTTCCGCTGCTTTTTCACCTGGAGCCAGTACGCCTGAAATGGGGCTGGTCCCGGATTTGGCAATGGAGCCTAATGATTTTTCCACTACATTGGCCAACCCGCCCTTTTTGTTTCCAGGCGACGGATTGGCACTTCGATCGGCATCACCCAAAGCAAGGTAGTTATCATACCAATCCATTTCCTTTATTAAAGCTCTCCCCACTTCTTCATTCACTGCACGAGGCGTTAATAGATGAATCGCATCCCGTACTTCTGTGACTTCAGAAAATAGAACGGTTGCCCCTGCCCTAACTAACAGATCTGTAGCATATCCTACTGCAGGGTTAGCTGTCACACCAGAGAAGGCATCACTTCCTCCGCACTGCGTACCGATGACTAATTCGGAAACCGGAAATGTCTCCCGCTGCCTGCGGTTCAACTTGATTAAGCGTTCCTCGGCCATTTCCATAATGGATTCGACCATTCCCGCAAATCCCTGCTGATCCTGAAGTGAAATGATATCTGAATCATCCCCGCTTGGATTTATTCTCATTGGAGAAAGTTTTTCACACCCTAATCCAACTACCAGGGCTTCCCCGCCGAAATTCGGGTGTTTCGCAAGGTTCTGTATCGTGCGAATGGGAATAACCGCTTCCGGTGCATTGATAGCGACTCCGCACCCGTAGTTGTGATTTATGGCGAAAACATCATCAACATTGGGATACTTCGGGAGTAGCTCTTTTTTTATCCGGTTCACGACAAAATCCAGAACGCCCACTACACATTGAACGCTAGTTGTAATGCCTAATATATTCTTGGTTCCAACACTGCCATCTTCATTGCGGAATCCTTGAAATGTATACCCTTCAAGTGGGGGTAAAGTTTTCGGTATATCATTTGCTACCGGTAATGCCTTTAAATCTGGAGAAGCCGGCAGTATCACCAACGACTCGTCAATCCAACTGCCCTTACTGATTGATTCAGCCGCATAACCGATAACTTCCCCATAGCGTATGATGGCTTCATTCTCGACTATATCCATTAAAGCCACTTTGTGACCTTGTGGTACTCTTTCTTTCAATTCAAGCCCACAAGGGAAAACGGTTCCTTGATCCAAGCCCCCTGTATTAACCACGATGGCGACATTGTCCATCTTATTTACCTTAATATAAAGCGGTACTTCCGTCAGTTGCGTTTTCGTATCCACTTTACCACTCCTTCATCCTATTAAAGCTAACAGACACCACTAAAGATACACGGGCCGGTTATTATTTTACAAACACCGTTTTAATGGATGTAAAAAACTCTTTTGCTGCTTCTCCTTGTTCCCTGGAGTGGGAGCTGGAGTTTTTCATGCCGCCAAATGGCGCCTGCAATTCAACGCCTGCGCTCTCAGCATTAACCCTAATCAAACCCGCTTCCATATCGTTAACAAATGAAAGCAAATGTTTGATATTCGCTGTGAAAATGGAAGCACTTAGGCCGTATTCCACGCTGTTCGCAAGTTGCAGGGCCTCTTCAACTGAATCAGCTTTCAATAAAGCAATCACCGGACCAAAAATTTCTTCCTGTACAATCGTCATATCTGACGTGCAGTTATCAAAAATCGTAGGCTCTACATAAAAGCCATTTGCCTGAGGGCCTTCTTCAGCACGCTTCCCGCCAATCAGAAGTGCAGCGCCTTCTTCCACTCCTTTTTTAATATAGGAAAGAACCGTATTCAATTGATTTTCGCTAGCACATGGTCCCATCCATGTCCCGCTGTCCAATCCATCCCCGATGGAAATGCCTTTCGTTTCTTTCACCAGCAGCTGCTTGAACTCTTCATAAACTTCAGCTGCAACGATGACACGGCTTGTCGCGGTACATTTTTGCCCCGTTGAACGGAACGCACCTGTAATGACGGCTTCTACAGCCAGATTAAGATCCGCATCCGCTGCAACGATTACCGGGTTTTTCCCGCCCATTTCAAGCTGGTATTTCGCTCCGCGTGCTAACGCCGCTTGTCCAATCCTTTTTCCAACGCCGTTTGAGCCGGTGAAGGTAATGCCGTTTACATCTTCGTGATCAGCGATGCCCTGCCCGATGACACTGCCCGGTCCTGTGACCATATTGATTACACCCGCCGGTAAACCGGCTTCTTCAAAACACTCCATGATCTTCGCACAGGTGATGGCCGTCTCGGTGGCTGGCTTGACCACAATCGTATTCCCATATACGAGAGCAGGAGCCATCTTCCAGATTGGGATGGCAATTGGGAAATTCCAAGGTGTTATGACGCCCACAACACCAAGCGGGACTCGCGTCGTGAACATAAGCGCTGAACTGTCGGTGGATGGAATGACATCCCCCACTTTACGCATTCCTTCTCCTGCATAGTATTTCAGGATCGCAATACCGCGTGCCGTTTCCCCTTTTGTTTCAGCAAAGGTCTTTCCCATTTCCCGTGTTGCACATTCTGCGATTTCATCAATCCGCTTTTCAAGAATTTGCGCTGCTTTATATAGATACTCCCCGCGCTCTGAACCAGCTAGTTTGCGCCATTTTTCTTTCGCCTTTTTCGCAGCTTCCACAGCCAGGTTCAAGTCATCCTTGGTAGATTTTTGTACATATCCGACAATTGCCTGTTTATCTGCCGGGTTTAAACTTTTTTCAACTTCATTTGAAATAGAGGCAACCCATTCACCGTTAATATAGTTAAGATACGTTTTTGTTTGAACTGTAGTTATCATATATAATCCCACCCTTATTATATTGATTGAATTGGTGTTTCTTTTGGAAAACGATTTAAGGCATTCTCTAATATTGTTTGCATTTCTGCATAATGTTCTTTTTCCACCGGAAGAATCGGTAATCTGACTGTTTGCCCAACCGGCATTCCCATAATCTCCATGCCTGCTTTAATGAGAGAAACGGCATACCCTTTTCGCTGACGGCGAATGTTGTTGATTGGCATGATGACCTGTTGGTAAATTTCATTGACCTTTTCCTGATCTCCGCTCAAAATGCCATTATAGAATTTTCGTGAGATATGCGGGATGTAATTGGATATCGCTGATGAATATGAGTCAAAGCCAAGTGGAACGTAGGCCGACATGGTGACTTCCGCAAGCGGCATTCCGTTCAGCCAGCCGAAACGTTTTCCGAAGGTTTGTGTAAGGAGTCCATTCAACTCCATATTGCCCAGGCCGTCTTTGACGCCGACCACCTGCGGGACCTCAGCAAGCGCTTCCAAAGTTGAAAGTGAAAATGAAACATTATCACGCTGATATACTATGGAATTTAAGTCTGTACTTTCTGCGATGGTTTTGAAATAAGCAGCCAGACCTGCCTGTTCTCCAGTAACGAGATATGGAGGTAATATTAAATAACCGTCTGCCCCTCTATCCGCTGATATTCTGGCAAGTTCGAGGGAAGTTTGAATATTCCCGCCTACCCCTGTGTATACAGGTACTTTTCCAGCCGTGACGGATACGGCTACCTCTACCATCGCTTCATATTCCTCTTTACTTAACGAAGGATATTCCGCTGCTGCACATGCCACGAAAATAGCCTCGAGTCCCTCATCTAATAAAAATTGGATATTTTGGGCGAGTGCTTGTTCATCAAGCTTATTACTCGTTGTGAATGGTGCCACGGGAAATCCGAGAATTCCTTTAGGTGCCTTGCGAGTCTTATTCATTATTTATTCCCCCTTGCGTATTATTGTTTTATTGTAAGACAAATAGACCTTCTGGTCAATCTTATTTTTTTTATTTTCTGAAAAAACGAACATTACCTCAAACCTCAATAATTTCGCTTCTACTATATACAAAAAAACACGATAATTAAGGAGCTAAAATGAAAAACGATTTACGAAAAAAAGCCATTGACAAACAATTTTATTTGTCTTACCATTGGACAAAACTAAATATTAAGAATTTTCACAAAGGAGGAAACGGTTAACATTGTAAGCGGTATCAAATGAAAATATAATTAAATACGATTAAGGAAGTGAGTATATGAACGCTGAAGAAAAAGTTTTTCAACCATCTCCTAAACTGCCAAGTGCCCAGAAAAAAACACGCACACGATGGTTCATTGTCTTTATGCTCTTTTTGGTCACTGCTTTGAATTATGCCGATCGTGCGACGCTATCCATTGCGGGTACGGACATGTCTGGTCAGCTTGGTCTCGATTCAGTCATGATGGGCTACGTTTTCTCCGCTTTCGCTTGGTCTTATGTAGCAGGACAAATTCCAGGCGGATGGCTTTTAGACCGTTTTGGCTCAAAAAAGGTTTACTTTTGGAGTATCACGTTATGGTCTACCTTTACGCTTTTACAAGGATTTCTCGGTTTTTTCGGTTCTGCCGGAACAGCTGTCATGGTATTGTTCGGCCTGCGTTTTTTAGTTGGATTGGCAGAAGCCCCTTCCTTCCCGGCCAACAGCCGCATCGTTGCTACCTGGTTCCCAAGCCATGAACGCGGAACCGCGGCTGCCACTTTCAATTCCGCCCAGTATTTTGCAACCGTTCTCTTTGCACCGATCATGGGATACATTACATATAAATTTGGTTGGGAATATGTCTTTTTCTTTATGGGTGCCTTAGGAATCATCGTTGCTTTCATCTGGCTGAAAACGATTTATGGCCCGAAGGAACATCCTCGTATCAACAAAGCTGAGCTTGAATATATCGAAGCTGGCGGCGCTTTGATCAATATGGATCAAAGCAGTACAAATAAGGAGGAAAAGAAAGGCGTCAACTGGAATCATATTAAGCAGCTTTTATCAAACCGCATGCTGTTAGGTGTTTATCTCGGACAATATTGCATTACGACATTAACGTACTTTTTCCTGACATGGTTTCCTGTGTACCTTGTACAAGAAAGGGGCATGACCATTCTTGAAGTTGGATTCGTCGCTTCCCTTCCGGCCATTTGTGGATTTTTTGGCGGCATTCTCGGAGGCACATTCTCGGATTTCTTGTTACGGAAGGGATTCTCATTGACTGTCGCCCGAAAAGTGCCAATTGTTGTTGGGATGATTCTATCGATGAGCTTGGTAGCAGCAAACTATGTAGATACGGAATGGGTTGTCATTTTCGTTATGGCCCTTGCGTTTTTCGGTAAAGGATTTGGGGCACTCGGCTGGGCGGTAGTGGCCGATACCTCACCAAAAGAAATGTCCGGTGTCAGCGGGGGGCTTTTCAACACATTCGGTAACATTGCCGGCATTACAACACCGATCATCATCGGTTATATCATTGCCACGACAGGGTCGTTCAATGGGGCGCTAGTCTTTGTATGTGCCAATGCTCTTGTCGCAATTTTAAGTTATTTATTCCTGGTTGGTGAAATTAAACGTGTAGAGTTAAAGTCATAGTCAACTAACTATTCTAGTAGGGGGAAAAATTATGAACAATCAATTACTTAAGGATAATGTAAAAATCGGCACACCGGTAATTTCTGAAATGAGCGTTATTCCAGTTGCGGGCCATGACGGCATGCTGCTGAACTTGAGTGGTGCCCATGCTCCATATTTCACCCGGAACATTGTCATTCTAAAAGACAATGCGGGTAATACAGGTGTAGGTGAAGTTCCTGGGGGCGAAAAAATCCGCCAAACACTCGAAGATGCCAAACAATTGGTTGTCGGCCAGTCCATTGGGACATACAACAACATTCTAAATACCATCCGTAAGCAGTTTGCGGACCGCGATGCCGGAGGGCGCGGCCTTCAGACGTTCGATCTCCGTATTGCCATTCATGCCGTAACAGCATTGGAAGCGGCACTTCTTGATTTAGTTGGCCAATATTTAGGTGTTCCTGTCGCAGCCCTTCTCGGTGAAGGACAGCAGCGTGATAAGGTGGAAATGCTGGGCTACTTATTTTATGTAGGTGACCGCAATAAAACAGATCTTGGTTATTTAAGCGAACCGGAAGCGGAAGATGACTGGCTTCGCCTCCGTCATGAGGAAGCGCTGACACCCGGATCGATTGTCCGCTTGGCAGAAGCCGCCCACTCTCGCTATGGATTCAATGATTTTAAATTGAAAGGCGGGGTTTTACGCGGGGAGGAAGAAATCGAAGCGGTGACGGCACTTGCCGAACGCTTCCCTGAAGCCAGGATCACGCTTGATCCAAATGGCGGCTGGCTGCTTGAGGATGCGATTAAACTTTGCAGGGATCAGCATCATGTTTTAGCTTATGCGGAAGATCCATGCGGAGCGGAAAATGGTTTTTCCGCCCGGGAAATCATGACGGAATTCAGGCGTGCAACGGGCCTTCCAACCGCTACGAATATGATTGCAACGGACTGGAGGCAAATGGGGCACTCCATTCAACTTCAATCCGTGGACATCCCTCTTGCCGATCCGCATTTTTGGACGATGCACGGCTCCGTCCGGGTCGCTCAAATGTGCAACGACTGGGGATTGACATGGGGATCACACTCCAATAATCACTTTGACATTTCACTTGCCATGTTTACACACGTTGCTGCAGCCGCACCAGGAAAAATCACTGCGATCGATACCCACTGGATTTGGCAGGATGGGCAGCGTTTGACGAAAGAACCTTTTAAAATTGTCGGCGGAATGGTCGATGTCCCTTCCAAACCTGGACTTGGAATTGAAGTGGATATGGAACAAATCGAGAAGGCACACCAGCTTTATAAACAAAAAGGACTTGGTGCCCGTGATGATTCAATGGCTATGCAATACCTGGTTTCCGGATGGAAGTTCAATCCAAAATCTCCTTGCCTTGTCAGATGATTTTTTCCAACAATGCGTGCGTCTCTCTCTTTAGAGGGGCGCATTTTACTTTTTTTGGACATAGGTCTTCTTATCCTCACATGCAAATAAGTGTATTATATTATATAATTAGTCTTACAGTATGGATACATATAGGATTTAACAGAAAAGGGGTTACACAATGGAAGAATCGTCAAAGAAATTAGGCGTACAATCGGTACATCGCAACACTCTTTCACAACAAGTCGTGGATCAAATTGTGCATCTGCTCGTCAGCGGACAAATGAAAGCGGGCGACAAACTGCCTCCTGAAATGGAACTTATGAAAGAACTTGAAGTAAGCCGGCCTGTTTTACGTGAGGCGCTGAGTGCACTTGATACACTAGGTGTCATTACACGGAAAACACGTGAAGGAACCTTTTTTAACGATAAAATCGGTACACATCCATTCTCTGTCATGCTGGCGCTGGCTACGGATAATTTACCAGCGATCATCGAAGCGCGAATGGCATTGGAGTTGGGATTAGTAACAATGGCTGCCGAGAAAATCACAGACGAACAACTGGAGAAACTGCAAGTTACGATTGACACGATTGCCAATAGTGAAGACAACGATTATGGAGAGGCCGATAAAGAATTCCACAAGATCATCGCTTTAAGTGCGAACAATCCCATTATTGAAGGCATGATCGATTCCTTATTGATTACCCATAATAAAATTAATAGCCTGATTCAATTCAGAGAACGGGAACTGACTGTAAAGTATCATAAAGCCATCTATGCGGCACTTGCAGCACATGATCCGCATGAAGCATTTAGCCAAATGTACAAGCACCTTGATTACGTCCGTCAGAAAGTCCTTCAATATTCTCACGCCAATTAATATATCGTTTGAGAGTTATCGCAGCAAACTAAAGGATCACTCAATGATCCTTTTCATAGGGAAAGTGGATTTTTTCTGGAAACCTATTTTGCTTCCGAGATTTCAGAGTTCAACTTATCTTTTAAATCCAATTGATAGCATAATTCTTTTTGAGAGAAAAACTGGATAGTAGTTGAACTATCCAGCCCCCACTTATCCACTTTCAATTGAAATGACGATGTCAGGACTACCGAATGAAGTGAAACTTCCTCTAGCAAATTGTCTGGCTAACCAAATTCCCCATCCAATGAACCTGCCAATGCTTCACTCAAAAAAAATGCATCCCTGCTTACTGGCAGGAATGCATATATCAGTCACCAAGTTCTTGACCATTCTTTTTAATTTACGGGCTTAATATGCACTCCAACCAGCATCTGCGGTGATGACAGTACCATTAACAAAACTGGAATCGTCTGAAGCAAGGAATAATGCAACTTTAGCGATTTCCTCAGGTTTGCCATTGCGTGGATTGATAGCCATACCCAATTGTTGGCGAGAGAAGCCAAACTCATTGATATTCGTCATGCTGGAACCAATATTGGTTTCAACTCCGCCTGGTGCTATTGCATTGCAGCGAATCCCTTTATTGGCATACATGAAGCCCGTGTTTTTTGTGAACCCGACCACTGCGTGTTTAGAGGCAGTGTATGCTGCTCCAGCTCGAGCACCGTACAAACCGCCAGCAGAAGCAATATTGATGATGACCCCTTTTTGTTTTTCTAAAAAGATCGGCAACACCTTTCTAGTCGAACGCATGACGCTTGTCGTGTTAATGGCAAAAATCCGATCCCATCTAGAATCTTCAATGTCTCCAGCAGGTTCCATGCCATCCATGATACCCGCGTTATTCACCAAAATATCCACCGTACCGTAAGTACTGACCGTGGTATCGATCAAATGTTGAATATCTTCCTCCACCGCCACGTTCGTTTTAATGGCAAAGGCCATTCCGCCATTCGCTTTTATTTCTTCTACCGTCTCGTTCGCACCATCAAGATTTAAATCCGATACGACGACTTTAGCTCCTTCTCTAGCGTAATCTATAGCAATTTGTTTCCCCATGCCTGATGCTGCTCCTGTCACAACTGCAACTTTGTCTTGTAATTTCATTTGAACTCCCCCATTCATTCTAGTGAAGTGATACTTATTGTACAGATGTTCATTAACTACCTTCCTTTATAGTATAATTAGTTTCAGTAGGCTTATACAATCAGCAAATGATGACCTCGATGTTGAACAATGAACAGAAAATGGTCATTATGTTTATTAAAAACACGATAACGAACAAAGGGTGAAGAAAATGACTGATAATAACACTGGGATTGATAGAAGGATCAGGAAGTCCAAAATGGCTTTGAAAGAATCCCTCATATCATTAATGCAAAATAAGGATTTCAGGGATATATCGATTACTGACATTGTAGAACTCGCCGACCTTAATCGGGGTACATTTTATAAACACTATCAGTACAAAGAGGAACTGCTTGAAGAGGTCATGGAGGACGTGATTGCCGATTTGATCATATCTTACCGGGAACCTTATAAGAACGTTGAAACTTTCACCATCAATGAACTAACGGCTTCAGTCATCAAAATATTTGAACATGTAGCTAACTATGCAAACATTTATACCCTCATCCTAAAGTCGAATGCATGGCCTACATTACTGGAACGGATTTGTAATGAGTTAAAGAAACTTCCATTGGAGGACCTGGAAGATTACCGGCCGAACCCTAAGATCAATATAGAACTTGCCTCCAGTTACCAAGCATATGCGATATTAGGCATGATCATCGAATGGGTCAACACTGGCTTTAAATATAGCGCTGGCTATATGGCTGAACAGTTGCTTGAAATCCTGAATAATAAATCGGTAAATTCCGTCTTTAAAATAAACCATAAATTTTAAAGCAGGAATAAGAGGGCTGCATCGGCAACCCTCTTATTCCTGCTTTAAAGCGCCTGTCCTTTGGAAAGAAAACTTGTTACGGCAGCCAAGAAAGCTGGTAAATTATCTTCATGGACAAAGTGTCCGGCACCCTCTATCGTCACCAATTCGCAATTCGGAATAAGCTCGGATACCTCCTGCAATTTGTTTTGGGGAATATGGCTCGACCCGCCCCCTATAACAAGCGTCGGCATCATAATATCGGTAAGGCGCGCCCACCATTTGGGATCGGGTTCATTAAGCTGCTGTAGAATCGAAGGCACTACCTGCCAATCAAACGGCAGAGGTACAGAAGGTTTGGACGGAACCTCCATTGGCTTATCCGAAAAAGGAGGAGGCGTGTCTTCAACAATCAATCTATCTATCCTCGAAGGAAAAGTTTGCGAGAATAGATAGGAAACTGTTCCCCCCATGGAATGCCCCATCAGCGAAAACCTTCCCAAATCAAGCGCATCCGCAAAATGAAGCAAATCATCGCACATCAATTCAAAAGTATATGTATTAGTTCTCGCACTCCCACCGTGGCCCCGTAGATCTAAAGCTAAAACACGATAATTTTCTCCTAATGCGGCAGCCGCTTGATCCCATGAATCTGCACTTTTCCCCAGCGCGTGAAGAACAACAAGCGGCGGTGCAGAAACATCCCCGCTCTCCCGATATTGAAACGTGAGTCCATTCAACTCAATTTGATTAACCCGTATTTCCATCTCCGCTCATCTCCCAGGATCGGATCCATCATTTTGAACCCGATCTATTTTAAAAAAACCTCCTAAAATACTATGTTCACTATAATTAAATTATACTTTTTATGCCTTCACCCATTTATTCGTCCCAACGGCGATTTAATCCTGTCTTCATCCGATTATTTCAGCCTTACGGCGATTTATTCGGCCTTCACCACATTTGGTTCATCCTTTAATCTAGCGGAGTTGGCGGCAGCGAAGTAATCCATGACAAATAACCGAAATTGCTTGGCTACTGGGGTGAAGTAGCGTTTTTCTGACCAGCCGAGCCCTATTGTTCTTTGACAAGCAGGTTCTGTTATTCGGATTTTATGGGATAATGATCCGGTTTGATGAAGCCATGTCAATTCGGATACGAAGGCGACACCCAACCCTTTCCTGACAAGGTCCGAGATGACAGCTGGTTCATCTCCTTCGAAGGCGATGTTCTGGACGAATCCCGCTTCGAGGCAAAATTGGTCGGTTAGACGGCGGAACCCGAAGCCTGTATTCATACTGATGAATGGTTCATCTTTCACTTCTTGGAGTGTAATGCTTTCCCTGCCTGCCAGCCGATGATTGGGAGGCACGATCAAGTATATTTCTTCGGTGATCAGCGGTTCCCACTTTAAGTCTGGGCCTTCGATCGGAACGGATGATATGCAATAATCGATTTCTCCTTCAATTAAAAGCTGCTTCATTGATGATATGGATTTTAGGAATTGTTGAAAACGGACATCCGGGTATTGAGATGAAAATGTACCCAATAAATCAGGCAGGACCCTTGGAATGGTAACGGCCAAAGTGATGTTCTTTTGGTCTTGATCTGCTAATTCCACTATTTCGCGCCTTCCTTCATTCAGTTCCGCAAAAGCGCGTTCGACCCGGTTCAAGAATATTCGGCCGGCTGCATTGAGCTTGATTTTCCGGTGTTCCCTATCGAACAGTGCGACACCCAAATCCTCTTCAAGCCGGGAGATGGTTTTACTGAGGGAAGGCTGAGCTATTTGAAGTTGTTCCGCAGCCATCGTCATATGTTCCAGTCGTGCTACGGTTTGAAAGTACTGCAGCTGTAATATTTCCATTATCCCACTCTTTTCACATAGATTTAAATCTATTATTACATAATCAATTATGTATTATACAGTATCTAAAAAAGCCATTATCATGAAATAATCTCTTAGTTAGAAAGGGCAGGCTCAATAATGAAAGGTTTACAACTTGTATTTCAAGATATAAAAGCAATGTGGAAACATAAACACGGGAGAATCGCCTTGATTTTCCTTTTGGTCGTTCCATTGATTTACTCTGGTTTCTTCTTGGCTGGATATTGGAATCCTTATGGACAGTTGGATCAGCTCCCTGTAGCAGTGGTCAATCTCGATAATGGTTCGGAAATGGATGATAAGCCAGTCCAAGCTGGAGATGATTTCGTTAAACAATTGAAGAAGCAAAAAGAATTGGACTTTCACTTTATCACGGCAAAGAAGGCTAAAATAGGTCTTGAAGATGGTACCTATTATATGGTTGTCACGATCCCGGAGGATTTTTCGGAAAATGTCACGACTTTAATGGATGAAAAACCGGAAAGAGCTAAACTGTTGTATAGTGTTAATCCAGGTAAAAACTTCGTTGCCTCACAGATCAGCTCAACTGCTGTTGAAAAGATGACTGCAAAAATCAACGCAAGCATTACAAAAGTCTATTCTGAAGGCATCCTTTCAAAATTCCAGGAGGTTTCTAAAGGTTTGGCGGATGCCGGGGATGGAGCGGAAGAGCTTCATCAAGGAACGGCGGATGCGAAAAGCGGCAGTGAGAAATTGGATGATGGCATTCAGGATTTGAATGATGGCGCCCAGAAACTGCAAACAGGAAGCACCAAGCTCTTGGATGGACAAGAAGCCTTAGCTGATGGTGCGAAAGGAATAACATCAGGTTCCCAGAACTTGTATTCCGGCATGAAGCAGCTATCGGATGGACATCACTCATTGGAAAATGGGATGAATGAAGTAAGTAAGGGTGTTGAGGACTGGTCAGCCGGAAATGCAAAATTGATGCAAGGGCAAGAACAGGCTGCCGATACAGCGAATACTCTTAAGAAACAATTGGATTCCTATATGAAAAGTCATCCTGATGCAATAAAGGATCAAGACTTCAAGCAAATCATTGCCTTATCAGAAGGTTTATCCAAAACAGCCGCCACTTTAAATGCCGGTCAAAGGCAATTGGGCGAAGGTGCTAATAAAGTGGCTGATGGACAAGAGACCATTCAAACCGGGATGAATGCATTTGGTGATAGAATGGCACAAGCTACCTCAGGTGCTAAGCAATTAAACGAGGGATCTGAAGAATTCGCGAACGGTTTCTCTAAATGGACAAATGGTTTCTCCACTTTAAATGCCGGAATCGTTTCGCTAGCTGGCGGAAGCAGCCAGCTAGCCAGTGGATCGACGGAACTACAAGACGGACTGGCTTCGCTGGAAACGGGCTCAAGCAAGTTATCCTCCAAGCTTAATGAAGCTGCCGATAAAACGGCTAGTCTACAGTACGACGATTCGACCACTTCAATGTTCTCTGAACCCGTGCAATTGGTCCAATCCAATTTATCTGAAGTTCCTAACTATGGAACCGGAATTGCCCCTTATTTCCTGTCATTGGCCTTTTATGTAGGCGGCATCATGGCTTCCAATATCTTGCCGCTTGGCCGCAGGCAGAATCTTAGGGTTACCGGAACCATTCATTTTACGAATAAATTAATGCTGGTATATGTAATCGGCTTGATTCAGGCACTTCTAGTGGATGCAGTGGTCCTGCTTGGATTCCATTTACATGTAGCAAGTGTCCCTGTATTCATTCTATCTAGCATCATCGTTTCATTTACCTTCATGACGTTCATTCTTATGCTGGTGACCGTATTCGGAGTGGTCGGAAAATTCGCGGCCGTGACCCTTCTCGTGTTCCAATTGGCTACGTGCGGCGGAACATTCCCAGGCGAACTGGGCATGTCGATATTGACGAAAATCGGTCAATTTTTACCTATGGCCCACTCACTAAAGGAACTTCAAGAGGTCATCTCCTTAGGCGGCTGGGAAAACTTGCAGGCGCAGATTTGGATCTTACTTGCCTATCTCGTTTCTGCGGCGATCATTGGCTGGATAGCCAGTCATATCCAGCATGCAAAAGTAACTTCAGAGGAAGTGACATCTTGATGTAAAAAAAGCGCAGTGCAAATGGCACTGCGCTTTTTTGTATACAAGTGAAATCACCGGGTAAAACATACTTGATTCATGGGTCGATTTAAATAGTGGTAGGTCGAATAATTTCCGCTGTAAATCAAACTAGATGGAGGAAGTTATAAAAAAAAGCCCTATGCTTCCTGACGATTCAGGTGGCATAGGGCTTTTTATTGTTTCATTTAAGCGGTTTGATCTTTTTTCATAGCTGGTTTTTCTTCAGCTGGCCATGCACGCTTAATGAATAATGCCAGAATCAGCGCCACAGCAGCAATGAAGGTAGATACAAAGAAGGAGAAGTTAATTCCATCGAGCATCGCCTGCATTCCGATTTGGGCTTGCATTTGTTCCATCATTTCAGCAGTGGGCTGGCTTGTTAATTTGCTCATCGCTTTGGTCATTAAACTCTCACCTGAAGATGCTGCATGGTTAGACATGACCGTAACAAGCAATGCAGTACCGATAGCGCCTGAAATCTGGTTCAGCGTGTTATTCATCGCTGTTCCATGCGGGTTCATACGGGCTGGCAGCGAGTTCAACCCATTTGTCATGATCGGCATCATTGCCATGGACAAACCGAATAAACGGACGGAATATAGAATCACAATATGCGTATAAGAAGTATCCATTGTTAATTTACTGAAGAAATACGTCGTCACCACAGTAATAAACAAACCGGTTGAAGCAAGTATGCGGGCACCGAACTTATCGAAGAGCTTTCCGGTGACCGGTGACATGATGGCCATTAATAGTGCACCAGGAAGCATCAGCAATCCTGAATCAAATGGTGAAATGCCACGGACGGTTTGTATATACATCGGCATCAAGATCATTCCCGAGAACATGGCCATATTCAGCACGATTGAAATCGTAGCAGATAAAGCGAACATCGGATGTTTGAAGATCTTGAATTCAAGCATCGGTGTTTCCATTTTAAGCTGGCGTGAAATGAAAAGGATCAGGGAAATGGCACCGACAATCAATGTTCCATAAACCCAAGGGCTATCCCAACCCTTGCTGCCTGCCGAACTGAACCCATAAAGCAGGCCGCCAAAGCCCAAGCTTGATAGGATGACCGATAATTTATCGATTTTAATATCGACTTTTTCCTTTTTGTCTTTAAGTTTAAAGAAGCCGAAAATAAGCACTAGTAAAGCTAACGGAGTAATGAAATGGAATAGCATTCTCCAATCATAATGTTCGATGATCCAGCCTGAAAGCGTCGGCCCGATTGCAGGGGCAAACATCATGACTAAACCGAATAGTCCCATTGCCGAGCCCCGTTTTTCAACAGGGAAAGCAGTTAAAAGTACGTTCATTAATAATGGCATCATAATTGCCGAACCGGCAGCCTGAACCATACGTGCGCTCAATAATAGCGGGAATGCATGCGCTACACCTGCAACGATCGTCCCTATTGAGAATAGGAGCATGGCTGTAAGGAACAGATTACGTACCGAATATTTTCTTATTAAGAAGGCCGTTGTCGGAATCATGATTCCGTTCACGAGCATGTAGCCCGTTGTCAGCCATTGGACTGTGGAAGTCTCTATTCCCAGGTCTATTTGGATTGATGGCAGTGCAATATTTAAAAGGGTTGAATTCAGTATCGATATAAACGCCCCGACCATCAGTATGGCCAAAATGCCATACGCCCCCTTTTTTTCAGTAGATTGTGCAGTACTCACTTTTTATCTATTCCTCCATTCAAACTATTGGTTCATTTAATTGTACGACAGGTATAACCCAATCTCATAAAATCAATAATATACCCCTAGTTCATTTTTTGCAATAAAAATTTACTGGTTAAAATAAGGGTTTGTGCTGTGATGGAATATAGAGTACGATTACATTTATACAAGCAGTATAATGAAAATTAGGTGATATGATGAATAATCGAAGGCAGAATGTCATCGATACGGCTCATAAGCTGTTTATTGATAAAGGCTACCAAGCCACATCCATTCAGGACATTCTAGAAGGCAGCGGTATTTCAAAAGGTACATTTTATAATTATTTCCCTTCAAAGGGTGAATTATTTATAGCCATTTTCCGCTCCGTCTATACAAAGATTCGCCACGACCGGGAAAAACTGTTGATTGGTCAAGATTCAGCCGATATTGAAATTTTCATCCAGCAGCTCGAACTGCAGATGACGGTGAACAAGCAAAGTAAATTGCTAATCCTGATCGAAGAAGTCCGTGTTTCCAACGATGATGAATTAAAACAATTCATCAATCAGACCCTATTGTTGAGCATACGCTGGATGTATACCCGTTTTCTCGATATTTTCGGGGAAAGCAAAAAACCCTATCTTTTAGATAGCGTCATTATCTTTCATGCGATGATGACCCACATGAATCATTTTAGTTATCGTGCTAATCCGGTCGGTACACCGGAAATACAGCTTATCCGCTATTGCATGAACCGAATTGTCCATTTAGTCAATGAATTGGCTGAAAGTGGGGAACAGATCCTTGATCCGGAACTTATGGACACGTGGTTTCCCAACTTTAAAAACCATCTTGATCCTTGCCATAATGATTTGCTGAACTCCACCACGGAATTGAAAAAAGCGATAATCAAAGCTTTTCCTTGCGGTGAAGAACGAACAAGGGCAATGGAATTGGTCGATTTTATCCAGGATGAGCTGATGCAGTCAGACAAACCGCGAAAATTCTTGATTGAAAGTTTGCTGAACACTTTAAGGACTCAATATGCAGCGCAGGTTCAGGCATACATTGAGACTTTTGAAGAAAGCATCAATTCTTGCTTGAGCAGATGAAGATTGAAGATACACGCACCTACCGAAAACGGTAGGTGTTTTTTTATGGCTTTTTGAATTGCCGTGATTTTATAAAAAGAGTTGGTTTTATAAATGGGACCTAAGGAAACACTATCCTTATCATAATAAAGGGAGGTCTATCTACTTGAGTGTGAAAGAGAATGCTTTGTCCATACTGGCTTTGGGCGGAGTGAATGAAATCGGTAAAAACATGTATGTGGTTCAATATTCTAACGATATCGTCATTATTGACTGTGGTGCAAAGTTTCCTGATGAAAGTTTATTAGGAGTCGATTTGATCATTCCCGATATTTCCTTTCTTCAGGAGAATAAGGAGAAGATCCACGCTTTGATTGTGACTCATGGGCATGAAGATCATATTGGCGGTATCCCCTATTTCTTAAAAAAATTGAATGTACCCATTTATGCCACACGTTTAACACTTGGTTTAATTGAATTGAAGTTAAAAGAACATAACCTTTTGGGTGATACGGAATTAATCCAGATTGATTCGGATTCAAGGTTGGAATTTGGGGAGATGGTTCTGGACTTTTTCAAAACGAATCATAGTATACCCGATTGCCTTGGAGTCACCATGCATACGCCAGAAGGCACGGTCGTTCATACAGGGGACTTTAAGTTTGACTTGACTCCCATGAATGATCAGTATCCCGATATCCATAAAATGGCCAAAATCGGGAGTGAAGGTGTCTTGGTTTTATTATCTGAAAGCACGAACGCAGAACGTCCTGGCTCCAGTCCCTCGGAGCATCTCGTTGGCAGCCATATTGAAGAGGCCTTCATGCAGGCAAAACAGAAAGTCATTCTTTCGACCTTCGCTTCAAATGTCAATCGCGTTCAACAAGTTGTGAATGCTGCACAGAAGACAAACCGGAAACTCGCCTTAATTGGACGTAGCATGGTGAACGTCGTATCCGTTGCCATTGAACGCGGCTACCTCGAGGTACCTGATGGGATGCTTATCCAACCACATGAAGTCGATAATTATGCTCCTGAAAGGGTCGCGGTTTTATGTACAGGCAGTCAAGGAGAGCCGTTTGCTGCCCTTTCCCGCCTTTCCAGTTCAAATTATCGGGATATGAGTATATTGCCTGATGATACAGTGATTCTTGCCTCCACTCCAATACCCGGAAATGAACGGGATGTTTCACGAATCATCGACAACCTATTTCAACTTGGTGCCAAAGTCATTTACGGTTCTGGGACTGTAACAGGCATGCATGTATCCGGACATGCCTATCAGGAAGAATTGAAGCTCATGCTTACCCTGATGAAACCAAAGTATTTCATTCCCATTCACGGTGAATATCGGATGTTGCACCAGCATCGATTACTAGCTGAATCTGTCGGGGTAGAGAAGGGCAATACTTTCATTATCAGTAATGGCGATGTGGTGGATATTGAAAACTCCGTTGCCCGTCAAACGAGAAAGGTGGCTGCCGGCAATACCTTTGTTGACGGTGTCGGTGTTGGTGATGTTGGAGAAATCGTTCTGCGGGACCGTAAGCAGCTTTCCGAAGATGGCATGCTCGTAATCGTCATAACACTAAGCAAGACGGAACGAAAAATAGTATCAGGACCCGATACCATTTCCCGTGGATTTGTATATGTTCAAAATTCGGAGGACCTCCTTAAACATGTGAATCGTCTTGTCACGAAAACGGTCAACGACTTACAAAGTGAAAAAATATACCGTTGGAACATCATCAAACAAACCATAAAGAAGGAATTGGGGCACTATCTCTTTACTCAAACTAAGAAAAAACCAATGATCCTTCCGATCATCATTGAAATTTAGCACCAAATCGAAAGCACACAAAAAGGAACTCGACTTCGTATAGTCGAGTTCCTTTTTTCAATCAAGTTCCGATTTACTCGCTTTTGCGGCCATCGCCTTGTTCTTATTCCAAACCTTGAATTTCATGAAAACGGCGGCAAGACCGATGATCACGATGAATAAAAGGCTGATGAAAAAACCTGGACGTATCTCTTTTTCAAGCAGAGTGCCACTGACCGCCGCTAAAATTAAAAGCAGTCCGAAAACGGCTGTAATCTTACTCCAAATCTTATTTTCCAAGATTTTGAATGAAGAAAGAATGATGAATGCCCAGTTATACAAAAGTAATATTCCAGCAGATGTTGTAATGTATTCATAAATCTTGCCTGGCAGGAGCAAGGCAGTGATGATTGACCCTAAAAGTCCTAAGGCTCCAAGACCCAGTGAAGGCAGTGGAAGATCCTTGAATTTCTTGATCTTTTGCATGAATAATGAAGGTGCGTTCCCGTCATTGGAGAGCGTTACCAATAGATTGGTTACACCAAATAGTGAAGCGGTCATCGTCGAGAAACCGGCAATGATGATCGCACCATTAAAAACGTGCGGGAAAAATGTCAGATGATAACTGTCCAATGCCGAAACGAATGGACTTTCTTTTTCACTGAATGCCCCTAACGAAATCATGGTTACGGCTAACCCCAATGAAATCACATATATGATGGTAAGAACCAAGAGCATGATCGTCCCTGCCTTTGGCGCATCTTCTTTCTTTTTAAGCTGCATCGCCATCAGTCCAATGACCTCAATGCCGCCAAACGCATAAAAAGCATAAATAAGTGATGTCCAAAACCCTTTTAGCCCTTTTGGGAATAATTCATTGAACTTATTCGGAAAGGATGGCGGTTTCCCTCCATCAAGACCAAACCAGCCGAAAACGGCACATATTGCTATAATGATAAACATTACGATTGCTGCTGTCTTAATTACCGCAAGGATGTTTTCCACCCTGTCAAACCCTTTTGTTCCCAACAATACCACCACGATTGAAACAATTGCGAATCCGGATGCAAATAGCCACAGCGGTACTTTTGGGAACCAAAATTGAGATAATAGCGAAAGCGCAGTAAGCTGGCTTCCCATGATCAATATATTGGAGGACCAATAATTCCAGCCACAGCTAAAGCCAGCCCATCTTCCAAATGCTTTATTGGCATAATAACAAAAAGAACCCTCTTGAGGATCGGCCGCCGTCATCTTAGCAAGCAGATTATAAACGATGTAGGTACCTAGTGCAGCCAATACAAATGAAAATACAATGGATGGCCCCGTCGTTTTAATCCCTATGGTCGATCCGAGGAAATACCCTGTCCCGATCGTACAGCCTACACCGACCAATGATAGCTGCCACCATTTCATATCGCCTTGTTGTTCACCTGATGCATTAGAATCTTGGACAGCCTTCCCTTTCGCTGAACTGCAATTGGCTTTTGTCGTCATGACATTACCCCCTCCTTCCATCATTCATAGTGTTGATAATGCCACAATGAATTATGCAAGGAAGAAGTTTTCAAATACCCTACCTTATGTAATAAACTAAAGCATTCTGCTTTATGATATGATGGCAGAAATACCTTGATAAGCAAAATAAACCCCAAAGCCTACCAATGATAATCCAGAGATGACCGAAATGGCCATTAAGCTTTTTTCATTTAAGAACCTGCGAAACCCATTCGTTAATGCCGCAACAAAAAAATCCCAACAGGTAAGCCCAAAGAAAATCATCCCGCTATAAATGAAAAGTTGGGATGTCCCATAACTTGAAGCTGTTTTAGCTAAAACAGATCCATATATCCCCAACCAAAATAAAATGGATAATGGACTGGTCACAGACATGATGAACCCAGTCAAAAAACAGGAAATTAATGAATCTTTATTCCTATATTCATTTAATAATATCGTATTTACCCGTAAAACACTTTCGACCCCAGAATAAATAAGCACGAATCCCCCAAAAAGCCACAGAAAAATCTGGACGATCGAAATTTCTAAAAACCGCACCATACCTACATACACTAAAATCATGAACAAGGCATCTGCAATCATCGACCCTGCCCCAACGATCCAGGCATGCCAAAACCCGTTCTTGATTCCTTTATCGATACGAGCAGAGTTCACTGGACCGATCGGTGCTGCTAGGGTAAGTCCCAAGAAAAAGTAACTCAGCAGTAAATGTACACTCAAAAAGCATCACTCCTTCGAGCTAGTTCATGACTTGTACATTTTATGTGACAACCCTCAGCCTATAACCACATGCCAAAAAAATTTTCCCGAGTTACAAACAAAAAAAGCCGTGGTAAAGCCCGGCTTTTTCGGAGAATTTCTATAGAAACCTATTAGGCAGCAGCTTCTTTTTTGTCTGAACTAATGAATTTCATAACAATCAATACGATGCCTATACCAATGATCCCTGAAATGATATAGGTCAAATTGATATGATTTTTCATGACAAGGGACATGACCGGAGGCCCTGCCGCAACTCCGATGAACCTTGATGACATATAGAAGGAGGTAATTGTCCCCCGCTGTTCCTTTTTTATATTTTGAGTGATGATTGCGTCGAGTGTCGGCAATAACGCACCAATCGCTATGCCCACCAAACTCGTTACGAGTAATAAAAGGAAAACCGTGTTTTTTGTAAAACCGACAAATACAAGGCTGATTGAAAGGACAGCTATACTGATCATGATGATCTTTTTCATGATTGGTAACTCACCCTTGATTTTTTTCCCGGCAACATAAGAAGATACACAAAGGAAAAACAGCGGGATCGCTATCACTAAACCTTTTTTAACTCCATGCAAATCGTGGATTTTTTCCAGATTATCAGACAAAAAGAAAAGAACACCGAACAAAACCAACATGACAAATACACCAATCAGGAAAACTGTATATAACCATTTTCCTTCCTGCTTGAATATTTTTTTCGTATCATGCCAGAATTCTTTGAATTTCTTCGGATCATCCTTTTCCTTTGGTACCTTTATAAAGAAAAAGACCAAGACAATAGATATTAAACTGAAGAATGAAATCGAGAAGAATGGTAAAAACCAGATAAATGCAGCAAACAGGGAACCCAGTATTGGACTCAGTACTTTCCCAAATGTATTCGAAGTTTCTATGATTCCTAAACAAGAACTGGTTTTTTCATCATCATCCTTGTATAGATCCCCCACCAGAGGCAAAATGATGGGCGAAGCCCCAGACGCCCCAATCCCCTGCAATACCCTCCCAATGATGATCCATGTGTATGGATTTTCCATTTTCCATGATGCATAACCTGCGATCAAGCCGCCGATAAGGGCTAGGATCAGGCTTGGCAGAATCACCATTTTTCGTCCAAATCGATCTGATAAATAACCCGCTATGGGAATTAAAAAAATGGATGCTACGGAATAGCTTGTTATCACCATGCTTGATTGAAATGAAGATATCCCCACCTTTTCCTCGAAAATGGGCAAAACCGGGATAAGCATTGAATTTCCAAGTGTCATTACCAATGGAATCGATGCCATACTGATCAGACACCACACGCTTACATCTTTATTTTGCTTCTCATGACCCTCCATACTTACACTCCTCATTCATTATAAAAGCAACTTATTGCATAAAAGGTAACCATTGTGAAACAATTTGGTTTGCATCATTATTAGATGTCTTCAATTATTATGTTATAGCGCAGAAAGATTTATTCAGTAGCGCTTCACCCAAAATTACCCCTTTTGACCGTTAAAACAAAAAAACCATTCTTTTTAAGAATGGTTTCCCGCTTTCGTCTTTATAAAAGAATAATATTCCTCTTTTTACAGTCGTTTAATATTTGGTCATTCCATACCGAAACCTGAACCTCGCCAATATGTGCTTTCTTCAGCAAAAACATGCATAGTCTGGATTGCCCTATTCCTCCGCCTATTGAATAGGGAAGCTTTCCTTCCAATACGGCCTTATGATAATCGAGCACCTTACGATTTTCGTTTTTGGATAATCTTAATTGTTTTAACAGTGACTTTTCATCTACTCGAATTCCCATTGAAGAAACTTCAAAAGCACATTCCAAGAGTGGATTCCATAAAACGATATCTCCATTTAGGTCCCAATCATCATAATCCGGTGAACGTCCATCATGCTTTTCCCCCGATTGTAACTCTCCGCCAATTTTCATGATGAAAATCGCACCATATTTCTTCGTTATGACATTTTCTCTTTCCTTCGGAGTCAGGTTCGGGTATAAATCCTCCAACTCCTGGGTCGTAATGAAGTGAATGTCATCAGGTAACACAGGCTTAAGCAGATGATGGAATTCAAACATATAACGTTCGGTCGATTTAATGGCTCTATATATTTTTTTCACTTCAGATTTTAATGTATCTACGTTACGTTGTTCTTTCGTTATGACTTTCTCCCAGTCCCATTGATCCACAAATAACGAGTGTAAATGATCCAGTTTTTCATCACGTCTTATCGCATTCATATTTGTGTAAATGCCTTCATCACACGCCAAACCATACCTAGAAAGAGTGATTCTTTTCCACTTTGCCAAAGATTGAACCACTTCGATTTGTTTATTCTTAACATCCAGAGCTTCAAAGGTAAGAATCCGCTCCACACCATTTAAATTGTCATTTATACCATTACCTTCATTTAAAATGATAGGTGCTGATACTTTAATCAGGTTTAACGCATTTGAAATTCCTTCTTCAAAATGATTCTTAATTTCATTTATTGCAATATCCGTATGCATGATATCAAGAATTGTTTTGTATTTATTCGGCATCGATAATTCAGGCATAATTATCCTCCAATTCCGCTTTGAATAGCGCATGCATTAAAATTGGCGTCTTTCCATTTGACTAAATTACATTATGAAGGAGTTTTCTGTGTTGTTACAAAAACACACATGTCACGACTAAGTACATCCATAAGCAGCAAACCGGACAATGATTCACCATATCCATTCAAAAAAAGGGTCAAAAATGTGGTACAAGTCCAATTGTCTGAATACATTCAAATAAGTGAAGATGTAACAAACGATGAGGTGATGAATTGGGTGTTTTTTTCAGCTATGTATTATTAGGCTTATCACTTGCGGCTCCTATCGGTCCCATAAATGCTGCTCAATTGGACAAAGGAATAAAAAAAGGTTTTTGGCATGCCTGGGTTTTTGGCTGGGGTGCCATTTTAGCGGATTTTGTATTTATAGCCCTCGTCTTTTTCGGAGTCGCCCACTTTTTGGACAACTCCTTCATGAAGACATTTTTATGGCTTTTTGGATTTTTTGTCCTGACCTATACCGGAATTGAAAGTCTGTTAAGTGCAGGTAAGATTGAAGTGAATGCACGAAAAGCGAAAGATTCCCTTCTTTCTTCATTCCTGACAGGATTCATCATGTCCCTTTCGAATCCTTTATCCATTTTGTTTTGGCTGGGGATTTATGGATCCATTCTTGCAAACTCCGCTTCAAAATATGATATGGATCAATTACTTTTATACAGTTCAGGGATCCTTGTCGGCCTCTTAACCTGGGATTTCGCTATGGCCATCATCGCCAGCACCTTCAGACGCTTTTTATCCAAACCCATTCTAATGGGCATTTCGATCATTTCAGGAATATCCCTTATAGGGATCGGCATTTACTTTGCCATCCAAGCAGCCAAGGTTTTATTTACATAAAGAGTTTAGGAGATGTAAGAGTTTACTCGTAAATTCGTATAAAATATATAAAATAGGCCGCCCATTTTAGTCTCCATTTTTGTCCATGTCGGACACTTATCCCCCTTTGTTCATAGCCTGAAAGGGTAAACACAAAGGGAGGATTTCTTAAATGTATAATAATTACGGTTATTACTCTTATAATGTTCCATATTATAATGATCCATATTATTACGATAATTCTTATGCCAATTTGCCTTATTATGATGACAGGATGCCAGTACAAACATTGGTTCCATTAGCCACTATTCAGAGCCATTTAAACGCAGGCCGACAAGGTCATTGTTTCAGAGGTTTTTGGGGTAACAGCCAGCACACCTTTATTTTGATGGGGTTCAATGCTGCTACTGGTATGGTACAGATACTCGAAGGTGGCATCCCTAATGAGATTCATCATACAGATATAGTCGGATTACAATATCTAGGATTAACCTGCCCTGTCGGTAGCGGCGGCCAGGGCGGCGGTCAAGGCGGCGGTCAAGGCGGCGGTCAAGGCGGCGGTCAAGGTGGCGGTCAAGGTGGCGGTCAAGGCGGACCGGGTGGTAACTGTTTCCAGCAGTTCATTCCTGGTGTTGGCTGGGTATGGATTTGTAGATAGAAAAAAGACAGCCGAGTTATTTCGGCTGTCTTTTTTTATCCAAACCTAATCCAATGGGCATTTACTCGTGAGTTCTGTGCTTTTACTCGTGAGTTTCGCATATTTACTCGTGAATTCCGCGTATTTACTCGTGAATTCCGGATTAAGCTGCTTTTTTGTTAGATGCTGCGTTCTTTTATTTGCTGGACGATTTGCTTGATGAACGTTTCTATTGCGACATTTTCAACTTCTTGTTCCCCGTATTTCCGGACATTTACTTCATTTTCTTTCTCTTCTTTATCTCCAAGAACCAGCATATATGGGATTTTCCCCATCTGTGCTTCCCTGACTTTATACCCCAGCTTTTCATTCCGATCATCAATTTTCACTCTTATGCCTTGATTCTTCAGTTCTTTTTGAACCTTTAAACAATAGTTCAAATGAACTTGTGAGACAGGGATGATCTGTACTTGCACCGGGGCAAGCCATACCGGAAAAGCACCGGCAAAATGTTCTATCAGAATTCCGAAAAAACGATCGATCGATCCAAAAATGGCACGATGAATGACGACCGGACGAACTTTTTCATTATTTTCATCAATGTAAGTCAGATCAAATTTATCAGGCATTTGAAAATCAAGCTGAATTGTTGCACATTGATGGCTTCGTTTTAATGTATCTTTAATATGAAAATCAATTTTCGGTCCATAAAATGCCCCGTCCCCTTCATTTACTTGATAATGTATCCCGATGCTTTCCAGAACATTTTTCAAGGCTGTTTCAGAAGATTGCCAAAGGGAATCATCGCCCATTGAATCCTTTGGACGAGTGGAGAGCTCCACGGAATACTCGAATCCAAAAGTGCGATACACCTTATCAATCAGATGAAACACTTGTTTAATTTCACTTTCGATTTGATCCTGCCGAACATAAATGTGGGCATCATCCTGGCAAAATGTACGGACACGCAGCATCCCGTTCAATGCACCGCTATATTCATGACGATGGACTTGACCGAATTCGGCCATCCGGATCGGTAAATCCCTGTAAGAATAAAGACTGTTTTTGAAAATAAGCATATGACCCGGACAGTTCATTGGCTTCATCGCGAATTTTATTTGATCCACCTCAGTGAAGTACATATTCTCATGGTAATGATCCCAGTGACCCGATTGTTCCCATAACCGCTGATTCATCATGAAAGGAGTCCGAACTTCGTCGTAATCAGCTTCAGTCTGAAGCTCCCGCGAGAACTTCTCCAATTCATTTCTAATGATTTGTCCTTTAGGTAAATAAAACGGCATTCCAGGGGCTTCCTCCGAAAACATGAATAACTCCAACTGCTTCCCTAATTTACGGTGATCGCGTTTGGCCGCTTCTTCCAGGAATTTGTAATGATCCTGTAAATCTTTTTTCTTTCGGAAAGCCACGCCATATACCCTTTGAAGAACTTCATTTTGATTGTCTCCCCGCCAATAGGCACCAGATACGCGAGTCAATTTGAACGATTTTACAAATGATGTGGATGGAAGGTGCGGCCCTCTGCAAAGATCGACGAATTCCCCCTGTTGATAGAGCGTTAATTTTTCACCATTAGGGATGTTCTTTGCTAAATCCAACTTGAATGACTCCCCTCTGCCCTCGAATAAATTCACAGCTTCTTCATAAGTCACTTCGATCCTTTTAATTTCCAGATTTTCACTTATGATATGTTCCATCTCTTTTTCAATGGCCTGTAGATCTTCTGAGCTCAAAGGATGGTCTAACTTAAAATCATAGTAAAAACCATCTTCCACGACTGGCCCCATCCCTAATTCCACGTTTTGGTATAACCTTTTCACAGCCTGCGCCAAAACATGCGCCGATGTATGTCGTAATACTTGTAATCCTTCATCCGAATCCAGAGTCAAGATCGACAGTTCGGCATCCTTATTAAGCTTGTGACTTAGATCAACCAGTTGCTTATCCAGTTTTCCTGCTACTGCCTTTTTCCTTAAACTTGAGCTGATGGACCCTGCCACACTTTCCACTGTCACCCCTTGCGGATATTTCCTTTGCTGCCCATCCGGGAATTGAACTTTAATCATTTTTTCACCCATCACATAAACACCCCTTTTTTTAATAATAAAAAAACGCACTCATCCCTATGCGAGGGACGAGTGCGTTTACCCGTGGTTCCACCCAATTTCCCATAAGCAAAAAACACTCATGGCTCTGGAGCTTGTAACGCGGCTTAGACGATATCAGTTACTCTTGTTCACCGATATAGCTCAAAGGCGGTAAATCAGTTTCCTAAGCCAGGAAGTTCGCAGCTGCCCTTCCCTCTCTGCAGACCGTAAAAATGATTCATGTCCTTATCATGGCAATATTTTTATATATAAAAAAAACGCACCCATCCCTATATAAGGGACGAGTGCGTTTTTACCCGTGGTTCCACCCAATTTCCCATAAGCAAAAAACACTCATGGCTCTGGAGCTTGTAACGCAGCTTAGACGATATCAGTTACTCTTGTTCACCGATATAGCTCAAAGGCGGTAAATCAGTTTCCTAAGCCAGGAAGTTCGCAGCTGCCCTTCCCTCTCTGCAGACCGTAAAAATGATTCATGTCCTTATCATGGCAATAATTATAATAATAAAAAAACGCACCCATCCCTAAGTAAGGGACGAGTGCGTTACCCGTGATTCCACCCAATTTCCCATAAGCAAAAAACACTCATGGCTCTGGAGCTTGTAACGCAGCTTAGACGATATCAGTTACTCTTGTTCACCGATATAACTCAAAGGCGGTAAATCAGTTTCCTAAGCCAGGAAGTTCGCAGCTGCCCTTCCCTCTCTGAAGACCGTAAAAATGATTCATGTCCTTATCAATGCTTCTAAAATGTAAATGGATTTTTATATTGTTATATATATTACAATATATTCCCATAAGTGACAACCTCTAATTTATTAATTTCATTATAAACAATAAATTGGTATAATTAGTAAAAAGGAGTCTCTATGAAAAGTTTAAGCAATTGGTCTATCGGATTTGCAGTGATTGGTACACTATCATTTTGCTGTTCCCTTGCTTTACCAAAAGCCTCCGAGCTGCTTATGATTTCAGGATTCGGAGCGTTACTAATTGGTATGTTATGCAGTTTCGGGGCCATCTATAAAAATGAAAAAGGCAAGTCGAAATTTTTGGCTGTGGCTGCATTCTTTCTTTTAAGTTTCATTCTCGTTTGGAATGAACCATTTCAAATTGTCAGGCTCTTGACCTGGATGAAAAATTAATCGAAATGAAAAACCCGTTCATCATGACGGGTTTTTTGATGAGTTCAATCTTCATCGGCTATCGTTCGACTTGAATTCTTTATTCCAAGCCATAGCGTAAGTCCAGTGGTCCAGAGAATTAGCGCACATCCGAAGCCGAGCAATGATAACGGTGCAAGGATTTGATGCTCCCCAAACTTGACGGTGTCTGGCACAATAAGCAATGTGATAAGCGCCAATAAACAGAGAAGCACTCCTGTTGCATAGTAGATCTTGATTTGGAAAAGTGATGCCAAAGGTAAAAAATGAATCCCAACAATAATGGCGATGACGCCCGGTATAAGATCAATATGATCTATCAAGTTACAGATGGCAATGGCAATTCCAATCAGCAAACCTTCGGCAATGAAGACCATATTAAACAAAAATCCGATACGCTTCAGACGCCTAGCCCCATTTTCTGAAACTTGATTGGACATTTTTTGTGATGCATGAATTAATGATATGCCTCCGATAACCATTATGATTCCGACCAATATGGCTGCGAGTTCCACGTAGGGAAACCCCCACCCCTGCAATCCTATCACACCGGTACCTGCCCACAGTGTACCGAAGAACGCCATGAAAATGACTCCAATTCCAGAACCGCGAAACGCCTCTTTCATCATCAGTTTCCTTTCATCCAAAGTATTATCATACATAGAATAATAGTATTGCGCATCCTCCCCAATTATTCAGCTGCAAAAAAATGATTCAAATACCTTATTGCAAAAATTACCATACTGCGATATTATGATATTAATTAGTGATTGATTAATCACTAATTAATGAAATTATGGAGGATACCAATGGTCAGACCCAAAAAAGAGAACCGAAAAGATGACATTCTGGAAGCTGGTTTGGAGGTTTTTGCAGAAAAAGGCTATTACAATACAACGACTGCCTTCATTGCAGAAAAAGCCGGCATCTCCCAGCCATATGTGTTTAAATTCTTTAAAACTAAAGAGGAGTTATTCGTAGCGGCTCTGGATCGGGCATACGAAAGGATCCTTGAAGCCTTTAAAATTGAAGCAGGACCCGAAGACCTTGTTAACCATATGATCCAGGTTTATGAAGAATTGACTGAATCCAATCCCAATGAAATCGCCCTGCAGGTCATAGGACTTTCAGTGACGGAAGACGCAATAAGAAATTCTACTCGATCAGGGTTAGCACGCATTAGAAATCACACACTTGAAAAATTTCAATCTGCTGGAATTCCGAATGCCGAGGACCAAGTGACCACCTTCCTGGCGAGGGGGATACTCTGCAATATTTCCCACTTCATCAATATGCCCGAGCTTATAGATGGCGGGGGCAGGTAAGAACCGATTTTCATCGGTTTCTTATTTTGAATCTTTATTTAGTGATTGATCAATAAATCAAAAGGGGATGTAAAATATGAAGAAAGCTATTGTTTTAGGAGCAACCGGCGGATCAGGTCAAGTCATTGTTTCAGAATTGTTATCAAGGGGCACAGAAGTCATCGCTTTCGGGCGTTCAAGAAGTAAGCTAGAGCAATTAATGAAAGAGCATGGTCATTCGCAACAATTAACATACAGAATCGGTGACATCTTTGATTACAAAACCATTGTAGAGGCTGCAAAAGATGCGGAAGTCATTTTCCAATGTGCCAACGTTCCCTATCAAGAGATGGCTTTAAAACTCCTTTCACTTGGGGAAAGTGTCATGAAGGCAACCGATATTTTAGGTAAGAAGATTGTCATTGTAGATGGGATATATATCTATGGGCACCAAGTTGCGAAAGGAGATGAAAACCATCCAAAACAGCCGCATACAAAAAAAGGGCAAATCAGGTTGAAATTCGAGAAGCTCATATTCAGCCAAAAATGGAAAAATGCCAGAGCATTGATTGTCAGGCTGCCAGACTATTATGGCGCTACCTCACAGAACTCCTACCTTCAGCCAACATTGAATGGGCTCGCTGCAAATAAAACGACCGTCTTTATCGGGGACTTAAAAACACCAAGAGAATATGTCTACTTACCGGATGCAGCAAAAATGATCGTGGAAATTGCAGAAAAAGACGACTCCTATGGAGAAAATTGGAACATCCCTGGGCCTGGTCTGATTTCCGGAAACGAAATCATCCAAATTGCCCGTCAGGTAACGGGACAGAAAAAGATGGTTCTTCCCCTTACAAAAAACATCATTCAGATACTTGGCTTGTTCAACCCTTTCATGAAAGAAGTAGTGGAAATCATGTATTTAACCAAAGAAGGATTCATCCTGGATGGAGAAAAATATGAAAACCGCATCGGCCCCATACCTAAAACTCCATACAAAGAAGGAATGGAAGAAACAATGCGAACTTTAATGAGATAATTGCCGCTTTCGTCAATATATTCTTATTTTCGAAGATATAACTGGATTTTCGGAGATATATTTCTGTTTTCGGAGATATAACTGGATTTCCGAAGATATATTTCTATTTTCGAATATATAACTGGATTTTCGGAGATATAACTGGATTTTCATACAAATCCTCATAAAAAAACCTGAGTTCCCAAAGGGGAGTTCAGGTTTTTTCCATTGGTATCAAGCCACATCTGATTTATCGAATTGACAATCTTTTAATGCTATTAATTTGGTCTTGTGATAAAACTTATATCCTAACCAGACTACCAGGAATATCGGTAATCCGATATAGGAGACGGCGACGCCATACCAGTCGATGCTGCCGCTTAGGAATGCTCCATAATTCTGTCCTGCTATGACGAGCATGCACAGGGTGAATGAAAGAATCGGGCCGAATGGAAACCATTTTGCTTTATATTTCAATTCGTTTAGGTCACCCCCCTGTGCAACATAGGCACGTCTAAAGCGATAATGGCTTATGGCGATTCCAATCCAGGCGATGAAGCCGGTCAGCCCGGATGCATTCAATAGCCATGTAAATACATGGTCCCCGAAAATGGAGGTCAAGAAGGCGAGTCCTCCAATTAAGGATGTCATGATCAAAGCATTCATCGGGATTCCCCTGCGGTTGACTTTAGCCAGGAATTTGGGAGCTTGTTTATCTTTTGCCATCGACCATAACATCCGCGTTGATGCATATAGCCCCGAGTTCCCTGCTGATAGTAAGGAGGTTAACACGACCGCATTCATGACGGATGCTGCGAATGCCAGTCCTGCCCGTTCAAAGACAAGCGTGAAAGGGCTTACAGAAATGTTTTCGACATCTCCGTTCAACAAACTTGGACTCGTATAAGGGATTAAGAGGCCGAGTATCAGGATGGCCCCGATGTAAAATAAGAGGATGCGCCAAAATACTTGGCGGATCGCATTCGGAACATTTTTTTCGGGTTCTTCACTTTCTCCGGCAGCAATACCAACAAGTTCAGTTCCTTGAAAAGAAAATCCCGCGATTAGAAAGATTGAGATGATCGATAAAAATCCTCCCTTGAATGGTGCCTCATCCATGGTGAAGTTTTCAAATCCGATCACCTTTCCGCCAAAAATCCCCAATATGGTCAATAAACCAATAATGATGAAGCAAATGATGGCGATGACTTTTATTAGTGCAAACCAATATTCAGATTCACCATAGCTTTTAATGGATAGGGCGTTGAGGGTGAAGACGATTCCAAGAAACAATGCGCTCCATATAAGGCTGGGTACATCAGGGAGCCAAAATTTCATGATGATGGCTGCTGCAGCTATTTCCACGGCAAGGGTGACTGCCCAGTTAAACCAATAATTCCAGCCAAGTGCAAAGCCGAATGCGGGATCAACAAAGCGTGTGGCGTAGGTGGAAAATGATCCCGACACAGGCATATATGTCGCCATTTCCCCTAAGCTCGTCATCAGGAAATAAACCATGATTCCAATGCAGGCATATGCAGCCAGGGCACCACCAGGCCCTGCGCTCTGGATGGTTGCCCCGCTTGCCAGGAATAATCCGGTTCCTATTGAACCGCCAATGGCAATCATGGTCATATGCCTTGCTTTCAGTTGCCTTTTAACTGTTGGTTCTTGATTATGGGGATGCCTTTTAACTGTCGGTTCTTGATTATCAATGAGATTCATATCCATATGGTTCCTACCTCATTTTCTTTTATAGTTAAAAGTTCAAGATATATAAGAGTTTTTAACAACCGCTTTGTCTGAAATATTTCGCTTTACTTGCTGGGATGCTTTCCAGTTTAATTGCCATTGCCTGGTATCGTCTCCCTATTCCCGGCCTTGGTGACCCCATCCTGCTCAGTCTCCATTCCACACCATTGAATTAAAGTAAGAGCAATGATCTCCGCTGTGGAGAAAACGTTGTCGAGCAGGATGTATTCATTTGGATAGTGGGCAACCTCGGTTACTCCTGGCCCGAACACGATTGCAGGCGTTTCACCGACATGTGTCAGCAATCCCCCATCCGTTCCCCAAGGGGATGCTTCAATGACAGGGTCCTGTCCGGCCACTTGCCGATATTGATGAACAAGCGCATTCATCAATTCATGCTCTACGTCGATTGCTCCCGGAACCCAACGTGCCCCGAACCATTCCAATACTGGTGGGTTTTCCTTGAACCATTGGTCCACTTCCCCCAGCTGCAATAACCAGGCAGCCATTTCGTCTTTCGCCTGCTCCATCGTTTCCTCCGGCGCAACGCCCATCCTTCCTTCGATTTTCACAAGGTCGGGAACGGATGACGGCCAATTACCGCCTTCAATGACACCTAGATTGATAGGAATCGGAATAGGCGTGTTCTGATAAAGCGGATCACTGATACGTGCATTTCGCTTGTCTTCCAAGGCACGAATATGATTGATGACTGCCATGCTTTTTTCAATCGCACTAACGCCTTCATACCTTGTTCCGCCATGTGCTGACCGTCCTTTTACATGGATCCGGAACCACATCGAACCCTGCTGTTTCGGAAAGATCCTCATATTCGTCGGTTCAGGGATCAGGGCGGCATCGGCTTTATATCCCCTCAGGACGGCCGCTAATGTTCCGGCTCCGCCGCTTTCTTCTTCAATCACACTTTGAAATATGACATCCCCCTTTAATTGGATCCCATTTTCCTTCAATGCCTGCATCGCAAGGATCAGCGATACATTTCCACCCTTCATATCGGTTACTCCGCGTCCAAACATTCTTCCATTCTTAATCGCTCCGCTATATGGGTCGTCGTCCCACTGATCCCGGTCTCCATCCGGGACCACATCGATGTGTCCGTTCAAAATGATGGAACGTCCGCCTCCAGTCCCTTTCATGATACCTACCACATTGGGGCTGTTGGAAAATTCACTGCGTGGAGAATAGAAATAAGAATGCTTTTTCAGCTCTCCGCCGTCAGGTTCCCAACTATCGATCTGCAAACCCATTTCCTGCAGCTTTTGTGCGACGATGGCCTGTGCCCCTGCTTCATTTCCTTGCGTACTCGGGGCTTGTACCATTTTTTGCAATAGGTTTGTTCCTTCTTCCCGATGATCCTCTATCCATTGGTTTATCCGTTTTTTTATATCCGGCACATTTATCCTCCTTAAATACACATATTCTCATAGATTACTGAAAGTCCCATTCCACCTGCCATACACAACGTTACCATTCCGTACTTAACTTGTGAACGCAACATTTCATGCATCAGTGTGACTGTCAATTTTGCACCTGTTGCTCCTACAGGGTGACCAAGTGCAATTGCCCCTCCATTGACATTGACAATATCCTGATTCAAATCTAACTCCTTGATCACTGCAAGTGCTTGGGCAGCAAAGGCTTCATTAAGTTCAATCAGTCCTATATCCTCTAACGATAGACCTGCTTTTGCCAATGCCTTTCGAGTCGCTGGTACGGGTCCAATCCCCATAACTCCAGGTTCAACTCCTGCACTGGCGAAAGCCTTTATTTTCAAGAGCGATTTTAATCCCTTTTCTTCTGCTTGCTGTTTGGACATTAATAGTACAGCTGCAGCTCCATCATTCATAGGACAGGCATTTCCTGCCGTAATGGTTCCTTCATTTTTGAATACTGCTGGAAGACTGGCTAGTTGATCTAGATGAATGTCCTCGCGTACCCCTTCGTCATGGTTGAAGATTTGAAGTCCTTTTCGATCCTTGATTTTAAGCGAAATAATTTCTCTATCAAAGCGACCCTCTACTATAGCTTTCCAAGCCTTCTTGTGGCTTTGATAAGCAAATTGATCCTGTTCTTCACGACGGATACCGTATTTTTCAGCCAAGCGCTCGGCAGTTATTCCCATATGTTCATTTCCCAAGGAACATATTAATCCATCTGCCAGCAGAGCATCCTCCATCGTTACGTTTCCAAATTTACCGCCCCATCTATTTTTCACGATATAAGGCACATTGCTCATGCTCTCCACTCCGCCGGCAATGATTACGTCTTCTTGACCAGCAGCGATAGTTAAAGCGGCGTTGGTAATGGCCTTTAAACCTGATCCACATGCTTTGATTACAACGTGGCCTGGGACACTGTGTGGGAAACATGCCATCTGCGACGAAATTCTAGCCGAGTTAAGTCCGCCTCCGTGGACATAGCCATGTCCGAAAATCACTTCATTTACCTTTTCTTTACCTAACCCAGAATTATCCATTAAACCTTCCAATACTTGACGGCCCAATTCGGTGGCTTTAACATTCCGTAGTGATTTGCCAAAGGATCCAACTGCAGTTCGTACTCCAGCAACGATGACAACCTCATTCATGCTTTTTTCCTCCTCTTACCTATTCAATGGTGTTGACAGCAGCATGGATTTTCAACGTTGCCTCCGTATTCCTTAGCACATCATCCACTGTATAAGGCGCCATGACTTCCTTTAGCACCAATCCCTCTTCTGTAACTTCCATGACTGCCATATCCGTAATGATTAAATCCACACTCTGCCTTGCCGTCAATGGAAGCGTACAAGTCTTCAATATCTTCGATTCCCCCTGCTTATTCACGTGATTCATCAGGACGATCACCTTTTTGGCTTTCTGGGCAAGTTCCATTGCCCCGCCCATCCCCGGCACCCGCTTTCCTGGGACGATCCAATTCGCCAAATCCCCTTTTTCACTCACTTCCAGGGCTCCAAGTATGGTGATGTCGATGTATCCTTTCCTGATCATTCCAAATGCAGTTGCACTGTCAAAGTATGAAGCGCCCATTACAGTGGTGATTGGAAACCCTCCCGCGTTACAGAGGGCAGGATCTTCTTTCCCTGGATCAGGACTTGGACCTGTACCGAGAACTCCGTTTTCCGCATGGAACAGCACAGAGATATCTTGAGGTATATGGTCGGCCACCAGGGTAGGGATGCCGATGCCTAAGTTGACGATCAATCCGTCATGAATTTCCTTGGCGGCGCGTTTCGCGATGCGATTTCGTACATCTACTGCCATGCCCATTTCCAATTCACCCCTTTTGTCGGAATCACCATATCTACATAAATGCCTGGTGTGGCAATACATTCCGGATCCAATTCGCCTGCAGGAACGATTTCCTCCACTTCCGCAATCGTGAAGGCTCCAGCCATCGCGACCAGCGGATTGAAGTTACATGCAGTCTTGTCGTACACTAAATTCCCAAGCGAATCTGCCTTTTTGGCATGGACGATGCTGACTTCAGCCGTCAAAGCGGTTTCCACCAAATATTCTTTTCCTTCTATCTTAATCTTGTTCTTGCCTTCTTCGGCGATCGTACCAATCCCGACATCGACAAAAATCCCGCCTAAGCCTACACCGCCTGCACGAATCCGTTCGGCCAATGTCCCTTGCGGTGAAAATTCGACTTGCAGCTTTCCTTCAGTCATGAGCCTGCCAGCATTAGGATTGGATCCGATATGCGAGGCGATCACTTTCTTTGCCCTTTCAGCAGTCACAAGCCGGCCTATGCCAATGTCAGGAAATCCAGTATCATTGCCAATCAAGGTCAATTCCTTAACGCCCTTGGCAAGGATACCCTGTACGAGCGTAGGAGGAGTTCCCACCCCTCCAAATCCGCCATACATGAGTGTGCATCCATCGGAAATATGCTCCAGTGCTTCTTCCAAGGTCACAATTTTGTTTTTCTTCGTAATGACCTGCTTCATATCGTTCCTCCTAAATAGCCTGCATGTCCTCAATCAAACCTTCCGCGTACAATTCTTGCTGCAACTCTGCGAGGGAAGCTTCGAGTATCTTGACGAGGCGATCGATTTCTTCATTCGTAATGATTAATGGCGGAGATAAAATAACCGCATCGCCAGCGATTCCTTCAATCGCACCTGCAGCAGGATAGATTAACAACCCCTTTGCAAAAGCCTTATTGACAAGCCTTGTAGTCAGGCCGATTTGCAAGTCGAATGGAGTTTTTGAAATCCGATCGGAGACAAACTCAAGCCCAAGGAGCAGCCCTTTCCCTCTTACATCACCAATGATGTCGAATTTCTCAGCCAATCCTTGCAGCTTCTTAAACAGATATTGACCTTTATTTTCCGCTGCATGAACCAGGTCATTTCCCTCAATGTAGGAAAGCACTTCCAATGAAACGGCAGCAGATAGAGGGTTTGCACTATATGTGTGTCCAGCCATGATTGATTTCGAGCCTTTTAAAATGGGCTCCATGACACGGTCAGTAACCATTGTGGCTGCCATTGGAGTATAGCCTGCGCTCATTCCTTTACCCAATGCGATGATATCCGGAGTGACTCCCCAGTGTTCCATCGCGAACATTTTTCCTGTCCGTCCGATTCCCGTCATTACCTCATCGGCAATAAAAAGAATGTCATAGTTTTCGCAGATTTCCTTAATCCTTTGATAGTAGCCATCCGGCGGTGTTACAGCACCAGCGGATGCTCCGATTATGGGTTCTGCGATGAAGGCGGCGATATTCTCGGATCCGACCCTTTGAATGGCTGTCTCCAGTTCATTTGCACACTGAAGCTTGCATCCGGAAGTTTCATTATTATAAGGACAGCGATAACAGTATGGAGCCGAAATGCTAGGGAAATCCTCCAATAGCGGCACAAAACGCTTTCTTCTTGGTACATGGCCGGACATCGATAAAGCGCCCATCGTGATCCCGTGATAACTCGTCCACCTGGAGACAATGCGGTTTTTTCGCTCAAACCCTTTTTCTTGCCAATGTTGAATCGCGATCTTCATCGCCGTTTCGGTCGCTTCCGATCCACTATTCACGAAAAATGACCAATTCAAATCCCCTGGAGCCAACTCACTTAGCTTTTTGGCCAATGCCTCTGCGGCTTCACTCGTAAAATGAGACCTATATGCAAAAGAAACTTTGCGGGCCTGCTCCGTCATTGCCTCGACAACATCCAATACGCCATGTCCAATACTAGCTGTGACTGCTCCTGATGATCCATCTATATACTGATTTCCATCTATATCATAAAGATAAATTCCATTCCCATGAGAGATAGTGGGATAGTCATGATCTAAAGTAGGCTTAATCAAATAATTGCGTGTCATGTCATCTCTCCTTTTAACGTTCGTACCCACTGTGCAATATCTATTAATCAATTAAGTTCTAAAAGGAACCGATCCTAAAAGGCTCATCCTGAATCAGGATGGATTCTGTAGGGCAGCCTTCCATGGCATCTTGCATGTCATCATGCAAGGTTTCAGGAACCTCGGCAATCCCTTGATTATCGTCCAAGATGACGAAAGCGATCCCTTGATCGTCATAGTCATAAATCTCAGGACCTGTTGAACCGCATGCCCCGCACGCAATACAGGTTTCTTTATCAACCCATGTGTATTTAGCCATAAAAACAATCCTCCTACTTGAGGGATAAATCTTTACCCCAAATATTCATGTCCTCATACTTATCCCAAATATTGCAATTCTTCGTTAATCTGCCACCATATTCATATCCCAGCTGATGAAAGACGGCGTTCATGCCCATTGACAATGAACGCGCTAATGAATAAGAGCAATAAATGTTTTTCCTGAACAATTCTTGTTCCAAGGCGGAGATGAGCACCTTCATGAAACCATGCTTCCGATGCTGAGGAATTGTTGCACAGTCCGTTAATTCAGCATTGTGATACATCTCATTCACTTCAGCGGATGCAGCACTCACGATGGTTCCTTCATATTCGATAACACTAAAGATCGTACCTTCCTCCATCACTTTCTTGATATATCGCTCATCATTCATCGGTGTAGGATAGGTTTCAAAGATGGCACCATATAAATTCGCCAGCTCTTTTGCATCTTCAACCGTAGCAAACCGGAGGATATAATCCTTAGGTATTTGCTGAGATTCAATCAGTCTAGGAATCTGACTGACATCTTGGATGACTTTATCTTCCTTGACCCAAAAGTCGCTTGTTCGCCTTTCATCCGTTAAATAGAAGGCCATGCAATAGGCATCATTCCCTTTGAAATACTTGCTCAATATTCCTTCCAGCATGAATCCCTGACTCAATGCAGCGGATAAATCTTCATTCCTGGCTTTAAGTATCACTTTAGTAAAGCCCTGCTCCTTTGCGATGGCAAGGGCCCGATCGATCGCTTTGTTGATATTTCCCCGATAATCATCCATGCGTAAGCGCTGATTGGCATGATCATGATAGAGTTCCATCGTATAACAATCCCCAGTCTCCATTTGGGTGAAAAAAGGCAGCTTTTGAACAGGCATTATGTACCCCCCTTATTTAAAGAATTCGGGAGAAGAGATGCATATCATCCGCTTCTCCCGGCATTCTATTTCCAATTAAATAATTTTTTGATAGGTGCCTGAAGAAGCTGATCATACGTAAACTCATCAGGATATTCACTCACATCATAGATGGATAAGGCTTCATCCACCTTTTGATTCATCGAATCAGACACATAGATTCCACATTCAGGACAGTTCAAGGCTGGAACTTGAAGGACTTTTATTGAGCGTTTCCCGTCAGGCATGATCCAGTAACAGTCCTTCTTTTCACTTTCTTCTACGTTTGGGGTTTTGCACCACAAGCAGTCCATCTTCATTCCTCCTTGCCATCAGATTTCACCGAGCCACTGGCGGCCATGGCGTTCTTTTTTTCTTGGGCTAACCTTAATTTTTCCTTCATTTCATCCCGTTTATCACGGCGATCCTTCAAGGAAGCATGTTCATCAGTGCTTTCATAAGCTTTTCTCTTGTCAAGACGACGAAGGCCCTCCGGCACCAAGTTGAATTTCTCGTCCGTCATGAGAGCGGAAATCCCGACGGCTTCTTTCCTATCCGCAGTACCATACACTTCATCAAAGTAAGCATCCGCACTGCCGGCAACATAATTCTTCGGCTCCGGATAGCTTGTGATTACTCCTTCAAAGTTCCGTAAAACGACTTTATCCGGACTTTGCGAAAGAAGGTAATTCGGAGTCAAGGCAATCTTTCCGCCACCGCCAGGAGCATCCACCACAAAGGTTGGCACTGCATATCCTGATGTATGGCCACGCAGCGCTTCAATGATTTCCAGTCCTTTTGAAACCGGCGCCCGGAAATGGCCAATCCCTTCAGATAGATCACATTGATAAATGTAATAAGGTCTTACCCTTGCTTTTACACAGTCATGCATAAGCTTTTTCATGATATGTACACTATCGTTGATACCAGCCAGGATGACTGCCTGATTACCAAGCGGCACTCCCGCCATCGACAGCATATCACATGCTTTTTTCGCTTCATCCGTCAGTTCAAGTGAATGATTGAAATGCGTATTCAACCAAACCGGATGATATTTTTTCAGAATATTACATAAATTTTCGGTAATCCTCTGCGGGAAAACGACCGGTGCACGTGTGCCGATCCGAATGATTTCCACATGCGGGATGGCACGTAGGTTACTCAATACGTATTCAAGGATCTTATCATTGATCAACAGGCCGTCTCCTCCAGAGATCAGTACGTCCCTCACTTCCGGAGTGTTCCGGATATATTCAATCGCCCCGTCAAGCTGCTTCTTTGGAACACCCATGCCGACCTGACCTGAAAAGCGGCGTCGCGTACAATATCTGCAGTACATGGAGCATTGGTTCGTTACAAGGAACAGAACGCGATCCGGATAACGATGCGTCAATCCTGGAACTGGGGAATCCTCATCCTCATGCAGCGGATCCTCCAAATCATATCTAGTCTTGTTCATTTCTGCCGAAAGCGGTACCGACTGTAAACGAATCGGACAGCGAGGATCATCGGGATTCATCAAAGAAGCATAATAAGGTGTAATGTTCAATGGAATCGTTTGAGTCGAAATCCGGACTCCTTCTTCTTCTTCCGGTGTCAGGTTGACGACCTTTTTCAGATCATCCAGTGTTTTAATCGTATTGGTCAATTGCCAAATCCAATCATTCCACTGCTCTTCCGTTACATCCTTCCACAATTCGATATCATTATAATGCCTGCGTCCACCTAGGTATTCTTTATGTTTTACATCCATTCCCATCAAATTCATTAATAATGCCCCCTTTATTCTAAGAACTTATCTATATACTCTCGCAAGAATGATGCCAACATTGATAACAAGGAAAACATAAGCAAAAGGGGGCAAACCAAGCTTAAAATCGCAAGATATTTTTCATTACGCATAATTTTTTGCAGCCAAATTCTTTGCGCCAAGCAAAAAATCAAAAAAAAAAGAGGATCTCTTTACAAGAGAACCCTCTTCAAGTTACATCATTACCAAGATAGTGATAGCGTTTCCAAAAAACCTGAATTTACTTGGATTCCTTCGATCCTGCCGTATAAACTTTTTCAATGCCGTACTTGTTTAACTTATATTGCAGTCCCTGTCTTTTAATATTGAGGGCTTCTGCCGTTTTGCTGATATTCCCGTTATATTTCTCAAACATGTTGATGATCATTTCCCTTTCCATTTCTTCAAGAACAACAGGTAAATCAATCCTGTTTTTCAATGGCGTAGGATGGCTCTGCTCATTTGCTGTTGCGTAATTTCCTGAAGGGAAAAGATAGGCAGGAAGATGATGTTCATCAATCATATCTTCCCCTGCGTCCATGACGTTAAAGGTCAACTCGATGGCATGTCCCAGTTCACGAATGTTCCCTGGCCATGGATATTGAAGAAGCCGCTGCATCGCCTTATGACTGATCCCGCGCACTTCCGTAAAAAATGATTTGTTGAATTTTTGAATAAAGTGATTGACGATTTCCGGAATATCCGTTTTACGCTCCGAAAGGGAAGGCATCTGGATCGTCACGACATTGAGGCGAAAGAATAAATCCGAGCGAATGATTCCCCGCTCCAACGCCTCTTCCGGAGAAATGTTCATCGCAGCAATGATCTTCACATTAATCTTTTGCTCCTTCGAACCTCCAACACGGCGCACCTCACCTTCCTGAAGCACTCGCAGCAATTTTGCCTGCAGGCCGAGGTCGAGGCTATTCAGCTCATCAAGGAAAAGGGTACCGCCATTTGCCTGCTCAAAAATGCCCATGCGATCCATCGCTCCGGTAAAAGCCCCTTTCGTCGTGCCGAACAGCAGACCCTCCATCAATTCCTTGGGAACAGCCGCACAGTTTTGCGCGATAAAAGGCTGATTTCTCTGAGCACTTACATTATGTATACTTTGCGCGACAAGTTCCTTCCCTGTCCCTGTTGGTCCATAAATCATGACTGGGGAATGTGTACGGGCCGCTTTTTTCGCCAATGAAACCGCTTGCTGAAAAGCAGGGCTATTACCGATCAAATCACTAAAATGATAGGTCGCCGTCCCTTCAGAGAACTTATTTTTCCTATGGGTCTCAGCCAGCTGGGAACGCAAATCGACAATTTGGTCATACATATTCATGACCTTCGTAATATCCTTTGCGATTTCCACTGCCCCAATAATTTCACCATCCTCATACAAAGGATACGTACTATTGATGGACGTTATCTTTTTCTCCTTTAAGTTGACATATGTTTGAATGGACTCAATGGTTTCATTGCCTTTTTCCAATGCTACATGCAGCGTACTGGATTCATCAGTCAATGAAGGATAAAGCTGAAAAATATTCTCCCCCAGCACCTGCTCACGATCAAGCCCGTCGATATGTGCCATCATTTCATTGTAAAAAACCGTATCCCCATCTTTATTCACAATATGGACCCCCACATTGATCACATTCAATATCCATTCAAATTGAGTGGAAAACTGATTTACTGAAGATTTCATTTCTTCATCTCCGTTCTCTGTCATTTGATAGAATCACCTGTAAATTATAGCATTTAATGGGAAACTTTCATCTCTTTATTCTTATTAAAATCAAACTTCAACATAAAGGCAATAGAATAATAAGGTCAAATAAAGGAATATCGCATTTAGCCAAGAAGATTATATAAGAAAATATAAAATTCAGGGGTGAGTCGGATTTCAGAACAAAGCAAAGAAACGAAAATAGAAATTAAACCGTGGGAAGATAAAGACCTTGAATTACTATTTCAACTAAATGCCCCAGAAATGATGGAACATCTTGGCGGACCAGAAAGTAATGAACAAATCCTGAAACGCCATCAACGGTATCTACAGATTGGAAATAAAGGATGCATGTTTAGCATCAACTCATTTCCAGAGGCAGAGGCGGCCGGTTCCGTTGGCTACTGGCAAACAGTGTGGAACGATGAAAATGTGTACGAAATCGGTTGGAGCGTCCTCCCTTCCTTCCAAGGAAAAGGAATCGCATCTCATGCCGTGAAGGCAATGATAGAGAAAATCAAAGCCGAACGAAAATACAAATATATTCACGCTTTCCCTTCCATCAATAATCCTGCATCAAATGCGATTTCCCGCAAGCTCGGCTTCAACCTCATCTCCGAATGTGAATTCGAATACCCGCCGGGGAGCTTTATGCAATGCAATGATTGGTGCTTGGAACTTGAATGAATTCTTTAGGATTTTTCCGGGGGAAGTCGAATTATGCCGAGTTTAGGTGAATTATTTCCCGGGAAAGTCGAATTATTCCCGGGTAGGACGGATTACATCCCATCCGCTAACATACTGCTGAACTCCGCTTCTTTTTGAATTTCTTAAGTGTCTGTCTAAAAGGATAAAACCTGAATATGAAGTTTTATATCTTATTGTTGGTTAGGTTGATTCTCTGATTTTAAGTTTGGTTGGCAATTTAATAACGTCGCGCTTTAATTTCAAATCATTACTTAAATATTTAATCAATTCTATTACAGTGCGTTGTCCTAATTCCATAATTGGTATATCGATTGTGGTGATGGTGGGGGTTGTGACTTGGCAAATAGATTGATTATCATAACCAACTATAGCTAGGTATTCCGGTATTTTATAGCCCAACGTAGTTGCCTTTTTAATAATTCCTGCTGCGACCTGATCATTTCCGGTAAATAAGGCAGTAGGTTTTTCTTTTAATTTTAATATTTCATCACAAATACGAAATCCATCTTCAATATTAAATCCATGTCCAAATATCCAGTCTTCATTATATAGTAAATTATTATCTGCTAAAGCTTTTAAAAACCCCTCTTTTCTTTGAATCTGAGCCTGACTATAAGAAGTATCGTAGCAAAAACCTATCTTCCTATGGCCTTTTTTTATTAAATGATTAACAGCTTTGTATGTCGCTTCGAATTCGTCATAACCAATAATTGGTATAGAGGCGGAATGATGGTATTCATTACACAGTAAAATTGGGCCGTATTTCAAATAAGGCTTTATTAAATTCCATTCATTTTCTAACGCTCCTAAAATAACCCCATCTACTTCTCTATTCTTTAATTTTCCCATAACATCTAATTCATTTTTCGAATCATAAAAGGTTTGAAATATAAGAACTTTATAATCATTTTCCAATGCTGCTAGAGATACTCCTTTAACCAATTGGGCAAAGAATGGATGATCAAATCTTGGGACTAATATTGCAATCGTTTTGGTTTTATTTGTCCTAAAATTCCGGGCAAGTGAACTTGGTGCATAATCAAGCTCTTCAATGACCTTTAAGATTTGTTCCCTTTTTTCTTTTGATACATATGGATGATTATTTAAGACTCTAGATACCGTTGTTTTAGAAACGTTGCATATCTTGGCAATCTCGCTGATTTTCATCATTTAATCCCATCCTTGTAATAAGTGGTTGACATGTTATCGATTTCAGAAGTTATTATTAAACCGTTCCTAACATATCAAATAATATCAATATTTTCCTGATATGTATTTTTAAAAAGTTATTGAAGCGGATATTTTTAGCTAATGGAGGGATTGTTTTGTTATTGAATAAAAAGGGCGGGTTTCAGTTATTGCCAAATGTTGATGACCCAAAATACATTGTATTCTGTGATTTTGATGAAACCTATTATCCTCACTCCATGAGTCACGAGAGACAGAAAGATTTATATGAACTTGAAAATTACTTAGAAGCAAAAAGTAATGATGAAGAACTTGTCTTTGGCTGGGTCACTGGGAGTAGTATCGAATCAATATTACATAAAATGGAACATGGTGGGTTCAGATTTTTCCCGCATTTTATTGCAAGTGACTTAGGTACCGAAATCACCTATTTCTCAGAAAATAACTTTTTGGAAAAGGATCCAGATTGGCATTCACAGATTAATATCGAAGAATTTAATAAACGGAAAGTCGATGAAATTTATAATATTCTACTCAACGGCAATATACCATTGATTCCTCAAACTCAAATGGGAAGTTCACGCTATAAAAGAAATTATTATTATAAAATACAACATGAATCTGTCGACAAGAAGAACTTATCCACTATCCAGAGGGTGGCCAAAGAGTACGGGATAGGGGTAAATATCAATCGTTGTAATCCCCTTGCCGGCGATCCTGAAGATAGTTATGATATAGACTTTATTCCATTAGGTACTGGTAAAAATGAGATTGTACGATTTATGCTAGACAAATTCGGGCTGAGTCGGGAGTATGCCTTTGCTTTCGGGGATAGCGGAAATGATCTGCTCATGTTAAAAAGTGTTAAACATGGTTACCTTGTAGGGAATGCAACTCAAGAAGCCAAGGAAGCTCATACTAAAATAGCGACAGGTACGTACTCTAAAGGAATATTAAGAACTTTGCAATCCATAATTAATATTTGAAAGTATAAGTAATGAAAAAAGGTAGTTGGTGCACTCTTGCCACAGCTTTAACTTTCTGCTAACAGTATGGATTCTCTATCAAGAAAACAAATCATTCCATGTTTCTTTACCTGCAAGCTTATCAGCGGATATCTTGCTTGCTCTTTGGAATTTGAATAATGCTGCCTCGGTTTCCCCTCCGAATTCTCCATCAAGGAGCCCAGGGTTAAATCCTTTCATATAGAGCGCTGCTTGCAGGATCCATGTAATATTGCAGCTAGCGCCTTTTTTTATGGTGACGATTGCATTTTTGGTTTTAGGTCCCCATTTCCCATCGACAACAAGCTTTTTATTGAATTGCTTATTCAATTCCGTTTGTAAACCTTTTATAAGGGCCGATCGAGTTTTGGGGCCATAAAACCCATCACCCTCAATAGCCGTTTTATATCGGCCATTTAACGTTTTTTGGATGGAAATTATAAGGCTATCTCCTTTGCTGGTCTTCGGTATATCCGTATTTTCTAATTTAAAGGTAAGGTGAGGTTTCTTACCTGCTTGTAACTGAGTATAAGATAACCCGCCTGTCATCTCCAAGTGGGGAAAATCCTTGGATGATCTCCAATCCCCGCCCCAATTGAATCCTAAATCCTTACCTATGGCAGCCACGCGCTGCCAATGTGCATTCACTGTCCATATCGCTCTCTTGCCATCCTCACTCACAATGAAGAAATCAATAGCCAGTCCGAAATTATGATAAGATTGCCCTGGCTTAGCGTTCGTCACAATAGGTTTAGCTAAATTACTATAGTTTTTTCCATTGTAGCTGTAAACTCGCCCTTGACCATAAAGCGCGGCTTGTTCTTCCAAAGAGCGATAACCTGCACTTATCTGTACAGTTATCCCTTCATTATAAGCACGTTCCACCATTTCCAATGCTGATGCCTTCACAACAGGATTCATCCCTTTACCCATCTTTTTCACTGATCGATCCAATAATGTTCGTAATGCTACTTTCACTATAATCCCTCCTTTTAAATTCCCATCAAACTTTATATAAGCCTTTTTATTGGAAAAGTAGCATGGTAGGAAAATTTTTATATTGCTGAAACCAAATAAAAGAGACCGTACTTTGCGGTCTTAGTTTTTCGACAAAAGGGAGTTCGGAATGGTCTCCAGAACCATGATTTAAAACAAAAGTAGTTATACTTAATGGTTTTTTAGTTTTATGAAATCCTCATTGGATGGAAGAAATTTGCGACACTCCTGCCGAATGGAAAGGGAGCGGATTTCTGAAATCAACTGCAACTTTTTTTAATAAAAAACTGCAGGCAAACTTTTCTTCGAAATTATACCTGAGACCACATTTTGCGGTCTTCTCTCGTTCGCCATGTCATAACTCACCCTGTTAGAATCCCCCCCAACTTATGACAGCCTTAACATAAAATAATATTATCCAAAAATACGACAAAAAATTAGACTGCTTCCGTTCGCCCGTTTGCGAATGAAAGCAGTCTATAATGTATTATTTTATTATTCTCTTTAACTTACGCTTTAATTTCAATAGAGGGGCTTACCGTAAAGTCAGCCTCTGTTTTGCTTTTCACTTCATCAAGTGTTACGCCATTTTGCAATTCAATCAATTCCATGCCAGCTTCTGTAAATTGAAAAACAGCCAATTCGGTAATCAGGCAATGTACGACTTTTTCTCCCGTCAATGGCAATGTACAGTTCTTTTTCACTTTGGATTCCCCATGCTTGTTCACATGGTCCATAATGACAACAATACGTTTTGCGCCTTGGACGAGGTCCATCGCTCCTCCCATTCCTTTTACCATCTTCCCTGGAATCATCCAGTTTGCCAAGTCCCCATTTTCGGAAACTTCCATCCCGCCTAAAATGGCTAGATCGATATGACCGCCGCGAATCATCGCGAACGATTCTGCGCTATCAAAAAATGATGCCCCCGCTTTTACGGTTACTGTTTCTTTTCCTGCATTGATCAAATCCGGATCGACTTCATCCTTTTGTGGATAAGGTCCGATTCCCAGTAAGCCATTTTCCGATTGAAGCATGACATTAAAGTCATTCGGAATCATGTTGGCAATCAAGGTCGGCATTCCAATCCCTAAATTTACACACATACCATCTTGGATTTCTTTAACGGCCCGTTCTAAGATTAGTTGTCTTGTCATTCGAATACTCCTCCTTTTTATGCGTTAGCAGTTGTAAGTTTTTCAATTCGTTTTTCATAGTCATTTCCTACAAGCACTTTCTGTACATAAACTCCTGAAGTATGAATTTCATCCGGATCGAGCTCCCCTGTACCCACGAGCTCCTCCACTTCGACAATCGTGACTTTCCCTGCTGTTGCAACGACTGGGTTAAAATTCCTTGCTGTTTTCCGATATACAAGATTACCGAAATGATCTGCCTTCCAGGCTTTTACAAAGGCAAAATCTCCGACTATTCCTTTTTCCATAATGTATGTGCGGCCATCAAATTCTTTATGTTCTTTACCTTTTGCGACTTCCGTTCCTACTCCTGTAGCTGTATAAAAGGCAGGAATTCCCGCTCCGCCCGCTCTTAAACGCTCGGCCAGCGTTCCTTGGGGAACTAGCTCGACCTCCAACTCGCCGCTTAAAAATTGCTGTTCAAATAACTTATTTTCCCCTACATAAGAAGCGATCATTTTTTTGATTTGTTTGTTTTCAAGCAAAAGACCTAGACCCCAATCGTCGACTCCACAATTATTGCTGACAATCGTCAAATCCTTTACACCTTTGTTACGCAAAGCAATGATTAGTTTTTCTGGAATCCCGCTTAATCCGAACCCGCCAACGATAATGGTTGCTCCATCCTCGATTTGTTGAATAGCGCTATCAAAAGATGTTAATAATTTACTCATTTTCCATCATCTCCATTCTAAATACTATTCTATTAAATAAACAGTGAAGTTGCAAAAGCAATGATGAACACGGTCACTGTTTTCAAAATCGTAATCGCAAAGATATCTTTGTAAGATTGACGATGTGTCAGTCCAGTAATGGCAAGTAAGGTAATGACGGCACCATTATGCGGCAGCGTATCCATTCCGCCAGATGCCATGGATGCTATTCGATGAAGCATTTCCGGTGTGATTCCGACACTTTGGGCCACCTGCAAATAGTGACCTCCCATTACTTCCAACGCAATCGAAAGTCCACCAGATGCAGATCCGGTAATCCCTGCCAGCACATTGACGGCTATAGCTTCGGATACGAGTGGATTACCGCTTGCATTGAACACCCAGTTTTGAATGACCGAGAATCCAGGTAGCGTTTTCACAACATTCCCAAAACCAACTTCAGAAGCGGTATTGAATATCGCAAGCAATGATCCCATTGCCGCAGCTGTTAATCCACTTGCCAATTTGACCTTGATGCGTCCAACATTCAGAAGCATCGCTGCAATGATACCGATTGTCAGTGCCACAATCAAAGACCAGGATGAAGTGACTGTGCTTACATCGGCAATGTTGAAAGTTTCCTTCAACATCGATGCATCATACCAGTGCTTAACCGAAATGGCACTGCGGCTGAAAGCAAAATTAAATGCTACGACAAGGATGAGCGGCACGATGGACAGCCAAAAGTTAGGCAGGTTTTGCTGTTCTGCACTTTCTGGCTCATTAATATGTCCTTCCCCATAGCCTTCACCATTTGCCAACGCTTGTTTACGGCGACGCTCTAACCAGATCATTCCTCCAGTGAATACCATGATCGCGCCAATAATCCCCATTATTGGAGCTGCATACGTATCTGTTCCGAAATAATTCGTTGGAATGATATTTTGAATCTGAGGTGTTCCTGGAAGGGCATCCATCGTATAAGTGAAAGCGCCTAATGCTATAGTTCCTGGCAATAATCTCTTTGGAATGTCTGCTTCTTTAAAAATTGCCGCTGCGAATGGATAAACGGCGAATGCCACTACAAACAATGAAACCCCGCCATATGTCAGCGCCGAACACGCCAGCACTACAGCAAGAATGGCCTGCTTTGAACCTAGTGATTTTACGATGGTCTTGGCGATGGATGCAGCTGCACCGCTCATCTCCATGACTTTTCCAAATACGGCCCCTAATAAAAATATCGGAAAAAACGCTTTTATATAGCTAGCCGCAAACGTCATATATGTCTCTGTGTAACTCGGCAGCAAATGTCCACCGGATAAGATGACAGCCAGTAAAGTAACAACCGGCGCTATGATAATGACCGGATAGCCCCGGTAGGCTAAAAAGATTAAAAGTCCCAGCGCCACAACAATGGCTAAAATTTGAATCACCAAATCAATTCCCCCTTTTTTCCCCTTGCCCCAAAATTATTTCGGCAGCATTTAAATAGAACTATTAATCTCCTAAATTCCACATTTTTAATCTTTCCGCTTTTACCATCCAAGCCTGCCTTCCCCAAGTCAGGCTGAATGATCTTCCAATTTTTGAGAACGCTTTCAACATTCTGTTAATTTAAGAAATCCCTTTTCATTTTACGTGGAAACACAATATAAAATGACAGATAGGCCATTCACTAAAGTAATTATGCAATTATTGTGCCAACTTAAATACAATGAAAAATCTCATCTTTTAAAGCCTTTTCCAACATTTTATTTCCCTTTTCAAAGCTAAATCCCTTAAAACTGTCAAGGTTTCAGTACACACACGTATAAACTCCAAAAAAGTGTAAGCCTTTTCTTACAACATTTAAATTCCATCTTGTTTTATGTACGGATTTCCGAACACACTTCATTATCTGCTAGTGTGAAATATGCACAAATGCGTGTCTATCCTTATGAGGAGGTTAAAAATCATAAAAAAGTACCCTTTGGCTAAAGGGTACTTCAGACTGTAGACATACTCAATGAAAATCGAGTTGGTCTATAGTTTTTTTTACGGATTGTACAATTTGATCGTTGATTTCCTCTCCAGGCACTCGCTTTCCGCGGGCGGTCCGTGAGCCTCCTCGGCGCTTTTGCGCCTGTGGGGTCTCCCCTGGACTCGCTTTTCCCGCAGGAGTCTCGCACCTTCCGTTCCAATCAACTTTTTTAAAACTTTAGATTTAACCTCTGTTCCTACATTTTTTTAGGTTTTCTATACTTTGAACGCTGCGTTCACTCCAGGCACTCGCTTTCCGTTCCAATCTACTATTTTAAAAATTTAGAAAGTATCCTTCGCAAAAGGACACTTTCTACAATCATAAACCGTATTTATTCATTTTTTCATACAATGTTGTTCGACTCACTCCGAGTCTCTTTGCCGTTTCTGATTTATTGCCAGAAGTCATTTCCAAACATGAAACGATTGCAGCCCGTTCCGTTTCATCCATTACTTCAGCTAAAGTGCGGATCGAGACTGATTCTTTATGACCCGTTATTTCTTTAGGGAGATGCTTGGAACGTATCATTTCCCCTTCTTCAACAATATTCATTGCGCGTTCAATGATATTCTCCAACTCACGAATATTCCCCGGCCATTTATAAAGACGAAGCAGCCGTAATGCTTGATCACTCATTCCCATTACGCGTTTTTTCATAAGGTTCTGGTACTTTTCAACAAAATGATTTCCCAGTATTTCAATGTCCTCCGGTCGCTCCCTTAAGGAAGGAACCTGAATTTGCAAGACCTTCAACCGGTAATACATATCAAGCCGGAATTCCCCTTTCGAGACCATTTCCTCCAGATTACGGTTCGTTGCAGCGATGACCCGTACATCAATCGGAATACTTCCCGTAGAACCCACTCTCTCAATCTCTTTTTCTTGTAAAACACGGAGCAGCTTCACCTGCATATGCAGTGGAAGCTCAGCGATTTCATCGAGAAAAATCGTTCCGCCTTCAGCCGCTTCGAACTTACCTGCTTTTCCGCCTTTTTTTGCACCAGTGAAAGAACCCTCTTCATAACCAAAAAGCTCTGACTCCAGCAGCTCTGCCGGGATGGCGGCACAGTTCACTTTGACAAACACACCCATGGCCCGTCTGCTATCATTGTGAATGGAATGGGCAAACAGCTCCTTGCCTGTTCCGCTTTCGCCCAAAATCAACACATTCGAGTCGCTTTTAGCCGCAATTTTGGCTTGACCTTTTACTTCCATGAAAGCAGGACTTCTTCCCATCAAATGATCAAACGTATATGAGGCCTTATTTCTCTCGCGAAAATCGCCTTTGTACTTCTTCAGCTCTACTTCAAGTGAATTTATCCGCTTGGAAAGAGCCGTAAATTGCCCGACATTCTTAAAAAGGATCTTTCCGACCGCTCCTATTAATTTATCTTGTTTCCGTATCGGGGAGCGGGTCGCAATTATATAATTATCTTTAATTTTTTGTAATTCAGCGACCTCTTGCTTGCCAGTTTTGGCGACCACATGCATACGGGTGTTTTCAATGACCTCCGTTACATGTTTCCCTATCGAGCTTTCCTGATCGACCCCAAGAAAATCCGCATAAGCGTGGCTCAGCATTTGGACATACCCTTCCGTATCGACCATCACCAAGCCGTCATAGGCAAACTCGATAATATCCTTAAACAGAAGTTCTTCATGATTATCGATATTAAGAAAATCACTTTTATTATTTGTAAACAATAGGAGGTAAATCTGATACTCCTCATCACCCATTTGAATGATGGTTTTTCTGACAATCCCATTATTATCATTCAAACGGATCGGAGTGTTTACAGCTGGTACAAGGTTTTTTTCTAAAATCAAATTTATTTGCATCTCAAATTGATTCTCAGCAAAAGCCTCTGATAATACGCGATTGCTTAGAACGATTTCTTTTTCGTCTTTCGTCACCAAAACACCAAAAGGCAATTCTTCCAATATCGCTTTCACTAATTCCAATTGAATAGTTTTATTATCGCTGGCCATTCCTATTCTCCTTAACCCGTCTGAAGTTTCCTCCATTATATCATAGGAAAATGAGGCCAAGTCATTACCGTTCCACAATCAGCGCAGTTCCCTGTCCGCCACCGATACATAAGGTGGCAAGGCCGGTTTTTGCATCTCTAAGCTTCATTTCATACAATAAAGTCACTAAGATCCGGGCACCGGAAGCACCTACCGGATGACCCAGGGCAATCGCCCCGCCATTTACATTCACTTTCTCCGGCTCCAGTTCAAGGTCCTTAACCACGGCGAGTGACTGTGCCGCAAAGGCTTCATTCACTTCCATCAAATCAATTTCATCTATTGTCAATCCCGCTTTTGCCAAAGCTTTTCTTGTCGCAGGCACTGGACCGTATCCCATGATTTTCGGGTCAAGCGCGGCGTTTGCATATGACTTGATTGTTGCTAATGCTTCCAATCCCAGCTCATCCGCTTTTTCTTTAGACATCAGGACCAACATCGCACCCCCATCATTGATTCCGGATGCATTTCCTGCCGTAACCGTTCCATTTTCCTTAAAAGCAGGACGCAGCTTCGTTAGCTGGTCTATCGTCAGCCCATGGCGCGGGTGTTCATCTTGGTCCACCAAGATCGTCTTTCCTCTGCGTTTATATTCAACAGGTACGATTTCATCTGCAAACCGTCCTTCAAGCTGCGCCTTTTCAGCCTTTCTTTGGCTATCTAAAGCAAATTCATCCTGCTTTTCACGGCTGATTTCCCACTGCTCGGCAATATTCTCCGCAGTCACGCCCATATGATATTGATTAAAAACATCCGTTAAGGCGTCATAAGTCATTGAATCCACCGCTTCGGCATTACCCATTTTCTGCCCAAAACGATAATTTGGAAGTAAATACGGGGCATTGCTCATGCTTTCGATACCCCCGGCAAGAATCACATCTGCATCACCAAGGGCAATGAATTGCGCTCCCATTATGACCGTACGGAGACCAGATCCGCAAAGTTTATTAATGGCCATGGCCGGCGTCGTTTCCGGAATCCCTGCATGAATCGCAACCTGACGTGCCACATTTTGCCCTAATCCAGCAGAGAGAATATTTCCAACCAATACCTCATCGATCAAATCAGCCGAGATATTTGCCCGCTTAATCGCTTCCTTAGCTGCCACGACTCCCAAGTCGACCGCCGACACATTGGCAAGACTGCCTCCAAACGCCCCAACTGGTGTTCTTGCTGCCCCTACAATCACTACTTCCCTCATAATACTTCCTCCTTCTCCATTTTTAATTTTCCCAGTTTAATAAAATTACGGTCCCTCTCATTGATTTTCTGAGAAACGGTAGATTCTTCATACGTAAAAATCCCTTCTCCCGACTTCGTCCCAAGCTTTCCCTCAAACACCAAATCACGAATCAAATCAGGGGCTTCCTTACTCTGATCCAATACCGGTGAAACATTTTCGAAAACACGCTGCCATGTATCCAGTCCGCCAAAATCAGCAATCTCGATCGGCCCGGTAAATGCCCATCGAAAACCTGGTCCAGCCGTTATCGCTGTATCGATATCCTCAGCATTGGCAACGCCCTCTTTTAATAGATAAAAGGCTTCCCGCATCAAGGCAGTCTGGAGACGATTGGCAATGAATCCTGCTATTTCTTTTTTCAAGAGAATCGGAGACTTGCCGATTTTACGCATCAAATCCATTGTTGTCTTGACGATTTCCGGCTTTGTTTCGTCATGCTGAACAATTTCAACCAATGGAACCAAATGGCCAGGATTAAAGAAATGTGTGATGACCATCCGGTCCGCAAACGAGGCCTTCTCCATCAATTGAGAAATCGGAAAGGTCGATGTATTTGAAGCAACAATGGCATCCGGTTTGATTATTTCCTCCATTTGCTCATATAGATTCAACTTCAGCTCAATGACTTCTGGAATGGCCTCAATGATAAAATCAGCATCCCTTACTGCCCCTTCCAAATCCACGCTATATGTAATATGGGCTAAAGCGACTTGCTTTTCCTGATCAGTCAAAACCCCTTCCTCAATGAGCAATGATAGATTCTCAGAAATTCGGTTTTGCGCACGGTGTAGCAACTCTTCCTTTATATCGTTAATGGTGACGAAATATCCGCTAACCGCAAAAGACTGAGCGATTCCACTTCCCATTACACCTGAACCGATAATGGCTATTTTTTTAATCATCCAGCTTCCCCTTTCCGTTTTAATTACCTTTATTTACTCACCTTTTTATATATGCAATATCTATGCCAACGATAAGGGGAAATAAAATTCTTTTGTTATCAAGAAAATCATGATAGACTCTTACTCATTAACCTAAATCATATTTTTAATAACCTTCCCTTTATATTTCCAATGGAGCTTACTCTGTGAGATATTCCCTGTTTACGACATAAAATGACAGACCTGGACCATTACATTTTTTATTGGAGGAATGTAATATGGTTAAAGATAAAGTAGCGATAATTACCGGATCCGCTAGAGGGATCGGCTTTGAGATTGGGAAGATATTTGCTGAAAATGGCGCAAAGGTCGTTTTGTCCGACCTTGATCAAAACACAGTTGAAAAAGCTGCTCTAGACCTAAGGAACAACGGCTTGGAGGTTATCGGCTTAAAAGCTGACGTAACAAGTGAAGAGGATATTATCCAACTAATCAAACAAGCTAAAGACAAATATGGACGAATAGATATTTTTATCAATAACGCCGGCCTTCAGCATGTTGCACCAATTGAAGAGTTTCCAACTGAAAAATTCGAACTGATGATCAAAATCATGCTGACCGCGCCATTCATTTCAATTAAGAACGTTTTGCCCATCATGAAAGAACAGGGCTTCGGCAGAATCATCAACATCTCTTCCATTAACGGTCTGATTGGATTCGCCAACAAAGCAGCGTACAATAGTGCCAAACACGGTGTAATCGGATTGACGAAAGTCGCCGCCTTGGAAAGCGCCTCTTTTGGCATAACCGTCAATGCCCTTTGCCCAGGATACGTGGACACGCCTCTCGTCCGCGGTCAACTGGAGGACCTGGCGAAAACAAGGCAAGTACCACTGGAAAGCGTTTTGGAAGAGGTCATCTATCCACTTGTCCCGCAAAACCGCTTACTCGATGTAAGTGAAATTGCCGACTACGCCATTTTCCTCGCAAGCGACAAAGCACGGGGCATCACAGGCCAGGCAGTCGTGTTAGATGGCGGATATACAGCTCAATAAAATGCATCTTAAAAACCCCGAATAAAGGACACCAAAAAAGGTGCTCTGTATTCGGGGTTTTCCGTCTTCATGGAAATGTGGGAAAATTTGGTGACACAAAGAAATCCCCCATGTTACAGTAATATAGGGATACCTCCCATTTTACAAATATTAAAAGGAGGCCTCGTCATGATTATTAAGTGGGTTAGACTGCGATAATTAAAAGCGCAGGCCAATCATCATGCTCCGGAAAGAATTTATTGATCTGCGCCATCGTATCGGCTATTGGATAATATTTAATACGGAGGTAAAAAACATGAGTGAAAAGATACTGAAAATAAATAAAGTGGATATATGTACAGAAAGTTTTGGAAACCCTAAGGACCCTGCTGTGCTTTTGATCATGGGAGCAATGTCTTCATTAGACTGGTGGGATGCTGACTTCTGTCTCCGCCTCGCTGATTCGGGGAGGTTTGTCATTCGGTACGATCATCGGGATCTGGGACGATCTACCGTTTATGAACCCGGTACCTCCAACTATACAATAACGGATTTGGCTGATGATGCCGCGGGCGTCCTGGACGCTTATTCCATAGAGCGGGCGTCTATCGTCGGGATGTCCCTAGGCGGTTTGATTGGCCAGATACTTGCATTAAAATATCCGGAACGCGTTACTACGCTTACGCTGATTGCATCAAGTGTGTTCGGGACTGTAATGGAAAAACTTCCTCCAATGGACCAAAGCATATTGGATCATCATGCGAAAAGCGCTTCCATAGATTGGTCAAATCGGGAGACGGTCATCGCTTTTCTTGCGGATGGATGGAAAACTTTAGCCGGTTCCAAACCTTATGAACAGGAAAGATTGTATAAACTGGCAAAAAGAGAGGCGGACCGTGCCAAACAGCTACAGAGCAGATTCAATCATGCTATGCTTGCTGGCGGGGACGAATATTTCGATAGAATGGGTGAGATCTCCGTACCTGTCCTCATTATTCATGGCACAGAAGATCCAGCCTTGCCATACGAGCACGGGCTTGCTCTTGCAAAAGCCATCCCTCATGCAGAATTAGTGACTCTTGATGGATCAGGGCACGAGATTCATAGTGAAGACTGGAATGAAATTATCGATTCAGTCATTAAGCTTACTTGGCGATAGTATAAAAATCAGCCATAAAAGAAGCCGACCAATAAAAGGTCGGCTTTTTTAAATACATTTTTTAGCAGAATCCGCCATATCCTTGTACGGGGCCGCCGTAACCTCCGTCACCGCCGAAGCAAGCAGCTCCAACGATGATTAAAAGTATAAACAATACGACTATAAAAGCGAAACCGCCACCAAATCCACCAACATCATTACCGCAACCGCAATTTGATTCATGACCACAATTTGACAATAGAAACATCTCCTTATTTGTTTTAGGAGGAAAAAATTAAATGGGTTAATTCAACTTATGTTCTAATTAGGATAATGACACAGAAATCACCGAAAACTTTTTTAACCACCTTTAGGTGATCTGAAATAAAACAGTTTAACAGCATATTTTTGCTGTTTGGAGATTTCATGCAGCTTCGCCTGACACAGCGCAGAACTGCCGGACACCTTATCACTTTAAAAAACGAAAACTTCAAAAAGGATTTACTCTGTGAAGATAATTATTGTTTTGTAATATCCTACTAACTTCAGCTTATTGTACAATGAAGTTAAAAAGGTCCGAGGTATTTATGATAAAAGGAAATTCTTATATTCTTGTTTTCTCCGTGCTTGTTCTGTTGACAATAGTTCTTGTTTCTACTACACCAATCATAATTAAAACCTTACTTGCATTTATAACGATTGCGTTTTTATTTCCTGTGATTAGGAAGCTTCTGTTTAAAGACCATTTCAGAAAAATTAAAGTGGCATTCTACTCATCAGTGACCTTTACATTCGGTTTATTTCTAGTCTCGATTTTTGAAGAACCATCCTTTAAATTAGATGGAGATTTCTTTCAGATTATTCTTATTGTGCTTTTTTATAGTTTAATGGGAAATTTCTTTTATGGCTTACCAGTCTCACTAATTGCCGAATTTAGTTCAATGAAGTTTTTCAATATTCGTTTCTGGTTATCTGGAGCATTACATATTGGTTTTGGATTGGCTACATACTTTATTGACCCAGGAGGTTTCTTTATCTTTGCGGTTATTTGCTCCATAATCTTTTTTGCACTAGATGAAATCACTAGAGTATATTCGACTTCTTATTGGGCTAACCTGGGCCGCTAGTATTTTAGAGTGACCATAAACTGTGTAGGAACAAAAAAAAGAGAAGGATTAAAAGAAATTAATCTCTTTTATCCTTTTCAAGCAGCTCAATTACTCTATCAAGTTTTTGTTCTATGCTATTGGATTTTTTTGACCTTGTAAGAAGAGATCGAACAAAAAAGTAAACAGCAAAAATCATCCCAATCAACAAAACAAACATAATAAGTTGATATACCATATCACCGATATTGTAACCCAAAGGACTTCACCCCTTTCTTTTTTTGGTTTAACCATAACTCATGTCTACTGCACAGAACGTAGAATTGACAAAATTATTCGTATAGTTTTTTAGATATCACTTTTAGTTCTTTATATATTTGTGTAAGTAATATTAGAAAATGTAAAGGCAATCCAACTGCAAGTCCCACCAATGGAGAATAAGGTCCAGCGAAAGTAAATAGCGATACAAGTGTAATAGTTAAATATATAGAGATAATTAGTGCGGTCAAATAATTCTTTCCTTTTTTTGGATAATTATAGCATAGGTCCCTTGCGAAGTTCGAAAACACTACGGCTGCCTAGTTACCTGCCCCTTTAGTCTTCAAGAAAATCAACAATACTTTTTATCAAAACTGATTTTTCAAAAAAAGTAATATATTTACACTTTTACACTGGAACATTTGTTCTACCTGTGTTATTCTTATAAAAACAAATAAAAAGATCAACTCGCAGCTAAACGATTTGATCCGTAATTATAAATAAAGGCCGGTTGTATCCGCGGGCCTAACACGGTTGTACCGCTGAGCCGAGCCATTTGCTAACGTTCAGGGTGCCGGTGATAAAAACAGCTACGAACTTCAGCTAAAGCACCCATTAGTTCTATAACTACTTTTTTATTACCAGTAGTGTTTTCTCATGTAGTTCAATGTCACAGATGTCATAATTATTAAGTGTGATAGTTTGGTCAAATTCAATATTTCTTGCTTCTACCAGCTTTCTTGATGAACTGACCTGCCACTATTGAACCTAGTTCATATTCTCGGCAATCTTTTTCAGTGCTTTTGCAGGAGAAACGATAAATTCTCTCATATACTTCTCTAAAAATAACTTATCAGCTAAAACTCCAATTGGACCGAACGGTGACTTATATTGAAATGTATCTATCATTGATCTTTTCCATTAACCTGCCTGTTTTTCCCATAAGAAAAAGCTGCCTTAAGACAGCTCTTCGGATAAATCTTTTGCCTATATTTACTTTTTCATAACGGGGATCCATATTTCACTTCTAAATGTTGGTGAGGTTATGTCTTTATTTTCGTTCCAAAGGATTTCCGGCCCTTCTCTTTGTTCATAGTTAGAGGATGGAAACCATTCGGAATAAATCCTGCCCCATACATTTTGCAGTGTTTCAGGAAAGGGTCCGACTGCTTCGAATACCGCCCATGTAGATGCATCCACTTTCAGCTGTGTTAAGTTATCTGGACATTCCCTCGTTGTTGCTGCGCCGATATAATGATCAAGCTCCCCTTTTTCTTCAAACCTTCCTTCGGAAAAGTTCGCAGATGCACTAAGCAGTCCTAATGGCTCGACATTCGAAAGGTTTTTAAGTTCATTTATCGTTTTCTCGTCTAAACTTTTCCACATGGATGCAATCTCTGGATTAACCCCGTTAAAAATGATTGGAACTCTTTTTTTAATTCCAATTATATGAAATGCCTCTTTTTCTTCAATTCGATAGTTCATTTCACTGCCTCCTTTAATGGATAATTGGAAGGACATCGGTGGATAGGCTTTAAGTGAATGGCCATTACTTCTCGCTTCTGTTGGTGTGATGCCATGCAAATGTTGAAACGCTCTCGCAAAAGAGTCCGGTGAGCTGTATCCGTATTTTATCGCTATATCAATGACCTTTATGTTGTTACCTTTAAGCTCAAACGCTGCAAGTGTAAGGCGTCTTCGGCGGATATACTCGGATAGTGAAATACCTGCAAGGAACGAAAACATCCTTTTAAAATGATACTCCGAACAATAAGCTAGCCTTGCAACCTCTTTAAAGTCAATTTCGTTCGTAAGATTTTCTTCAATGAATTTAATGGCACCATTCATATTTTTGAGCAAATCCATTCAATGACCTCCCTTATATCAACAGAATAGCAGGAGTTGAAACTAATCATCCGACATTCTGTGCACGATTATGCAGGGTATAAACATTTTCGTTAGTTTAAGTACAAACCTTCACGATTTCTTATAGACTTTCAATAAAAAAGCAGAAAACTATCACACTGTAAGGGCATTTTATTAGTTCTATTTTTTATAAAGGACTACCCTCAAAACCAATCCGCAAAATGTTTTTCAACGAACCTCTGTCATATATCGGTTATATAAATCATCACATTTTTCAAGGCATTCTAAATATAATTGTCTGATTTCTGATATAGGACATAGTTTTATGTAACTTTCATCTTTTATTATCCTAATTAGTGGGTTCATTTCGTAATAATAACTATATTCTTGGTTTTCTTTATTTAAAATGCCTTTATATCTTTTTAAAATAGTTATATAAGCATCATCAATTAACCTGTAATCACATTTGGCTCTCTTGTTTATAAAATGTATAGATTTCTCTTCCGAAAAATTTACTTTCCGTAAAGAACGAAGAATTTACTGGAGAATAATAAAGATACTGATCTTGATAAGGTCTCTTACTAATCTGCATTCTATGCCAATTTTTCACTTCTTTATACCGATCTCCTAAAGCTTTATAATCATTTGATATCGTTTTGGTTTGGAGATTCGATACATATTGAAAAATAGCAGAATTATTTTCGTAGTCAGAAATAGTAGTTATAGAACACCAGCATATATAGTTATTATCTAATTTCCCAATAATGCAGACCTCTTGTTTGGGACTAATGTATATTTCAAAAGAAACTTCCTTATCATCTACTTTATAATTTGGAACTACACTATGATTTTGCTTAATCAAATTAAATTTTTCCATTTTAATTCATCTCATATCTTTTCGTAAATTTACTGTATTCCTGCATATAAGTCAGAATTTCTACTTCAGCTATTGCCCCTTTTGCACTATAAGAAAAGAGCAATTCGTCACTGCCCCTTAGAGAACTTTCGCACCTGTTAAATACTCTTATTGTTGAGATGGGGATTTACGTACTTTTTGCATAAATAGCTCTGGATTATCTATCTGATTAAAACCGTATTTTTTATATAATGAATGTGCATCATTAGTAGCTAACATAAACCTGCGAACCCCTTCTAGTTCGGAATGGTTGGTGATAACCTCCATTAGCCATTTTGATAATCCTAATTTACGATAAGCAGGTAATATAAACACATCGCAAAGATACGCATGGGTTGCTAAATCGGTTATTACCCTTGCAAATCCAACTTGTTCACTATCTTCATTTCCTATTTCACCTTTATAAACCCCAAAACATAAGGTCGTATTTTCAATAGACTTTATTACTGTTTCCTTGGGTATTCCCTTTGACCAGTAAGCTTCCTGATTCAAAAAATCATGTATTAAATCCACATCTAAATACTTTTTATTAGTGGAAATCGAAAACCCCTTAATATTCATTTTACATCCCTCTAACCTTTTTTAATTTTCTGTAATTATAACAAATCACTGATTTTAATCTTTTGAACTAACTTGCCGAAAGCCTTAAATATAACTCGATCTTCAGCTAACGCACCAGTTAGTTAAGTAAGGATTTAAGGAATTCTTGGAAGAATTTTAATACAACAAGTATAACTAAGTAATCCGAAACAAATATTATACATGTTGTAAAATCAAAGGAGGTGGCTAAAATGAAAGCACAACGAGCAGAAGAAATTGCTTCTTCACCAAATATGGTTAATGTAACCTATAATGAGGAAAGTATCTACATCGAGCACGTCGATGAACAAAATGGAACGGCTACAATCCATCCCCTTGATGATCCAAATAAAAAACAAAGTGTTTCTGTAACCAGCTTAAAGGAACAGTAATTTCCTCGATTCAATCAATAAACCTCCACTTTCGGGTGGTGGTTTATTGTTTGATTAAGTTCATTGAACAAGCACCACATCTTGTACAGAGTATATTCTTCCATAAGCGCAAAAAAAAGCCAACATCAATTGTTGACTTGGATTTCTAACAACCTGTATTCATTAATTGGTATTACTTATATATTTCATTCTCTAATATAATCACTTTTTCCCCATTCGCTGCTTTCCCTATTTGTTTCGTATTTTCAACCAACCGAAAAATATTATCACAGCATTGTTTTGCACCTATAACTAATAATGGTACACCTATAAAATCAATTTTTAATTCTCTTGATAGGTATCCCCCTATAGACATAGCAATAGGTACAGTTGGTGATGTATGGGAGAATACTATTTTTTCGTTAAAATGAAATTTCTCTTCTAGTAGTAATGTCAATTCTTTTAATGCTGGAACCACAAGTTTTTCTCTTTTATGCCCAATTGTATAAACTGAGTTGCCATCTTCATCGGTCCCGCGAAAAATTAGCTTTCCAAAATCTTTTTTCGTTAATTTATTAAAATATTTTACATTTAATATTTCTTCCTTAGTTAGTGTACTTTCCGATTGAGGTAATTGTTTTAAATGATATGCGGCAGCCATAGACGTGGTATGTGTACCCCCATAATCATTATAGATATACATCATGAAATCATCCCTAATAGTTTTTTTAATACTATTATGGTCCTATACTCCATTTCCAATTCGGTTGATTATCTTTAGCTTTTATTACACTTTATGTAGCAAATGCGACATGCTCTTAACCCCCGCGTATTTTAGGAATTTAGTAATATTCTCTTGATTCACATAATTAATTTTTGTTCTATCTATGAACAGGACCTTTTTGCAGTACGATTAGAATATTCCTGTCCTCGAATCATCAAGACCTAAATCATAAAAAGGGTTAATAAATAAAAGAGTACACCTATCAGTCATGAATGATAAGGGCACTCTTTTATTGTTTATATATTTATAAGCTGGGTATGTATAGACATGAACGCCTCTGTTAGCCAGTCTGTGAGTTTCTTTAGTAACGTATTTTAAAAGCCTCCCCATCTTAGAGATGGGATAGAAAATCTTATAAGCTTCTCATTGATTGCTTCTTTTTTAATCGGGGCAGGCAATACTGTGTTCTTAACATCAGCGAACGTTTTAAGGTCAAAGGATTCTATTGCTTCCCCTTCTTGGTTCATGATTGAGAGAATTCCATCATTACTGGTTTTTAGACTAGGTTGATCACTGATTAAATGAGTATAGTATAAGTCTTCGTTCAGCGTGTAGGAATGAGAGTAGTCCACTGAATAAAGTTTGCTTTTTTTATCAATTTTGCCTGATTTAAAGTTATCAAAGCCATAGTTGAATAAAAGCTTGGTATCAGCGTAGGCAACCTTGTCTGAAGGAGCTTTTAGAGTGACAGCAATCAATTCCTGTTCTCCTCTGGTGGCAGTGGAAATCAGGGTGTAGCCGGATTGACTGACGAAACCGGTTTTCCCGCCGGTCATTCCCTTATAGGGGAGTTCACCTTTTAACATTTTATGATGGGTAATTAGAGTTGTGTCCCATGTTTCCACTTCCCATGGTAAATCCTTCTTCCCAAAATATTCACGGAAAGTTTCATTTTTCATTGCATATTGGGTAATTTTCGCAAGGTCACTGGCTGTAGTTACATGGTCTTTGTCAAACAATCCATGGGGGTTCGTAAAATGAGTATCGGTGACGTTTACTTCTTTTCTTAAAAACTCATTCAAATCTTCCATAAACAGTTTTTCACTGCCAGACATATGCTCGGCAATTGCGATGGCTGCATCATTTCCGGAGTTGATTAGCATGCCTGCAATTAATTGGGAAAGCTCTATTTCCTCCCCAGGTTCAATAAATACCGAAGACCCGTCTGCCTTCGCTGCTTTCTTGCTTACAGTCACTAGTTCGTTCATATCCCCGTGTTCTATAGCATATATAGCCGTGGCAACTTTCGTTAGACTGGCTGGATACATACTTTTATTCATGTTTTTTTCGTATAATACTTTTCCACTTTTCGCATCAATAATGATACCGGCTTCACTATTGAGGGGTAAGTCAGATTCTGCACTTACTGTCGTAGAGGCGAAGGGGATTAAAGCCAAAATGAAGATGAAGAAAAACTTTTTCATATGCCGCTCCTTTAGTGATAGTAAAATCCTATATAGTCATAATAAAATAAATCTGAATGTTTAGAGTTGATTTATTGAAAGTGAAATACAAAAGTAATTACTCCTTAATAATTTTGGAAACATTTCGGGTAATTATCTTCATTTTCTTTCCTACAATAACTTTATAAGGGGTATTGCCCTTTTATTGGAGGCCCCATTCACTCCCCTTTAAATAGATTTTTTTGTAAATCACTAAATCTTTTCATGAAAAAAACCCTTCAAACTGAAGGGCTCAGACTGTAGACAAACTCGATGAAGAACAAGTTTGTCTCAATTTTATTTAGGTTTATAAAACCTGGAACGTCGATTTCCACTCCAGGCACTCGCTTTCCGCGGGCGGTCCGGGAGCCTCCTCGGCGCTTTTGCGCCTGCGGGGTCTCCCCTTGACGCGCTTTTCCCGCAGGAGTCTCGCACCTTCCGTTCCAATCAACTTTGTTTTGTAATTTAGATAAAACCCCTTTTGTCTACTAACTCAACCCTTCAAACTGAAGGGCTAGTTACTTTATAGGTGTTGAAATTCTGTTATGTTTTCAATTTCATTCCTATTAACACACATTCCACTTTTACAATCGGTTTTCTTGATAATATATATATAATGGTTACAGGTATGACCAATAAAACATAATATTGGTCACTTTCTTTGATCCAATCATAAATAAATGAGTTATAAACATATTCCAGAAAAAACATATGAAAAAGATAAATAGCTAATGTAATGGACCCTATTTCAGTAAAAAATGTATGCTTTTTAGGAACAATACAGAAAAAACAATAAGTTGCTGCTCCCATAATTAAATAAACGATCAACTTATATATAAAACCGGGGGCAATGGAACCTCCCATTAATTCCTCATAACCTAAACGGCCATAAAACCACTCTCTCCAAGTAATTTCCCCATAGAAATAAATACCGGTAAAGATTAACCCTAGTACCCCCCAGCCTATTAGGGCATTACTTTTCTTTTTAACCCATTCAAAATGATTTTTTTCTAAAAAATGTCCAACTAAAAAGAAAGGAAAGAAAAAGAACGTTCTCGATAAACTTAACCATTCATTTACTTCACCAAAGTAACCAATTATTAGAGATACAATTATTGAAAAAACGATTCCATATTTTCTAGACGAAAATATAAACAATAAAATATTCCAGCAGAATAAGCTTATTAGGAACCATAAGGCCCATCTTGGAGTCAAAATTGTGAATTCAATTGGTTCATCAAATAACTTCTGATAATAGAAGGTATAAATCACCTGGAATATTACATAGGGAATTAATATTTTCTTAATTAGCCCCCAGAGGTCCTTTTTACTTTTTATCTTTCTTGAAAAATAGCCGGATACTAAAATAAAAGCTGGCATATGGAATGAAAAAATAAACAAATAAATAGTTAAAATCCATTCGTTTTCTTCCACCATTCTAGCTAATGTGTGTCCCAAAACAACTAGGACGATTAAAACAGCTTTCGCATTATCAAAATACGGATCACGCTTCATTAAATCTTACCCCCTATAAAGAAACTACTAGTTATATCTTCTAATCCTCAATTATGGTTTGAATCAAAAAGCCGGCTTTCCTCTAATATAGGATTGCCGGCTTTTTACTTAAGGAACTTCATTGGAGTATCTACCATATCATAGCTTGTTTACAGTATAGTTAATGGAAAATAACAGTTTGATAACAGAGACTCCACCCGCCAATTGAAGCCTTCTAATGGTGCTAACGCACCCGTTAATGACTTGCCGGAACGAACAATCACTTCCAAAATCAAATCCCAAGCAGTTCCATACGTTTTCGCCTTACCAAAACGGGTAGTGTATTATATAAGCATAAGTATGATAACGTCTCTCTATAGGAGGAATGTTCATGAATCCTATCATTTTATTTGATGGTGAATGCAACTTTTGCGATTCGAGTGTCCAGTTCATTATAAAACGGGATCCGCAGGGGCTTTTTCATTACGCTTCGCTTCAAAGTGAGGCGGGACAAGAGTTGCTGAAGAAGTATGATGTTCCTGCAGATATGGATAGCATGGTCCTGATCGAAAGGGATAAGGCCTACTATAAATCGTCTGCAGCCTTGAGGATATGCCGACGCTTACAAGGGGCATGGAAGTTGCTTTACGGCTTCATCATCGTTCCAAGCTTCATCCGGAACTTCGTTTATGATTTCATTGCCAGGAACCGTTACAAATGGTTCGGAAAGAAAGAAGAAAGCTGTATGCTGCCGTCGCCAAGTGTTCGAAAGCGATTTTTATAAATGACCTCATCAACAAGCAAAAAGGACTTCAAGATATTCGAGGTCCTTTTTGTTTGTTGTATTAGAAATGGTCAATTTTCTATTATCCACAAAAAAAGGACGATCAGCGATCAAGGCTTTTCGTCCTTTTCATTGTGTAAATGTGGAGTATCTCCATAAATGATTGGCCGTAGGATGCGCCATCATTTCGAGCCCTTTGTTTTCCGCCAGGTGCAGGGGTTCCCAGTCTGGATCATCTGCCTCCTTGAGGTAGACTTCGTGATGCGGTGCCTGATCATGATAGCCGGCTATATTGATTTCGCCATTTCGGTAAAAGGTCCCGATCACTTTATAATCCACGGCAGGAGAAATGATGATTGGGTTGCCTACAGAGTGTGTCAGCTGAATGGTCGTTTTTTCATGATTGGATAATACGTGCTTCACTACAATGTCTTCATCCGAGGCCACTCCTTCTTGGAGGAAATCGCCATCATGATTGTAGGCTTCACTTTTCCCGACCGCTTTGGAAAATTCAATCTCGGCTTTTCTTTCCTTTTCGTGAATATACACATCGACTCTAGTCCGGAAACGGGGTGATTCAGGATAAAACCCGCGATTGTCACCTTTAAAAAAGGGAACCTTTGATGCAAGATTGGGGTTTTTCAGCCACTCTTCCGGTAAAAAGGTGGAATAGCGCAGCTGCCAATTTCTTTTCTTTTTACCGTCCACGTCGTTTTCAACTGGCTGTAAAAGCTTTTTTACAGGCCCAATCTTTTTCGTATTCGTTATTTCCTCGATCGCAGTCTGTGCTTGGGATGAACCTTTTTTTACGGCTCCGACAATACTCGCTACAAGTGATTTCACGGCATAAGACTCCTGCTCTGACCGTGGAAGGGGCCGCTTAGCTTTTATGGTATATGTGTATTCCTGATCTTCACTAATACTTCGATCACTGAAGGAACATCCACCCACTTTCCCGATTTCCACGCCGTTTCGGTAAATCGTATACTCTTTTATTCCTTTGATGGGCTCCCATTCCAGGCTGGCTTGGCCTCTTGCGACAATCGTGGTGAATACCAAATCCAAAAGGATATTATCTTCTTTTTTATTCTGGGCGGTCGTTGATGTCTGTATCTTCATCCTGTTCACTGCCTGATTTTTTTCATTCAAGCTATCTATCGTGTACGTGTAAATGGTCCCTGGAGTCAGTCCCCTATCTGCAATACTTGGCACAGAGCCGCTGTAAATCAGATCTTGCCCCCTAAATACCCGATAGAAACCGCCTTGATCAGGCCAAATAAGCTTAATGGCATCTTCTTTCCGTTCGATCTTACACATCAATGAAGCCGTTTTGAATACCGCTTGATGCTTTCTCTTATTGGAAATGAGATAAGCGATTCCCGCAAGACCAAGAGCAAGCAATGAATGCCTTGCAGTGAATGTAACTCCGCCTACTTTTAAACGGGGAAATGAATAATGGGCAATCAACTTCTTCATCACCTCTTCCTTTTCTTGGTGTTATTTCTTTACCCACTTTAATCCCTAAGCACACTTTGCAATGTGCTGTGCTGGCATAAAAAAACCGAGGGAATGGTTCCTCCCTCGGTCATTTATAAGTTTCTGGATTATATTTTAACGGCGGCTTTTTTCCCCGCCCTTGCGTCCTGCTTCTTCACGGCTCATTTTTCCATCATCGGAATCATCACGTTGATTGGCCCGTGCCTCTCCGCCTTTTTCGCCGATTTCCTGATAGAATTCCTTGCCATGACTGTCGGATGTCGCTTCTCCGCCTTTTTTACCAATCTCCTGATAGAATTCCTTATCATGATTTTCGGATGTCGCTTCTCCGCCCTTTTGGCCAATCTCTTGATAGAATTCCTTATCATGATTTTCGGATGTCGCTTCTCCGCCCTTTTGGCCAATCTCTTGATAGAATTCTTTATCATGATTTTCGGATGTTGCTTCTCCGCCTTTTTGGCCAATCTCTTGATAGAATTCCTTATCATGATTTTTTGCTGTTGTTTCTCCACCTTTACGTCCTGCTTCTTCACGACTCATTTTCTCATTGTTGTTAGCCATTAAAAATTCCTCCTTATTATTTGGATTTTTCATGTACTAGCTACATATGGCATGTACCCGCTTGAACAGCTATAAAACTAGATTCAGCTAAAAACTTCAGGTCGTTTTTTTAGCGGCGACTTTTTCCCTCGCCCTTGAGTCCTGCTTTTCCCTGCTCATTTTTCAATCATCGGACCCATCACGTTGATTGGCTCTAGCCTCTCCGCCTTTTTTGCCAATTTCCTGATAGAAATCCTTATCATGATTTTCGGAAGTGGCCTCTCCGCCTTTTTGACCAATCTCTTGGAAAAATTCCTTATCATGATTTTTTGCTGTCGCTTCCCCGCCTTTACGGCCAGCTTCTTCCCTGCTCATTTTTTCATTGTTGTTAGTCATTAAAACTCCTCCTTATTATTTGGACTTTTTTTGAACTAGCTACAGTTTTATGTATACCCGATAGTTTTGATATAAAACTAGAATCTATTAAAACTTTTCCATTTCAAAAGGAAAAGCATCATGAATGATATCACTCATGATGCTTCCTAACCTACTTGGGAATCCCTTCTCGCAAGCGATTTGGCAGCTCTACAAGGGTTTCATTCAAAGTATCCAATTTCGTTTCAATTCTATGAAGCAAATAAAGGGTAACAATGATCGGGAACCCAATATCACTGACAAATGGCAGAATTTGATCCACTTTTTATTCACCTCACTTCAAGTGTGTAACCTCCCGTTCGTTAAATAAGTTCCACTTCCTCCACATTCCGCTCGACAAGGCGCGCCGCCTTCAAATCGACGATATTCCCGGAGGATGTTACGAACACATTCCCCGCAATGATTTTTTCCATTGCCTGTTTAACCGTGTTTACTCCGACCGGCTCCTTCGGATTATCAACGGAAATCGTCGCTGACTTTCCTTCCGCTGTAACGAAAATCAATTCCAATACTTTAGCCATTTCAATCACCTCCCCCTCTTTCGACATCTTTCGAAAAACCGATTAGCCAATCAAAGAATACGTATCCACCCGGGTCACTTCACCCATTGGATAATTCTGTACACTTGCGATTGCAACTGCTGTCGAAAACAACTGGTCCGCAGTCGCCTCGACCTTGATGTTTGAAAATGTCCTCCGCTTGAAAACGAGAGCCCCTTTTTCATTTAACCCCGTCTCAAAATCGATCCGCAACGTACTTGATACTGGAATTTGATTTGCCATATCACTCACCCCCTTTCACACTCTATATAAACTTTTACAGGATGAAAGTAGCATGGTCTTGAAACTTTTTCAGGGAAACGCATAAAAAGCTCCCCATCATTTGGGCAGCTCTATATCAGTATTTTTTAAAATCCATATTCTTTACTGTTTTTCAGGAAATCCTTAAACCACATTTTATTACCGAAATTTTAATTATCTACTGGCCATTATCAATTTTCTTCTTCTAAAATCTTTCTCAATTATTAACGGTTTTTCTACAAAATTAATTCTTCTCATTATTTGTTGTATTACTCTCGGGAAAAAGTAAGCTCCAAAGAAAGCACAGATAAAAGCCTGTGACCAAGTTTTTAACCATGTAGATAGGAATGTATGATCATAACCCCTATTTATTGAGACTAATATAAATGAAATAAAAAAGGACATACTAAATGCCATTAAAAATGCAAAAATAATATTTCTGTATTTAACGTTAATATTCATTATTTTTCTACTTCAACTCCTGATTTAATAATTTTAGGTTCCTTGATATTTTTAATTTTCTGTTGTTCTGTTCCCAACTATATTTTATTTCTTTCATTTACATTAGAAAAACCAATTTTTATAATAAATCTATTAGAATTTCTAATGCAAAGGGGTTAGTGAGATTGAATTCGTATTATGCTTTTATCAAAACCATAGAAACAGGCAGTTTTACAAAAGCTGCTGAAGAACTTGGCTATACACAGTCCGCCATTAGCCAAATGGTGCATTCATTAGAGGAAGAGCTTTCCACCACTCTTATTTTACGTTCTCGAAAGGGGATTACACTGACACCAGATGGCGAGGAATTTTTGCCATATATCAGGAAGATTTGTAATTCACATAGGGAACTGACTGAAAAGCATAAAGAGATGGAGGGACTGCAAAGCGGCCTTATTCGAGTTGGCACATTTTCCAGTGTTACATGCCATTGGCTACCGGGATTGATCAAAGAATTTAAGGAACTTTACCCAACTGTTCATTTCGAATTACATCAAGGAAATTACACGGAAATCTCAAACTGGATTAAAGAAGGCAGCGTAGACTTTGGCTTTGTGAATTCAAATGTTACAGATCTAACTACGATTCCCTTGCAAGAAGACGAAATGCTGGCTGTAATGCCAGTAGATCATCCTTTAGCGTCTTCCACTAAAGTCTCATTGAAAGAATTGCTAAAAGATCCTTATATTCTGTTGGATGAGGGAGTTATCAATGAACCATTAATAATTTTTAAACAGAACAATTTTGAACCTGATACACAATACCGGGTATATGATCCTTATGCGATTATGTCCATGATTGAACAGGAGCTTGGCATTTCGATTTTACCGAAGCTGCTCCTAACTAAATGTCCCTATAATATTGTAACGAAAGCCATCTCCCCTTCTATTATCCGAACAATTACTTTGGCATACAAAGATAAAAGGGTATTGCCAATAGCAAGCAGGTATTTTATTGACTTTATTATTGAAAGGTATAGGGAAGCTTAATAAAATTTCCCTTCTAAAATAATGAAGGGAGTTCCTAACGAATGTTTATCCTTGAGCCTTTTGCAAACTGCATTGCTTTACTAAATCTGTTGCTGCAGGAATTCCTGAGCCTTATCCCGCCCTGGTTGCTTGTTTCATAAATCCTGGAATTTTCCCTATCGCTTTTACTTTTCATCTAATTTTCCCTTTAAATTATTTTTTTATAACTGACGTTTTTGATGCGAAGATAAATTGCAGTTGGTTTTAAATGGCACGTCAAATTCGCCTTTTCTGGGAAATAATAATCACGAAAGGAAGTGGATGTTGATGTCATTAGAATGGTTTGACAGAGTAAGCGGGGAATTGCAGGATCATCTTAAATCAATTTGTGAAAAATACGACCGCAATGGCAGTTTGATCGTGGAGCGCGGATCTAAGCATCCACGCATCGAGTTTTATACAGAGCTGGATGACAATGAGCGGGATTATTTTTCCACGCTGTTTTTTGATCCGTATAATGAAGAATTTTATATGGAATCGTTCGATCCGGATTTAGGGCAGATCAGCAAGGTCATCCTTTCGGACATTGAAGATATCGTCGATGCTATCCATGAGAGCTTCCATAACTATTTGGAAGAGGATGATGATGAGTACGATTACGAATATGATATGGATATGGATGATGATAATGATGATTTGTATGATTCAGACGCCGACGATTCCGAAATATACGAAATCGATGTAGATTGGGAAACGCCTGAAGTGACCGCCTATATCCAGGATAATGAAGTCGAGGTCACCTATCAATTCGGTATCGTCCAGGAAACAGGTGATGGTGTGCTGAAACGGATCAATCGGATTCGGACAGCGGATGATGACCTGATAAAGGATGAAACGAATTTCATTTTCAGCAAGGAAGAAGCAAGCACGATCATCGCCATGATAGCCAGTCATATGGATTCACTTAGTGAAATGGAATAAAACCAACAAAACCTTGTCCATGATCATCATGGACAAGGTTTTATCATATAATAATCAGTTCATATACCTCTGATAATTGCGTGACCCGTTCCGTATCACTAGCTTCCTTCGCATGTTTAATTTCCTGAGGAAGAATATGGTTAAGGAGACTGGCTTCTTTACCGGATAGTTTATTGACGAGTTCTTCTTCAGAATGAAATTTTCCGCTTTTGATTTTATTATAAATTTCCTGCGCTTCAGGATATTGGTCCGTATAGTTAGACAATATCTCACGTAAGTAACCAATCGTACGATCCATCAAACCATCCCTCTCGAATGTTAGATTTTTGCTTACATGCTATACCTTCCCCCATTTTTTGATGATAAATTCCTAAAAAAAAGATATCCAAGTCAATGGATACCCCTAATCAGTCTTCCTCCCAAAACAAATCATCCAATGTACGCGATAATGCTTTACAAATTCCGACACATAAACTTAATGAGGGATTATACTTTCCGGATTCAATCAATCCTATCGTTTGCCTGGATACGCCGACAATCTTGGCCAGTTCTTCTTGTGACAAGTCCTTTTCTACTCTCGCAAGCTTCAGTTTTATATTCTTCAAGGGAAAGCACCTACTATTTCTTATTATCTTAGCTATTCTTCATTCCGATTTTCTTCGCCAATAAGTATATACCACCAAAAAACAGTAGTAAAATCGGCAAATAGATCATAACGGATACAAACGATACCAATACAAAATACCATACGCCCTGGGAACTGCTATCGGCATAGGATAAAGCACTATTCACCCCCATGAATATAGCGATGATGAGTGCTAAAGCAACCGTCCCAAGAATCGTCTTCCTGCTCATCGGTGTTTTGCTGGTGCGGTCATGCATCTCCACTTCATCCCAGAATACACCTAAGAAAATGGAACGAGCTAAGTAATACAGCCCTCCTGCAACAATGATCACGAATTCCAGATATAACTCCCCGCTGCCTGCACCATATTTATATAGTTTGAAAAGTGCACTCACCAGGCAAATGGCCAAAATGACGTAATACATTTCTTTATAAATCTTATTTCTTACATTCTCAACCCGCTCATCCGTGATCTTTTTTGTTCGTTTGAATAGATTCATCTTTGATCGACCTCCAATAATTCCATCGCTTACCCTTATTATATGATTCATTTAACTTTTTGCAACATATATATTACATTTTATAATTTATAAATTGCAATATGTATAAAAAAAGATATCCATACATCAAGTATGGATACCTCACTAGCTTTATTTAGGGTTTTACTCGCAGGTTTTGGGGATTTACTCGTGAATTCTAGGATTTTACTCGTGAGTTTTGGAGTTTTACTCGTGAATTTCAAGCTTTTACTCGTGAATTACCATTAAACCAAGTATAGAGGGCAATGATGACAAAGACAGCCAATGATTTTATGACGGTGATCATGAATATGCTTCCATAATGTAGTTTTATATTGCAACTTATTACATAGTATTAAAAGATTGAATCCAAAAACTAAGGAGACTCGAGATGAAAGCAATGATATGCACGAAATACGGTTCACCTGATGTACTGGAGCTCCAAGAGGTAGCTAAACCAACTCCCAAGGACAATGAAGTTCTGGTAAAGGTCCATGCGGCAACAGTGGCTTCAGGGGACATAAGAGTCCGGAGTTTCAATAGCCCTTTCTTGTTATGGCTGCCGATGCGGATCTTCCTGGGTCTTAGAAAACCGCGAAAACCGATACTCGGAGTGGAGTTGGCCGGGGAGATAGAGGAAACAGGGAAGAATGTGAAAAAATTCAAAAAAGGTGACCAGATTTTTGCCATGACTGGAATGAATTTTGGGGCACATGCCGAATACACCTGTTTACCTGAAGACGGGCCCATGGCACTGAAGCCTGCCAATTTGACCTATGAGGAAGCGGCCGCCGTTTCTTTTGGGGGAACGACAGCTCTGCATTTTTTCAGAAAAGCCAATATCCAGGACGGACAAAAAGTCCTCATTTACGGTGCATCCGGATCGGTAGGGACTTCAGCCGTACAGCTTGCCAAATACTTTGGAACAGAAGTTACCGGAGTATGCAGTGCCGCTAATTTTGATTTGGTGAGATCATTGGGAGCAGATAAAGTGATTGATTATACGGAAGAGGACTTCACGGAAAGACAAGAGCGATATGACATCATCTTTGATGCAGTCGGAAAAAGCTCAAAAGCCACATGCAAAAAAGCACTAACCCCTAACGGGCGATACGTGTCCGTTGAAGGACAAGGAATAGCAAAGGTACTTACGGAAGATTTACTACTCCTCAAGGAGCTTATCGAAACTGGCAAAATAAAATCGGTCATTGATAAACGCTACCCGCTGGAACAGCTTCCCGAGGCACATAGATATGTAGAGCTAGGACATAAAAAGGGTAATGTAGTCATTACTTTGGTTGATCATGATAAACCCTGACAAAACCTTGCACATGTTTTAACTACCCTTTTGGACATGAAAATACCCCTTAGGCAAAGGATCTAAAGGGGTATGACGTCACGTGATTCAGTAGCCGCTTTCTTCACAGACATTCCTCCTTGCAAAATGTTAAGCTGAGGCTATTCAATGTGTAAATTCTAGCGGTAAAAATGAATAAATCACTGTAGTTATTTTCTACGTATTCTTCAATGATGCCCATTCCATTCCTGAATCTATCAACTAATAAATGCGTGTAGTTTTCATCCCAGGTAAACCTGTTGATTCGTTTAAGTTCATCTGCCAATACTTGAAACTTAAACTCCTCGACAAGAAGCTTCAATTGATACATTTTATCTCTATTTAAACAAAAGCAATTGTTTTCATTTTCATGATTTTCCCGGACGAATGTAATGAAACCATTTATATTATCCGCCAACATATTCGCTATTTGCATCTCGAAGTTCATTTCTAACATCTCCTCAATGTCTAAAATCTATATGAAGAGTGTATGATTTGAAATGATATTTTAACACCAACAATTCTTTTTCGAGATAGATTTCCTTGTGCATTTCCTTCTATGATAGAATTTATACAAAAAAAAATTGCCCCCTTCCTTCCAAGGGGACAATCTCACATCGAATCCAGAACCAAAGAGATAAGCAGGCCGGCAGCGGTGAATATGCCCGTGATCGGACCTCCGTCTTCAAATGCTTCAGGCATCATCGTTGAGGCAATCATGGCGATGATTCCGCCGCCTGCAAAGGCTGCCATCGCCGCCAGGACATAATCCGGGGCATGATCGAGGAATAGATAGCCCGACATCGAGGATAGTGCCGAAATGATCAGGACGGAAAACCACAGCAGCATGATTTTCTTCTTGGAATAATCACTTTTAAGCAGACCGGTTGTACTTGAGAGCCCCTCCGGAATATTACTGATGAAGATGGCAATGACCAATAGCCAGCTTACCGAGCCGCCGCTTATTAAGCTTGCGCCAATCATGATCGACTCCGGTATGGCATCCATCACCGTCCCGATGAAAATGGCTAGGCCCGCTTCCTTCGAAGAACTATTATTGGACCGTTTCCTTTTATCCGCACCTTTTTTGGAAATAAGAAAATCCAAGGCAGTAAACACGGCGGCCCCTGCTATGAATCCGATCCCCGTCGCCCAGATTCCTCCATCACTCACCGAATCAGCAAGCAGTTCATATGCCGCGGCACCAATCAATACACCCGTACCAAAAGCCATAATATAGCCAATGATGTTTTTCTTTATCGGAATGAAGATGGCGGCTAGTGCGCCAATCAGGACTGCAGAACCCGAAACCCCTCCCCAAAAGACCGCATTCCACATAGAATTCCCCCATTACCTGTTTATAGGATAGTGTACCCGGGTAGATGTTGGGGTAAACAAGGGGCTACTTTTTTTGAATTCCAGCAAAAAAAAGCAGTTATATTCGCTGCCATGGTTTTTGTGTATAGAATAGTAGAGTCGCTATGATTATCCTAGCCTTCGCTGCCTTATATGACTGATATTTGCGGTTTTCCTTCTTCTCTTTCACTAACCTTTTCAATTTTATCGACAAACATTTGAAAAACCTTTCTCTTTTCTTCCAGCTCTTTTATAGACTCTTTCAATTCGTTCAATTTTTGCTCGAAAGGTTTATGATAGAGCTCACGGATGTTTCGAATAATTTCATCATTTATAGTGGATTGTACAACTTGTTTGGTAATATTGAATTTATAGGAATAAACCTGAAGATCACGCTTAACTTCTTCATACTCTTTTTCTATCCCATTTAACACATCACTGATTTCTTCATTCCATTCTACTAAAGCCTTTTTCACATGTTCCTCCACCCTTATTCCCCCTCTTTAACTAACAAAAATCCATTTCGATAAAAACTTATTTTAACAAAAGTTCATTTCGGTTTCTTTTCGGCTAAGTTACTTAACATATAAGTTTCATTAAAAACAGATAACAGCTAACAACGATTTACGAAACACTTTTGAAAAATCACATAGAATGAAACATGACAACTATAACCTATGGAGGTGTTCAGACTGATTCATACAGTTAAACCAGGTGAAACACTGACACAGATATCCAGGGACTATCGGAAACCGCTATCGGCCATCATCGCTGCTAACCCGAACATAAATCCAAATGTCATTTATCCTGGTCAACCCATCATGATCCCTGGTTTTCCCCCTGCTGATACCATTCCATTTCAGATCGATGTGTCCGTTAACAATCGCAGGCTAAGACTGCTTAAAAATGGAGTACTGCAAAAACAATATCCAATCGCTGTTGGAAGAATGCTTTTCGGTACACCAGTAGGGCAATTCATCATCATTAATAAAGCCCCCAACCCCGGAGGCCCATTCGGTACAATGTGGATGAGTCTATCCAAGGAGCACTACGGCATTCATGGAACGAATGATCCCAGCTCGATCGGTAAAGCCGTCTCAAAAGGCTGTATTCGCATGCATAATCGGGACGTGGAGGAATTATCAAGAATTGTTCCAATCGGGACACCAGTTACTATTCATCCGTAATGTGTCTAGGGAAACCTGGACACTTTTTTTCATTCAAAAAAGGCAGGGATTTCCCCCTGCCAGTACAATAGTTTCGTTCAATCAATTCATATTGATTGGCCAATAATAAAACACTAGTGTAACCATGATGATCATGACGCCGCTGATCATTAAATAAGCTGGGTATCTGCGGGTGATGTTCATTTCTTTTTGCTCGTCTATTTCAATGGGGGTTTGAAGGATATTTGCCTGAAACTCCCTTTCTTCGATGGTGATCGTTCCATACTTGGAGCCAATGATAAGTGCGCCTATGCTTAAGAGTAAACCAATGATGACAGGATTGAGGTAAACGGGAAGGCTGATTCCGAACATGCCGAGACTTTCTCCGAGTATCACGCCAACGAATCCGAATACGATGCTCCAAAAGGCGCCTTCTTTCGTTACCTTCTTTGAAAATACACTTGATATGGCAATCGGTCCCCATGATGCCGCATATGCCCAACAAAGCAAGAAACGGCGACCTGCAAGCAATCGATGCATGCATAGGCTGTTTACAAGCCTGTATCGGTCACTATCATAAAGGACTGCCGATTGGCTGTGTCCAAAACCCAACAACAGGTAAAGAAGCATGGATCTTACCAGAATTAAAGAAAACAAGAAACAAACAGAATGTCCTAGTCATCGGCGCCGGACCTGGCGGATTACAGGCAGCCATAACAGCGGACTATCTCGGTCATTCCGTGACACTGATCGATCAAAGTAAATCAATCGGCGGCCTGCTTCGCACCATGCGCAAAGCACCAATGAGGCATGAACTCGCAGAATCAATGCTCGATAACTACTCCAGGAAACTAATGAGAAGCAATATAAATGTGCAATTAGGCAAAACCGCAACCGCCCAAGAAATATCCGAATCGAACCCGGACGCCATCATCTGTGCAACAGGCTCACGGCCCTATACACCAGCCATCGAAGGAATCGATGACCCACGGATCATCATGAGTGATGACCTCTTCAGCTCAACCAAAAACGTGGGGGAAAACATCTTGGTATTCGACTTTGGCGGTGACTGGCCCGGCATGGAAGCAGCCATCTACCTAGCCGAAAAAGGACATGGAGTCACACTCATATCATCACGACTGCACATCGGCGAAACCGTCCACCAATATCTCAGGAACGAATACCTAAAAAAACTATACAACCTAAACGTCACACTCCTACCCCATTACGACATCGGGGCAATCAAAGAAAATCAAGTCATCATCCGGAACCTATTCACCCAACAAAAACAAGAACTAACAAACTGGGACTCCATCGTCCTCTCCCTTGGCCGCATACCCAACACAGAACTATTCGAAGAAATGAAAGGCCATGCGCCTATTGTAAAACAGATTGGGGATTGCCTTGGGCCACGGACGATAGAGGAAGCGACGCATGAGGGGATGATGAGTGTGATTAGTTTATAAAAAGAGAAGAGACATTCCTTTGGGGGATGTCTCTTTTTCTTATAGCTTTCAATTGTCGCGGACTCTATCCACATATCACTTCTTTTGCATCGTTTAATTTAAATATCAAGACATCCACCTTTAATAAATCCTGTTTGCATTTAAAAAACGAGTTTCAAAATAACAAATTTAGTTAATAACCCCTTTCATATAAAATTTAGATGTGTAATGTTGACCTATTATCACTTTTAACCCCATCTATGTTTTCTATGATAGATGCATAGAAGGGTTTGTTAGAAAAGCGTTGATAATCACCAATTACATAAAACTCCTTTTTAGCTCGTGTAACAGCTACATTTAGTAAATTAGGCTTTGAACATGACCAATTAGCCGCTCCATCATTATTTTCATCTGTACCAGTTACCAAATATACAATGTCAGCTTCTTTCCCTTGAAATGTGTGAACAGTACCTACAGATTTCCCCAACCAATCCTCAATTTCTTCATTAGAAATTTGCATATTTTTCAGCCTCTGTTTTAGGACCTGTTTGATACCATCTTTCACTGCAGTAAAGGGAGAGATTATATATACATCAGGAGGAGTGGAGGCCTTTTCCCATAACTCAACAATATGATCTGCCACTAAATCTCCCTGCTCTGCTACGAACTGTCGATTTACAGCCAATCCTTTACAATCAAACCAGGCACTCCTCCCTCGACTCTTTTGAGCTAATACCATTTTATTATCATAGGCTATTTCATTCGCAATGGTAAACATAGGATCTAAGCATCTTCTGTGAACCCATAATGGTGTTCCAATCCATTGATCATAATTGTTAAGCATTCCGTACGGATTTGCTAGATCTGCTAATGTTTGAACAGAGGCACCCGTACCAATATATTTATCATCTACATTGGAGTACTTTCTAATATCCCCTAAAATTGTTTCATCGATTGTTACAACTGGTTCAATTTGGATTGGGTCACCTACTACTATTACTCTCTTTGATCTCCATATAGCACCTGCTGATTGCTGGGGACTTGCTTGTCCTGCCTCATCTATAAACAAGTAATCTATACATTCTTCTTCTACACCTTTATACATAGAGCTAAAACTTGCAAAAGTTGTACTGACCAACGGTGTAATTAAATGAACTGACTTCCAAATATTCTTAAGATATAATCTATGATCCTTATCATTAAGATTCAATTGTTTACGATTATTTAATAAGCGCAAAGTAGATTTGATTGCTTCAAAATTAAAAGCTAGCATTAATTTATGGAGTTTCATGGCCTTTAAAAACAGTAATCCCCTTGTGAAATTTAGTTCGTCGGTAAGCCAAATTGTATTTAATTGGCGCCGTTCGTATGCCTGCTTCGAATTTGACCAGTAGCCTTCCTCAGGTAAAGTTAGTCCTTGATTTTTATAATAATCTAACTGCTCTGCAAAAGTAGCTAGTTTTTCTTTTAATCCTTCTACCTTCCCTTTAGTCTCCTCAAGTTGTTTTCTTTTTAGGTAAAGCTCTTTTTCTACTTCTTTTAAGAATGAAATAATAACATTTAATTCCTTTTCCAATTCAATTTTTTTTATATTTTTTTTGAATAGGATTCTTTGCAAAAGGGATTGCTTAGGTAAGGTTTTAATTTGTTGTTCCGTCAATCGCTTTTGCTGTTCTAAATGTCTCATCTCATTCTCTATATTCATTTGTTCTTGCTCATGAATAGGTAGCTGATTCTCTAACTCTTTTAATAACATATCTGAAGCTTGTGTGCTCTTGTAATCATTGGAAAATTTTTGAAGTTTTTCTTTTTTTTCTCTTACCAATTCAAAAATATTCTGAAAATCCTTTACAGCATCTTCCCAATCTTTTAATTTTACTTGCTTACTATCCTGTTCTAATTGATGGAGAAAAGCATCTCCATTGTTATTACTACCATATAGCTTCCAACCAAATTTAGATATATTATCAGATTTTCCAAGAGCGCCAGAAAAAAGTCCCCAGGTATCACTGTTGTCACCTAAAAGTTCTTTTGCTGCTGATGGGTACATAGATAAATCTTTCGCCTCTTTAGCATACAATTCATCATAATCTTTGAATTTACTTTTTCCAGCATGACGAATAATTTCATCCTTTTTAGGAAGGTCCTTTGAGATATTTTCAACAGCCCCATTATTGCTTGAAGCAACAACCATAGAATACTTATTTAATGTTGAATCTAATAAATAGATAGGATAGTGATAACCTTTTAGATTGATTGTTTTTACTTTCTTAAAACAATCAGTGGGATTATTAAATTGCACCATTCCTTTTCCTCTTTCGACTACAATGTTAGCAAAAACATCTTTTAATAACGTGGTCTTCCCTGTTCCTGGCGGTCCATTGACAGAACTAATTTTTTGGTCATTCTTTAAGATTTGATTTACAGCTACTTGCTGCATTAATGACAATCTATGATCTACTGGTGACGGCCAGCGACCATCTGGCATGTTTTTAGGCTGTAAGACTTCTTCAATATATCCTTGATTTTCATTAATATCTATTCGTTCTTCAATCCCTTTTCCTTCAATAAACTGACCAAGTGTTTCATTCTCTCCTTTCTTTAGTATTTGTTCTAAGTCTTCTTGGTAGAAGCTGTTAAATTTCTTAGATCTAGGTTCTTGGTCTGCATTAGTAACTTCCATCCCCAAATAGTTTAGTTGTTCATTTTCTAATCGATGAAAATACTGCTGGTAAACTTGCTGAATCTTTATTAAAGACTCTTTTGTTACTCCATTAATAAAGATGGTCTGTGCCTGTTCCTCAAACAGTTCCAATTGGCTCCGAAAAGGTGTGCTGAGATCCTGGTAATTCACTTTTGAATTTTCCATCATCATTTTCATTACATACATAAGAAAAGGAACAAACATAGAATTTTTTACATATTGCCCCCTGTTGTCCACCGAAAAGGAAAAACTAAATAAAGTTTTACGCTCCTTATTAATAATCTCGTCCTTATTTTTAAAATTATCGCGTAAAAAACGGACAAGTTTATGATAATCAAAACAGGATAGATAATACTGGTATCGAACTTGATATTTGTCTTTATCTTTTAATTGATCCTTCTCCCAAGGGTTCTCATGAAACTTTATCAAACGTGTTTTATCCCTATTTTGATTATCTTTAAAATAATTTCCTTTTATATCACCTTTACCAGGAACCTCGCTTGGTACTAATGATTCTAATAAGAGCCATGCCTTAAGAACTGACTTTATTCTGTTTATTTCCATCTTTTCACTCCCATTTTTAACTTTTCATTTACCTTAATGCTGAATCCGAAAGATTTTCAAAATTTATTACAATTATATCACTTACCCAATTTTTGTATTTATCACAAACCTCACTTAATCATGATATTATTTAATCATAGCAAACCTATAGGAGGATAACATGAAGAAGCAAGTTAAAGTAGTTGCAGCCATCATTGAAAATGAAAAAGATGAAATACTATGTGCGTTACGCTCTCCAGTTATGAGCATCCCGAATATGTGGGAATTCCCAGGTGGAAAAGTAGAAATGGGAGAAGATATTTTTACTGCTTTAAAAAGAGAGATTGATGAGGAATTACAATGCAAGGTTGAAACAGAGACTTCAATCTTTAATGATAATACGCATGAGTATAAAACCTTCATTATTAACCTACTGTCAATAAAATGTAGAATCATTGGAGGTACCCCAACTGCCAATGAGCATTCTAAACTGATATGGTTAAAGCGAGAGAATCTAAGTTCTCTAAAATGGGCCCCTGCAGACATTCCAGCTGTGGAACAATTAATAAATGAAAAAAAATAGTCTTCTCAAATGAGAAGACTATACTCTTTTAGTGAACTCAGTATATAAACTAGCTGGGACTTCATTCTCTAATTTCATTGTAACGGTAATTGGCTTTTCCCCTTCATATTCCACCGTGTTACCCTTACCGATATAAATATACGGTTCTGTCTTTCCGTCTATTTCTTTATACTTTCTAATAAACAAATGTAAATGTATCCCTCTATCCTGGTTGAATACAATATTTTTTCCTCTCTCAGAAATTGGGGCAGTACTATTTGGAGTCTGCCATTGAAAAATGCGCTCGTTTATAAATTCATCGTGGTAATTAATACTTTCCTTAATATCTTCTTCCTTGTGCAAATCAATAAATAAGAAGTAGTGATTTCCATTTGAAAGTAAACCAGAACCCCTAAAGGCACTGTGACTTTTGCGATAATTTGATAGTAATGCAGCATCACCCATTTGATATTGCTCATACAACTTCAAATGTGGCACACCATAGTAGTCTTCTTTAAATTCCTTTTCATATCTAAAGATTCCATAAATAATAAGATCTTCGATATACGTTCTATATTCTTCATTCTGTAGAACCTTTTGATAAGAAGATGTCTTAGTTAAATGACCATTTTCAAGAGCAAATAACTTCAAGTTCCTCTTTTTCTGACCTGGATCATAAAAATCCTGATTTAGACACTGCAAGGCATGCAATACGCTATCTTCATCTACCTCTTTAGCCAACTTCAATATCTCACGTTTTGCGGTTTCTAAAGAAATATCATCATGATCCAATAGATATTTAGCAATAGCAAATTCATACACTCGCTTTAGAGGTAACTTACACGATAATTCTCTTAATACTCCTTCAAAAGCTTCGTCTAGTAATAGCCTTTTCAAGGAATCTTCTTTTTCTACCTTAGCTACAAATTGCAAATAGGTTTTATCGCGATTAATAAACTTAATCGGATCTGGAGCTCCATCAAATTTCATATAATCCATTAATAATAAAGGAATTTTACCTTGATTCATTTTCTTAAATTCAAAGTACTCTTCCTTCAAATACTTCAAAGAATTAAAGTTTTCCTTATCAATCTGCGCTAATATCCGTTCTTCAGAAATTTTATCCATTTGAATATGCGTACAACCTGGAATATTTGCAAAACCAGTCGCTATAGCAACCTTCAAGCTCTCTTTATCATAATAACGGCTTCCATTCAAAGCGATTGCAATTAAGAACGTTTTACTATGATTCCCGATGAAATCAAGTACCGTTAGGAAGGTCTTGTCTTTATGTTTACGAAGTCCTCTTCCCAGCTGTTGAATAAAAACAATCGGAGAGTTAGTAGGTCTAAGCATTAAGACAGTATTAACAGAAGGAATATCAACACCCTCATTAAAAATATCAACGGTGAAAATAAATTCTAAATCATCATGGTCATCTTCTAGCTTATTTATATAATACGCTCTCTGCTCGACTGAATCATTACCAGATAAACAGATACTTTGAATACCTCTACTATTAAATTCTTGTGCCATATATTGTGCATGTTCAACGGTTACGCAAAAACCTAGACCTTTTCTTTTTTCACCGTCATGGCCATAGAAATTCATATTCTTAATAATAAAGTCGACTCTCTCGTTAACCTTTAATCTCTTCGTTATCTCCGCTACATCGTCAATATCTACATCACTTAAATCAATTCCCTCAATGTCGGTAATACCAAAATAATGAAAGGGAATCACAAGTTCATCCTCTAAAGCCTCATGTAAACGAACTTCTAATGCAACATTATTATCAAATAGGTCAAAGACATTTTGTTGATCGCTTCTCTCTGGAGTAGCTGTCATTCCTAATGTGAATTGTGGGTCGAAATATTCTAGCACTGCTTGATAACTAGGACTTGTCGCATGATGAGCCTCGTCAAAAATAATATAATCAAATTCGTCTCGTTTAAATTCCTCGTAGCATTTAGACACAGTTTGTATGGTGGAGAAAGTATAATCAGCGTTTTTTTGCTTTTGATTCCCAGTCAGTAATCCAAATGTCAGTTTTTCATTAGAAAGGAGCTTTTCAAAGGTCTCTTTTGCTTTTTTTAATATTTCTTCTCTATGTACAATGAACAGTAATCTTTTAGGCTTGAATCCCTTTACGTCAAAAGCAGACATATATGTTTTACCCGTCCCTGTTGCTGCTATAACTAAGGCCTTCTTTTCCCCAAACGATCTAATCCTCTCAAGGTTTTCAACCGCACGTTTTTGCATGTTATTAGGAATGATATATTCAGAGCTTTCATAAATAAATTGATGCGTATTCGTATAGCCCTTTAATTTACTCAAAAACTCTTCATACTTACTAATGAAATTGTCATCCGCTACGACACTACTATTCCATAAGCCATCATATTCCTTAAGAACATCTTTAAGAAATTGAGCATCTTCTTTAGCAATAATCTCAACATTCCACTCAATATTACTCTTAAGGGCACTTTGAGTAATATTAGAAGAACCAATAATCACCTTATAACGATCCTGAAATTCAAAAATATACGCTTTCGTATGAAAACCAATCGCCTTATCTGTTTCAAAAATTTTCAAATGAATATTACTAAACTCATTTATTTTCTTTAAAGCCTTCGCTTCAGTAAAATTCAGATAAGTAGAAGTAATAATCTTCCCCTTTACTCCCCTTTTCTCCGCTCCCTTAAATGTATCTAATAAAAGCTGTAGTCCACTATAATTAATAAAGGCCACGCTGAAATAAAACTTTTCACACTCATTTATTGAAGAAATTAACTCATTTAATAAATTCCCCTTGTCTGAATTGACAATTAGCTTTTTCTCGATGCTCATGATTTGCTCCTGACTGTGGTTATATAAATAAGAGGATTTTTAGATATTAATTATATAATTTTATTAAATCGTGGAACAATAATACAGTATTCTAACTTGTTTCTAAAAGCGATGGTTTCTCTTCAACTATTTTATCAGATAGGAAAATATATTCTATTCTTACTTCATCAAGTAGTTTTAGTAAGTCTTTATCTTTTTTTATATTACATATTTCTTAAAAGACCATTTTTGCTGTTATATTATTTATCTTAATTATCCCTAATTGTTATTATTCCAAAACACCAAGAGACGTTAAAAAAACTCTTACAATAGACCATCTATTGTCTGTTTTAATCCTTCATATGTACTTGGTTGTGCTATTTTTTTTAGTGAATTTAAAGATATTGTTTTTTGATGGGGAAAATGCAAATCTAAGTTTTTAGTTAATGCAACGTAAAATTCCCATTGTGTTATATTTAATGGTTCAATTAATTCTAAATTTTTTTCTTTTAGTAAACAAAAGACATATATATCTGCATGCCGTTTTATGGTAGGGCTATATGTATTTGTTTCATAATCATATTCTTTTTTTTCCCCAATACTAAAACTGATGTTTGAATATTTTTCTTTATGCCATGCTTGGATATATGCAGAAGATTTCACCTCAATTTTCATGCCTTTATAAACTAAATCATATGCGTCCCATTCAACTCGTAATTGATTTAAACAGCCAAGAGCAGTTCCAATTAAAAACTCAGCAAAAATTCCCCTTAGGTTGTTTGTTAAAATTTTTGAAAATCCCCATTGCCAGAAATCTAACATAGTGTGGTCTGTTCCTAATATTGGGGTTTCTGATTTAAGAGGTATATCATTATTCATTTATAACCACATCCTTTTATGCAAATTTTCGAAACTACGTTTTCTTATATATTTAACTTCCCAATTAATTTCCACATAAACCTAAAAGGCATGTCCCATATATAATTTGCTACTAGTTATCTATATTAAAAATCTTCTTCCCATGCTTCTTTTGCATCCAATAACCTTTGTGATAAAAACTCATAAAAGTTCTTTGCTGTATTGTAGTCATCAAGTCCCCCTTGTCTATTCCACGCTATTACTGGGCACTCATTATTCTCCATTTTGCTTGTATTTAAACAATATATATATTCTCCAGCATTTTCAATAACCACTAAATCTTTATCCAATCCTGACTCTCTATAACTCTTCGTGTTAACAACAACAGAAGCTCTATTTGACTTAGCCACTCCTAAAATATCTACACCAAATGATCCACCAGAACCATAGGTCGTTAAAAACCACTTATAACTTTCTGGTAATTCCACCCCTAACTCATTTTGGACGACATTGACTTGACTTTCAGCTACTCCACCTGTAAAGTCATCTGATTCGTTATGTTCATTAATAAAATTTGTTAATTCCTCTTTTTGCATTCAGTACTCCCCCTGCCAAAAATAGTTCGTTATTAGGATTGTAAGGCAATAGATTAGGAATTGAGACTAATTCTTTTGCCTTCGTAACGCCTTTTACTGTAGCCGCTTTGTAGTGGCTACACCAGGATTTGTGACAAAATCCCAAAACAAAAGCTGTTTACTCGGCACTAGGTAGCCCAAAACAAAAGAGAAACCTTGAAAGGCTTTTAGCCATCAAGGTTTTCCTCATAATAAGTCTATTTTGTTTTAACAGCTTTTTTTATTTGTTCAATTACTTGATAGAGCCACTGAAGTGGTTCTAAATCAAGAGCGGGAAAGTACACTCCATCTGCACAAGATTGAATGTATTCATTTTTTTCGATATCTGAAAACTTACTTCCAATAAAATCTGTTAAAAAGACAATAGCAGATTCCAGATACTCTTTACTTTCCTCTGTTAATAATTCTTCTAATGCCTCTTCTGGAGATTCAATATCCTGATGAAAAGTTCCAGCCAAGAACTGAAAAACAGGTTCTTCTAATTTGTTAGAAGACAACATAACATCACACCTTTAGTATTAATTTGGATAACCAGTCAGATAATAGGATTACATAAAGGTGTATTATTTTGGATATCCCATTATTTATTTAGATCTATAAAATTTAACCCTTAGGTTCTTTGTATCTTTCTGGAATTTTGTTTCTCCATATTAGCATAAGTTCTTTAAATTGTTCAGTTTCCATTTCATTCTCATTTGGCTTATCGAAGATATAAAAGTGGTGAAGAACCGTCGTATCTTTTTTTATCAAGACACTGGTAGCATTCCCTTCTATTTCAAATTCATCGTATTCACCTTCCATTACTTTGCGAACAATATCAAGATACTCATCCACTTCTGTTTCTAATACAATATCTTCAATGAAGTCTGAGAAAAGGTTAATTTCTTGTGGTAGGATTATCCTTAGATATCCTAATGGGTTTCTTGTAAATTCATACGAATATTTCATTAGTTAATTATCTCCCGATATTTAATTTTTATATAAAGGAAATGCAGTAGCTATTGTCCCATCACGGTTTAAGTACATTCCAATATCAATTCCTGATGAAGTTCTGCCAACATATCTATTTCCATCTTTTATTTTGTTTTCAAAAGCCTCGTTAATAGCGTTATTCACCTTCACCCTGTCCCAATCTTTTGGAAAGAAAGTTGACTTTGCAATCTTCATCACTCCATTTACTTCCACCTTAGCTCTATATACTCCGTTGATATCTGGAGTTTCTTCAGTACCTGGAACTATCTTACCACCCATCATACTCTCGTGATGATAACCAACAGCTTTTCCACGTCGATTAATCTCTCCATGATAAACATGCCTCATAGTATCTATAGTAAACTTTTTCCCACCATCTCCACTAACTTCAGACTCCACTTTCGCCATCGTAATTAACTGATCCTTCAACCCAACCCCATTAACCACATTATAAGGTACTCCCCCTGCCAACGACAGTTGGTTTTTAGGATTGTATGGCAATAGGTTAGGGATAGTGGCCAGTTCTTTTGCCTTCGTTGCACCTTTTACTGCTGCGGCTTTTGTAGTCGCTACCCCAGTCTTCGTTACAGCTCCTGCTCCTTTTGTTCCTACTACTGATGTGACGACAGTTCCGAGGGCATAAGTTACCCAATGAGACCGCGAATAGGCATCGCCATTTACCATATCCCGTTCATATGAGTCCGAGATGGACTTGGATATATATTTGTAGGTTTTTATCGGGTGCATGATTGAATCTACTACGCCTTCAACTGTTTCCCCGGGATCTGTGACAAAGTCCCAAACTCCTGTCACGAAGTCTTTACCTACATCATAAAGGCCTACGCCGATTCCTTTTGTAATGTCTGCGGTTTGCTTGGACGCTTCTAGCTGCATGACATATTGCTGCTGGGTGGGCGCTAAGTTTTCATACCCGATCTGCTTGGCGATTTTGAGAAACTCATCTGGATCTGTTACATGATCGAGTTGCGCCTTCAAGTCTTTGATCCGGCGATTCTCCGCTTCCTCTTTCTTAACCTTGAGATATTGCGCGGTTTCTTTTTTCCTTACTTCCAGGTTTTTATAGGCCTCACTATTTTTATAAGCTGCTGCATTAAAATAGAGCGGGGATACTACTCCTCCCCTTGTACTGGATACTTTCAATTGCTCCATGAGTGCCATCACTGCCGCTTGGTCCTCTTCGGATTTAGCATATTCAGCCGTCCACTTATGATCAATTTCGTTTACTTTGTCTATCGTTTCGGTCCGTTTTGTTTCAGCCTTCTCGATATTTTCAAAGAACGCATCATCGGAAAAAGGCTCTAACTGAATGATATCATCAATTCCAGCCAATATTTTTTTCAGATCATGTTTTTGGGCTATGACCATTTCCTTGGAATTTTGATTGGCGTTTGTCAGCTCTTCCTCTAAAAAAGGAACCGTAACTATGGTTTCACTAAGATTCGCTTCGATTGTATCTCCTTGAATTCCACTTAAAAAGGCAATATGCCGATTGATCAGGCGCAGCCAAGAATCCACGACATCGATTTGTGCTTTGTAAAACCCTTTGATTGCCTCTGCGCCTTGACCCTGCAGCTCATCATCCAAATGAACGATACTCTCAAATCCTTTTTTTAATTCTGTGAGCTGTTCTTTCAAGTCCTTATATTGTCCGACACGCGTTTGCATGGCAGAAACTAGTGTTTGAGATTCGTAAATCATCGACATAATGGAAAGTCCTTTCAACTTCTTTTCTTATAACTAGATTTCATTTGTATGTAATATTTTTATTCACTGTAAAATTATGGACTAAATATATTTTAGAAGAGTTTCTATATTTATTCAAGAAATGAGGGGGATTTTTACTAAACGGATTAATAATGAAGGAAATAGTTTTAGTATAAAGAGGATAGGCTAATAGAATATTTCTTTATGTTTTGTAATATTCCAGGAGCCACAAAATTGGCAAGCTGGACAGTATTTTAAACTAATCCGTAAATAAGGGCTATTCCTGTTGAAGGAATAGCCCTTTCCTTGTAGCAAAATTAAAATGCCGGTATGGCCGTTTCACTATATTTCTCTTCTAAAAATTTACGTACCTCTGGGCTTGTCATGGCCTTGGCCAACTTTTGGACTGGCTCGGAATCCACGTTATCCTTGCGTGCCACTAATGTAATCGCAAAGTCATTTTCAACACCTTCTGTGAGAAGAGCGTCATTTTTTGGTGTCAAACCAAGCGGTGCAGCATAAGCAGGTGTTATCACGATCGCATCTGCTTCATCATACGTTCTCGCTAGCATTAATAAATCGACTTCTTTAAACTTATAGTTTTTAGGGTTCTCAGTGATATCAGACATTGTATAGTATGGACCCTTTTTTTCCTTTAAAGTGATAACTTTATGCTGTGCCAGCAATGCCAATGAACGATCAATATTCGACACATCATTTGCAATGGCAATAACGGCACCCTCTGGCAATTTATCGATTGAATCGTATTCTTTGGAATACACCCCATAATTGGCAAAATAAATGGGTTTCACTGGTACAAGGTCGGCATTTTTGTTTCGATTGAATTCCTCCATATATGGAACGTGTTGAAAGAAGTTCACATCCACTTCTCCTGCCGCCAGTGCGGTGTTAGGCTGCACATTATCACCTAATACAACCATTTCCAGGTTAATGCCCTCCTCTGCCAGCTTTGGTTTAACAAGCTCAAGAATTTCCGTCATTGGGGGAATGAGTGAGGCCACTTTCAATGTTACCTCTTCCTTCTCCTGATTCTGCGCATTTTCTTTCTCTTTTTCTTCATTCGCCTTTCCACAACCCACTAAAAGCAACATGATTGCTGCCATGAGAAAGAGTATTTTTTTCATGATGTTTCCCTCCATTATTTATCTTTTATCAATCATTCTGGCTACAGCCGTGCCAATGAATTGGATAAGCTGTACTAGAATAATCATAATGATAATCATATAAATCATTAGCTCTGTTTTAAACTGCTGATAGCCATACCTGATGGCAAAGTCGCCGATACCGCCGCCTCCGACCACTCCCATGATCGTTGAATAGGAAATAAAGCTGATAATCGATGTTGTTAGTCCGAGGACAAGCCCTGAACGAGCCTCCACGTAAAGAAATTTAAAGATGACATCCTTAACGGAAGCCCCCATGGAAATGGCTGCCTCGATTACACCCTTTGGCACGTCCAATAAAGATTGCTCGACTAATCGCGAATAATGGGCAATGGCGATGATCGCTAATGGAACGCAAGCAGCTGCTGTACCAATGGCTGTGCCGATTATGAGTCTTGTAAACGGGATTAAAAAAACAACCAATAACAAAAATGGGAATGAACGGATAATATTTACAAGTAAATTTAAACTCGAGAAAGCCCACTTATTTTCAAGCAAATGACCCTTCCTATAAAGAAATAGCAAGGTCCCGACAGGCAATCCAATCAAAGTCGCAGCTAAAATGGACACACCAACCATCGTAATGGTTTCTCCAATCGACTGCCAAATTTCTGCCTCATATTGAACTAAAATCTCAGGCATGACCTAGCCCACCATTCTCTGCTAATTGTTCGATGAAGTATTCTGGACGATTATCCCTTTTTTGAATCCCTGTTGGTTCGATTAATACAGTGTCATAAATCTCTCCATCTGCCATGATCGTAACACGATTGCATATACTTTTAATGATATCCAGCTCATGACTAACAATGACAATCGTCACACCGAAGCGTTTGTTTATGTTCTCTAGCACGTCTAATATTTCAGCCGTTGTATTTGGATCAAGGGAAGAGGTCGGTTCATCACATAACAACACTTGCGGGTTATTTGCCAATGCCCTTGCAATGGCAACACGTTGCTTTTGTCCCCCGCTTAATTGTGCAGGATATCTCTCCATTTCCTTCTCCAATCCGACGAATTGAAGACACTCTACAACACGGCTCCGACGTTCCTTCTTTGGATAATTTGCCAGCTCTAAAGAGGCTGCCACATTGTCATAAACCGTTTTATTTGCCACGAGATTAAAATGCTGAAAGATCATGCCAATCGACTTCCGTGCCCCTCGAAGTGCTTTATTGTTCAATGTTCTCAATCTTTGGCCGTTTACCTCCACTTCGCCCGCATCTGGGGTCTCCAACAAATTCATTAGCCGCAGCAACGTTGATTTCCCTGCTCCACTTGCTCCGATTATTCCATGAATTTCACCTTTAGGTATTGTTAAAGTAACAGACTTAATTGCCTGAAACTGTGAAAATTTTTTACTCACTTGATGCAGGTTAATCATAAAATCCCACTTTCTATTTGTTGAAAGGTAAGCATATCGCTCCTCATTATCGTTTCATCAAAGAAACACAGCTGATAAATCATTTTATCAACTAATGAGGACCTAATGCAAAGACACAAATTAACAGTTAAAGACTTCCAACCCTAATAAGCTCCCTCATTTTATTGGCTTTTTATATACCATTCTTAGATATGAGTATTATCTATTAATCGGATTATTCCTTTCAAAATAATAGAGTAATTGATAATGGTTATCATTTATCGAAAAATAACCAACGATAACTAAGCAAGGGTTTTCCTCGTAAAAATGTTTTGTGGTATTATAGTTAAATTGTTTATCTACCCTGTGACACATTTACATTCATCTAAGAAAAGAGGTATTTATGCACGCCACAGAATTATCCAAGCGACATTGGTTGCTCATCTTAACACTTACTTTATTAACATTTGTTCTCGGGACAAGCGAATTTGTTATCGTCGGGATCTTAACCGATATTTCCTCGAGTCTCCATATCACAAATGCCAAAGCAGGCACACTCGTTTCTGCGTTTGCGCTTACGTTTGCCGTTGCCACACCGCTCGTGATGTCGGCAACGAGTCATTTTCCAAAGCGTAAATGGATGTTGTTTTTGATAGGTTCGTTCATCGTCCTGAATGCTTTGTGCGTGATTTCGACGAGCTACATCATGCTCCTTGCACTTCGGATGCTGACTGCGATTGTAACAGGGGTTTTAATTTCACTTGCCATGGTTGTTGCAAGTGAAACCATGCCGATCGCTAAACGCGGACTTGCTATATCATTCGTTTTCGGTGGCTTTACGCTTGCAAACGTGATTGGAGTACCGATAGGCACTGTCATCGCTGAATGGTACGACTGGAATGCATCCTTCCTGTTAACGACTTTTCTCGGAGCTATTGCGTTTTTGGCATCTTTCTTCGTATTGCCTACTATGCACAGTACAATTCGCAGTTCGATGCGTGATCAATTTTCTTTGTTAACACACCCGCGAATTTTAATGGCTTTTTTCATCCCATCTCTTGGATTTGGAGCGACGTATGCCGTTTATACGTATCTTGTTCCGATCCTGAAAGGAATGGAAGCACCAGGAAGTTCAATCAGTTTAATCTTGTTTGGCTACGGGTTCATTTCCATTTTCAGCAACATACTCGCGGGTAAAATTGCCAGCTACAATGCGATCGGACGCCTCCGGTTTGTTTTCCTCGTGCAAGCAATCGTTCTGATCAGTTTATATTGGACGACAAATCATTTTATCTTTGGATTGATTAACATTGGCTTGATGTCATTAATGGCCATCCTTTTAACAACATCCACCCAGCTTTATTTGATAGACCTTGCCGGTATTTATCAACCAAAAGCTACAGGACTAGCTGCTTCACTGATGCCAGTAGCAAGCAATGTCGGTATCGCCTTTGGTTCCGCACTGGGCGGAGTTGTTTACCATCAGGGAAATTTGCTTAATGTGACATGGGTCGGTGGTCTGGTTGCTATCTTAGCAAGTCTTCTAACTTTCCTAAGTCATCGCTTGGACCAAAAACAAAAGAAAGCAGCATAAGAGAAAGCTAAGAACGCCTTGGTATGCTTTCTAGGATACCTCACTTTCCATGTCCTATTAAAAGGGATTACAGTTAATCCTTCAAATAAAATGAAAGAAAGAAGTATCAAGAACGTTAGTTGTTCTTTGATACTTCTTTCTTTTTAAAAAAATAGGTGCTTACCTCTAAAAACCAAGCGGACAATTGCGATATACGCAGCCGAATAATAAGGAGCTTTTATTAACTCGTCTACTCGAAAATTTTCATTGATTCTTTACTTCTATGATTACTCTCCTTTTCTTTCATTATATACCTTGCCTTTATTTCGACGACACCACCAAAAACCGGACAATTTGACCCGAGAAGTTAAACCAGTAATGGGCTTTTCTAGCATCGAACATGAACGACTGCTGTTCATGGAGTTCTATTCTTTCTCCCTCTATTTCCACTGTTAACTTCCCTTCGATAATGAATAAAAATTCATGTCCGCTATGAGAAAAAGCGCTTCCTTTATTTTCCCCTGGCTTTAACGTGACTAGAATAGGCGAAAAAACAGCATCACGAATGCCGCTGGATAAATTCTGATAATGAAATTGTTCATGATTATAATCTGAATTTTCTTGGGAGCGGTCCTCTGAAAAAAAGAAGCTTGGGTTGACATCCAATGTATCAGCGATTTTTTTTAATGACTCTAATGTGACGCTTGATTTTCCCCGTTCTACTTGTGATAAAAAGCTGATCGAAACGCCTGTTTGTTCAGCCAGACTCTTTAATGTTAGTTTTCGCTCTTTCCTCAATAATTTGAGTTTTTTCCCGATTGAATCAAAAGGCATACAGATGCCCCCTTTTTTACATAGTATCTAGCTTCATTATACATTACAAAATTTGATGAATGCTTCGTCATTAATAACTTATTAAAAAATATTGACAGAAAATTTGAAATTATTTAAAATGAAGGAAATCATAAATTGAAGTGATACTTCAATTTTAAAGGGGTGACTCATGATGGAGAAGAAACAAATGCGGCGAATTTTAGTCGCGAGTTTAGTCGGAAGTTCAATTGAGTGGTTTGACTATTTTTTATATGGGACCGTTGCAGCTCTCGTGTTTAACCAGCTATTCTTCGTGAATGAGGATCCGACAATAGGGCTGTTGCTTTCCTATGCATCCTTTGCGTTAGCATTCTTCATCCGCCCTTTTGGCGGAGTGATCTTTAGCCATATTGGCGATCGTATCGGGAGAAAGAAAACACTTGTTATAACACTTAGTTTAATGGGAATCGCAACATTTGGGATGGGGCTTCTTCCTACGTATCAAGCCGTTGGTATTTGGGCGCCGATTTTATTGATCACGTTGCGCTTAGTTCAAGGTCTGGGAATTGGTGGTGAATGGGGAGGCGCGCTATTATTGGCCGTTGAATATGCCCCCGCTGAGAAACGGGGCTTGTTCGGAGCCATTCCTCAGATGGGTGTTACGATAGGAATGCTGCTAGGAACCGTTGCCTTATCTATTATGACACTGCTTCCCGAAAACGCATTCATGACTTGGGGATGGCGTATACCATTCATTTTTAGTGCTCTGCTAGTATTTTTTGGCCTATGGATTCGTAAAGGAATTGATGAAACACCATCATTCAAAAAAGTGAAGGAATCCGGAGAAGTTCCAAAGCTGCCGATTGTTGAAACCCTTAAGAATTATTGGCGTGAAGTGCTTATTGCCGTGGGGGCCAAAGTGGTAGAAACAGCGCCATTTTATATTTTCAGCACATTTGTCGTATCATATGCTACTGCAAATCTCGGTTTCTCACGGACAGCTACATTGACTGCAGTCATGATTGCAACAATTATAACGACAATTTTAATTCCATTCATGGGGATGTTATCCGATAAAATTGGCCGCAAAAAGCTGTTTATAGGCGGAACGATTGGGATGGCACTGTTTGCATTCCCATACTTCTGGTTGCTGCAGCAAAAATCGGTACTCCTATTAATCATTGCAACAGTGATAGGTTTAGGGGTTATTTGGGCTCCCATCACAGCTGTTCTTGGAACGATGTTCTCGGAAATTTTCGATGCAAGGATTCGTTATACCGGCATCACGCTTGGATATCAAATCGGGGCAGCTCTGGCAGGAGGAACAGCGCCGCTAGTTGCAACGGCTTTACTTAATAGGTTTAATAACTCCTATGTTCCTGTCGCCATTTATATTATTTTTGCATCTGTCCTTTCCCTAGCGGCGATTTGGGCAGTTAAGGATCGCAGCAATCAGAAATTAGACGAAACGCATAATACTAGTGCCATGTAATCTTTTACTTCAAGGAGGACAATTGAATGTTGGTATTAAGTGAGAAGGAAATTCAACAATCATATGGAATGAAGGACGCAATAGCGGATATAAAGGCCGTATTACGTGCACATGGTGCTCAACGAATAGACAACCCTCATCGCACCGTTCTTGCTTTCCCTCAACACGAGGCATCGGCACTTTACATGCCCAGCGCTGATTTATCTGAAGAAGTTTCGGCGGTCAAAGTTGTTACCATTTTTCCAAAGAATCCTTCAAGGGGGAAGGCAACAACACAAGGAGTCATCTTGCTGTCAGATGCGGAAAATGGCGAACATTTAGCGTTGTTGAATGCCTCCTATTTAACACGTCTCAGAACGGGGGCATTGAGCGGCATTGCCACAGACTTTCTTGCTCGTAAAGACGCCCGGGTTCTCACGATTATCGGCACAGGGGCTATGGGATTTGAACAAGCAATTGGTGTGTTAGCCGTAAGGGACATTGAGCGTATATTATTAGTAAATCGTACACCAGAGAAAGCGGAGAAATTTGGTGAAAAGCTGCGGGCATTCGGTGTAACCGTTCCTTTTGAAGTTTTCGAAGATGTTTCAGCAGCTGTTCGTCAAGCAGATATCATTTGCTGTGCAACCCGCTCGAACGAGCCTGTATTTAATGGGCTGGATTTAAAGCCGGGCACACACATTAACGGGGTCGGGTCTTATTTGCCGTATATGAAAGAAGTGGATAATACCACGGTTTCACGCGCTGCTAAAATTATCGTCGACGATTTGGCGGGCGTGAAGGATGAAGCAGGAGAACTCATTCATGCAGCCAATCGGGGAAATTGGTCGTTCAATGATATTCACGGGGAGCTTTTTGAACTTGTAATGCGGACCAAAACAGGCAGGGAAAATGATGAGGAAATTACCTTCTTTAAATCGGTCGGTGCTGCTTACTTTGACCTCGCTGTGGCAAAAGGTGTTTACCGCCAATCGAAAGAACGGAACATCGGGATGGAGATTGAGGTATAACGGAAGCTCGTACATGTTGCGGTCTATTATTTGAGTTAAATCCAGAAGGAACTCATGATGACCCATTATTTCCCAACTACTTCATTAAGTCGCTTCGTCGGTTATTTGGCATTGAAAATAGAAACGATGGATCGTTAATCATTAAAATAGCTGCAAAGAATGGTGATGTTCACCAAGTCTCGGCGGCTGGTTTTTACAAAGGTCTTTATTTACCGGCGAATGGTACGGCACTGCTCATGGTGGTCGGCACTACAGACGCATGATTTTCATCCATTGCTACATACAGCTCCACTGCTAACTTTTTCAATCACTTTTACTTTATCATCAATTGCAGTAGAATACTTACCAAATGTTTTAGCTTTAACCGTACCCCTGCCAACAACAGTTGGTTTTAGGATTGTAAGGCAATAGATGTGTACCCGCTTTTTAATCTTGAAATTGCTTTCGATTTAGATCTACCTGGACCAACCCATAGCCCCTTAGAATTTTCTGTTCTTTCTCCCAGAGGCGAATATCGTTAAATAGAACAAAGCAGATAAAAAAGTAATCCGCATCACCTACAGTTTCTTGTGGAACATCCACATCTACCGCAAAAGTACCATCCATTTCATTACCTTTAGATTTTTTTTATCCTCCGAACTTACGTCACTTACATCATCTTTCTTGGAAGGAACAAGTTGAAACTATCAAAGAAAGACTAACTATAAATAATAGTGAAGCAAGTAACTGAACTTTTTTCTTACCCATCGTTTTCATTACTCCTCTTCCTGTTAGTATTTCTTATAAGCAGCGGTATAAGAAGCTTTATCATAATGCTATAATAACCAAAAATTCAGATTGAAATATCCCAAAATTGAATTCAGGATTTTCATATATGGAATATTTAATAATATTAATTAAACCAAATACTCATGTGATATCAGTTGCATTGAAGAAAAAACTATGATTACTATTTTTTATATAATCAAATTTAGCCACCATCAATTACCTTTTATATTGGGAAAAGTTTCAACTAATAATCACTCATTTTTTATTGATTTTTGAACGAATAAATATAGATAAAGCACAAGTACCATAGAGAAATAAAGCTATGAAAAGTAAAGGAACTAATATTGTTGATATTTGATCTTTTGGGACAACCCAAAATAATAGAACTGCAAAGGAAATTGTTCCACTTAACCCCACGAATATCGCATAAAATAATAATCCGAAATTTAAAGCCTTTTTATAATTCTCTTTATTTGTAGACATCAATATCAAAATTCACCACCTAATTTTAATTTTGTTTTAACCACTGTTTTTTAGAATTACTTATCATCTTCTAATCCTGCCATTACTCCTACTCCGATACCATAACTTTAGAAAAATAACTTCAAGCAACTCCCTATTTGGAGTAAGCACCAGTCAAAAACTCCTCCTCAGACCCTATATTTTACGACAAATAAAAGAATCCACCTTGAAAAAAGATGGATTCTTTTCTATCTGTGTTGCTGTGTCGACTTAGTTTTCACGCAGAGTTGATTGAAACGAAAGGTGCGAGACTCCTGCGGGAAATACGCGTCCAAGGGAGACCCCACAGGCGCAAAAGCGCCGAGGGCGGACCGCCCGCGGAAAGCGAGTGCCTGCAGTGGAATGAAACGATCAAAGCACACCCTCCAACATGGGCAAGTTGTATGCCCCTATAATGCGGAAGATTGACTTAATTCATTCATGACCCACTTGTTTCTGCTTCAGCTACCTTTTTGACACGTTCTAAAAATTCGACTACCACTTTATCGGTGGCAAATAATAAAAGTAATTTCAAAAACCATTTTAATGGTCGACTGGTGACTGTATATGTAAAGGAAGTCCTATTGTCATTGATTTTATTTAGTTCATAAAAAGCTGTAATTTCAAACATTTTTGCAAGTATGAAGCCTACTTTTAGCTTTTTCTCATTAGTTTCATTCAAATATTCCAATGTTTCTATATCATACTCTTCTGTTCGTTTTCCTTCTCTATATTTTTGGCGATATACGCTTCCAACCATTTCTTCCGTTATTTTAACGGGCTTGTGTTCAACTACTTGAGGCATGATTTTTTGCATATTTTCTACAGAACCATCAAGAAACTTCCAAACCTGTTCAATTGGAGCGTTAATTTCTATGTCTCTTGTCCATTTTTTCAATGAAAATCACCTCTGCCTCTATTATATTTCCTTTATTATGTAAAACCAAATTTACAAATGATAAATCGGTAAATAATTCAAGTTGCATTTTTTCCCCCGAAAAACTCTTTTTTTGAATTAAAATGTCTTTCTGTCAATAAATTACTTTATTAAAATTCTCCTTTTTAGTGTTATTCTTGTATAATAGACCATACTGTTAATTTTTTAGGAGAATTCAATGAATTTTATTTATATTAATCAAAACATATTAGATAATCTCTTTTATATCTTAGTAAGTATTTTGATTTATTACATTTTATTAGAACATGGCAAAAGGTTAAGTCAGTATGGCAAGTCCCTTATCACTGCATGCATGAGCATTCCTATTATTTTATGTATGAAGTTTCCTATTTATATCGACGAATATTGTGTCCATGATCTCCGGCAAATTCCTTTTATAATAGGGACACTTTATGGAGGTTGGCCTGTAGGGGCTGCCCTGTTAGTCATCATATTAACTTTTAGGTTTGCTTTCTATGGTTTCAATTTCCTAACGTTAATTGTTTATATCGTTATATTTATTATAACGGCTCTATTTTCTTCCAAATTCAAAAATTTTAATAGAAAAAATAAGCTAAATGGCTCCATACTATTAATTTTGTTTCTAGGAATACTAACCAGCTTAATTTCACTCGGTATGTCTGATCATTTTCGAATAACGGAGGCGTATGTATTTTACTTTATTATCCTCCCTCCTTTCATTATCGTTTTGGCTTTATATATCATAGAAATTTTAAAAGATGCCATTTTGATCCGAACACAAATGGTAAGGCTTGAAAAAATGGAGGTAGTCAGTCAGCTTGCAGCAAGTATTTCACATGAAGTTAGAAATCCTTTAACAGTTGTGAAAGGATTTGTTCAACTGCTAAAGGCTGCTGATCTTACTCAAGAAGTAAGAGAACAATATATACAACATGTTGTTAGGGAGCTTAATAGTGCAGAATCCATTATTAGTGAATACTTGGCATTTGCAAAACCTGCAATCGAAAAAGTGGAAAATATTTCAATTAACCGTGAAATAGGATATGTAATTGAAATGATAAAACCATTGGCTAACATGAATTTAGTTACTATATCTGAACAGTTGACTCCAGGCATTACCCGGGGGAATATTCAACATTTCAAGCAATGCTTCCTAAACCTCATTAAAAATGGTATAGAGGCGATGCCAAACGGCGGGGAACTTAGTATTGTTTCCTATGTAAATAATTTAGACATCATTATCGAAATAAGTGACAATGGAGTAGGAATGAACAAAGAACAAATAAATCGTTTCGGCGAGCCTTATTACAGTTCCAAAGAAAAAGGGACTGGGTTGGGATCAATGGTAGCTGTCAAGACCATCCAAACGATGAATGGTACACTTCATATAACTAGCGCTTTGAATAAGGGAACAACGATTTCAGTAACACTTCCCGTTTATCATGAAGATTATTAAAAAGGCCCGCCATTATCGGCGGGCTTTAAGACTGTAGACAAACTCGATGAAAACTCGGTTTGCCTGCAGTTTTTTTATTTAAAAAGTTCAATTGATTTCAGAAATCCGCTCCCTTTCCGCCGACTGTCTGCCAAGCCTCCTCGACACAAGCGGAGTGTCGCAGTAAAAAACCATAAAATCGGAGCACTTTATTCGAACAGCTGCACTGTCTTGGGCTGTTGACGCAGTTTATCGACCTAAACCACACAATATTCGACCGTTGACGTACAGTATTCGACCTAAACCACACAATATTAAGCCGTTCACGCACTGTATTCGACCTACCCCGCATATATTCGACCGTTGAGGCACTGTATTCGACCTACCCCGCATAGTATGTATTTGGTGTTTTTTTAAAAGGCAGCTTCATTCTGCTATTCTTTCACATTTCACGGCTCCACAAACGTTATGATTCATCGACAAAAATCATGAACTGACACGAAATAGGGTTGGATATTCAATCATCTGCAGATTGAGCCTTCTTTTAGATTATAAAAGCCCCTCTCCATTAAGAGAAGGGCATTTTTTACAAAATATGACCATAATTTTGCCCAATACGCTTATTTTGTATTGGACTTTTTTGCCTTGTTTTCAAGCTCGCTTTTTGGCTCTGTGGAGAATTCCACATCTTTTCCATGTCCCTGCGGGTTAACACTTGGTGCGATGCGGCCTCTTCCTGTCTTTTTACTCATTTCCTTCACCTCCAAGTATATTATGTCCGAACTGTTATAAATTAAAAACGAAGGACTTTCTTTCTGTGAACGTCTCCCTGTAATCAGGAACTTATAAAAATTAGCCAATAAAAAACCTGCATAGAACTAAAGTCTACACAGGTTTCAAAAAAGCTGTTTTCGATATTTCGAATATGGAAATCGCATTACCATGAACCGATAATCCTATAATGTAATGACCTTAAACACCCTACTATGTTGAAAGAATCTACTTTAAAAGGCGAGTGTAATTAAATGTGTCTTTGTTCAGAGGAATATCAGGATTTTTTTTCCCGGCAGGCTGTACTGCTCTTCCTGTATTTCCACTATAGCCTTCTTCAATGGGCCCTGGATAATGATAATGACCATCATTAACTGGTTCAATTGTTGATGCATCAGTCACATGACTTTCTCCCGTTTCCGCCTGATCAAGTCTTACAGATTTGTTTTCTTTCTCGTTAGGCAATTCATCTCCTCCTTTTCTTAAGATTCTCTTATAGTATTTGATAAAAGAACAATAAAATTAAAGGAGAAAAAAGGAAGCACTAATATGTCAGAAGAAAACGCTTCGTTGCATCGTTTTGTAAGAAATGACTCGGTTCGCCAACCGTATAAATCTGCAAGTCATGCATAGCCCTGGTACATGCGGTGTAGAACAATCTACGCAGGCTCTCATCACCATATGTTTGCATAGATGCATCATAAATGATGACAGCATCAAATTCGATACCTTTGGCCAAATAAGCCGGAATAACAACTACACCCTGTTCATATTCATTTGTGCCTTTCTGTACGAGTTTAATTTCACCGTGGACACTAAGGGCATCGTATGCAGCGGCACTTTCGGCAGCAGATTTACAGATTATTGCGATTGTATTATACTCACGACTTTGAAAGTCTTTGACTTTAGACATGATTTTACGGTGCAATTCATCACGGCTGGACACTTGGGTTAGCACAGGCTTCTCGCCTTCACGGTCGAATGCCTTAATTCGATGGCCTTCAGGAACTAGTTCACGTGTAAATTCTATAATCTGCTTTGTGGATCTGTAGCTTTGCTCCAAGGTTATACTCTCGGTTTCACTTATTCCGTATAAACTGGTAAGAGTCTGGAAATCTACCCGTTCGCTGGCATGAGCAAATATTGCTTGGTTAAAGTCACCAAGCACGGTCATCCTTGCAGAAGGAAACAACCGTTTCAAAAACTCGAATTGAAACGGGGAATAATCTTGCGCTTCGTCTACAAGCACGTATTTTATAGAAGTATTCGTCTGAAATCCTTGAATTAACTCCTTCAGCAGCAAAAATGGAGTCGCGTCTTCGTAATGCAATTTACCTTCGTCCAGCATTTTTTGCGTTGATAAGCAAATTTCCCTTTCGGCAGGTGTTGTTTCACCCTCATTCCACAGTTCGTTCCTTATTTGTTCGTTAAAAAGTTGCTTGTATATTCCCTTAATATTGATAAAATCAAGTGCTTTTATCCGTTTGCGTAACGTCTTCAATTTCTTGCGAACAATCATACGCGCGAGCATTTTATGCTCTATCTCATAATCGTCAAAGGAATCTTCATTAAGGCCGCGTTTTTTCTCTAAGTCGGTGTATACCTTCTGATAGTCTTCTTTGCTAAGATACTCGATTTCGTCCTGGACCCAAGGTTGTTTCAACTCAAACTTTTCCCTTTCATCAAGTAACTCACATAACCACTCTTTCAGCTTTTCAATCCTATTGTGAAATCTTAACGTGGTGTCTGTGTTATAAAATTTTTCCGAGATTTGTTTGGCGGAGACGAGCGTTTCCCCTCGGAACTTTACCCCTCTAAAGATCATTCCAGATAGCTCCAGTGATTGTTTGTATGTCTTGATGATCTCAAAGAAGCGAATTGATGCCTTAAATTGGATACTCGCTGTCCTAGTGCTATAGGAAGGATCATCCGCTGCAGTCAACAAAAATTCTAATTGCTCATAAGGATCCTCAACGTGAAACGAGTCAGTCAGACGATGATCCAGGTATTCCTGGAATGTTACCTGCTGCATATTTTCTTCGCCAAGTTCGGGTAACACATTGGATACGTAGTTATTAAACATTGAGTTAGGAGAGAATAGAATGATTTGATCGGCATTTAGCCTTTCTCGATTCTTGTAGAGCAAGTAAGCGATCCGTTGGAGGGCAGCTGAAGTCTTGCCGCTTCCAGCGGCACCTTGAACAATGAGCAGACGTCCGCGATCGTTCCGGATGATCCTATTTTGCTCCCGTTGAATGGTGGCCACAATACTGTGCATATGCTTATCCGTTCCCTTGCCAAGCACCTGCTGCAGTATCTCATCGCCAATGGTGAGACTCGTATCGAACATTGATTCGATAACGCCTCCCTTGATCATGTATTGCCACTTGTTCTCCAGCATCCCCCGAATTACGCCTCCGGGAGTTGAGTATTCCACGGGACCGGGAGGATAGTCATAATAAACACTCGAAATCGGGGCCCTCCAATCGTAGACAATGAAGTTTTCTCCTGTTGTATCAGTAAGAGTGGAGGTCCCAATATAAATATGCTCCGTATGTGAAGACCCTTCTTCAGTGATATCAATCCGGCCGAAATAAGGCACTTCCTGCATGCGGCGCAGTGTAGACAACCTCTTGAAGGAATATCGATGTGCGCCTTCGCTTTGTGACAAGGCTTGAGCCTGCTGCCTTAAGCCAATGATGGTCTCGAGGTAATCATCGAAAGTATCGATATTAACCTTGAGGTCATCCCAAAAGTGTTTACGGATATTAACAACTTCTTTTCTGCGCTGTGAAGTCTCTCCTTCTATTTTGCTGATTTGTTTCGTGATTGTTTCTATCACCTCATCCAAACGTTCTTGCTCCTGCCGAATTTCATCGTTCATATCAGACACTCCTTTAAAAAATGAGAAAATGGGGGTTGACTAGAGGTGAGTTTTACCTTATACTCATAGTAAGGGGTAAACTGTTTTTATATATTATAAATTGTGTTTCTATACTAATTTATCATAATTACTGAATTATATCAATGTATATTTCATAACAGTTGTCATAATAAACCGTCGTTTTAAACTATAATTTAACATTTAAAGTCAGTAACCAGTTGAGCCAGTAGCTTGACTGGTTATTTTTATGTCTACATATTTGAAAGCCTCATTGCTCGTTTTTTCTGTAGATGTGAAAGAAAGTCATACTGTTCATAAAAAATACGGAGAAAAAAACATAAAGACAAATCCATATAAACGGATTTGTCTTTATACGAAAATGTATTTGTGAATTTTCAATCTATTCCATTTGTGTTTCCGGTTTATTATTTCATCATCTGCCTTGCTTCCATAAACAGCACTTGGATAAACTTTTTCATGTTATTGCGGCTCTGGCTGCTTACTTTTTTGCTTTTGTCTTCTAGCTCCAGCATTTTTTTGCGGACTTCCGAGAAATCAAAAAATGTGGATGAATAGGCTTCGAATTTTGGATTCATATAATCCGTCAATCCTAATGAAGCGATATGGATGAGCGCCTGGTTAAGGGCACGGCGGACACGCTGCTCAGAAGCTTTCATTTCTTTCTGGATTTCGGCCTCTTTCGCTTGATCTCCCAGCTTTTCAGCAGCAATCCCAGCAAAAATTTCCTTTAAATATGGAAACGTGTAGGCGGGACCGAGTCTTTGCTTTTCATTTTGGAGGAACCTTAAAATGTTTAGTAAATCCTCGCTTCCCCCTTCGCCAATCATACCTAAATCGGAAATTAAGGAACGTCCGGCTTCCATGATATTTTTTGTATGAAAGGAGGACACTTTCGAAGACTTCGGGCGCCCCGTAAACACGTTCAACGATTTTTGAATGCCCTGGATCGATTGATCCACCAGTATTCGCTCGTTCACTTTGTTTAATATGCATGAAATTTCAACTTGGTTCAGCGGTTTTGTAATGTAGTATTCCGCCCCTAATCTATATGCCTCTCCAATCAGTTCCTTCGATTCCACTTGCGAAATCATCACAAACTTTCCTTGAAATTCATCAGCAAGAGCCCTGATCGTTTCAATTCCGTCCCTTATTGGCATGAGCAAATCAATTAAGACAACGTCTGCTTTCTTTAAAAATAGCAAGCCATTATTCACTAACGATCCGTCTTCTGCTTCTCCCACCACTTTGCCTAAATCTTCGTCTTCAATCATCTCTGTCAGCATTCCTCGAATGGCAGGATCGTCATCTATAATGAAATAATTCATCTCGTTAACCCTTTCTCCATAATCGCATCAATCGGAAGTCCAACGACGAATACGGTTTCTTTATAGTTATCCATTAGCCTGATATGTCCTCCAAATTTTTCAACAGTTTGTTTCACATACGATAAACCGATCCCCGTCGAAGGATTTCCCGCCGAATCGAATTTCTTTGTATATCCTGCTGTAAAAATGACTTCCTTCTGCTTCGGTGCAATGCCGGGGCCATTGTCACTGATGCAAAACTCCACGAAATGATCTTTCCTTTTCACATGCAGGGATACGTATCCCTCTTCTTTAATGGCTTCCACGCTATTTGCCAATAAATTATTTATTAATGATAATACCATATATACATGGTAGGGCGGATGGTCATCATCTATATGCAAGGAAAATGAAATATCTTTGCGAAGGGACTCTGCATATCGTCTATTGGACACGATCATGATGTTACCAAGCTCTTCGATATTCATATATTCCTGCAGGTTTTCGGAAGACATGAGTTCCGACAACCCCGCATAAATCCGCTGGTTATCTTTTTTGATCTCATGCACGAGACCGGCAATCTGCAACGCAGTTTGCGGATCGCTTCCATTAGTCCCCTCTGATTTCAACCGACGGTAAAAGTCATAACAAGTGCGGGTGATTTCTTCCGCATTTTGCATCGTTTTCTTCAGTTGAACCGATTCTTCATACAAACTTGAAATGAAAAGCAGCATTTGTTCCTTTTGCATGCGCTGCTCCGCTTCTGCGAATTTTGCTTCTCTCAGCTTTAATATATTAAAAAAGCCGAGGACGAAAAAGCTTCGAATAAAGGCGATTAAAACGAGTTGGTCAATGGCTAGCAAGGGTGTGCCCTGATTCGCCAAGAAGGAACGGATCGCCATTTCCGATACACTTGCTAAAAGCTCGATCAATACCCCTAAAAGCCCGATCATAAACGGCTGATCATGCCGTTCGTTCAATTTCGTTTTATGAAATGCGAACGCGTAGATGAAGTAATAGAAAAAGGCGGGAACATAAAGATACATCGCTTCCTCAACAGATATGTCCCGTATCCCGACAGCCAGTGAAAAACGAAAAACAAACACACTCATTCCCGTCAATATGCCTGCAATAATCGGGTGGATCCCCCTCCCCCATAGTAAAAACAAGAAAAATACGGGGGTTCCCAAACTGACTCTGAATGTATCATCGAATGGATAAAACTTGAATTCACCCGCAAGAGGCACCGCAATCATAATCAATAGTAATATCCTTATACTCTTTTTCAATCCGGTCCCTCCCCAGTCACTATATTAAAAACATAACATATGAAATGGGAAAAAAGAGAGAAGGGTTTTGACTGAAATTATTATTTTTTCTGGCCCTTGTAAGTATCAGTAGGTTTCAGTAGGTTCCAGTAGGATGATCATAAACTTAAAATAATCTAAAAATTGAAAGCGCTAACAACAAAACACCAATCATAGGAGGAATTTAAATGAAAAAGTTTGGTTTAGCTACTCAAATTTTTATTGCACTTGTACTAGGTATCGTTGTCGGTGCTTTATTCCATGGTAATGAAACAGCCATGGCCATTATGGTACCTATCGGCGACATTTTCATTCATTTAATTAAAATGATTGTCATCCCGATTGTCATGGCTGCATTAGTAGTCTCCATAGCGGGAGTCGGCGATATAAAAAAACTGGGAAAATTAGGCGGGAAGACTCTTCTATATTTTGAGATTGTCACCACAATTGCCATTGTTATTGGATTACTGGCGGCAAACTTGTTCCATCCCGGGTCTGGTTTAGATACAAGCAATCTTGAAAAAAGTGATATTTCAAAATATGAAGAAACAACAAAGACGGCTGAAAGCAGTGGCTTTGGAGAAACAATTTCTCATATTGTTCCTCAAAATGTATTTGAATCAATGGCTCAAGCGGATTTATTACCGATTATCTTCTTTTCTGTTTTATTCGGCTTAGGTGTGGCTGCTATAGGCGAAAAAGGAAAGCCTATCCTTGGATTCTTTGAAGGTGTGTTGGAAGTAATGTTTTGGGTCACGAATCTAGTCATGAAATTTGCCCCCTTTGGTGTGTTTGCACTCATTGGTGTAACCGTTGCCAAATTTGGCATCGCAACATTAATTCCTTTAGGGAATCTAGTAGTTGCTGTTTATGTGACGATGATATTCTTCGTGTTCGTCATTCTTGGAATTATAGCGAAAATGTCTGGGACAAGCATTTTTGTTATCCTGAAAGTGTTAAAGGATGAACTGATTTTGGCATTTACAACAGCAAGTTCAGAGTCGGTATTACCAAGGCTTATGGACAAAATGGAGAAGTTTGGCTGCCCGAAATCCATTACTTCCTTTGTTATTCCAACAGGCTATACGTTTAATCTAGACGGCTCATCGATATATCAGGCACTTGCTTCACTTTTCGTAGCACAAATGTATGGTATTGATCTATCCATTACACAACAGATTACGTTGTTACTGGTATTGATGTTAACGTCAAAAGGAATGGCTGGCGTTCCAGGTGCGTCATTTGTTGTTGTTTTAACAACACTTGGTTCTATGGGACTGCCGGTGGAAGGTGTTGCGTTCATTGCCGGTATCGACCGAATTTTGGATATGGGAAGATCAGCGGTTAATGTCGTGGGGAACTCATTGGCGGCGATAGTCATGTCGAAGTGGGAAGGCGAATTTGACCAGGAAAAAGCAGACCATTACGTTGGTTCTATTAAACAATCAGACGTAGCATAAACTCTAAAGGGGGAAACACGATGTCAACAATCCATATAAATCATAACGTACGTATTGAGAAAGATTTCTTGGGATCAAAACAAGTACCAGTGCATGTATACTACGGTATCCAAACATTGCGTGCAGTCGAAAACTTTCCGATTACAGGCTATCGCATTCATGAAGAATTGATTAGAGCGTTGGCTATCGTGAAAAAAGCAGCGGCTTTAGCAAATATGGACACTAAACGCTTGTACGATGGTCTTGGTAAAATGATCATTCAGGCAGCAGACGAAGTAATCGAAGGCAAATGGCATGATCATTTTATCGTGGATCCCATCCAGGGCGGTGCAGGTACATCAATGAATATGAACGCAAACGAAGTCATTGCTAACCGTGCACTCGAATTACTTGGAAAAGAGAAAGGGGACTATGTTCAATTAAGTCCAAATAGCCATGTGAACATGTCACAATCAACAAACGATGTGTTCCCGAGTTCGATTCATATCGCCACTCTTATTTCACTCGAAAAATTGTTTAATACGATGGAATATATGCTTACTATTTTCAGGAAAAAGGCCCAACAATTAGACCATGTGATTAAAATGGGACGGACACACCTTCAAGATGCAGTACCCATCCGTCTTGGTCAAGAGTTTGAAGCATATAGCCGAGTAATAGAGCGTGATATTAAACGCATTCAACAATCACGCCAGCATTTATATGAAATAAATATGGGTGCAACGGCTGTGGGAACAGGATTAAATGCAGACCCTCGCTACATCGAAAGTGTTGTTGAACATTTGGCGGATATTAGCGGGCTTCCGCTTGTTGGGGCGGAACATCTTGTAGATGCGACACAAAATACAGATGCTTATACAGAAGTCTCTGCTGCATTGAAAATATGTATGATGAATATGTCCAAAATCGCGAACGACCTACGTTTAATGGCCTCAGGTCCCCGTGCAGGCCTTGCGGAAATTAACTTGCCGGCCCGTCAGCCAGGTTCATCCATCATGCCGGGAAAAGTCAATCCGGTCATGCCTGAAATGATCAATCAAGTAGCGTTCCAGGTTATTGGCAATGACCATACCATTTGCCTGGCATCTGAAGCGGGTCAGCTTGAACTGAACGTGATGGAACCTGTGCTTGTGTTCAACTTGCTTCAATCCATCAGCATTATGAACAATGCATTCCGTGCCTTTACAGACTACTGTCTGGTAGATATTGAAGCAAACGAAGACCGTCTAAAAGGGAATGTGGAAAAAAGCGTAGGGATTATCACTGCCGTTAATCCGCATATTGGATACGAAGTGGCAGCGCGTATCGCACGGGAAGCCATTTTAAAAGGAAAATCAGTACGTGAACTATGTCTGCAGTATGACGTGTTAACAGAGGAAGAGCTTGATCTTATTTTAAATCCTTACGAGATGACAAACCCTGGTATTTCTGGAGCAGAGCTATTTGATCGATCGTAACTTCCGATTTTGATGGAATGGCAGAAGTGGTTGATGAATAACAAAGTTCTGGGGAATTGATATAAAAGCCCTCCTTTATAGAGAGGGCTTTTTTTTGCATTGCAGGATGAGTAAACATAATAATCCAGTACCAAAAAATGGATAGCCCCCAAATAAGGCTATCCAGAGTAATCCATTCTATTATAAATTACTTTACCTTTACCACAGCTTTGATCAAGGTAGGCGGGGTTTCTCCCTGTAATCCTGCTACAAGGTTGGTTGCTGCCAGCATCGCCATTTTCTTGCGGGTTTCATATGTTGCGGAACCGATATGAGGCAAAGTGACGACATTCTTCATGGAAAGCAGAGGATTGTCCTCCTTGACGGGCTCCTGTACAAAGACATCCAGTCCTGCCGCGTGAATTTCACCGGTTTTAAGCGCAGTGATCAAGGCTTCTTCATCCACCGTTTTCCCTCTTGAACAATTGATGAAGATCGCGGACTCTTTCATGAGCTTGAATTCTTTTTCCCCCATCATTTTTTCAGTTTGGGGAGTCAGCGGTGTCATCAAGCAGACAAAATCAGATTGCTTTAACAGATCTTCCAGAGAACAGTATGTAGCTCCATACTTTTGTTCCGCTTCTTCATTTCTGGATCTGTTGTGATATAAGATGTTCATATCGAATCCAAAACGGGCCCTTTTTGAAACGGCAGAGCCTATCCCACCCATGCCGATAATGCCTAATACTTTATGATGCACGTCCAACCCAAACGATTTTTCCCCGATGTTCGATGTCCATTGCCCTGACTTTACCATTTGATCCAACTCTGGCATTCTTCTCGCTGTGGACAGCATCAAGCCCATAATCGTATCTGCGACCGTCTCATTCAATACCTCGGGAGTGTTCGTAGCCATGATTCCCCGATTGGACAGCTCGGTTACATCCAAATTGTCGTAACCAACCGATGAATTACAGACGATTTTTAGTTGCGGTGCTTGATCCAGTAAAGCTTTATCCACTTTTAATCCTGAACCTAATATACCTTGTGCGTTCTTCAGCTCTTGAAGGAATTCAGAGTGATTTTGTGAGTCAAGACCTTCAAAATAAACGACATCACAAGTCTCTTGAATATATTGCAGCACTTCCTGATCCACTTTCTTATAAATGATTACTTTCGGTTTCATCATCGATACCTCACTTCCAATAAAGTAGGACCCCGTCGGGATCAAAAGTCGACATAACCTTTATGTTTTACGCCTCTATCTATAATCTACCATTATCTTATAAAAAGGTAGTAGCTAATTGAACGGCGGACCAAACCGCTAAAACGGAAGCTAAAGTTAGAATGATATTTTCGAACCAATTGTTTTTATATTTTCCCATCAAGCTTTTTTTATTTGATAGCACCAGCATGCCAATTGCGATTACCGGAAAACCGATTATGTTTATTGCATTAACGCCAATTGTCAATGCAATGAAACCAGGCATGCCGGGAATGGACCAAATGATTGGCGTAACCAATACAAAAATCATTACCCATTTATACATTGGATCTTTTTCATATTTACCATTGTATTTTTCGCGACGATCCTTATTTATTACGTAAAAGGCATCTACAATCAATCTTGGAAAACCAGTTGACTTGCCTACTACACTCGCGAATAATACGCCAAAAACACCAAGATAGAAAATGTACCAGCCAAATTGTCCTAACGACATTTGTAATGCCATTGCCAAGTCATCGATCGTTTCCACATGAATTCCATTCGGTTTTAAAATTTCTGCTCCAACAACCCAAATGGCCAAGTTGATTACGATGCAAACTCCGATGGCAAACAGTAAATCATTTCTTTGGACCTTTAGATGACTCGGTTTCGTCCAGCCCTTTTCCCTCATGAAATATGGATGAACAAAGTTCGAAATCGAGCCTGCCACTGCACCGATAATTGAAACCGCTACCAATAATGCTCCATGAACGCCAGTATCACTTGGAATGCTAAAACCAACTGTCCCTTTAATGATTTGCCCCACATCAGGTGTAGCTTGAATGGCCAGGAACAAGAAAGCAATGGTCAATAATGCCAAAAGCACTTTCATTACACTTTCAATTCTATTATATATATTCCTGCCTATAAGCATAAAAACTAATCCTACAACTACCATTGAAGCTAAGAATGGCTGATTAACATGGAACAGGGTCGATAATACCTCTCCCGCTCCCTTAATCATATAGGCATTAAAAAGATGACCCATTATTAATGCATAACCAAACATGAAGTAACCGAAAAATGGGTGGATACGTCCATATCCTTCAAGTATGGTTAACCCCTCTGTGTTACAAAGCTGGAACCGGGCGATAACATTTACGATAAGAAAACGAAGGATTAATGACAGTGCTAAAATCCACATTAAACTATATCCATAATCTGCCCCGGCAACAGAAGAAGTCACCAGATCCCCGGCTCCAAGCCATGTTAAAACGGCAAGGATTCCCGGACCATAGGATGTTTTAAACTTCGTGATGAAATTTGGTTTCTTACTTACGACCTCAGGAACAATCACAGTGGATTCAGCAAGATTAGATTGATTTTTCATGTTATTCACTCCATTCCAAAGAGTAATGTATTCGCTTTCATTTCTTCTAAAGCATTAATACTTTGATAACTCTGGACAATCAGATATTGAAATTATGACAGAGCTTTAGGTCATTTCCGGAATTGACCTAAAGTTTACAGTGCTGTATGTTGTCATGCTTCATGATGAAGTGAATCAGATTTGTTAAAAAAGCTCCCCTTCCATTTGATTGAATGTTTTGACTATTTACATTGAAATTGTAAGACAAATTAAAATGTAAGTCAATCATAATATTTAGAAGTTTTTTTAAAAGCATAAAAAAAACTTTTGACCCTTCGTACTTGTTGACAAATTCAAGAGAATTGGCGTTGTTGCGGATTAGAAAAGACAGGATTGTTACGATATAAATAAGGATAAGTACAGCGTGCGAATAGATTAATGCTATCAGCGGATAATATAAGCGAAGGAGTGAAATATATGCCACAAGATAATAACAATGATCCATTTAATAATGCCGGGAACCTTGATAGAGACCCAACTAATAATCCCACTACTAATAATGATGACAACGATACAATTGACAGACCCGTAATGATTAATGATAGTTTGAACCCCGGATTTCAAAGAGAAGAACGTCCTATGCCTAATGGTAATACCCCAACAATAGAGGGAGTTGCAAATGTTAAAGAACGTTTTCCTTCGGACCATGAAAGACTTATGAGCAGAATCAATCTTGGGGATGCACTTATAAATCGAGAAAATACACATTCTGGACGGTTTGAAAGATAAAAAGTATATCTGTTAGTGGAAGATTAAGCGCGAGAAAAAAGCTAAAGACCTGTATAGGCTTTAGCTTCAGTTTTTTAGTTTTGTACAAAATGAACTCTCCTCTCCGGGCACTCGCTTTCCGCGGGCGGTCCGCCCTCGGCGCCTTTGCGCTGCGGGGTCTTCCCTGGACTCTTCCGTTCCAATCAACTTTGTTTAAAAATTCAGATGGAACCCCTTTTGTCTACAAACTAAAGAGACCTTCCTATAAAAGGTCTCTTTGAATAATTCTTATTTTTCACAAGCGATAAAGTCTTTGTCGCGATCGCTTTTTTTATTGGCATCATAAAGCGCCTTTGAAACGTGAGGCTTGTATTTCGTTTTTCCTCCTTTATTTCTAACGGAAGATGTACGTGCCACGCCTCCTTTGTAGTCTTTATTCAATGCTGTACAGTTTTTATAAGTCTTCACCTTTGTTTTGGCACTGGCAACGTCATTCGCGCCAAACGAGAGACCTAAAACTAGTCCAAAAGATAGTATAATAGCAAATGTTCGTTTCAAAATATGTACTCCCTTCCCTAAATATTAACTATTTACTAATCATAATGTATCAGTTCACTTTTTACAATAACTATATTTCCATAGTTAGAGTTTACTTAAATAAAACCCGCTCTCACTTTATCTAATCCCCTAAGAAAAGACCGCCAATTCGGCGGTCTTCCTCTCATCTTATTATCCCTTCCCTTTCACCCTGTAATGGACCTCCCCGGGTTCTTTGCAAAAGGTGATTCCGCTTCCCGGTTCGTAATAAAAGGTCTTTTTGCCCAATGAGCGTTCATGGAAGGTCGTATGCAGATAGGATGCTTGGTCCCTTTTGAAGGCGAGCTGATTTTTGCTTAAGTTTACAGGAAGGCAATGTCCATAGCTTGTGTGGACCAGCGTTTCTTTTTCGTTCATTTCCTCTAAGTCACGAATGTGGATGTAGGAAAACCAGACTCCTCCTCTTTTCCGGAATGAGCGGGAGGAGAACCAGACCATTCCCTGCTGGGCGTTTATGCAGACTGGCAGCCTGTATTTTCCGCCAAGCACGGATTTGGCTGCTGCAAGTCCGCCATCCAGATCCAACCCAAAGTAGTTTAACGTGTTATTCAGGATTTCCTGGCGCGGTTGGGCAACATGGAATGTGCTCTCTCCCTCCACTACCGTGGACATCTCCACACCATTGGAATCGTAACGCTCCATCAATCCCACCGTTTCCTTATTCAATAAATAGTTTTTTCGTATCATCCTTCCATTCACTCCCCATTTCCCCATTCATTTTTTTTGGAGTATACTGGATATAGAGGCAGGTATACTCCTGCTCCCAAGCCCTTAGGTGATGTCTTCCAGGACGTACTCACCTAGGGGTTTTTTGATTTCCGTCTATCGTCACTTTCATTTCTTGATATGTCATTCACCTCCATGCGACTATTATCCTATTTTATGAATTTTTTGTAAAATCCATCTAATTTTACCTCTTTCAAAATTCATTCCCTTTTGTGACTGCATCGCCTGTTTGATTGGCTGACTCTTTACAAAATCCCATCAAAGGTCTATACTTTCGAATTTCCTTTTAAAATCTGCTGTTCTAAATTGCTATTTTCTTGTTAATATGTGTCCAATTAGAGAACAAACAGTCAAAATTCATATAAAAGTGAAATAAAATGACATTTTTGTGAAATTTTAAGGCCACAAAAAAAGTCTATCGTGATGATAGACTTTTTCTTGGTTATTCTGCCATTTTTATTTCAATTGCTAAATTCCGTAGATAATCCAATAAGGGTCTTACTTCCTCTGGAGCTGTTATGTCAGTAAATGTGTAAGACTGCTTCTTCTTTTCATCGGCTATATCCAGCTGGTATGAAAACGCGTCGAACCCTTGTGCTTTAGCTCCAGCCATTTTACTTTGGCTAGCATTAGGTAAGTCAGCTGTCTTCATTAAGTTCTGCAATTCCTCATTTTTCTCTTTCGGCAATTTCTCTGTATCTATCTGAAAATTCAAGTCGAGGTTGGCAAATCCCCCTATGCAGCTAAATTTGATATGCATGGTAGATGGAGCCTCCTATTCATGGAATATGACTACTCAGGCAGTCCAACGGCTTTAAAAGCATTTTCAATTGTCTTGATCGCTGTTTTCGTAACTTCTCCGCTATCAACAAGTTTTTGCGCTGCCTTGATGACAATTTGCACGAATTGATTGAAATTCGCCGTCGCAAATAAATTCTGCATCGCGTTGAACCAAATCAATGCCGCTTTGTCTGTTCCGATCTCCATCGATACTAGATAAAAGGCTTTGTTTGGTATGCCGCTATTGATATGGACACCATGATTATCGCGTTCTCCTTTATAGAAGTTCTTCATATGATCAGGCTGAATATCTTTACCCATTAACTTATTGTCAAATGCCGTACCTGGCGCTTTCATCGAACGGAGGGCCTGCCCTTTCAGTGTTGGTCCCATTATATCAGCACCGATCAGCCAATCGGCATCACCTGCTGTTTGCTTTAAATGAAATTGTTTTATGGCAACTCCAAATACATCTGAAAGATGTTCGTTCAAAGCCCCCGACTGACCTTCATACTCCAATCCACTTGTGAACTGGGTAACCCCATGTGTCAGTTCGTGTCCGATTACATCGAGTGAATTGGCAAAATTGCTAAAGATGACCCCATCGCCATCACCAAATACCATTTCATCTCCGTCCCAATAGGCATTCGTGAATTTATTGCCATAATGAACGTTCAGAATGATATCAAGGCCTTGGTTATCAATTGAATTACGGTGCAAGACATCCTTGAAATAATCACGCACAACTCCGCTATAATCGTATGCAGCGTTAACTACCGGGTCTGCACTTGATCGATCTCCTTCTTTCCTAGCCTCATTCTCCCGGAGTTTCGTTCCTCCCCTGCAATCATAAACATGGCGGGCAGATTCACCATGACGCCCAGATCCTGCATCAGTTAAAGCGACAACACCGTCAATATCGTATTCTTTCAAAATTCTGCGCCTGCGCATTTGACGGCTTTTCGCTAAACTGATCCGTGCTTCTTCCACTTCATTTTGTGCCAAATTCTCAAGAATATAGTTAGGTACGATGAAACACTGACACTTCAATTTGGAACAATCTCTTTTGTGCATATCCGTCACTCCTTCATGTTTTTTTACGATCTATTACAGTTTCTTTTTTCAAAAGCTGCTTTTCTTAATGCTTTTGTCTTCAACATCGGTTCATTAGCAGTTTAAATCCGTTTACATGGTCACCTAGATGCTCTTCCTATTTTCAACACATTTCTATAGTGTACTTTCGCCGTAGATACCTCATTTCCCTCCATTCCTTCCCTGCCCAACTTGTTCAACCCACTCACCCTTGTTTATTGGATTATTCTGCTCGTGCTGCATATACTGGATTGTTCCTTTAAAAAAGGGAGCTTCCTCAGAAATAAACCACCTTTAAGGAGGGCATAACATTGGTAACTTCACAGGGAACTGCTTCAATTAGCTTTCCATTCCCATCTGTATGGGGTATCCACTCTTCAATAGCTGGCAGAACGATTATTTGGGGCACACTTACCATTAACTCCATTATAGAAAATAGGGTGGTTGGTACGGTTAATTTTCGTGGCAGACCCATTCCGATTAATGGATTTTGGAATGAAAGCACCAAACAAATCGCATTTGATTCACCTTATGCCACTTTCTCCGGCAACTTAACCATAATTGATGATCAACAGAGTAGAATTCGACATTTCATTCTTCAAGGACGTTTTCTTATGAAGCCTCCCTCTCTGCACGCAGGTGAGTCCGGATCATGGATTGCCACTACTGATATAGCTCTGAATGAATTTCCTATTAGCGGTAATGCCTATACCGGGCAATTACCTCCTGTTGGAGCTTTTTTAACAACGAATATCCTTCATCAGCATCAGAATTTTTGGGGAAGAACAATATAGGGTAATCCTTTCTGTGTAGAATGGGTGTTTAACATAAGGAATCGTCTCTGTATTTCATAGGGGCGATTCTTTTACTTAGAGGGATAAACAAAAGTCATATTGAACTGACAGGTTGGCTGAGAATGTAAGGTTACATTGATTAAGGTTCGCAACACGTTGCTCCCTGGCGTTCAGCTGATCGCAATGCTTCCCCTGTTGGGTACCGTTTTGCCTAACTCACTAAGTAGATATATATATATGAGATAGTTATTTTGGTAGATAAATTATAATTCCATTAACTTAAAATGAGTACAGATGGAATATAGATTGACAGCATTTGCACTGTACTTCATACTATTGTATTAACAGAAGTGACAGAATATTTAGTTAATTGGGAGGATGAAACTATGAAAACATCAGTAATGACCATGGACCTACAATTATTAGCAGATGTTCTCAGGGAAAATAATTGTACAAGTTTAATACATGCAATAGCAGAAAAGGATTTTCAAGTGGCTCAAATGCTTGATGTATTAATATTTGAGGATAAATGGGAGGATGGCATATGACTAAGCTCAGAATCCTTTTAACCATTCCTATATTGCTATATGGAATTTACGTATTTGTTGCCATTCAAAACGATAAGGATATTCCACTTTATTTGCATCTTCTATTCGCACTCTATTTGATGTTGTTTGTACATTATGAAGAAAAAACGGAGGTGAAACCCTGACAGATTTTTAGTTTAATAAACAAAGCCTAAAAAAGCCTCAACTCCTTAAAGGAATTGAGGCTTTCACTATTAATCATCTTTCTTCCGGTTCCAATTAGATAATACGAGTTGTAACGATGCCTTCGATTTGTTTGATTTTTTCTTCCAATCCAGGAATGATATCGCCGTTTACTTCACCGTCAATGTCGATGATCGTATAGGCATATCCCCCACGGCTTCTGTTAACCATGTCAGCGATGTTCAGATTAAAGCTTGATACAGCCAGCGTGATTTGCCCAACCATGTTCGGAACGTTTTCGTGGAAAGTTGCCACACGACGGTTTCCTGTATAAGGAAGGGAAGTGTTCGGGAAATTCACAGAGTTCTTGATGTTCCCTGTTTCTAAAAAGCTCTTCAACTGACGAGCTGCCATGATCGCACAGTTTTCCTCTGACTCTAGCGTAGAGGCACCAAGATGCGGAATTGGAACGACATTTTTCATTTTCAGCACGTTTTCATTCGGGAAGTCTGTAATGAACTTGCCTACTTTTCCGCTTTCAAGTGCAGCTTGCATATCAGTTTCATTCACTAGCTCGCCGCGTGAGAAATTCAAGATATGTACGCCCGGCTTCATGATGCTGAATGTTTCTTGGTTGAACATTCCTCTTGTGTCGTCAGTTAATGGAACGTGTACTGTAATATAATCAGATTCTGCAAACAATTCTTCAATCGTCATGGCGCGCTGTACATTGCGTGACAAATTCCAAGCTGTATCAACAGAGATGAACGGGTCAAACCCAATGACATCCATGTCCAAATCAAGCGCATCATTCGCTACAAGTGCACCGATCGCTCCTAAACCGATTACGCCAAGAGTTTTCCCCTTGATTTCTTTACCAACGAATTGTTTCTTTCCTGCTTCAACAAGCTTTGGAATTTGTTCTCCTTCGCCTTCTAGTGTCTTTGTCCAAGCCACACCTGCAAAAAGGTTACGAGATGAAGCCATTAATGTCGTTAGCACCATTTCTTTTACAGCGTTTGCGTTAGCACCAGGTGTATTGAAAACGACAATTCCTTGCTCGGTACATTTGTCGACCGGAATATTATTGACTCCAGCCCCTGCCCTTGCGATTGCTTTTAACTGATCGCCGAATTCCATAGTATGCATGTTAAAGCTGCGAAGAACGATTGCATCAGGGTTTTCACTGTCATTATCAACCGTAAAATCCCCTTTGTTGAATACATTCAGTCCGCTTTCGGCAATATTATTTAACGCCTTGATCGTTTTCACTTTTTCTAAAAGAATTGTGCTCATTTTGTTTGCTCCTCTTTTGAATATGATAGTTTTGAAATTTCAAAATACTGACTTTAAACCTTCAATATCTGTTAATATACAGAAAGAGGCAAGGGATAAAATCCCTTACCTCTGCCCAGGCGAACGGCTACGACACTATGTGTTCCCTCACGGTTATCCGTGTTTCGCCAGTTGCACATAGTCTTTTTCATTTATTTCATTCTATCAAACTATTCTGGAATCTTCAATATCAAATTATATGTTTATCCCTTTTTTTGCAGAAGTCACAACTCAACAGAAATATCGACGAAACTTACAGTTTTATCTGCGAAATTAGAAATATATCGACGAAATCTATAGTTTTATCTCCGAAAATAGGAATATATCGACGAAAACTCCATTATCTATGACGGTCCAATCTTTTTATTACAACTGTAAATAGTAATATGACTAAAAACAGCATGAAAATGATCATGAACGGAATGGTCGTTGTAAAAAGAGAGACCCATCCACTTGTCTCGTCTTCTGGCGTAATCTCAATTTTTTCTATATCATGTTCCTCTGCAGCATTATTCATTCTATCTAGTGAAATTTCACTATTTGGTACAGACGCGATAAAGTATTGATCCTTTTCATACCCTACCAGCCCACCTCTTATTTCATAAACACTTTTTTGTGGCTCCAACTCTAAAAATGTCACTTTCCCATCCTCTAAAGTTGTAAAAAATTCATCTTCAGTTAATTTCTCAGTCGGTTCTTTGTCATTATTAAAAACCAGCACAATCCCCAAGGTAACCAAGAAGATTAATAAATAAAATACTTTACTACGGAAAATCCGCTTCATCTCATACCTTCTTCCACATTAAGCAAACTATAGAAAATAGTAACATACAAAGTTAATTCTTGGAATATCTCGGGCCGATTAGTTGCAAAATGGATAATATTAGTAAATTATAAGAAATATAGCAAACTTAAAAAAGGAGGAACCACTATGCTAATAAGAGAGGCAACGGTTGCTGATGCGGAAGGTATAGCAATAGTCCATGTGGATTGCTGGCGAACTACTTATAAAGAAATAATGCCGAGTGATTTTTTAGATAATCTGTCTTATGAGAAAAGGAAAGACATATGGATAAAGAATATAAATAGAGATGAAAATTATGTTTATGTCGCAGAAAATAACGAAGGAAAAATAGTTGGATTTATAGATGGCGGGAAAAGGGATACGAATCAAGTTGAGAATTCTGGTGATTTAACTGCTATATATATCCTCGAAAATTTTCAAAGAATGGGGATAGGTAAGAAACTCATCAAAGAATTATTTTTTAAATTCGAAGAACTGGGATTCAAGACAATTTTCGTTGAGGTGTTAGAAGATAATAAATCTCGATACTTCTATGAGGCATTTGGTGCTGAATTGTTTAAAACAGAAAAAATCAAAATGGCTGGCGCTGAATTGAATCTATTGGTTTATGAGTGGAAGGATATTCGCCCAGTATTGTTATGAATGAACTTCAGCTAAGATCGCTTACTAACATTAAAAAAGACACAGTCCTTCGTGAAGGATTGTGCCTTGCTTTTGGTTTAATTTTGGTTAAATCCGCTTTCGTCCATGTAAAATACTTCCCAAGAATGTCCGTCGATATCCAGAAAACTCCAACCGTACATGAAACCATGATCAATGGCTTCGTTAAAAGGCTTTCCGCCAGCATCCAGTGCCCTATTCACGATCTCATCGACTTCTTCCTTGCTTTTAACGGACAGGGCAACGATGGCTTCGGTACTCGCTGCAGAATCCGGGATTTCTTTCTTGGTAAATGTTTTAAAGTAATCTTCCACCAATAACATCACATATATGGACTCGCTGATAACCATGCATGTCGCATTTTCGTTGGTCATTTGCTCGTTAAACTCAAAGCCGACCTTTGTGAAAAATTCTACTGAGGCATCCAAATCTTTAACAGGCAAGTTTACAAAGATCTTTTCTGCTTGAACTCCCATCCAATTCACCCTCGCTTGATTTATTTGTTCACTCACCTACTATTCGCTGCATTTTTCGATTATCCTGCTTAGAGCAGTGATTGCATTCACATTGAACAGATACAACCTTAGTCACGGGGAACATTCATAATTCACCTAATTAAAGTATTTCAAACAGGCTGATTCAATTTTAAAACAACCTGTGAGTTTACCTTAAGAAATTTTCAAGAAGTATATCCCTCTCCCCTTGCTGCTTCAACATTGGATGGCGCCTAAAAATTGAAATTCATATACCAGATGGTTTCAAAACTAAAACACATTTTGTCTTTTTTGAAATAAAAACTATATAACCATGCTCTAAAATTAATTACTTTTAAGGAGGTATGCATATGAAAATTAGTATTAAAACATGAAGTATCCGGAAAATTTTCTTTACTGTTTTTGGTTTTGATTTCAGTTGTTTTACCAGGATCAATCCCAATCATTTCGTCCTAGCAATTGGGAAATCAACAGCTATTTACTTCAAAAGGAACTTCCTTATACGGCACAGTCATTATCTCTTATCAAAATCAATTTCTCTCGGGCTTTTATGATTGGGATGATGTTGATGGTATTTGGCTTTCAATTTTACAGGCAATGTATGATTGTTTAAATACCGGTATTGGCAACTGCGGCTTTTCCGAACGTTTTATGGATTGGCAAATGAAAAAGCTAATAGAAAAAAATCCAGCTATATTATTTATATGGTACCATGGTTTTGCTAGTAAAGAATGGAATGATATTCCTAAGAAATCCACACTAAGATTCCCTGAAAATGTGCTATTGAATAGTTTAATAGAAAAGGGAACCAAGTTTTTAAGATTTAGAAATGCTCTATATGATAGCGGTCCAAGCAAAAATATTAACCAGTTAATTAATGATCTTAAATCATTCAATAGTGATTTAGGGCATGTGCAATTGGAATAGCTCACTGTGCTAAGTGAAGCTGAAATCTTGCAGATATAGTAAAACAGTCCTTGCCGGCATTCGCCAGTAAGGACTGTTTTTAATGTACTAGAAGGCACGAAGTCTAATGGTACCTTTTCTTTTATTTCAAATAAACACTCATAATCTCCGTTTCATTAATTTTTGCTTGGGTACTATTTGTTTTTTCCAGTTTTTCAACTAGCTCGCCATTCGTGATAACAATCGGAGTCACGATGCTTGGAGCTTTGGCTTTCAGAAATTCGATATCAAATGTAACAAGCTTGTCTCCTGCTTTTACATTTTGCCCTTCTGCAACATGGACTTCAAATCCCTCACCATTAAGGTTAACTGTTTCCAATCCAATATGAATCAACATTTCTATGCCATGTTTTGTGCGTAGGCCTAGCGCATGTTTAGTATGAAAAACCTGAATCACTTCTGCATCGATTGGAGATACGACCAACCCCTCCTCAGGAAGAATCGCTATTCCGTCCCCCATCATTTTACCGGAAAACACCGGATCTGGAACATCTTCAATATTTATTACTTGTCCATTTATAGGAGCAAGCAGTTGTTCCACACTCTCTTTTTTACTGAATAATTTTTTGAACATAATATTTCCACCTTTCTCTTTCGGTCTTGAATCTCACAATCAATTGTTAAATATTTGGTGAATTCCGATAATAGTTTTTGTTATTTTTTCTTTTTCAAATTCCCTTCTGCTTTCTTTCTATTCTGTTCCACTCTAAATATAACCATCTCGGTTATTAATTCATAAGGAATTGGCTTGTTTAGTGGAAACTGAACAGCCCCTTTTGAACATTTATATTCAGATAAAGCAGATTCAAAAGCAGAGATCGCGCTTGGAGCTGGATAGAATCCTATATGTTTTTTATAGGCAGCGAAATGCACCAGATTTCCATATAAAACAAAGGTAGGCATTTGATAGCTTATCTTTTCTTCTGCATCCGGTGCTGCATCCTTTATGACTTTTCTTATCGTTTTTAATATCTCCTGAACTTCTTCGGGAAATTGTATAATATATTCATCAATTGAATGAAATGTATTGGTTCCCTCCATCTTTTCTCCCCTCTTAAATCCAAACTACAATACGCTTATTATAACATTCTCCCCCACCAACCCATGGATTGAATCCCTTTTGTATTTCGCTAACCTATATTTTTAAAAACTCTTCCATTCTATTCATTACACCTTCTAGCATGATAATCGTCCTTGAAGTATCGAAAGGTTCAATATCCAATGAATGATTTGCATGTGGGATTTTATCCATGCTTATATTCGTTTTACTTTCAATCGCTTGAATTTTACCTGGAATATAATGATGATCTTTTTCTCCTATAACTATATGTGCTGAATGATTGCTGCTCAATAACCCATCAAAAATCGAATCGAACTTCAATAGCGGCGTAAGCAAAATCATTTTGGCTTTCATAAACCGCTCACTTTTCATGATTCCATTGATGATGGGTATGGTGCCAAGTGATTTGCCTAGAAATACTGTTCCTTTATATTCATGATTTTGAAGTACTTCCGTAATGACGGGATTGATATCATTAACGATCACTTTTGTAATATCCACCAATGGATGCTTGAAAATATCCTGGTCGTAAGCGTAATGAATATGTACGATATCATATTGATTTTGAAGCATGATCATCGTCGAATAATAGAATAACGGCTTCTCATACGTGTACCCCGCTCCTGAAAACATAAAACAAACGGCTGGACTTCCGTTTTCAATATGTGTGTATGTAATTTCTTTTTCATTACTATTTATTTTTCTTTGGTTAACCTCCATGATAGATTCCTCCCATTCTTTCTTTTGCTCTTAGTATTCATTAGCTACCTGCTGAACTCCTCCTTGATCGATACTATCTAAACAGAATCCAAGAATTAGGTTTCGTTTTTTATCAGAAATAGGTATACTTTAGGCTATAAACCTATTTTATGGAAATTATTCTGATGATCGATCAATCCAGCCTTAAAGGAGAGTGTGTAATGAAAATCCAAGCGTTATGTTTCATTCTTGTCCTGCTAGTCACTGGTTCCATGAGTACGATTCATGCAAGTGCAAACGATCAAAAGGTGAAAGAACTGGATATCGGGGAGTCTTTCGATGGAGCGGAAGGCACGATGGTACTTCAAAACTTAAAAAATGATAAAGTATTTATCTATAATAAACAGAGAAGTAAGGTACGCTACACTCCAGAATCGACATTTAAAGTCGCGAATGCATTAATCGGCTTACAGACAAAAGCGGTAAGCGATGAATATGAAGTGAAGCGTTGGGATGGTGTAATCAGGGAATTTGAGGATTGGAACAGAGATCATACGCTGGCTTCAGCCATGAGGCATTCAGTGATCTGGTATTATCAAGCAATGGCCCGCGATATCGGTGCGGAAGATATGCAGCAATATGTGAACCTGATAGATTATGGCAATCATGATATCTCCGGGGGGATCGACCAGTTTTGGCTCGACAGCAGCATAAAGATTTCTGCCCGGGAACAAGTCCAATTCATCGAAAACCTTGTAGAAGAAAAACTGCCTATCGATAAGCTGCATATGAGAACCGTCAAGAGAATCATGATAAATGAAGAAGCAGACTCATATGTTCTCCATGGAAAAACCGGGACACGCCTTTCTGATATGGGATTGGGCTGGTATGTGGGTTACATCGAAACGGACAAAGAAAAATGGGCCTTCGCAACGAACATCGACGGCAGCGGAAGCAAAGCCAAAACGATTACTCTTGAAGCCCTGAAAGAGTTGGATATCATAGAAGAATAAAAGTCCACGCATGCTCTTAATACTTGGGCATGCGTTTTGCTTTATCTTAAAGGTATCTGAAAAACCTTTTAGCCTGTAGAAGAAAAGTTGACCCTAACTAAAAAATGAAAGTACAAAGTAATCGATTTTAACTGTAATTCACCTGATTTGTCAGCACACCCATTCAAAATTCTTCTAGACAAGCTCCTATATTCGTAATCATTTATACTCTTCCTTTCTTCTAACTTTGAAAAATGATAAATTATGAGTTTTTCGTTTTTTAATATCAATAGTTATTTGATGCATGTCTTCAATGTGCATCACTTGTATGTTTGACGATACGTGTTTATTTGATATAGTTTTAAAATAGTAATTCAAGACTGACTAAATCTCTTAATTAATTTATGCGGGCCGCCATCACTGTAGTGATTCCATCTAGAGCAATCCCTTCATAAACTCTTAAGACTAAATAAAGCAAAAATACTGCATCATAGTAATGGAGCTAAGGATTATTTGTTTGTAACGTTTATATAAACTCTGCATGAAATAAAAAATGGGCCTTTAGCGAAAGGGGCACCTTCTGTGAAAACCATTCAAAGTCGCTTATTGTTAATGTTACTTCTTTTTATCATCTTACCGTATTTTCTATCAGTGTTTCTGATCTACAGCTATACAAAAAATAGTGTGGAGAGACATGAGCTTGAAAATAGCCAAGAACAACTTCAGAATAACGCTGAAGAACTGGAGCAATACTTTGATGACATGATTAATCTTCCATATATATTATATCGAAATCCCGATTTATTCCGGATTTTTAAGAATGGTTTTGAAGATTCGATATATTTTAACCCGGTTGCAATGGAAAAAAGTATAGAAACCTTTTATCTGATGCGAAACGAAATCCGTCAAGTTCGGTTTTATATTGATAAGGATAAAGAATCGTTTACAGTTTATAATGCGACGGTCAGTGCGCGGAAACCTCAACCCGATTTATTAAATGAGGATCCGATAAAACAATTTTATAGCTCTAACTCTAATTACATGATTGAGCCGCCACATCAAATTCAAAATTACAATGACACAGCGATCATTCCGCAGTCGGACGAAACAATGGTGATGACTTTTCACCATAAAATAGTCGATGTGCCTTCAAACGAATATCTCGGAATAATTACAGTTGATATAGATTTAGATGCCTATGCCCGTATATGTAACAGCCTTGTTCAAAAGGATGAAGAATCTGTAATACTTATGGATTCGCATAACATTGTCATGTATGCAAATAATCGGTCCCTTATAGGAAAATCCGTTACTCCTGATTTTAAAAAGCAGATTAAGGGTGAAGATATTATCTTAACCAAAACATTATCAGGAAAATTAAATCATTGGAAATTAGTTAAGATAACCCCTAATCATGTATTATTCGACGATGTCCGGAAGACTGCCTATACAAATATAATTGTTGGACTAATAGTTGGCTTGTTAGGGCTACTAATGATTGGTATTATTTCATACAGAATTACTCGTCCCATTAAACTTCTTAGCAAGAAAGTCAGAACAATAAAAGGTGGAAATATGGATGTCCCCTTTGATGATGGAAGAAAAGACGAAATTGGTGAGCTTGAAAAACATATGAAGGATATGATGAACCGAATCAATCTACACATTGAAAGAGAATATAAACTCGAAATAGAAAATAGGAAAAACCAATTCAAAGCATTAAAATCTCAGGTTAATCCGCATTTCTTATTTAATTCGTTACAATCTATTGGTGCAGTTGCCCTAAGATCTAATTCCCCAAAAGTCTACCAATTATTGACATCGCTATCTAAAATGATGCGCTACTCCATCAAGGCGAATCAATGGGTGTTGGTTCGAGATGAAGTGAATTATATAGAAGCATACCTAAATCTTCAAATGGAGCGTTTTGGAAACAATGTGAACTATTCTATTAAAATAAGCGAGACGATTCTTGATATGACGATTCCAAGTATGATTCTTCAGCCTCTCGTTGAAAACTTTTTTAAACACAGTTATGAAGAAGGTTTCTATCATGCTCATTTAACTATTTATGGAGAAATACAAGGAGAATTTTTACACCTCATCGTTGAAAATACCGGTCCTAGTTTGACTCAGGCGGAGCTTCAAACATTAAGAGAAAATATATATGCGTCCCCCCATGAAAACACATATTCACATAATCATATCGGTCTGAAAAATATTTATGACCGTTTAGTTCTAAATTATGGACCAAAAGCAGGCCTAGATGTGGATACGTATCAAGGACAAGGATTTTCCGTTAAAATATTGATTCCACTAGAATTCCCGCTTGCTAATGAATAGATTGCTTCGTAGCTATTCAAAAACTCATTCATATAAGGAGATGAAATCTGTGAAAACTTTAATTGTCGATGATGAGTTCAATGTACGTGACGTAATACGCCATTTGGGGCAGTGGGAAAAATACGGTATCACCCATCTATTAGAAGCAAGTAATGGCGATGATGCAAAAAGAATGATAGAGAAGGAAAGTCCGGAAATCATCTTTACAGACGTGAAAATGCCTGGAATGAGCGGTATGGAACTAATCGAGTGGCTAGATTCCATTTCTTATCCTGGTAAAGTGATTTTAATTTCGGGTTTTGACGACTATTCATTTATGCGTAAAGCAATTCAGTTTAGCAGCTTCGATTATTTGTTGAAACCGATTGAAGCTGATGCATTTAACAAAACACTGGAAGAAGCCGTTAAATCATGGGCGAATGAAGAGGAAGTTCGTGCTAATAAAGATACCGGTGTATATGAAGATGTTAAAAGGTTTCGGGGCAATCAATTAGTTACTGCCGCTTGTATGGGGGAACACTTCGACAAAAACGATATTGAGTCATATGTTCCAAAAGCAGATGGATACAACCTTACATTAATTTCCTTTTATCAAATGCACAATCCTGCCCCCTACATTCAGTTACTTGCTGACGAACTTGTTGAGCGGAAAATCGGAAATGTATTTGCGCTTCAGAATGATCATAATCTTTGTCTAGTGATCACCATACCTGACCATTGGTTATCCGTTGAAGAATGGATCAGTCATCAATTTGATATTCCTGTTCGCCTTGTTTGTGGCGAGCCCTTGGAATCACTAGGGGACATTCACAATTCCTTTAAGTCATTACAAAAAGCAATGAAAAATCAAAATTTCAGATCCATCCACCGTTTGGATGACTTGGATGTTGCACGTCGCATAGAGGACATAGTTTCATATGTTGAAAAATATTACATGGAAGAATTGAGTTTAGAAAAGCTATCGAATGTATTCTTCTTAAGTCGCGAACATATCTCAAGAAAGTTCAAACAAAAAACCGGAATGCTCCTGTCCAAATACATCACTAAACTAAGAACTGACCAAGCAAAACGTTGGTTAAGAGAAACCGAAAAAAGTATTTACTCCATCTCTTTAATGCTCGGCTATCAGGATGAGAAATACTTTTCAAAACTATTCAAAAAAGTGGTTGGCATGACACCATTCGAATACCGAAACGGTGAAAAGAATGCAGATCAGAATTAAATAATTCACCTTAATTAGAAAATTACAGGGGTGACATGATGAAAAAAGAGATACTAAACATAGTTTTAATCGGAATATTAAGCCTATCACTTTGTGCATGTCAAACAAAGACCGAGAGCGGAACAAAAAAACCTGAAATTTCAGAGCGAAAAATCACTTTGAGCGTAAGGAATCCGAAAGTTGAAATTTCTACGCAGTTCGAACAAATGGTGATTGCTTATGAAAAAGAAAATCCAAATGTAGATATAAAGGTTCACACAGTAGGCGGGGCTATGGATGACCTTGCTGATTTGAAAGCAAAAATGGCCACTGGCAATGGTCCTGATATTTTCACAAACAGCGGATACGAAAGTGCCAAACAGTGGAGTAAATATTTGGAGGATCTTTCTGACCAACCCTGGGTCGAACATTCATATGAAGATGCGTTAACCCCTATGAAATTCGATGGGAAAATTCATGGGATGCCGGTTAATCTGGAAGGGTACGGATTCATCTATAATAAGGATATATTTAATAAGGAAGGAATCGATGAATTACCCAAAACGCTGACCGAATTGATAGCAGTCGCTGAAAAATTGCAAAAAGCAGGGGTTACTCCTTTTGCAACTGGATATTATGAAGAGTGGAAATTGGGTGACCACTTAATGAATGTCGGTTTTACAGAGCAAGAAGATCCACCGGCTTTTATAAAAGGCCTAAATGATGGAACTGAAAAAATATATAATAATCAAAAATTCAATGATCTAATCAATTTGTTGGATGTAACATTAAAGTATGGAAACAGTAACCCGCTATCAACAGATTACAACATGGAAGTGAATCTATTCACTTCAAAAAATGCAGCGATTATTCAACAAGGAAACTGGATACAGCCGATGATCGATCAACAATCACCGAATATGAACATCGGATTTATGCCAATACCAATAAATGATCAACCTAAGAAGGAAGCCTTGATGGTCGGCGTACCGAATTATTGGGTTGTAAACAAACAAACCACACCAGAAAAGAAGAAAGAAGCGAAGAGATTTTTAAATTGGATGGTTTCTTCTGAACAAGGCAAAATGTTTTTGACAAAACGCTTTAAATTCATTCCTGCTTTTACTAACATTGAAGCTGACAATTTAGGACCTCTTGCTGATGAAACAATTCAGTATTATAAAGAAGGAAAAACGTTAAACTCCAACTGGTTTAATTTCCCTGTCGGAATAAGAGAAGAGTTTGCAGCTGCCATGCAACTATATGTAGGAAACAAGCTTAATCGTGATCAATTACTGCATGAGTTTCAGAAGTCATGGGATAGGGCTTCAAGCGAATAAAATAGGACTTCTGTACACTTCTTGCCTCCTTTGTTGGGGCATTTTTTTGTACGTCGAAAAATACGATATCAATATAAGACTAAATTCTAATCAATATATGACATATCCATAGAATTAAGACTAACCTATAATTTTATTAGTACTTCAAACAGCCGGGACTGTTACTCCCAAAAAGTAATCGTTCCACTAGACTTTATTTTTATATACTAATAAACATTCTAGGAGGAAGGCATATGAACCTTAACAGGCTTGCCAAACAAGCAACAGTAATAACACTTAGTACAGTTATCTTATTAGGAGGCAGTCGCTCAGAAACTTTCGCGGCAGCAAAAGACCCATTAGATCACAATGAAAAGTATGGCACTTCACAAATCACTCGTTACGACATGCAAAAAATGATTAATCAACAAGGCGATGCGAGGTTTACAGTTCCCAAGTTTGACGAATCAACAATAAAAAACATTCCCTCAGCAAAAAAGTATGACGAATCAGGTAATTTAATCGATATGGATGTGTGGGATACTTGGCCATTACAAAACGCTGATGGTACAGTGGCAGAATATAAGGGCTATCATATCGTTTTTGGTTTAGCTGGAGACCCTAAAAATGGTAGTGATACGTTCATTTACTTGTTCTACAAAAAAGTTGGAGAAACATCCATTGATGCTTGGAAAAATGCTGGCAGAGTATTTGATGATAATGATAAGAATGTTCCAAATGATCCTTATTTAAAAAATCAAGCAGAAGAGTGGTCCGGTTCTGCAACCTTCACGTCTGATGGAGAAGTTCGCTTATTCTATACAAATCGCGGACAGTTTTCACCAGATACTAAGCAATACGGTAAACAAACATTAACAACAGCTCAAGTAAACTTATCTGAGTCAGGTGCTAATACATTGCAAGTGGATGGCGTAGAAGATTACAAATCCATCTATGAAGGCGGAGACAGCAAGTTTTATCAATCACATGATAAAGCTTTCGGTGATGAAAATTTTAGTGATAATCATACATTGAGAGATCCTCACTATATTGAAGATAATGGTCGTAAATACCTTGTTTTTGAAGCGAATACTGGGACTGAATATGGTTACCAAGGAGAAGAATCACTTTACAACAGAGCTTACTATGGCAACAGCAATAAATTCTTCCAAGCTGAAAAGGATAAACTTCTGCAAAGCTCTAAAAAAGGGTTAGCTGAATTAGCAAATGGTGCAATTGGCATCATTGAAATAAACGATGATTATACATTAAAAAATGAAATGAAACCCTTGATTGTTTCGAATACAGTAACAGATGAAATTGAACGTCCTAACATATTTAAAAAAGACGGAAAATGGTATTTATTCACAAGTACAAGAGGATCAAAAATGACCATTGATGGAATTGATGATAAAGATATTTACATGTTAGGCTACGTGGCAAATTCTTTAACTGGCCCATACAAACCATTAAATAAAACAGGAATTGTCTTACACCAAGATCTTGATCCTTATGATATTACTTGGACATACGCTCACTATGCTATCCCACAACCGGAAAGCGATAATGTAGTTATCACAAGTTACATGACAAATAGAGGTTATTTTAAAGACCATAAATCCACCTTTGCCCCAAGTTTTTCACTTAACATTGAAGGGCCAAATACAGCTGTGATAGAAGATAGTATTCAGGAACAGGGTCAACTAACGAATAACCAATAATTTAATGTTTACCCGAAGTTTCATAAAATTAACAAAAAAAAGAAAATGTCAGTAAAATTGACATTTTCTTTTTTTAATTAAATAAGTTTTACATTATCTTAGGAACAAAATAGGAAAAATAAAAGCGTGGTGATTTACTTGGACAAAATAGTTTTTAATAAGAAAGGTTTTAAGTCGTTGGCTGTATTAATACTTGGATTGTTTATTGCCGGATTATTAGTCTATTTAGTCAAATCAACTTTACCAGTTAAGCATGAAGAGGAATCGTATCGAGCTAACTACCATTTCACTGTACCTGACAAATGGAAAAACGATCCTCAGAGGCCGATTTTTATTGATGGAGAGTACCATTACTTTTACCTCTATAATGGGGATTATCCGGATGGAAATGGAACAGAATGGCGTCATTCAACCTCAGAGGACTTGGTGCATTGGAGTGATCAAGGAATAGCCATTCCGAAATATACCAATGATAATGGAGATCCTTGGTCGGGATCAGTCGTTGTGGACAAGGAAAATACGGCAGGCTTTGGAAAAGATGCTCTTGTGGCAATTGTTACGCAGCCTTCCAAGGATGGCGGTAAACAGGAACAATTTCTATGGTATAGTACGGACAACGGTAAAACATTTACCTCCTACAGTGATGATCCTATCATTTCAAATCCAGGAACGAAAGATTTTAGAGATCCAAAAATCATCTGGGATGACAATGATCATAAATGGATAATGGTCATGGCTGAAGGAACAAAAATAGGTTTTTATAAGTCTCACAACCTAAAAGATTGGCAGTATATGAGCAGTTTTGTCACGAAAAACATAGGTATTGTCGAGTGCCCGGACCTTTATTTGTTACGGGCGGATGATGGGACTTTAAAATGGGTTCTTGGTGTCAGTGCTAATGGGCAATCGAATGGTAAACCAAACACATACGCCTATTGGACTGGAAGCTTTGATGGAATGGAATTCTTCCCAGATCACAATGAACCGCAATGGTTAGATTATGGCTTCGATTGGTATGGTGGAGTTACATTTGAAGATGGGACAGAAAGCGATAAATATAACAAACGGTATGCTCTGGCTTGGATGAATAATTGGGCCTATGCCGATAATACTCCGACCCTAAAAGAAGGCTTTAATGGAATGGATTCCATCGTTCGCCAAATCGGGCTAAAACATGCAGGCAACAACCTATATTATTTATCTTCACAACCTATCGAAGCATTGAAAGAATTGACGAGTACAACGGATTCTTATGAAAAAATTGAAGTGAATGGTTCCAAAACACTAGATGTAAAAGGTGATGTATATCAATTGGAGACCGATATCAACTGGTCAGACATAAACAATGTAGGCTTAAGGCTTCGGGAATCAGCAGATCAAACACGCCACATTGACGTAGGAATTTTTGCAGAAGAAAACTACTCTTATGTCAATCGAACTTTTACCGAACACCCTGACGCAAGTAATCAATATATTAAAAGTATTGCTCCATATGATTCTAGCAAGAAACATGTTCACTTAAAGATCCTCATTGATAAAACAAGTATTGAGGTGTTTGTGGATGATGGAAAGATTGCACATTCAAATTTAATATTCCCTGAATTTGATGATAAAGGAATATCCCTCTTCTCAGAGGGAGGCAAAGCGGTCTTTAATAATATTAAGATTAAACACCTCGATTCTATTAATTGAATATCATTTATGAATGACGATACTATGGTTTATACTTTGACCACTATTCACCATGTCTACCCAAAACTCTTCAAATAGGAGTAATAACGAAAAGCCGGATTCAACAAGTATTGAAATCCGGCTTTTCGCTATGGCTGAGAGGCTCCCTACAAGGGGAAAACTGTTGAATCAATTACAATCCCACCGGTTTGTTGGTCAATAGTATGGGTTTATGATGTTTAACGAAAGTTAACTTCAGTAAATTGACCCGTGCCATACAAAGGTACTTGTAGAAGCTACTGACCACAATATGTAAATGGCAGCTGTCCCTCCCTCTCCATTGTGTCTTTATGAATCTATTTGTATTTGAGTTACTTCTACTTGTAACCTTCCTGACTACTACGTATTCATTTATAGACATGGCGAATTAAGAAGATAGTTGATTAAGAATAAGGGCATCTGCCAAAAGCGGATGCCTTTCTATTCTTTAGGATTCAAGTTAATCCTATCTCCCGTTTTCGTTTCTGTTTTAATAACGCAGGCCTTTGAACTTGCTGTGAGAGTGCGGTACATTCAGCAAATGAAAACTGTTTACACCCTTTACAACGGTTCTCATCCAGTTTGGATAAAGCTTTATTAATGGCATCACCCGTACTGGAAAAGAACTGTTCCTCACCAACCAGTTTAATAAATCCAGTTTTTCTCAGCATTTCTTTAGGTTCCTGTTGAATTCCGGAAATCAACACTTGTAGTTTATGAAACTTGAATTGCTTCACGATGTCGGTTAAAAGGGCTTCTCCCGATGTATCAATAAATGGAACATTGCTCATTCTTAATAGCAGGACTTTTGGTTTAGAACGCATTATTTCCTCGATTTCTTCTTGCAGCCTTTCGATTGAACCAAAGAATAAAGGTCCTTCTATCGTATAAATGTTAATCTGCGGGCAGCTTGAACCTTGTTGCACCATTTCTGGTTTAACTAGTTTATCAGCTGGATCTGGTAATACCTTTGATAATTTCAATGTACCGCTCATCAGTTTAACGAACGATAGAATGGCTAATAGTAATCCGATCCCTACACCTGTTGTCAGGTCAATCAATACGGTTAACACGAAGGTAACGATCAATACGACCGAGTCCATGGTTTTTGCTTTTAAGATATGCGAAAATTCTTTGCGTTCGCTCATGTTCCAGGCGACAAACATCAGAATGGGGGCCATGCTGGCCAAAGGAATGGCTGAAGCATAAGGAGCCAAGCTGACTAACACGAGCAATACCACCAGCCCATGGATCACACCTGATATAGGGGAGACTGCACCGTTTTTAATATTCGTTGCAGTACGCGCGATGGCGCCTGTAGCCGGAATTCCTCCAAATAAAGGCGTAATCATATTGGTCAATCCTTGCCCCATCAGCTCTTTATTGCTGTTATGTTTACTGTTGGTCATACCATCTGCCACTACAGCGGATAATAGTGATTCAATTCCTCCTAGCATGGCAATGACCAAAGCAGCTGGAAGGAGTTCAATCACCAGACCGCCAGTGATCTGGGGAAACTGAAACTGGGGCAATGCATTAGGAATGGCGCCATAAGCCGATCCTATGGTAGCTACCTGACCTGGAAAGAATAAGCTGGCGACTAGAGTTGATACAATCAATCCCAGCAATGCTCCAGGGATTTTCGGTAAATATTTTGGAGTTAATATGACGAGAGTTAAACTTATGATAGCTACCAGTACACTATAGAGATTCACTGTATTGAAGTTCATTAAGATTTCTTTCATATTTAAAAGAAAAGCTTCTTCTTTTTTTAAATTACTGAGCCCAAAGAAATTGGCAATCTGGCCAGAGAAGATAATCACAGCAATTCCAGCAGTAAAGCCGATCGTAACTGGACGGGGAATAAACTTGATGAATCTTCCCAGTTTGAAGACACCCATAAGAAATATCATGATACCTGCCAGGAAGCCGGCGATTAACAGTTTTTCATATCCGTACTGCATGACCACACCTAACAAGACCGGGACAAAGGCCCCAGTCGGGCCTGCAATTTGATATTTCGATCCTCCAAAAAGGGAGACCATGATTCCTGCAATAATTGATGTGTACAGTCCATATTCCGGTCTTACTCCGGAAGCAATGGCAAAGGCCATCGCTAAAGGAATCGCTACAATCCCAACCACCACCCCGGCAACCAGGTCTTTCTGAAAATGGCCTAAGTTGTATCCTTCAAGCCTGCTAGAATCTATCATTTTATCGCTCCTTCTTTTATTGAATTTGTATTTCGCCCTTGCTGACAACGTTTCTATATCCATCTATGATTCGATCCAATTTACCCGTTTCGGGATGGATGACCATACCGTGAACGGCGATGGAATCCGGTAATAATGGATGGTTTTCAATCAAACGGACACTATTCGTTACACTCTCCTCAACGCATTGAAAGCCTGACAGCCATTTTGATAAATCAATACCAGAGTTTGTAAGGACATCAATTTGCTCCTGACTGACTTTCTTCTGCTTTGCGGCATCAAGAAGTGAAGAGGATTGAAGCCCCACCATACCGCATCCGTGATGTCCGATCACACACACTTCCTCCACTTTTAGCTCATAAACAGCGACAAGGATACTGCGCATAATGCTGCCAAAAGGATGAGAAACAATAGCTCCAGCGTTTTTAATGATTTTCGCATCTCCATTTCTTAACCCCATCGCCTTTGGAAGCAATTCCAACAGACGGGTATCCATGCACGTTATGATGACGATCTTTTTATCTGGATACTTTGTCGTTTGAAACTCTTTATATTTGTTTTGTTCGACAAACGTCTTGTTGTAATCCAGAATGCTGGAAATAACTGACATTATTTATTCTCCTTTCTCGTGTTGAAATATGAGGTTCTATGTACAATAATCCAGATGCCTTTCATAAACGGTCTTATTTGGCTCCGTTTTATCATTTGGTGCTTTATTCCATGTTAAAGATATTAAATTAGAGTTAAATGATAGAAGGATTAGAAAATGGTGAGAATTATTACAGTTCCTTCTCTTTTTTTTTGCATTTTTCTTACTAAAAAAAGGTGATGCATATTTAACTATGCATCACCCTTTTTTATGTTTTGTTCCAATAACGCCCTGATTTATTCGGGGCCGTCTCTATCATCCACTTCATCATCTTCCCATGTGATTGTTTTTACTTCCTTTGTGTAGCCGTCCACTTGAACGACTGCGTCTCGATCGTCCTCTAATTCAACTTCGACCAAATAATAAGGTGTCTGATCTGAAGGTTGATAAAATTCTGTATCATCACCTGTTCCTTTTACATGTTTTTCGGCAATCGCGATTGCTTCGTTTTCTGTAATGATACTATCTGCTACCATTGTCGAGTCAATTATAGCTCCTGTATATGGGTCGAGAATTAATGTGATTTTTTCATTATTCTTATTTACCACTGCTTTATAATGGGAGTTGTCTTTCTCCTGCACCAAATCAATTTGTTCCAGATCGCCTTGTGAGGAAATACGCGCCTTTATTTCATTTTGGGTTAGTTGCTTTTGGGGTGTTTTTTCCGCCGATTCTTCTGCTGCATGACCTATGGTTTCTTTTTTTAAAGAACGAACTTCTCCGTTTTTCGCATCCATACTAATAAGATATACCCCGGTTTCAAGCTGCATTTCAATCTGATATTCTTCACCTTCAGTTTTCGTTGTCTTTATAATGGTTCCAGGATATTTATCTTTTGCTGTCTGGTTCACTTCTTCTTCCGTCAAGCTTTCCGCGGATAATGGTGGAGCCCACCATTGAAATCCGACGAATAATAGCAGACCAAAAACGAGAGTTGATCCAGCTGTTATCAGCACTCTTCCATTCTTCATCGTATCACCCATCCAACGTCATTCTAGTTTAATTAAATAAAAGAGTAACGTTCGTTCCCCTGCCTTCGAGACTATCCATTTCAATCCGTACATCAATTGCATCAGCAATTTCCTTTGCCACGGAAAGCCCTAAACCTGATCCGCCTTGCTTTCGGCTTCTTGCTTCATCTACACGATAAAAGCGATCGAACACTTTTGACAATTCAGCCTGGGGAATTCCATCCCCTCTGTCTTCGATGCGGATATATGCTTCTCTACTTGTTTGTCCTATGTAGACTGAGATAGGCTCATCACTATACTTTCTTGCATTGTCTAAAAAAATAAACAACAGCTGTTTTAACTTTTGCACGTCCGTAAGTGCTTCAATTGCATCGCTACTATAAATCTCCACTGTTCGATTGTACGCATTTTTATATACTTTTGCTAAGTCTGACATGATATCGGTCAGATTGACGTTCTCCTTCTCTATATTCCATTTTTCCTGATGCTTTGCAAGTAGAAGCATTTGTTCTGTCATCTCTCTCATTCTAATGGCTTCAGAATGAATGGCCTCTATGGATTCATCAAACAACTCAGGCCGCTCCAACCCTTTTCTTTTCAAAAGGCTTGCATAGCTTTCGATGACAGTTAGCGGTGTTTTTAATTCATGTGAAGCATTTGTTACGAATTGCTCCTGTTTTTCGAAGTTGGCTTGCAGCAAATCGATCATGTGATTAAAGGTTTTCCCCATTTCCACAAGTTCATCTTTTGCTTTTTCTTCCAGGCTAAGTCGCTTAAATTGTCCGCTTGTTTGAATCTCTTTCATCGTATCAATCATCGATCGAATCGGACGGGCGATGAAGTTACTAAGAATAGTGCTTGATATCAGAACAGGTATCATGGCAATGATGGTTACAGCGATTAATACGATGCGCAGAACAGCGAGCATTTCCTCGGTTGCCGAAATGCTTTTGGTGATTTGAAGATTAACTACACTCCCATCCCCCCAAACGATCGGGTTTGAAACGAATACATACTTGTTCTGATGATAAGTGATGATCGCGCTCTTCTCACCGGGATAAAAACTGCTATTGCGATTGCTTAATTGTTTCTCAGAATTGGATGTAACGGCTGTACCTTTTCGTTGACCCTCTTTTACAATACCAATCATGCCATCTATAGGCAGATAGGATCGAAGTAAATCATTTGGAGATATATTATTAACATTTTCACTAACATCAAAGGCAATTTTCTCTGTCTCCGCTTTCGCACGATTAAGTTCATTCACCATCATCAGATTACTAAAGACAAAATAAATGGAAACATTCATCAATAGGAGCAGGAAAATGAATAGCACCGCTGTATATAAATTTATTTTCTTGCGCAGTCTCATTTTGCATCCTTCAGGACGTAGCCAACGCCTCTTACAGTATGGATAAGCGGCGTATCAAAGCCATATTCGAGCTTTTTGCGAACATATCGGATATACACATCCACCACGTTTGTCTCTCCATAGAAATCATACCCCCAAACCGCTTCGAGAATTTGATCCCGGTTTAGCACTTGACGCTTATTCTTCAGTAAATAATGAAGTAAATCAAACTCCTTTGGCGTTAGGTCAATTTCGCTTTCACCTCTAATGACCTCGCGTGTTTTGACATTCACCTTTAAATCAGCAGTATTCAGCCATCCATCGTCTTCAGCTTCCATTGAAGGTGCTGCTGTCCGCATTCTTAAAACCGCACGAATTCGGGCAAGTAACTCCTCAATTTGGAAAGGTTTAGTGATGTAATCATTCGCACCGCGATCAAGACCGGAAACTTTATCTTCAACCGAGCCCTTTGCAGTTAACAGGATGACAGGGGTGAAATTGTTTTTCGTACGAATTTTCCGAAGCAGCTCAATCCCGCTTATGCCTGGAAGCATCACATCCAATAAGATCAAATCCCACTTTCGTGACCGATACGCTTCAAGGGCTTTCTTTCCGTCCATTGCCTTTCCGACTTGGTAGCCTTCGATTTCAAGCTCCAATTCAAGCAATCTTAAGATTTTTTCTTCGTCCTCTACGATTAGTATTGATTCTTTACTCATTTGGAAGACCTCCTTTTGTGTAGACTTTGCCCATTTTGTATCACCTGTTCGTTCAATAAGAAAAAGGCTGCCTCAGCAACCTTCTTTAAAGGAAACTTTCATTAGGTGCAAAAATCCGAACATCATAGCCGCCATCATTTTTTGAATCAGACAAGATAAAGAGTTTCAGAAAAATAATTTCTTTGACTATTAAACTTCCCCTCGGTACTTTTTTGTTATTTTTACGAATGTACAAATTATTGCATGTAAAATTTTAAAAATAAAGACGCTATTGACCCAGTTTGCTCCATAAAAAAAAAGAGCTGCCAGAGCAACTCTCATGTTAAAAGCCCTATTTACTTTAAGTATTATTCCGCCCCTTAATTTACACGTCGTCACCTAACTTTATATAAGGTATACCGAAGTTATTAAATTCAAAAAGAAAAAGGAGGCGTATTCTATATTTTTCTCAGTAAATATAAGAGATATGGTGTGCCTATTAGAGCAACGACAAGTCCAGAAGGAATTTCTTTAGGAGCTAAAACAATTCTTCCTATAAGATCAGCCGAAGTTAAAAGAATTCCTCCAAGAAAAAGACTGACTGGAATAACCTTCCCATGTTCAAATCCAACCATTCTCCTAGCTGCATGAGGTGCTAGTAAACCTATAAACCCGACTGTTCCTACAATAGATACACTGACTGCCCTCCTAACATAATAGAGAGTCTTTCATTGCATGGTGACTTGTCCTAATATATGAAAAAAAGCACGGCAGCATAGCAACTAGAATCGCTTTCAAGCCTTTTATATGAATTGAAAAACGGGTTTAAGTGCATTACGGATATACAGTGAAAGTGAATTCCACAATGGAACGATTGAAGTCGATACTGAAGAAAATAAGGGGGCAAGTATTACGCGGTGGTTGAGGTACCACAAATGTTGCTATATGAGGGGGCATTATGCCACGTTTGTTGCATAAGAAAAGGAGCTGCAGATCAGCTCCTGGCAATGAAGTAAAGCACTTGTTAGATCAAAAAAAAAACTGATTTCGTAGAGAAATCAGTTTTTTATTTTTTACTTCCCCGAGACCAGATTACCACTGGAATCAATAATAAAGATAATAAACCTCCAATAAATGATAATGTTGTATAACTTGAACCGGCCACAATCATTCCTGATAAGGCGCCGCCAGAAGCTCCTGATAATGCAATTAAAACATCCACTGTACCTTGAGTTTTAGCCCGATTTGAAGTGTCAGTTGAATCAACGATAAGAGCAGTCCCGCTTATTAAACCAAAATTCCATCCTAATCCTAGTAAAGAAAGAGCAATTACTAGAAGAATCATAGAATCGCCTGGTGCAATCGCTGATATTAAACCTGCCAGAAGCAGCGTAGCTCCAGAGGCAACAGCCATGGCAGTACGGCCAAACTTATCAACAAGGACACCTGTAACCAGTGAAGGAAGATACATTGCAGCTATATGAAATCCAATAACGAGACCTATTTCACCCAAGTCATGTCCATGATGTCTCATATGAACTGGTGTCATTGTCATAATAGCCACCATTACAATTTGAGTAAGAACCATAATTGTCGCACCAACCATAATACCTCTTTTGTTTTCTATTTGTTCAGTATCAGTCGAATATTCCATTCGATTACTTTCCTGGTTGGACGCTTCTATTGTTCTAGCTATAACTAATGGGTCTGGGCGAAGCAAAAAGAAAAGTACAAGACCTGCTAAGATAAATGCTGCTGCTGATAAAATGAAAGGACCAGCAAGTGATGGAACGCCAATAGAAAGAGCAAAATCCCCCATTACATTCACTAAATTCGGACCTGCAACTGCACCAAATGTTGTAAACACCATAGTAATACTAATAGCAGTAGCTCGTTGTTTATTGTTTGCTAAGTCCGTACCAGCGTAACGAGCTTGTAAATTTGTCGCTGTTCCTGCACCATAAATAAGCAGGGAAGCAAATAAAAGGAAAACGCTATTTATTATAGCTGCGGTTATGACTCCTATTGCTCCAAGTCCACCAATCATAAAACCAGCTGTTAGACCTGTACGACGACCGTAACGTTGAGAAAGTCTACCTACGATTAAAGCAGCCCCTGCAGACCCTAAAGTAAATAAACCCGAAGGAAGTCCAGCAAATGCATCTGTGCCAAGCATTTGTTGTGCAAGAAGTGCCCCCACCGTAACTCCAGCCGCTAACCCAGCACCGCCAAAAATTTGTGAAATACTTATAATAATTAATGTACGTTTGTATAACATTTTTTGCTTTTCTTGAGAATCTACGTAACTCTGGTTCATTTGATATGTTTTACTAGACATTTGTCAAAACCTCATTTATCATTCTGAAATTTCTTCCAATCATGTATACCTTCCTCTAAACGAAATGCATTAACACCTTTGGATCTTAGAAGTTCAACAGCCTCCACTGACATTAAACAGTAACAACCACGACAATAAGCAATCACCTGTTGAACTTGACCTGCCCCGTTGGACTAAAGAAGAAACATAACATAATTGTTTTAACCGAGCCATTGAATAAAAAAATCCAGCAGATATATTGCTGGTATAATAGTATTATTTAATGCTTTCTAATGCTTGCTTAACGTTTGCGAAAGAAGTAATTTCCGACATATTAATTCCGCTATTTACAACGGTTTTGGCTAATTCAGGGCGTAGCCCTGTTGTAAGGGTTTGTATTCCTAGCAAATCAAGCATTTGTCCTATTTGATGAAGATGACGTGCAATATCTGTATCTATTTTCAATATGCCTGAGAAGTCAACAATCACATAGTTTAACCGTAGTTCAGAAATTTTTGGTACGACTTTTTCCATAATGTAATTCGCCCTATATGAATCTATAATACCAATCAATGGGAGTACCGCCATACCATCTTTAATCATTACAATTGGCGCTGAAAGTTCATCCAGTTCTCTTTGCGTTTTCTCCTTATATTCGTCGGAAAGGCGTTCGAAAGCAAAAATGGTTTCATTAAGGCTTATGTCCAACATATTGTTTATCCGCTTAATAATGAAGGAATGATCTTTTAATGAAAGCTCAAACTCTAAGCTGATTTTCGTAATAATGTCGGTAAAAATGTCCCTCGTTGGCGGATAACGAACAATTATCTCTGAAATTTTCCCTTCGGGGGATACCTGTCCAGCTGCGTTCTTATTACTCCATTCAATGAGTGTTTGTGGCACTCCCTCATCCATGACCAAAAGTGAATCACCTAAAAAATTTATAAATTCAATATACATTTTTATGGCTTGCTCTTTTTCCCACAGTGGAATTTCTAATTCCATACTATGCAGAACACCTGCAACAATTTCTTCAGCTAGAGATTCTGCATTACCGATTAGGTGGTTTGAAACATTCAAAACCCAGGTCATATTAGTCCAACACCTTCTTTAAGCGAATTAACTCTTGTAGTAATAATAATCATTTACATCATTGATAGTCAATTGAATTAAAAAACAGGGACGATGCTTCCGACTTAGCTTAATACCAAATTACAAAAACGTATCTTTATATTCCTCATTCAATTTAATCCAATAGTTGAATTTTGATCCTTTTTTTCGTGGGACCTTTTTGTTGAATTTTCATAATGGAAAAGTCTTTAATTTCATTTGTGTTGTTGACGTGGGTTCCGCCACATGCTTGCTCATCAATATCATTTATTTGAACGATTCGAATTTCGTTAAGCGAAGCTGGCAGTAAATTAATGACCGTTTTAATAACCCCTTCTTTTTGCTCTGCTTCAGCTCTGGTAATTGTTTTCGTGTTAACATTATGGGGTTGTGCCAGTACCTTCTTTATCGATTGTTCTAATGAATCAAATGGGATTTCTTCCATTATTCCAGGAGAAAAAGACAGCTCTAATCTCGCATGTTCTTTGTCAATTTGACTGCTTGTAGCTAAAGCATTGTAATGTTTATATAAATAACCTGAAATGGCATGCAATAATGTGTGATACTGCATATTCTGAAACCGCCAAGACCAGTCAATCTGCATTTCTGCTGTTTGATCAATGTCCTGTAATGGACGTTCCAGTTCATGAATAATTTCACCATCTACTTTGTTTACTGTTAATATATTATATGTTTCATCACCTTGTTTAATGATCCCCCGGTCACAAGGCTGCCCACCGCCGCCTGGATAAAAAATGGTTTGATCGAACACAACAAACCGGTCTTGTATTGAAACGATATTTGCCGAACATTCTTTTAGATAACTATTCTCTAAATATAACTCTATCGTGGCCATTTTTTTCTCCTTTTATTGCCTTGATATCCTCTACGAGCATGTCAACATGTTCTTTTTTCGTAGCCCAACTGGTACAAAATCTCACAGCACTATGTGTAGCATCGACTTTTTCCCAGAAGGAGAATGAATACTTTTTACCTAATTCCAGTATTACATCTTCCGGCAAGATGGGAAATTGCTGATTTGATGTGGAATCATATCGTAATGAAAATCCATTTTCAACAAATGCTTCTCGAATCATCATTGACATTTCCACGGCATGATTAGAAACTTCATAGTATAAGCCATCTTCAAATAAGGTTTCAAACTGGATCCCTAAAAGTCTCCCTTTAGCCAGCATCCCTCCCTTTTGCTTGATGAAATAGCGGAAATCCTTTTTCAGGGCGTCATTCATGATGACTGCCGCTTCACCAAACATTGCTCCAACTTTCGTTCCCCCTATATAGAACACATCACATAGCCTTGCAACATCCGCCAAGGTTAAATCGCTGCCTTTCGAAGCCAAGCCATACCCTAATCTAGCGCCATCCAATACCAATGGCAAACCACATTCCCGGCAAACTTCACTTAAAGCTTCCAATTCGGCTTTACTATAAGTCGTTCCATTTTCTGTAGGGTTAGAAATGTAAACCAATCCTGGCTGTACCATATGCTCATGAGTAACATCATTCCAGTGAGCATCATATAATTCTTTCACCTGTCCAGCTTGAATTTTTCCATCATCACTCGGCAAAGTAAGCACTTTATGACCGGTGGCTTCAATTGCTCCTGTTTCATGTACCGCGATATGACCGGTAATTGCAGAAACTGCACCTTGATGCGGCCGCAAAATTGAAGCGATAATAGTTGTATTCGTTTGTGTTCCTCCTACTAAAAAGTGTATATCTGCATTTGCAGCATCACACTCTTTTCGAATGTAGGCTCTCGCTTTTTCACAGTGTTCATCCACTCCATATCCGGGTGTTTGTTCTTCATTGGTTTCTATTAATCGTTTCAGAATTCGCTTATGAGCACCTTCTGTATAATCATTTTCAAAACGTATCATCCTATAATCTCCCCAAACTATCCAATTTCTTCTGAATGAACATCATAGAAGCATGGATTTCTTTTATTTCGTTTTGTGATAATCCTTGGAATAACCTCACTAATTGTTCATCAGATCTTTCATTTAGCTGGTCAAAAAGAGTCAACCCTTCAGGAGTCAGCCGAATTAGACTAGTTCTGTTGTCCAGGGCCGAGTTTTCCTTCATAACCAGTCCATCTTTTCTTAACTTATTAATTATTCTGCTCATATAGCTGCGATCAATTTCCAGTTTATCAACTAAATTGTTTGCTATACACTGCTCCATCAAACCGATTTCTAAAATTACCCGTGCCTCAGTGAAAGAATATCCGGTATCCAAAATATGCTTATCCAACACACCAAGTATATTCGTATAAAATCTGTTGAATTGCCGGATATCTGCAATGGTATTTTTATTTATATTCATTATAGACTTCCTTTTTAGTGGACTTTATCCACTAATACTTTATTGCGATTAGTGGACTTTGTCAACGTTTTTTATAAATCTTTGAAGGATCAATCGATACCCCTAGTTTAACCAATTTCAAAAATTTCACTTTGAACCTGATTTAGTTTACATTCTTTTAGGTTGATTGTTTCTTCTCGAGGAAGTTACAATACTTTAATTAGTAACACTTGTGCAATTTCCCACTTAAACTCCCCTCCCTTCATTGTTGAAGAAGGACATCCTTTGACCCATAACTTTTATCTATAAAATTAGAGATTATCGAACACGAGATGAGTTAAGGTGCATAAAATAGGATTGTGATATTTAACTATATTTTTTGAAAGGATGTAATATTGTGTATCCTTCTTACACTAACCCACACCAGCTCAAACAAGAGACATTGTCACAGGTTGGCCCTTGGGTACAGTATGGTTTAAACGAAGCTCAAAAAACATCTGTCCCTCATGCAATGATGGAAATTGCAGCTATTGCCTATCTGATGGGTAAAGGATATGATCCAAGGTTGGCGCATCAAATAGTCGAATCATGGGAAGTTACTGAAATGTTTTAACTGCTGTAGCTTTGAAATAATGATTAATCAAAATGTCCTCTTTAACCCCGATATTAGCGTAAATAAAAAAATCCATTTTGAAAAAAGATTGATCAAAATGGATTTTCTTGTGATTTAGTATTCAGTTTGATTATTTTTAGTGAGACTAATGAACTTCGCACCCGTTCGTTGCATAAGAAAACGAGCTGATTGTGATCGTCACAGCTCATTAAAGCGATACTTTTAGTTGAATTAATCAAATTTAATGTTTTTACTCCTTTATCAGCATAAGCAAAAAAGCAACCAATTCGGCAGCTCTGGATTTTGAACTCGTTTGTTAAAGTACCAAAAAGCATATCTTCAAATGAGGAACTCATTACTTTGCACAAACAATGAAACTATTTAATGAATTCTCCTTATCATTCGAATTGTTCATCAGTTCATAATAACCAGTTATCAACGTTTGTATCATGTAAGGAACTTTAATAAATTCTGCACGGATACTATTTGCATAACTTTTTTCCCAGTGACCGTCTTGTAATAATATTGCATCGACTGTAAGTTGTTTTACCACTTCAAAATTTGCTTGTTGGAGTAGCTGGTGAATTTGAGTTTTATGAAACAAGTTTTGGATATTTCCTTCATTCTTTACGAAGTTTGAATACAATGCCAGAATGGAAACTGCACAAAAATGGGGACGTTGAGAAATGCAGGTAAAATCGAGGTCCCATTCTGCAAAACATATATGTTCTGCCAATTTACGAATTTTTTTAAAGTAATTCAATAAATCCTCTGGTTGCTTGAAATACCATGAACAATGGGATAAAACCGCCACATCAAATGGTATAGGTGATTCAAAAAAATCAAAATCCATTTCAAAATGGAAGTCAATACGTTCTCCTAATGAAGATTTCTTAATACGCTCTGCTGCTTGACCTAATGTTAACGGTGCTCCGTAATCGGGATTAGCAATATCTATTGCGACAACACATCCGCTTTCCCCTACTGCGTCTGCTATTGCAACGGTTGTATCCCCTTGACCACAACCTATTTCTAATACACGCATTCCTTTTTGAATCCCAAATGCTGCTACTAATTCCAAACGGTGCTGCAACTGAACTTGTTGTATCAAGTCATCTTCAAATAATTGATATTCCGATAAAAAAGATCTTGTTTTTTCGTTCAGTTGAAATGACTTCAAGTATAATTCACCCCACATTTATTGTGTATTGGTTCATCAACAATGAAAAAGAGCTGCCAAAGCAAGCTCCATTATTGAAATTACACTTCAAATTCACGAGGCTAATTTTAACATCTTACATGCTTGCGTTTAAAACCAAGCTTTCCTTTACCGACTTCTTTTTGAATACTTTCATAAGCATTTAGAAAACTGCTTTTTTTCTTGTCCCGTTTGACTTCTACTATTCCTATTGCTTTTGCGGTCTCGACTGCCTTTTCATGGAGAGGCAAATATGAAATCCCCACGGTGTATAGAAAATTATTCATAGCGGATTTCGTTCTTTCTGGCGAATCGTGAATCGTATTTTTCACAAGGTCAAGCATAGTGGAAATCTTGCTTTCTGAAAATTCAACGTCTAGTCGATTACCTAAAAGCCAACAGTAGCAACTCCAGCCCGCTGACATTCTCAGCTCTTCACCGCTTGCAATCCATTTATCAGAAACTTCTTGTGCAATATCTGACTCTGATAAAGTTACAGCCACTACATAATCGGACAGCATATAAAAATACGCAGCATCCATCCAACGATCATAATCAGACTCAGTCATGGCTTTTGGGTCTGCAATAATGCCTGCAAAGTACATTGCATCATAGTTGCCTGTCGAATAAAGCTCTTCAGCTAAATGCTGATTTATTTTTATTTTCCTTACAATTGATTTCATGGCGCCTGTAGCCACGCCAAAAAGCGGCTCATGTGCACCATTGGATATGTACATTTTTTTAGTTCGTTCCTTGCCAAGGGCTTCAAGCTCCTGCATAACCATTTCTAAATTCATCATTTAGCACTTCCTTCATTATGGAGTTTTACCCTAATATTTTGCCCATCAAATATATCACCATTATCCTATAACAAACTACCACTTGTCAGCAAAACTAGCGTTTACGCACATGATGTTATGCAGGGACCCACTTAATGCATGTTGGCACTTTGTTACCGAACTGATGGTAAGAAACAATGCCTTTTGTTACTGGTGCTTATAACGCTTAGAACCATGGGATTTCCTCTTTGTTCTTATTTAACTATACTGTCCCTTTAGCTCCATTAAAAAAAGAGCTGCCGAAGCAACTCCATTAGTTGAAGGTTCAAAAAGCTCTTTTTCCCGTACTGTTTCGGTCAATTGTCTTAATTTTTTTTATGAAATAATAATGTTTGTAGAGGGCGAGCACTACCAATAAGATTTTCACTAATGGGATGTCCACATAAAATACAGAAATTACGATGAAGAAATCGGCAATTAAATTGATTCTGATTTTCTCTTTTCGAGTCATACCTTTTTTTTGCAGGAATGCTTCAACGTATTTTTCATATAATGAAGTGCTTTTGAACCAGTTTTCAATCGACTTGGAACTTTTAGCAAAGCAAAAAGCAGCAAATAAGTAAAACGGACCGCCCGGCAGAACTGGTAACACAGTCCCTGCAATACCAATCAAAAGAGATATGGATCCAAGAAGAAAAAATAGGATACTTTTTACTTTTTTAATTGTAATCACCTTTTTATTTATATTCTATTCTCTTATAACGTAAAGCGGAAGTCTAATTGATTAGTATCTTCCCTTTTTCTTCTTGAACTAACCTGACCCCGTTAGTTTCATATGAAACAGGATGCCGCAGCAACCTTCCTTAGTGAAGTGAAGCACCTGTTAGTTGAACGATTATCATCCTATTTATTACTACAATTTTTTCGAACTGCGACACAATAAGTTTTTCTTTATTGTTTTTAGAAGGAGTGTCATTTTCACATAACAAAAGCCTATCTAGCATAGGAATGTACCCTCTTGTTAGATATACAAATATCATAACAGGAATAAAACTAAAGACCATAAATAAATTGCTTAAGGCTATTAATCTATTGTTTGAAAAAGGACCTAATATTACTCCAATTGGGTTAAGAACAAATGTTAGCATCCCATAAGATACTTCAATTTTAAAGACCAAATAAGGAATCCAAGAAATAATTCCACAGAGTAAAAGCGTAACAGATAGCCAAAAGTATATCTTCGTTTTTGGATTGTCTTGACTCATATTCTAACGCCTTTCAACATTAATACCCCAATCTTAACATAGTTTCCAAATAAAGTTACCGTATTTCCCTGCCCCTTTAACTCCATAAGAAAAAGAGCTGCTAAAGCAACTCCCTTATTTTTGCGTGGGTGATCGAATCCTTCTTGTTTTAGAGCGAGTAACATTCTACGAATTTATACGTTACCCCATTTAAATTTACTACACGGTATACGAAATACTTATGTTTATACATTATGTCTAAGCTTGAATTAAAGGGTGACAATAATCGGACCATTTTTAGTAAGGATAATCGTATGTTCCAATTGAGCTACAAAGCTTTTTTCTGTTGCATAGGTCCAACCATCTTCTTTTTGGAATACTTCTTCTTCAAAGGTTGAGATAAATGGTTCGAATGCGATAACCATCCCTTCCTTTAATAGTTCATTATCCCATGGATCATTATAATTACAAATATGGTCAGGTGCTTCGTGTATACCACGTCCAACGCCATGTCCTGTAAGGTTTTTGATAACAGTGAATCCATGCTGTCCCGCTGTTTCGAATACTGCTTTTCCGATTCTGCTTTTTTTGGAACCGGGTTTTGCTTTCTTAAGACCTGCTTCAAATGCCTTTTTAGCAACGTCGCATAATTTCGTTAATACTTCGTCACCCTCCCCTACTACAAATGAGATTCCTGTATCTGCGAAATAACCGTTCTTTGAAGCAGATACATCAATATTCACTAGATCCCCTTCATGAATAACCCGAAGACCCGGAATACCATGTGCTACTTCTTCATTAGTGCTAATGCAAGTATAGCCTGGAAAATCATATTCACCTTTTGGAGCCGAAACTGCACCTGCCTTTTCTAAAAGTTCTCCGGCTACATCATCAAGTTCTTTGGTCGTAATCCCCGGAATTGTTCTTTGTACCAATTCATCTCTTATCGAGGCAACAATTTTGCCAATTTCCTTCAAACCATTAAAATCTTCTTCTGTTTTTGCAATCATTTTTTCCTACCTCATTATCGTTTATAGTCTATAATCCTAAGCTAAATAAGTATTAATTGTACCTTTATTTTCTCGCAAAATAAAAGCAATGTAAATGATTCGGAACAATACCTTTTTTTAACAAAATTACCAACGTTCAAAATATATATTATCGAGGATTCCTTCACTAAACAACATGAACAAAGAACAAACAGCACCCTTTAATATGAAAAAGCTGTCTTGAGGACAGCTCTGAACAAACTATTAAACTGCTTTAATCTTGTTCATCAAGTTCAATAAAATAATGATCCTTACGGTATGACACTGCCTCCATGGTTGCAATCAGGTTTTCCTCATGAAAGACGTCTATTCGATAAAATCCTGTCCGATAGTTTCGTTTGACTTCCGTTGCACGGGCTACTATCTTGTCTCCGGGTTTAGCTGATTCAATAAACTGGATGGTTGTGGAGAGGCCTAATGATGTTTTTCCATAGGCATTACAGGCTACGGAAAAAGCATGATCTGCTACAGCATAAATGACTGCCCCGTGAACAGTTCCATATGCATTTACCATAGTGCTTTGCACTTCTAACGTTGCTTCTGCAAAACCTGCCTCGAAATTCGTTAACTGAATGCCTAACGACAGAGCATACGGATCGTTTTTCACTTGTTCATGAATTTGTTCATAGTGTTTTTCATGAATTTTATCTTCATCAATTTTCTTCTTCACTATTACCTGCCCCTTCCAATACCATTGATATCAGTGAATTGGATGTGCTGACTATTATCCATTTAAAAAACCAATTGAACCAGCAGCATGTAGACAATCGTTCCCCCCGCTATGGAGAGAAGCATCATTTTCTTCCAAACGTGAAGCAGGGCAACTACCGCCACCCCAATAAATTCAGGGATGCCGTGACTTCCGGATTGTAAGCTTACATCCTTTAAACAATAAATGACCAAAAGCCCAATTACTGCAGATGGCAGCATTTTACCGAGATACTGTACATACTTCGGTGTTGGTTTACCTGATGGGAAAACGATGAAGGGAAGAAATCTTGTAAGCATTGTGCCTAAAACAACCATCGCAATTGTAATGATTTGCTGCGTTAAAGTCATTGTCATATGGTACTCACCTCAACTTTCTCTAATGGCTTTCTAAGTAAGGTGAGTACCCCCAAAATGGCAAACATGGCAGGGATAATGAAATTGCTTCCGCCAAAAATAATAAGACAGACAGCTGACAGCCCAAGCCCAGCGAGAGCACTATGATGTTTTTTCTCTTTCATCCATTGTTCAATGAAAATCACTACAAAGAGAGCCGTCATAACAAAATCGAGTCCTTCTGTATTGAATTTAACAAAAGAGCCAAAAATGCCGCCAATCGCTGATCCTATCACCCAATAGCAATGATTGAGCAGTGTCACGAAGAACATAAACCAGCCCTTATCTACATCCTTCGGTACATCAACGGTACAATTGATGGAAAAAGACTCATCGCAAAGCCCAAAAATCAGATACAGCTTTTTCTTACCGGTCCCCCTATATTTATCAAGCATGGATATGCCATAAAACAAATGCCGTGCATTCACCATTAAGGTTAGAAAAAGGGCGTTAATCGGATTGAACGCGACAAGCAATAAATTGGCTGCAATAAACTCCATTGATCCTGCAAATATCGTTAGACTCATCAATATCGGGTAAATCGCACTGAACCCTAATGAATTCATAAAGATTCCATAAGCGATGCCTAAAAATAAAAAGCCTGCCAAAATGGGCACTGTGTACGGAAAAGCCGCACGAAATGCAGTTATCATTTGAGTTCGTTTTTTCATTTAAATCACATCCTGATGGCTAAATTTATTTAAACTTAACATACAAAATCCGTACAAAAAACAAGTTAATTGTATGGATTACAATTTAAAATAAAATTCCCCCTTTTTATCAAAACGGGGGTTCTGATAGGCTAATCACCTTATATTCATTTAAAGCCAACTCAAATCATACCGTTTCATCATTAGAATTCCATACAAATAATGATATGATTGTATGGAATAAGATAGTAGAGGTGAACTATGCCCGTAAATTCATTTGACAATTATCCAATGTCTTGGAAACCTGATAAGAAAGCATTAAAGCGTCCTTTTTATAAATCTCTTGCATCATTACTTGAACAAGATATAACAAATGGTTTTTTAGCACCTGGAACCAAGTTGCCCCCGCAACGAGAATTGGCAGATTTTCTAGACTTAAACTTCACCACGATTACCCGTTCCTACAAAATATGCGAAGTAAAGGGATTGATATATGCCGTTACGGGAAGCGGAACCTTTGTGGCTCCTAATGCCACTCGTTCTATAACCATTTCCGCGGATAAAACGGCAAACAGCATTGATCTTGGTTTTGTGGCATCTTTTGAGCAAACCAATGATATTGTATCAGAAACTTTACAAAAAACTGTGAACAAAAGTTATTTGGAGCAGCTGCTGAATTACAACGATCCGACTGGAATTCCACATCAAAAAACAGCAGCTCTAAACTGGATGGAATCTTTCGGCATTCATGCGGATCAAGAGCATATAGCAATCGTTTCCGGTGCCCAAAATGCATTGGCCATAGCCTTGGCTGCTTTGTTTGAGCCTGGTAATAGAATTGCAACCGACTTATACACATATTCAAACTTTATCGAGCTGGCAAAGATGTTTCATATTAAGTTAGTGCCCATTCCCGGAGACCATTATGGAATGCTGCCAGATGAACTTGAAAAGCAGAGTTGTCAAACAAATATTGACGGCATTTTCCTGATGCCCTCTTGCAACAATCCAACCACAATCATGATGTCGGATATTCGTAAGCAAGAATTAGCTGCGGTCATCCGAAAGCATCGTTTAATTTTGATTGAGGATGATATTCATGCATTTCTGACTGCAGGCATTATCTCCGACTACCGGCAGCCAATGTTCCATTTACTCCCAGAACATAGCGTTTATATTTGCGGCACCTCTAAGTCAATATGTTCTGGATTGAGAGTTGCCTATATGGTTTATGGGGAGGCCTTTCGCAAGAAAATTGCCCAGGCCATTTTCAACATTAATGTAAAGACCTCTTCTTTTGATGCAGAGGTTATCACACAGCTAATCCTATCAGGAAAGGCTCATGAAATTGTTTCTCAAAAGAAACGGCTTGCACAGACTGCAAATGATATTTATTCGGAATATTTTCCTTTAGAAAAGGATGTTGGACATCCTCTCAGTCTTTATCGTTGGCTTCCAATTAAAGGACATAATGATGCGTTACAGCTGGAAACGGATTTGAAAAGGCGCGGTATTCGAGTTTTTCATTCCAATCGTTTTCAAAGCGGACAGACCACCCCTGATATGTATTTGCGTATTGCACTATCTTCAACAAACTCATTCGATGAGTTAAAAATAGGATTAGAAATATTAAAACAGTATCTCAACTGATTCAAAAATTGAGGATACTTAGATTAAATTTAAAAAGCCCGACCAATAAAGGTCGAGCTTTTTTATCCCCATCTCCCGCCTTACAAACAACCACATCCAACAATGATTAAGAGTATAAACAAAACGACTATTAAGGCGAAACCTCCACCAAATCCAAAATAAAAATGACAGCAATAGTCTCCATCTCTGTTCAGAGGATAAAATGTTGGATTTATATGTATTTTCTCATATAGGCGGTAAAGGTACATATTCAGTTGACATTTAGGAATAAGTTATCATGTGTAACCTTTGCAATATTATTTGAACTGGACAAAATTAATAAACATATGATGGATAATACAATTTCATTAATTTCGATCCTAAATGATAACTATAAAATGTACTGAAAGAGGAGATGTTTTTTTGTATCCGAATGATTATTATTATCGAGTAAACAACTGGGAACCTATTTTATATATGTTACATCAAAGTTTATATGCTGAAGAAATGGTATGTGCTATGAGTAGTGAGCTTTTCCATATACCAGAAACCAAAGATTTAAAAGGAAGTCGCGAGATGCATAACCATCTAATCCCTGCTTCATATCACCGTGTAACCGCAGTGGGATCAGCCCAAAGGCTAAAAAATGGTGAGCAACAGCAAACCATTATAGAAACAATGACAGCTTGTATAATGAACGCTCAAACCCAAGATAAAAAAGTAAGTGAAGGATTAAAAATAATGGAAGAAAATGCAAGACCTGAATATATAGCCTTTATTAAAGTGATTATCAAATGGCAAGAACAAGCAGAATCCTATTTAAATCAAGCAAAAGAAGCTTTACGAAATATGGGGGTTTCATTTCCTGTTGGAAGTGAACAGCAGAATTATTAATATATTATGATTCTACAAAAATATTCAAACTAGTAAACAATATAGTTTCCAAAGGTTATATCCCCCCACCTTTGCTTGACCGAACTGTAAAAAGTTCGGTTTTTACGTAGTACCAGCGAAGCTGTCATAACCCGCAATAAATACTTCAAGCACATAAGAAAAAGCTGCCTAAAGACAGCTCCAATCTTAAGCAAAACCCAATTATAAAGTGAATTTTCCACCATGATAACAATAGTAATTTTCAGCTTTAAGATTTTTAATCCTTATTAAAGACTGTTCTGCTTCCTTAACATTTAAACAAAAGTGTGGATTAGCAATGACCAATTCATGATTCTCTTTAACAGCTGTGTCACCTGTTATTACACTTTTTAAATTTGGAATATATAAAGAAATATGCCCTGAAGTATGCCCTGGTGTTGCTACTACTCTACATTCGTTATCTAAAATCAAATCACCATCATGTACCTTTTCATCAATGGAAACATGGTTCAAATTCTTTAATTGTTGTATAAACCATTTACCGAATTCGATTTCTTGATTTGGCATATTTTCCAGCATTTCTTCGGCTTGAACCAATCTCTCTGACTTCATTTCACCACTAATATATTTTGATTCTACTTCACTGGCTATAATGTTAATCAAAGGATACTTTTCCTTGAAATCATATAAGGAACCTATATGATCAATATCATAATGAGTAATGATTATATTTTTTAAATTCTTCATTTCATAACCATTTTTTATAATTTCATTTTCAATTAAAGGTAAAAAATTTGGATACCCTGTATCGACCAAGGTTAGTTCATTCTTCAAAATAATCAAGCTAGGATTAATGTAATTTTTTTGCCCATTAAATTCAAATTCAATTGGCAGTTCTATTATCTTCATTTTTCCTCCTCCACACCTCCAAGTTTATGATAACCGAATATTCTATATATTCTTCAACTATTAATATTAACAAAATCTACCTTTACCTGTCCCTTCAATTGCATAAAGGTTGATGCAACGACTTAGTTATTGAAGTAAAGCACCTGTTCGTTTAAGCATTTCTTCACACTTAGCGAATTTCCCTTTCAATTAGAAAAAGCCACCAGGGATGGCGGCTGATTGTACCTTTTGTCTGCTATTTTTGTATATTTTGTTTCTCCCTATCTGAGATAGTCAATTGAGACCCTGTTAGAGATTTTCCAGCCTCCGAAACTTTAGTAACAGTTTCTTTCGCTTTCTCCTTCGCTTCAACCGCTACATCCACTAAATTTGCTGCATTGGCAATGTTATTAGCGACCGATTTCTTTCCTTTTGTTATACCTAACAATTGATCATCTACCAAGTTATAGATGGACTGAGCTTCCTGAATTGCTTCTTTGAGGGATGTAGAAGCTGAGTTAAATCGTTGAACGAGCTCTTCCTTTGTATCCTTAGGATTTTCCTTCACCTGTGAGATTAATTCTACTGTAGATTCCTTCATACTTGCAGCTGTGTCCATCACCTTCATTCTTGTGCGGTAATCACGAAGAGATAGAGCCCCACCAATGATTCCTCCTACAATGACTCCTTTAAAAAATAGATTCCTATCTTGATTTCTTGGTTCTACTTCTTGATTTCTTAGTTCTACCTCTTGATTTCTTGGTTCTACCTCTTGATTTCTTAGTTCTACCTCTTGATTTCTTAGTTCTGCCTCTACATTTTGGGAAGAACTTTTAGTTGGCAAGAAAGTGCTATTAGTCATTATATTACCTCCTTTTTTTGGTATAAGTAACATTTCCCGCTTTTTCAAGATTTAAACTACAAAAAAGTTTAGTCACGATAAATAATAAACCCCGCTTATTTGAAACATTTCTATATCACAATATTCCTTTCGATTGTTTATATCCATATATCATCGCTCGCCCTTCGCGAACCTTTAACTAACCTGCCCCGAGCACAATAAAAAAGACCGCCGCAACCTTTGATCGTGAACAAAAGCACCGAGTTGAACAAGCCCTTTCTGATGCATTATATCCACTAAAATACTAGGAAGTTTTAAAACAAATTGTTTGATTTACTTGCAGTAAAAGTTATTAACATATTGCCTGCAAACAATCACTCTTTTTTAACTGTATCTTTAATCTCAAGCTTTATTAATACATTTTAAAAAGGGACCCTTTGTGGAGTCCCTTTCTTTAGGAAGTTGCTCTATGATGGACAGGTTTCTCGTCCAATACATTGTTATCGAGATACTTATAAAAGAACGAACCATTCTCCCATGTCGACAACATTAGCAAAGAAGTGCTGCATTAATTAGGTCATTGTCACCTACAAATATATCTTGTCCCATTAAATAAACCATTGCAATGTTAAAATCTCATCGGATACAGCTACAATTATATTTCTTTTTGTGTAACTGAGTATCACCTGATATTACGGAAAATAAACAAATCACCAAGAACATAAACAAGAACAGTTAGGACTATGCCAATCCATAAAGTATCACTAAATTCCCCTTCAAAAATTATTATAGTCAGCCAAATATTTATGGTTGAACATTTTTCAAATAGTTTTTAACGCAAATTTGTGTTTACCTTGTTTGCTGATTGGAAATAAGCATAATAAATCCCAACTATACTCAGAGTAGGAGTGATATTTATGTCAAGACATTCCAAAATCAAACATAAGGCAAAAACAACTTTGAATAAAGTAAAGACTAATATTAAGGAAACATTATTTAATATCGCAGACATTCCATCAACAACTGTACAACAATTAGCTGATCTAATACAACATCACCCTGATGTAAAAGTCACCAAGAAACAAATGCTTGGAATTTCCTATGCCTTCTATAGTTTAGAAACAGAAGGATATAATTATTATTTAGAAACCAATAAATCTAAGATTTTGCAGTTAGATGCACATTCTCAGGATAAAAAAATTGTATCTTATCGTTCATATAGGGATTATTATCAATTAAATTCACCAATTAAAATGCCATAACTAAAATTTCCAGACTCTTTAATTAGAGTTTTTTTCAATTGTTTAAATTTCCCTTATCCACTACCCTACCGATAGTAATTTTTATATAAAATATAGCTATCTTCCTCTGTAGGACTCATACTGCAAAAACGAATGATATGTTTTTCTGCATGAAAAAGCCGACTGGTTTTTTAATAAAACCAATCGGCTATATGGGCTTTTAATTTAGTTAAATGTTACGCATTTACTGCTTTACGGGCCTGGCTTGCATGTAATTTTTTCATTGCAAATCTTGCTATCGGCTGTGCGATCAAAGCTTCAACCCAAAATGCGATGAAAAAGTTGCGTGGCCAGTCATAAAAGAACGTCTGAATCGGCTCCAAACTAATTTCCCTCATGCCAATCCAAGATCCGATAACCGTCAGTAAAATGGACAGGATGGTTACGCTGAATAATATCGTGAATAACACCCTTGCATTAAAACCGTCCGTAGGTTCAATAAACTTTTGTACGAGTTTATTAACTAGAGGATTTACAACAAGTGTTACTAATAAAATGACACAAATCCATACAAATGGAATTACTCGTAAGGTTTCCAAATACACTTCTTTACTGAATCCAAATTTAAATCCCATAATAAGTGGTGGATAATGTTGACTGAAAGTATTGATATAATCGCTAAGAATAATACAAAGTCTTTTCCATTTCGCGGTAATCTTGTTTCATCGTGCATATGATCATCCCCATTAAAAATATTTCAGATGGCAGACGTATCGTGAGACATATATTTTTGGTCAATAAAAAAGACCAATATCTCTACACACTGATATAATTTTTTAACGAATTTCAAGGTTTAACATTACCCTGCCCCGTTTTTCCCATAAGAAAAAGGCTACCTCAGCAACCTACTTACTGCAAACAAATAACGAGACAGCAAGACTCATTTACCCCCAGTTAATTACAAGAATTCATTTGATATTCTTTTAGTTAAAAAGCACAAAATAATATCTGAAATTTCACACTTCTTCTAATGATTACTAAATATGAAACCTGTATACTTTTCTCATGTTAGTTTTTATTACATCACTAGATATATCATATAACACTACGAATAGGAGTTGAGTGTAAATTGTCTACATATCTAGAAAGTCATGCTTTAGAAGAGGCGGAGTTCCACCATGCTGCGGATTTAGATGAATCTTTGAAGCCAAGAACAAAAGAAGATAGGACGGTTGGCCCGATATCCTATACATTCATGTGGATTGGAGACGGCGTCAATTTAGGGAATATGACACTTGGGGCCAGCTTGGTCGTAGCGGGAACCGCAACGTTGAACATCATACAGACATTTACTGCAGCTGCCATTGCCATCGCTATCATTTCCGTGATTTTTGCTTTAAATGATAGGATTGGATACAGGACGGGTATTCCCTATGTTGTTCAGCTCAGAATGTCCTTCGGGATGAAAGGCTCCATCATTTCATCACTTTTGCGCGGAATCCCGGCCATCATCTGGTACGGTTTTCAAAGTTGGATCGGCGGTACTGCTTTAAACGAAATCGCGAAGGTCATTACAGGTGGTGCTTTTGATAATACCGTCATATGCTTTGTCGCGATTCAATTGGTGCAAATTGTGCTTTCGCTGTATGGATTCCATGCCATCAAATGGGTGGAAATGCTTGCATCCATTGTTATCATGCTAGCGCTAGTCTATGTATTTGGTATTCTGCTTACATCACATAGCGAGGTCATCGCGGAAAAATGGGTGTACGCTGAAGGGTCATGGGGCTTGCCGTTCTTTGCTTTCATCATGATGTTTTTAGGGAATTATGCGGCTATCTTTTTAAGCGCAGGGGACTATTCAAGAGAGCTTAGGTCTGGCATCAGTGATGCAAAACGAGGGTTTTTGTATTTTTCGCCCATTTTACTAGCATACGGCTTCGTACTGACAATCGGTGTAATGCTTGCTTCAGCTACCGGCATTTCCAATCCCGTTAAGGCGTTTGCAATTGTCGTGGATAATCCTTATATCACAGTAGGCGTTTCTGCATTTATCGTTATAGGTGCAATTGCGGTAAATATGGTTGCCAATATTATTCCGCCAACATATGTCATTACTTTGCTTACAAAGTTGAAATATAAGGTTGCCGTTATCATAACCGGAATTCTTGCCTTTTGCTCATTCCCTTGGGTGCTTGTACAGGATTCTTCGGCGAAGGGCCTCGGTTTGTTCATTCTTATTTATTCCGCATTTTTGGGTCCGATCGTTTCGATTTTATTAGTCGAATATTATATATTAAGAAAGCAAAAAATGAATGTTGCCGATTTATACAAAGAGGATGGGCCATTTGCAGGATATAATCCATGCGCGTTGCTCGCCATGCTTTTCGGTGCCGGCGCTGCCTTTATTAAAGTCGAGCTGGCCTGGATCATCGGCGTTATTGTGACAGGCATTGCCTATATTATTCTGATGAAGTTCGCCTTTAAGGAATCTAAATTCAAAAAGGGGACGATATTCGAGAAATGAGTTTTAGGGGATACTACTCAAGTTGGCAGTATCCCTTTTTTAAGTAAGGGTGATTTCAGGTATTTGACCATTTTTGTAAGTGAATGTATAGTTACCTTCTTTTTTCATTAATACCGGCAAATACTGTGCGACCATCTCAGCAATTCCGAGATTAAGTGGATGAAGTATCCAATCAATGGATTTCCAATCAAGAATGCCTTCCCGCGTTTTTTTCGGTGTTTCATATATTAAATCCTCATCAGCCATATACAAATATACATATATTCCATCCAATTCACCTTCTGGAGTCTCCCAGGTTACCGTTCCTTTAGAAAAAAAGGGCTCCACCTCTATCCCAGTTTCCTCAAATACCTCACGCTGTGCACCAATATCAGGTGTTTCACCTTTCTCGATTTTGCCCCCCCCCGTTCCAAACACCCATTATCGGAGCTTTCTCCCGGTTAAGCATGAGAAGTTCATTATTCTTCTTCACAAAACAAACTGTATACTTAAACATTTTTTAGGTGACCCCTTTATTGTTAGTTAATGCCACACCATGACTAGGCTGGTTAATGAGAGTGAAGCTAAAAAATACTTAAACCATTTATAAAGGAAAGATCTTGACCAGGCATTCCTCACTTCTACTGCCTCCAAAGTATTAACACATTCTCAAATTCTAACAATGAATAAAGAATCCGTAAATGCTCTCTGTCAATGTATGAATGCCCTCCCATGAGTTCCAATTCTTCTATTAGCGCAAAATAATTACTTCACTCGTGAGATAGAGCGATATATTTGTGAGTTTGATTGATATATTCGAGAGTTTGGGCGATAAACTCGTGAATTTGAGCGATATAATCGAGAGTTTGGGCGATATACCGTTAATTTGAGCGATATAATCGAGAGTTTGGGCGATATACACGTTAATTTGCACTATTTACTCGTACTTTGCTCTGTTTTACTCGTGAGTTTAAGCTATTTACTCGTGAATTTTGCTGATTTACTCGTGAATTCGCACTTTACTCGTGAGTTTAAGCTATTTACTCGTGAGTTTTGCTGTTTTACTCGCGAATTCGCACTATTTACTCGTACTTTGCTCTGTTTTACTCGTGAATTCGCACTTTACTCGTGAGTTTAAGCTATTTACTCGTGAGTTTTGCTGTTTTACTCGTGAATTCGCACTTTACTCGTACTTTGCTCTGTTTTACTCGTGAATTCGCACTTTACTCGTGAGTTTAAGCTATTTACTCGTGAGTTTCGCTGTTTTACTCGCGAATTCGCACTATTTACTCGTACTTTGCTCTGTTTTACTCGCGAATTCGCACTATTTACTCGTACTTTGCTCTGTTTTACTCGTGAATTCGCACTTTACTCGTGAGTTTAAGCTATTTACTCGTGAGTTTTGCTGTTTTACTCGTGAATTCGCACTATTTACTCGTGAGTTTTGCTGTTTTCTCGCGAATTTCCGCTATTCGTATTTTCATAAAGAAAGCAGCGATTCCCTTAAGAATCGCTGCTCCTCCTATTTATGCTCCTGCCCAAACATCTTTCGCATATCTGCCATTCTCCTCTAATGATTGCAGCCATTCTGTGGCTTCTTCTCTCGTTGTTTGATAGATATGCATATAGCTGTCAATTAAGGTTCGTTCAACATCGGGCGCCATTTTGCTTCCGTCTCCGCAGATATATAGGTGTCCTCCTTCTTTTAATAAAGGAAGGATGTCATGGGCGTTTTCCGCTAATCGGTTCTGGACATATGTTTTTTCTTGACCGGGACATCTGGAGTACGCGGTGTGCAGTGTTACAAGGCCCTCTTGTTCGGCTTGCACGAGTTCTTCTTGATAGAGAAAATCGTGTTCAGGATTACGGCATCCAAAGTAAAGGTGGGCAATCCCTAGCGTTTCACCTTTTTCCTTTAAAACGCGACGTGCCTGTATGAATCCCCTGAATGGTGCAATTCCTGTTCCAGGGCCAATCATGATGATTGGTTTTCCTGTTTGCTCTGGGAGCTGGAAATTGGATTGCGGCGTATTGATAAAGCAGGCTATTTTGTCTCCTTGGGAGCGTTCTGCCAAATAATTCGATGCAATTCCTTTGTATTCCCCGTTGCCGCTCAAAGCTTCTCCACGGACGACACTTACGGTGATGCTTGCTTCTCCTTCGTTGTGGAGTGGTGAGCTTGAGATAGAGTAGTATCTTGCTTTTAAAGGTGGCAGTAGAGCCAGGAAACGTTCAAACGGGATTTCACATGCAAGATACTTTTCTATTAGGTCAAGCATGGTTATGCGTTTTTTCAGGATTTCTTGTTTATAGGTACTGTCCAAAAGAAGATCTTCAAGTTCTTTTACATGTGGAGGGCATACCGTATGAGTGGAAAGCGCCCTTATTTGAGACCGGGTTGCGGGCTCTTGGAACTCCACATAGTTTGATAGTAACTCCTCGAGTTTTACCGGTTTTCCTGTAGGAAGATGGGCAGCTTTTCCGGAATCCCCAGTCAGATTCACGTAATCTTGGCCATTTAGGTTAAATCGACTGAGCACTCGCTCAACAAGTTCCGATGGATTTTGTGGAAGAACCCCGAGATGATCGCCTTCCTGATAATGTATTCCCTCTGGCAGAGTTAATTCTATATGCCGTGTACTTCTTCCGCTATCTTCATGTTGTAATTCAAAATTCCTTTTTACAATGGATGTAAACGCATGATGGGTGCGGGCAAGTGGTGTGCCGCTCACATCACTTACGAAGTTCATCGTAATCGAGCTGACTACCCGATCATTCCTATTCACTTCAATGTTCAGGGTTTCGGCAAGATTCGGCCAAAGGGCTTCTGTCCATTTCTCGTAATCTCCTTCAAAGTCATCACTTGCATCTCCATAGCCTGTTTCTGACAGCCGCATTGCTCCTTTTTGTTCCAGCCGCTCATCAATGAAGATTGGAATGCGTTGGTACGTATTGGCCCAATTGCGGTCCCCGCAGCCGAAGATCGCATAGTGAACACCATCCAATGTGTCACCCTGGCTTTCCTTCAGCCAGGAAACGAAGTCACCTGCATTATCAGGGGGATTTCCATTATAAGATGCCGAGACTATGAGAACGGCTCCTTCTCGGGGAAGCCGATCGGTGTAATCATTTAAAGGGGCAACCTCGGCATTGAAGCCTTGTCGCTTTCCTGTTTCGGCAAGGTCACGAGCAATCCCTTCCGCTGTTCCCATGTTTGATCCAAACAGGACGAGTAATGGTGTGCCATGTGCTGATGCGATTGGAGATGCAGTAGCTCCTTTTTCCGCAGATTTTGGTTCTGGAGAAGCAACGGTAAACGACATCGCCGGCTTCCTCGGTGAAACGCGCATGGTCAATCCGTCCGGTTTAAGAGTCAAAGTTTCTTTAACATCCAATTGATAATCTTCATGATCAATCAAGTCAAAGTGCTGTAAAACCATGCCAAGCACCAGTGTCGCTTCATGAAGGGCAAACTGCTGTCCGATACAGGCGCGCTGCCCGTTTCCAAACGGTTTATAAGCATGATATGGGATGGACTCCAAATTCTCGAACCGCTCAGGAATGAACGATTCAACGTCATCACCCCAAACGGATGGATCACGGTGAAGCTCGGGAATGAGCAGCGAGAACACATCATCTTTCTTCACATTGTATTTTCCGTCCAGCATGGTATCTTCTTTGGCATAAACGGAAAACGCCGGAGCTGTCGGCCACAGACGAAGCGTTTCATTCAGCACCATCCGGACATATTTCAGCCTTTTCACTTGTTTGTAATCAGGAACATCATCACCAAGCACTTCATCGACTTCCTGCTGCGCTTTTTTTAACTTGTCTCTGTTATTCATGAGGAAATAGATGGCGAACGAAAGGAGACCGCTCGTCGTTTCATGCCCAGCTATTAAAAAGGTAATGATTTGAAAACGAATATTTTCATCATCCAGTGATACGCCCGTTTCAGGGTCGACCCCTTTCAACATATGGGAAAGAAGGTCATCTTCTCCCTGATCACCATTTTGTTTTCGGTCAGCAATCAATTCATCCACTAGAGAGAACATATATTGAATGTCTTCCCTGAATTGTTTTTTAGATTTGATCATCAGTTTATCTTGGATGCCAAGCCGCTGTGTTTGGCTCATCGCTTCATCCAATGCACGCACCATACTGGTGACAAAAGGATGGGTGGTCTCCCGATAAAAACTGTTAAAGCGATAATTGAACCCGCAGAGTCCGATCGTATCCAAGGTCAATCGTGTCATGTCTTCAGGAACATCTATCTCATCAGCCGGATTCAGGCGAGCCCATTTTTGAATGAGTTGGGTAGCAAGATCCACCATTTTAGCATGATAGCCCTTCATTGCTTGCTGGCTAAAGCTGGGCAGCAGGATGTTATGGGCCTTTTTCCAATTCGGCTCCGTCGTTTCACTTGTGAAAAGGCCATCGCCTCCAAACGCTCTCACTTTTTGCAGGGCTGGACCGACTTTCTTATCGAACCTTGTTTCATCACAAATTTCTTTAGCGAGGGAAGCACTGGATACGAATGTAGTGATTCGTCCCGGAAATTGGAACTGAAAAACCGGCCCAAGTTCTCGTGCCAGCTTCATGAAAGACTGAAGTGGCTTATCCTTATCAATGATAGGCAGGCTGCCTAGGGGGCCATATGTCTTTGGCTGCGGAAACTGAGTTGTGTTTTCCATTTTATTAGCACCTCTTTACAATAGTTTAGAAAACGGAATGAACGTTCATTCCGTTTATATTAAAAGTGTCTCAAGCGTGCAATCGCACTGCATCCCAAAAGCTTTCTTCCACATCTGCCAAAAGTTTTGCGTCAGGTTCTAATTCTCCGATGCGAACAAGACGCTCAAGCTCAAGAAATGCTCCGTAAATGATGGCAATCAAAGCTGAAGAAGGAAGCTCCTTAATTTCTTTTTTCTCTTTTCCTGAATCAAAGAAATTTTTAAATAAATTCAATAGCCCTTGAAAGCAAGCATGACTAGCTTCATTTAAAAAATGGGCTCCACTATGGATTTTAATAAAATAAAGAGCTTGGTCCTGCTCGGTTGTAAAGTGAACCATCGATTTAAAAATATGGTGAAACTGATTGCGAATTGAATCATCATTAGGAAACCCATCCTTGACCGTTTCAGTGAAAATATCCAAGTACTCTTGAAAAATCTTGTTGCCCAGCACTTCCTTATTCTCGAAATAACGATAAATGGTACCCGCTCCAACTCCTGCCGATGCAGCAATCATCGGAATTGTCGTCGCATCATATCCCCGTTCTGCGAAAAGCACTAAAGCGCTGGTTACTATACTGTCTCGTTTATTTGCTGCCGTGATCATAATGATTCCCCCTTTTTTCCAAGGTGCGGAATGAACGTTCATTCCTTTAATCCAAGTTTATACCCAATAAAATCCAATCTCAATCGCGCATACTACCCATATTTTGTGAATTCTTTGTTAATGGCGGGGGATAAAAGGCTGAAAGGATTTCCTTTAAGGGAATTAAATGGAACAAACAACTATCGTTTGACCCATAAGAAAAAGAGCTGATTGACAGCTCTTCAAGTTTAAACCAGGATGATTTTCATGTTCACCAATTAAATCAAAAGAATTTATGCATGATTATAGCGTTCAGATAATTTCTTTTTATGGGCATTGAACACTTCTTCCAAGGGGATATTGTACTTGTTCGCAATCACAATCAAGTTTCCTAACACATCTCCCAATTCTTCGGTTAGCTCCTGTATGTTCTCTCCATACGAACCAATAACTTCATCAGGTCTATCCCTGCCAATCTCAAGGGAGCGAATGGCTCGTGCAACCTCGCCAGTTTCTTCAGCCAAAAAGCCAATGCGAATGAAAATGTCCAATTCTGACCATCCTCGTGCTTCATAATAATCTTTTACCCATTGTTGAAATTCAGTGACGTTCATATCCATCCACCCCTCATTTTTTAATTCAAGTTTAACAAATCCCCTTTAATTTTGTATGATAAGAAAGGAAGATTACTAAATGGGAGATGTGATATTTTGAAAAGTCTAGCTGTATTTTGTGGATCAAGCAAAGGTGCATCTGCTATCTATGTAGAAGGTGCTAAAAAACTGGGTGCGGAACTGGCAAAACGTAAGATTACCCTTGTTTATGGAGGCTCAAGTGTAGGAATCATGGGTGCAGTTGCAGATTCCGTTTTGGAAGCAGGCGGAAATGTAATTGGCGTAATGCCAGATTTTCTAGAAAAAAAGGAAATAGCACATAAGAACCTAACCGAGCTGATCGTCGTGGAATCCATGCATGAAAGAAAAGCAAAAATGGCTGAGCTTGCAGATGGGTTCATGGCCTTGCCAGGCGGGCCAGGAACATTGGAAGAATTCTTTGAGATTTTCACTTGGGCTCAGCTTGGTCTTCATCAAAAACCTTGCGGACTCTTGAATATCAATCACTATTATGATCCTTTGGTCTCTTTATTCAATCATATGGCCGACGAACAGTTCCTGCATGAAAAATTCCGTTCCATGGCGCTGGTGGATGTTGAACCAAATGGACTTCTTGATCAATTCAATACATATGAACCGCCAACCGTAAAAACTTTCATTACCGAGAAACAAACCTGATCATTAAAAAACAGCAGGCCAAGATCAATAATGATCTTGGCCGGTTGTGATAAACTGCTGGTTAGGTAAATATCTGGTTTAAATAATCTCCATGCCCTTTGATAAGCTGCACTTCATGTTCGGATGAAATCCAGAAGAAATGAAATGTCAGCCCCGCTTCATCTCCTCCACCCGTCGGCTGATGGTCCCATTCATCAGGAACATTCGATACACTTATTTGATAAAAATATCTATTATGTATGGCACCATCAACGTTCTCCCAAAAATCTTCTGCAATCAATTTCTCCACATGAAAATTTTCCAGACCTGTTTTTTCTTTCATTTCCCTAATCACTGCTTGGTAAGCATCTTCTTGAGGCTTCACTGTTCCCTTGGGTATCTGTATACCGGCTTCCTTAATGGGATGTTGAAAAACCAATACCTGTGTTTCTCCATTATTGATTCTTGTCACATACCCGTAAGCTTTTTTTATCGGTATCACCATCAATCACCAAAAGCAAAAATGAGCTCTGTCTCGCATACAGTTTCCCCCTCGACAGTAGCCCTTGCTTTTCCTTTACCGATAGGACCTTTCAAGCGAGTAATCTCCACTTCTAAACGTAATTGGTCCCCTGGTTTTACTTGCCTTTTAAAACGACATCCATCGATCCCAGCCAAAAGCCCGATCCGCCCTTTATTTTCTTCTTTTGTAAGCATGACAACAGCACTTACCTGTGCTAATGCCTCCACGATCAACACACCTGGCATCACTGGGTAATCGGGAAAGTGACCAGTAAAAAACTCTTCATTTGCCGTTACGTTTTTAATGGCCACCGCCCTCTTTCCTTCTTCCAGTTCCAAAACTCTATCAACTAAAAGAAATGGATAGCGATGCCTGATAATGTCTTTGATTTCTTGGATATCAATCAATATTAAGTCCCCCCATTGCGATGGATTGCTTTCACTTAATTTTACCATCAGTATCATCATATGGGTATTTTTGTATTTATAAAAAAAGGCTGCCTGAGCAACCCTGTTTTTTGTTCCGCTTACAAATCCTTTGATTTTTTTTCCTTCGATTTAGTTAACGGGGATAGAACCATTTGTTCATACCGCACATACCCCAATAATACTTTATGAATCAGGCTTATTTTAGGAACAACAAGGTAAACCACCAAGGCTGAAATGGTGCTTAGTATAGCTCCTGCCAGCACATCCGCCGGAAAGTGGACACCTACCCAAATACGGGAAATGCCAACAAGGAAAGCCAGCATGATCCATAACAGCCACCATCCTCTTTTGAAAAGCCAAAAAGATACACAAAACGAGAAAAACAAGATGGTATGGTCGCTTGGAAATGAATTATCCACTGCTTTTTCAATTAACTTATTAACATTGGCCAATTCGGCAAATGGCTGATTATTATAATGCAATCTCCCTGCCATTTTTCCCATCATTTCAGCTATTACAAACGTAATCATCCCACAAACAACCATCATCCTACTCAGTTCATTTCGAGTGAACCATATTAAGATGACTGCCAATGCTAATAAAAATACCATGTACTCGGCAATGAAAATGGCAGAAGGGTTTAAATAATCGTACTGTTTCCCTAAGTCATTGATCATTCTGAATACATCGATATTCAACTCAAAAAAGTCCATTTCATACCCAACCTTCCTCTTTTTCTTACATATTAAAGAGAAAGGAAATAAATCGCCATCGTTCTTCCTAACAGTTTAAGCTGCCATCTTACAATATTGTCACGTGGTTAAAGAAGCTTAGTGGGGTCTTGTATATTTCCTAAACTTTCTATATAATCCAAGAAAAATACGGAGGTTAGTCAAATGAATAATGATAGGAACTCTATTCTAATTCATGAAAACCAAGAAACTGTTTGGCATACGATTACGGATGATGAAATCATTTCAAAATGGTATGCCCCGGGTTCAAAATGGAATATTCCTAAACTCCAGGTTGGAGAGAAGGCAATCTTCGTATTAATGCCTAGTGCACATAACAACCTTAAAGAGAATGAAAGCATCCCAATAAGCTTTACAATCCAAGAGATAATCCCTTACGAAACGTTTTCTTATTCCTCTGATTCGGATAAACTCGTTTACACTTTTGAAATATACCCAGAATCTGAAGGCACTAGAGTATCCATTAACATGGACGGAGAGAGTGTAAGTGATTTGAAATAAAGTTACGACGCTTATTAAAAAATCGATGCTATCCCCCTTCGGATATAGAGTTTATAATAGAAGGGATTCGTATAAGGAGGTAAAAAATGATGCACATACAGAAAAAGTCCGATACTGTCATCATTGTCATTCATGAAATTTATGGACTGAACCAACATATACAGGGTTTTTATGAGTCATTATCAAATCATGATTTTGATGTGATTTGTCCGGATTTGTTAGACCGGGAGACGCCTTTTGATTATTCCCAAGAGGAAGTTGCTTATCAACATTTTATGGAGAACGTAGGTTTCACAGGCGCTTTACATAAGATAAAGGGTATATTATCGAATATAAAAGATGAATACCAAAAGATTTTCATCCTTGGATTCAGTGCAGGGGCAACTGTAGCTTGGTTGTGCTGTGAGGAAGAGTGTGTCGATGGAATAGTTGGTTACTACGGTTCACGTATTAGGAATTATGCAGAATTAGCACCACAATGTCCTGTACTGCTATTTTTCCCACTAGAAGAGCCATCATTTAATGTAGACGAGTTAATTTCAGCTTTAGAAAGAACGAATGTCGAGGTTCATAAATTCAAGGGAGAACATGGATTCAGTGACCCTTACAATTCAAAATATCATGCAGAATCAGCACAAGCAGCCGTTAGCAAAATGATGAAATTTTTTATGCAACATTGAGGTTACACATTCAACCTAATGCCGTTTTGTAGTGATCCATTGTATCGAACCCGCATCACTATGGGGATGACATTCATTTTGAACCCTTTTATATTCTGTTTCCAATTCTTTTAAGGTTAACTTCATAAGCTGTTCCACAGTCTTATTTACAGTATGGATCATAAGTTTATAAATTAATTCCTTCCGCCTTTCTTCCACGCCCTTCCTCATTTCACCCTCTCCTTTTATTCTGATATTATACGAAATGTATACTTAGACAGGGGGAATGATCGTCGGATTCCTTCTCTTCGATTTTACTTATTTTAATATATTCATTCTCTAAATCGGTTAAGGTTAATTCAAATAGATGGATGTCATTCTTTTTATAAACTCCCTTGTTAATCAACTTGTTAATCAGGAAGTTTCTTTTTTTCTCAATGGCTTTACGTAATAATATCCCCATGATAAATCCTCCTTTTGATAATCATTCGACTTACCCATTCACAAAAAAAACCGGAGACACCTCTTTACATGAAAGAAAGTCTCCGGTTTTCCGGTCAATTAACCCATAATTCCTATTTAATTACTTGGTATCGTTATAATACTAACTCTATGCTCCGCAGTCAACATTTTTTTCCTGCATCTTATTTATTTTTTCTTCGCTTCATGAAATGCCGCTTTCACTTTATCCAACAGGTCTTTATCCGAAATCAATTTATAACCTGTAAGTGCAAGAGCTTTTGCTCCGGTCAGGATGGCTTTGTCTCCAGCAGGAGATTTGGCACAGTCGCGGAATTCATTCGTATGGGCAATCAGCTCATCATGTCCAATTTTTATATAAGGATGCGCTGTCGGCACTACATGGCTTACATTACCTGCATCAGTCGAGCCAAAGCCACTCTCTTTTCGAGGGGCCACAACTTCCCCTAATTGAGAGAGCTCTTCTTTTAACAGTTCATCCAGAACTGGATTAATGACAAAATCAAGTACTTCATTTTGGAAACGTTCAACTTTTACCGTACTTCCTGTTGCAAGTGCTGCACCTTCAGCAACAGCACGTATTTTATTGGATACTTCTTGGCAAAGTTTCCATGTTGTTGCTCTAATGTAAAACCTGGCAGAAGCATATTCAGGAATGATGTTAGGCGCGTCCCCGCCATTGGTAATGATTCCATGGATCTTGACCTCAGGCGGGAGCTGCTGACGCAAAGCATTAATTCCATTGAACAGCTGAATCACCCCGTCAAGTGCATTCACGCCTTCTTCAGGTGCAGCGGCTGCATGTGCTGACTTTCCGTAAAAATGAAAATCAAGGGGGTCGACAGCCAAAAACGGACTTGTGACACCCGTTTTCCCGGCAGGATGGATAAGGATGGCCGCATCCACCCCATCAAATAGACCGTGCTTCACAAAGCTGCCTTTTGCGCTTCCATTCGGCCCGCCCTCTTCTGCCGGTGTTCCGAAAACAATCACCTCACCGCCCGTTTCCTCCAGAACTTGAGCCAAGGAAATGCCCGCTGCAACACTCGTTGTGCCGATGATATTATGGCCGCAAGCATGACCCAAACCCGGCAATGCATCATACTCGGCTAAAAAGGCAATTGTGGGACCTTTCTTTGAAGAGGTTTTTTTGGCGATGAAGCCTGTTTCATGCCCGGCTATATTGCGGGTCACTTCAAATCCTTCATTTCGAAGAATTCCTGTTAATGTATCCGAAGCGAAGAATTCTTGATTCCCAATTTCGGGTTTAGCATGAATGGCTTGACTCGTTTCGATATATAATTTGGAATGAAAGTCGATGTGATCTTCAATGATCTGCTGATGCTGCTTCTGCACTAATTCTCTCGCCATATTCTTATCGCCCCTTTTTTTTGGTTTAGAAAGCCGGATAGGCATTTTGAATCCATCCGGCTTTCCTTCACTTGTTCTAAATCATTACTTTTCATTAGCTGGTTTTGTCCAAGCATCCTGGTAATTCACTAATTCATCTACAGAAACATATGCAGGAATGGTGTTTCCTTTAAACGTTTTTTCAATGAACGCTTCCACTTCTTTCGATTGATAAAGCTCCACTAATTTTTGTAGCTCAGGACGATCGGCATTTCCCTTTTTAACCGCAATGATATTAATATATGGTTTCGCGGTTTTACTTTCATGGAATAATGAATCTTTCAAAGTAAGGCCTGCTTCGACGGCAAAGTTATTATTAATGGCTGAAGCATCGGCATCATCCAATAGACGCGGTGTATTACCGGCAGCAACAGGTTGGATTTTCAAGTTTTTCGGATTTTCCTTAATGATTTCCAATGATCCCGATCCATTGAATTCCTCTTTCAATGTAATCAATCCAGCTTCCTGAAGTAGGAGCAGTGCACGGCCAAAGTTTGTCGCTTCATTCGGTACGGCTATCGTAGCACCATCTGGAAGACTTTTAAGATCTTTGTGTTTTTTCGAATAAAGGCCCATAGGTGCAATGACAGTCGACCCGATGGCCTCCAATTTCAGATTTTGATCTTGAACGAATTCATCGAAGTATGCGACCGTTTGGAACGAATTGGCATCAATTTCACCTTCACTTAACGCAAGGTTCGGTTGGATATAATCATTGAAAGTGACTAGTTCGATATTAAGTCCTTCCTCTTTCGCTAAGTCGACAATGTATTCCCATGTTCTCGTATCTCCGCTGCTGACACCGACTTTCACTGTTTTCACATCATCAGAACCGCCTGATGCACCCTCATCGTTCCCGCATGCTGCAGCCACGATGGCCAATGCCAATACCATGATCGTTAATAAGATTTTTTTCATTTTTCCTACCTCCTGTTATTTTTATCTTCTTCTGATTTTTCTTGAAACAAAATTCCCAGTGGATTGCAATAATTGAACGATGATCACGAGCGCCGCTACTGTGACGATCATCGTCATCGTATCGAACCTTTGATAACCGTAAGCCAAGGCTAAATCCCCGACCCCGCCTGCACCGACGGCACCTGCCATGGCCGTAGATCCAACAAGCCCGATTGTCGCTGTTGTAAATGTTAGGATTAACGAACTAAGTCCCTCGGGAATCAAAAAGCGATAAATGATTTGCCATGTCGTCGCACCCATCGCTTGAGCTGCCTCGATGATCCCTTTGTCCACTTCCAACAGGGAGTTTTCCACAAGCCGGGCAATATAAGGAGCCGCGTAAAAGATTAGCGGAACAATGGCCGCATTCGTTCCAATCGCACTGCCTACAATCATTCTGGTAAACGGAATAAGTGCTACAAGCAAGATGATGAAAGGAACCGACCGCAATATATTGATGATCGGGTTCAATACATTAAAAATCCATTTATTCTCCAGGATGTGACCCTTTCTTGTAATGACAAGCAGGATACCGAGCGGAAGCCCAATCAATCCGGAAAATACCAATGAGATGGCTACCATATAAAGTGTGTCACCGAAAGCTGTCGACAGCTGCTCTGCCGTTATTTCCATTCCCCAAAGCGTATTACCCATTTATCTGCACCTCCTGGACGAGAATCCCCTCATCTTTAATATATTGATAAGCCTTATCCACCTCATTTTTGCTTCCGGTCACTTCGATGATCAAATTCCCAAAAGGCGTTTCCTGAATTTCAGAAATATTGGCCGATAAGACACTTAAATGAATATCATATTTCTTCGAGATGGTAGACAGTAAAGGAGTACCCGAAGTAGTCCCAATAAAATTAATTTTCCAAATAATCGGAATGTGCGCCCCTATGCTTTTTAAAAAACTTTGTGGAATCTCGTCATGTATGACCGTTCTCACGAAGTTTTTTGCAATATCCGTTTGCGGCTTCGCGAAAACTTCGAAAACCGAACCTTGTTCAACGACACATCCGCCCTCCATGACCGCTACCTTATTGCAAATTTCCCGAATTACAGACATCTCATGAGTGATTAGCAGAATGGTGATATTGTATTCTTTATTAATTTTTTTTAAGAGCTGCAGAACTGCACTCGTTGTTTGTGGATCCAATGCCGATGTAGCTTCATCACACAATAAGATCGATGGATTCGTAGCCAAAGCTCTCGCAATGCCGATCCGCTGCTTTTGACCGCCGGATAATTGTTCCGGATAACTCTTTGCCTTGCTCGATAAGCCAACGAACTCCAACAGCTCGCCTACACGGTTTTTGATTTCCTTAGCCGGAGTTCCCGATAAAACCAGCGGCATGGCAATGTTATCAAAAACGGTCTTTGAGTTTAGCAAGTTAAAATGCTGAAAAATCATCCCGATTTTTTTCTTTTCTGCCCGTAATTCCTTAGGGCTTAATTTGGTTAAATCCTTGCCCCCAACAATCACCGAACCATCTGAAGGTTGTTCAAGCAAGTTGACCAGCCTGATCAACGTACTCTTTCCGGCCCCGCTATAACCGACTACACCGAATATATCCCCCTTTTCCACTGTCAAATCAATGCCCTTCAAAGCCTCGACAGTCTGTTTCTTTGTTTGATAAACCTTTTTAACATTTTGAAACTCAATCATCCAATCTCCCCCCATGCTGTTTATTTGTACGAATTCATTATCCAGAGAGAAGAGCTTTGCAAAGTTTCATAATGATAGGGTTATATTCGAAACTCACGAGTAATTGTGTGAAACTCACGAGTAAATCTGCGAAACTCATGAGTAATTGCACCAATTCTCCAAATAACCATATACATTTTGAATAAACAAAAGAGGCCTCTTCCGTCATCAGACAGAAGAGGCCTCTTTTAGACATAAAAAAGAGTAAACTCTTAAATTAATTATCTAAGTAAAGCTCCTTCTTATCTTTCAAACTTTCGTCCGTTGGAATTAGCACAGTATTTTTACAAAAGTAAAAACCCGCTGCCGAGGTATCATAGGGCCAAGTCCCTCCACATCTCTTGATAAGAATTAACGTTTTATTTAATTATGTCCTTCACTATATATTCTAATTTCTTTAAAGTCAACCATATTCTTCATCGCTTAAAATATTTTCACAGGATAGTGAATTGATGGTTTTATATTATATTAATATAATTAAAAATTATATTTTATAATGATTTGCTCATTCTCCATACGGTGTATATTTCATTTTCTTCCCTTATCTTGATCATGCCTGAATTCGTATATAAACGAATCGCCCTTCCATTATCCGGAGAAACCCTTAAATGATATTCGGAGACATTAAATTGCCTGAAAAAGTTTTCTGCGTAGCGAACCAATTCCTTGCCAAGGCCTTTACTGCGGTATTCGGGAATAAGATAAAATAAATTTACATAGCCAATCTCAGTTCCTTCATACTCCCGAATTTGAAGTTCCATTTGTCCAATCGGTACTTGGTTCTTTTCAATGATCACCTGTCCATCCGGAAATTTGCGGACCCTTTCTCCCATTCGTTGCAGATATGTATTTTCATCTCCAAAACCAGCTTCAGATCCAAAACTTAAAACAAAGGAATCTTTCCTGAATTTAACGATAATATCTTTGTCTTTGTCCGTATCAATGGTACGAAAGATCAACTTCATCCCCTCCTATCATTTTAGTGAAATAGTTATCAAGCAAACAAACTCATTTTACTTACCCCTTTATGAAATTTCATTATTTACTTTTTCAAGCGTCTTATTTCATTTTTTCTGAAAGGATTTTGCCTTAATCCCTATAGGAGTGGCCATAATATTAAATTAAAAACAAATGCAATATTGTTGGGAGAGGTCGAGTAATGGGATTGGGTAGGCACAAACAAATTTATTTTAATTTTCGAGTCTGACTTTGCAGGGTAACCCTAAGTGAATGAATGTTCGAGAGGAATTTTGTTTATTCAGCTCTAACTCAACTTTTTCCCAAGCATCCTTTTTCCCTTTCATTTATATTCCAATTATAATGGTTAAGTGGAACAAATTTACATGATTATCCATTATAAAAATCATTGGAGGTATTGAAGATGAAAGTTGTTGCAATAGTGGGAAGTATCCGTAAAGAGTCTTACAACCTTAAGCTTGCCAAATATATTCAATCTAGATATCAAGATCGGTTCGATCTCGAAATCTTGAACATCCGGGATTTACCTTTTTATGATCAAGATATTGAAAATGACCCTCCATTAGTTGTAAAAGAATTTAAAAGTAAAGTGGCCAAAGCAGATGCAGTCTTGTGGGTAACACCTGAATACAACGGTACGATTCCAGGAGTATTGGGCAATGCAATCGATTGGTTATCACGTGTCGATAAAGTTTTGATCGGAAAACCATCATGGATCATGGGTGCATCAATGGGGCAATTAGGAACGGTTAAAGCTCAATTGCATTTGCGTGAAATCTTATTTGCAATAGGCATCTCCTCCCCACTCCTTCCCGGGAATGAAGTATATGTTGGTGCAGTGCATGACAAAATCGATAACGAAGGCAGGCTTACACATCAGTCGACTGTCCAGTTTATCGATACGGTCGTCGATAATTTCATTAGCTGGTATAATCATCATACTCGTTAATGCTTTAAAAAAAGAATCCCAGCAGGTTTGATCCTGCTGGGATTCTTTTTTTATCATTAAACAAAATTCATCCTCTTCCCGCTTGGAATGCTGGGTATTTTGTCATTCCGCCGTCAGCGAAAAGAGTGATGCCCGTTACATAACTGGACTCTGAAGATGCCAGCCATGCAGCAACCGCAGCAATTTCTTCAGGCTTTCCGATATACCCCATCGGAATCATGCTTTCAAGATCCTTTTTCTTTTCGGGATCTTCAAGCTTGTCGGCATTTATTGGCGTGGCGATGGCTCCAGGACCAATGCTGTTCACACGAATCCCTTTTGGTGCATATTCAAGAGCCAGGGTTTCCGTAAGCAGCTTCACTCCGCCCTTGCTTGCCGCATAATGAACGAATAAAGGCCAGGGTATCATCTCATGTACACTGGACATATTTATAACATTCCCTTTAATGTCGTTCTCGACAAAATACTTGATGGCTTCACGGCAGCCTAAGAAATTTCCCGTTAAGTTGGTATTGATTACCCTATTCCAGTCGCTTAACGGCATCTCGTGAGACGGAACCGGATTTTCAATTCCTGCATTATTGATGAATATATCGAGTTTCCCGAAATTCTTTATCCCTGATTGAACAAGGTTAATCACATCTTCTTCAACGGTGACATCGCCTTTTACTGCAATAGCTTCCCCGCCATTTGTTTTGATTTCCTCCATTACACTATCCGCTTCCTCTGATTTAGTGCGATAATTAACCACTACCTTTGCCTTTTCCTTAGCAAAGCGAATGGCCATCGCTTTTCCTAAACCAGTGGATGAACCGGTTATAACAACGACCTTACCTTCTAAATCTGTATACATACAATCACCCTCCAATTAACTTTTTGCCATTCCGAGCATAATCCCAGCAATGATGATCAAGATAATTCCGATTATGATTCCAATTAGTTGGCGCTTCGTTTTCTTTTCACGTAAAATGATGATCCCGCCAAGAGTTGAGATGACAATGCCCATTTGCGAAAGGGAAAAACTAGTGGCCACTCCCACACGGGGCTGGGATATGAATAAAAACATATTCCCTGCAGCCCATATCAATCCCGGAATGATATTGCGAATCGTATATTTGTTAAACGGTTTATGTTTAAAAGTCAATAATAGACCGCCTATCACCATCCCTATCGCTTGAGGGAACAATGCTGACCATCCATCAACATCAAAAAGACGGGCCACGACCACATAAACCAAATAACCGAATGTCGAGATGAGGAGAATAACAATTCCTTTCTTCAAGTTTCCCGATTTTCCCTCTTTTGATTCTTTATCCTCCAGTGAGGTCAAGACGATTCCTATAATAATGAAGACTAATGCCAAGACGCCTAAAATGATCGCTTTCATTGTAGACCATTCGTTAAAAACGATGACCCCGAATAAAGTCGTTGAAATGAGCTGCATTCCAGTAGATATCGGCATCGTTTTGGATACTCCCATTAAATCAATGCTCTTAAGCTGATTAGCTTGTCCAACGGCCCAAAACAATCCAGAAACAACCCCGACTCCAAACACCAGAAATGACAACTTAATATCGGCAAAAATATAAACACCTATTGAAAAAATCAAGGCGCCAATCGTTGTACCCAGTGTTTGACTATAGGGCCCACCCCCGAGTTTCACATTAAATAAAACGATGCTTCCCCAGAATATTGCTGGCAAGAGAGCTAATAATATATCCATTTTCAACCCCCATATATGTAAGTTCAAAACTAAGCACTAAATTTCATTTTGTCTTCTTTTTAATATGTTCGCTTTATTTGGATTGACCCTTGGTAATTTTATGAAGTGTTTTTGCAAAAATAGTGTTCAACACAAAGAGGGCTTTCCGATGCTGATAAATATCGGGAGCGATAGTTGGAGAAAAGAAACCTGTACTGCTGTCTTTTTTATAAGATTATAAAAAAAGCAAACCTATGTAGGTTTGCTTCCAGTTATAGATATGGAACTTATTTCTTCAAATGATATGGCACTGTCGTAATAACCACATTCCTTTTATAAAGTAAGTAGGCGCGGATCAGTAAACTTGATTGGTTATGAAGTATATTGTGCCAGCCCTTCTTCGGAATGAATTGTGGGATGATCACCGTAACTTTATAATTGGATTCACTTGCCTTATGTTCAACTGTATCCACAAATTTAGTCAATGGCTGAATGATGCTTCTGTAATATGAATTCAGCGTAACGAGTCTGACATCCGGCTGCCACTTTTTCCACTTTTCTCCGAATTTCTTTTCATCTTCTCTGTCAAAAGCGACATAAACGGCAATGACCTGATGTGCTGAAAGAGATTTTGCGTAATTTAAAGAGTTCTCAACCACATGAGTTATACCTGCCACAGGGACAATAATGATATTTCCTTCAATTGGTGAGATCGGCTCACATGTTGTTATCCTTAGTTGGTCACCGACTGCTTTATAATGCTTATTAATTCGGTGAAAAATTAAAATGATGATAGGTAAAAAAATCAAAACAGGCCAAACCTGATTAAATTTGGTTAAAAAGAATATCATCGTGACGATCAAGCTAATTATGGCACCAATTGAATTAATGGTTAATTTCATCATCCAGCCTTTTGGCTTTTCTCGAACCCATTTAACAATCATGCCAGTCTGGGACAACGTAAATGGAATGAATACGCCTACCGCATAAAGCGGAATGAGATTTTCTGTATGTCCTTCAAATGCCACTATTAAAATGATGGATGCAAGTCCCAGTATGATAATTCCATTGGAATACCCTAATCGGTCCCCTCTGATCGTAAACGCCCTTGGTATGAATTTATCCTTCGCCAGATTTACCGCAAGCAGAGGGAAAGCCGAATAGCCAGTATTTGCCGCAAGTATCAAGATCAAGGCAGTCGTACCTTGAATGAAGAAATACATGAAATTCCGTCCAAAGATCTCCTCAGCAATCTGGGAGACGACCGTTACCTCTGCGCTAGGAACAATGCTTAAATAATAGGCTAAGAATACGATTCCCGAAAATAATACAGCTAGCAAGGAACCCATAGCTATTAAAGTTTTCGCAGCATTATTCGGGGCTGGATCTTTAAAGTTCGGGATTGCATTGGAAATCGCTTCGACCCCTGTCAATGCGGAGCTTCCTGATGCAAATGCCCTTAGCAGTATAAATAAACTGATGCCCGCTACCGGTGTCCCGATTGACGCATGCAATTCCGGTGAGACTCCTCCCGTCAAAATCTTGTAAATTCCAACACCGATCAAGATGAACAATGCTAAAACGAATAGGTACACCGGATAGGCCAAAACAGATGCCGACTCCGTAACCCCCCTTAGGTTCAAGATTGTAAGTAGAATGACGAAAATGATGGCTATGACGACATTATAATCATGCAGGCCGGGAAAAGCGGACGTGATGGCATCCGTACCAGCAGAAACACTTACAGCGACCGTTAATATATAATCAACCAATAAGGATGCTCCGGCTATCAACCCTGGATTGACACCTAAATTGTTTTTTGAAACCACATAGGCCCCCCCGCCATGCGGATAAGCGAAAATGATTTGTCTATAGGACAAAATCAAAGCAGTTAACAAGATCAATACTCCGATCGCGATAGGGATTGAATACCAGAATGCTGCAGCACCGACCGTGATCAGGACGATCAATATTTGCTCCGGCCCATATGCAACCGAAGACAAAGCATCAGAAGATAATATCGCCAAAGCCTTTGTTTTGTTAAGCTTTTGTTCACCAAGTGCATTTGACTTTAAAGGCCTCCCAATCAAGAACCTCTTTATAGAAGATAACATCAAGAATTCACCACCAAAGTTAATTTATAAGTTTATGTTACCCAGCTGTAGCGAAAAACAAGACGAAACATAAAAATGCCTACAAGTCATAGTTAAATAGACCTGTAGACATCAATTTTTTTTGTCTAACAAGCTCCACTTTCCTTCTCATATAACGCTTACGAGGTTAGCTGTCGGATTCGGACCTAAGAGTAGCCCTACCTTTTAAAAAGGATTCACCCCTTGGATTGTAAACAATCCCAATAACGGGTCCCCCGCACCATAAGGTTTAAGCGATTTAGAAATATGAAACTGTTGATTATCATACTCCCGTGAAATGGAAAAGTAAATGAAAATTTTACACAAAAATAGAATTATTCTTTGTAAGCGAGGTTTTATTCTTGACGTATATTACATAAGTCATGCAATGACATGATTCGAAGGTAGGAAAGGAGGTAAATAAAGGTAAAATAATCCAGGAGTCAATGAACAAAAGGTGGTTCGAAAAGGAAAAGATAACCAGCATCATGGAGATGGCGATGAAAGAAATTAACCAGATCTGCCCCAGCTCGGATCGTCATTAAAAGGGTAAACTTGCATTAAATATCAAATTCCGCTTTAATTCCCGTCCAATAGGGGCACTATTCCACTGATTCACCCTAATTAATTCCTTCCTTCTTGAATGGGTCTCAAATTGCTTTTTTTAAAGACAAAGTATTTCTGGCCAAGATAGTTAAGCACTGTATAAAAGATTGTTCCTATGAGAACAGCCAAATTTTGTTGTAGGGATAAATGAACGGATCCTTCCAGTGATTCTGCAATAGCTTGGCCTATAGAATAAGCGGCGGAATAACAAATCAGGATGACGCAAAAGAAACGGGCAACTCCTCGCCGCCATTCTATATCGCTTTTAAAGGTAAAAGTCCTGTTCAAAAGAAAACTCGTTACAGCTCCCGTACCATTGCCGAAAAAGGTGGAGACCCAGTAAGATAATTCAAGAACATTCATAAGAAAAAGCATGATGGAAAGTCCAACCGCTGTATTGACTATTCCAACCAATAAAAAACGGATAAAGGAGTTAGTGTGTTTTAGATAGTTTTTCAATACTGTTCCGTTCATCGTCTAGTTGCTCCCGTTTTTTTAAATCGAGCGGATTAAATAGATCTAGATCAACAATATATTTAGGCCGGCGTTTGGATTCATTATAGATTTTACCGATATATTCCCCAATCAAGCCGACAGCAATCAACTGCAGTCCGCCGATCAACCATATGGAGGTGATTAATGAGGTCCAACCAGATTCGGTCTGCCCGTAAAACTTTAACCATAAAAAGTAAGACCCAAAGAGTAAGCTAATGAAAAAGGAAAGACATCCTAGCCATAATACAAGCCGGATCGGTGTAACTGAAAAGGAAGTAATGCCATCAAGCGCAAAAGCAACCATCTTCTTAAATGGATATTTCGTTTCTCCAGCCAATCTTTCTTTTCGGTCATAATAAACAGAGTCCGTCTTAAACCCAATGAGTGGGACAATCCCCCGTAAAAAAAGATTCGTTTCATCAAATCGTTCCAACTCCGCGATTGCCCTTTTGCTCATTAGCCTGAAATCGGCATGATTATAGACAAGGTTAACCCCCATCTTGTTCATCAATTTATAAAAACCGGTTGCAGATGTTCGTTTAAAAAATGAATCAAGGTCCCTTTTCTGGCGGACACCATATACGATTTCACATCCTTCATTGAATTTCCGAATGAATTCAGGGATGACTTGAATATCATCCTGTAAATCTGCATCAATGGAAATCACACAATCCGAGGCTTCCTTGGCTGTAAACAATCCTGCCAGGAGTGCATTTTGATGTCCTGCATTCCGGGAAAGCTTTAGCCCGCGAACAAATTCATTATTGATCGTTTCCTTATAAATGATCTTCCAAGTTTGATCTTTGCTTCCATCATCAACCAGCAGAATTTTACTTTGACCAGAAACAACGTTTTCTTCGACTAATCCCCTCATCAATCCACAAAGCTGGGAAATGGTATCCTGCAATACGCTTTCTTCGTTATAACAAGGTACAACAATCGTTACTATCGGTGAATTCATTCTATTCCCCCCTTTTCACATGACTCTGTATAAATAAATTTTCCATATGCTTCCTTTCTTTGTGAAAACCCTATCTATTACCAATCCGTTTTCCTTCGCGTTGTTGATTGGGATGGCAGAAAATATATACTTGCCACCTAATCCTTTAAACGAATCCATATTAAGGTCCAAATTTTCCAGCTCTTTCTTCGAGCCTTTCTTGAACATATAATGCTTTCCAAGCTCATCGGTAAATAGGTAACAACGTCCTCCCCATTCATCAAAGTAAATTCTGATATTTTTATTCTTAGCCAATTCGTTTTCAATTATTTGACGAAATTGATGTTTGTAAGAAAGCGGATAGAAATTGTTATAGCTATCAAGCGTGTAAAATCCATTAAATTGTGCGATTGCAGGATGCAGCCCAATGCTAGCAACACGATACTCTTCCTGTGGAAGGTCAATATGATCTTTTATTTCCTGAAAAAGGCTTTCTGAATAGAACTCTTTAAAAGATGGTTTTTTATTGTAAGTGATTTCTTCATTGAAGCCCATTAAGATCATAATTTGAACGGCGATGAAAATAGAGAGGGTTTTCTTAGCATAATCGCTGTGTTCCCAAATGATTTTTATCGCGAGGGCAAAGCCCAAGTAAATCACCATCGGCCTTAAAAAGTGAAATCTGGCAAAATTAAAGGTATCCAGGGTGTGAAACCTTTCCGTCAAAGGAACCCAGCCTTTATAAAACCAGAATGCGTACCATGCTGAGAGTACAAAGTTCAAGCCGAATAAAAATACATATACCTTTTCCTGTCTCCACAGTTTTTTGGTCAGAATGATATAAAGGGCAAAGACTGTAATCGGCAGGATGATAAGCGCATGTACAGTCATGACATGCGTATGTCCAAGAACGAAATTTTTGAAAGTAAGCTGTATGACCCAATCGAGCGGCAGCCTTGCGTGAAAATATTCATCTCTGCTGTTTGGCTCCGAATCAAAAATAAATGAAGATACCAAACGATACTCCACCAAACCAAAAATGAAGGTCATATACACAATCGAAAGAAGGAACGTTATATTCCACCCTTTTCTCCTGATCACATCCGTTAGCCAAAGAAAGCCCATTGCAACAAGGAAAAAGAAAAAACCAAGCACGATGCTTGAATAAAGCGGTAAAAGTGTAAGGACCAAATAATTCTTCCACGAATGGTCCTTGCTGCGAATATTCAAAAAAGCCCAAAGTGCAAGCGGCATCCCAAGTGTACTGAGCATTCCCGATGGCCAAAATGGGGTAAGGGCAAAGGCCAAGGATGTCCCAACCCTGATCCAACCTGATCGGCTTCCTGTAACCAAATGTTTCCTTAATAAAATATACATACCAAAGAATGCAATGAATCTTGTTAATGCCTGACTTATTGCATATGCAGCCATTGTCGGAAAAAGTGCATAAAGCCACACGATAATACTGAACTCACTGCCAAAGGCATTTCGGGGCAGACCATTCATGATCTGGGGAATTTTGGCGTCTATCGCACCGAATAACTCACCGCTTTCTGAAAGGACTTTATACCAGGCAAGGTTGGAATCCAAATTATCATGTACGCGAATATGCGCATTTTCTCCAAGGATGAATAAAGGAGAAAGATATAAAACAATGACGAGTAAGGCAAAAAGGATTTGTTTTCTCTCTTGTTTTTCAATTGGCAACATATACACCTCTTGACCAAATTCATATATCCATAATATTTGCTTCAAAGGTAAATCTATTCTTTTTCAGGGATTTATTTTAACCTTTTTTGATATAGGTCAACCAATGGCCACATAAAATGAAGGGTAGAACAAAAAGCATATAAAAGAACCTTAAAAAGGGGCTGGGCTATGATAAAGAAAGCGGTGATTCCAGCAGCCGGTTTAGGAACTCGATTTTTACCTGCTACGAAAGCTCAACCAAAGGAAATGCTGCCCATTGTCGATAAGCCGACCATTCAATATATTATCGAGGAAGCGGTTCAATCAGGGATTACAGATATTATCATCGTTACGGGTAAAAACAAACGTGCCATTGAAGATCATTTCGATAAATCCATTGAACTAGAAATGCTTCTGCAAATGAAAGGTCAAAATGATCTGCTTAAGATCGTGGAGAACATTTCCAACATGGTGGATATCCACTATGTAAGACAAAAGGAACCTTTAGGTCTGGGCCATGCAGTATTATGTGCCAAAACTTTTATTGGTAACGAACCTTTTGCCGTCCTGTTAGGTGATGATATCGTGGATAGCCAGGTTCCAGCTTTGAAGCAGTTAATGGAACGGTATAACAAGGTTCAAGCGAGCATTATCGGATGTAAGGAAGTGTCACCTGCCGATGTCTCCAAGTATGGGATCGTAAATTTCAAAGAACGATATGAGGATTTATTTCTGGTAAGAAACTTAGTGGAAAAGCCAAAAGTGGAGGATGCACCATCAACACAGGCGATTATTGGCCGATATATTTTATCACCTGAGATTTTTGAAATCCTTGAAACCGTACAGCCCGATCGGAAGGGGGAGATCCAGCTTACCGAAGCTTTAGACCTTTTGTTAGAAAAGGAACCATTATACTCGTATATCATCGAAGGAAATCGATATGACGTCGGCGATAAATTCGGCTTCCTTCAAGCTTCAATAGATTTCGCCATGAAACGACCTGAACTTCGTGATCAGCTAATAACATATATAAGGCAGCTGTTCCCATAATGAATAAATATAATCCACGCCCAATTACCTAGAGGTGATTGGGCTATTTCCACATTGGATTCACCCATTTGGTGGTAACTTCCACGTACCATAATCACTAAGCTAAATATAACAGTCTTTTATAAATGCTTCCGTGAGATGTAAATGCAAGGGAAAATGTTGGACAAAGAGAGAATAATTTATTAAAAGTGAGGTTATGTTGATAACGTATCCTTCATTATTATCCAAACAACTATATCCAGAAAGGATTGTACATGCATAAAAAAACTAATAATCCAATAATATCAGATGAATTTTTAGATCAAGTGGTTAAGGATATCAATGCAGAATTTGGCGGGCCCATTAATGAAAAAAATGATCGTTTCCAACATAGGGACGATGAAGAAAGAAGTTAAATCCCACATCATTAAATCTAAAGCTTTCATGAAAAACTCTGGCTTTATTCAGCCAGAGTTTTTTTATGGCTATCTTATATAACCTTATTACTTCCATAGAATTATCCGCCCTTTCTTTCACGACTTGTCCAAACCAATTTAGCTGATCCTCATAGAATGATTACATGTAATTATTTTAAAGAAAGGGGAAAAACCACATTGAACCACGATGATGATGTCTTCCTTAATTCTCCAAAGGTTCCAAAAGGAAGGCTGATTTCCGGACATACAAAGGAGTTTCAAGCAGATCCAATAGGTTTTCTGACCCGATTGGCCAAGGAATATGGAGAAGTCGCTAAATTCCGTTTAGGCCCATTCCAAAATGTTTATCACGTTTTAAATCCTGATTTAATAAAACAAATACTCGTAACAAAACAAAAATCCTTCATCAAATCCAAGGACTTCAATGTTTTAAAACCGCTTATCGGTGAAGGTCTACTTACAAGCGAAAAAGACTTTCATATGCGACAGAGAAGGCTTATCCAACCCTCTTTCAAAAAGAATCATATTAGCCAATACGCCAAGGATATGATTGATACCACAATGGATTATATTTCAACTTGGCAACATGATGAGGAACGGATCATAACGAAGGATATGATGGACATCACTCTCGGGATAATCAGCAAGACGATGTTCAGCATGGAATTCAAGGATGGGTATGAAATTGTTGGAAAACCGCTGGAAACCGCTTTAAGAATTACCGTCAAAAGGATGAGAAAGATTTTCCGTATGCCATTATGGGTACCTACCAAAATCAACCGTGAATATAAAAAGGCGATACAAAGACTTGATAAAGTGATTTACGGCATTATTGAAAAACGGAAGAACGACACAGTAAAACATGAAGACATGCTTGGGATCCTGATGGACGCACGTGATGCCGACGACGGACTGGGTATGACAAGCCATCAGGTCCGTGATGAATTAATGACTATTTTCCTTGCAGGTCATGAAACGACAGCAAATGCTCTTTCCTGGGCAATGTACGCAATTTCGAAGCATCCAGAAATTCAAGACAAGCTTTTCAGTGAAGTGAATAGCATAATCGGTCACCGGACACCCAAGCCTGAAGACTTCATGAAATTACCATACACTCAAAATATCATTCATGAAACACTTCGCCTGTACCCGCCACTGTATATCTTATCCCGTGATGTGACGGAGGATGTCGTAATAGGAGGATATCGCTTTAAAAAAGGCGATATGATTCTAATAAGTTCTTATGTGATGCAGCATGATCCAGAGTATTTTGATCAACCGGAATCATTTATTCCTGAGCGATTTGAAAATAACTTCATGAAAAGCCTGCCTGCGTTCGCTTACTTTCCATTTGGCGGAGGGCCGCGGGTTTGTATCGGCAATCATTTTGCCATGATGGAAGCGGTGTTTGTCCTGGCCTGCATTGCAAAGCGGTATAGGATAAAGCTTGCACCTGATCATCATGAAGTGACCCCCCTTCCATCCCTTACACTCAGACCCAAGAGTGGACTGCGCATGGTAATAGAAGAAAGAGATGCAGAAGCCTCCGAGCCTGGAGCATCCAATTTTTAAAGTGATAGAAATCAACCCCTATAAACATAACATTCATATTGGTTGGATTAACTCCTTTAACAGACTGGCCTATTCTTTTTTGAAAGGAGGGATGAAAAAATGTATATGCTCCATTCACCAAGGAAGGGAATCATCCACACTGAATTGCACTATTTAGGGATGGCCTCGCAGGTATATACCGGTTATTTGGAATTTCTAAGCGAAATTGAACCGATACAAGAAACCGAACACCTACAGCCGCCCCCTCTCCCCTTTTTATATGAAAACGGATAGTCTCGTTAGCTTTTCCCGCTATGTACACTTTGAACGTTGCCTACAGGCACTCGATTTCCGCGGGCGGTCCGGGAGCCTCCTCGGCGCCTTTGCACCTGCGGTGTCTCCCCTGGACTCACTTTTCCCGCAGGAGTCTCGTACCTTCCGTTCCAATCAACTTTGTTTAACTTATAGATAGACCCTTTTGTCTAAAGTCTTCATTGGATTGGGAATTTTTTAATTCCGAACCACTTTTGTCTACAAACTGGAACCGACCTTGAATGGTCGTTTTTTTGTTATTCAGCAGTATGTTCCGTAACCCTGGGTGCCCCGGCCGTCATATCCGCCGCCGCAAGTGCTGGCTCCAACAATTACTAAAAGGATAAACAAAACGACTATAAAGGCGAAACCTCCGCCAAATCCAAAACCGCCATCACAACCTGACATATATGAAACATCTCCTTATTCATTTTTATGCAAGGACTTGAACTGATTGCATCATCTTATTCACTACCAAACAAAATGTCAGTAATAATGCGATTAAACAGAATTATTTTTCTCTCTTTTCAATACGTATTTAATTCAATAGAGTGCGGAAGTGCCTTGCGCCGATTTGTTAATTTTTCCTTTGATTTATTTCATAAAATCCAAATACTTTTAGATAATAAAAACCATTCCTGTTTTGCTGATTAGGAATCTATTCCAGTTCACCTGCCTAAATTGACATTTTTCCGATTCATGATATATTTACATAGTACTTTAGCACGTGAAAGCGTTCGATAACAAAAGAACTTCCTGGTTTTACTGATAGACTATTTTATTAAAAGGAAAGGCATGAATAAAATGGAGAAGACTCATCAAGATTTAAAAAAGGGCCTATTGCCTAGGCATGTCCAGTTCATTGCTTTAGCCGGAATGATAGGAACAGGGATTTTTAAGGGGAGTTCCGATACATTGAATATGGCAGGTCCAAGTGTTGTAATAGCCTATTTAATAGGGGGGCTATTGTTATTTATTGTAATGGCCGCATTAGGAGAGATGGCAACCGCTTTTCCTAATTTGAACGTACAGCATCTCATTAATAAAGCCTTTGGGTTTCAACTATCCTTCATTGTCGGATGGCTCTATTGGTTTAACTGGATTATCGTGATCATTGTGGAAATAGTCGCAGCCGGAAGCTTTCTACAATACTGGTTTCCTACAGTACCATTATGGCTGTTAAGTATACTTAGCGCTTCCGTAATTATAGGAATAAATTTGTTTCAAGTAAAATACTATGGAGAACTCGAATTTTGGTTCGCAGGAATTAAAATAATAACCTTGATTGCCTTTATTATTTTAGGAGCTTTGATCATGCTAGGACTTTTTCCTAGTTCGGCTTCATTTTCTAATTACACGGAACATGGTGGTTTTTTCCCCCAAGGAATTGACGGAATGTTAAGTGCACTTTTAGTGGTAATGTTTTCATATGGTGGTGCAGAATTAATTGGTGTAGCCGTTACGGAAACAAAAGATAGTCAGCGAGTCATACCAAAAATCATTAAAGGAACAGTGTGGCGGGTGATTCTTTTCTATGTCTTGCCGATACTTATTATTTGCGGGGTAATACCTTGGAACCAAGTAAGTACTGAAGTAAGTCCTTTCGTTCAGGTTTTCAGCTTAACGGGTCTTCCCGGAGCCGCCGATATCATGAATTTCGTTCTTTTAACCGCTGTCTTATCAGCTGCAAATTCAGGTATATACGCTACTTCAAGGACACTGTTCACTCTTTCCCAAAACGGGGAAGCGCCTAAGGTATTTTTAAAAACAACAAAAAAGGGTATCCCGCTTAATGGTATATTTTTAACTACATTTTGCATATTGGCTGGTGTGTTTTTATCCTATTTGTATCCCGACCTGATTTTAAGCTACCTTATGGCCATTCCTGGATTCACAGTTTTATTATTATGGATCAGTATTTGTTCAGCACAACTGAAGTTGCGTAAGCAATACATTGGCAAACCAGGTTTCCGGGTAAAATGGTACCCATTTACAACTATATTAGCCATCACGGCATTAAGCATTATCTTTTTGGCATTTATCTTTAATAAGCAAAACATCATTGGAACCACAGTATGTCTTGTCACGTTAGTGATATTTATCCTTCTTTCTTTTATTGTCAAACAAAAAAAATAGAAATATATACTTCAGACTGTAGGCAAACTCGATTTTCATCGAGTTTGCCTACAGTCTTTTTAGTGCTAGAACAATTTGAACGTCGATTGGAACGTAGGGCACTCGCTTTCCGCGGGCGGTCCGGAAGCCTCCTCGGCGCCTTTGCGCCTGCGGGGTCTCCCTTGGACTCGCTCCAATAAACTGGAATGTTTTTTTAAAAACTATAGACCAACTGGCGTTTCTTTAAATTTGTCTATAGTCTGGCTGTTCCATCAATAGAAATGGTCTCACCCCTAACCATGATTTTAAACAAACCTGGGTTACGGCTTTTGGGATGAAACCCTCTCTGGATTGAAGAAATTTGAATAACTGGCTTGCCGAGACCCCGCTAGATGCTTGCTTTTATGAGGCAGGCAGTCGGCGGAAAGGGAGCAGATTTCTGAAATTTTTTTCTGAAGATAAAAGGGAAACAAATTTGGATTTAAAATACTCGTTTGCTCCATTTCCCAACATACATATGTTAAAATAACCAATGAACCAATCATCCTACAAATCCGAGGTGTATATCTTGACCATATCTAAAACAAATCGATTATCACTTGTAGAGCAAGTGGTTTCCCAAATCGAATCGTTAATCGAATCAGGTGAATGGGAAATTGGAAATCAAATTCCCCCTGAAATGGATTTGATCCAACAGTTCGATGTAAGCAGAAATACATTAAGGGAAGCTGTACGATCACTTGTTTATGCAGGGCTTTTAGTAACGAAACAAGGAAAGGGGACATTCGTAAGGTCATCTAGTGCCTTGGGGGCTGCTTTTGAAAGAAGGATCCAGCAGTCAAGTTTATTAGAAACGTTAGAGGTCCGTCATGCCCTTGAAAGAGAGGGAGCCCAGTTAGCGGCATTAAGACGTAATCAAGAAGATATAGAACGATTGCGGTTTCATATAACAGCATGCAGTATAGCGGCCGAAGCAAAGGATATCAAGGCTTACGAGGAAGCCGATATACTGTTGCATAAATCGATTATGGGTTCATCACATAATGATTTATTGATTGATTTGTACGAACATATGGAACACTCCCTGCATGAATCCATCCATCAGATAGTGGAAATGAGTTCTGATATGAACTTTCATTTGAACATTCATTGCAAACTTGTAGATGCCATCATCGAACAAGATGTGAACCGGGCAATCGAAACAGTGAATGAATACATTGCACAATTCAAAAAATCTTTAGAGTAAGTAAGGAGGAGATTATGGGCATTCATCAAGCGGCAAATCAACTAGAACAAACAAAGATGGATATTAAACCCAGAGTTGGACTACTCATCATCGGAATCATTCTTCTCGGGGCAAATCTGAGGGCTCCCTTAACATCGGTTGGCCCCCTTGTCACTTCGATCCGTGATAACTTGGGGATATCAAATACATTATCAGGTTCATTAACGACATTGCCTTTGCTTTCCTTTGCTTTATTATCACCGTTTGCACCTAGGATAGCACGGCGTTTTGGAATGGAGCTTACGCTTTTCCTTTCCTTGATATTACTAACAATCGGAATTGGGATACGCTCAGTTGGCGGAGTGCCGACATTGTTCATAGGGACCATTTTAATAGGCTTAGCCATTGCAATAGGCAATGTATTGTTACCAAGTCTGATTAAACATAACTTTGCCAGGAACATCGGTTTGATGACAGGAACCTATGCTGTTTCCATGAATTTATGTGGCGCAATAGGTTCCGGGATCAGCATTCCCCTTGCTTCATCATCGGGATTGGGATGGGCTGGTGCCCTTGGATGTTGGGGAATTTTATCACTTATTACAGTTTTCTTATGGATGCCGCAAATAAGACGGCCATTCAACTCAGGTAAGGATGTACAAACGGCACAAAAGGATAAAAAGATTAACTTATGGCGTTCTGGTTTAGCCTGGCAGATTACATTCTTCATGGGTTTGCAATCGTTTATTTTCTATACAGTAATTACCTGGATGCCGGAAATCCTGGAGCAAAAAGGCCTGAACGCTGATGAAGCTGGCTGGATGCTATCCATCATGCAGCTTGCAGTCATTCCAATAACATTCCTTGTGCCAATTTTAGCTGGACGCTTACAAAGTCAGCGACTGTTAGTGGTCCCGCCTGTCGTCTTCCTTATTGCAGGGATATTCGGCATATTATATGGAAGCACTCTCTTCATACCAGTATGCATGATATTGATCGGGATTGGAGTTGGAACCATATTCAGTTTATCGATGATGTTCTTTAGTCTTCGAACACAAAGCACCCATGAGGCGACGGAATTATCAGGAATGGCTCAATCATTCGGGTACCTCTTAGCTGCCATTGGACCAGTATTATTCGGCTTGCTCCATGACATTACACACAGCTGGACAGTTCCCTTATTGATGTTGGCCGCAATATCGGCACTTATTTTCATTGTTGGAATGCGTGCAGGAAATAATGAATATGTAACTACTCAATAAAGCCAGTAAAGGTATAAAAGGTTCTAAACGGCCATGGCCCCGGTATTGTACCGGGGCCATTTACATACCAGCCACTGATAGCAGTACGACAGGTTCCTATTTCGTGGTTTTAATTTCGAATAAAGAGAATGGTCTGTGGTTTAAATTGAGAAGGAATGTATGGCGTTCTCGCTTCGGTCATTTCGTGGCTCCCTTATCTTTAGTAAATTATCAACCTTAAACTCTGTCAGATAAGTAAGTTTCACCTTCTCCTTTTAGGTAAACCATTTTTTATTTTGTGCTTCATTTGAATATTTGTTCATTCATAAAATTATATGTAACTTAATGAACCTCGCATACAAAAAGCATTGGAATAAAACGAATTCACATGCCAAACGATAATAGGGAATTGAACGAAAAATAAAAAAAGATTGTAGAGAGAATGACGCTTCCCTACAATCCAGAACAAGCTAACTTATTTCTTTAAGCATACTTCTTACTTTCCTCGTCTTTAAAAAAGCTCTTCATTGCATGGAAAACGTCAGCCTTTTGCTTAAGGATATAGTACCTGAATTTTTCATTATCGATGTTCTTATAAGCTGTCATCAATGTCGAATGACGATTGTATTGATTGACTTCACCATAACCGAACATATTGGAAACCTTCATGAGTTCTTCAACAAGCTTAACGCAGCGGACGTTGTCGGATGTTAGGTTATCACCATCGGAAAAGTGAAACGGATAGATATTGAATTTCGCGGGGTCATATTTATGATCAATAAGTTCTAATGCTTTTCGGTATACGGACGAACAAATCGTACCGCCGCTTTCCCCTTTTGAAAAGAAATCCTCTTCCGGAACAACTTTCGCTTCTGTATGATGGGCAATGAACTCGATTTCCACCGTTTCATATTTTGTCCGCAAGAAACGGTTCATCCAAAAGAAAAAGCTTCGAGCCATATATTTTTCCCATAACCCCATGCTTCCGGAAGTATCCATCATTGCCAGTACAACCGCTTTGGAATCAGGTTTCTGAATCTCATTCCAGGTTTTGAATTTAAAATCTTCCTTATAAATAGGATGAAAACCTGGGTCCCCCCTTAAAGCGTTCCGTTTGAAAGCCGATATCATCGTTTTCTTTTTGTCGATATTTCCCATTAGGCCTGTCTTGCGGATGTCGTTGAATTCGATGTGCTCAAGCGTGTGCTCTGCGTGTTCTTTCTTCTGAAGATTAGGGAGTTCCAATTGACTGAACAGTGCTTCCTCCAATTCCATCATCGACACTTCGGCTTCATAATAATCCTCGCCGGCCTTGTCACCTGCACCTTGACCCTTACCGGCCCCGGCATCGGACGGTGAGCCATCCCTCGCGACCACATCCCCCACTTTACTGTCTCCATCGCCTTGCCCTACATGTTTGTTTTTATCATAGTTATAACGAATTTTGTATTCATCCAAGGAGCGAATGGGAATCTTGATAACATCCCGGCCATTGGACATCACGATGCTTTCTTCTGAAATTAGATCAGGCAAATTATTCTTGATCGCTTCCTGCACCTTTTCCTGATGACGTTGTTGATCATCATAGCCTTTCCGATGGAGGGACCAATTTTCCTGTGAGATAACATACTGTTGATTACTCTCTTCCGACATTCTCTTCCCCCCTTAAAAATGTTTGCACGCTTTTCATCATTCCTTCATATAATAAATTAGTGTGGGAAAGCCCACATCATTCCGGTTTTCCAATCAAAAATACAGTGCGAAAAAACGGATTAAAAGAAAAGTATTACTCTATCTTATGCAGCGATGCTGGATAATTTACAACAAAATTCAATAATGGACGTTTACCTACGAACTAGACAAGTCCTGATATGGGCATTAGAGGCCCTTTAAAGTTTTTAAAAAATGCTACTGCAAAATAAACATTTCAAGAAAACGAACAGACCTGATGATCATCAGGTCTGTTCGTTTTCTAGCAGGTTTTCTTTTGTCGGATTATAGGATAACTTAAATGCCAGCGTAATTGTCTGCTGCAAAACAGAGACTTCCAGGGACATATCAAAAAAGCAATGAATACAACAAAAAGGGTGCACCAGCAGTTTTTCTGGACACCCTTTTACACAGATAGAATGATTCTGGTTGTGATATTCGTCAATCTTTATCTTCCTCTATTTCATGTTGAACTGTACCTGGGCGTTTATCCCACTCTTTCAATTCTTCATTCGTCCTTTGATTTTCCATCTGCTTTCCAAGTTCTTTCATCTCTTCATAATCTTTAGCCATGGAGCTATTTTCCGGAACATGTTCTTTTTTCAATTCTTCCTTACTCATTTGCAATCACCTCTGCTTATTGATACCCAATATTTCCAAATCCAAAACGTAACATATCTAATGGAAATATGGGGTATAGATAAAGACATTATGAGCAAATGTAAGGAGGTGTAAGAAATATGCAAACAACTACCCTTTATGTAAAGGAAGCAACGTCAGAAGGTCCGATTTTAAATCTGGAGTCCATACTTATGAAAACGGAAGGTGTGGAACGCGCGATCATCGATGTTGATGATGGTGAAATTAAAATCGATCATAGCGAAGAAAAACTATCACCGAATCAACTTATTACACTTATTGAACAGTATGGCTTGAATGTAACTAAATAGAAATCAAAGCACCGGACTCCCTCCCACTCAGAAGGGCCCGGTGCTTTAATCTCTTGCCTTCTATAATCACCCTTTAGCAAAAGATGCATGATTTTAAGGGAATTCAGAAGTCCACCTTTCATTCATTTTACCTTCCGCAAAAGGCCATAAACCCCTGCCCAATTGGGGGCAGGGGCAAAAAAGTATGGATTACCGATTTAACAAGCTACCCACATAGCGCAGCAAATCATTGGCTGATGTGGAATTATAACCGTGCTCGTCGATAAGTCTCGTGATGACCTCGTTCACTTTCTTCAGTTGCCTTTCGTCTGGTGTCTTCGTTGAAGTAGTGATCTTAACGACATCCTTCAAATCAGCGAATAGTTTTTTCTGGATTGCTTCCCGTAAACGATCATGGGAATTATAATCGAATCGCTTACCTTTACGCGCATATGCAGAAATGCGAATCAATATTTCTTCGCGGAATGCTTTTTTTGCATTCTCGGAAATTCCAATTTGCTCTTCTATCGAGCGCATCAATTTTTCATCAGGGTTGATTTCCTCCCCAGTCAATGGATCGCGCAGCCTTGATTTATTGCAGTATGCTTCGACATTATCCAGATAATTATCCATGAGGATCTTCGCCGACTCTTCATATGAATAAACAAATGCCTTTTGGACTTCATTTTTTGCAATGGCATCGTATTCTTTACGTGCCAGTGAAATGAAATTCAAATACCTCTCCCGAAGTTCGTTCGTAATGGACGGATGCTGGTCAAGACCTGCTTTTAATGACATAAGTACATCCAATGCATTAATGGATGGATTATCCTTACGAATGATCGTAGAGGAAATTCGGTTAATCACGTAACGCGGATCGATTCCGCTCATTCCTTCGTCCTGATATTCTTTTTTCAATTCATTGATGTCTGCGGAATTAAATCCTTCGACATTTTCCCCATCATAAAGCCTCATCTTTTTCACTAAATCGATATCGCCCTTTTTGGGATCCTTCAGGCGTGTCATGATGCTGAAGATTGCCGCCACCCTTAATGTATGCGGAGCTATATGAACATCCGAGACATCACTTTCACGGATCATTTTTTCATAAATCTTTTCTTCCTCGGTAACCTTCAGATTATATGGAATCGGCATGACAATGATACGGGAATGCAATGCTTCATTTTTCTTATTGGAAATGAACGCTTTATACTCCGTTTCATTCGTATGAGCCACAATGAGTTCATCGGCACTGATCAATGCAAAACGTCCTGCTTTAAAATTACCCTCTTGTGTCAATGAGAGCAAATGCCATAAGAACTTCTCATCACATTTTAGCATCTCCTGGAACTCCATCATCCCGCGGTTCGCCTTGTTCAGCTCGCCATCAAAACGATAGGCCCGCGGATCTGATTCAGATCCGTATTCGGCAATGGTCGAAAAATCGATGCTGCCCGTCAAATCAGCAATATCCTGTGATTTAGGGTCTGAAGGACTGAATGTTCCAATTCCAACACGCTTATCCTCCGAAAGGAAAATACGCTCGACCATCACATCTTCAATCCTGCTTCCATACTCCTGTTCTAACCTCATTACATTCAGCGGCGATAGGTTTCCTTCTATCCTTATTCCATATTCTTCAAAGAAATCATCCCGTAAATACTGCGGAATGAGATGCAGTGGATCTTCATGCATCGGGCATCCTTTTATTGCATAAATGGCACCAGAGTCTTTTAGTGAATAATTTTCAAGGCCACGCTTCAGTAAAGAAACGAGTGTGGACTTCCCGCCTGACACCGGACCCATTAGAAGCAATATCCGCTTACGGACATCGAGCCGCTTTGCCGCCGGATGGAAATATTCCTCGATGAGCCTTTCCAGTGAATCTTCAAGGCCAAACAACTGACCGCTGAAAAAATTGTATTTCTTTGTCCCATTTACTTCCTCTATCCCTGCATCTCTGATCATGTTGTATACACGTGAATGAGCAGATTGAGCAACTAAAGGCGTTTCTTTCAATATTTCTAAGTACTCTGCGAAGGTGCCTTCCCACTTCAGCTTCTGTTCATCTTCTCTAAATTTTTCGATTTTCTTTAAAATATCCATTAAGGAACCTCCCCCTGTCACTTTCAGAGAATACTTAAATCTATGCTCCAAGTCTGACAAACATGTCAGACTTTAAAAAGTCGCCGGCCATTGTTTCGAATAGCCCTTGGCTCTCCATGTATCGAAACAGGCTTAATCATTGAAGAATTGAAGAGAATTATGCTGACAAGAAAAATTGTGTGCACTACTGCTAAAAATTAGGGTATACTAAGCCTATACTTAAGTGGGACAATATGGGTAAAGGGAGGTCACAGCATGGGCACAGTTATTATCGTTGGGGTTACCATTACATTTTTAGCCGCTATCTTCACTGCCGGGTATAATGATAAACCAGGTGTGAAATAAAAAAATAACAGCTCTTCTTAAATTCCAAAAAGGGGACAGCAAATTAAATTTGCCGTCCCCTTTTTTTCACCCTTCATCGATATTAATAGTTAGAGCATGCCAATCAATGAAGTGGCTACACCATTTATACAGCGTCCTTTTTATCAGTTTGAGCTGTAATGTTATTCTTCATCGATCTCAAGTCTTCATTTACTTTTTGCCCTTGTTCCAAATATTCCGTTTGGAACCCACTCTTTATTGCCCAACTATAAAATATTAGTGATAAACATGTAATGATGACCATATCCAAACCAAATGGGATTATGTTTAGTCCACCAAACTTTTCACTGCCTAAGTATGAAATGGTCATCATACAGAGTAAGTAAACAACCATCCAAAGCCCTGCTGAAAAGTTTTGACGGAATCCCTTCCATTTTATTTTTGATTGATAATAGAAATAAACGGGAAGACCAGCCATAATGATAAATAATACTTGACCTGTCAGCGGCCATCTTGCCCAATATAGAACCAAAGAAGCAAAAACAAAGCCCAGCGGTGCAATGATGCTTAATCCTTTTAAACGTAATGGTCTGTACAAGTTCTGACCTGTGCGTCTTAATGTCATAACAGTAACTGGACCTGTAATATAAGAGACTAAAGTCGCAACTGAAATAACCTCTGCCAATACGCCCCAGCCTCTAAACATGAATAAAAATAAGAAAGATACACCCAGATTAAAAAACATGGCTTGACGCGGGATACCATAAAGAGGATGCAGTTTTCCAAACACGCTTGGTAAATATTTATTCTTTTCCATTCCATAAAGCATTCGTGACGTTGTCGCCGTGTATGTTATTCCTGTCCCGGAAGGAGAAATAAAAGCATCTACGTATAGTAAAATAACCAACCAGTTTATGCCTAAAACAATTGCTAAGTCAGCAAACGGTGAATTGAAATTCAAATGTTGCCATCCATTCACAATCATGGACGGATCAACGGCTCCAATAAACGCAACCTGTAATAAAACGTAGATGACCGTTGCAATTAAAATGGAGCCAATTACTGCAAATGGAATCGAACGTCCAGGATTCTTTGCCTCACCTGCCATATTAATTGGACTTTGAAAACCGTTAAATGCAAAGATGATACCAGAAGTTGCTACAGCAGTAAGCACACTTGCCCAACCATTAGGAGCGATACTTCCTGCAGATGTAAAATTGGATGCATGAAACCCGGCAAATAAAAGTGAGCCAATCGTAAGTCCAGGAATAATGACCTTAAAGACTGTAATAAATGAATTAGCTTTCGAAAACAAACTGACTGTCCAGTAATTTAATAAAAAGTAGACGATCAGCAATACAGAGGCAATTGCCAAGCCTCCTCCAGTAAGACTTCCATTTTCTACTAAACCATGTGTCCACTGTGCCCATTCCCATGGCCATGAGCTCATATATTGAACAGAAGCAATCGCTTCAACTGGAATTACGGAAACGATTGCAATCCAGTTTGCCCAGCCTGCAATAAACCCTAAAAAAGAACCATGAGAGTACTGCGTGTATTTTACCATTCCCCCAGCTTCAGGAAACATAGACCCTAATTCACTGTAAGATAGTGCGATAAATAAAATAACAACCATCCCGATAATCCAAGAGATAATGGCAGCGGGTCCTGCAATCTGTGCCGCTCTCCAAGCTCCGAATAACCAACCTGAACCAATAATTGACCCGAGTCCTACCATCATTAACGAAAATGTTCCCATCTTTCGCTGCATATTATTCATATATTTTTCACCATTCTTTCCAAAATTATTTTACGTTTAAAAGTAACTGGATTAATGATTTGTGCTAGTGCGTCCAATTACATCTTAAAGTAATTGCTGCATTTACATCACCTCTTGTAAAAGTTTGAAAATTGATGAGGAAATCTTAAGGATGTCCCCTTATTGCTTCTATTAATTACACCGGAACCAAATTTTTCTGCATTTCAGAAAATGCTTAAATCCCATTCTTGTGCCATTTGTTTCAATAACAAACTACCTGCTACGCTATTCCCATATTCATCGATGGCTGGTCCATAAATACCAATGCCACATCCATCTTGAAAAGGCATTCCGCTTCTGGCACTTGGAGGAACTAGTGCCATAATCCCGCCAGATACTCCACTTTTGGCTGGCACCCCAATAAAAGCCGCAAATTTCCCCGAAGCATTGTACATACCGCAAGTAAGCATTAATGCTTTAGCCAGCTTAGCCACTTTTTTTGGGATTACTTGTTCTTTACGAACGGGATGGTAACCATCTTGAGCAAGAATCAGTCCAAGCAGGGCTATGTCTTCTGTGGTTACTTCTATGGAACATTGCATGAGGTAAACCTCTAAAGCTTCCTCTACTTCCGATTCCAAATAATTCGTCTCTTTTAAATAGTGAGCTAAAGCTCTATTTCTATGAGAGGTTTGCCACTCGGATTGATACACTTCCTCATTGATTGCCGGGCGCTTCCCTAACAAATTTTCAAATAGCACATAGAGAAATTCCAATTTCTTTTGTGAAGAATCCCCTGGGAGAAGCGAAGCTACGGTAATCGCCCCAGCATTTATCATAGGATTAAACGGCTTTCCCGGCTTATGCATTTCTAAACGAATAATTGAATTGAAAGCATCCCCAGTCGGTTCCACATCGACCCTATCTAACACATAAGAAATGCCGCGACCCAAACATGCGGCTATGAAGCTAAGCACTTTTGAAATACTTTGCAGCGTGAAAGGAACTTCCCAATCTCCTGACTTGATCATTGTTCCACCCGGCTCCAGTATGGTAATGCCCAATTGCGATAAAGGTGCATTTCTCAATGCCGGTATATAATTAGCGGTTTGTCCTTCAATAGCATAGGACCTGTAATGTGCTACCCATTCATCTAAGTCGGATTTTCTTTGACTATTAACGTGAATGTCATACTCTTTCGACAATTCTTCAATCACATTCTTCCACCTCTTAAGTTGTTGTATCATTATATTTTCTATATGAACGTTTTACCGAATGCCATCAAGCTTACATGTAATAGATTCGATGAAAAAATAATGAATATTCTAAAAATTGTTAAGCGCTTTCAAAAATTTCTATCTACCGTTAATTTTAAATCGGGAACTACATAATCATACGAAAACCTACAAAATCTAAAAAATAAAATCCACTAAAAAAACGTGATCATCTCACATGTCCCGTTACCATTTTTTGTGGATAGAAAAAAAGATTAGTTTTGCCATAATTGATTATAAGCCGTTCAATTCAGGAACAAAGTAAGCGTTGTATTGAAGCCGATGAAACTGTATACTGATTTTTTAAACAAATTAGGAGGTGACGACTTGTATCTCAGTACGTTAATGAAAAAAGAGGTCTATGTCCTTGCTTTGATGTTGTTAACTGTGCCATTAGCAGGCGAATTGAGTTTTTATCCTTTCAATGAAACGTTTCGAGTAAGTTTTGGTGTGCCTGCATTTTTCTTCTTTTTACTATTATTACAAAAAACACCTGCCATATTTTCGGGCATCTTGACAGGAACAATGGTTGTGGTATTTCGCATTCTAATCGACTTTTTCATGCAGGATAATTTCTCCTGGATTTCTGCTTTTCACGCTCATTATCCTAGTTTTTTCTTTTATTTTACCTATTCCGTTCTATTTTATTTTGCGAAAATCAACCGCTTTCAAAACAGATCTTTGATTATTGGATTTATTGGTCTCATTATCGAAATATTGTCCGACTCCGTAGAATTAATCTTTCAATATATTGTATTAGATACAACGATTACGTTTGGTTCACTAAATGAGATGATCGTGATCGCATTCGGCCACAGTTTTATCGTTTTGAGCTTTTTTAATATGATGAAACTTTATGAAGCACAATCAAGGGAGAGGCAAATCAGAAAACAAAATGAACATATGCTGATGCTCATTTCCAATTTATATGAGGAAACGATTCATTTAAAAAAAACATTAAAAAATGCAGAGAATATTACAAAGGAATCGTATGATTTGTATCGCGAATTAAAAGCACTGGAAAAACGGGAAAATCAACCACTTGTTCTTACACAGCAATATAGTCAAAAAGCATTGCGCATCGCTGGTGAAATGCATGAAGTCAAGAAAGATAATCAACGAATTTTTGCTGGTCTCTCCAAATTGATCTCCAATGAGAGTTTTAAAGATTATATGAATGCTGTTGAACTTTTTCATTTAATTATCCGAATTAATGAAAAATATGCCTTATCATTAGGAAAGGATATTCAATTTGAATACTCATTAGAGGGAAACAACGATTCACATTATCATGTATATACCGTATTATCTCTTTTAAATAATTTAGTCGCCAATGCAGTCGAAGCAATTAAAGAAAAGGGAATCATTAGTTTAAATTTGTGTGAGCTTTATGATAATTTAGAATTTAAAGTTGCTGATAATGGACCTGGGATCCCTCAAAAATATCAGAACGTTATATTCAAACCTGGATTCACATCAAAATATGATCAGTTCGGGACACCTTCAACAGGGATTGGACTCTCATATGTTAAAGAAGTCGTGAAAGAACTGGGGGGGGATATCCTGTTTGAGAATAGTTTTAATGGCGCTGTTTTTTCAATAAAGTTACCAATCCAGAAGTTGATTCAGAAAGGGTGATTCCATGCGTTTTTTTATAACAGATGATGATTGTGCCATACGTTCAAACTTAAGCCAAATTATAGAGAACGAAGATTTAGGAGAAGTGGTGGAGGAAGCGGAAGATGGCAGTCTATTAGAAGGACATATTTTGAATTTAAAACAAATTGATATATTATTTATTGATTTATTAATGCCCATCCGGGATGGCATTGAGACACTTCGTCATATAAAAAGTACATTTAACGGGAAAATAATAATGATTTCGCAGGTTGAATCCAAGGAGTTGATTGGTGAGGCATACTCGCTCGGAATCGATTATTATATTAGTAAACCAATCAATCGTATTGAAATACTAACAGTCATTCGAAAAGTTATGGAACGCATTCATTTAGAAAGATCGATCACTAATATCCAAGCCTCCTTAAATAGTGTATTGAATTTTGAGCAGCCAAAAGTTGTTGATAAATCAAATAATTTTAATGAAAAAAGTATAAGGGAGGTGGGTGAATTCCTTTTATCGGAATTAGGGATCGTGGGAGAAAATGGGGCAAAAGATTTAATCGAAATGCTTCAATATTTATTTATGTATGAACGGACTTTTACTTTTGGACAGCATTTCCCTACCCTTAAAGAGATCTTTGTAGAAATCACCAAAAAAAAGCTCGGAACATCAGCTTTGCCGGTTGATATCAATCGGGAAATAAAAGCTGCCGAACAGAGAATACGCAGAACGATCAACCATTCGTTAAATCATTTTGCTTCGCTCGGTTTAACGGATTTTTCGAATCCGAAGTTTGAAAATTACGCTTCTAAATTTTTTGATTTCACAGTCGTTCGCCAAAAGATGAAAGAACTGCAAAATGATTCAAAAATAGTTCTTACACCTACCCGGGTAAATACAAAAAAGTTTATTCAAGTATTTTATTTCGAAGCGAAACGATTGAATCCTGATGAAATAATTAGATATAGATAATACATGATTTAAAACAAATAATTACGGAAGGACTCAAAAAACATAAAATCCCCTGAATGATTTCAAGGGATTTTAACAACTTATTTTTTCAACAATAAATACATGAAATAAGGTGCACCGATCAATGCAACCATGATACCTGCAGGAATCCCCTCGGGTTCAACTATATTACGGCCTATCGTATCGGCAAGCAGCAATAGCCATCCACCGATTAAAATGGCAACCGGAATGAATAGTTGATTTCGAGGTCCTACCAAAGATTTAGCTATATGCGGGGACATGAGTCCAATGAATGCAATTCCGCCTGTAACAGAAACGGCAGCCGCGGCCAGTGCTACAGCTGTGATTAGCAATACGATCCGCTCTTTTTCAATCGATACACCGACCCCGATTGCGACCGGTTCACTTAAACCAAGCAGATTCAAACGATTTGCTTTATATAAAGTGAATGGAATGAGGATGATTAACCATGGAAGAACTGCCCAAATGAAGGGCCAATCCGTGCCCCATATATTTCCCGCTAACCATTTTGCGATGAAATCGACTTTTGCTCGTTCCGCTGATGAAATGAGGACAATCATCAGGCCTGAAAGTGCCATTGAAAAACCAACGCCAATCAACACTAACCGAACGGGTTCAAGGCCACTCCTTCGCTTAAATGAGAGGGTATATATTATACAGGCCGTCAATAACGCTCCGATAAAACCGACAAGCGGGATCATATAAACAAACGAACCTGCATCAATTGGGAAAAACAGAAAGAAAGCGGCAATGGCAACACCTGCTCCTGAGTTGATCCCGATGATTCCGGGATCGGCTAAATCATTACGTGTGATTCCTTGCAAAATGGCTCCCGACAGTGCAAGGGCCATGCCTGCTAAAAGGGTGATGATGATTCGCGGTAACCTGACGGAAAATAATATGAATTCCTCTTTAAACGTCCCTTGCCCGAAAAGCGTTGGAATCAGTCGCCCTAAAGAAAGATTGGAATATCCCGAACACGTCCCTATAATGATCGTAATGATGATTAGTGCAGTTAATGCACCTATTATCCATCGCTGTTTTTTGACTAATGCTGACTGGATCATGAAAATGCTTTACCTCCTTTACGCACGATTAGGAGGAAGAAAGGTAAACCAATCATCGCAACAACCGCTACCACAGGTGTTTCATATGGAGAATTGATGGTACGGCCGATCGTATCGGCAAGCAGCATGAAAGTGGCTCCCAAAATCGCAGACATAGGAAGGATGAATCGATAATCCGTACCCACGATAGCCCGAACAATATGGGGGACCATTAACCCGATGAACACCATATTTCCAACAAGCGCAACGGCAGCACCTGCCAGGAGAATGATAACTACGAAAAGAAACGCCTTTATTTGTGTTGTCTTTTGCCCTAAGCCTACCGCCACTTCTTCACTTAAGCTAAGTATTGTGAGCTGTCTGGAAAAGATAAGGGAGATCAGGATTCCTATTATAATGAACGGGACGATTACGCGAAGCTGCTCCCATGAAGTTCCAATATTCCCGCCAGCTGTCCACATCGATACATCTTTTGATACCTTGAAATAAATGCCGACCCCTTGCGAAACGGCAAATAGGAATGCAGAGACTGCAGCACCAGCCAATACGATCCTTAATGGTGAAAATCCTCCCTTTTTGATCGCACCGATTCCGAAGACCATGGTTGCCCCGACAGCGGAACCTATAAAACACGCAATCATGATCCCTAAATTATTGGCATTTGGAATAAATGCCAAAGTAATGGCGAGACCTGCATTGGCTCCTGCCGTCAATCCAAGCAACCCCGGATCGGCAAGTGGATTCCTGGTCATTCCCTGCATGATGGCACCAGAAACGGCAAGCGCTGCACCCACGAAGATTGCACCCACTTCACGAGGGAAACGGATTTCCCGGATGATTGAAAGCTTTTCACCGACAGCATTTGATGTCAGTGCTTGCCAGACATCTTTTACAGTAACATCCGCTGCACCAAATGCCATTGAAAGAATGAACATGCCTATAAATACAGCAATCCCTATGATCAGTTTATATATAAATGGGATGAAACGTTGATTTTCTTTAGTCATCTGTCTCTCTCATCTCTTTTTTATAGAATAAAAGGAGAGGAATTTGAATCCCTCTCCCTCGCTGTATTATTTTCCAAGAAAACTTTTGGAAAAGAAGTCTAATTGATAATCTAATGTTATTGGGTCATTGAAGTAGAATTCTTTCGCATTCACTTCAAATAGTTTATTGTTTTTAACAGCAGGAATGTTTTTATACGTATCAGTTTGTTGGAATGAATTGTCCTCGTCTTTATTATTACTCAAAATAACATAATCACCAGCATAGTCTGCCAGGACTTCTAAAGATAAAGCAAAGTAACCATCTTTCAACGCTGCTTCTTTTACTTTTTCAGGCATGGCCAACTTCATTTCCTGATAAAGGATTTCCGTTCCACGACCCCAATTATCTCCAAATACATAGAACTGTTTGTCAAACTTTTCGAATACGGAAACGGTTGTATCTTCACCAATTTTGGCTTTAATGTCTTCACCGGTTGTTTTTGCCCGTTTTTTGAAATCATCCACCCAAGCTTGGGCTTCTTTTTCTTTATTCAAAAGCTTGCCAATTTCTACGTGCTGTGTTAAATAGTCCACTTTTCCGTATGTATACGTTACGGTCGGAGCAATCTCACTTAATTTATCAACATTTTTAATCGTTGATAAACCAATGATTAAATCCGGATCCAACTCGATGATCTTTTCCAGGTCTTCGTCCGTCACTTCTTCGACATCTTTTAATTCCTTAAAGTTCGGGTTCATTTTAGACCATGAATCGACACCTACAAGGTTAACATCCAAAGCCATTACGTTACCTGCGAAAGTAGATAGTACTAAAACACGCTGAGGATCTGCCGGAACTTCAACAGGACCATTTTCAGATTGATATGTGATGGTACCTGATTTTTCCTTTTTGGAAGCCGAGCTTTTTTCTTTTTCGGCTGACTCGTTACCGCAAGCGCTAATAATTAACACTAACAGCAGTATAAACGGGATAATTATCTTTTTCATTTTGTGTCAAATCTCCTTTTAGTAAATTGTATGTGCTGCACATTGGTTTGTTCGTTCGTTGATCTCGTCCGATTACCGCATCAATATGGAATACTTCCTTAAGCACTTCATGAGTGATGACTTCTTCGCAATCTCCTGATTTGACTATTTCCCCGTCCTTTAAGGCAATGATATAGTCGGCAAAGCGAGCAGCTTGGTTTAAATCATGAAGAACCATGACAATTGTACGTCCCTGTTTTACATTCAGCCTTTGTAATAATTCTAGAACCTCCAGCTGATGAGCCATATCCAAATAGGTAGTCGGCTCATCAAGGAAGATGATTTCCGTTTCCTGGGCAAGGGCCATCGCAATCCAAACACGCTGGCGCTGACCTCCTGATAGAGCATCCACCGGACGGAACTTGAAGTCTTTCGTGCCGGTCACTTCAAGTGCCCAATCAATCACATCATAGTCTTTTTGGGTCAGGCGCCCAAAACCTTTTTGATAGGGAAAGCGCCCATATGATACGAGCTCCCCAACCGTCAAACCGCTTGCACTCTCGGGTGTCTGCGGAAGTATGGCCATTTTTCTTGCAAGGATCTTAGTGCTTTCTTTTGAAATATTCACCCCATCTAAAACAACCGTACCTGATTGATTTGGAATGATTCTGGTGATCGCTTTCAAAAGTGTCGATTTCCCACATCCATTTGAACCGATGATCGTCGTGATTTTTTTATCTGGAATTTCCACACTGAGATCTTTTACAATTAAACGTTCACCATAACCAATATTCAAATCCTCTGTATATAGGCGAACCATTTTTCAACCTCCATTTACTGAAAAATAGGTAAGTAAACACTCAAATGAAAATGATTATCATTATCCACTACTTAATTACTATAATTCTATCTAAATATATTGTCAATGGTAATTTCATGGGCATATAAGAAGAAATCCTGACTGGATTTTTTGGGCCGGTCCGTATTACCGAATGACAAATGAACACAGTAAAGATCCCGGAAATGTTTCCGGGATCTTTACTGCTAGGTCCATACTCAGGACTTTGGAAGATGTCCCTTATGGGAAGCGCACAATCAATGTTTCTTAAATCCTTGCTTCTCAACATAATCTTTCATGTACAACCTGCTTTTCTTTCCAAGCATTCCAGCCATTTGCTCGGTCCAGGTGTCTTTTCGTTTACCTTCAGTCCGACGCTCGTAATAACTGGAAATCGTTTCATTATACTCTTCAAGTTGTCCGATGAACTCTTGCTTATCCTCCTGATATCCATTTTCATGATAGATATTGGACAGCGGCAAACGCGGCTTTTTATCCGAACGGTTTTTCGGATATCCGACCACTAGAGCGAATAATGGTATAACGCGATGCGGTATATTCAATATCGCTGACACTTCTGGGAGATTATTGCGGATCCCGCCTATATAGCAAATGCCAAGATCCATCGATTCTGCTGCCAATGCCGCATTTTGAGCCGCAAGAGCAGCGTCAATACAAGCAACCATGAATTTCTCCGTACTTTCAATTGATTCGGACAGGTCCGTGTTTTCCATTTCGGAAACCATATCCTGACGATATAAATCGGCGCAAAAGACGAATAGATGTCCATTCTTCTCTACATATGCTTGTGGTCCGGCAAGTTCAGCAAGCTTGGCTTTCTTTTCCGGATCGGTTACCCCTATGATTGAATACGCTTGAATATAACTTGAAGTCGATGCAGCTTGGGCACATTCAACAATCGTATCGATTTGCTCCTCAGACAACAGCTTGTCCTCAAAAGAACGTATGGAACGGTGATCTAAAATCTTCTCAATAATGTTATTCAATGCTCCCACCCCTAAAGAATATGTATCCATCATCGGGGCTGAAATACCCCCGATGACAGTATTGATGAAACTCAATCTTTTGTTTTTAAATCCAAATCACGGTAATTTTGCTGTCTAAGTGCTTCATAAACCAAGATGGCAGCCGTGTTCGACAGATTAAGTGAACGTACTTTATCCGTCATTGGAATCCGCAGGCACCGATCCATATTTTCTTGGATCACCTCTTTCGGGAGACCCGTCGTTTCACGGCCAAAAATGAAGTATATCTCACTGTCCTGATCACTGTAATCGAAGCTGGAATGTGGCTGCTCCCCGAATTTCGTCAAGTAATAAAATTCACCGCCGGCATTTCTTTCATAAAACTCTTCTAACGAATCATAATAATGGATCTTTACATTCTCCCAGTAATCGAGCCCGGCCCGTTTGAGCTGTTTGTCATCCGTCGAGAAACCGAGCGGGCGAATGAGATGTAAAGACGTATCCGTCCCTGCACACGTTCTTGCGATATTTCCTGTATTTGCTGGAATCTGTGGTTGATATAAAACTACATGTATTGACACTTCATTTTCACCTCTAGTTTGAACTTCACCTTAATTATAGCATTAAACAAAAAAGACTAAAAACCAATCACCCTCCATTCAAAATCACAAAGAATTTATAAACGATGTTCGGTGTGTATCTGGTTGAATCCTCATATGTCCAATACCGGTGTCGGCTGTTCATCGTATGTGCATTCACTAGCGGCATCCCGTCCTGATCCTTCGCCGTTACGATCAAGTTATGATCAAACCGTCCGTCCCCTTCGAAATCTATGCAGAGGATATCTCCCAAATTCAATTCCTTGGCCGACTCGACCTGCTTTGTCCTGATGGCATTCCCGGCTTTAAGCAGATGATATAAAGAATGTGCCGTCGTCCATGTATAACTCCAGCTTTTCCCTCTTATCCACCAGCCCTTACTTTTGTTTGGGGCCCCCCACATCGGTATTCCTCCTGCATGTAAACATTGTGAAATGAAATTCGTACAATCATCAGTGAATTTATGATAAGCCGGATTGAATTCGTTCCACCAACGCTCGGCATATTGGACAGCCTTCATCCGATCATATTTATATGCGAGACGATCTGCGCCTGGATCACATTTTGACGGTGCCTCTTCGGTTTCAAAGCTGGGAATCAGCTCACGTTCATCCACCATATACCCATTTCGAAACCGCGCCTCCCTTTCTTCCATTTCTTCTTCTATATAAAATGAATCCTCCTGTTTCAATAAATATTGCAGGTGCACGTGATATGTCAGGACTGTATCATTATCTTCCCTTCTCTTTGATTGTACCTTGCCTGCCGCATTCACCCGAACAATTTCCGCAGCACGGTTCCTCATCATTTCCTTCTTCAAATGTAACTTCCTTTCACCCCGTTGCAGATCATCGGAAGTATAGAACTCCACTCTTTCTTGTAAAAGGCGTTTCAATTGTTCCCTCAAGTTCATGCCCTCCTTCTTACCATCTATGCTAATGTGTATGTATGAGGGCATGGACAAAAACACAATTTCATAAAATGTGGGAGTTTCAACTTTATAAATATAATGATACTTTTTAAAAAGGTTTCCTTGAAGGTAACGGAATATTTTAAGCCAAAAAAGCCGCCCCGTTAATATTTACCGGGCGGCTGCATTTTAAATATTATTTTGTTTCCAAGGTAAACTGCAGTCCTTTCTCAATTTCCGCCAATACCTCATCATCCGTTTCCTTCATTCGTGCTTCTTCCAATGCGAAAACAGCCTGCTTCCGGCCAATTTTCCCAACTGCCCAGGCCGCCGTCCCCCTGATGACAGGCCGCGGATCATCCTTCATGACCTGTATCAATTGAGGCAATGCCGTTTCATCTTTGAAGTGGGCCAATGCTAAAATGGCATTTCGTTGGATTGGTTTTTTACCGCGCCAAGAGCCAGATACATGGCCGTATGTCTCTTTGAAGTCCCGATTTGAAATCGTAAGCAGGGGTTTCAACAGCGGTTTCGCCAGCTCCGGGTCGGGTTCCATCTCTTCATGAAAATGAAAATCCATTCCTTTATTTTTCGGACAAACGGTCTGGCATGTATCACACCCATACAAACGATTGCCTATTTTCGTTCTGAATTCATCCGGAAGGAAACCTTTTGTCTGCGTTAAGAACGCAATGCAACGCTTGGAATTTAGCTGCCCGCCCTGAACGAGCGCACCAGTCGGGCAAACATCGACACATTTATTGCATGTCCCGCATTGATCTTCCATCGGTTGATCCGGTTCAAATGGCAGGTTGGTTATCATGTCTCCCAAGTATACATAAGACCCGAATTCCGGTGTGATGATCATACTGTTTTTTGCACTCCAGCCAATACCTGCACGCTCAGCCACTGCCCTATCTGATAATTCGCCCGTATCAACCATGGATTTCATCATTGCCCCTGGCACTTTATCTTTAATGAAATCCTCAAGTAACTGTAATTTATTACGAAGAACGGTATGATAATCCGTTCCCCAAGACGCCCGGCAAAAGATTCCCCGGCGCTCACTTTTTGTACTTTGCGGAGCATCCTTCAATTTCGAAGGATAAGCAAGCGCAATCGAAATGATGGATTGCGGTTTATCGAATATCAATTCAGGCCTTACCCTTTTTTCTATATCGGCTTCTTCAAACCCTGACTGATAATCCAGCTCCTGTTGACGTATCAACCGACCTTTCAATTCGGTAAAGGCCGTGGCCGATGTAAAGCCGATTTTATCGATGCCGATTTCCTTACTATATAAAATCACTTCTTGCTTGAATTTGTTCATATCCATATTAATCACCTACGTTCATTCAGTATTCCCATTGAAAGCTTGAATCTTTTTCAAACCATTGCTATCTATGATAAACTAATTGCAATCATTTTTGGAGGTGAAACGGTTGGAAATTAACGTATCAGCTAATCTTAGCAGTAAAATCCCTCAATTCAAAGTTGGGATCATTACATATGAAAACATCGAAGTAGCTCCCTCCCCGCAAATGGTGAAAGGAAGACTTCAACTATTTCAGGAAGCTCTTTTCTTCGACCTTGAAGAAAAGGAATTGACCGACTTTTCCGGCATTAAAGTGTGGCGGGAGATTTTCAAGGCTACTGGAACAAATCCGTCACGGTACCGCCCCTCCGTGGAAGCCCTTTACCGTCGAGTAAAAAAACAGAATTACTTGACACCCATCCATTCCGCCATCGATTTAAATAACTTCTTCTCGCTGTTATATGAAGTCCCGATCGGCATTTATGATGCGGAAAAATTATCAGGGGACATCTCGATTAAGATCGGCGAGGCGTCAGATGGTTATGAAGGTTTGAACGGCCGCTTGAATTCCATGGAGAATATGATTACATCTGCCGATCATGTAGGCGCATTTGGAAGCCCTTACGTTGATGCAGAACGCACGAAAGTCACCGAAGAAACGAAAAAAGCCATCCAAATCATTTATTTACAACCCGATACTCCAATCACGGAAGCAGATCAGCTGACGAAATCCCTGATGGACATGTTCCTTGAAATCCATGGTGGTGAAGGGACTTACTCGATTGTAGAAGGATAATTAAAAATTGAACGGAAATAAACCCTTTCCACAATCGGAAGGGGTCTTTTTATGATTTTTCCAATTAATAAAACCAGTGCGCTAGTATCCTTTTATTCAACCGATCGATCTATACCCTGAAAAAAGGCAATAAAAATCACTGGAATTTAAGAGCATAAAGGATTGCCTAGTCTTAAACTTGGTTCGGATGAGTCCAGCCTACGGTTTTTTCTTAGAATTACATTCCAGTTGATTTCAGAAATCCTCTCCCTTTCCGCGGACTGTCTGCCGAGCCTCCTCGGCTCAAGCGCTGTGGGATCTCGGCTAGCCGGTTATTCGGCAGGAGTGTCACAAATTCCTTCCATTCATTAAGGATTACAGTAAAAAAACATAAAGAGCGAGATTGCCTACAATTTTTTTCTAATAAAACGTTTCAGCTGATTTCAGCCGGAGCACTTTTGTTTCAACCTACACCTCACTATTCGGACTCCCAATCCCTTTTTGTCGCTAAACAGACTTCGACTTGCCAGATTGGACAAAAAAAAGCACAAACTTAGTCAAACTGATTCTACTAACGTAGTTAATCACATTGACTAAGTTTGTGCTGAATCGAAATCCCCACTCTCCAGGATGGAGGTAATAAAAAATAAAAACTCGGTTTTCGGGCATAACATACTGTATTACCGCTTAGATAAAATGCAGGCTATTTGGACAATAAAAAAATCCCACTGTAAACAGTAGAATTCTTGTAATAATATTAAAACGCAAAGCTTCGTTCTCCAGGTAACGAAACCCTACGTTATGAGTATGTATTGGAGCGGGTGAAGGGAATCGAACCCTCATCATCAGCTTGGAAGGCTGAGGTTTTACCACTAAACTACACCCGCATATTCTTGTAGAAGTTTGTCGAATTACCAATCAACAAAATTAATTATATAGTTTAATGTGAAAAAATGCAATAGTTCTTTTAAAAAAAATTAATAATTACCGTATTGTAACGTTAATATATTCACTCACTCTAGTAAAAATGTTAAAAAGTCCCCTGATTCAGAGAACTTTTTCATCCTATATATGATGATTTAAGACCAAATGACTTCCATTAACCGCGGATAAACCTGCTGTGCCGTTTCAAGCAGCATGATTAACTTCCTGAACGCCAGATCCGGTACGATATCCCCCTCAATGGAGTATGAATACCGAATGGAAATGGTCCCATTTTCCTCATACAGCTTAGAATACCTAAAATTAGCATTATATTCATTCAACAGTGTATGTACATCCTGTTTCTTTTCAGGATTCTTCAACTCGGCGACATTAAAGCAAAATAAGTCCGCCACATTTTCATCTTGATTGAAAGCAAATACTAAAAGGACCTTCCACCCGTCCTTTAACTTTTGCTCAGCCCTAAAAAAGGTGGTGCCATCTTCATTCAACTCATTCATATAGATTTTCTCACTAGTTAAAAAATCACGAAATTTAGCAACGTTTGACATGGTTCATCACCTTTCTCTTTGTAATTACATTTTATAATGAAAACTGGCATTTTTACAAACTTTTCTATAATTCTTCCAATTTCATCCTATTAATAAGGGCGAAGAATCACTCATTTAAAGAAAAGGATTCAAATATGAACTCCCATAAGAGGATCAATAGATTGATTAGCTAGTTGCTTCTCCGCAAAACTGAAGCGCATCTTGTAGGTCCAAAATTTCCTGGCGGATTTTTGAGTATCCTTCAATTTCAGGCACTTCTTTATTCGTAAGTGATCGACTTTTATCGGCCGCTATCGCCATGGTTTCGAAAACATACAGCAACTGAGCAAGCTCCCGCTCTGAAAGGACTGGCCGTTTAGAGGATTTTAAGCTGGCATTTAGATAATACCCCAACTGTTCTATCGAAAATATAACGGGCCAAAGAGATTCCAATCTCGCCTTGTTTTTGAATATCTCACCAAGGGATGCATTGTAGACGGTTAAGAGGCCACCACTCAATGGGGCCAGGCTTTGGTCAACGGGCATACCTGTCGCAAGCGCAAAGCTCAAGACGAAGAATACCCCCGAAGGACCGGTAATCTTTAATGCACCAATTATAAAAAAAACACTGGCCCCGATGATACCCATCATTATGGCTGTCCCCAAATGGTATGGAGCCAAAAGCGTCCCTAAAACAACAGATAAAGCAAGACCCACCATCACAAAGAAAATCTTTTTAGCTCTTTGGTGATACGGTTGGTTAAAAACGTATAAATAAGTGAAACCTCCTATCCCTGCAAGTAAACCGTACGCTAAATTTCCGAATAATAAGCCAATGAAACAGGTAGTGCAGCAGCTATACCTGCACTTAGTGCTTTTATCCAAGGAAATGGATTCTTTTTTATTTCAAAAACCTGTTTAAATGTCGTATGTATCGTATCCAATTTCAGAGATTCGGAAGAGGACCTATGCTTATTTTCACTCATTTTAAATTTATCCTTTCATTAAAGATTCCATTACCTCTGTAGTGAAAGCTATGTCTGATGAAGTGACTTCCAATAATTAATATCCTTCATATGGATCAAAAGATACCACTAAAGGTAATGAAGGATCATATTTTAACTTGAAAGGAAAACGGCCTTTCCCCGATTGAAAATCGAAAGGCCGCTTTGTCATAAGCTGCTTAAAAATCCCAACAAAGGACCTTCCTCAGCTTTATTTCCAGAAAACTTATAGTTGAGCGAATTCAGGTTCCGCAACTTTTACAAGCTGTTTACCGAGGTTCGTTCCTTTAAACAAACCTAAAAATGCATCAGGCGTGTTTTCGAACCCTTCAATAATCGTTTCTTCATACTTCAGCTTTCCTTCTTGAAGCCACTTACCTAAATCCGTAGCACCCTCTTGGAATCTAGTGGCATAATTTCCAACTGTGAAACCTTTCATTAGTGCACTCGTTTTGATCATCGCCGATTGCAGACGCGGTCCTAGATCTTTTCCTTCTGCGTTATACGAGGAAATCGCTCCGCATAATGGTATTCGGGCATTCGCATTCAAAAGTGTGAAAACAGCATCGGACACCTCGCCGCCCACATTATCGAAATAAACATCGACTCCATCGGGAACAGCATTGGCTAAATCTGCGGCAAAGCTATCACTTTTATAATTTACGGCTCCATCAAATCCGAGCTCTTTCGTTAAATACTCAAGTTTTTCATCTGAACCAGCGATGCCAACAACCTTCGCACCTTTAATCTTAGCAATTTGTCCGACTACTGAACCAACTGCTCCAGCCGCTCCTGAAACGACTACCGTTTCACCTTCTTGAGGTTTACCGATATCAAGCAAACCAAAGTAAGCAGTTAAGCCGGTCATTCCAAGAATCCCTAAATGAGTTGTGACCGGAGCCACCTTGGGATCAATCACGCGGATTTCCTTTTCGGTGACAACTGTGTATTCTGCCCAGTCGATATTCCCAACAACGACATCCCCTTGTTTGAAGGAATTCGATTTGGACTCAACAACTTCAGCAACAACGCCGCCCGTGATGACCTTATTCAATTCAAATGGAGCAATATATGATTTGGTATCTTGCATTCTGCCACGCATGTATGGATCGACAGATAAATATAGTGTACGTACTAAAATCTCATTATCCTTTGGTGTGGGAACTTCACTCTCAACAAAGTTGAAATCCCCTTTCGAAGGCATACCTTTTGGACGATTTGCCAGGGTGATTATTTGTTGTTTAGTTTGTGTCATCATTGTTCCTCCTTGGTTTGAATACGTAATTTCGAAAAGAAGCGTATCACTGATGAAGTTCATAGGTCAAAGAATATGGTTGGCTATTGCTTCCATAACACTCTTTATGTAGCCTTTCCTGAAAACCCCAAACTTGCTACAGCCTATTATGTCCCATATTTTTCATTTCAATATACGGTTCACTCCCAAAAAAATTTAACGGCCTTTCCCCGATTGGATACCGAGAAAAGGCCGCAGCTTAAAACTCTATTTTTATTGTTTGCTTGGCAGATGATCAAGCTCCGCACAATCCCGATTTAAAACATCAGCCTGGACAGTACTTGGTTTAATGGATAGTCTACATCAATTTTGAAATAAACATCGTGGCAATTCCAAAGTAAATAAGTAACGAGAGTATATCATTTAGTGTTGTAATTAGCGGACCAGAAGCAACTGCAGGATCGATGTTGAATTTATATAATATCAAAGGAATAATGGTCCCGGCTAAAGTCCCGATAACTAGGGTCATCACTAACGAACTTCCAACCACTAATCCCAGAACCGGATTTCCCTGCCAAACATAAGCTATGATGGAAATCAATATTCCACAGGTAATGCCTATTATCAATCCAACTTTCAATTCCCGTATAATAAGTCTGGTCACGACTCCTTTATCCGTATCACTAGTGATTAGGCCTCTTACAACAACAGCTAAAGATTGAGTACCTGTATTTCCAGTCATCCCTGCGATCATCGGCATAAAGAAGGCAAGTGCAACAACTTTGGACAATGTTTCTTCAAAACCGCTTATAATGGTTCCAGACACTAATCCGATAAATAAAAGTAAAATAAGCCAGGGAAGCCGACGATATGCGGCCACGTGCGCCTTCGTATCAAAGTCTATAGCTTTACCGGATGCCGATAATTTTTCAATATCTTCATTCGCTTCCTTAATGACAACATCAATGATATCATCGACGGTTACAATTCCTAATAACTCATTATTTTTTTCAACTACAGGAATTGCTAAAAAATCATATCGCTCAATAACACGAGCTACCTCTTCTTGGTCTTCATAAGCAGAAACGGAGATAACCCGGCTATACATAATATCTTGAATTTTTTCAGATTCATCATTTATTATTAAATCCCGATATGAGACAACACCTACTAATTTTTTATCATTATCTATTACATAAAGATAATTGATCGTTTCCGAAAACTCCGCAAAGATTTTCAGTTTTTCAACTGATTCACGAACCGTATAATGTTGGGGGATCCAGACAAAACGGTTTGTCATTATTCGCCCTGCCGTTTCAGGGGGATAATTCATGATATTTTGAACGATTTTTGATTCTTCTTGTTTCATGCCTGAAAGAAGTTCTTCAATTTTTCCAGGGGATAGGTCCTCTAACAATGAAGCTAGATCATCATTATCCATTAGATCCATTACATGACCGGATTTCTCTATTCCTAATTTACTAAGGATTTTTAATTGATGCACTTTCTCAACTTCTTGAATCAGTTCAGCGATTTGTTCTGAATCAAGTAACAACAAGAAACGTGTATGGTGTTTTTCTGGCAGCCCCTCAAAAATCCGCGCAATGTCATATGGTTGGAGTTCTTCTAATATTGCTAGAAATTCATTCTTTTTTCCTTCTTTTAACACTTTTATGATTTGTAAAGTCATTTGATCTTCCGTCAGGACTTTTATCATTTCGTCACTCACTCCTTTTTAGGGGAGCCAAAAAATATTTCCCTTAAATATTAAGAGTAAAAAAAATATTTATTCCCCTTCCAAAATCTTGTTTTCATTCACGTGTATGTCGTCGTGAATAGTTATCCAAATTCCTCTCCCCCAGGAAAAAATAAAAAAACCTCCATTACAAATGAAGGTGCTAAATACGGTATATATGCGTACATTGTCTGGATGACAAATACAAACAGTCGTATAAGACTGAATGACAAATACAAGCATAAATCCAGTTCCTCCATTCGTAGAGCTTTAGCACTGTGTGGCATAGGACAAAGCCAGCTACATTAAAAACCACCTTATGTCGATGGTTTCTGTTGACCCATTGGCGTCTTTCGACATTTTTGGGCAGTAGCGTATCTCCTACACAGGAGCCTCACCTAACGAGGATATTTAATTTACACATCCACTCTAAAAGAGTTTCTTTTAGATGTCAATGTTTGATTCAAATAATTCTAATTTTGAAATGATTTCACGATCTTTAATGAAAACAACACCCACTTTTGCTCTCCCGATGATTGAATGTCCCTTCGATATTTTTTTTTCGTCCCTCTTCACTAAAAAACGGAAAAACAAATGCAACCGCAAGGGAAAATATTGGTATTTCATATTAAAGCTTACTTATAATGAAGATAGATATCCAATCACTGAGTCTAATTATGTTAAGAAAGGAACTTGCTCAAATGAAAAGACTTTTGTCGATTATATGTATTATCATAAGTGCTGCTGTATTAATGGTAGGTTGCAGAACCAAGGACGAGGTACAGGTGGAAGAGAAATCGAAGGAAGTGAGCTCATTGAATGCTATTGAAGGCAGGTGGGAGGGAGATATTAAGATCCCAAATCAACCGCTTCCAATCATTGTTCATTTTACGAAGAAAGATGGAACGATAAGTATTCCTGTACAAGGGTTGAACGAATTCCCCTTAACAAGTATAAGGTTAAGTGAATCAGACTTGTTTTTTGATATGAAAATCCAAAATCAGCAAATTACGTTTGATGGGAAAGTAAATCAGGAAAAGATTTCAGGAACATTTGTTCAAAAAGGGCAAGCCTTCCCCTTTGAATTGCTCAAGAAATCCGATCAGGCAGTTGAAGAAAAAGAATCAGGTGAAATCGTGCAGGCCGACTTAAAGAATGGAACCATTAAAGGCCTTTTAGAAACACCAAAACATGAAGGGCCATTTCCTGTGATGATTATAATTGCGGGTTCCGGACCGACCGATAAAGATGGTAACACCATTGCAAATCCCGGAAAAAATAATAGTTTGAAAATGTTAGCCGAAAGTCTTGCAGAAAAAGGGATTGCAAGCATCAGGTATGATAAGCGCGGAATTGGTGAAAATATGCAATTGGCAGGAAAAGAAGAGGACCTGAGATTTGAACAGTATATTGATGATGCAGCTGCTTGGGTCCAATTTGCCAAAAAGGATGGCCGTTTTTCCAAGGTCGGCATCATCGGCCATAGCGAAGGCTCTTTAATTGGAATGGCAGCTGCAAAGAAAACAGAAACAGACATATTCATTTCATTGGCGGGTGCAGGCGAACCTATTGACCAAGTACTCATCAAACAGCTTGAAGAGCAGCTTACACCATCGTTATTAACGGAATCCAAAGATATACTGGCAAAGCTAAAACAAGGAAAACAAGTCGAGACTGTCAGTGCTGATCTGCAAAGTGTATTCCGCCCCTCTGTTCAACCTTACATGATTTCTTGGATTGGATATAACCCGCTAGAATCAGTAAAGGAACTGAATATCCCTGTTCTAATCGTAAACGGCGATAGAGACATTCAAGTGCCTGCAACTAACGCAAAAGCGTTACATAAGGAAAAAAGCGATTCTGAATTACTTATACTCGAAAAGATGAATCATGTATTGAAAGAAGCCCCTGCAGATCGAGCGGGAAATCTAGCAACCTATACAAATCCTGAACTACCATTATCCCCTGGATTGGTGAGTGGAATCATTGAATTTTTAAACAAAAATGACATCACCAGTAAAAATACCAATTGAAATTTTTGTCTCCCCCGGGTGTGCAAAGATCACTCAAATGATTCTCGTGCCTACAATATTGGGGTGAATAAGGAGATCAAAATTGAAGATTATCGCTTTAAAATTACCAATTAATTTGAATGAAAATACTTATGAAGAAATGCTCAATTTGTGTCCTGGACAAAGACAATTAAGCATACAAAAATTACAAAAGATAAAGGATAAATACCGTTCTTTATTTGGGGAGCTATTAGCTAAGTGGTTCATAAGTGACAGGTTAAAAGAACCGTTTCAAAATATCCAATTTGTTTTAGATAAAAATGGGAAACCCAATCTAGCAGGAGGAAGAATTCACTTTAATATTTCCCATTCAGGTGATTGGGTTGTTGTTGGCATTCATAATGATCCCATAGGCGTTGATATAGAGGAAGTCAAAGATTTCAACATCTTTGAAATTGCCAAAAGTACTTTTAGCAGTGAAGAATTAAGGTATTTAATTAAATCACCCAAAGCTAAACAAATCGAAATTTTCTTTAAAATGTGGACACTGAAGGAAAGCTGGTTAAAATGTATTGGTTCAGGTTTTTTGGTTTCCCCAAATACTTTTTCAATCTTGAATAAAAGGAATCGATATAGTTTAGAACTACCAACTGAGGAATTTCCAAAGCTAAAAACACTAGGTTTAAAAATTGGAAATACGTCTAACTATCGTTTTAAGTTGTATCATCTTGGCCCTGGGTATCCCATAAGTGTTTGTATTAATAACAGAAAAGAAAATCATTTAGAATTCCCTGATAATATCGAAATTATAGAATTGAATAGTTTAATGAATGAGTTGAGAAGTTTTAAAGCGTCGTTCATGATTTTCCCTGAAGTAGAGAAATGAGGCACTTTACCATGGAGAACCAACGGGAAGCCATATTTGTTTTCAACTTCTTCAATTGTTTTCCCCCCCTATTTTACGAACCAAGTGGTTCGCTGGCACCAGTTGATCTCGCTGAATGGAACTATATTTAGAAAGCATCCTCATCACCTCAATTTTATTAATTGTATTTTAAAACAATGAAGACTTTAGGCAATTCTATTTTAATGGTAAAACAAAGTTGAGTGGAACGTGAAGTGCTGACTCCTGCGGGAAAAGAGAGTCCAGGGGAGACCTCGCAGGCGCGAAGGCGCAGAGGGCGGATTGCCCGCCGAAAGCGAGTGCCTGGAGTGGAAATCAATGTACAGACCGTAAAAAAAATGTAGACAAACTCGAATTTCTTCGAGTTTGTCTACATTCTGAAGGCAGAATATTTCTGCCTTTTTTTATATTTTCTCCGATATACTCTGTCCAACTTTTGAATTATAAGCTAATATACTTTTTTGAAAGAGCATGAAAAATAAGAATGCGCTTATTAAGGAAGAAAAAGCAGCGACCAGAAAAGCTCCCTCATGCCGAATTAATGGTACAAATGCTAGTAATTGTGGAGCAAATATTCGACTTATTGAATATCGTATATTTGCCGCAGCAAAGTACTGTGCTTTTTGGTTAGCAGGCGCAATACCAGCAATGTAAGAATCCTGTGTACTAACAACAAGTAATTCAGCTACTGTAAGGATTAAGACTCCTATAAAAAAACCTATATAGTTTGGAGAAATACCAAAGATGACCATGGAGAAAGCATACAATATACTGGAACCGACAAACCCAAAACGGGTGCTATACTTTGAAGAAAGTCTAGCCGCCATACTGCCTAAAATAATTACCAAAATCCCATTCGTCATTAACAGTGAAGCATAGTTTTGAGAAGCATTAATTGTAAAACCGAATATTGATGTACTTTCAGTTAAACGATCTAGTAAAGTTGACGGAAGCAATATTTCTAACTGCATGAAAGCTTGAGCTGCAAATACACTGGCAACAACAAAAATTAAAAGACGTTTATCTTTTCCTATAAGCACTACTGCTTTTGTAAACTTACCATTTGCATTTATTCTTTCTTCATTACTTAATTTTCTATTAACCTGAAATTCCGGAGTTTTCCATAGTGATATATATACTAAAGTCAGAACAGATACTAAGGATGTTCCGATAAACCAAATAGGCATGGAATCAAATATAAAACTTCCTATAAGTGGACCAAGCGTCACCGCAACATTAAATATCTGGTAGGTGAATACATAAGCTTTTTTTTGTTCCTTTTCATCGAGCCAATCAGATATATAAGCTCTTCCTGCAGGTATATATGAAGAATAAGCTATACTCATTAAACCGAAGCTACCAAACACCATTATATTGCTTCCAGCTATTCTTCCAATGATAAATAATATAGTCGCAACCAGAAAACCTATACTTGAAGATATCATCATAGGTTTTCTTCCTATCCTATCTGCAAAGATCCCACCCCAAATACCTGATATTACACCCAATACTGAAATTATGGCTAAACCAAAAGATGCTAGGTAAGGGTTCCAGGCATCGTTTAAATATAAAACAATAAATGGAAATAACATATAAAATAAAGTGTTTTGAATACCCTCAGCAAAAAATCTCCAACGCATATGATTTTTTTTCATACTAAAAACCCTTTTTCCTTAAATTTATACATATCTTAAAGATGCAACTTGTTCCATAATAATCTTAGCAACATTTTCAGCATTTGGAGATTTATAGATCGTAAAATGTTGAGCTGGAACTGAACGCACTGTTAGTTCCCCAACCAAGTAATTTTCCCAACCTACAGTGGTATCATGCTCATTTTCTTCAGCTCGTATAAACAGAACTTTACCATAAAAAGATCCTGATATATTGTACCGATGAATAGCGACATTATTTGCTTCCCAAATTCCCAAGCCACTCTTAACATCCTCAACTTCTGCATCCATATGGAGATGACCGCCATCTTTTCCTAAGTTTAAAAGGAATTCCAATAGTTCTTCTTTGTCCATGAGGGTTAACTCATCCGGATTAAACTTATCATTAGCTCCATTTGTAAACTTTAAAGCATATGATTTAACAAACTCCATTTTGTCGAACTCACGAGCTTTACTGAAATGACAGTCTAATAATGTTAATAAACCAACGTCTCTTCCTTCAGCCTCAAAGGAACGAGCTATTTCATAAGCCACATTACCACCGAACGAATAGCCCGTAATATAATAAGGCCCTTCATGTTGAACAGATAGAATATAAGAAGCATATCGTTTAGCCATATTTAATAAATCATCTTCATATTTATCACTTTCAGGAATCTCCGCACTTTCAATTCCCCATACGTCAAACATTTCATTTAATTCCGCAGCCATTTCTTTATAACACCAAAGTGCTCCGCCAGCTGGGTGAATAAACCATATTTTTTGACGGTTCTCAGCTGGTGAAACATGTACTACGCCATTAGGTTTAATGGAGTTTGTTATAACATGAGCTATTCCTTGTATAGTGGGATAATCAAATACAATGGATACTGGTAAAGTTAGCTCGAATTTCTTATTTAGCTGAGCAATAAATTTCATGGCTAACAACGAATGGCCACCTATTTCAAAAAAGTTACTATTTAAATTGTCGTCTGAGTTTCTGAAGATATCCTTCCATATGTTTTGAACTTTCATTAATGTTTCTTTATCCGCATGATAGTTTTTGTCATTTTCTATCATTGTAGCTTCAATACTATTTTCTTGGATTTCAAATTTAATGGTTTCATCAGCTATTTTTTGCATTTGAGAGATCCATTCTTGCTTCACTTCCGAGATTACATGATCCGTAAACAAATCATTACAGTATTCTATTGTGAATGTTGAATTCTCTCCATCATGTTCTATGATAAAACTAAGATCGCATTTGGAAGTATCACTTAAAACCGATTCCATTTTAAATTGAGTATAGGGTTGCTTTTTCAAAAATCTATTATATACAAACATAACTTGAAATAGTGGCCGATAGTCACTATTTCTACTCTTTAGAACTGCAGGAATAATTTTTTCAATGGGAATATGCTCAAACTTTATTATCTCCGCATAATCCTGTGCAATCTTTTCGGAAATACTTTTTAATGTAGCATCCTCAGTAAAGTTAATTCTAAACGGAACAACATTAACATAATTCCCAATAGCTTCAAAATCCTGTTCGTAGGTTCTATTTGCTACTGGTACCCCAATGCAAATATCTCGTTGACCACTCATTCTAGCAAGGACATAAGCTGCCATTGCTAGATGAATGGAGAATTCTGTAATTGATGTATTCTGACAAAAAGAAAGTATCTTTTGCTCTAGTTCTTTTGGCAGCGAAAACTTTATATGATTACCATTTATTGTTTGGGTACTCCCCTTCATCATACTTGTTGAAAATCTTGATTGATTCGGAATCTGTTCTAGATACTCCTTCCAAAATTCAAGGCCCTCACTAAAATCCATTGAATTTTGATGATGTGCAAATTGAAAGAATGCAGCATTCATTTCCGTATTTTCCACTAGATCGGTTTCAATAAGTTCATGCAACTCGTCTACAAATAACTGGGATGACCAACCATCAACTATTAGATGATGGAAAGTTAATAATAAATATTCCGCCTTGTCAGTACTAAATAATGAGGCACGAAATCCTCCCTTATTTAATTCAAACTTCCTTTCTGCTTCAGTTTGAATTACTTCTCTTAAGCCCGTTTCCTCAACTGTTTGTTCACTTATTTCAGAATTCAGCGAACTGTCATATTTCTGTATATAATCACCATTGTTAGTTAATATAATTCGTGATGATAAAATCGGATGTCTTCTTCGTAAATAGGAAATTGCTTTTTTTATTTTTGTAGTTTTACCTTTTTCAAAGTTTAACAGAAATGCTATATGATATTGAGATGCTCCTTTTTCTTGTTCAAAGAATAGTATTCCCTGTTGTCCCAACGATAATGGAGCTTCAAGATTAGCATCAGATTTTCGGTTTATCTTTTCCAATTTCTTAGGTACTACAGCATTCTTGCCATTCTTTGAAATATTCGTTTTCAGATAATCTGCTTGTTTTCGAATTGTTGGATACAAAAAGACAAATCCATGTGTTAACGATATTTGAAACTCAGCGGAAAGAAGGTTTGCTAGTCGAATTGCCAGTAAAGAATGCCCTCCTACTGAGGCAAATGCAGTTGTAGCAGAATAAACTTTTTCTCCTAAGACATCTTCCCAAATATTCGCAATGACTTGCTCCCATTTATCATGAATACCGCCAAAATCATTATTACTTCTAAAAGGTATTAAAGATAATTGTCGTCGATTCATTTTCCCATTCTCTAAATAAGGGAAACTATCCATCTGGACAAAAAAATTAGGAATCATATAGGAAGGCAAACGTTTTTCAATATAGCTTCTTAAACCAATCTCATCCCAAGTCTTAGAATCACATCGTATATAAGCAACAAGCCATTGTTCTTCGACTTCTTCACGAACCTCTACAACTATGTCTTTAACGAAAGATACTCCTCGTATGGTTTCTTCAATTTCACCAAGTTCAATACGAAGTCCTCTTAACTTTATTTGTAAATCTTTACGTCCTCGAAATTCGTAATTACCATCTTCTCTAATATAAACAAGATCTCCAGAGAGGTAAGACAATTGACCTGTAGAAGGACATATAACAAACTTCTCTTTTGTAACATCGGGAAGACCAAAATACCCCAAAGCTAGACCTTCACCAGAAATCAGCAGTTCCCCTTCGCAACCAGCACCTAATAAATTCAACTCTTCATCGACAACATATACTGAAGCATTATCGATTGGCTGTCCCAAATCGATTTCTCTAAAAAGATGATTTTCACCTGGCAAACAAACTCTATAAGTAGTATCAATAGCTGCTTCAGTAGGACCATATAAATTTATAATCGGTATTGGTAAATTCTTTTGGATTTTATTTACTAATGATGTTTGCAATGATTCACCACCGCAAAACAAAAGGCGCAAGGATGTAAAATCGGATAATAATTCTTGTTCTGACAATAATTTAAGTACAGTTGGTACAAACTGTACAACTGTAACTTTATGCCTTTTGATATCAGTTGCAATATCAAATGGGTTGGATGAACCGATAACCATAGTACCACCAGACGATAGTGGTGCAAATATCTCCCAAACAGAAGCATCGAATCCCGATGCAGTTTTTTGTAAAAAAACATCATCCCCAGTCCAAGAAAATTCTTTTTGCATCCATTGCATATGATTGACAATGGCACGATGCGGAATAACTACACCTTTTGGTCGTCCGGTAGAACCCGATGTGAAAATGATATAGGCTGGCGTTTCATTATTAATCAGAACCATTGGAGGATCTTCCGCCCTAATTTTAGAATGCTCTCTTAAATCTATTGAATTCCGATTAAAGGTTAAATCAGGAACGGAACCATCAGTCATTAATACATTAACCTCTGCTTTTTCAATACAATATCTCAGTCTGTCTAATGGATAAGAGGGGTCAAGTGGTACGTAAGCAGCACCCGCTTTTAGCGTTGCAAGCATGGCAGCTATTAATGAAATGGATCTTTCTGCTGCAATGGCGACCCGGTCTCCTTCGTTAATACCCTTATTTACAAGCAAATGCGCGAGAGCATTTGCCCAACTATCCAATTCCTTATATGTTATAACCATATCTTTATCTTTTATTGCAATTTTATTGGGATATATAGTTACCATAAGTTCAAAAGCATTTTGAAGAAACCTATTATTCATAATAATTTAGCGTATTGGAAAATCAATAACGCTGTCCTCCTTTGGGCAACTTAGTATGTATTATAAATTCAAAGCTATTAGAGGAATAAACCTGTCGGGAGCTAACTCCCGACAGATTTATTATTTATCCGTTTACAATGCAATCTGTACCATCTACATAGTGCTCTTTATGTTCTTCTAAACTCCACAAATTAACGGTTTTCATTATCCAACGAGTTCTTTGCTTTTCCACATCCGTGATTTTTTCAACATCCTTACCATGAATAGAATGATTGTTTGACAAGGAAATGAATTCACCCGCTTTTAGTAGGTGTGGAGCCTTTAATTCATGTAGTAAAACTTTTATTTTATCTACAACTACCTGGGCTTCTTCCGTAAGACCAACTGTCCGATTTTCAAAATATGCAATATCAAATTCTTCTTCATTCAATAGGATGGCGTGATTTTTTGCACGCCCTAATTCAGTACGATTACCATATGTCGATAAATCATCAAAAGGTGTATAGAAGAGTTCTTGACGCATCAAATTTAAATCAGAAGGATCAAGTTTCTGAATTAAATCAATATTTTTGACGAATGTTGTAAAGATTTGATTTCCTTCATAGGCCCTCATTGATAACATATTCACAAAATCAGGCCGAACGAAATGATTTGCTAAGTCTTTATGGAATCCTAAAGCTACCAGTGCTTTTTGTGATTGTGTTTCTGATAAAGATTTCATGGGATAAATATCTTGAAAGACATCGCCATCATTTACATTTATATATCCAATAGCTGGCATTTCCATGACTTGAGCATAAAATTGAAGAAAACCTTCCCCAACATATGTTTTTTTAAGCTCTCTTTTTGATTGAACTGGTGATTCATGGTCAAAAATAGGAACATCTTTATCTATAGGGCAGTTTTGCAGGTATAAGTATGGTTCTTCCTTCCAAATCCTATTGCCGGTAGCTTTTACTTTTTCCACAATATCTTTTATTTCAACATCGTTTTCGACAATGTTTTCGATTTCTGAACGAAAGGAAGTGTAATCTTCATAAGGATTACATTTTAAATCCAAAAATTTATTTGTAAGAAGTTGATTCTCTGCATCTGTAAACACATAATCAACTTTTAATTTATTCTTCGTACGTGCATTAGTATCTACACCCATTAACTTAGCTCCAATCTATTGATTTTATTTTTACGCAGTAAATCACTAAAGTCTAGATGTGAAAAAATCTAGCAATCTTCTGAATAATAGGGCCCTATTAATATGTAAATACGTAATATGATTGCTGGTGCTACCAAATTTTAACACGATAGTTTTCAGAATTCAACGAATGTTAAAAAAATAAAACTTCTTGCTCATTACCACTCACATTAGAGCTTTTATTTCTAATATGGCAATGTCATGATTCGTCATTTTCCGAACACCTGGCATGGCAGTGTTACATGAGATCAAAAGGAGGATTTGGTGTTTTATGATGCCTGATTTATGGTGATGGATTGCCTGGTTGATAACAGTTAAATCTTGAGAAATACAAGAAAATGCTTAGCTAATTAAACAACTCTTATATGTGATTAAGTTAGGGCATCTAATTCAACCCGGAATCGACTTTTTCTACTTTTTTTAATCTGTGTAGTAATGAAGTGTGAGGAGCATTCCTTTATTGACCTTATCGAGTAATGATACTAAAACCCTCGGAACAGAAAAGCAACGTTGCGACTTTCTACCTGGTTTGATCACTGTAAATGGAACAGGAACCTATGACTGTAATTTTGAGTGGATAAAAGTAATCCATAAGTACATATTCTGTCCTTAAGTTAAAGCATGATGCCCCTTACCCAAATCAGTTATTGGATTCCCAAATAGCAAGCGAAATCAGGCGTTATTGAAAATATTGTCCACGTAAAATAGCCCTCCTTCATCTACATGGGGATTCATCAGTTGGCATGGTGAACGCTCCTTTTTCAACAAAATCTTACATCCAGAAAAACAATGGCAGGTAATCTAACAAAGAGGAAGATTTTGTATAAATTCATTAGTATAATTGATGAAATTACAATAAGAAAGGAAAGATCACTATGAAGATGCTTATACTTGCTTTAAAAAAGAATGCCACATGTATCCTTGAAATCATTTATCTGTATATACTGTTCTTTTTTTCAGAGCTACAAACTACTACTGCAAGCTTATTAAAAATAAAGTAAGAACTATGTAATTTAACCCTCTTGAATGAACTTATGTTAAAAAGATCCTCTAGTTCCCAAACATTCCTTAAATTTTTTATTTCATTTTCATAATTAGAACTTTCAACAGTCATAACAGCCAGTTTGCACACTTTGTCTATGTTAAATCCCTCAAGGGCGAAATGCAGATCGATAAACTTGGAGGTCCGACAAGCGTTTTAGGACTTTAAATCAGACCTCTGTAACTCAATCTAACCAACCTGCAGCTGAGCCCCTTTTTTCAATAGGTAATGATTATTCCACCTATCCTCCTACTGAGCTACCTTACTAGCCGTGAATGAAAAATATCACTTGATAAAGATGTTCCTTTCAAGTGAAAAACATAAGTTCACCAAAAAGGGACAAACTGTATTTGAAAAAGAAAGGAGATGTTAGACATGACAAAAAAATTTAATAAAGGCAGCCGTAACCAAAATTCACCGCAATTACACGGGCAAGCTCCTGTTAGTGGGGACAACAGCAAAGGAAATAAAAGAAATAAAGATCAGAGCTCTAAAACAGAGTAACTAAATGAAACAAACCGGCCATATTCAGACCGGTTTGTTTCATTTGCAGATAATCTTCTTAGTTATTTGGCAGAAAGCAATCAAATAGGACAATTCTCAAAGTTACCCCTTCCCCCTTTAATCCAAAAATGGAGACTCGCTTAATTACCCTGTGTCCACTGGACACCTTTGATTCCAAAAAGTCCAATTCATTATTAGCGTTATCCGAACTGTAAATGCAGTCCTACAAAACGCTCCCAGAAAAGTTTAATTGGAGGGCATTCGCTTTTCATATACATATCGGAAGTGAATTTAAATTCGTGTGAGTTAGCTATTTGATTCTTTTTGCATTAGGATCTTGTCTACTGTTGATGTATCCAAATCATCAGTATCTTGATGAGTATAAGTAAAGTTTTTTGTCATCAGGCTGACCACCACTAAAACAACAATGTTAACAAATAGGGCAATAATTCCTACATTCAGATCTTTAATTGCTTGAGGAAGATAAGGAAATAGTTGACTGATTTTTATGTTCCCTAGTTCCATAATGGAGACTAGTACTCCTCCTGTTATAATCCCTGCAAATGCTCCATGTTTGGTTACAAAATTCTTTCTCATCAAACTTGCGAAAAAGGCAGGAGCAAGTTGTGTAATAAAATTATAGGCGATTAAAGCGAGACTAAAGAGGGTGTTTCCACCTTTAAAGGTCAAGTAAATCCCTACTAGAGAAATAAGCGGAACCAAATATTTTACCAGTTTTGCAATTTGATTTTCCGTTGCAGATGGAGTGAATACGCTGTATACATTTTTCGCAAGCAATGTTGATATAGACATCAACAGCATGGAACTTGGGACTAGAGCGGCTAACACGCCAGTACCACCGATTAAGCCTACAAACCATGGATCAAATTCTTGTTTAGAAAGCTGCAGCAAGATAAGGTCGGCGTCGCCGCCTTTTAATCCAGGCATCTGTAAGATCGCTGCAAACCCGACAAAAAAGGCAAACAATAAAATCAATTGGTACATTGGCATTAGGATTGCGTTTTTTCGTAAAGCTTTTTCGCTAGAGGCAGCATATATAGGGGAAAACCCGTGCGGCCACATATAAAATCCAATAGAGCTTAATATAACAGTGGATATATACCACGAAACGCTCATTCCCTGATTTGGAAGTATGGTATAGTTCGGCTTTGCCTGTTCAACGGCCTCATACATAGGTTGAAGACCGCCATAATAATGAAGTGGGAAATAAACTCCTAAAAATACAACAACGCCAAGAATCAGAATATCCTTCAAAATAGCTGTCCTGGCAGAACCGTGAATACCGGAAACCATTACAAAAATGGTAACACCAATTGCTCCAACCCAAATGGCAGCTGTAGAAGAAATGACCCCATAGGATGTTGCAGAAACGATATATCCTAAACCCTTCAATTGCAGGACTAAGTAGCAAGTACAAGCTATAACACCTATTACAGCAACAAGCACACCAAGATATGGACTTTGATATTTTTTCACAAAAAAATCAGATTGGGAAACTAATGGGTGTTTCTTTGCATACCTCCAGATTGCCGGAAATGTCCAATAGGAGATGACTGTAGCCAGACAGCCATATGTCACGATACTAAAGATGGAACCACCTTCCCCATAAGCCGAACCACTTGCACCCAAAAAGGTAAAGGTAGTATACATTTACCCCTTTAGTTCTAGTTCCATAAGAAAAAGGTTGCCGCAGCAACCCTTTGTTTTACTATCGACCTTTTAGTTGAAGAATGGTTAAAACTAATGGATAATAATTCTTTTATCAAAAAACATCAAAAGTTTTTCTTTTGTTTATAAATACATCATTTTCTGTCCTGCTCCATTTGCTTCCTGCTTCTTTCCGTTCGGTTCTTGAAACAAGACTTATAACAACTAGTGCAAGTGAAACAATGATCGATTTGGTCTGCTAATCTGGTAGTATTTCAAGTAACTCTTTTTTAAATGTCCTTTGACTTACCCTTCTTTTGTTTGGATAGGGCAAATAGAATGGATTGTTCGCCCTTCTCGTGATTTCCAAAAAATTCCTTAGTCAGACTTAACTTAAGAACAATTTGGTAAACGATTGTGGCTGAAACGATACTTATGATGGCTCCGACAAGAACATCTGCTGGATAATGGACACCTACCCAAATTCGCGAAATACCTACAAGGACAGCCAAAATTCCCCATAAAAACCCCCAACCCCTTTTGAATAACCAGAAGGTTATACAAAAGGAAAAAAATATAATCGTATGGTCGCTTGGAAAGGAATTATTGACTGCTTTTTCAACTAACTTATTAACGTTGGGCAACTCAGCAAATGGTTGATAATTCGTGTGGAATTGCCCTGCTATTTTCGCCCATATTTCTGAGATAACCAATGTAATAATTGCACAGATTACCATGATTCTATTTTTATTTCTTCGAGAAAACAAAAATATCAGGACAGCCAATACTAAGAAAAAAATCATGTATTCAGCGATGAATACAAAGAAAGGGTTTAAATCGGGGTATTGTTTACCTAGATTATTAATCATTCTAAACAATTTACTATTCATTTCGGACAAAGCCATTGAAAATTTCCTCCTGATTGTATTATCGCTTTAACCTTTATTAAGCTCCATTATGTATATAAGATGAATTCAATTAAATCTATATTTTACATCTTTAAGTAAGAAAGTCCATCATCAACATTCAGAATAAATGTATTCCAATACTCAAGTACAACAGAGACTCCTGCGGGGAAAGCGCGTCTAGGGAGACCCCGCAGGCGCAAGCCGAGGAGGCTCCCTGACCGCTCGCGGAAGCGAGTGCCTGCAGCGGAAACATATTGTACAAGCCATAAAAAAACTGAGGCTAACTCGATTTCTTCGAATTTGTCTACAGTTTCAGGGATTTTCGATTGGAAGATCCCTTTCCATTTGGGCTTTATATTAATTCCGAATTTTTGTTAAGGGCAGTTTCTGAAATCTCTAAGTGTCATCAAAATTAAGTGATAAAAAAGCTTATCCCTTCATATTCAACAAATATCCTTCAATTTCGGGCTTGCTTTTTAATATAACTATTACCTTTTCAGGGTCACTCTTTTGAAGATTTGCAAATTTGATTTTCATTTCTTTCTTGCGAGGAAAGTAAGTGGTCATGATAAATTTAATAAACTGCCAGTCTAATTTTTCATTGCAGCCTTTCCCCATATCCGGCCTTGTTTTACCTATATTAGACAACCAACGTTTTATCACCCGGTAAAGACAAACACTTAGAGGAAGTTCTAAATAAATTATCGTATCGGCAAGCTTCGAACGTAAATGAAAAGAATTACTATAATTGCCATCCATTATCCACTTGTCATGACTCAATACTTCCTTCTGAGCAGAAATAAAATCCTCTGAAGGAGCTTCAACCCAGCCAGGCATCCAGTAGAATGTATCCAAATGATGTACATCGATATTCAAATTATCTCCAAGTCTTCTTGCAAAAGTAGATTTTCCGACACCCGCGGACACTCCGATAACCATGATACGTTCCATTGATATACCATCCACTCTCCCCTTTTAGGTTCATAAGAAAAGGCGACCCTTCTTGAAGAAGAATCGCATCTGTTATAGAAAAGGAAGTATGGTTGCTGCGGTGTCCTGTCATGAACAAGCCCTTCCTTATATCTTATCTCTATTAAATCAGTTGCCCTAAATGTTTCTTCGCCTCGTAATCAACAAGTTTTTCATCCTGTTTAATTCGTGCCAGGTAATCCGGGTTGGCTATAAGCGGACGTCCAATCGCCGCAACGTCAATGATGCCTTTTTCCAGTGCGGCTTCTGCTATTTCAGGATCAAGCCCTCCCACACCGACTATAATTCCATCCCAGTGGCTGCGTACCAATTCATGCATGGTCAATCCTCTTGCAATCGGTTTGGTAAATTCCATCGTGGATGGGTGAATCATTTTGACTCCTGTTTCATTGAACGCTTCAATAAATGTTTGGATCGCTTTTTCAGGGTCTTCCCACATGTATGACGGCTGGTCAATTTTCAAAGCCGAGAAACGAATAAGGGTACGTTCCACTCCAACCGCATCAATAACTGCTTTTAGCACTTCCTTCATAAAAGTCAGGCGCTGTTTTAAATCACCACCGTACCGATCGGTCCTTTTATTGGAGGTGTCAGAATTGAACTGATCTATTAAGTAGCCGTGTGCACCATGAATTTCAACGCCGTCAAAACCAGCATCCATTGCATTCTTTGCAGCTTGTTTATATTGGTTCACAACTTCTGCAATATCCGTCTCTGTCAATTCTTCAGGAATGTCAAAAGGTTTGCCGAATCGTGAAACCTTACCTTCTGCAGCGATAGGTGACGGAGCCTGCGGAGGAAGTCCTCCTGCAATTTCATGGTGACTTGCACGGCCCACATGCCAGATTTGCGCAATAATCGTTCCGCCTTCTGCGTGTACCGCTTCCGTTACTTTTTTCCACCCGTTGATTTGCTCTTGAGTATATATACCGGGAACTCCAGGATTGCCCTTTGCTCTTGGTGAAATCACTACACCTTCAGTAATGATAAGTCCGATTCCATCTTGAGCCCGTTTTCGGTAATATTCTACGGTCAGGTCATTCACAACACCAGTTTCGTTATCGGCAAACGACCGTGTCATAGGAGCCATTGCCGTTCTTGTTCTTAAGTTCCATGCACCTATTGTTACAGGTTCAAACATTTTGGTTTTTATTGTTTTCATTTAAGTCCCTCCTGTTAACCGCTTTACCTGAGCTAAATTTTAGTAACTATCATTGTGTAAGATTATCCGATAAGTGGTTAATTTTCAAATAATTCACTCTGATTTTAGAGCTTTTGATAAAATATGGTAATAAAGGCCAATAAAAAAGCCAGACAGAGAAACTCTTTTCCCTGCTGGCTAATTTATTTTTCTTTATTAATATCTTATTAGTCTCGTGCTGTTCTGATAAAAAAAGACACGATCAAACCAATGATTGCAAGGACAAGACCGAAAATAAAGGCATCTTGAACGCCTGCAGTCAATGAACCGCTGATGGCAGATGGATCGAACGGATCTTCTGCATTTGCCATATAATTTTTTTGGGATGCTGACATGATTGTAATGGCAACGGTTGTACCGATGGCCCCCGATACTTGTTGCAATGTATTCATTAGAGCCGTTCCATCCGGATAAAGATTTTTCGGCAGTTGATTCAGCCCATTTGTCTGAGCCGGCATCATGACCATCGAAACACCAATCATAAGTAGGGAATGCATGACGACTACCATAATGATCGTCGTTTCAGTCGTTACGTTCGTCAAGGTCCATAACATGACAATCATGATAATGAAGCCAGGGATCACTAACCCTCTTGGCCCGAACTTATCAAAAATGCGCCCCGTAACCGGAGACATGATACCATTAAGCACTCCACCCGGTAATAGTACCAGCCCAGCAGAAAAAGCAGCTAATGCAAGCCCTGTTTGCAGGTATAGCGGTAAGAGAATCATGGATGACATGATGATCATGAAGGTGATGAAGACGGTTATTAAACCTAATGTGAACATCGGGTATTTAAAAACGTGCAAGTCAATCATCGGTTTATCCATGTTGAATTGTCTTACAGCAAACAGGAAGAGCGCTATAAGTCCGACAATGATCGTGGATAGAACTATCGCATTGCTCCATCCTTGTTCTCCGACAATACTAAAGCCATAAACAATTCCGCCAAAACCAATGGTCGATAAAATAATGGATGGTACGTCAATTTTAGGTTTGGTGATCATTGAAACGTTTTGCATATACTTGAGACCGAATAGTAAAGCGATCACAAAGAACGGCAAAGATACCCAGAAAATGTAATTCCACTTCAGGTTTTCAATAATCAAACCTGAAACTGTCGGCCCGATTGCTGGGGCAAACATGATCACCAGCCCCATCAATCCCATCGTCGCTCCCCTTTTATGAATAGGGAAAATCAATAAAATGGTATTGAACATGAGAGGCAATAAAAGACCCGTTCCGATTGCCTGGATGACACGGGCTAGCATCAAGATGCCGAACCCAGGTGCAATTGCTGCAATGAGCGTCCCAATGATGGAGAACACCATTGAGGCAATGAATAATTGACGAGTATTGAACCACTGAATCAAGAGTCCCGAAACGGGAACCAATATCCCCAATGTTAATAGGTAACCCGTTGTCAGCCATTGCACGGTGGAAGGACTGACATTGAACTCTTGTATTAGATCGCCCAGCGCCATGTTTAATGCCGTCTCACTGAATAACCCAATGAACCCTGCAATTAAAAATGCAATTAAAATGGGAGTCGTTCTAATGACTGGTTTTTGTTGCTGAGTTGCATCTGTAGACATAAAATATTTCCTCCAATTACTAACTGTTCGACCTAGCTTAAGATAATTTTTTCGTATGACTTATTTATTTATCAGCAATAATGGTATCTGTTCGGCAATGGCCTGGAGAGGTTCCCCGCTTTTCGCCGTTAAGGATAAAAGGATACCGCCTTCAATCAAAGCATTAATTACGATACTCAATTCTTTTGCCCGTTTCTCACTGAATTCCGCCTCGAGTAATTTCTTCACATATATGGATTGCCAATCTTCTATCGCTTCTTGGCAGGCCGTTCTTATCTGCTCACTCGTCGTATATGTTTCCGCTGCAATCGTTCCGATTGGCAGTCCTAATAGATTTTCACTATCCCCAAATACCTCGGATAATTGAAAAATATGAGCCTGAATGGCTTTGATGGGGTCATCGATTTCATCAAAGCACCGTTGAATTTCATCTATCACGAATTCTTTTGTATGAATAATCGCCTCTATCGCCAATTCTTCTTTGCCTTTCGGAAAATAATGATACAAAGAACCTTTTGGGATACCACTTTCCTCAATAATGTCCTTAAGCCCTACACCATAATATCCACGTATTCGAAAAAGCCGGGAAGCAGCTTCAATAAGAATGTCTTTAGAGTTTCGTTTCTCTGCCATAGCTGGATCACTCCTTTAAATTATATCAACCGGTCTATTAGAGACTATACTTGTATATCATTGTTTTGTCAAAGATGATACTTATGTATGCATTGAATATGCTTGAAACTCATTGGAAATAAAAAAGAACACCTCCTAATGGTGTTCTCTGCAAATTTAAAAAATCGAGAAAATCAATACCTTCTTAAACAACCCGGCATTTTTTTAAAACGCTTCCATTATTAATCAAACACATCGGCCAGCCTTAATATCTTCAAGGATTCTTGTCATGATTTTTGAAATCAAGAATAGCAATTACAAACATGCCAAAGCTTAGCATCAGGGAAATAACTTCGAAAGTACCCATTCATACATCGCCTCCTTATATCCAGCTTTTCCTGATCAGAGATTGTCCTATACAAGAAAAAGATGAAGCAGTGGCTTTTAAACAAAAAATAAGCAAACCCTTTTCAGGGTCTGCCCTTGTACTCCATTCGAATTTTTTTTCAAAAGTCCGATTACTGTTAATAACCAAGTTTTTTTTCTACAACGTTCATTAGGGGTTTACCGTCAGAATAAAGCTTTAAATTTTTCAGGAATAATTCCATTACCCGATCTAGGTGTTTGGAAGAGTTGTAAGCGTTATGTGGGGAAACCATGACATTTTCCAGCTGCCAGAAAGGGTGGTCCTTAGGTAAAGGTTCTACTTCAAACACATCTAGAGCCGCTCCTGCTATGTGCCCATTGCTCAAGGAATGAATTAAATCTTCATCAACAATCGTATTACCTCGGCCGACATTAATTACATAGCTGCCTTTTTTCATTTTATTTAAGCGTTCTTTATTAAAAAAGTATGATGTATCTTTTGTAAACGGAAGGGCCAAGACGACAAAGTCGGACCTGGAAAGGACCTCATCCACTTGATCCATACCCATTATCAAATCAGCAGGTTCATATTCTGTGTTCCTCTTGGAGGGATTCCGGCGGCACCCAATAACGGTCATACCTAGTGCTTTACATCTCTTTGCTATCTCATAGCCAATATCACCATACCCAATTATCCCCACTGTCGCATTCTCGAGATCTTTCACAGGAATTTCAACCCAAGTTTTGTCTATTTGATTTCTGATCATTGTCGGTACACCTCTTGCTAATGAAGAAAGCATCGCAATTGTATGCTCCGCTATCGGAACAGATGTGCAGCCTTTGACATTGGTGATGATGATATCGCTGTTTTGTATATCTTCATTCAGCATGGCCTCCACTCCAGCAGTGTCTGAATGGACCCATTTAATCTTTGGAGCTTTTTTTATAATGTTAAGATTATCATGAAGCCCAAGCGTATAAATGACATCAAACTTCGATAGATCAACTTTTGGCTGTGGTTCAGGTTCACCGAATTCCCATGGCTCGACAACAACTTCTGAACAAATCTCCTTAAACTGATTGATGTATTTTTCCGGTATATCGACCCTGATATAAAGTGAAGGTGCTGTTTTCTTAGAACCGGACATTATAAAACCTCCTCAAGAACCTACGATACCTTTTTCCCTCTTTTATGGGAAAACAATCCGTTGTGGATTATACCATGCCTTGCTTCATGGTCACTTCAAGAAATCTGGTTGCTCTTTTCTGATTCTGTCCCAAAGAGGCTGAAAACTCAGCCATCCCTCATATTCCGTTCCCGTTTGTTCTGCCGTCAACTTTGCATACTCTTCTTCTATAAAAATAGGCTTACCTACGGACTCAGCCATTATCTGTGCTTGACATGAACGTTCCATCGTTATGAACCACCACGCAGCTGAATCTACAGACTGGCCTACAGTTAACAATCCATGATTGCGGAGGATGACAGCTTTGTATTGACCTAAAGCCTTAGCAATGCGTTTCCCTTCTTCGGATGCATAAACCACACCAGTAAAATCATCAAATAATGCATGATCTCTGTAAAATTGGCAGGCATCTTGCGTAATCGGATCTAACAGTCTCCCTAAGGAAGACCATGTCTTTCCATAGACTGAATGAGCATGTGCCGCTGCAATGGCGTCCGGTCGCGCTTTATGAATTTCAGAATGAATGGCAAAGGCAGCACCATTCACAGAATGTTCACCCTCTACAATATCACCTTTATGATTGACCAATATAAGATCCGAAACGGAAATTTGACTAAAATGCATCCCAAACGGATTAACCCAGAAATGGTCTGTATATTTAGGATCACGGACCGTTATATGGCCTGCTATCCCTTCATCGAAACCAAACTTTGAAAAAAGACGGAATGAAGCTGCCAACCGTTCCTTCCTGTGAATGCGCTCTTCTTCCAATGTATTGAATGTTGCGGGTTGCAGGGAAATTGTCTTTGTCATTTTTACTTTCCTCCTCAATTTTTCCGTTTTTTTGCCGAACCATCAATTAGCCATTGTGTCCATGTCAGCTTTACCCTTTATTTCTTGCTTTACTTCACTTTTGTTTCTGTGATCATTATTCGGACTTAGGAGAGTGATCGTAGTGATGACGACAAAACTAGTAGCGAGCCCGTACAGGATTGGTTGAGTGGAGGAAGGTCCATTAATCACCAATCCGACAATAATAACGATCATGCTGGACAGAATCGAGTAAAATGCTGCTGTAGCCGTGACCCTTTTCCAAAAGAAACCAAGGATGATCGGAAAGAACACAGCACCGGATAAAATTGCGTAAGCTACATCCAATGCAACTAAAATATCTTGAATCCATATCGAAACGATTATGGTCAATACACCAATCGTTAAAGTTGTAATTCGGGATGTTTTTAAAAATTGACGTTCATTCATTCCCGGACCGATATATTTTTTAATGATGTCATTAACAACTAAAGTGGACGAAGCAAGCAAAGTTCCTGAAGCTGTAGACATTAGGGCCGATACCACACTCGCAATGACAACCCCCAATAGGCCTGCAGGTAAAGTTTCCATCGCTATACTGGTAAATGCATTTTGGGGATCGCCTAAATCAGGAAGGATAATAAAAGCGCACATTCCAATGATACTGATTGCAATCGCATAAAAAACACTATATAGTCCCGCTCCAACCGTTCCGCCACGAGAAACAGCTTTGGTTCGTGCGGTAAAAAGACGCTGCCAAATATCTTGGCCAACAACTACCCCTAGAGTAAATAATAGGAAATATTGAAAAATTGTCTCTCCGCCAATGTTGCCTAACTCGAAATGTGAGGCCGGGAGATTTTCTTTAAGCGAGCCCCACCCTCCTGCCTTAGAGATGCTCATCGGAAGCATGATAAAGAAAATCCCGATCGTCATGATGACGAATTGCACGACATCAGTCATGGTGACTGACCACATACCTCCTAATATTGTATAAAATAATACGATCCCACCCCCGACTATCATGGAAACCGTTAAATTCCACCCAGCCAAAACATGTAAAATTGTCCCCATCCCAATCACTTGCGTTACAGTCAGCATGAATGTATAGATAACAGAGACAAGGGCACTGATCAATCTTGTCTGAGAGTTGTAACGCTTCTCTAGCATTTCACTGATCGTCAATACTTTTAAATTAAATATCTTATTTGTTAAAAACAACCCGATAGCGATTATGCCGAGCCCGATCATCACCACTAGCCAAATACCGGATATCCCAAACTGATAACCTAACTTTGCTGTTCCTAGAGTAGAAGCACCCCCTAATATCACAGCCGCTAAACAGGATAAATACATAAAATGACCAAGATTACGTCCTGCCACAATGAAATCATCTGCTGTTTTTGCCCGTTTGGATCCGATTACTCCCACAATGATTAAAACAGAAAAATATAGAATCATGATCGATATATCCAAAATATGCATTTACACATCTCCTTTTGGGCTTGTATTGTTCTTTTCGCTTTGTAAAGAGGGAAGAAAGGATTTCAACGATTCCTTCCTTCTTTACAGTTAAATGAGGAAACTAATTGTTAAGCTGGGTTTCCAAATCTCCGACTCTCTCTTTTTTCTCCAGTTTCCCTTTTTTTGCGAGAGCGATGAGTGTGATGAATTCATAGACAATATTAGCGGCTGCGGCAGCCGTGATTTGTCCGTGATCGTATGATGGTAAAACCTCAACAAGATCGAATCCAACAAAATCTATATTCGTCAAGCCTCTCACTAAGGCTAAAGCATCATCAATGCTGGCACCGGAAACTTCAGGGGTCCCCGTTCCCGGAGCATAGACCGGATCTAAAAAATCAATGTCAAAAGATAAAAATACCGGGCCATTCGCAACACGCTCATGAATGACCCCCAGCATCTTTTCGACCCCGATACGTTTATAATCGTTTGTCGTATAAACGCCCAAACCTAAATCCCGGGCATCCTGAAGATCTTCCGGTCCGTACAGACCGCCCCTCATACCAATTTGAAGAGATCGCGATACATCGATGAGACCCTCTTCTATTGCACGGCGAAAAACGGTTCCGTGATTATACTTTTGGTCAAAATAACTATCCCAAGTATCAGAGTGAGCATCGAATTGAAGCAAGGCAACAGGTCCATGTTTTTTTACGATCGCACGTAACTCCCCTAGTGTAATGGAATGATCGCCTCCCAATGAAATGGGAATAATCCCTTTTTCAATGACGGGGGTAAGCTCTTCTTCGATTTTTTTATATGTTTCAGAAATATACCCCGGAATGATCGGAATATCCCCATAATCGATTCCTGATATATAGTCAAAAATATTAATATCTTGTTCTGGATTATAAGGACGTAAAAGGATTGAAAAATCGCGAATGGCCTCTGGTCCGAATCTCGCACCCGTTCTAAATGATTGCCCGGAATCAAAAGGAATCCCCGTAATGACAAAATCCATATGTTCATCTACCCGTTCAACAAATGGGAGCCGCATAAACGTACGCACTCCACAAAAACGGGGTGATTTGAATGAGTCTTTCGGTTGATACTTCATCATGTAACATCCTCCTAAATTCTAATTCTGCCATAATTTTTTCACTTCACTGCAATTGCAGCTTTCCTACAAACTTCCATCTTTTCTAATAGAATGGCTATGGAAATTCTCTTCTTATCTATTACATAAGCAAGATTCAGGCCAACTATTTCGCTGTGGTATATGAGGCTTTTCATTATTTTGTTTCATTCAATTGATTAAAAAATTAATCATTTTCTTGTTTTTTAATTTAATTTTTGATTATTTAGACTTTTTGATTTATATTTTAATTAAACAGCATCCCACAACCCAAAGGAGCGGAACTTATGTACGATGATATGCTGGAGGAAGAACTAAATAAGATTATTGAAACATCGAATAATAACATTCTCATTACCGATCAAGATGGGATCATTTTATATTCCAACCCAAAGCTTTGGGAGATTTATGGTATGAAAAGTGACTCTTATATCGGTACCTCCGTCTATCAATTAGAAAGTGAAGGCCTTCTCACACCCTCCATCAATGCGATTGTTTTAAAAGAAAAGAAAGCGAAGCGCATAATGCAAGAAACGAAAACGGGTCATGTTGTCATGTCGACTGGCTATCCCATTTTTAATAAGGACGGACTTCTCGTTAGGGTAATCAGCTATGGTCAGGATCAAACCGAGATTTTGCAATTGCAGGATCAATTTGAGCAATTACAACGAAAAATAAAAGGCTATCAAACGGAAGTCGAGGATTTAAGAGAAAAGGAACTGGATTACCATTATTTGATTGCCAGAAGTAATGAAACGAAGCATATTTTAAAAACGATCCATAATGTTTCAAAAACCGATGCCACGATTCTCTTATTAGGACCTTCCGGGGTAGGGAAAAGCACTTTCGCCCGTGCTGTTCATGACCAAAGCAACCGAAAGAAAGAACCTTTTATCGAAGTGAATTGCAGCACGATACCTGAAAGTTTGTTTGAATCAGAAATATTCGGCTATGAGCCGGGATCATTTACAGGGGCAAATAAACAAGGGAGGCAAGGCCTGATTGAGCAGGCTGACAGCGGGACTCTTTTCTTAGATGAAATCGGGGAACTCCCACTTGCCATGCAAGCTAAATTACTGAAAGTATTACAGGAAAAAAAGATAAAGCGCATCGGCGGAAAAAAAGAAAACCATATTAACTTCCGCCTGGTTGCAGCAACTAATCAAGATTTGAAGGAGATGGTAAGTCAAGGTAAGTTCAGATTGGACCTATTTTATCGTTTGAATGTGATTCCCATCCAAATACCGGCATTACATGAACGTAAAGAAGATATCCCTCTCTTAATTCAGCATTACTTACAGAAAACCAATGATAAATACCAGAAATTCAAAAAAATCCACCCATCGACTTATGAAGTTTTGACTCATTATCATTGGCCCGGAAATATACGGGAATTAGAAAACTTAATTGAACGGTTAATCCTGACCATCGAAGAGCCCATTATATTTCCCGAACACCTTCCCCAATCCATCACAGGGCAAATAGAACAGCCTGAAGATTCCACCTTCCTGGCAATCGAACAGGAATGTGGAGAGAATTTCGATTTAAAGAAGACACTGGAAAAGGTTGAAAGGCAACTGATTGCAAAAGCATGGAAACAATGTAAAACCACATACGAAATGGCAGAACATTTAGGCATCAGCCAGCCAACAGTCATCTATAAATTAAAGAAATACAAAGAGTATTTGTAAATGCATCTGACTAAAATCCCTGCAAACCATGAATGGTCCTTAGCTAATTAAAGCTAAGGGCGCATTTTGAAGCCTTATATGACAGCAATTCGAAGTGAAACTATGAAGATTATCGACCATAATTCCAATAAGAAGCCCCTCAAAAAAAATCCCTATTCAAGTTGAAGGGGATTCAAAATATCACGTTTCCTAATTATTAATGTTACAACTCACATTAATTCAAACGGATGATCGTCAGTGAAGCCCCTGCAGATCCCCCACCTGTTAAGACAACGGTAGCCACTAAACCAAATAGCTGAAGGGAGATTGTATCCCCTGCTGATAAATTTACAATTACATCATTGAAAAATCCTCCTAGCATAATTTGGCCAACTCCCCAAATGTAGTTTTTTCCCATCTTAGTCGAAATGCAAAAAGGCTCCCATAAAAGGAAGCCATTCATTTATTAACATAGCAATCTTGCCAAACAATTTATGATTTCAAGCTTTTTTCCAATTTGGAGCCGCAAGATTCGCGGATGATCAACTCATCTTCCAGAACGAATTTTTTCTTTTCAATGGTTCCGCCTTTCATTAAGGTCAGCAATAAGTTCGTTGCCATTTTCCCTATTTCGTACTTAGGCTGGTCAATGGTCGTAATATGCGGATGAAATATCGATGCTATTTTCAAATTATCAAAACCAACGACAGCAATATCCTCGGGAACGCTCAACCCATGATCATGGATTGCCTTTACAGCTCCCAGCGCCATTTCATCATTAAAAACAAACACTGCTTCAGGCTTGTTTTCCAGAGATAATAATTTCACCATCTGGTCATAACCTGAGTCAATGCCATAATCCCCTTCCTGGATGAATTCCGGGTTTACCTTCAAGTGATGATTCATCATTGCCTGCTGAAATCCCCCTAGTCGATCCCGGCTAAGAATGATGTTCATAGGCCCTGTTATATGGGCAATCCGTGTATATCCAAGCTTGATTAAATGTTCCGTTACTTTTCTGGCACTGCTTATATTGTCGATCGAAACAGTTGGAATGTCCAGACCGTCCACGTATTCACAGGCCAGTACAATCGGAAATTGATTTGATAGTTCTTCCAGGCTTTCCCTATTCATTCTAGCGGTAAGGAGTAACGCTCCATCTGCCTGCTTTTTGTATAACAAATCGATGTATTCCTTTTCCCGTTCAATGTCGTTCTCCGTATCTCCCAATATAACCTGATAGCCATGTTCTACAGCTGTATGCTCAATGCCCCGAAGCACTTCGGAAAAAAAAGGCCTTGTTATATCCGGAACGACGACCAGAATGATCTTTGTCTCTTTCGTCCTGAACTGACTGGCAATCATGTGAGGCTTGTAATTCATCTCTTCAATCACCTGCAGCACCTTTTGTTTGGTATCCTCGCTGACTAAATCCGGCTGTCTGAGCACTCTTGAAACGGTTGCAGGAGATACGTTGGCCAATTTCGCCACATCGCTCATTTTCATACTATTATCTCCACCTGCCTATTTCTTTTTGTCATTTTCATTAATTCCATTATAAAGTAATTTAGACTTCATGTTAAAATATCGAATTCCCCTTACATTTAATTCAGTTAAAAATTGCTTTCGTTTGCCGCACTGCCAAGAAGTCCATCGAGATCGAGATGTGGGGCATCCGACCAATTGCCGCTTCCAAGCTCGTGTGTCCCTATTCCCAGATCCTCACGTATCCAGCATCTCTTAAAATGGCATAACCTAAAATATCAGTAACTAAACCAACCTTCATAAGTGCGCCTCCTAAAACTAGCATCCTTTCAAAATCGCTTAGTTCAATTTTAAATCATGTTTTGTTGCTTTCCTTTCAAGGCGACTCCATACAATCATAAAGAACACAGCCGTTAAACCTAATGATCCCGCGAAATAAAATCCTGCTGAAAGACCTAAATGCGAAATCAATACTCCTGCAAGGAAGGGTCCAGCAAACATACCAATCGCGTAGATTGCTTGATATGCCCCCATGGCCGTTGCCCTTTTTTCAAGGGGAATTGATTCCACCGCCATTCCTAAAAACAATGGAAAAAGAGTGCCCAATGAGAATCCATTCAACCCTTGAAGCAAAAAAAACATTTCTTTTGTATCTATTAATGGCGTACATGCTGTAAAAATGGCCGTTAGGCCGTAAGCTAGTTTCAGTAACCTCCATTGTCCGAGTAATGGTACGAATGTTTTCCCGCTAAGCATGGTGGCAATGGCATGAGGAATCATGAATGAAAAGATGACCATGCTGATCTCATCAGTCTGGACCCCAAGCTTTAAAGCATATGCCGGGGTGAAGCCGAACATTGTCGTGAAGATGATGCCATGTGCGAGAATGGATAGAAATGATACTTTTAAAAGTGCCGGTTCAAGCATGACTGATACAAGCTCTTTCATTTGAATAGGCTCTTTCTGAAAATCTTCGTTCGATTCGTAAATAAAAAGTGAAAGGACGATACCCACGAAACCGATGAACCCTCCCATCCAAAAAGGCGCGTGCCATCCCCATAAATCGACAATGTATCCGCTGACCGCCATTCCAAGCAGCTGTGCCAGAACCACAGCCAACGAGATACTGCCCATCGCTCGGTGAAGATCACGTTCTGAAAAGTAGCTGGAAAATAAAATGGTGAACGCTACCCACGTTGCGGCGGCAACTCCAGCTAACGAGCGGGCCAAAAGGATCCAGCCTAAACTATCGGCCCATGCGAAAGTCACACAACTCAACGTACTCACGACCATACCAAAGATAATAAAAGGTTTTCTAACTTTTATGAGGTCGGAAAAGATTCCGAACGGAAGCCTGAAGAGAAATTGCATCAGCCCATAACTGCCTAATACAATGCCGATAAATGTATAATCCCCTCCAATCGTCTCAAGGTAAGGAGATAAAATGGGAATATAGATGAAATTGGAAAACCAAAAAATGAATGACAGCACTAAAAACAAAAATCTATTTCGTGCGATATGTAATAAAGTCATTGCAACACCTCCTCTGACCAGAGAACTATTTCACCATCATGCAGAAAGTGAATATACAAAAAGGTGCCCGCAACGTAATCGGGAACACCTTTTCATTCTTAAGCCTTTCCACTTGTATTGAACTCTGCCATTTTTCTCTTAACGACGGAGATGATAGCTTCTTTCGCCGGTGTGATGATGGCGCGAGGCTCGTATACTTTTCCTTCAACGGCCAATACTTCCCGAATCGTTTTTGCCCACACTTGTATGCTTTCGGTATTGACGTTTATTTTAGCATGTCCAAGTTCAATTGCTTTTTTGATTTGGTGCAGCGGAATACCAGAGCCTCCATGTAAGACGAGAGGTACATTCGTCAAGTTCGAAATTAATTCCATTTCCGCAAAACCAAGTTTAGGTTCCCCTTGATATGGGCCATGAACCGAACCCAAAGCAGCCGCTAGTGCATCTATTTCCGTTTCTTTTACAATCCTCGTGCATTCATGGGGATCTGCATATTGAATACCGCTGACGAGGCCATCTTCCGTCCCACCGACTGTCCCCACTTCCGCCTCAACGGAAACTCCGCTCTGCCGGGCATGGTCGACAACCAATTTGGTGATTTCAATATTTACATCTATTGGATGATGTGAGCCATCGATCATGACCGAAGTAAAACCCGCATCGATCGCTTTCTTGCAGCGTTCCACATCCATTCCATGATCAAGATGAAGGGCAACCGGAACCGTAATATCCATATCTTCGATAAGGCTTTTTACCATAGCGGCAATCGTTTTAAATCCGCCAAGATAATCAACAAGCCTGTCCGATGCTGCAAGTATGATCGGCGCTCGTTCCTCATTGGCAGCCTGTAAAAACGACTGTGCGAATGCCAGACCATTAATATTGTATTGACCCACAGCATACCTTTCTGCTTTTGCTTTTAAAAGCATCTCCTTCATTGATACTAAAGGCATTAATCCATCACCCCCTTTTTCCCGAGATTATCATGATCCACTCAGGCGTTCTGTAGTGCAAAGTATTTCGAAATAACTTGAATTGTCGTTTCTTTTGCGGTCTTAATGGCTTCTTCAGCATCGAGTTTATAATATTCTGGACGGAACAATTCCACAGAGGCGACGTCAGAATAACCAATTCCCTTCAAGATGGATAATATGCTGTCTAAATCTATGGCACCATGCCCAGGCCATACCCGGTCTTCATCCGTCAAAAAGCCGATCGGAAAATCCTCTGTATCATCAATGTGTAAAATGAAGATTTTCTCCCCATCCGCTTTCTTCAAGTCTTCCAAACTGGAACCCATAGCATGGAAGTGAAAACAGTCCAGCACCAACCCAACATTATCACGGTTGACTGTTTCAACGATATCGTATGCCTGACCGAATGTATTCACAGTACATTGCGGATGCCCGACAAATTCCACTGCAATTTTAACGCCAAACGGTTCAGCAATCTCGGAAAGCTCAGTCAATACTTCCACACAGCTGTTTTTAATTTCTTCTTTCAATATTTTCGCTTCCGTTACAAGCGGAACCGCCACCACATATTTCACACCCAATTTCTTCGCCATGATCATCATGTTTTTAAATTCGGCTATTATCGCCTTATGCCCGTCTTCATCTCGGTTATTAAAGAATACGAGCGCGTTGAAGGCAAGTGGTTTAATATGATTTGCGTTAAAAAATTCAGCTAGGTCTTCAATAGAGTTCTCTTCCAAATACTCAGGCAATTTATCCATGGTACGGATTTCGATATAATCGTAACCATGCTTTTCACAGTGTTTGAGATCTTTGACCAAGGTGGAATTTTCAAGTGTTGTCGCTTGGTTAAAACAAAGTTTCATTCTGTCAGCCTCCAATTCTTTCTGCTAAACCCAATCCGTCTCTCATTTTTTGAAGCATAAGCTTACTTGACCAGTCTGCTTTGTCGATCCAAGCAAATACTGCATTTGTCGCGATGCCGTCAAAATTCATTTCTTTCAGTTTTTTGAAGATCGTATCAAAGTCAACTTCCGCTTCGCCGATATTCAAATGCTGGTGGACGGTTGCCTCGACACCTGGAGGATTGACGATATAACGGAGTCCGTTGGATGCTTTATGATTGAATGTATCTGCAAACAGGACATGTTGCAGGCGATCCCCGGCAGAATCGAACATAGGGGCGATATCGCCTTTGCCATCATCATAGAAAAATGTATGTGCGGTTGAATACACAAGGTTGATCCACGGGCGGTCAAGGGCACGGATCATATCCATCGCTCCCTCATGCGTTTCGATGAAATCGAATGGGTGTGCCTGCAAATTCAGTTTAATGCCTTCCCTTTCAAAAACCGGGAGGAGCTCATCCATTGATTTAATGAATTTCTCTTCACAGATAACTTCATTGAATTTAGATCCGTTAAATTCACTATTCATCAAGTCAACATCCAATTCCACTGCAACTTCAATGGCACGTTTCCAATTACGGACTGCGGCCTGGCGCCGTTCCTCATCAGGACCTGCCCAGTAGTAAAGCGGAAGTAAGGATGATATCTTCACACCTGCGTCGCTACACCAGCGTTTCAAATTCTTAATCTGTTCCTTATCCACTTTAGGATATTTATAGAATGGACAGAAATCTTCCCTCGGTGACAGTTCGATATATTCATAGCCTAGTTCCGCTGTTTTATCGACCATTTCTTTTAATGATAAATTGGCATACATCGTAGGATCCAAAGCTAGTTTCATTGATCTTTCCCCCTATAATTTATTTTTCGTTTCAATGCTTAGTTACGTTCACTGTACAGTGATTTTTCCTGTATAAAAAACGGGCTTCTCTTCAAGGTCAACTGATTCCTTCTGTCCGGACTCTTGTGCTTTTACACAAGCATCAGCAGTTACGGCAGCAATGTATCCGTCCCATGAAGTCGGACCATTCGGCTGACCTGTCTTTATAATTGAATCTATGAAATCCTGCAATTCTATGTCATATGCATCCATAAAACGATCTTTCCAATCTACCAAGATATTCGTGCTCCGTTTTGCGCCTTTCCTTGTCACGATGCTCGCTGGTTCAGGAAGATATGCAACACCGTCCTCACCAATGACTTCACATTGGATATCATAGCCATATTTACAATTCACGAATACTTCAGCTTGAATGACAATCCCGCTCTTCGTTTCCAATATGATGAGTTGGGGATCTTTTAAATTAGCATGCGCGCGGCTTGCTTTCTTCGGGTAAATGACTTGAACTGATTTGTAATCATCGCTGATTAACCAATGCAATACATCAATCTCATGAATCAATGTATCAACGACAGCCATTTCCGTCGTATATTTTTCATCCACTTCTGGATTGCGGTGTACACAGCGGACCATGAGCGGCTCGCCAATTTCATTTCTATCAATGGCTTCTTTCAGTTGTACGTAACCGCTATCATAACGTCGCATAAAACCAACTTGCACCAAACGCTTCCCGTGTTTCATTTCCGCTTCGGCAATTCTCCTGCAGCCTTCCGCCGTTGTTGCCAGTGGTTTTTCACAGAACACATATTTGCCAGCTTCAATCGCATTCAATACGTTTTGCTCATGAGCAGGACCCCAACTCGTAACAAGCACAGCATCGACATTTTCCGAGTTTACCAGTGATTGGTCATCCGGATATACAAGTGCCTCAAGTCCATATTGTTTCACGACCTGCTTTGCCGCCTCTTCATTCACATCGGTTACAGCCACAATTTTCCCTCCGGATAATTTTTCTGTAATTCTTTTAATATGCTCCCGGCCGATGGCTCCCGTTCCTATTACACCAAAATTTAATGTCATGATCATATTCCTCCTATTATACAAATCTGGTCCATTACTCTATAACTCTTAAATTATTTGTGTCATTTCCTTTGTAGGTTCTTTTCCATGATTGCGGAAGTTTTGTTCAAGCTGTTCAAGTGTAAGCCCTCTCGTTTCAGGTAAACATTTTTTCACAAAGATGATAGCCATGATGCCTAATGCGAAAAAGATATAGAATGTGGTAGACAATCCGACTTTATCTAGTAAAACCGGGAATGTTAAGCCGATTAGAAAGTTCACGACCCAAAGGAAAAATACGGTGACACCCATACCGAGCCCACGTACTTGAAGCGGGAAGATCTCTGAAAGCATCAACCAGGTAACCGGTGAAATGGCCCCCTGCTGAAAGGCAAGGAAAGTGACAGTCAAGGACAAAATGATATAGGGAAGGGCAGCCGTCCCTTCAAGAAGGGAAGATAAGATCCCAATCAATAGCAATGTGGTCGTAGTCCCGATCAAACCGGTTAAAAGCATTGGACGGCGCCCGATTTTACCAAGCAGCCAAATACCTAAAAACGTGGCCAAAACGGAAATGATACCGTTTGCAATATTCCCGATTAAAGCTGCTTTTGTCTCAAACCCTGCATCTTTTAAAATTTGGGTACCATAGTACATGATGGAATTAACACCCGTTATTTGCTGAACGATGGCAATCCCGATTCCAAGAAAGACGATTCTCCGTATCCATGGGACGGTCAAATCTTTATATGTTGCTTTTTTAACATGGTTCTCTTTTTCGAATGTCGCTTTGATTCCCTGAAATTCCGATTCCGCCTCATCCATTTTACGTATTCTTTTCAAAACCTTCAGGGCCTCTTCATTTTTGTTCTTGGACACAAGCCACCTTGGACTTTCAGGCAACCTGATCATTCCAAAGAAAAGAAGTATGGCGGGAAGTGATGCTATGGCCAGCATGTAACGCCAAACATGTGAACTGTCACCCATCGTTGTCCCAAGAATGGCATTGAAGGTGAATGCGAGCAGCTGTCCGCTAACAATCATTAATTCATTTTGGGTGACGATCCGGCCGCGTCGTTCAGCAGGAGACATTTCCGCCAAATAAGTAGGAACGGTTACTGACGCTCCGCCTACCGCAAGGCCGAGTAGAAAACGGCAGGCAATCATGACCGTAACATTCGGTGCAAACGTGCATCCAATGGTGGAAAAGAAAAAAAGTACCGAAAGAAAAAGAATGTTTTTTCGCCGGCCCGCATAATCAGAGAGCCTCCCTCCCAGAAACGCACCAAGTGCCGCGCCTAAAAGAAGTGAACTGGCAACAAGTCCTTGCGTAAGTGAATTAAGGTTAAGTTGATCCGCTTCGGACATGAACGGCAAGGCACCATTTATGACACCTGTATCATATCCGAACAAAAGACCGCCTAACGTCGAGATAATAATAATCTTGCGTAAGAATGCCATTTGATTTCCATCATTACTCAAATTAATCACTTCTTTCCGGTTTTTAATCTTGAATTAGGAGCAGCCTGTCATTTATATACTTGCGAGCGATTAAAGCGTATTCCAATGGATGGGCAACGGACGGATCTTGTTCCGCCTCTACTACAATCCAGCCTTTATAATGATTTTCAAGTAATATATGGTAAGCTTCCACAAAGTCTATGCAGCCGTCACCAGGCACTGTGAACATGCCGGCTAAAAAAGATTCTTGAAATGATTTTCCAACTTTCCGGCACTGCTCCAGCACGTTATGCCTCACATCCTTGAAATGAACGTGCCCAATGCGGTAGATATGCTTTTGCAAAAGGGACATGCAATCGCCATCCGATACATAAATATGTCCAGTATCATATAACAGTTGCACTTTCTTTTCGGTATTTTCCATAAGGCGGTCAATTTCACTCAGTGTCTGGACCCCTGTCCCCATGTGGTGGTGATACACCAGTTTTAAGTTGTAAAGTCCTGCAATATCCCCGAGCCGATTCAGGCCCGTACACAATATTCCCCATTCTTCATCAGTAAAGTGGGGCTTTTCCTTAAATACATCGTACCTTCCGCCTTGGATACTGTAAGTCTGTTCGGATACTACCGCTACATCTCCATCGACAGCCTGTAAATATTTGCAGTGTTCATGGAAATCCCGTTCTGCTTTGCCGATGCCATCACGGATGATGAAACTGCTGAACCACTGACCGGCTATTTTTAAGTTCCGAAGCTGCAGCTCTTTATTCAGGACAGCCGGTTCCGGGAAGAAACCTCCTACTTCGGTCCCCTGAAATCCAGCCACGACAATATCGCTTAAAAGGTGGGATAAGGTGTTTTCAGCTCCGATTTCCGGAATGTCATCATTACGCCAGCCAATTGGGGCAATCCCCCACGAAATCTTCTCCATTTCCGCTTCCCCCTTTTAATATTGTTTGGCCTTTTTTAATTTCTCTTGTCTCGCTTCATATGCCCTTTGTATACTTTTCCGTTCCGAGACCTCTGCCACGCCAACATTCCACCAGGAGTCATAACCATCCGTCATCGTTTTCGGCAGAACCTTCATTTCTATTAATGTAGATGCCGTTTGTTTCTTTGCATCCTCCAATGCAGCTTTCAGCTCTTCGACAGTATTGGCCCGATAAGTTTTGGCTCCATACCCTTCCGCCACTTTTGCGTAATCAATATTCATGATTTGGTTATCATGTGTTCTGAACTCACAGCAATATGTTCCGCTGCCATTCTCCATTTGCAGATTATTGATGCAGCCAAATCCTGAATTATCAAACAATAGAATGTTGATTTTATGATTATATTGGATGGCTGTGATCAATTCCGAATGAAGCATCAGAAAACTGCCGTCCCCTACCATTGCATAGACTTCCCGGTCTGGATGAGCAAGCTTAGCTCCTAAAGTTCCTGCAATTTCGTAGCCCATGCAGGAGAATCCATATTCAAGATGGTACGTGTTTGGCACGCTTGAATGCCAGAGGCGCTGCAAGTCACCGGGAAGTGATCCGGCTGAACCGACCACCACACTTTCCGGATCGACCGTATTGTTTATTGCGATCATCGCAGTGGATTGGGCCAATTCAGTTTTCAATGCATCCGAGTATTCATTCAAGACTTGCTGTGAAAACTGGCCTTTGATTTCAGGCTTGAAATTTTCACGGCTAAAAGTGACTGAACTTAAACGGGTCCGTTCGGAAAGCCACTCCGCCTTCCAATCTCCAAGCATTTCCCCATATTCGGTTTCATAGCCCACTAGTAACGCTTCAAGGTTTTCAAGCGCCACTTTTGCATCGGCGACGACCTGAAATCCATCTAATTTATAGGTTTGAAGGCGGCTGACGTTAATGTTCAAAAACTTTGTCCTTTCAAAATCAAATGCAGTTTTGGAAGAAGTCGTAAAGTCCGTATAGCGGGTCCCGACACCAATTACGAGATCTGCTTGGCGGGCAGCCTTATTGGCAGCCATCGTACCGAGAATGCCGACTCCGCCCAAATTCTTAGGAAAAGTTGATTCCACCGTCGATTTACCTGCCTGTGTTTCCACTAGTGGAATGTTATGCTTTTCCGCCAGCTTCATCAAAATATCCCGAGCTCCGGAATATCTTGCTCCGCCACCGACGATGATGATCGGCTTCTTACTTGCTCTAATTCTCTCGGCAGCTCCTTGCAGTTCCCGTTCAACCGGGGCTTTCCGGTCTAAATAATGGACGCGCTTTTCAAAAAAATATTCATCGAAGTCGAATGCTTCCCCTTCTACATCCTGTGAGATGCATATCGTCGCTGGCCCGGCTTTGCCGGGATCGGTCATCACCTCGAAGGCCCGGATCAGACTGGACATGAGCTGCTCAGGGCGAGTGACGCGATCCCAATATCTTGATACTGCCAGAAAAGCGTCATTTGTGGTAATGGCCGTACTATGCTCATGCTCAAGTTGCTGAAGAACCGGATCCGGCTGACGTGTCGCAAATGTATCGGCAGGAAGTAAGAGGACAGGAATATTGTTGGCAAGTGCAGTCCCCGCCGCAGCTATCAAGTTTGCCGAGCCTGGCCCGGCAGATGTAGTGACTGCATAAATTTTCCTTCGAAGCATTTCCCGGCTGTAGGCAATTGCTGCATGGGCCATCCCTTGCTCATTCTTTCCTTGAATCACTTTCAAGTGGCCAGCATCCTGTTCGAGTGCCTGTCCGATACCAACGACATTCCCATGGCCGAATACATTAAATATCCCTTCTACAAATGGAGACTCCTCACCATCAACATGAATGTACTGCTGATTTAAAAACTTGATCAAAGCCTGGGCTGTCGTCAACCTCACTGTTCCCATCTTCTGTTCACCCCTCTATGTAGATAAATTCCTTACACGCGTTCGGCAATCAAACCCTCGATTTCTTCTGCTACGGGCATTGCCTCAGATGAGCTGTGCTTGCTTACTACTATGGAAGCGGAAGCACTGCCAAACTTCAAAGCGCTTTCAATACCTTTGCCGCTCACTAACGCATATAGGAAAGCGGAAGCATATGAATCCCCTGCGCCGAATGTTTTCAATACTTTCGTTTTATAGGACTTCGCTTTAAATACTTTTCCTGATTTGGCATAGGCATACGAACCCTCAACACCGTGTTTGATGACCACCAGGTCTGCGGAATGTTTAAACAAGTTACGGACGGTCTCTTCATTTGTACCTTTTTCGGTATTTTCCATTACATCATATTCATCACGCGTGCCAATCAAAATGTCTGATTGCTCTGCGATTAACGAATAGTAAACGGAGGTTTCTTCAATGGAATTCCATGTATAAGGACGGTAATCCAATTCAAAAACGACTTTTACATCATTTCTTTTCGCAAGGCTTACGGCTTTTAAAACTGCCTCACGTGATGGACTTTTTGCTAAAGCCGTTCCTGAAACCAATAGGATCTTTGATTTTTTTATATATTCTTCATCCACTTCCGAAGGTGCTAAATGAAGATCGGCTACATTATCCCGATACATGAGGATACTGCATTCTTCAGGACTTTTAATTTCCGTGAAGGCGAGTCCCGTTTTATGCCCTTCTTGATCGATAACCATATTCGATGTATCAACACCTGCCTCACGCATATACCGCTCGATGAAACGGCCGTGCTGATCATCGGCAAGCTTACCGATGAATCCGACTTTCAAGCCTAATTTTGCACTTCCGATGGCAACATTGGCAGGTGAACCGCCCACGTATTTTGTGAATGTCATGGTCTCTTCCATCGGACGATTATATTCATTGGCATTCAAGTCGATGCAGGCACGGCCAATGGCAATCAAGTCAAATTCCTTATCGAGATTAAAAGTATGGTTCATCCGGTTAACATCTCCTTTTCCTTTAACGATTCAGGATCCACTCATGATCTGGATCATTGTAGAATTTCCATGTCCTTGTCGGACCGGCCATGACATTCAAGTAATAAGATTCATAACCGTCAGGCACCCCTACCGGATGGTAACCGGCCGGTACAAGTACGACATCGCCGTTTTCGACGGACATGGTCTCATCGATCGAACGGTCATCTGTATATACTCGCTGAAAGACGAATCCCTGAGGCGGGTTCATTTCATGATAATAGGACTCTTCCAATAATGACTCATTTGGCAAGTTATCCCGATCATGTTTATGCGGAGGATAGCTCGACCAGTTTCCGCTTTCTGTATATACTTCAACCACGAGAAGGCTATTCGCATACGGAGCTGAATCCGGTAATATATTATGCACCATCCGCCTATTGCTCAAAATGCCCCTATGTTCCACGTCAACATCTCCCGCTTTAATCCATTTAGTCGGAAGTTGCTTATCAGAAGGAGAATAACACAGTGCCACTCTGGCCTCGGTTATCGCTTCCAATTCAAAACCCTTATCATTTGACACGTAAATGCTATCAGTCGGCACTTTATCAAATACACTATCACGTGTCCCTAAATCATGGTATACATCCTCGCCCACAGTCACATTGATCTTTCCCGTAAGAGCGACAATGCAGCATTCCTTCTTGATTAAAAATTCTGAATATCGAGCACCTGGAGTCAACTCCACTATTTTGAATTCAACAAATTCTAAAGGGGAGTTTCCTTTCGTAACTGCTTGAACGACTGTAACACCTTCAGCGACCTCTTGTTTTCCCGGTTTTTGAAGCAGTTTACTCATATGTACCTCCTTGTTTTTAAAAGCCGGCCCGTATCCAAACGGGCCATCTTGCAATGCTTTGTTCATTCACTTATTTCACGTAGCGTGCAGTCACCATTTTTTTACGTGTATAGAACTCCACACCGTCGGTTCCATTTGCATGAAGATCACCATAGAATGAATCTTTATAACCAGAGAATGGGAAGAATGCCATCGGTGCAGGAACACCCACGTTAATGCCCAACATGCCGGCATGGATCGTTTCACGGAATTGGCGTACATCAGCAGCACTGTCCGTATAAAGGCAAGCCCCGTTTGCCAGTGCTGATGCATTGGCAATCTCAACGGCTTCCGTTAAATCTTTGGCACGGACAACGGATAGCACTGGTGCAAAAATTTCATCTTGCCAGATTTTCATTTCCTGTGTCACATGATCAAAAATCGTTGCCCCGAGGTAATATCCATTGCCGCTTGCTGCCTCATCTTTACGGCCATCGCGTACAAGGGTCGCACCCTGAGCTATACCTGATTCGATGTAATTGATGGTCCTCTTCTTAGCTACTTCCCGGATCACAGGTCCTAGAAAAACGCCGTCATCCAGACCATTACCGATCGTAATCGCATCAGCGGCCTGTTTCAATTTTCCAACTAACTCGTCGGCTACACTTTCTTCTACGACAACAACCGCAGCGGCCATGCAACGCTCACCGGCCGACCCAAAAGCCGCACTTGTTATTTCCTTGGCCGTCATATCAAGATTGGCATCTCTCAAGACAATCGAGTGGTTCTTCGCTCCCGCAAGAGCCTGGACGCGCTTCAAGTTAGCCGTGCCTGTTTTATACACATATTCTGCCACTGGCTGTGAACCGACGAAGGAGATAGCTTTCACATCTTTATGCTCCAGAAGCCCATTAACCACGTCATGTGCTCCATTAACAATGTTCAGTACTCCTTTAGGAAGACCTGCTTCCTCAAACAGTTCAACAATGCGTGCTGCAAGTAAAGGTGTACGTTCAGATGGCTTTAACACGAATGTATTGCCACATGCGATCGCAAGCGGGAACATCCAGCAAGGGACCATCATCGGAAAGTTAAATGGAGTGATACCGCCGATTACACCAATTGGGTAACGGTACATACCCGATTCAATGTTTGTCGCGATATCCGGAAGCTGTTTGCCCATCATCAGCGTAGGTGCACCCGCCGCAAACTCGACACACTCGATGCCCCGCTGTACTTCACCAATCGATTCCGATAGGCTTTTACCATTTTCGATAGTGACCAGTTTAGCTAGTTCTTCCCAATTCTCCACAAGAAGCTGCTGATATTTGAACAATATGCGAGCCCGTTTCGGGACAGCAACCTGCGACCATTTTTTAAAAGCCTCATCCGCCACTTGAACCGCACGATCCACATCTTCCCTAGTTGAAAGTGGCACCTCGGCAATCGCCTCACCAGTTGCAGGGTTGAACACGATTTCCGTTTCCTTTGAAGCGGATTCAATCCACTCACCATTTATAAAATTTTTTAATTTTTTCACCTCATGTGTTACTGAAGACATGTTTTTCCTCCTTAAAATAAAGTATTTTGTTAGAACATCGCCGTCAATGAAATCGATTTCATTTGACTATGGAAAAAATCCATCCATGTTTCTTTTTAGGATCAAACAATTAATTTTCTAGCTCAATCCCAATATTCAAGCTCTTACTCCGAGAAATGAAATCGATTTCATTTCTTTCAGGAGATCTACCTGAAGAAAAAGTAAGGACCAATCCACTCCACTTCTGATATAGCTTGTACATAAACTTGAGTCGGGATGAAATCGATTTCATTTACTTTATAAGGAAATACTACAATGAAAATTTTTCCCTGTAAACACTTTTTTTGGATTTTTTATAATATTCTCTCTTCTTTTGTTTCAAAACATTGATAAATATGGGAATAGGCTTGAATATTTAATAAAAAACATCTCCAGGGGTTCTTAAAAACTAACCAATACTTTATCAATATCGGTAAAGGTATTTTGGTATATTAATATTTCTAAGCTCAATTGACACTATCATAGGAATTCCAGCTAACCTAAGAACAACATCCCTATTTATTTCATATATGTAAACTTTTCAGACTAACTTCCTGCTCCCCTTTTCTTTACATTTCCATGATTGTCTCCATTTTAATAAAAACAAAAGATATTTTACTATATCAGCAGAATAGGAATTACATAACCAATCCCGGGATGATTTCATCAACAAAAAGAGGCACCCATAATGGGAGCCTGAATTTTTAGTGAAGGTAAGCTATTATATGTAAACGGTAACCATTCCGTATCCTTGTTCTAACACGATGAATGAGAAATGGGATATTCCACCCAGTAACTTAGGAAATATCTTTTCTATTGTACCGAATTTAAAACAGGCTAGCTTATAGTCGGTTATTTCACTGCCTTTTTTATAGCTTTCACTTCATATAATGAACCTTCCGAACTGACGATATATTCAGGCTTTGGTTTCCCAAGGTTCGCTTTATGGCCTGCGATATGGGCTTCACTCTTTTCCCACTGCTTCCAATGCGCCTCCGAATCCCAATTGATCATAATGATGACCTCTTCATCCCCGCGTCGCACTTTTTTCACCATCACACTTAAATCGATGAACCCTTCCTGCTTTTCTATGATCCCTTCCCCACTGAACCGTTTTACTACTTGTTCTGCATTACCTTCTTTCACCACCATTTTTCTCATCTGAACGAACAATCTGAACAACTTCAATCGATATACTTATAATGAATCATTTTATTCGTTAACGATTCTCATTGTCAATTGGTGAGACTTCGACTTAAGTGCACTACTTAAAACTCTAAATCCCAAAAACAAAAAAATGGATCAGGAAATTATGGCATATCTTCCTGATCCATTTTTTATTGTCATTCACCTTTTATCTTTAAGACTTTTGGGAACATAGTCATTCAGTTTATTAAATAAAGAAGTAATGTAGGAGCTTAGTTCGAAACGATCCTCCTGAACAAATTCAACTAACGACACTCCATTCTTTTTCATAACTTTTCCCCCTTTAGTTTTTATCCCGGTGCATAAACCTTTTCAGCCACTAATACCTGGGAATTCCGCCATAAGCGGACTTACATAACTTCTCTCCATTGTTTTCTTTATTTGATTATACAAGAAAGCGCTTACAATGTAAAATATTATAATACTAAAGATTGCTATTTAATTAGAATGTTCCAGTTATATAAAACCTCATATTTATATTATCAAGCTATGCTGGCTTTTAAGTGCACTTTCTTAATCAATTACTACTTGTCTTGTTCACAGTGTAGAAAATTTCATGAAATACCCTTCAATATTTCAGTTAATCGCAGGAACTCTTCCTTATCACGATTTCTTAAAGAGTGATCGATTTCTTTTTCGATTTGTGCTTTCCGGTAATCACTAAGGGCCTTTTTCAAAACCATTTCAGCCATCTCTTCAGGTTCAAGCGATGTTCCTGGCAATTGCTTCTCCATACGAAACCAACTCCTTAACCTTTTTTCTATTATACTAAATAACTTGGAGATTATTATTATTTATTAACTTCTCCTTTCCTCTTTTTTATTTCCTTATCCACATGATTTCCACTTTGCCACTCTTCCATACATAAAAAATACTAAATGATTTTAATTTAATACTTTTCATTTTATCCGGGAAGATCGAATCGTTTATTTCCATTACTTTAGAATTAATTATATTCCATTACAGGTAATGGGAGCTAAGTTATTCGCTTCATTTTTTTCAGAAAAGTCAGAAATATATTGACCAGTATGGACAAGCCCTCTAAAATAATCTAAATAATCCAGTTTTTTACTTATATTCCTTAACCATCATTTTTGTTCTTTTCGGCTTTATTATTGTTGAAAACGATTTTGATGAAAAACTTAGCATTAAAGGAGCATTTATCATGAAAAAAAGTCGAGTTCTTTTCGCAAGTTTAGCCGGTTCCGTTATTGAGTGGTATGATTTCTATTTATACGGGACAGCAACGGGCCTGGTTTTTACAACTCTATTCTTCCCCAATCATGATCCTGCGATTTCACTTCTTCTCGCCTTCGTCACTTTCGGGGCTGGTTACGCAGCCCGTCCAATCGGGAGTATCCTATTCGGTCATATGGGTGATCGCATCGGACGGAAGGCAGCACTCATGTTCACTCTTATTGGTATGGGAGGGAGTTCGATGCTCATCGGTGTTCTGCCCACTTATGCCCAGGTTGGGTTGGCCGCCCCCGCCATCTTGGTGGTGCTGAGGTTGATTCAGGGAATTTCCTTGGGAGGCGAATGGGGCGGAGCCATCCTATTGGCAACGGAATCTGCTCCAAAGGGTGTCCGTGGACTATATGGATCCATTCCCCAACTAGGAGTCCCCATCGGTTTGGTTGCCGGTTCGTTCAGCCTGACCCTCATCAGTTCCTTAACAACCGATGCCCAATTTTTAGCTTGGGGTTGGCGGATTCCATTTCTTTTAAGCGGTGTACTGATTGCATTGGCAATCTGGGTAAGGAGTGGCATTGAAGAAACGCCGGAATTTAAAGCGCAGAAAGATAGCGGCGATCTTGCGAAGGTTCCCATTATTGAAACGTTGAAACACGATTGGAGAAGTGTGCTGCAAGTGATCGGACTAAAAATTGGGGATGGGTTCTTCAATGTATTCATCATGTCCTATGTTCTCGTCTTTACTACACTGTATTTTGGTTATTCCCAAGATTCAGCCTTGACCGGTTTAACGATTGGCTGCGCTACAATGCTAGTAACCATTCCTGTCATTAGTTACATTTCTGATTTTATCGACCGAAAAATCATCTATTTTGGGGGCCTGATTCTCCTTTTCATCTTGGCCATCCCATATTTCACAATGATTGGGCAAGGGGTCGGCTGGTTCTACTTTATGCAGGCAGTTGTACTCGGTGTCATCTGGGGAGCCATTTTTTCTACACAAGGGACGTTATTCTCGGAGCTCTTTCCAGCCAAGGTCCGTTATACTGGATTATCTGTCGGTTATCAGGTCGCGGCAGCCATTGCAGGTTTCGGTCCGCTGATTTGGACCACCATGGCGGAATCATATGGCCCATCCCCTTTGGTATTTGGCGGATTCATGATGGCAGGTCTCGCAATTTCCCTGGCGCTTTGTATATTATCACCGCATTTCAGCAGAAGGATCAAAAGTGATCAAACACTCAAGCCACAGGAGCTGGATTTAAACTGATTCTAAAATCCCTGGCATGAGTAATAACAGAGGCCGTACGTCCTATCACTTGGACAACCGGCCTCTGCTTTTTAGAAAGCACATACCTGTCTAAACGTCCTTAATTCCTACAATCTCCAAAAGATCGGTCAACGTCCGGATTTCATAGGTGGGGTTGATTCCCAGATTATTATCCTTTTGATGGGGATTATACCAGCATGTATCCATTCCATAATTCAATCCGCCCTGTATATCTGATGTCAAGGAGTCACCCACTATCAACGCTTTTGATTTATCTGTAATCTTTAATTTGGAAAATGCATAATCAAAAATCCCTCTATCAGGCTTCTGAAACCCAGCCTCTTGGGAAACTATCAAAGTTTCAAAGGTATTGCAAAGGGGTGACCCCCCGATTCTTGCTGTCTGCACTGTCGTGAACCCATTTGTTATAATGGCCAGCCGGCATCCTCCAAGCTTCTCGCAAACCTCCAAAGCCCCGGGCACAAGATGTATTTCCTTTCCCAAATGTCCTAGGTATACACGGCCGAACGCATCCGCATCGATATCAAGCCCATGCTTCAGGAACAACCGCTTAAACCTTTCCACTCCCAGATTTGTTAAATCAATAAGCCCCTGTTCCAAATCCCTCCATAATGCCTTACTGATTTCTTGGTAGCATCCCGCATAATCCTCCGCCCCTGTAGGCAAACCGAACTCTAAGAAAGCTTCATGCAGTGCATTTTTTTCCGATATTCCAAAGTCTAGCAATGTATCATCAACATCAAATAAGATAATCTCGTATTTCATCGCTGCCTCCATAATCATTTTATTCCAACTTAACACATTTCCTTTAATTACGTATTACTTATCAGATATATAGTAAATAAATACTGCGAGCTTGGAAAACTACAAAAAGGATAGCTTCAAAGGCTATCCTTTTTGTATGGTTCTTTATAGAGGATGACTCCCAGTTCTTTATAGATAGTCATAGAAGGTAAGCCGGTTTCTAACATACCACGCTTCCTTTGATCAAGAAGTGATTATTCGTTTAACCGGTTCTTCTTCCTGAATCGTTTGTTGGTCTTTTCTTGTGAAAGCACTGACAGCGAGCATGACGATAAGGTTAAAGGTAATGGCGACGATTCCTATATCAAGATCCTGTATGAAATGCGGTGCCTTTGGTAATAAAGTGGCCATTGTTGCCTCTGCCAGCGTAAAGTAAGCGACTAACACCACCCCTAAAATCATTCCTGCAGAAGCTCCCGCTTTACTTACCGGGTTTCTCTTAAGCAAGCTGAATACTAAAGGAGGGAAAAGTTGCAGGACAAAACTGTAAGCCATGGTCAGTAACGCAATCATCGTATTACCTCCATAGAATGTAAAGATCAAGGAGACTAATGATACGATTGGAACAAATATACGAGTTAGTTTGGCAAGCTGTTCATTCGATGTGTCAGGCTTAATAGCTTTGTAAATATTCTTTGATAAAATCGTGGCTGCCGTCAAGATTAACATCGAACATGGTACAAGGGCTGCCAGCATGCCTGCTGCTCCGACAACACCAACAATCCAGGGAGGGAAAGCATCTTTCGCGATTTTAAATAAGGCAAGGTCCGTATCTCCGCCTTGTAAATTCGGTATCTGCAAAACCGCCGTAAACCCGATAAAAAGAATGAAAACCAGAATAATTTGATACAGAGGTAAAATGGCAGAGTTTTTCCTCAGAGCTGATTCGTTTTGGGAAGATAAACTCGCTCCAAAGCAATGCGGCCACATATATTGGCCCAATGCGATGGTCAGGCAAAGGGAAATATACCAAGAGATGCTCAGCCCTTCATCAGGAAGCAATAAGAATCCCGGTTTTGTTGCTTCTAGGGTTTCGAACATCGGTTGTATTCCGCCGAAGTAATGTATGGGCAAATATATGCCCAAAAACACAATTACGACAAGAATGAGGATATCTTTCAATACTGCCGTCCATGCCGAACCGTGAATTCCTGACACATACACAAAAACAGTTACGCATAGCATTCCGATCCAAACAGCAACCGTTGGGGGAATCAATCCATATGATGCTTCGGAAACAATGATCTGAAAGCCTTTTAATTGTAATACGATATAGGGAATCATCGATAGGACTCCAATAACAGCAACCAGAAAACCCAATGACTTGCTATTATACTTTTTTGCGAAAAAGTCAGATTGCGTCAGCACATTATGTTTTTTCGCATAGCGCCAAATAGGGGGTAATATCCAGAAAGGAACGATGTAAGTAAGAGCGCAAAATATATAGATAGTGGGACCGCCCATACGGTATGCCGCTCCGCTGGCTCCAAGAAACACAAACGTCGAAAACATCTCTCCTGCCATCAGAACGAACATGATTAAAGAACCAAAGTTCCTTCCCCCGACTGCCCACTGGTCAAGCTTCATTTCGCGCCCCTTTTTTGCGCGGATACCTAAGTAAAAAGCCAAAGCAAGAGTCATGGTGATGATTAATATGGAACTGTTCATTTATTCTCCTCCTGTCTATCACAGATCACGCTGCTAATATAAAGGCAGATGGATGTCAAAATAAGCCAGGCTGTGGCCCAAAAGATAATGAAGGGCAAACCTAATATATATGGCTCTACACGATTAACCACAGATAGTGAGCCAATTGCGGGTATGACGCTGAGCAGCACAATGATTTTCTTCATTTGAAGTCCCCCTCTTAATAAATCTGTTAATGAAACGGCCTATGAAAGCGCTTAAAATAATAGGTAATGCAAATCTTATTCCTTAACACTACTAACTTAAAAAAGATAAAACATTACAAATTTTCAAACTACTATTATCATTTTCTCTCTAGTTAAAGTTGCAGATCAGATTCCAGGTAATCACCTTTTCCTTGGCTTACAAATAACATAAGAGACAAAAATATGTTTCATTTGTCCGGTCATTTCCTTATGCCTGGAATCTATTATAATGGATGAACTGTTACCCCCTTCATTCTATTATTTGCAAGAGTTATGCCAATGGCTTTTATTTATAACCATTCACCCTTTACCCCTATCAATATTAGTGATTTAAGACTTTTACAATTTTGTTTTTAATATTGATCATCTGTTTCTTGAGTTTTAATCGCCTCACCTGAACTGTTTTTAACTCATAAAACAGGTGACAATGTTGAAAACCAAACATAATGAAGTCTCTCCTCTCTGCATTAATAATCATTTTTCACTTGTAGGAATGATTGGCAATAGAATGCGAGAAGGAAATTCCCTACTATGATGAATCGTTTGTCTGGCCGTTTTTGTTTCACTGCTTTCGATCATTGATTTCCCTGTATTCGGATTTGGGGCATATTGCGGAAAACTGCTTGATGAAATTTCAAGCAAGATTCGATGACCCGGAAGAAAGACATTGCTTGTAGCCCACAAGTCAATTTCGTATTCAACGATTTCCCCATTCAGTTCTTTTTCAGCATGATGGCCGTTCCGGTATTTTGCGTTGACGATTCCCTCGGTTAAAATAATCGCTTTGCCATCCGGTGATTCATCCACAAGCTTTGCAGTAAAATCAGTGTCCGCTGCGTCAGTTGATGCAAACAACTTCACTTTAACCGGACCTGTTACTTCAAGTGCTTCTATCAATGGCTCTGAAGTATAAACGAGCACGTCGTTCCGCTTTTCGATTTCGCTCTGATCATAGGGCCCCATTGTAAGTGGGCTTGAAAAAAGTGTAGCTCCACCTTTTGTCGGTACAGGGTTTCGGGGATCATATATATATGAATCCGACTTTTCCCCCTCCTGCTCATTTCTGCTTAAGCGCCCATCACCTGTTTTCGTATTCGCTTTTCCCTTACTGTGCAAATAATAACTCGTATATTCTGTCCGTTCAAGCGGCCATTCATTTTCATCACGCCATACATTAATCCCCATTACAAATATTTTCACGGGCGGTCCCTTCTCAATACCATTATCGATGCCTTTCAGCCAGTGATTAAACCAGCGAATATGAAGGGTTGTAATATCTTCTTCAAGGTCAATCCAATCCCCAGACGCGTGCACTCCAAAAGAGCGTTCCCCCTGGATCGAAGAAAAAAGGCCATGGCTCCATGGTCCAACAATTAGTTTTTGTGTTTTGCTTAGTTGGTCATTCACTTTGTTCATTTCCACGTAATTTTCCAGAGTGGGGCCGATAAAACAATCATACCAACCGCCCAAATGAAAAGCTGGCAGCTGTATCCTATCAAATTTCTCAGTAATACTTGAATTCTGCCAAAAAGTTTCGTCTTCGATTTGGTGATTCAAATGTTCAAAGAAAAAGTTATCATCGTCCAGAACCTTTAATGGCGGCCAATCATTAATAGGTGCATATGCATACAATTCCTCAATGTTGTTGAGGGCGTCAGCAAGCTTTCGATAAGAAGAAGTTCTTTCCTTATTTTTTTCATATTTCCGCTTCAGTAAATCAGGCACGATCGATTCCAATGTCCACGTTTCAAAAAGGCCGAGGGCAAAAGCCCCATTACGATAAACCGTTCCATTTCTTTGGTCATTCAGCGTCATTGCTGGAAAAATGGCGATTAAGTGTGGAGGCTTTTTTTCCGCTGCAAGCAGCTGCGTGTAACCATAATAGGATAGGCCAAACATGCCCACTTTCCCTGTGGAATACGAGAGTGAAGCCGCCCATTCCACTGTATCGTATCCATCATCCGCTTCCTGGCTGAATGGCTTGAATTCTCCTTCTGACTGAAAGCGTCCTCTCACATCCTGAATGATGACAACGAATCCATTTTCAACAAGACGATTGGTGTCCAAATAACGATGGGAGTATTGCGGTAAGTCCTTACTGTACGGAAGCCTGGTCAATAAAACAGGAAACTGCCCAATCAAATTAGGTCTGTATACATCAGCATAAAGTACGGTTCCGTCCCTCATGGTGCATGGCACATTTTTTTCGACAACCATTTCAACTTTTTTCATCATGACCGCTCCTCTTAGCTATACCATTGATTAGTGTATTCCGTGCTCCTTGCTCGTAAAAACAAGAGACCAAGTGCTTTTCTATCCAAGCCTTGGCCTCTTCCTTTGTATAAACGATTGCTTAATACTTGGATGCATCATTATATTCAGATGACCATGCAATCATATTAAACACGTCAGACCTTGGATAAAATGATTGACTCGATGATATCCGTTACCCGGTCCCCCACTTCGGAAGTGGATGCCGTTCCATTCATATCGGGCGTGAGCACCCGGGCTTCCAGCAACAGTTGCTCAATCGCATCAAGAACAACCTTACCATGTGATTCATAGCCAAAAAAGTCGAGCATTTGGCTTGCTGACCAAATGGAGGCAAGCGGATTTCCGATACCTTTGCCGGCAATGTCAGGAGCCGAGCCGTGAATTGGTTCGAACATCGATGGAAATTCCCTTTCAGGATTAATGTTGGCACCGGCAGCAAGGCCGATTCCCCCAGCAAGAGCCGCCCCTAAGTCTGTTAAAATATCACCGAACAGGTTCGAAGTTACAACGACTTCAAAGCGCTTCGGGTCTTTGATCATCAGCATTGCCGCTGCGTCGACAAGATATGAAGCCGTTTCGACTTCAGGATATTCCCTGCTGACCTCTTCGAATACCTGATCCCAGAAAACCATCGAATAATTCAGGGCGTTGGCTTTAGAAATGCTCGTGAGCGATCTGCCTTCTTTTTTCGCGGTTTCAAAAGCATAACGGATGATCCTTTCCGTCCCTTTACGGGAAAACACACCGTTTTGCAGAACAACTTCATGTTCCTGCCCTTTAAACAGCCAATCTCCTGCTCCTGAATATTCACCTTCACTGTTTTCGCGGATGAACAGCATATCAATATCTTCACGTTTCACATCAACGAGAGGCAAGTGAGCCCCTTTTAACAATGTCACTGGGCGGATATTTACATACTGATCAAAGCTTTTACGGATTTTCAATAATAGCTCCCATAGTGAAATATGGTCTGGAACTCCCGGAAACCCGACCGCTCCCAAATAAATTGCGTCAAAAGCTTTCAGCTTATCGATCCCATCATCATCCATCATTCTACCATTTTCGGCATAAAATTCGCAGCCCCATGGGAAGTATGTGAAATCCAATTGAAAACCTGAATCCAGTTCAGCCACTTTTTTTAATACCTTTATGCCTTCATTAATCACTTCAGGGCCAATGCCATCTCCTGCGATGACCGCAATTTTGAATTGTTTCATAAATGATCTCCTCGATTTCAGTCTTGATTCCAAACTACCAATTTCATTTCGGTCATTTCTTCCACAGCGTATTTAATGCCTTCACGGCCAGTCCCGCTTTCTTTTACTCCGCCGTATGGCATTTGATCGACACGATAGGTCGGTACATCATTGATGATCACTCCGCCTACATGCAATTCCCGTGAAGCGTACAATGCGTTTTTCACATTGTTCGTGTATATACCGGCCTGCAAACCAAAGCGGGAATCATTCACTTGATCGATCGCTTCCTTCACTGAACCCACTTTATTGACAATGACTACCGGAGCAAATGCTTCCTGACATGAAACTTTTAGCGTATGATCCGCATCTGTAATGATTGTCGGTTCAAGAATGTCACCTTGCAATTTCCCCCCTGCAGCAATCGTTGCCTTACTGCCTTTAGTTTCCTCAATCCAGCCCAATACACGGGCCGCTTCCCCTTTGGAGATTAGGGAGGAAATATACGTATCCGGATCTAATGGATCGCCAATTCTAAGTTTTTTGGCCGCTGCAGTGAATTTTTCGACAAACTCTTCATACACTTCTTCATGTGCATATACACGTTGCAATGAAATACAGACTTGCCCTTGATTGGAAAAGGCACCCATGATGCAGCGATCGATAATTTTATCGATATCTATATCTTTATCAATGATTAAAGCCGAGTTCGAGCCAAGTTCAAGTGTGGTCTTTTTCAGACCCGCTTTGTTGCGGATGCCGATTCCAACGCTTGGGCTGCCTGTGAATGTGATCATGCTTACACGATCGTTTTCTACAATCGTTTCCCCGACCGTGCTGCCCGGACCTGTCACTACATTTAATACGCCAGCCGGCAGACCCGCTTTTTCAAAAATTTCTGCGATGAAAAGTGCAGACAGCGGAGTTTGCGAAGCAGGCTTCAACACGATGGTGTTCCCTGCAGCTATTGCGGGTCCGACTTTATGCGCCACTAAATTCATCGGGAAGTTAAATGGGGTGATGGCTCCTATGACTCCGATCGGCTCTCTTAACGTGTAACCAATTCGGCCAACACCGCCTATGGCTGCATCAAAAGGAATTGTTTCACCGTGAATCCGTTTCGCTTCTTCAGCCGAGAACTTATACGTTTCAATGGTCCTTCCAACTTCCGCTTTTGCGAACATGATCGGTTTGGCTGATTCACGGGATATGATTTCTGCCGCTTCTTCCGCATTCTCCAATAATAACGCGACAGCCTTCTCCAATATATCCGCCCTTTGATAAGCTGGCATTTTTGCCATGACTTCGCGTGCATTGTAGGCGGCTGCAATCGCCTTTTCCGTCAGATCTTTATCCGCCATGGCAATTTGGGCGATTTCTTCCCCGGAATAAGGGGAATATAGCGGAGCATAACTTACCGTTTCCACTTTTTCACCATTGATCATCAGATATTGTTTCATTGATTTTAATTGATTCGCTAATTTACTCATTTAGGGCCTCCAATACCATTTCATGAAATTGAACAATCGCTTTTTCCGAAGAGGAATATCTGCCTTTGTTAAAGGCACGGGAGCGGAAACCAATTTGTTCCAGCTCTACTAGTTCCACATCTTCCTGTCGGACTTGTTCGGCAAACGTAACAAGATCTTTCTCTTCCTGAGTCAAATTCTCATCGCGGAAATAATATGTGTAAACAGCCAAAGTCGTTTCGTGATCAATCGGAACCATTTGAATGGTTGCCATATTTCCGGGACCTGGATAAATGGTCAACATCAAGTTAGGCCACAGCCAGAAAAAGGATCCACCTTGCATTTCCGCCTGATTTAAATCGACCGTTCCGTAATTTTTATCCGGTTTAACGATCGAACCTTGCAGCGAATAGTTATCGCAAGTAATGATTTGGTAATCATCCATATCGAGTGCTGCAACAAAGCTTGGATGTGCTACATGACAATGATCACATTCTAAATAGTTATCTATGAACGCTTTCCAGTTTGCCTTGATAACCCTCGTTTTTTGACTTGTTCTTTTTAACTCACTTAAAAACGGGTATTTACTTAAACGGTCAAAGAAATCGCCGTAAGATTCACTTAGCGGTTTCGCATTATCATCCAAGTTTACAAAAATTAGAGATTCCAAGATTTCCATGCGTACTGAGCGTAAACAGGCATCTTGAACACATGCTTCATCTTCGCCTTTGAAATTCGGCGCTTTGTTCAATTTCCCATCCAATTTGAACGTCCAACCATGATAACTGCACTGTAAGATTTTCTTCTTGCCTGATTCACTTTTTTCAAGCTTAGTAGCACGATGCGGACAAACGTTATAAAAAGCACGGATCACCTCATCCTGGCCGCAGTTCACTATGATCGGCTCATTGGCTACCTCTGTCGTAAAGAATGATCCCACTTTTTCCAATTGGCTGACATGACCCACAAGCTGCCAAGATTTAGAGAATACTAAATCGATTTCCTTTTCGAGAACTTTTGGATCCGTATATTTGTCATATGTCAATGTTCTTTCAAATGTACGATTTGTAGCATTTTCCACCTTGTTATAAGCCATCATTATTTCCCCCTAAAAAATGATTACAAGCATTCCTGCCATACTAGATATAAAGATTGATATCTAATTGATCCGACCTTCCGTTTCAACCGGCTGTCACTGGTATATTGGCAAAAGGTTCCGCGGCCAACTTAATTGAATCTGTCGGACAACCATCAAAAGCATCTTCCAAGTCCTCCTCCAGATCTTCGGATACTTCAGTTATTCCTGTGTTGGCATCCAGGATTGAAAAGGCGATTCCTTCATCGTTATAATCGAAAATCTCCGGTGCAGTCGCTCCACATGCCCCGCAAGCGATACATGTCTCCTGGTCAACTATTGTGTATGTAGCCATGTGGTTTCCCCCCCATTTACATAATTAAACGGACGCTTTGCTTTTCTCTTTTCCTCCCATTGTGCTCGTGCTGTGCAGCGGCTGAACTTTCGCACTCGGGTCGATATGAACTTTTGCATTACTCACTGCTGTTGGAGCTTCACCGAACCCGCTAGCAATCAGCTTTACCTTACCTTCGTACGTGCAAATATCTCCTGCGGCGTATATACCTTTGATATTCGTTTCCATTTTAGAATTGACAACGATGGAATTGTTCTCAATTTCAAGTCCCCAATCCTTTATTGGCCCTATTGATGATACGAATCCATAATTGACAAGTACGTCATCGACTTCCAGCTCAAGCGGTTTTCCACTCTTCGCATCTGTCACAATCACTTTTTCTATATTTTCTTCTCCAATCAGTTCGGCAGGGAGATAAGGAGTCAGGACCTCCACCTTGGATTGTTTCAAACGCTCTACACTGTGTTCATGGGCACGAAATTTATCCCTTCGGTGAATGAGTGTCACTTTTTCAGCTATCGGTTCAAGCATTAGTGACCAGTCGACTGCCGAATCACCGCCACCGAAAACAACCACTTTCTTATCAGCGAATTGACTCATATTCTGGACGAAATAATGAAGGTTGGCATTTTCAAATCTTTCTTCGCCTTCGATTTTTAATTTCCGAGGCTGAAATGCCCCGTTCCCAGCAGTGATGATTATCGCTTTCGTATAATGTGTTTCTTCGGATGTGGTAATGGCAAACATCCCATCCGAAGTACGAACAATGGTCTCTACAGATTGATTAAGACAAATATCCGTTTCGAACTGACCCATTTGTTCCAGTAATCGATCGATGAGCTCTTGGGCCTGAATTTTCGGGAAACCCGCAATATCATAAATGTATTTTTCAGGGTACAAAGCAGACAGCTGCCCTCCCAATTGTGGGAGACTTTCAATGATTTTCACTGAAGCTTGGCGCATCCCCGCATAAAAAGCCGTGAACAAACCAACCGGTCCTCCCCCGATAATAGTGATGTCAGTATACTTTTCTTCCAAACTCATTCCCCCCTAGATGTCTTCCTTAAGATAATTCCATTTACTGGATCTACTATGTTTACATGTCAATTCATGCAATAATTATTGAGATGCAAACCTAGCACTTCGTCAATTTCAGCAATTGATAACTTTATATAATGCAATATGCGTGCCAACCACGGAAACCGCTTTTGATAAACGAAATATTTAGAATTCACTTTGAAAACGCTATCATATCGAGTTATAATTAACTCAAATTTGATGAAATCTTATTCAGAATTCACTCATTCCCTTTTGAAAAGAGAGGATTACCTTATGAAAAGTACGGATTCTACTGAAAGTGTCGAGATGACGCTCCAAACTCTATTAAAAATTCTTGATCATTCCTCAGATGAGATTTTCGTCCTTGACGGCGAAAAGCGGATTCTTTACGTCAACAAGGCATGTGAGCGCCATTATGGGCTTAAACCTACTGATGTCATTGGCAAATATAATGTGGACTTATTTGAAAAAGGATACTGGACGCCCTCCATCGTGCCTGAAGTATTTAAAAGGAAAAAGCCTTGCTACATGAAACAACAAACATATATTGGGGCAGAATTGATGACATCAGCGATTCCAATTTTAAATGATGCGGGGGAAATTGAACTGGTCGTCACTACATCCACAGAAACACAAACATATAAAATGTTAAAAGCAAATGAAGTCAGTAGTGAGTCAAAATTGACTCATGACGAAGATGAAACGGGGAGATTCATTACTAACAGCGGTAAAATCAACCGCATCCTCACTTTTTGTGAAAAGGTGGCGCCGACGGATTCCACGATTTTGATCCAAGGGGAATCTGGAACGGGTAAAGGAGTGCTTGCCCATTTCATCCACCGGATCAGTAAGCGGAAAAGCAAACCTTTCCTGACGATCAACTGTGCAGCCATTCCGGAAGAACTGCTCGAATCCGAACTATTCGGCTATTCAAAAGGAGCTTTTACCGGTGCAAACAAAACTGGAAAACGCGGATTGATTGAATCCGCAGACGGTGGCACTGTCTTTCTTGATGAAATTGGGGAAATACCGCTCGCTCTGCAGGCAAAGCTCCTCCAAGTAATCCAGGATAAACAATTCATTCCTGTCGGCGGCAGTGAAATGAAAAAAGTGGACATCCGCATCGTCGCTGCAACAAACCAGAACTTAATAGAAATGGTCAATGATAAAAGATTCCGGGAAGATTTATTTTACCGATTGAATGTGATTGATATTCAATTGCCTCCATTGCGAGAACGTAAAGAGGACATCATTCCCCTTACGTACAACTTTTTAAATAAGTTCAATGAAAGATATCATGAAAATAAAGTCATTTCGGAAGAATGCTTGAACCTATTAATTCATTATTCATGGCCCGGCAATGTACGCCAGCTCGAAAACTTGATTGAAAGGTTGGTCCTAATAAGTGACTCCGTTATCCTGATGTCCGACTTGCCTGAAATGATAACCGAGAACGTTGAACAGGTCACACAGATTGATCTCCCCACTTCTCTCGATAAAGCACTTGATGAAACGAAACGGATATTGATCAGGAAATCTTACCAAACATATAAATCATCAAGGAAAGTCGCGAAGGACCTCTCTATCAGCCAAACGAAAGCCTCGGCATTGATCCGGGAATACTGTGAGGACTTAATGAATAAATAGGTACCATGAAAATGACAATGTCTGTCCATCCTTAAAGAAGTCCATTTGCCCCCAAGCAAACATGCTTGTTATTCGTTGCTAGTGATCGATAGTGAATGGTAAACACTTATATTCCAATTCATATGGGCTTCCATTTTAAATCAATCACTTAACTATTAAATTCAGGTACGAACAGTAAATAAGAGACTTCCCCTTTGCGGGCAAGTCTCTTATTTTTATGAAGAGCCAACTATTTTCTCGCCTCTCGGCTTTGTACTATTTGAATCTGGTTCCCTTGTGATACCAATTTGATTGAATTTATCATTAATGGACAGTTTGTAAGTCAATGATCCTGTGCCGGCTTCATCAGGCTTGAAACTTCCTGCATTTGTCCGTTTTCCATCTTTCAGCAACCACACCTGATACACCTCGGACTTTTGAAGGCTAGGCAAATTCTGAATCTGAACAATTAACCTTCTTTCTTCACCTTGCTGCAAAATGTATGCAGCACCGTCCGTATTCATATTTACAGCGGTCTTATCTGCAGGCTGCAAAGATAGCGACGTTTTAACCTCCATTGGCAAATCGTCAGCTGCAAGTTCTTTTTTCAGTTGGATATTGGAATATAACAGCACAAACGCCAAAACCAGGGTGGCCAGCAAGAGTCCTGAAGTTACTGGTGTAAACTGCTTAAAGAAAAAACTACTCCAATTCTTTTCCCTTCTCACCGGAACTTCATCATCATTCTCAAAGACAAAATTCATAACCTCTGATTTCAGGGAAGAAGAAGGTTCTATTTCTTTGAAATCCCATTTCAATGAATTCCAGGCTTCCGTCATTTGTTCATACTCCCTAGTGCATTCAGAGCATTGTGTTAGGTGTTCCGCGAATGCTTTTTTTTCTTTTTCTCCCAGTTCACCCGATAAAAATGAAAGCAGGTTAGCGCACTCTGTATTCATTTACAAACCACCTACTTCCAAATACTTTTTCAACAATTTAAGCGACTGGTGAAGTCTGCTCTTGATGGTACCAACCGGTTCATTTTCAATTTTGGCAATTTCCGTTAACGAGTACCCTTTCCAATACAGTAAATCAATCAGCCTTTTTTGCGGCTTGCTTAACTTACTTTTTGCATTGGCAATTTCACTGTGTAATAGCCCATTTTCTATATCATTATTCGGATCTTCTATGTCAATTGGACGACTCATGTCCATGTGTTTATTATTCCGGATATGAACGCTGTCTTTACGGACATAATCCACACACACATTTCGTGTAACGGTCAAAAGCCAGCTTACAAAGTGCCCCTTTTCGGGATTGTAACTGCTTTTTGTGGTCCAGAGCTTTAAAAAGACCAACTGCACAATCTCTTTAGTTTTTTCTGCATTTCCATTTGTGAACTTAAAAATAAAACCATAGATTAATTTAATATGCCGGTCATAAAGTTCTTCCAGAGCAGGACGATGCTTTTTCATTACTAATGCCATCAATTCCTTATCAAGTTTTTCTTTCAATCGCACCTGCAACTCCTCACAAGTAAATTTGGAAAAAACGTATAACAGGAACGATCATCAGTGTTCGTCCCCTTTTTCTTATTTTGGAAAAACCGTCTTGTTATTTACAATATACCAAACATTTTTCACACCTTCGCCATTGACATCTCCCTCTGCCTTATCATTCACAAAATAGTAGAGTGGAAATCCTTTGTACGTTACCTGCTCTTCCCCTGTATCTTCCCTTTTAATGGTTCCAAAGTCTTTTTCGTCAAATCCTTTAGGGGCAGAAAAATCCCTTTCCATGAACGGCGGCCATTTTTTCAGACAATCACCCATGCAATTGCTTTTTCCTGATTTATCATTTTTGAAGAAGTAAAGTGTCATTCCCTTGGAATCAGCCAGGTATTCGCCTGCTGTTTCACTTTCCAATAATTTTAGGCTTACTGCTTTTTCTTCGGCAGTACCACTAACCACTTGATCCTTTTGTTGTGAATCATTAGCTTCATTTCCACATGCCGCCAAAACTAGGACCATCATAAAAACTGAAAATGCCATCCACTTTTTCATATACTCTCACTCCTCGCCATTTTACTTCCATCCCCACTTTTGAAATACTTGATGGGATTTTTCCGTTTTAAGATAATCAATGAATTGTTTTGCCTTTTTCTTGTTTTCACTCTTACTTGTTATGCTTACCGGGGTTCCTCTATAGAGCTTGTCTTCCTCAGGGAGCTGAACCAGGTCCGTCACATCCGCCAGACGGTAATGCCAGGATTCATATGTAATCCAGGCGTCTAATTTAGAATTTTCCTTCCATAGATCGATGGCTTCTGCACTGGACTTCACTGAAATGGTAATATTCCTGCTAATTTCAGGAATCAATCCTTTTCTTCCAGCCAAATCTTCCCATAGCCCCAGTTGCCCGGCTCCATTAACATCCACAATCTTTACGCCCTTCTTCGTTAAATCCTCCAAGGACTGTATATTCTTTGGGTTTCCTTTTCTAACCAGGATGCCGGCTGACCGTGTATACAATTCTGTACGGTTTTTTCCATCAAGGATCTCCGGATGATTATGCATAAAATCTGTTAGCATATACTCGGACCCTCCGTAAATGATATCCGCATCCTGTTTGGCTTGATCAATCCATTTATTTTCGGGTCCGGCTGTTACTTCAACTTTTATGCCCGTTTCTTTGGTGAATTGTTCCGCCAATTCCTTGATAGGTCCAAGAGGTCCACCTGGTCCATAGACTTTTACGACGTCGTTGAAAGCTTGCCCCTGTTTCGGAACCATTTTCGGTGAAAATCCTAACAGTACTAGCATCAATGATATCCATCCAACAAAAATGACCTTTTTCAAGTCTTTCTTCTCTCCCTTCTAAAAAGCCTTTGTACTATAGATAACGGGACAAACTTCAAAACGGTTTGAAAAAAATTGTTAATTATTTTTAGCCTTCTGCAAAATACATTTGGTGATATTAAGTTTTCTCATAAAAAAACCATTCGAAAAGTATCTTTTTTCGAATGGGGCATGACTTTAATTACATACTCTTTAAAGTCTCTTAAATCAAGTGACAGAAAAGGTTAGCTTGAATTGCTTCCCTCTCTCTTTCTCTTTCTATTTCTTTTAATAACAGCTATCACCAATAATAAAAGCGGAATAATCGTTTGCATCAAAATTCCATGAAATGGGAATGCAATGACATCATATCGATTGACATCCATAGAGCTGGGATACGACCAAAAGCTGAATTCTACAATCAAAATCCCTATCGGCCATACAACAGGACGATAGTCGGAGAGATTCAGCCACTGTGCGGTACCTAAAGCAGCCGCATAATAAAACACTGAAATTTTGACAAACGCTCCTACTATCCATACGGCCATGATGGCGGACTCCAAATGTTCAAAAAAGTCGGCCAAACTGATGTACCGAGATACATTCATCACGGGATAATTCTTTGTGGCTGTTGTTGACCCGAGTACAAAAAGAACCAAAAGATTCACCACAATTAACGTCATCATCACGGCAAAAACAGACATCATCCCGGATTTCATCCCTTTTTTCATATCGGTTAAAAAAGGGAGGAGAAAAATCATCAGAAAAAACTCGCTGAACCATCCACCCGGTACAATCGAACCCTTGATTGGAGGCATAATTCCATTCCCCAATATCGGGAATATATTCTTAAATTCAAGATCAGGGCCCAGTAAGACGATTAAAAGGAGGATTGGAAAGATAAAAACAGGAACAAACAATTGGGCAGCTCTCCCCAACACCTCTATCCCTCCGCGTACGATAAAGGCACAGAGGAGTACCATCGATGCCATGATCACGCTAATCGGCGTTTTGACCAGAAAAGAGTCGACAATAAATTCTCCGTAACTTCTTAGGATTTGCCCTGTGATCGGGATATAAAAAAACAAGAATAAAAAACCGAGAATTTTCCCTGGAATCCGACCAATGATCTGTTCACTGTATTGGATAACCGTTTGTTTCGGATAAAATTTGTGCAGTTTACAAGCGATATACACTGTCGCATACCCGATGAGAGACGCCAAAATGGGGGACAGCCATAAATCAGTTTTGGCATATTTGGCTGTGATGCTTGGAACACCGAGAATGGCCGTTGCCACAATCGTCGGATACATCATGAATGCCATCTGTAGAGATGAAATTTTACCTTTCTCCATCTGCTTCCTCCTTTCTGTGAGAGTATGTAAATTTGAAATCACGCAACCCACTGATAGATTTACTTTTTCATAAACTCTTCAAACGGCTAATAAGAGTTTCAATCCATTCAGTTGGTCCTGCCTTCTGCGCGAGTACGAACATAGATAGCACATTATCGATAGGATATTTAGCATAAAAAATGCCCAGTCAGCTGGTTTCGGTTTCTTTACGATTTCTTTTCCTTACAACAGCAATCACCAACAATAACAGAGGAATAATCGTTTGCATCAAAATACTATGTAAAGGGAAGACATTGATATCATTACGATTGACATCCACAGAGCTAGGCAACGACCACAAACTGAATATGACAATCAAAATCCCTATCGGCCATACAATAGGACGAAAGTCGGAGAGATTCAGCCACTGCGCTGTACCTAAAGCAGATGCATAATAAAAAACGGAAATTTTCACAAACGCCCCCACTATCCATACCGCCATGGCAGCGGATTCTACATGTTCAAAAAAGTCGGCCAAACTGATGTATCGAGATGCATTCATCAAGGGGTAAAGCTTTGTGGATGTTGTTGACCCAAGTACAAAAAGAACCGTAAGATTCACACCAATTAACGTCATCATCACGGCAAACACAGACTTCATACCGGATTTCATCCCTTTTTTCATATCCGCCAAAAAAGGAAGAAGGAAAATGATCAGGAAAAACTCGCTGAACCATCCCCCCGGTACAATCGCACCCTTGATTGGGGGCATTATACCATCCGCCAATATCGGGAATATATTCTTGACTTCAAGATCAGGAATCAGCAAGAGGATTAAGATAAAGATTGGAAAAATGAAAACAGGTACAAACAATTCAGCAGCTCGCCCCAACACTTCTATTCCCCCGCGTACGATGAACGCACTCAGAAGCACCATCGATGCCATGATCACACTAATCGGGGTACGTACCAGAAAAGAGCCGACAATAAATTCTGCGTATCCTCTAACGATTAGCCCCGTGTTCTGGATATAAAAAAACAAGAGTAAAAAACCGAAAATTTTCCCCGGAATCCGACCAATGATCTTTTCAGCGAATTGAATCACCGTTTGTTGTGGATAAAGTTGGTGCAGTTTATACGCGATATAAACCGTAAGATACCCAATGAGCGCAGCAAAAATGGGGGACAGCCATAAATCAGTTTTGGCATATTTCGCTGTGATGCTGGGAACCCCGATAATAGCCGTTGCCACAATCGTCGGATACATCATGAATGCCATCTGTAATGATGAAATTTTCCCTTTCTCCATCTGCTTCCTCCTTTCTGTCATAATTTGAAATCACGCAACCTACTGATAGACTCACTTTTCCATAAACTCTCCAAAAGGCCTGAAAAAAACTTCGATCCATTGAGTGGGTCCTGACATCTGTGGGAGATTGAACATGGACAGAGCCAAGCCAGTGAGGAGCAGTGTAAGAAATGCCATTTTATCTTTTTTAGGGTTTTGTTTCATTTTCGGCCATTCAAACAAAATGATTAGAGTTACGATCACGGTTGTACACATAAAGGCCCCCCATCTCACTTGTCCTTCACCTCTTTCTCAGACATACCCGCCGGTCTGTTTATATAGCCCTGTCTGCGAATATGGGCCGCAACATCGACTTCCACTTCCATTTCCGCGAATATCTCATCCCATTGGTTATCGACCTTATTAAACTGTTTAGGATATTTCCTATAAAAATCTTTACCTAACCCTAAAATGTCCGCTTTCTTATGCTGAGTATTCAGAAAAGCCATCTCAATGCGTTTTTCTATATCTTTTTGATATGCTCGTTCTGCAGCTTTTAGAGACTTAGGATTTGAAAGGTTTAAATTCGTTCCATTCTGTATAACAGATCCATCTGTTTTTACCCTCACCAATAATCTCCATTTCTCATTGATAATTTGCGGAATGATCTTGACTTTGGCTGACACTGGACTTAAAGATATCTTCCCTTTCACCCCTTTGGGTTTTATGGTCACGGTATATGATTCCACTTCATCCCTTAACCACAATAGCCCTCTTGTTTCTTTTTCCGTCATCATCCCAGTCATTTTATCTTTTTTGAACACAGCTGTCCCGACAATGTAAGGAATTCCCTGTAATTTCGTTTGCCCTTTCCCTGGTGGTAAAATTTTAACGAATGGAAGTGCGGCCGCTTGAGGTATACCCGTTAACATTTCATCTAAATCCTGCATTGTGACCAGCATCCCGATATGTAAATCAGATAGTTCTCTAAGCACTTCCCCTGAATAGTTTTCCAAGGGTGGCAAAGATTCAAGGATAGGCTTTGCTTTCCCTTTACTGACATACACATATGCTTTCTCTCTTGGCTGCGGATGGCGCAGCAAAAAATCCAGCTGCTCTTGAATTCCTTCCTTCGCTAACTTTTCACCGAATACAAATATTTTACAATGTCCCCAAAATACTTTTCGCGGAAGCTTGCTTTGAAGCTTAGACAATGCATCTGAAATATTGGAGCCTTTTTCATATCTCACCAATGTCGTAACCGCCCCCCCTCCTTGACTGCTCCCTCCTCCTTGACCGCCGCCTCCACTACTTATTGAACTTGGAATAAAAACTTGGACGGATAGTTCGATTTGATCATTATCCTTCTTATCGATGGCGGCTGCTGTGACAATCGCCAAATCAGTGATTTCCACTCGATCCCAACAACCGCTTAGAAAAGGGGTTGTTCCACAAATACCGAGCAAAAGAAGGACGCTTTTCATGAAATGACGCCTCTTTACTTTCTCCAATATCTTTGTTCGCCTCCAACCATTATTCACTCCGTTTCACTTCCCCTTTTTGGATTTGGTCCTTGCTCAGCGGGTTGACGGTATACATTAGAATCCCCTGTGAGGCGCGGACGTGTAGTCATCATCCACCAAGGAGCTCTCCACAGCACATCTTTCAGCTCTTGACCTTTTAACGGTGCCAGTGGCGTTAAGTAGGGAACGCCGAAGGAACGCAAGCTGCATAAGTGAATGACTATGGCAATGATCCCCATCATGATACCAAGCAGTCCTAATGTACCGGCAAGCAGCATCATTGGAAAACGCAGCATCCGGAAAGCAATTCCGGCAATATAACGAGGCATCATAAAAGAAGCGATTCCCGTAATCGCAACTACAATGACCATGGGCGCTGAAACCAACCCCGCTTGTACGGAAGCTTGGCCAATCACTAGCGCTCCAACAATGCTGACAGCAGAACCTACCTGCTTCGGCAATCTAACCCCTGCCTCTCTTAGTGCTTCAAAGGTAATTTCCATAGCCAATGCCTCTACTATTGCAGGAAAAGGAACCGATTCCCGTGATGCCGCGCTGCTTAGCAGGAGTGCGGTTGGGACCGCCTCATGATGGAACGTCAAAATAGCGACATATAGGGACGGAAGCAAAAGAGATAAACCCATAAAAATATAACGTAACCAACGGATAAAAGTGCCTGCCATAAAACGTTGAGCATAATCCTCTTGTGATTGAATCAAAGAAAAGAAGGATATTGGTGCTATTAAAGTAAAAGGGGTTCCTTCTACAAGAATGACAGCCCGACCCTCCAGCAAGCAAGAACAGGCTACATCCGGCCGTTCTGTCGTCATGATCTGAGGGAAAGGGGAATACGGATTGTCCTCAATCATTTCTTCGATGTACTCGCTTTCTAAAATACCGTCTATTTTAATTCGTTCCAACCGAGTTGTAATCTCTTCAATCAGTGTTTTATCCGCAAGTCCATCAATATAAGCAATCGAAACATTCGTCCTGGTAAGAGTTCCGATCTTCATTGATTGTATTTTAAGGGCAGGACTTTTAATAATGCGTCGCAATTGGGACGTATTAACCTCTAAAGATTCAATAAATCCCTCTCGTGACCCCCTAACTCCCCCCTCTGCCACAGGTTCTTCAATCGCCCGCTTTTCCCATTTGGACAATCCTAGAGAAAATCCATCGCTTTCCCCTTCATATAGAAGGATCGGGTTTCCAGAGGAAATCGATTCAATGCAATCCGCCAACATATTCACTTTTACCACTTTAGGAACAGGCATTTTATGTTCAATAAAGTCATTTAATGGTTGTGGTTCTTTTGATGACTCTTGCATGAGTGGAGATAGCACATATTGCTCTATCGCCTCGATGTCTGAGAGTCCCGCAATGTAAATGAGCATCGCGCGTGTTTTTCCGAAAATGGAGAACGGGCGGAACATGACATCCGAGCAATTATCATAAACAGAACGAAGTGTTTCTACATTTCGGATGAAATTCGCATCAAGTGCATCTGCAGGCTTGGAATCTTGGTAATTATTTTGTACACTGGATTTTTTTTCTTTCGTTTTCCTTAACAATCTACCCACATTTCGAATCAAGCTGGTTACCCCCATTTTTTTGCAGGTCGCTCTAACTCCATTTTTCTATGTTTCTTCATTAAGGGTATTTTATACAGAAAATCCTGTGCCCAAGCATGAACTTAATTTTCATTAGCATAATTGAAAAGCTATGTTATAAGTTGATTTTGAATAAACCGTAAACTCTTGTGATATCCTGTTTGTAATTAATAACTAAGGGGTATATCAAAAACCGAGGCTACATATTAAAATACTGTCTCTGGCTAAATATTGTTTTTGAACAAGCTACGCAAGACCATAAAATGGGGGTTATTTTTTAAGGATGGATATTCGCTTTAAAATACCTCTTTTTTTCTTTTTAAATAAGTTTCATGGGCAATCAGACTAAAACATTAGAAGATAAGGGAGATTCTATGTCATTCTTAATCACATTGCTCGGATTATTGGTGTCTACAATAATCGCTACAATATTAAATGCCATATGGCCTCGTATTCCACTACCGATATATCAGATATCCATGGGAGCAGTGCTTTCATTATTGCCATTTCAATTATCGTTGGATTTTCATTCAGAATTATTCATGATCTGTGTTATTGCTCCGTTACTCTTTACAGAAGGAAAAAATACGTCCCGTAAAGAAATGCTTGAATTGCGTAAGCCTATTCTGTTATTGGCCTTTGGGTTAGTATTTGTGACTGTTTTTGCAGGAGGTTTTTTCATCCACTGGTTAATACCTGATATGCCGATGGCTGTCGCCTTTGCTTTAGCAGCTACAATTACCCCTACGGATGCTGTAGCGGTACAATCGATTACAAAAGGATTGAAATTGCCCGGAAATATGATGCCCATCCTTGAAGGTGAATCACTTTTCAATGATGCTGCTGGAATCGTGGCTTTTAAAGTTGCCCTGGCAGCTGCCTTAACTGGAGCATTTTCAATAAAGGATGCTTCGCTTAATTTTATGTTTGTAGCTATAGGCGGTATCTTCATAGGTATCCTATTGGGCTACTTAATCGTTAAATTACGATTATTTTTACGGATTCATGGACTTGAAGAAATCTCCATGTCTATTGTTATTGAGCTAATTACGCCTTTTGTCATATATATGGTAGCTGAAGAATTCCATGTTTCCGGAATCTTGGCAGTGGTTGCCGCAGGTGTAATTCATGGCATCGAGCGGGATCGCCTTCAGAATTCCACAACTAAATTGCAAATTGTATCATCTAATACATGGTCTGTATTAGGTTATGTTTTGAATGGACTTGTATTTGCTTTATTAGGATTTATGTTGCCGATTGTTTATCAGGAAATTGAGTCGAACATAAATAGGGGTAATCTTTTTGGGATAAGTGTTTTGATTGTTCTTTTATTATTGGTGATCCGTTTTATTTGGGTATACATTCTGCATGATACTTTTACAAAAAACAGAGTGAATCCATTAGAGCAATTCATTATGTCCAGGGTTCACCCAGAAGATAGCGAGGACACTGATGAGGAGAATGTTTCAAGACCACGATTTGCATTTTTGACATCCGTTTGCGGCATTCATGGAACGATTACATTAGCTACAGCTTTATCCATACCATATTTCATGCCAGATGACACTTTATTCCCAATGCGTAATACAGTCTTGTTCATCGCAGCTTGCGTTATATTGTTAAGCGTCACATTGGCTACGGTTCTCTTGCCATTACTGGTAAAGACACCGGTTGAATTCAAAGATGAACGCCTAACCTCTGAGGAGGCATATAAAATTGTTTTAAATAAAACGATCGATCAGCTAAGCAAAGAAGCAACCATGGATAATCAGAAAGCTGTCAATCAAGTAATGGAAGATTTGAATGAACAACTGATTGATTTGGAACGGGGAATCACGACCAGACCCGATAATCGGACAATACGCGATTTAGTGGAGCAAGGGGCCAATAAGGAATTGGAAGTCGTTTCTGGATTAGTCGAAAAAGGAACTATATCTGAAACAGCCTTAGAACTTTATAAAGTGTATCTTTCAAGAACCTTAAATTATATGCAAAAATCTTCGCTGAAGAGGGCTTGGATCAATTTGCAGGCGATTCTTTTCAAGAAAAAGATCAATGTCAAATGGGATAAGAAATGGGAAGCGAAATTAGAGGACTCCATCGTTAAAAATTCGGACCTGATCCGGGAGTTCCGTAAAGCCCAAAAAGAAGCTTCAAAGGAAGCCATTTCATTGATCAAACAGCAAACTACACCTGAAAACCGTCATGAAGTGATGCTTGTCATTCAAAGATATAATCGTTATTTGAATCCATTCGGAACATTAAGTGAAAAAGAAGCAAATCGCTTTGAAGAGATGGTGAGTCATTTTCAGTTGATTGCAATGCAAATCGAACGTGATATCATTCAGCAAATGGTTGAAGATGAGCAAATATCCATGCAAACAGCAACTGAGCTTAGACAAAACTTAATCTATGATGAAATGATAATGATACAAAATTAAGAAATGACTTGGAGCCGTTACGACCAGGGAGGGGTGTCTCTTTATTTAAATCCACATCCGCTCTCAATTCCTTCTTTTATCAAGTCCATCATTCAATATTTTCACTTGGAAGCGAAAGAAGAGATAGAATACGGTCCAGATGATCATATAATGGTATGAAAATGCTTGAAATGGATACTCAGATACACTAAATAACCGTCCAAATAATTGGACGGCCCTTTAATAAAAAAAACCTAATTCTGCTTTTGAATCCGTTTTTATCAATCAGCTTACTATTGGCCTGTTCAAAGGGTCCGGATCACTCTTTGCTTGTAAAAGTACTTGGCATCACCACAGCGATGACCTCTCCACGGGCGCAAAGTTTATCGATGGCAAATACCTCTGTTTCGATTCTCCATTTCTTTGGATGAACCTCATGAATCGTCCCAACGGCTGTTAATGGCACATCATTTGGGGTTGGCTTTACGAACTCCACTTTCAGTGATGCAGTCACAAACCTGGGAGGCTCCACTCCATCTCCAACTTCATGCCCATTTTTACGATGCATTGCCAATGCAGCGGAGCCTGTTCCATGACAATCAATTAAAGAAGCAATCAAGCCGCCATAAACAAATCCAGGAATTGCGATATGCTCTGGACGTGGTGTATAAATTGTCCTTGTTTGCTCACCTTGCCAACCGGTTCGAAAGTGATGACCCTCTTCGTTTAAACGACCGCATCCATAACACCATGCAAATGCATCTGGATAATCATCTTGAATCGCTTTTACCACAATCTCCTCCATCATCTCTCCTCCTTTTTCAGAATATTATAACACCGCTAAAGGGAATTCACAGATAGTTTATTGAGCTTTCAGCTTTATACATACTGCAGAAATCGATAACATACATAAAAAGTTTGCAAGAATCCTTGCTCCTTTTCTCGATAAATGACAAAAGCCCCTGTTAGCAAAGCAGCATTCAGGGGCTTTCATTTGAAAATATATATTTAAGAAGTGTGTCCTCCATTGCATGGTCTATTATTTTGTTGCAGGTTTACCTTCTTAAAAGTTAAGCCTTTTTCTTAAATCCCAATACTTGAATGTCATTTTACCCATTTTCGACTTCGAAAGTGAATCATATTTACGTCCAAGTGCCAGGTTTTGTTTTTCTAGCTTAGTAATTTGTTTAAGTTGAACTGTGTTCAGTTTTTTTAATTGCTTTACTTCTTTAGCTAATTCTTTATTTTTCCCTTTCATATCATATTTTTCTTTATCAGCAGTTGCCCGTTCCTTCATTGAAATTTCCACATCTTTTGGCTTTAATTTAGGATTTCCATAGGTTTCAAATCCTATAGTTTTTAAATATGGCATGTTATTTTGAAAATTTTGTTCAAAGTTTCCATAACTTTTATGGATGTGGAGAAATGTATAACATCCGGCTTTTTCTGCTGAAATGATTTGACCATATCCAGACAGTTTAAACAGTTTTTCGACTCGCTTTATTTCTTCTGGTATGTTTTTGACGATGCAGGTGAAAACTTCGTCAATATTTAACTCTGCAGAGAATTTTTTCACTTTATTTGATGGTGCATGCTTATTCAGTTCATCAAAGTCATCTACATCAATATAAAACATATTTGTGCTTTGCTCTACAAAATCTGTAATACGCTTGCTCCATAATAGTACTTGCAGTTTTTTTATTGCTTCCGAAAATAAAAACTGCCTGCTGACCTGATACATTCGTTTTGCCGCAAACTCATATATATCCTTATTGCTTAGTGCTAATTTGACAGTGTCACGAAAATCCTTCTCTGTAACAGCATATAACGGGTAATCTTCGCCAAAAAGCTTTATATGCATTTTGGTTGGATTCATTATTACAGCCTTCCTTAAAATCCCATACTCCAATAGCTTTGTAGACAGTTCCAGACTGCTGTCCATTTCCTCACTTCTCCAGGTTATCCCAATATCACTGTTCACGATTAATTGTTGGGCATTCTCCCTTGTCAATGCCCCGTACCATGTAAGACCATCTGTATTTTTAAGAAGGTATGCCGCTTCTTCCTTAAACTGAGAATCATCCTTAACCCATTTGAATTTATCCCCCGCAACATCAAGTGAAAGATTCGGAATTTCGCGCTTTAATTCTTTAAAAGCAGTAATGATCGGAATGGTCTTCCAATCAGGGTCGAATTTTCCTGTATATACAAGTTTGTTTTTTAACCGGGTCTGCCCTTCTGCTGATTCAATGTTTGGTATCATCGGGGTAAGCAGGGAAACTTTGTTTTTTTCTTTATTCAAATTAAGAATCTCAATGACAAATTCGCACATCTCTTCTGTTTGACATAAGAAATACGCACACTGATCATATATATTTTTGATGCTCTCAAATTTTTCTTCATCAACATCCTGGCCTATGTGAGTCAATCCTGTAGCATAAACTAAAGTATTCTTTATGATATGCTTATGCTTTGCTATTTTTTCAACAGTCTCAATGCTTCTAACAAATAGCCAATCATATCCCTTTTGACTCCAATAATGAGTAATGAGCATTTCAGCTATATCAAAATCAATGACACCTTTTTTTACCCATTCATCATCGGTGGCACTGAAAAAAGGATCGACAAAAGGATTGAGAATGGTTATATTATCAAATTTCTCAAGAGGCTGAATTAGGATATCACGTTTGACTGGGCTAGCTAGAAGTAAGTCAACTTCGATGTTGGAATCTAGCGCAATGGTCGATGCTAAGGAAGATAAAAATACTGCAGATCCATCCATTGAATTCATGTCAATAAAGCCAAATAGAAGTACCTTCATTTTTCTGTTTTCAACTAGTTCATGTGAATTCAAAGTTTTCACTCCAATGACTGAAATCTGATATGAATCTTTATTTTTTTATTTGTTCTTTAATAGATGATTTAAGCGCAAGATATTTTAACGTGAATTTCCCTGCATATGTAACGTTGAATTTGTGTTCTAGTAACTTAAGTCTTCTTATTTCTTTGTTAAGCTTAATATTTTCTTTTTGAGCGATCTTACTTTTTTCTAATTCTTCTCGCAGCATATTGTTTTCTTTTGTAATGTTCTCAATGATTTTTTGCTTTTCAGTGCCATTGCCCTCTATGAGCTCCAATGTCATGGACATCATGTCTTTCATTTGTAATTCGAGTTCCTCGTACATAGTTTTCCAATATTCGTTTCGTTCGTCCATATTGAAAAAACTCCCTTCCATTAACCTTGGATAATCTCCAATTCTCTTTTAATAACAACATCTACCGCGCATTTTTCTCTAATCGACTGAGAAGCTTGTTTTGACACTCTTAAAAATACGTCCGGGTTGTAATATAAGCGCTCTATTGCATCAGCAATTTCGATAGGAGACTCAGGTTTTGTTAGAAGGCCAGAAACGTCATGTTTAACGAATTCCGGGATTGCCGTAATATCTGTTGAAATCGGCACTAGCCCGCTCGACATTGCCTCACACATTGAAACCCCTTGAGAATCCAAACGGGTCGGGCAAAGGAAAATCCCATACTCCTTATGTAATGCAGCGATTTGATCCTGAGATAGGAAACCTTTATGAATCGTTACATTCTCAAAATCCCTGATTGGCTCAACGGTTTGATCGAATAATTTTCCATCACCATAAAATGCAAAGTCCAACTTATCGAAGTATGGTCTCTTCGATAGTTCAAGAACTGCTTTCACCGATAAATCATTGGCGTATTTTCGCGAAGCGTATGGCCTGATTGAAAGGACTTTTGTCCGCATTTCAACTGGCTTTTCAATAAAGGTAAAGAGATTGTCATCTATTACATTAGGAATGATTACTGAATTTTTCGATTCTGCTCTTGCATCACATTCCGCTATATGTTCTTTGAACCATTTGGAAATATGAACAAAGGTTGTATCCAACTCATTCGTTTGATAAAACCAATTCATGAAAGAAAGCTGTGCTACATAATAGTCGTCCGACATTTCAAGTATCTTCCGCAAGCTTTCAGGGCTTTCAAGAAAATTAAACCACCTTCTATGCCATGCCTCCGTTTCAAATCCATGTATCCAGGTAATTATCGGTAAATCTGTGTTCGTTTCTTTTATCGCTTGTACCATTTTGGGATTAACAAAATGAATGAGCGCTTTTTTATGTACTTTATGATTTAAGAAAATGCGCAGATGCTGTTCAGTTCCACGATAAACAGGCACATCTTCATACGTATACTTTTCTGCTTTTTTATAGGCAGGATGCAAAACAAAGACATCAACCTTCAAACCCTCATCCAGATAAGCCTTGACTCTTCGGTGGATAAACCCATTTCGATATAACTGATCTTCATGTGGATAAGCATTCGTAATGATTACATATCTATCTTTTTCACTAAATGTAAGCTCATATAGATTTATAGATTCCTCCATTTTTGTTCACTCCTACTATTCAGTCATCTTCAATCGGCCTGCTACTTATCTGTAAATGAAGGATTTTTAAGAGACTCTTTTCCAATCACCTTTAAAACCGTCAACCGATTATAACAAACATGTATTACTGAATATTGACATCAATATGAGAATTCTGTAAATAAAAGTAAAGTTTTCATGAACTTTTATAGGCTTTTGTAAAGTTTCATTAATGGCATATAAACAGCAACATAAAGAAGGAGGGCGTTCCATTTAGCGGAAACGCCCTCTTGCATATAAACTAGTGTATTTTAAGTCTATTAATAGGACTTGAAAGTTCAGGACATAAATCCCATTTCAAAACGTTTTAATCAGTTATAAAAAGTCCACTATTCCCCCCCATAACTTGTCTACACCATTACAATAAAAATTCATACTATATAAGAAAACAAATTGTCTAAAAAAATGAGGTGCGATCATACATGATACCCATAGATGATTGTAAAATATTAATTTCATGCTGCAATCATAAAGGCGGTCTATATTTAGTCCAATTTAAACAACAACAATATGAAATAAAAAAGATTTTAAATGTTGGATGCACAGGCATTACAAAATACGGCAGCTCTTTTGTCGTAATTTCCAATTCTCATGGAATCTTCATTTTGGATGAAAGCTTAAAGGTTATTAAGAATAAGGCTTTATCTACAGAATTAGATTTACATGGTGTAGCAATAGATAATGATAAGGCTTATATTATTGAAACCAAAACTAACTCAATTGGTGTTTATGATTTGGAAAACGATTTGGAAAGAATTGATGAAATTAGATTTTCACCTGAAAATGACGATGTTTGCCACGTCAACGATTTGTATATAGCAAATGATAAGCTATATGTATCAATGTTTTCATATCCTCCAAGGAAAAATCCCCTCTCTTTAGCAAGTTATTTCACTAATAAAACAATCCACCAAGGTAAGATTCTTGAATATTCTTTACAGGCAAGAAACGTGGTTAAGATTTGTCATGATAAATTACTTCAACCTCACAGCGTACTTCATTATGATAATAAGATGTATTATTGTGTTTCAGGTGAATTCCTAGTAAAAAGAAATGAGGAAGATATTTTTAAATGCTTTGGTTATACTCGCGGTTTAGCAGTTAGAAATCAAACGATGTTCATTGGCCAAAGTGAGAGTAGGCACATACCGGTTTTATTAAAAAAACATACGAACATATTACTGGATTGCGGGATTTATGTTCATGACATCTCTACGAAACTTTCATCTTTTATCCATATACCTTCTGAAGAAATTTATGGAATATTGGTTATTTAAAAACAGTGAAATCATATTTTTCTGTTGTTGAAATTTTTTTATCCTTAATGGAAGTTATTCGTTTAGTTACCAGATCATAAGGATCTCTTTCTATATTCACTTGAACAGTCAGTGAACTTTTTTCTACCTTCAAGAATTATTCAAGCATGTTTTTGTAAGAATAGAATAGAATCGAAAAAAGACCAATTTGTTGAAGAGAGTGATATAGATGGAACCAATTACCTTTAAAGCATTTGCAATCACTAATGAAATCGATTTGAACAAAATCGCCATTCATTGCGGCATTCCAAAAAAATTCACCTGGGAAGAGCCTTTAATCCTTAAAGGCGATATTCTAAGTTCCATCCTTAATAAAAATGTGGACGAATCGCAGCAGGTGCTGGTTTTTTCCTTTGGCAGCATTGTCTTCATCAATTACTCACACCCGAATGAGATTAAGGAATTTTCATCCTTTATCCATTCTTTCGAGCCGATTATTGATCTCGACAATTTAGATAGATATACAGACGATTACAGCCTTCACTTCAGTGAAACTGAAAACATCAATTTGACGGACGAATATGTAGTTGTGCCTAAATATGAATTTTTCTACCCTGAATTAATTTCCACCATTCTCGCAAAATCGGTGGCACTTGAAAAAACTGAGGAACAACTCGGAAAAATCCACGACAAGCTCGAAGCCATGATAGACCGACTGGAAAAAGGCAAGCTGAGAATCGGTAATAAGGAACTAGCGAGGACGACTGCAAAAATCGTACGTCACGAGTATAATACCCTAGCGTACATCATGATTCTGGACAAACCTGATATTACATGGACAAGCAGCATTGCCGGCGAATTTTATGACAGCATGCTTGATTTTTTTGAATTGAATGATCGGTATAAAATCTTGAAAAGTAAAACCGAAATTTTATATAACATTATGGATGGGTTTTCTAACATCAGCCATTCGATCAGGGGACTATTCGTAGAATGGATCATTGTAATCCTCATTGTCTTTGAGATCGTTCTGACGTTATTAGAAATTGCAGGATGGATTCCATGAATTCTGAATCATATCGTATGGAATACCTTCCAAATAAATAAGCATCGTTTAAATGCTTCAGACTGTAGACAAATTCGAAAAACGGGTTTGCCTACAGTTTTTTTCTTTGAAAAACGTTCCCATTGATTTCAGAAATCCGCCCCCTTTCCGTGGACTGTCCATTTCCTATGTTTTCTGATGATCGTCTCATGGGTGCCTGTCTTTCTTTTATCTTACTCTCCCGAAGTATTTCATTTGTTTAATCCAGAGCAAAGTGGAAAATAAATTCCTCCCCTTCTTCCCCATTGAATCTGTATCCTTTATCAATGAATCCAGCTTTTTTATATAAATTTATCGCTGGAACATTCGAATGATGCACTGTTAGAATAATCTCATCTTTATCTGGATGACTTAGTTTGATCATATCAGGCAACACTTTTAAAGTCTTAAAAGCTAGCCCCTTTTTTTGATGGCGCAAATCCAAGGAGAATGATTTTAGAAGAATCGCATTCTCATTACTTGTATATTGATTTCCCGCTTTATCCGTATATAAGGCAAAACATCCAATCAAATTCTCATCTAAATAAATGACCATGGGGAGGTTATATTTATCCTTCCTGAAGTCTTCGATAACTTTCAAAGGTAAAGAAGTATAGATTGCTTGTTCTATAGGTAAACAATAATTGCTCAGCGCCTCATAGTCATTTTCCATAAAAGGTCTGATAGTTAATCCAGTCATCATACTTGCACCCCATTTTTACATTTCTATAAATCCATATTAACAGAGCAAAATAATTTTCAAGATAATTCAATCACAAAAAAAGGAATGGTTTGTTTACCATTCCTTCAGACTGTAGACGAACTTGAAGAAAAGCGAGTTGCGTTCCAGTTGCTTTCAAATATCCGCTCCCTTTCCGCCGACTGTCTGCCAAGATTCATCAAAGCAAGCGTCTATGGGGTCTTGGCTAGCCAGTTATTCGGCAGGAGTGTCGCAAATTTCTTCAACCTAGTGAGAGTTTCATAACCATGAAGGATAACCTAGACTTATTTTTTTCTTCTGTTTTGCAAATCATGATGTTAAATCATTCAGATGCTGATAATTCACTTTCCGTTACCCATTTATGATTCTTCACTTTTTCTCCGCCAGTAGTCGGTGTGAAATCGACCATATAAACAGTCGTTTTTTCAGCAGATTCAACCTCAGCGACAGCCCCGTTCATTCCTTCCATATGAGAAGCATTAACTGTGACCTCCGCTCCGGGTTCATATGTTTTCTCACCTGCATCTTTGATTTCTTCTTGAATGATCCATTTATGATTTTCAACTTTTTCTCCGCCAGTTGCAGGCGTATACGAAATTGCATAAGCAGTCGTATCAAAGGCACCCACTATTGTTGCTTCCGCCCCCTTCATGCTTTCCATATGACCTGATTCGATAATCGCTTGACTTCCAACTTCATAGGTTGGATTTTCTGCAGCTTTTAATCCTTCTGGAACATCACCCGTGCTAGAATGGTTCATGTCCATTTCACTATGTTCCTTTTCTTTTTTTTCTTCTTTGTTTTTATCATCGCTGTTGGAACATGCGCCAAGGACTAAAAACAGGGCTGCTAATAATGATAAGATGATAGGCAATTTTGTTCTTTTTTTCATATTGAATAAAACCTCCCTTATGATTACATCCATCTTACCAATTAAATATGCAGAAAATATGGAGTACACTCGTGGCAAAAGAAATGAAGCATCATACTTTTTTTGCAATAGTCCTGCCTCAATTCAGGCGTTCATTAGCCACCACAATCGCTACTTTTATTGCTATTCGACTTTTCTTGAAGAAACTTTTTGAATTGCTCTTTTGTAACATCCGATTTCATTGCCAATGTTACTAGTTCCAGCCATTCGTCAGGAAGGTTTTCATCAAAATCCTTCATATCATCATCTCTTTCTATTTATCTTTAGTTGATTTATTTGTATGGGGTACGGTTCAATATTGAGTCTATTTTTCCACGTGAAACTATATTCGGAATATCATTATAAATTATCTCAAGCGTCTATAGCTGGATTTTAGTGTAAATTTAATAAGTCTTTACATTTACATATACGGCCTCAATGTTTGTTTGTTATCTAATCAGGGAATTCCCCATTCTTCTATATACCTTTAATAATAAAAGTGAACAGCATGCTATTGGGAGTGGTTTAACAGAAGTAAAAAGAGATGGTTTATTGATAGAGGTTATTTGAGGTATTCAATCCTAACGGATATTGCTTGGAAACCAAGCAAGAAGGACTTTGCCAAAAGTCCTTCTTATGTTTAGTCTCCCAAAGCTGATTGTTCGATTTTTTGCATGATATGTGAAAGGTTCATGGAGGCATGTTTTTTATAATCCCTGCCTATGGATTTGAATAACCCTTTCGCTATTCCTCTTAACATGATTTTGGTATGACCATCCGAAACAATGGACTTATTAGGGAAACTTGATTCAGCTTGTGCACCGCCAATCTTATTAGCTGTTTCCTTAATAAAATCAATGATTTTAATTTCCTGTATTTTTCCTTCGATATCGGTTTTATAGATAATTTGATTTCTCCAAAGCTTTAGCTCAATCCTCTGTTTAGTATAATCGAAGATGTCTTCCGTAATAACATTGCTCATTTGAATGGAGTCTTTAATAGGATACAATCTTGGGTTAGGATTGATTTTCTTTATTAAGGATTGATCAATCGTGACCTTTTCCCGCTTTATGCGCGTATTTTTCGTTTCACATAAAATCAGCCTTAACTGTCCGGCAATTATATTATTGAACTCTTCTAATCCAAAGAGCTCAACGAGCATTACGCTATATTCCAAAATGGTGATCGCTTCATCGAATTTTCGTTTAGCAGCAGCATTCGATCTAGTAAAAACCAATCGATTCTTCCTCTCCATATCCTTCTCACCCCACTGAATTCAAATCTATTGAATGAATAGTAAAAACAATCCATAATGAATATTTTCAGACTGTAGACAAATTCGAAGAAGCGAGTTTGCCTATAGTTTTCAGAAATCCGCTCCCTTTCCGCCGACTGGCTGCCATGCCTAATCAGAGCAAGCATCTAGCTGGATCTCGACGATCATTGTATTCATAAAAAGACTGTCGAGAATGGACAGTCTTTCGGTATGGACTCCTTTGATATTCAGTCCTTTTCCACTATCTATCGAAGTGCTGTTTCATTAACTCTTTAAATCGTGTTCCATCTATTTCTTCTTTCGTCACTTTCCCATCATCCCACCGTGTAAAGGATGTATCAGTTAAAGTGATGTTCCCGTTGTTTGTCATACGGGTGATTAATGGATGCTTATTGAATGGCGATTGGGGATTTTCCCTGATGATCGTTTGGACCTCATTAAGTTCCGCTACATTTCCTACGGGTTTTGAAGAATCGAATGCATACCCTATTCTCCAATCGCGATCTTTATGTTTCAGTTTTAATTCAAGAATATGATCTCCATGGTCGGTACTTTCTTTTTTTATTCGGAATTCACCATTTTGGGAAATGACCGTTTCTCCGTTCAACGGAACTGGTTTTAAAGGCAGATTCCCGCCAAAACCCGTATCGATCAGATAGGTTTGGCCCTCATGGTTCAATAGAATGGTAACATGGGTCCTTCCTATGGTCATCCACCCCTGATTATAGATGACACCTCGAACCAAGAATACATCAAAGTCATTTTCCTTTAGGAAAAAATAAAGGGCTGCATTCAATTCATAGCATAATCCACCCTCATTCCTCACGAGGACTTTGTTCATGATATTGGCTTTATTGATATCACTTAGATGGGATGCCATGATTGATAAGTTTTCAAACGGAATGGTTTTCGCAGTTTTATCCAGAATTTCATCTAATTTCCCAAATGTCAGTTTCACATCTTCCTGGAGCCCTATTCTTTTCCTGAATAATGCATTGAGTTCATTCATTACGATTCCCCCATTTTAACAGATACCAATGAAGAGCATCTTGACTTTGTATATATTCATTATACTTTGCCCGTATTTCATTCTTCAACGATATGCCATTAACAAAACCCATATTCCACCTTTTCCTTATCAAGCACCATGAAAAGAGGCCGCCCAATAATGTAGCAATTCTGGGTAACTTTCTCCATACATGCTTCGAAGCTGTTTTCTTTAATCATTCATTTACCTGTAAAATGATTTTACCCAAATTCTTATTTGCTTCCATATGTTCATGCGCCCTTTGTACCTCTTCAAAAGGGAAGACATGATCCACGATTGCCTTGATTTCATGTTGGAGGAACAACGGCATGGCCTTTGTAACGAATTCTTCCGTTAGCTCTTTTTTATATTCATCACTCCGAGGCGTTAATAGAGTGCCTTTTAATTGAACTCTTTTTAAGAGAAGTTCCATCAAGTTCACCTTCTCGACTACAGTTCCTCCTAGAATCCCTATCAGTACCCATCGTCCATCAGTTTTTATGCTTTTAAGGTTTTTCTCCCAGTAAGAAGCACCGATGAAATCCAGGATAATATCCACTCCTTGATTATTTGTAGCTTTCATTATTTCCTCATCAAAAGATTGTTCTTTATAATTGATACAGACATCCGCTCCTAATGAGTGGCAGAAATCCAATTTTTCCTTTGAGCCGGCTGTAGTGATGATCTTTGCTTTTGTCAGTTTTTTTGCCAGTTGGATAGCTGCTGTGCCTACACCGCTTCCGCCAGCATGAATCAATACCGTATCTTGATCCGTCAATTCCCCTAACCAAAACAAGGTTTGGTACGCCGTCAAGAATACTTCAGGAATCGCTGCCGCTTCTTCAAATGACAAGTTATCCGGGATCTTCATCGCTCTATCAGCCGGCATCAAGGCATATTGAGCATAACCGCCGCCGTTTACAAGGCCCATCACCCTTGTCCCTAATTGTATATTTGCACCTTCCCCTGTTTCCACCACTTCCCCAGAAACTTCAATCCCCAATATTGGATTGGCCATATAACCGGATTTCCCTTCTCGTGAAACAATATCCGTTCTATTTATAGCAGAGGCTTTCACCTTAATTAATATTTCCCCTTTTCCGGGCATGGGCTTGGAAAAATCTTTTAATAGTAATTGTTCTGCTCCACCCGGTTCTTTAACTACCACTGCTTTCATTTGTCCCACTCCTTACTATTAAATTAGTGACCACGCTTTTAAAATGTTTTGTCTTGAAGATGGAAACTATGCTACTCCAAAAAATATCCACAAGCAAATAATTAGGTTTTGGCAAACATATAGAATAAAAAAAGCCGATGTCCCTTTAGGGGCCATCGAGCTTTTTTTGAAAAGTTTCTATTACCTTTTATTAAGCGATTGACTTCTATCCAGGTCATGATGCAATTGTGCTGCCGGAACCTTAGGGTTAGGGATCTGCCCTTTTGCAACTGGTTCAGCTACATAAACAAAATCTCCTGTACCATCTGGGGCGCTCCCTGTTGCCCACAGTCCGTCTGCTGATTCATTACCTTCTGACAAGTTCCAGAATTCGTACGCTTCCGGTTGAGATTCCATTTCCGCTTCCGGTGGGAATGACGCGGGAACGACAACGCCATTTTTTTCTTCAAGTTCTGCAATGGCCGCCATCCATTGATATTGGTGGTAACGATCACGGGCTAACATTTTACGGAAGGTGGCACGTACCCCCTCATCTTTGGTCATATGATATAAACGGGCCACTTGAAGGCGTCCTTGGCTTTCAGCATGAAGATTCGATCGCATGTCCGCTAATAGATTTCCGCTGGCTACAATATAAGATCCGTTCCAAGGCACCCCATTCGAGTTGGTTGGCAGTCCCCCAAGGCCACTTACGAGCAAATGCTGGGGATTGATTCCACCCATGATGGCTGCTGTAGCAGGATCTTTTGCGGCTTCTGCTTGATCTTCCGGAGAAGCGCCATCAAGCAATTGACTAATGAGCGAACAAAGCATCTCTACATGTCCAATTTCCTCTGTACCAATATCCATCAGCATATCTTTGTATTTTTCTTCTCCACGGCAGTTGAAACCCTGAAAAAGATATTGCATCATGACAGTCATTTCCCCAAACTGTCCACCTAACACTTCCTGAATTTGACGTGCAAGCATCGGATCTGGTCGATCTACCTTAACTTCAAATTGCAATTCTTTTTGATGGCGAAACATATTAACTCCTCCTTTTTTATATGATGTACGGTTTTTTATTACCCGCCTGTCCATGCTTGAAACCTGAATCCAGTTATAATGAACAATAATTAGAAAAAATTTACATACCATTAACAATGATTACTGAACTAAAAAGCCAAGGATTATCTTTGGGCTATGAATCGCTCAATAAATAAGATTTATAAAAGGTCCATTTACCTGTCTATAACTTTACAATACAGGGTAAAGTAGAAATAACCATATATAGGAAGATTAAAAAGGAGGATGGAAAATGGATTTCAAGCCCCGAAATCAAAAAGATCAATCTATTTCACAATTACGTTATACTTATTCCTCTCGTAATCTATGGTCCGGTTGTCTATTCGGGATCGGATTGGTGGCATTCATCGATGAGGCCATCTTTCATCAACTATTGCATTGGCACCATTTCTATGACAAGTCCACATCCAATATTGGGCTGGTCTCGGATGGTTTATTTCATGCCCTAAGCTGGTTCGCAACGGTCGGGTCGTTATTCATGTTCGCTGACCTTCGCCGTCGAAAGGGATTATGGCTGAAAAGGTGGATAGGGGGAGTTTTGCTCGGGGCAGGTTCTTTCCAGTTATATGACGGAATCATCCAGCACAAGCTCATGCGCCTCCATCAAATCCGTTACAATGTCGATATTCTCCCATACGACTTGATTTGGAACATTGCAGCCACAATCATGATACTGATCGGCATTATCCTCGTCATTCAAACAAGGCGCAGCTTACTTAAAATGAAAGAAGATACCAGCAATGCACAGTAATGGTCATATTCATGATAATGGGGCTGGTTTTGAACCGATTTTATTGATTCTTTTGGCGCTTGTGATAGTGATTTATATCGCAGCTGCCGTAATTTCGAACCGCCGCTATAAAAAATGGCCCTTATTCCGTACGCTCTTTTTGATTCTTGGCACCATCTGTGCAGCCTCTGCAATTATAGGTCCCATAGCCAATCGCGCGCATATGGACTTCACGGCGCATATGGTTGGTCATTTACTGCTTGGAATGATTGCACCCATCCTACTAGTGTTTGCTGCACCTATTACTCTTGCACTGCGAACACTTGATGTACAATCAGCAAGACGCCTTTCAAAGGTGTTGAAAAGTTGGCCGCTGCGCATTATAAGCAATCCAATCACTGCCTCTGTGCTTAATATTGGGGGGCTTTGGATACTTTATACGACTGAGTTATATGGGTTGATGCATCATAATGCCCTTCTACATGCATTAGTGCATTTTCACGTGTTCATAGCGGGCTATCTATTCACTGCGTCTATGATTTATATGGACCCGACGCCCCACAGATTCAGCTTCATGTTTCGTGCTGTCGTATTTACAATTTCACTGGCCGGCCATGATATCCTTTCTAAGTATATTTTTGCCCATCCTCCAAGCGGAGTCACAAAGGAACAAGCGGAAAATGGAGGAATGTTAATGTACTATGCCGGTGATGCCATTGACGTTGCACTTATTTGCATCCTTTGCTATCAATGGTTCAAAGCCACCCGGCCCAAGGAATCACTTGCCTTGTAGGAAGGACGGTTACATATTACTTAGTTAAACTCCTATGTTTCTGTTTAATCGTCCAACATTTAGCTCATACTAATTTTTGATGAAAAAAAAAATTTAGGATGGAGCTGAATGGAAAATGGAATTTGAAGCTAACAATTCTACTGAAAATGCTCTTCGTGATTATAAAGCTGGAATCGGTGCCTTTACGCATAAAATGCCTGTTCTCGCAGAGAAATTCAATTCGTTTACGGAAGAGTGCTTTAAAGAAGGTCAATTATCCCAGAAAGAAAAACAGCTTATTGCATTAGGAATAAGCTTATATTCACAAGATGAATACTGTATTATCTACCATACAAAAGGATGTCTTGATCAAGGCTGTTCCGAACAGGAAATTCTTGAAGCAATTGGTGTGACCGCAGCATTCGGCGGAGGAGCCGCCATGAGTCAGGCTGTAACCCTCGTCCAGGAATGCATCCAAGATATAAATCAGATGAAACAGTAAGAAAGAAGGGATAGGACAAATAGTCCTATCCCTTCTTTCTGTACTTGACAAATGCTTTTAATGACTCATGTTGTTGTTATTTCCTTGTGCGGGAGCATATGAATTCAACATTTGCTGCATATCCTGCTGTGCAAGCTGCGGAACTTGATAGTAATGATGTTTGTTTTGATATATCGAAATCTCATATGCCATTTCAATGCAGTTCGGAACGGAATCTGCAAATACGCGGCGAACCACCGGATTCGTTATTTCAAGCGCTGCCATCGCTTTCATGGATGCTGCAGACTTAACAGCTCCAAGCATCAAACCTGAAATGCATTCATCCGTAATTTCCGATACGGATTGCAAAGGTTTCTTTGGCTGAGTTGGTGTCAATCCATATATAAAATCGTTACCTTGATTCATTTTGTAGCTCTGAGTCCGTTTAGAAGGATCCTGGCCCGATTGGAAGCACTCCAGTGAAATATTATATTCATCTTGGATGAACTGATATTGACGATCCAGAATATCAAGTAATTCCTGATCCTGGATATGCTGACGCAAAAGAGTATACGTGTTTAAAGTACCAATCGTTCCCGACAACACTTCATGTACATCGAATACTTCGTGACCACCGTGATTCATTTGTGGGGGAATGGCACCCGTCTGCATGTTCTGGTGTACTTGACCTTGTTGATATTGGTTTTGCATTGTATTTCCCTCCTCGTTTTATCAATGATGCGAACAAGTTTAGTATGTTAAACCCCAACTGGATTATTCAATCTAAACTCTTCCAAGAAGACCAATAAGCTGCTACATCATGTTTTCTGTATAAAAAAAACGTGGCGTTTTAAACTATAAACACTTTATATGTTTGGGAGGATTTCCAATGACACATCAATGCTTCTATTGTAGTGATGACACGGAAGAAAAAAAAATCCATGTCGTAACGTTTCAAGTTACTGACACGGATAGAAATGAAATGCTCTGTGATGAATGTTATCAAGAATGGCTACAAGGAATAAAAGGTTAAGCATTAAAAGCCCTCTAACATTCAAACATCTTTGATGCATACTTGGATGAATTCAGGGTAACTTAAATGCGTTAAATAGTGAATTTCAAGGAGGATGGTTATGGGAATTTTAAGCGGAAATCCGAAAGAAGAGCCTATGCATTACGGAGAGGTGTTTGGAACATGGGCATTTCTAACAACTACAAAAGGGCTGATTGCCAGTCATCAAACTATGCTTAATCATACTGGCGACAAGGACCTGCATAAATTACTTGTTGAAGTGATCAATCAAGGGAAACAGGAACATGACCAACTTGAATCATTATTAAAAGAAAATAACGTAGGACTGCCTCCATCACCACCTGAAAGGCCTAAAGCTAATTTGGAGGATATTCCAGTCGGGGCACGTCTTCAAGATCCTGAAATCTCTGCTTCAGTATCAATCGATATTAATGCAGGATTAGTTGCTTGCAGCCAAATCATGGGTCAATGCATCCGAGAAGATATTGCACAGATGTTCGCACAATTCCATACGAATAAAGCTGCATTGGGTGCTGACTTCCTAAGATTGAATAAGGAAAAAGGCTGGCTTGTCCCTCCTCCTCTTCATATTAATAAAACAAGTATGTAAATATAATGAAATATCCCCTAATCATGTTGACATCGTGATTGGATGCCCAACATGATTAAGGGATTAATTCCGATAATGAAAGGACGATTAAGGAATCATTACCATTGCAGACTTTCGATTAAGTGGCACTTTGTGCATTGTTGACTATAATCAGTTTTTACAAATTCATGATTACAATTCTCTCGAAAAATGTTCAGTTCCCTTTTCAGCTGTTCCAATTGAGTTTCCAACTGTTTCATTTCAACTTTTATTTGGATTACCCGATTCATCGAATTCTCCCTCTCGTCGGAATCATAGATAGATTTCGCCGTCCGTTTTCCTAAATTCATTCGCTTTTTCTTTAAGACCTTCATCGATTACCGACTCAAAACCCAGACCCTTTTCCTTCGCCAAATCACGGATGTCTTGAGAAATCCTCATACTACAGAATTTTGGTCCGCACATTGAACAGAAATGGGCTGTTTTGGCACCCTCTGCCGGAAGTGTTTCATCGTGATATTCAACTGCCCTTTCAGGATCGAGGGAAAGATTGAATTGATCTCTCCAACGAAATTCGAATCTAGCCTTCGAAAGGGCATCATCCCGTTTTCGTGCCTGGGGATGGCCTTTAGCAAGATCAGCTGCGTGGGCTGCAATTTTATAAGTAATGACCCCTACACGAACATCCTCTTTATTCGGAAGTCCCAGATGCTCTTTCGGTGTCACATAACAAAGCATGGCCGTTCCAAACCATCCAATCATGGCAGCACCAATCGCAGAAGTGATATGATCGTATCCAGGAGCTATATCCGTTGTCAATGGTCCCAGGGTATAGAATGGTGCTTCTTGACAGACCTCCAGCTGCTTATCCATATTTTCTTTAATCAAATGCATCGGTACGTGACCGGGTCCCTCCACCATGACTTGAACATCGTGCTTCCAAGCAATCTTCGTCAGTTCCCCAAGTGTTTCCAATTCAGCAAATTGAGCCTCATCGTTTGCATCTGCAATGGAGCCCGGACGGAGGCCGTCACCTAAAGAGAAAGAGACATCATACGCCTTCATTATTTCACAAATCTCTTCAAAGTGAGTATAGAGAAAACTTTCTTGGTGGTGCGCCAAGCACCATTGTGCCATGATGGAGCCCCCTCGGGAAACGATTCCCGTAACTCGCTTTGCTGTCATGGGAATGTATCGCAAAAGCACACCGGCGTGTATGGTGAAGTAATCGACACCTTGCTCAGCCTGCTCGATTAATGTATCCCGGAAAACTTCCCAATTTAAATCTTCCGCGACTCCATTCACTTTTTCCAATGCTTGATATATCGGAACCGTCCCAACTGGCACAGGTGAATTCCTGATAATCCATTCCCTGGTCGTGTGAATATTCTTTCCTGTGGAAAGATCCATTATGTTGTCTGCACCCCAACGTGTAGCCCAAGTCATTTTCTCCACTTCAGCTTCAATCGATGAACTAACAGCGGAATTCCCAATATTTGCATTTATTTTCACATGAAAATTACGTCCGATGATCATTGGCTCACTTTCAGGATGGTTAATATTTGCCGGAATGATAGCCCGCCCGCTAGCTACCTCTTCTCTTACAAACTCAGGGGCTACATTTTCCCTGATCGAAATGAACTCCATTTCTGGAGTAATGATACCTTTACGGGCATAATGGAGCTGGGTTACGTTTTGCCCTTTCACTGCACGTAATGGTTTTCTTTTCAATCCCGGAAAAATTTCGGCGTTGGATTGTGACTCAACTTTTTTATACCCGTTATCTTCAGGCTTTATTTCACGGCCATCATACTCTTCAACATCCTCCCGTTCCAGAACCCAGTTTCGTCTAATCGGGGCAAGACCTTTACGAATATCAATGGGATAATCTGAATCCGTATAAAAACCGCTTGTGTCATAAACTCGCAAAGGCGGATTTTCCTCTTCGCCGAATGACCCTGTAGTCGGACTTAGCTTAATTTCACGCATAGGTACTTTAATATCGGGTCTAGATCCCTCAACATACACTTTTTTACTCCCGGCAAAACTGGACATAATTGAAACGTTCATGTCATTTACAGAATTACTCATCATGATTTCATTTCTCCTTTTTAAGTTCATTTAAAAAGGACAAAATCCAATCCATTTCGCACGAAAAAGCCAGATCTCATATTTAAGACCTGGCTAACGTTAGTATGACTACAGAAATGACCAATTGAAAAGTCATTGTTTAGTAGATTCTAACTTCCCCACGCTGGTATGAACCAGATCAGGTCCTGAGGGTTAAGAAGATTAAGCGCTTCTCTCTCAGCCCAACTTTTATTGGACACCCCTAGTCTGAATAATTTAATTGATTACAGGGTAACTATATATCACCCTTTTCATTCTGTAAATAATTTGAAAGACCTAATATTTTCATTACAACTCTCCAAAATTTGTTGTTTGGAGAGGATTGTTAATTAATTCCCCAGGCTCTCAAGGATTGGGTAAAGCTCCTCTAAATGCTTGATTTCATAGGTTGGAATCACTTCATTCCGTTCCTTATCATGGCGATTTATCCAAACCGACTTTATACCTACTCGTGATGCTCCAAGGATATCGGTCATTAAATTATCGCCGACCATCAATACTTCATCCTTATCAAGCTCCATGATTTCCAAAGCATGCTCAAAAATGGAGGCATCCGGTTTACCTCTTCCAAATGCACCTGATATCACGATTTGGTCGAAATAAGGAACCAGTTCAGGAGTAATTTCAAGTTTGGTATTTTGCAGCTCAGGAGATCCGTTCGTAAGCAATAGCAATTTATACATCCCTTTTAATTCATCCAGAACACGGAATGTTTCTTCATAGATAAATGGCTTTTTGCGTCTCTCCGCAGGGAAACGTTCTGCCAGTTCAATCCCAAATTCCGGGTCATCGATCCCTAATGCCAATAACCCTCTCGTCCACGCTTCTTTCCGATAAGCCGGTGCAATCCCGGCCATCTTCCGGAATTCATCATGATCATCCTGAAAATTTCCCCATAGCCCCTCAAATGGGTTGATTCCGATCATTTGTGTGAATGCATATGTATCGTAAGAAGAATAAAGCTCACGCGCTTCCTTTCGCACAGCTTCTTCAAACTCGTCGACATTCAGATCATATTTCTCCTTGGCCACTTCACATGTGGCCACAAAAGCCTCTTTTACACTTTTCTGATCCCATAGTAATGTATCATCTAAATCAAAAAAAACTGCCTTCAGCAAAATGTCCACCCCTCTTTCCCTATTATTGAATTCGTAAAAATTACACTATTACAATAATAAACCACAACCGATAAAAAAAGAATAACTATTCGGAAAATGACTTACCTTTTCTATTGGGAAACCCTAATCCACTTATCATCTTTCAAATACATACAGCTTTCCATTACTGGCAATCTTGAATTTTGGACCGGTGAACCCCCGTCGGATCAGCTCTTTCCTTATATATACCATGAGGGCGGCATGACTCACGATCAGAACATCCCTTTCCCCCTTTGCAAAGACTTCATCCAATACTTTATTGATCCTACGCTCTGCGATCTTAATTTCCGCCCTTGTTTGCTTGTTGAACACCGAGCAGCAGCGAATCCAGATGGCCCAAAGGATGAATGGCAGCTTTACCCTTCCTTTAAGAGGCGGGGAAGGTATTTCCCGCAGCTCCTCCATCCGATGAACCGTACCTGGATAAATATGTTCCGCTGTCTTGACAGCTCTCGACATATCACTGCAATAACATTCCTGCCATTCCTCCACGCCAAATAAAGTCGTTCCATAAATAATATCGGCTGCATCATAGTCCTCAAACCATTGCTTCATATCATCCGCCGTCACATATCTCCCAGTAGGAAATTCATGTGCCACCTTAAAATGCCGTACCAAACCAATTTTCATATCTTCTCCTTTTTATCTTTTAAAATATACGTTTCTTTTTCTTGTAAAAAGCCCTTATCAATATATTACCCTATGTAAAACTATCAAAAAAAGTATGTTGAAACCATTAAACCCTTACTGAACTCTCCTTGACATTGTGTATATGTTTAAAAATTCTTAAAGATCCAGCGTTAATTCTGATAGCTTCGAAAAAAGAGAACGCATTTCGCATTCTCCATTTATCGTTTAATCTATGAATTGTAGTTCTGTTATCGTACATCTTTTCCTGAATTTATATTTTCCGCTCAAATCACTGAATTGATAATCATTGAGAGATTTCCCCAGTTGTTCCCTCAGCTTATCCGCAGTGATGGATTCCTTAACTGTCTCTTTCCAATTTTCATTTCCGATCAACTCATCGAACGGAATGGTAGTCAGGACTTCATCATATATCTGGATGCTTTGATCGATGCCGAAGCTGCCATAGATACTGCCATTTTCATCAGCAAAGATATGATCCGATTCCAATTCTTCAACCAATACTTCCAGATATTCCTTTGACTTAACAGGCTTGATGGCAATCTCTGCTTCCGCCTTTACAGGTCCCAATCTCTTATCGACGATCTCTATCGTCAATTTAACGTGAACGGGCGGATACCCAAACCCTTCACAAAGTTCTGTTGCCGAATTATATACCATCTGTACGTCCTCCTTTTGACAGTATCATTATATAATATAAATAGTACTTTTCATTACCAAAAACCCTTATTCAAGTTCACTTGCATCTTATTTTTATAGCAACTCTTTTTTCAATTCATACGCTACTTCAACACTGAAGGGTCAATCGTCATATTTCGGGATTCGTTGATACGAAAGCCACGAATCCTGATAATTATCATTCATATTTCATACCTCATTTATACGTTTATCGATAATACACCATTAACTTTAATCTATTTATGAATTCAACTAAAAAATCCAATGCAGCTCAAGGCATTGGACTTTTATAAGCTTCACATTATGGCTTTAGCACCACTTTAATACATTCATCTTCGTGATCGTTAAAGATTTGATAAGCCTCACTCGCTTTTTCTAGAGGGACTTTATGGGATATGATTTCCGTGGGGTCGAACTCTCCAGCCGTGATCTTATCAAAAAGCTTGGGCATGTAGTGAATGACCGGTGCTTGTCCCATTTTCAGATTAATATTCCGCTCAAATAAATTGCCTAATGGGAACATATTATATTTGGATCCGTATACACCAGTGAGTTGAATCGTGCCGAATTTACGTACGGCGTTAAGTGCAATCTCGATCGCACTTAACGTTCCACCCTGAAGTTTCAGCTTTTGCTCAATCGCCTCTATCGTTGATTTCTTGCCATCCATTCCCACACAATCTATGACCACATCTGCCCCGCCTGAAGTGATTTCCTTAATGTAGCTGCCCATATCGTTATATTCATCGAAGTTATACGCCTCAACCTTATTCATCTGTTTAGCCTTATTGAGTCTATAAGGAAGATTGTCAATGGCAATGACCCTTTTTGCTCCTTTCATCCAAGCGAACTTCTGAGCCATCAAGCCAATCGGCCCACAGCCCAATACCGCTACCGTATCATCTTTCTTGACGCCAGCGTTCTCTACACTCCAATATGCGGTTGGCAGCACATCGGACATGAACAAAAGCGCTTCATCTTCAAGTTCACATGACTCCGGGATGACAAACGGCATGAAGTTTCCATATGGTACCCTTAAATATTCTGCCTGCCCGCCTGGATAGTTCCCATATCGTTCTGTAAAACCAAAGTACCCGCCTGTATCCACCGCTTCATTGGGGTTGGAATTATCACATTGACTCTCCATATCATGTTCACAATAATAACAGTGCCCACAAGAAATGTTGAAAGGCAGGACAACCCTGTCCCCTTTTTTCACCTTTGTTACTTCCGGACCCACTTCTTCGACGATGCCCATCGGTTCATGGCCAATGACATAATCTTTATGCGTCGGCAAAGCACCCTGATATATATGAAGGTCGGACCCGCAAATAGCCGTTGAAGTCACTCGGACGATGATATCATCCTTTTGCTGAAATTTCGGATCTTCAACTTGTTTTACCTGTATATCTTTTGCTCCTTGAAAAGTTACAGCCTTCATATTCAACCTCCTAAAATATTCTTAATACATTTGATATACCCGTCAAAAAAGACTACTAAGCCTATGAACATCTAATTCCCCAAGAATCTCTTCATCATGCCGCACCTGGATGACAAAAAAAGCCCCGGAAAACCGGGACTCACCTATGAAACCATTTATTTAGGAACTTTATTATTGTGCTTATACTCACTTAGTACCTCGTTGAATACATCGGGATAATTCGTAAACAGCCCCGTTGCACCCCATTCAAGAGCCTTTTTCATATCCGCTCTTTCATTTACTGTATATGGATGGAATTGGAGGTCATGGTCGCGAACCATCTTCACATATTGTCCGTCTACCTTATTGAAGTTCGGGCCAACGCCAATTGCATATTCCTTAATGGACTCCAGTTCTTCATCGGAAATGGTTGCTGGGTTCTTATAAGAAAAAAGTTGCACAAGCGGTAACTTTGGATTCATGTCATGAACCTTCATAAGGCTTTCTTTACTGAACGATTGAATTAATACATTCTTGGTACGGCCTTTTGAATCTACCATTTTATATTCTTCCAGAACCTGCAGAAGTTCCTCTTCCATTCCAGGATATACTTCAGGGGACTTTGTTTCGATATAGTAATTGGCCTGCTTTCCGAACTTCTTAAAGACTTCTTCAAGAGTGGGAACCGTTAACCCTTCATATACCTCTTTTGCCAATTGCGGATATTTTTCATTGAACCATGTACCGGCATCCAGTTTCTTGATTTCTGCCAGCGTTAAATCCTTCACAAGCCCAGTACCATTCGTTGTACGATCCACCTTTTCATCATGCATTGCTATCAATCTTCCATCCTTGGTCATTTGAAGATCGATTTCTATGTAGTCGCCTTTCATTTGTTCTCCCAATTGATAAGCGGGAATGGTATGTTCAGGTGCATAACCAGAAGCTCCCCTATGTGCGATATTCACGATTTTCTTCTCATAAATAGATGAATTGGAATGATTTCCATTTGCAGCTAGGGCCCCGATGGAAGTAGCCTGCAATATAAAAGCCGCACTCATCATACAAAAACCGAATTTCTTTATATTCGTTTTCATTTTCCCTCTCTCCCTCCTACTATTACCATCATTTTAGAAGGGGAATGTGAACTTACAGCAAATATAATGTAAAGAAATAATATATTAGTTAAAATGGTTAAAATAACCTATCAAACACAGGGCATTCATGTAGTTTGTTGTACCTAATTCAAAATTCGGATGACAGCTTAAATGATTAAAAACCCGTTAAAATCCTCTTTTTTTTAAAATCATAAATGAAAAATGTGCTAAACATGGATACTGGTAATCCAATAAGAAAATATAAAAAGTTTTTTGGGATGTACATATTGAAATAGTAGAAAAGAACAGTCGCCCAAATGAACATAACTAAATATTTCTAAACCTTTCTCATTACACAACTCCTTACTACTCCGTTATTTAACCGTTTCATTGACACTTTAAGCCTTCCATATCCATATTAAACCAAACTTAGAGACGATAAATTCCAGATATTAGATGAGATGTACCAATGTTGACATACCAAGAGGGCCTGGAGGGACTGTTTACCTCAACTCCCTGACCTCCCCTTCCCGCTACTAAACTCCACCCGAACCATGCCCTTTCTAAAGTATAGGCAGAGTGACTATTTAGTGACAAAATCTATCTTTTCTGATTTACAAAAAACTAGTATCATATTACTATTAAACAAACAGAATATTAATCCTAAGGGGAATTATGTTAAAAAATTATCAATATTATCAAAACAAACACCGATTTATACTGAAGGCATTCATGGCAATGATATCCTTTTTACTATTAGTTGGGATTTCTGTATCACCTATAAGTTGGAAAGATAATCCCTACGAGATGACATTACAGGTCATTTTAATATCGGGGATGATAATTTCTCTGTTATTTTTCTTAAAAACAGAAGTCAATTTTTATAAGACCCTATTCATTTTCTTAATTACTGTTTATTCATATAGCAAATTCTGGATATTCCCAGATACTGCAATCATGCTGGCTTTATTTGCTATAGCACCCTTGTTTCCCATTTTTCTCTTTGATAAAATCGGGTTTTATGTTGTCGCTGCTTTAAATATCATATTAGGTCCCGCTTCCATCTTGATCATTTCAAAAACGGATCTTCAATACACTTATGAATATGTCGCTTTGGATAGTTTCGGCAACACGCTTAATTTCATCGCCATACAAATCATATTGGTATTCGTATTCATAGGAACCAATAATAGGATGGAATCCACTAATGCATTTCATAAGGAAATACAGCAGGCTAAGCAATTGAACTCAGTCGGACAGCTAGCTGCCACCATTGCACATGAGATACGTAATCCGATTACAGTCGTGAAAGGGTTTGCCCAGTTATTAGATCAAGAGAAGGAACTGAATGAAACGGAAAAATTTTATGTACAGACCATGCTTACAGAACTTGAATATACACAAGTGATAATCAATGACTATTTGTCTTTGGCAAAACCGCAAACGGATAATGTACAGGTCATTCCTTTAAATTATGAAATCCAAAAGATTTCCGAACTCTTAACCAGTTTCGCCAATAATCGCAACATAGGCTTTCTCCTGGATTTCCGTGACGACCTGCACATTAACATGAATCCTATCGAGCTTAAACAGATACTGGTCAATATCATGAAAAATGGAATTGAGTCAATGAACAAACCCGGATTCATTAAGGTGGAAACAGAGCAGGAACGCACTATGGCAAAAGTACGAATAACGGATACAGGAATTGGCCTCTCAAAAGAACAGCTTGGAATACTAGGTACCCCATTTTATTCACTAAAAGATAGGGGAACCGGTATCGGCCTGACCGTTTGTTATTCCATCGTTCAAAAATACAAAGGGAAAATCGTGGTACAGAGCGAAGTGAACAAAGGAACATCGTTCACCATTTATTTGCCCTTATATAAAGAAATAGATTAAACATATATCCATAACATAATAAGAAAAAGATGACCACCCATCACCGGGCGGTCATCCTTTTTCAATTAGGCTTTAAAACTATCTTGCCATTTCAGCAAATGATTCTCTAAAAAGCGGACAAACGAGTCGGAGATTTTACCAGCGAGGGCAAAAATGATGATGCCTACGAATACGACGTCCGTTTGCATGAATGAACGGGCATCCTGGATCATGAAGCCCACCCCTCTATCCGCACCCAGCAATTCAGCGACGACCAGGCACATCCAAGCCGCACTTAAGGCTAAACGGATACCAAGTAATATGTTTGGTAAAGCTGCCGGAATCATGAGCTTCGTTATTTGTTCCCGACGGCTAAACTCCAAGATTAGGGCAACATCGTACAGTTTTTTATCCACATTCCGAAGGCCCAAAAAAGTTTGTAAATATAAAGGAAAAAAAGCACCTAAAGCAATAAGCAGCACTTTAGACAGTTCACCAAATCCGAACCACATAATGAATAAAGGGGTAATCGCAAGTAAAGGGACTGTTCGTAACATTTGAATGCTTGGGTTTAAAAATTCCTCGGATTTTTTTTGCATGCCAACGATGACTCCAAACAATAATCCTAAAAAACCACCTAATGCAAAGCCTAGAAGAGCCCGCGTTAAACTGATTTGTAAATGGATGCCCATTTCCCCCGACTGAACGAGATCAATGAAAGTCCTGACGATCAATAAAGGTGATGAGAATAATTGGGCAGGCAGGATGCCAACCGATCCTAATGTTTGCCATGCAATCAACACGACAAAGGGAAGGACCGAACCCCGCAATGCCGATTTGGCGAGTTTGGATTGCTTTGTCGTTTCCCTTATGACAAGCGGCTTGTTTTGAGCAACGGTCTGTGTAGACATAATTTTCATCCTTCCTTTTTTCAAAATTTTATTTAAATGCTCCAATCTTCCACTTCTACTGAATGATGATCAAGTTGGGTTAATATGACGGACCTGAATTCCTGAAACGCTTTGCTTGTTCGAGTTCTTGGATATGGCAAATCAATTGGAACGATAGCTTTAATCCGTCCAGGCTTTGCATCCATGACGACCACTTTCCTCGATAAAAAGATGGATTCATCTATATCATGGGTGACAAGCACCATCGTTGTCTTATTCCTCTCCCATATTTCTAGTAAAGCCTCTTGAAGATGCGTTCGCGTGAATGCATCCAATGCACCGAATGGCTCATCCAGCAATAATACTTCCGGATTACGTAATAAAGCCCTGGCAATGGCAACACGCTGCGACATTCCACCGGATAATTGGCGTGGATACGCCTTTTCAAATCCTTTTAGTTTAACAAGTGAAATCAAATCATCCACCCTTTTTCGAATGTCCGGTTTCTTTAATGGAAGGTTACCTGCAATATTCTTCTCCACGTTTAGCCAAGGAAATAAGCGATGCTCCTGAAAAATGAAACCACGGTCTTTAGAAGGGCCGCTAACCGGATGATCCCCTGCCATGATCGCGCCGTCAAAGTCTGAATCAAGTCCTGCGATCAACTTTAATAATGTGCTTTTCCCGCAGCCGCTCGGACCAATGATGGTGACGAATTCACCATTGTTGACGGTCAAATTTAAATTATCCAAAACATGGACACTTTCATTCTCATTCTTAAATGTTTTGCTTACTTGATTAATTTCTAATGTCGCAACCAATATCCTCACCCTTTCTCAAATAAAAAAATAGAGATCCAGCAATAAGGCACAAATTGTCCCTTTGCTGAATCTCTAGTTAACTAGTCGATTCAATATTTCATTTTATATTAACTTATCGATTATTTATAATCAACACCTAATACCAATTTATTTTATCGGATTAATCGTAAAAAGTAATTGACAGATAATTCTAACAGCTGTTAAGATGCATTCATACACAAATCCGCTTTACACTGGAGCCAATTAAATAAAGGTCAAGTGAATCAACTGGACTACCGGAGATTCAATGAAGAGTAACCCCGGCATACTCTTCGTTGAATCTCTTTTTTGTCATTAATCTGACTATCCAGATGTGGTAAGTGTATTAAAAAAGGAGGGAATTCATGAAGGAATATCGTAACAGGTTAACCGCAGTACTACTTGCCATCATTAGCATCGCTGTATTGGCAGGCTGTAATTCCGATGCCGGCAAAGCTTCCGGGAAAAGTGATCCACTGAAAGTTCATATTGCCTTAAATGGCAAGATGGGACCATTGGTCGTTGCAAAGGAAAAGGGATTGTTCAACGAAGAGTTTTCTAAACTGAATGCCCAAATCGAGTGGAGTGAATTCCAGAGTGGTCCTCCGCTTTTGGAATCCCTTGCTTCCAATCGGGTTGACCTGTCTTTTTTAGGGGATGGTGCACTGATTGCCGGCATTGATAAGAATCTGCCATTCGAAGTGATTGCACAAACAGGTCGGGGTGAGTCATCTGTCCGGATTCTGGCTCAAGCAGAAGGTAACATAAAGAAGATTGAAGACTTAAAAGGAAAAACGGTGGGGGTTGCCTCGGGGACAACGGGTCATGTGTATTTAATCAAGGCTTTGAAAGCCCATGGTTTAACGACTGATGACATTAAACTCATCAATTTACAACCGGATGATGCTCAAGCAGCTTTTGAAACCAAACAATTGGACGCCTGGGCGATATGGAACCCTTATTACCTTAATAATATTGAAAAAGGGAATGCTGTCGCACTTAAAGTAAAAGGAAAAATATTGGCTCCTGGTGCAATCATTGCACGTAAGGGCTTTGCCGAAGAGCATCCTGAAATTGTTGAGGCCTATTTAAAGGTTTATAAAAAAGCTGCCGACTGGCAAATTGAAAATCCAGATGAAGCATCTGAAATTTATTCCAAAGAAACTAAATTGCCTGTGGGTACGGTCAAGACAATAATAACGGCCGAAGAACCAAATATCTTCTTTACCGAAGATGCCATCAAAGCACAACAAGAATCCATCGATACTTTAGCTGGTGTGGGTTTTATCAAGAAATCATTTAATTTTAAAAATCAGATCCACAATGAATACATTGATGAAGCCTTTAAAAAATAAAAAAACATACCTTACAGGAGGAGATTGATTATGACGGAAACTAAAACACAACAATTAAAAGTCGTACCGGTAGCAGGAAGGATTGGAGCGGAAATTCAAGGAGTCCGATTAAGCGGAGACTTGGATTTAGCTATTTTCAATGAAATCAAACAAGCATTATACGATCATAAAGTCGTATTCTTCAAAGGACAAAATCATTTGGACGATGCCAGCCAAGAAGCATTTGCCAAACTATTGGGTGAGCCTTATGCACATCCTACAGTACCGGTCAAAGACAATACTAACTATATTTTCGAACTTGATTCGGAAAGGGGTGCAAAAGCAAACCATTGGCATACTGATGTCACTTTCGTTCCAGAAGTTCCAAAATACTCCATTTTAAGAGGTGTAACCATCCCTGACGTTGGCGGAGATACAGTCTGGGCAAATACGAATGAAGCATATGAGGACCTGCCGGATGGATTGAAGAAATTAGCTGACGGACTATGGGCGATCCATACAAATGAATATGATTATGCTCAATTCAAACCAACTGAAAACATCGATGATGAGGTTAAAAAGAAATATCGTGATATATTCGAATCAACCATTTATAAAACAAGGCACCCAGTCGTTCACGTGCACGCAGAAACCGGAAAAAGGCATTTGTTATTAGGTGGCTTTGCTGGTAGAGTGGAAGGATATACAACAAGCGAATCCGAAAGATTATTAAGTATCTTCGATTCATACGTCACGCGCTTAGAAAATACCGTGCGTTGGCAATGGAGTGAAGGGGACGTGGTCATTTGGGATAACCTAGCCACGCAGCATTACGCTATTGCCGATTACGGGGACCAGCACCGAGTCGTTCGCAGGGTCACTGTCGGAAAAGACGTTCCCGTAAACAAGGAGAACGAGTCCAGCAGACTAATTATTAAAAAATAAACACCTGTATCGAGTGAAAGGTTCGAAAATACTCAAACCTCCTGAGGAACTGGCCTTATTGCAGGAGGTTTGAGTGTTTTCTTTTTGAACAGGTCTTGCCACCCGCCCTTTGGCATTTTCAGTACTTTCCCCTCATTTAAAATTAACTTCAATGAATTCAACCTCTTCTGCCCGACTTAATGTTCCATGGGCTTTTCCAACGGTGCCTTCTTTGTCTTCCCAAAAGAAGTTATGGTCCTGAACGATCATGCTAAAATCAAAGTATCGCCACCGGCCAGCGATGGCCAGCAATCTATCTCTATGCTGAAAATCACTTGAATCCACTATTTTATAAACTTCTTCAATAATCTTAGGGGACATCGGTATAGCTCCCCATTTATCTTGCGAGCGAACCTTTTGATGAGTCATTTTATGCATGACGTCCATCACTTCCGTTTCGGTTGAGCCTTCATCAAGTCCTGTTTCAAATTCGATCCCATCATATATCGCTGTTTTCGCTTCAAGTTCCGCAGCTTTCGCTTTCGCTTCCCTTTGGGCTTCGATTTTTTCATCTTCTCTTTCTCTTTCAATTTGTTCTTTGGCTTCCCTGGCTTCAATTACCAGTTGAGCTTTTTCGTACTCATTGGAGTTCTCCATGATTTTAAAGGAAGCAACCCCCACCCCGAATAATGCAACAGCAGTGATTCCACTAATAAGTAAAACCTTTTGCGTTTTCTTCATAAAAACTTCCTCCAAGATATTGATAATGTCAGATAATATTTATTTTAACATATTAAATGGATGGACTATCCAGAAAAGGAAGACATCCAACCTTCTCAGCCCTTCAATAAGAAATACAGTTTCAGATATCGATAATTACCCAAGGTACCATTCTATTTTTTCAAGAAGATTCATACGTCACTTCAAGAAAAATTGATAATACCGGGTGCCGGGCATTGTGAAGCTGAGGTAGTGGATCCAAAATAGTATTGGAACAAGATATGGGGTTTTGTGGATAAATATATGGAGTAATGTAAGAGGGTAAAAAGAAACTGCCGATATGATATCGGCAGTTTCCTTTCGTTTTCGTCCAGATTATTTTGAGCTTACATGGCGTTTTTATCAGGATTAATTAGCCTGAACGATTATTTCATCGATTATACCGTAATCCTTCGCCTCATTTGCGCTTAAGAAATAATCACGATCTGTGTCCTTCGCCACCTTTTCGATAGACTGACCGGTCCTTTCCGAGATGATTTGATTGATATGATCCTTTAGCTTCAAAATCCTTCGGGCAGAAATTTCAATCTCCGTGGCTTGCCCCCTCGCCCCACCAAGCGGTTGATGAAGCATGATTTCACTATTTGGCAAAGCGCACCTTTTCCCTTTCGTACCTGCCAATAAAAGCATGGCACCGAATGATGCAGCCATCCCCGTACATACAGTCCGGACATCAGGCTTAATATATTGCATCGTATCATAAATGGCGAAACCGGCACTGGTCGATCCCCCTGGACTGTTTATGAAGATGGTAATTTCTTTATCAGGTGCATCAGCTGCCAAGAATAACAATTGGGCAACCACGCTATTGGCTAAATGATCGGTGATCTCTTCCCCAATCATGATGATACGGTCTTTTAGAAGTCTGGAATAAATATCGTACGAGCGCTCACCCTTGCTTGATTGCTCAATTACATATGGAATGGTGGTCATATCTCTTCTTCCTCCTAACAATATAATTGGCTATGCAGCCATTGAGAGTGTGTTTGAAGGAGTGAAGCTTGATTTGGAAAGAATCGAACGATTCATCAGTTTAGGAATCATCGATTCACTGTTCAGGGATTTGAAAGATGGGATGCTTCTAATGAGGATATCAGGATTTTGGGCTTTTAAAGCCTGTGTCATCAGGGACATGAGCCTCTGTTCCTCCTCATCCTGCCAATCTTCCACGCAAGACAACCTACGCTCTTCAACGTCATTGTCAAAACGCTTTTTCACACGGTTCAAGATGGCCTTTACAGCCGTTTCCGTGGTGTTCAAGTAATCTGAGATTTCTTTTGACCGATAGAGGAATCCTTCCTTTAATATGAACACTACAGCTTGTTTCGGGGTAAGGGATTTTATTATATATTCAACCGTTTCAAAGACATTTTCCCCAACTGACCCCTGCTGTTCGGTATCCAACAGATCGTCTAAGGATTCTTTTTTCCTTTTTCGTATCGTATCAATCCAGGAATTTCGGGCTATTGTCTTCAATAAAGCTGTTGTTATCTCCGTTTTCTTCCCATAGCCCTGCATTGCCTTCAATATCGTTTCCTGTGCCAAATCATCCCCATCCCAATTATTTTGGGTCAGGAATCGGCAAAACCTAATCAATTCAGGATAGACTTCACGCAAAATCGCACCGTTATCCTTTTCTTCAGAAATATCTTCCCTTAACTTGTTTATCATTTTTCTCACTCCTTCAACACCCTCTATCCTATAAACGTTTCAGAAAGAGAAAAAGATATGGGGGTGAAAAATTTTCCTTCATTCTTCATTATATTCTATTCCATTTTTTCCTTTGGATTTCCTTTCATCTAAAAACCTGTTTGGTTAAGATCCAAACAGGCTAATGTCAATGATGCAACAAATAGGGCCTCCCCCGCTGTGTACCCGGTTCGTCACCAATCATTTCAGTGAAGTCCTTATTTTCCAAACCAATTATTATTCTCCGTGCATTCCATTAAGCCAACCAGAAAATCTTTGGATGTGACCTCCTGGTAATGTTCCGCAATGTCATTACGTTTTCCCAAATCGCATCTTGTTCCGATAAGCCTGACGTCCCGGATGTCCTTGATGTGAATCCTGAATTTCAAAATTCCGGGTGATTCATAATGCTGCTATTCCAAGTGTTCAATGCATTCGACCGTGTATTCGCTAGGTTCCATTTCGTTTTCTTCAATACCAAACCAACTGGAGGAACGTCTTTCGTTAGCGCTATCTTTACAATAGTTCACCAAAGAACCTGCTGGATTTTCTTCAGACTCTTGATCGCTCATCTCTTCAAAATTCACTGATCGCTCGTTATGACGCTCTCTGTCTGCCTTTTCATTCTCCAGGTCTGCGAACAAGAACATGCAGTAAAAAACGGCTATCATAATTGCCATAGTAATCAACCTTGACCTTAAAGGCAGTACCTTTTTCAATATAGCTAAAACTTTCTTCATGGTGGTTTCCCCAATCCTGCTAAAGCATAATAAATTCACAATGAATTAATTCATCTAATAAATATCCATCAATAACACTAGTTTAGAAAAATATTACTATTTTCGTTATATCAAGTTCCAGAAGTTTTTATTGCTATTATTCATTAAACAACTAAAATACTCCGAACCCTATAAAATGGGCAGTCCAAAAAAATATCAGTATACTCCTCAAATTGACTTCCATCCTTTTTCAGTGTTACTCTTAAAAGTATACATTCAAAATACTGATTCCATTAGGGTGAACACATTTGCCGAAAGAACATTTAATAGACGTTCAACCAATCAGATCATTGGAAAAATTAGATGATATGAAATGGTCATTGAAAAGACATTGCAGCGAGAGAGACTACATATTGTTCTTGTTAGGCATAAATACCGGCTTGCGTGTAACTGATTTATTATCGCTAAAGATAAAGGACATTAAATGCAAGATGGAGGTAGTCATCAAGGAAGGGAAAACAAAAAAGCCAAGAATGATACAGCTTAACAATGTATGTAATGAATTGGCAGCCTATATAGCCACCATTGATGGTGAATGGCTTTTCCCCTCACGCAAGGGCGATAAGCCAATAAGTAAGATACAGGCTTACAGACAGCTTAATAAAGCAGCGGACATGGTGGACATCGAGGGCGTCGGTACCCATACCATGCGGAAAACATTTGGGTACTGGCACTATAAACGAAGTAAGAACCTTGCTGAGTTACAAATGATCCTTAACCATTCATATCCTGAAATTACACTAAAGTACATTGGGATTGCTGATGAAGTAACAGAGGACAGTTTAAATGACTTTGTACTATGGGAGGACGGAAGAAATGTCACTGACTGAATACAATGCAAAATATGAATATATCATTCGCAGCAATATTTCCGACAGACAAAAGGCATTGAAATTAGCTGATTTAATGACCGATATGGAAGGCCAGCTAAGAAATGAAATCGGGGAACATCGAAATAAAGAGGTAAATGCTTTATATAAAAAAGTATCTCTTTTCTCCAACTTGTTATAACCAGCTTAAGACCTTGCCCTTATGTGCAGAGGTCTTTTTTTCCTTGGAAGTAAATGCTTGTTTCTTTAAGGCTTTAAACTGAAACTCATTTATATCTGATAGGCCCTTTTCATCTTCCTGTAACATCACAACATAACATAACATAACGAAAAAGCTCTATTTCAAACTTCATTCTCTCTCTTCTCTGACTCTCCTAAGCCGTATGCTTACGATTTAATCCAGACAACTTTCGAATAAAAAAATTAATTAATATCATCCGGTAGACTCTGTAATGGTTTCAATGTTTACAAATTAAACATACTTAAGGAATACTTTTTCGCCATCATTTCCAGGATTTTCATCCCGGCAACGCTGTTCCCCTTCTCATCCAGCGCTGCACCATAAATTCCAATCCCACATTTTCCGGGGACGGCCCCCATGATTCCCCCTGACACACCGCTTTTAGCCGGTATGCCAACATTAATGGCAAATTCACCTGATGCGTTATACATGCCGCAAGTAACCATGAATGTCTTGCAAATACGGGCAATGTCCCCGGGGATGATTTGCTTTCCCGTCAGTAAATCTTTCCCATTCATGGCCAGCACACAGCCTATCCTCGCTAAATCCTGACTGTCCATTTCAATGGCACACTGCTTCGAATACAATTCGATTAACTCCTCCACATCCTCATCTATTACATTATGCTGCTTTAAAAAATAGCTTAACGACCTATTTAAGTCTGCTGTATTGTATTCTGACCGGGCAACATCTTCATTAAAACCGATAGCAGGATTTTGCGTCAACTCCCGGATAAAATGTAAAATACGCTGAAATCGCTCATTTACACTGTTACCTGCAATCATGTGGGTCACAGTCAATGCTCCTGCATTGATCATCGGGTTTAACGGCTTGGATGGCTTGTTTGTCTCTAACTTGGCAATCGAGTTAAAAGGGTCGCCGGTAGGTTCTTTTCCTACATAGGAAAAGACATATTCCTCTCCCTTTTCCATCAATACCAGAGCAAGTGTCAAAACTTTTGAGATGCTTTGCAGGGTCATTTTACCTGTTACATCCCCAGCACAATATCCTTTTCCGTCAGGATAGTAAATTGCAACAGACAAATCCCCAGGATTCGCCTTTTCAAGAGCCGGTATATAGTCTGCCACTGTTCCCATATTTGTATATTTTTTTGCCTCATCGACCAGTTGCTGTAATTCTTCATTGGAACTGCATTGACATCCCATATTGTTCACAATTTCCCGCCCCTTAGAAAATTTGTTTTGTGAAGTGTTCTTTAGATAGTGGTTTTATTATTTATTACCATATTTCATCGATATTATTTAAAAAACCAGGAATCTGCAACTTTCCTAGTTTTAAATTTAGATGTACAGGTTCTGAATTATTTCCATAAAGACAAAGAAAAACAACAACATATACGTCAAAGGTCAAGCTGTAAGACAGATAAGCCAACGCCTTGTAAAAAATCGAAGCAACTTCACTGTTCTTTAAAGAAGATTTAATTTAAAAAAGAAGGAATTAGAAGAGCTTATACGGAAATATATATTATCGCATAAGCTTTCATATGTATTTAACACTTGATGGAAAGTAGGAAAAGCCATGGGAAAATCGAAGAGTTTACAAGAAATCTATAACGCCAACCGTCCAGAAAATAATGAACTTTTCCGGGCGATACAACAGCGTCTACAAATGAAGCATCCAGACAAACGAATGACAGCTACGAGAACATTGCAAATAATTGTGGCTGATAGTGTTTCATCTGGAGAGCTGCGTAACGTGGAAGCCCGCCTTCTTCACAGTTTATAACGATCTGTTGTTTCATAAGCCCTTTGAAATGTTAGAACACAGAAAGGATCTTCGTTTCGTAACTCAGCAACATTCATTCTTTTGCTTACTTAGTGCGCTTTGGTGCATCACTTTGCCTCTGGAAAAGTGTCTGTTTTCTATTTACTTAATTTGAGTACAGATTTACTTTAAACAAATGGTGAGTAAAAATGCTCAAAAGATAAAGATTGACAACATTTTTAGTGTGACTCATACTAATGGTGAATCAAATGACAGAATATTACGAATAGTGGAGGGGTAATTATGAATAAGATTTTCGTTCCTAACGCAATCGCCACTTTAACAAGACTTTTCTACAGTTCGACTACAATGAATGAGTATTTAGCGATGAGAACCGCCCAATTCTACATTGAAGACCTGAAATTACTGCAAGACGTGGAAGCTGTTGCCTTGGCAATTGAAAATCAAAATGCTTTTGCTTTAATGTCTAAATTTAAATTATTTGATTATAAGGCTGCTGAAAAAATTGAAATCGCACTATCCTCTTCTGGCTATACGGAAGCAGACCTAAATGCTATGAATATTGAAATCTAAATTATTTTTAAAAAAAACGAATGGTAGAGTTAGTGCTCTTTGACCCATTCGTTTTTATTTTTAATCGTTAGAACAAACGTGCACTTTGATAAAATAAACGATTTCAGTGCATAAGATTCTATCACCTTTTGATCTCCGATAAGCTGCCAACTGTTTGATTCGATTTTGTATGCTCCTTGGTTTCAATTCCCTTCATTCTTGAGTGATTAAAAACCATTGCATACTACCCCCGCACATTATTTGTACATATTCTGTAATGCGACATGAACACAAAAAAGCTTCACACAATTAAGTGTGAAGCTTGATGTAATAGCGATTCTTCGCTATTGGTGATACCGGTGGCCGGGGTCGAACCGGCACTCCAGAGGAACACGTTTTTGAGTCCTATTATATTCCATAAACGCTATATAATCAGTAATATCAACGGTTGTTGAAAAAATCATTTTTTTATCAGTTAAACAGCCATTACTCATGACCTCAAAGACGTGTCGATTGTTATCGATTATTACAATAACTATCGACTACACCTGTAAATCTTTGTCTTAGTATTAACCTCCTCCCAAATAGCACTGAAAAAATAAAACGGATATTTTTTATTAGGGATGCACTTTCTTTGTATGATAATCAAAAAAGAAAGAGCCCACTAATTAGACTCCCTATCTCTTCATTTAAAATTTTTACATACATCAGCCTAGTTTGTTGAAGAATATCAGCTCTTCTAACTAGATATATCGGGTAGTACAACTAAATCATCCAACCAAATCTTTATTTCCTCAAGAAGCTCTTTGAGCCCGGTTGATTACCGGGTTCATGCCCTCAAGGTAGCCTAACTAAATATAGTGTCTAACTTTTTGGGTTCACTTCACGATAGGCCGTTTTTTTTCTGCTTATTAAAAGTTCTCCTCGATAAATTCAGCTTCTTGTTCAGGAGTAAGAACTCCGGTAGCTTTACCAACATTTCCATTTTGTTCTCCCCAAAGGTAATTGTGGTCTTCCACTATATTGTCGAAGTTTCCTTCTTTCCAGTTTCCTACGATTCTTAGCAATTCACTTTTATAGTCGATAACTTCGCTATCATTAATGAATTCATAGACTGCATTGATGTTTTCAGAATTCATTTCAAGGTTGTACCATTTTTCTTCAGAAACTACTTTTTGATGAGTCATACTATGCATTGTTTTCATAACGTCTTCTCTTTTTGAAGATGGGCCAAGACCTAGTTCATATAGAATTTGTTCATTTTTTATAGTTTCTACTTCCGTATCTTCTTCTTCAGTTGTCTCGTATTCCACTTCCGTTGTCTCCAAAACAGGAGCCGTATCTTCTTGCTTTGCTTCATAATTTTTAGCGTTCTGATTGATTTTTATTATTACTGAAATAGCTGCTGCAGCTACTATAAGTCCAACCATTGACCATCTAAATTTATTCATTATAAGTTCCTCCGAGTCATAGTTAGATTATCACTCATTTCAGTTACATCCTTTTATGGATAAGCTAACCATTATTATATTAACATAAACTATTAACAAATAATCTTAAACTATTAAGTAACCATATAGATAGATATAAAATTTTATATTTTATAATAAAAAAATTGAGCATAAGTTATAAATCATAAAAATCATCTAAATCTAAATTGATTAGATGGGATTAATAATCACTCTGTATTGGCCATTAAACTATTCCCTATATAATTTATATAAAATTTATTGGAAACCAATACAGAGCATCCTGAGACTTCTAGGGATTATATAAATCTTACCAGTTAACTAATTGAACATTGGAATCATTTAATCTTCCTTCAAATATCTCATAAGGATCAATTTGTCCATGCTTCAATTGTCTTTGTCAATCCTTAATAATTTGATGTTCTTCATTGGGTTCTTATCGATAAGTTTGCTCTTACATAAAAAGTTATAGAATGCTCTTAGAGCTCTTAATCGGGTGTTAATAGTAGTAACTTTCATTAAGTTCCTTACTCTGGAGAATTAAGCTTTCTACGTCCTTTTGTACGATTCAACGAGCTGCTTATTAATAATCTTCTTTGCTCCATGAAATTCATTTTTGTAGTATTCAATCGTCGCTCGTCTTAAGTTTCTTAAATAGCAATCCTTAAAAAAGGCTTCTTATGCTTCTTCATCTGAAATCTTCTTCTTAATAATTCTTAGTTCATCTTCTGTTAATTCTTTACGTCTTCTCATTACGACCTCCTAAGCACACGATTCGCCGCACACGATTCTGGATTAGTTTTGTCGTATTAAAGACAAAGAAAAAAGGCCTCAACATTTAAGTTGAGACCTTGATTCTATAAGCTTTCATGATACCGGTGGCCGGGGTCGAACCGGCACTCCAGAGGAACACGATTTTGAGTCGTGCGCGTCTGCCAATTCCGCCACACCGGCATGTTTGTTGGAGGCGGCAACCGGAATCGAACCGGTGGTAAAGGTTTTGCAGACCTCTGCCTTACCGCTTGGCTATGCCGCCAACGTTTTTGGAGCGAAAGACGGGATTCGAACCCGCGACCCCAACCTTGGCAAGGTTGTATTCTACCACTGAACTACTTTCGCATATGGCTGGGCTAGAAGGGATCGAACCTTCGCATGACGGAATCAAAATCCGTTGCCTTACCGCTTGGCTATAGCCCAATAACGTTGTAATCATTATACCATGTTTTTAAAAATGGGGCGACTGATGGGAATCGAACCCACGAATGCCTGAACCACAATCAGGTGCGTTAACCACTTCGCCACAATCGCCATTATAGGATTGAAATTGGCAGGGGTAGTAGGACTCGAACCCACACTGGAGGTTTTGGAGACCTCTGTTCTACCTTTAAACTATACCCCTGTAATAAAGATGGTGGAGGGGGGCAGATTCGAACTGCCGAACCCGAAGGAGCGGATTTACAGTCCGCCGCGTTTAGCCACTTCGCTACCCCTCCGCATATGGATGAAACATGGTGCCGGCAAGAGGACTTGAACCCCCAACCTACTGATTACAAGTCAGTTGCTCTACCAGTTGAGCTACACCGGCACTACTATGGTGGCTCAGGACGGAATCGAACCGCCGACACAAGGATTTTCAGTCCTTTGCTCTACCGACTGAGCTACTGAGCCAAACAATAAAAATGGCGGTCCCGACGGGAATCGAACCCGCGATCTCCTGCGTGACAGGCAGGCATGTTAACCGCTACACCACGGGACCATAGATTGCGGGGACAGGATTTGAACCTGCGACCTTCGGGTTATGAGCCCGACGAGCTACCGGACTGCTCCACCCCGCGACGGTAATAATGTTTCTTTTTATGCATCAAGTTTTCGTGTTGAGCGTTTCAATGGGTTGAAATAATCAATCCTTTATGCAGAAACAACTTGATGTTATTGAAAAATGGTGGAGGATGACGGGATCGAACCGCCGACCCTCTGCTTGTAAGGCAGATGCTCTCCCAGCTGAGCTAATCCTCCAATATGTTGTCTAAATGGTGACCCGTACGGGATTCGAACCCGTGTTACCGCCGTGAAAGGGCGGTGTCTTAACCGCTTGACCAACGGGCCAGGTATAAATGGCGGAGAGCAAGGGATTTGAACCCTTGAGACAGGGTTACCCGTCTACACGATTTCCAATCGTGCTCCTTCGGCCACTCGGACAGCTCTCCAATAATGGCTCCGCAGGTAGGACTCGAACCTACGACCGTTCGGTTAACAGCCGAATGCTCTACCACTGAGCTACTGCGGAACAATATAAGCTTGGCGACGTCCTACTCTCACAGGGGGAAACCCCCAACTACCATCGGCGCTGAAGAGCTTAACTGCCGTGTTCGGAATGGGAACGGGTGTGACCTCTTCGCTATCGTCACCAAACAATGTTAACATTTTTTCAAGACATATATTATTATAACGTCTTTTTGAGAAAATGCAAGAAGAAATTTTCATTCCTTCAAAACTAGATAATAAGAAGGTATTTCATTTTTTTAAAGCGATGGTTAAGTCCTCGATCTATTAGTATCAGTCAGCTCCACATGTCACCATGCTTCCACCTCTGACCTATCAACCTGATCATCTTTCAGG